>NZ_JBZVDZ010000020.1:0-2934 GCF_058408365.1 Paenibacillus sp. MDV22-iso6 | reverse complement strand
TGGTTAAGCTACTAAGAGCACACGGAGGATGCCTAGGCGCTAGGAGCCGATGAAGGACGTGGCGAACAACGAAACTGCCTCGGGGAGCTGTAAGCAAGCTTTGATCCGGGGGTGTCCGAATGGGGAAACCCAGCTGGGGTAATTTCCAGTTACTCATAACTGAATACATAGGTTATGTAGAGGCATACCAAGGGAACTGAAACATCTAAGTACCTTGAGGAAGAGAAAACAATAGTGATTCCGTCAGTAGCGGCGAGCGAACGCGGAGAAGCCCAAACCAGAGAGCTTGCTCTTTGGGGTTGTGGGACATCTCACATGGAGTTACAAAGGAACCGGTTAAGCGAAGAGGTCTGGAAAGGCCCGCCAAAGAAGGTAAAAGCCCTGTACTTGAAAGTCTGTTCCCTCCGAGATGTATCCCGAGTAGTGCGGGGCACGTGAAACCCCGTATGAATCCGGCAGGACCATCTGCCAAGGCTAAATACTTCCTAGCGACCGATAGTGAAGCAGTACCGTGAGGGAAAGGTGAAAAGCACCCCGGAAGGGGAGTGAAATAGAACCTGAAACCGTGTGCTTACAAAAAGTCAGAGCCCGTTTTAGGGGTGATGGCGTGCCTTTTGTAGAATGAACCGGCGAGTTACGTTCCCGTGCAAGGTTAAGGTGAAGAGCCGGAGCCGCAGCGAAAGCGAGTCTGAATAGGGCGACTTAGTACGTGGACGTAGACCCGAAACCGGGTGATCTACCCCTGTCCAGGGTGAAGGTGCGGTAACACGCACTGGAGGCCCGAACCCACGCATGTTGAAAAATGCGGGGATGAGGTGGGGGTAGCGGAGAAATTCCAATCGAACTCGGAGATAGCTGGTTCTCCCCGAAATAGCTTTAGGGCTAGCCTCGGAAAACAGAGTCGTGGAGGTAGAGCACTGATTGGGTGCGGGGCCCGCAAGGGTTACCAAGCTCAGTCAAACTCCGAATGCCATAGACTTACTTCCGGGAGTCAGACAGTGAGTGCTAAGATCCATTGTCAAAAGGGAAACAGCCCAGACCATCAGCTAAGGTCCCCAAGTGTGTGTTAAGTGGGAAAGGATGTGGAGTTGCACAGACAACCAGGATGTTGGCTTAGAAGCAGCCACCATTGAAAGAGTGCGTAATAGCTCACTGGTCGAGTGACTCTGCGCCGAAAATGTAACGGGGCTAAACACACCACCGAAGCTATGGCTTGATGCTTTGCATCAGGGGTAGGGGAGCGTTGTATAAGGGTTGAAGGTGTACCGTAAGGAGCGCTGGACATTATACAAGTGAGAATGCCGGTATGAGTAACGAAAAGATCAGTGAGAATCTGATCCGCCGAAAGCCTAAGGGTTCCTGAGGAAGGCTCGTCCGCTCAGGGTAAGTCGGGACCTAAGGCGAGGCCGAAAGGCGTAGTCGAAGGACAACAGGTCGAAATTCCTGTACCACCGTAAGCCGTTATGAGCAATGGGGGGACGCAGCAGGGTAGTGACGCGGACTGATGGATGTCCGTCTAAGCAGTGAGGCTGATGTGTAGGCAAATCCGCACATCGTTAAGGCTGGGCTGTGATGGGGAGCGAAAATTATAGTAGCGAAGGTCATGATCTCACACTGCCAAGAAAAGCCTCTAGCCAGGTGATGGTGCCCGTACCGCAAACCGACACAGGTAGGCGAGAAGAGAATTCTAAGGCGCGCGGAAGAACTCTCGTTAAGGAACTCGGCAAAATGACCCCGTAACTTCGGGAGAAGGGGTGCCCCGGTAGTGTGAATAGCACGAGGGGGCCGCAGTGAAAAGGCCCAAGCGACTGTTTAGCAAAAACACAGGTCTGTGCGAAGCCGTAAGGCGAAGTATACGGGCTGACGCCTGCCCGGTGCTGGAAGGTTAAGGGGAGCGGTTAGGAGCAATCCGAAGCTGTGAACCGAAGCCCCAGTAAACGGCGGCCGTAACTATAACGGTCCTAAGGTAGCGAAATTCCTTGTCAGGTAAATTCTGACCCGCACGAATGGCGTAACGACTTGGGCGCTGTCTCAACGAGAGATCCGGTGAAATTTTAATACCTGTGAAGATGCAGGTTACCCGCGACAAGACGGAAAGACCCCATGGAGCTTTACTGCAGCTTGATATTGAATTTGGGTACGATCTGTACAGGATAGGTGGGAGCCTTTGAAACGTGAGCGCCAGCTTGCGTGGAGGCACCGTTGGGATACCACCCTGATCGTATCTAGGTTCTAACCTGGTACCGTAATCCGGTGCGGGGACAGTGTCAGGTGGGCAGTTTGACTGGGGCGGTCGCCTCCTAAAGAGTAACGGAGGCGCCCAAAGGTTCCCTCAGAATGGTTGGAAATCATTCGAAGAGTGCAAAGGCATAAGGGAGCTTGACTGCGAGACCTACAAGTCGAGCAGGGACGAAAGTCGGGCTTAGTGATCCGGTGGTACCGCATGGAAGGGCCATCGCTCAACGGATAAAAGCTACCCTGGGGATAACAGGCTTATCTCCCCCAAGAGTCCACATCGACGGGGAGGTTTGGCACCTCGATGTCGGCTCATCGCATCCTGGGGCTGAAGTAGGTCCCAAGGGTTGGGCTGTTCGCCCATTAAAGCGGTACGCGAGCTGGGTTCAGAACGTCGTGAGACAGTTCGGTCCCTATCTGTCGTGGGCGTAGGAAATTTGAGAGGAGCTGTCCTTAGTACGAGAGGACCGGGATGGACGTACCGCTGGTGTACCAGTTGTTCCGCCAGGAGCACCGCTGGGTAGCTATGTACGGAAGGGATAAGCGCTGAAAGCATCTAAGCGTGAAGCCCCCCTCAAGATGAGATTTCCCAGTATGTAAGACCCCTTGAAGACGACGAGGTAGATAGGCTGGGGGTGGAAGTGCAGCAATGCATGGAGCTGACCAGTACTAATCGGTCGAGGGCTTATCCAATATGCA
>NZ_JBZVDZ010000019.1:0-34400 GCF_058408365.1 Paenibacillus sp. MDV22-iso6 | reverse complement strand
GCACCGTGTTTCTCGTGTTTTCTTGGCCGGAATTAGAATATACCATGTACAGATTATGAACGCAAGCTTTATTTTCAAAAAACTTTAGAACCACATTCTCCATCAGATAATCTACAATCTCTTTCTTCTATAGTAGAGCCCTCGTATATTTACCCAAGGCTCCTTAGGTAAAAAGAAAGCCACGCTAACCAAACATTATTACTCTATAAAGCTAACTTCACCCTCCATCCGTTCAGAAGTAAAGAAGTGCACCCAACAACCATTAGCCAGGGAAGTACTCATACCTATCTTCACTCCGTTGAAGATCGTATGGATGAGTCTGACCCTGGCTCTTATATAACCTTACATTATATGATTAGACCTTACCTTCTATATAACCATGAATTCATCCGAACAAGAAATATCTATACAACCGTTATAAGATCCGTTTACCCAACAATGAAGCAATCAGTTCTACTCCAAGGCGGGCCGTATGCCTGTTCTGATCAAATAGCGGATTAACTTCCACCAGATCCATGGACGTAACTCGGTTGGTAGAAGCGAGCAGCTCCAGTGCGAAATGAGCTTCACGGTAATTCAATCCCCCTGGTACCGGCGTACCCACACCCGGAGCCTCACGCGGATCAAGACAATCCATATCAAAGCTAATATGAATACCGTCTGTTCCTTCCCCGACTACAGCCAGCGCCTGTTCAACAACCTGTTGTATACCTATCCGATCAATATCATGCATTGTAAAGCTCTTAATGCCAAGGGCTCGGATCTGTTCCTTTTCATACACATCCAGATCACGTAAGCCAATGTAGACCAGATTGGAAGGATTAACGAACGACCCTGCACCCGGAATATGAGACAAGTTAAATGCAGAATGCCCCAAAGCGGCAGCAACACTCATCCCATGCATATTTCCAGACAGACTACGCTCTTCTGTGTTCAAATCCGCATGGGCATCAAACCAGATCACACCTAGATTGGAATAATGCGCAGACACCCCAGCAAGAGAACCTATAGCTACACTGTGATCCCCACCCAGAACAAGCGGAAAAGAACCTCCCGCTATCGCCCCAGACACTTCATTGCACACTCGCTCACTCACCTGTCTAACCTCGGATAAATATTTCACACGGTTTCGTTCAATTGGAGCAACAGACTCTGAGGGACAATCTACACGGATCTCTTTTGATACATTTAACCCAAGGCTTGCAATTTCACGTTTCAATCCTGCAGTAATGAGTTCATCCGGACCTAGCTCAGCACCACCTCGCGCCCCACCTAATCCAAAAGGAACTTTAATGATAGCAACGTCATGATGACGTAAAAGTAATTGGCTCGTTTCATTAGAAGCATTCAGCGTTCCTGCAGATTCAATATCATTGTTTTCCATGTAGGTCAGCTCCTTCGCTGCTTATATGAAGTAATCAAAGAATGAAATATTTATCAGTCACTCAACACCTGAGTAATTCGCTCCAACGCCCAATCAATCTCAATCTCTGTAATGGTAAGTGGCGGCGCAAAACGGATCGTTGTCTCATGAGTTTCTTTACAGAGCAATCCAACAGACATTAATTTCTCACAATAAGGACGTGCAGGTACATGCAGATCAACACCGATGAACAATCCTCTACCTCGAATCTCACGCACAGCTGAACTGCGAACTCCCTGAAGCTGTTTCATAAAATAATTCCCCAGACGCTCCGAGCGCTCTGCAAGCTTCTCATCTTCCAGAACTTCCAGTGCTGCGACAGCCACGGCACAAGCGAGTGGGTTCCCCCCGAATGTGGAGCCATGAGAACCCGGTTCAAACAAATCCAGTATTTCTGCATTAGCAGCAATAGCCGAGATAGGCATTACTCCCCCGCCCAGTGCCTTACCCATAATCCAGATATCAGGCTCAACCCCCTCCCAATCAGAGGCAAATCGCCGTCCCGTTCGTCCGAATCCGGTCTGAATCTCATCCGCCACGGTCAACACCCTATGCTGTTTACACAGTGTAAAGACTTCAGCAAGATATCCTTCAGGTGGGATGACAATACCAGCTTCCCCCTGAATGGGTTCCACGAGAAAAGCGGCCGTGTTTGGTGTAATCGCAAGCTTAAGCGCTTCAATGTCACCATAAGGAATGATTTTGAATCCGGGTGTAAACGGTCCAAAGTCTTTTTTGTACTCTTCTGAAGATGAGAAAGAGGTGACCGTCAGTGTTCTTCCATGAAAATTTCCGGAGCATACGATGATTTCAGCTTGATTTTCCGGTACACCCTTGCATCGATATGCCCATCTTCGCACTGCTTTCACGGCCGTTTCAACCGCTTCAGCTCCCGTGTTCATGGCCAGAATTTTGGGTTTGCCCGTAAATTGCGAGAGCTTCTGATAGAAATGTGATGCCGCACTGCTGTGAAATGCCCGTGATGTTAATGTTACCCGATCTGCCTGATCCTTCAGTGCCTGAATAATCGCTGGATGTCTGTGCCCATGATTTAATGCCGAATATGCACTTAACATATCCATATAACGGTGACCTTCCGGATCTTCGACCCATACTCCCTCCGCCTGCTCAATAACGATCGGGAGCGGATGATAATTAGGTGCAGCATAACGTTCCGACCAATCCATTAACATTTTCGAATCTGACATATACTCCCAGCACCCCTCTTTGATTATATTGTATACAAAATACAATATCAATGTATGCTTCGCCACGACCATTTACGACTCCTGCTCACTTTTTCCGCTATCACCTAAATCCACTCATTCGTAGAGTCCGTATGCAAGTTATCGGGATATGGAAAGTCTGCGTTCCAGCCAGGTGAGCAGGTTGGCCAACGTAAATGTAATTATAAAATAGAGGGCAGCAGCAACAAGGAGCGGGGCAAGCGGTTGGAAGGTAACCCCCTGAACGGCTCTGGCTGTATAGATAATCTCAGCAATCCCGATCATGGAAACAAGCGAGGAATCTTTAATGATAATAATGAATTCATTGCCGATAGCTGGAAGCATGTTACGAAAGGCCTGCGGCAGTATAATGTAGCGAAGCGTCATGCCATGAGACATTCCAAGAGAACGCGAAGCTTCAGTCTGTCCTTTATCGATTCCCTGAATGCCTGCCCTGAACACCTCTGCCATGTATGCCGAACTGTTCATAGTCAGCGCGACCACCCCCGACATAAATGCGGATAGGTTCACACCGATTACGGTCAGACCATAATGAATAATGAGAATTTGTACCAACATCGGTGTACCGCGGATGAGTTCGATATACGCCGTTGCTACGAATTTGATAGGCCACACTCGTGATATACGCAGCAGTGCCACCATAACCCCCAGTAATGTGCCAAACAACACCCCAAAGAAGGAAAGCTCCAATGTTACCCACGCGCTACGCACATAGTCCTGCCAATATTCCAGTAGAAAGGAGAAATCTAAATTCACGGCATATCCCTCACTCGCCCGATTTATTCGCCTAAAATCTCATTCGCTTCAACAACGAAGCGATCGATATCTCTGCCCGTTTTGAGCTTCCCCAGCGTACTGTTGATCTGATCAACGAGCTCCTTGTTGCCTTTTTTCACAGCGATAGCCGATCCTCCTTCATCCTCTGCCTGTTCAATCTTCGCGTTTGCAACAACCAGTCCCTCCTGGTTCTTTACATACTGATGCGCAACCGGCTTTTCCAGAATAAGCGCATCTACCCGCCCGGTCTGCAATTCAAGAATCAATTCGGGAATTTTGGCAAGAGAAGTAAGTTTGGCACCTTGAATGTCCTGAGCAATGCCTTCCTGAATAGAGCTTTTCTGCACACCCACCTGCTTACCCGACAAATTATCCAGTGAGGCTATCGATTCGCCTTCGTCAGCTCTAACGAGTACAGCCTGTTCTGCATAATAGTAGATATCCGTAAAATCAACGTTCTTCTTTCGCTCTTCTGTAGGGGTTAAACCTGATATCACAAAATCAACCTTGTCCGTGCTGAGCGCCATAAGCAAACCATCAAAATCCATATCCTCAATCTTCAGCTCAGCTCCCATGTCCGCAGCAATCGCCTTGGCAATCTCAATGTCAAAACCAACAATAGTGTCTTTGCCATTAATGCTTTTGTGAAATTCATAAGGTGCGTAGTCTGCACTGGTGCCAAGTACGATTACTTTCTTCTCTGCGCCACCACTCTCCGAGGATGGAGAAGGTTCCGATCCGGCCCCCGTCGTTTGTTCCTGCCCACAAGCCGACATGATTACCACCATTAACAACAGCATCATTGGCAAAAGCACTCTTTTCACTCAACATACCCCTGTTCTGTTTTGGAATGATAAAGGCATATAACTTGTATACAATATACACAAGACAATATATGGGCTTTAATGTAAGTAATACTAACAAACAATCTGTTGTATGGCAATGAACTTAACACATTTATACGCTATAATTCCATATTACGTAAATTATTTAACATGAAACTAACACCATTTTAGATCATTAAGATTGCTTGCCCAACTCCCCCCTCGGTGTTAAGATGATAAAAACTTGAAACTCCCGAACGGCGCTCCATTACAGGGCTCACACCCTCACACATCCAATCATCACTATATACAGAAGGGGGGATTCGGTATGGAGGCACCCAAATACCGGTCCTTGAAAGATCACGTTTACGATTATATCGCACAGAAAATTCAAGACGGGACACTGCTCCCCAATCAGAAGATTAATGAAGCGGAGATTTGCAAAAAGCTGGACATCAGCCGCACACCTACTCGGGAAGCCTTATTTCAACTCACTTCTGACAACCTCCTGCAATATATCCCACGCAGGGGATTTATCGTCGCTCCTTTTGACGCTGGCAAAAAACTCGAATTCTCGCAAGCCATCGGTGCGCTTGAGGCACTTGCTGCTACACTTGCAGTAGACCACCTCAAACCGTCTGAGTTCCTGGAGATGGAAGCCCTTGTTGCACGAATGGATGAAGATATTACCCAGCTCGATCTGGCTGCTTACAGTAAGAGTCAATATCAATTTCATAACCTGTACATCCAGCGCTGCGGTAACGCCACTGTCATCGAGATGTTAAACACGTTAAAAAACAGCTTTATTCGCCAGTCGTATGTTAGTGACAACAAGCCGAAGCTATCCAGTGTACTTAATGAAGTAAATGAAGAACATCGCCAAATCGTAAGCGCTTTTCGAGCCAAAGATAAACCGCAACTGGAAGCTCTACTGAAGCATCACTGGCGTATTATCGACAACGATATGCTGTAATGCTTTTAACCAAACTCTGGCGTGAACTATTTTCATCACTTACTGGATTGGATTGAGAGTCCCAAAACAAAGAAAAAGCAATCCACTTTAAAGTGGGTTGCTTTTTTAGATGCCAGATTTGGCATCAGCCTATTTTTTTCACATTCGTTATTGGACTAGCCTCTACGCCAAAAAGTAATCCTACTCTTTCTGTTTATTATCGCTATCCATTGATGACTTTGCTTCAAAAACCGCATAACCCAGTCTTTTTCCGTATCTCGCAAGCAAACGATCATTGGTGCGACCCATGCGCTGCACTTGCTCATCCTCAAACAAGCTCATATCCATCTCCCGATGAGGATCATGATCCACGCCCCATTTTCCCATAGAACGAGACTGTTCCTTGACCAAGACTTCAGTAAATCCACACTGTCTGAGACGTTTCTTCCATGTAGTCATGGTTGCCAGTGTCCTTATTCCATAAAATTGTTTCAGCCTTCGGCTCATCACCTCTGTCTTCCTTCCGGATAACACCATCTCCCGATCAATGAAGAGACCCCCTGGCTTCAACACTCGCTTATATTCCGTAAGGGTACTTCGCCATTGGGTGAAGATAGTGACAGACTCCACAAATACCACATCAAAATAATGATCCGGGAAAGGCAAGGATTTCACATCTGCCTGAATAAAACGAATATCTAAGCGCTCCCGTCTTGCGCGTCGCACCGCTTTCTCCAACATCTGCCGATTAAGATCCACCGCAGTTACCCGATAACCGTTTCGAGCCAGATAACAAGCCGTCCTCCCTGTACCACACCCCACCTCAAGCACCTTACTATGCGCAGGCAGAGACAGCGTATCCAACAGTTGCATCGTTGCTGTAAACCCTCCCGGATGGGCACTCCCTTCTCCGAGCCGGGCCAGCAAATCATGATAATCCATGAGCTCCCCTCCCTTTTACTCCCTCCAGTGTATGGAGCAGATATAAAAACGGCTCCTCCCCATCTAATATCCGGGTACTCGTCCATACCAATCGTTCTTTTTTTTACTATGATATACAAACCGTTGAATTCAAGCGGCAACCGCACCTAATGAGGGGGATTTGCATGTACAGAATTAATCCGGTATGTGAAGAAACGGTTTCTCCGCACGTTGGACGTTCCGTTTGTCTCGTTATGAACGACGGTAAGCATATGTATGGTACGCTTAGTCAATGTCGTGATGGCAAAGTTTATTTGAACGGATGTTTCGAAGGACCACGACTGTGTTCAGTCAAATCCAAACAGCAACTTGTAAAAAGCAGCAAGAAAAACGCTGTTGCAACAAAGAAAGTTAAATCTTCGGCCTACGGCCCATATGGTTATGGAGGATATGGTGGGGGTTACGGTGGTTACAGCTATGGAGCTGGAGCAGGAATCGATCTGGCTCTGGTAGCAACACTGTTTCTGCTGCCATTCCTGTTCATCTAAACTCTCCAAACAAACAAAGAACCTTCTCGCTTCATGCGAGAAGGTTCTTCGTTTTTCATTTATAAGACTTAAAGTTTCTCCTGCAGCCACTGTTGCAGGTTATATAACACTACGGATGCTTTACCCCGGCTTACACCCAACACTTCATCCGCGCTATAGTCTTCTGCCAGATAAGAAACCAGCCCCTGGTCCTTCGTGTCCAGATCCGCTTTCAGCACTTTCAATGTGCTTGCCAGCAGTTCATTCGTTTCTTTCTCGGTAATCAGAGCAGATGGTCTGAATTTGTCTTGAGCTGTAGGAACAAGAACACCCATCTTTTCCAACGCTGCTACATAACCCATATACCAACTTCCCACTTTTACATCTGCATATTTCGATCCCTTTGCTTCCGGCAATTCGGATACAGTCGAAAGGACACCAGACAGCATTTTCACAAACTCGGCACGTGATACACCTGCATAAGGAGCAAAAATACCACCCAATTTGCCGTCAATAATTCCGTCTTTACGCAAAGCAACCAGCTTATCCTGTACATCTTGAGGCAGTCTATCCAGATCAGTGAATGGAAGAGCTGTTGTAGATGACCCTGTACCTGATTCTTGCTCAGAATCGACATTTCCGCCCTCGGCGCCTGCTGGATTCCCTGTTACAATTCCATAACCGTTGGTCCCCACATACACACGTCCGTACACTCTCGCATCACCCGTAATCGTTACATTGGCTGAACCATACTGATGCTGATCATCATTAATTCTAATCCAGGAAGCACCGTTATCGTCCGAACGGAAAATCCCATACGTTCCTTCTACTTTGGCGTAGGAATACAATGCCATATGCTCTTGCCCTACCGCCGCTTTACCCAAACCTATCGTGGCTGCTTCTTCCACATTAGCCAGCTTGGTGAAGGTTTGACCATAGTCTACGGAATGGAACAGACCATACGTACTATCGAGTTTCTTGTTATCTTTTCCCGCAGCCAGCCAGATCTCACCCTCTGAACCCGGTACAGCTTTGAAGTTACTCGTTAAGGCAACAGGCAGTCCAGTTGCGGTCGTTTTCTCAAACGTAACGCCACCATCACGACTCACATAAAAGGCCCCATTCGAGAATCCGTAGAAAACAGATCCATTCACACGGTCAGCCGAGACACGTGCACCTTCCGGAATACCTTTCGAAGCTTTCCAGGTCGCACCCTGATCGGTCGAAATACTCACCGGTCTTGCTTCTCCTTCAGCTTTGCTGACAGGACTCCATAGAATCGATTTCCCGTCAGCGCTAAAGGCCGCATGTCCACCCTCTGTCTTATCTTCATCGGAAGAGATCCAGGCATTCGAAGCAGGCTTCCAAGTTACGCCGTTATTCGTGGAAATTCCCATTCGAGCAGCCTTTCCTTCCGCGTTACCTACACGTACAACCAGATTCGGGTTCAACTCTGCATAATCAATATCCGTACTGGTTCCGAGATACGGATTCGTAATCATCTCCGGCGCCTTATCCAGGTCAGCATGACGGAATCCGCCAATGTCACCCATCGCACTCAGAAGAGGCGCCCCCGATGGCGGGCTGATAAGACCAAGTATGGCCGTCTCTTCAATACCATCCGCTTTGACGGAAATTTTCACCGTTTCATCTCGGTCTAGGGCTGTTACGTTATCCGAACCGTACAACGTTGCGCCTGTACCATATAGGATTTTATTCGAATCAAACGGATCAATCTCCAAGTCGCCAATCATCCATCCCAATTTAGGTGAAGTTTCAGGCAACTCCTTTTTCTCGCCCCAATCCAGCCAAGGAGATAGAGAATAATCGATAGTAAAATGATTTTCCCGACTTGGGTCTTTGGCATAATCCAGTGTCCAGAATGATTTCCATGTCTTCCCGCCGTCGGTGCTGCGGTAAATGAAGTCATCTGGCCACCATTTGTTCATCGTTGCGACCATTAGTGTATTCGGATCTTTGCTGTCCACTGCAAGCCCACCATACGGGTTATCTGTATTACCAGTTGGACTGATATCGGTCCATTTCCCTGTTTTCGTATCCAGTTTCCACACGGCACCTTTACCACCGCTGTATGGTCCAACAAACTCATTGTAAGTGACATATAAGGAGCCATCGGATGCGAGCACACCGTGATGGGGAACAAACCCTTGCGTAGGTTGGCCCTCTATAGGTGCCCAAGTCTGCCCACCATCCGTACTGCGATAGATGCTCTTCTCAGAATCTGCCACTCCAACGTATATCGTCTGAGTCGTATGGCCACGCGAACCTGTGTTTGGATCAAAAGTAATCCAGGCTACGCCTGCAATATCGTTATAGTCATCCTTTACATTCCCGACTGCTGTAAAACTGTCTACCTTGCTCCAGGTCACTCCGTAATCCGTGCTTTTCCATAGTCCATTTCCGCTGCGAGCACCCAGATACAACACCCGGTTGTTGTTCGGATCGATAGATAAACGCTCACCCATTGAACGCCCAGGCATGTTACCGCCAAGTTTGAATGGAAGCTCTGTCCGCTGCCAAGTATCGCCTCTGTCCGTTGAACGCAATAACACACCGTTCATATCTGTCCAGTCATTCGTATATGTACCTGCTGCTATATAGACGCGATCCGGATCAACGGAATCTGTAGCCAAGCTCTCCACACCCGACATGTTCCATTCATCAAAACCAACAAAATCAAGCAGTTGAATCCACGATTTACTCTCAGCATCATAACGATATGCACCACCAATATCCGTGCGGGCGTATACGAGGTCTTTCTCTGCCTTATTATAGATAATGCCCGGAACGAAGCCGCCACCCACTACTTTGGCCCTTCCCCAATCATAAGTCTGCTCTTTTGTAGCCAATGATGGAGATTGAGTCGAGCTCGGTTCCACACTTTCCGCGAAAGCGTTACCAACAAGAGTCGCACTTAAAGCAGCAACCAGTGAAAGACTTAACCATTTCTTCAAAATGCTTTTCCTCCTCTGAGAACATACGATTACGTCATCGGCAAACTGTAAGCGTTAACAATTTTATCGAAAACGTTTTATTTATTGCGTGTAAATGTGATTACTATCTATTCTACAAACCCTGAATTCAAATAAATACATTGTAAATTGGATATATTTCCATTTCATTATCCGACATATTGGAAAAAAAGATATAAAAAAAGGCATTCGTCAAAACGAATGCCGGGAACTTCATATTTAATACCCTTACCTTTGTACAAGATGTCAGGTTCAACTTAAAAAAAAACACCTCGTTAGAGGCGGGTAAGCTATGTTAAATCCGATTTCCTTTAGGCATCGTTTTAAGATTACTATTCGAATTCTCAAGCAATGGTAGCATCCTAGTCGTGCTGACCATCTCAGAAGCACATATCGGACAAGTAGGTACGTTATCAAACGCAAAATTGTCCCGCATCCATCCTTTGCACGTATCACTCGTACATTCCCAGATTGCCGCATCAGCTTGTGGAATCTCTTCCAACGGTTTTTTGCGATTATACATGACTTCTACCCCCTTTGTTATGGAAAAACATCTAATCCGACGTTATTTCACAGAAGCCACTACTTAGCGGAAGTTTTGTCCCGTCCGGACTTCTGTCTCGACAACTATTGGGCCGACTTTCATTATAACTGCTCAAAAAAAAGAAGCTGCCTTTACCATTATAACATGTTAAAGGCAGCTATGCTTTAATTACAGTTTTACAACTTCTTCTGCTTGAGGACCACGGTTTCCTTGTACAATTTTAAATTGCACGCGTTGACCTTCGTCCAGCGTTTTGAAGCCTTCGCCTGTAATAGCGCTGAAGTGTACGAATACATCTTCTCCGCCTTCAACTTCGATGAAACCGAAGCCTTTATCAGCGTTGAACCATTTTACTGTTCCGTTTTGCATGTGAATTACACCTCCAAATAAAGATTAACATGTTCCTTTGTTCTTTGCAGCAAGCAAATAAAAATTCACACATTGAAAAAGGTACCAGTCATAACCTATAAGTGATCGCCCTTTACAATATGTGAATTAGGTTTTCCACTCTCTACAACTTGTTTTTATTATAACTCCGTTTCCACCAAAAAGCAAATCTTTGTATTTTCTTTTCAAACAGCTTTGGAAATACATGTATTCGCACGCACTGGAACAGGGTTTGTAGCTTGCCCTGCCGCTCATTGCGGTCTTATGAAAGGATATGCAGATCCGAACCAACTTATACATTTTCTATAAAATATTTTGACATGCATATCCAACACATCCATGAAAGCTCAATCCATTACATGATAACACACTAGGTCCATGCCCACATAAAAGCATCACGATCCCATGCAATCTGCCCACGATGTAGCTTGCGGAACGCTTTCTTCACTTCTTTTGATAACGAAGTATTACCATTCTCATTCACAAATACAAATTCTTCACCAAAATTGGACTTTACATATTCAATTGCAGCTTCCTGATGAAGTGTACCGGTGAATTTAATCTCCTGCACCATCCATTCCGCCACTGCCTGTGCTGTCTTTTCCACAATATCACCTATTTATCTATGCATTGTACGGATGAACGGGCCTCCGATTATGAACAAGCCTGTCATACCGCCAGACTGAAGTATACCACGATCCTATGGCTGGCGGTAAACAGAGTTATGCATCAACTGATCACACGCCCATTTAATGAACCATTGAACTCCCCGGTGTACTACTCTCTGGAGAAGATGACTTCGTTCGAACGCTAAACGTCAACCATACGCAATAAGCAACCAACACAACCAATATGAAGATATCGTAGGGAAGTGTTCCGGTATCTTGCCGGTCGTTCCCAAGAAATTGAATCAAATTATGTATGAAATGAAACAGAATCAGCGGCACGATATTTCCGTTCTTCAACATTAACAGCGCGAGCGCTGCTCCCAACAGCAGTGCATAGATCAGTTGCAGAAGGGTGTCTGACATACTCTGACCGGATAATGCATTCATGATATGAGTGATAGAAAATAAAACACTTGAAGTCGCAACTGCCGCAACCGCACTCTTACGAAGCAAAGTTTTGAAGATTAGTCCACGATAAATGGTTTCCTCCACAAAAGCGACAAGCAAGGTGAAAAAGATAAAAAAAGCGACCTTGGACAAGGTTAATTCAGTAAATCCTTTCAGCGCAAGAGTACCCAGTACAAGGAGTAGTGGAATATAATACTTTGCATGACTTGCCGGGATAGTTCTTATGGAGCGAAATCCAGTCTCTCTCCATTTGCGTCGCAGGGTGAGATAAATAATGAGCACGAGGGCAATTGGAGTAAACGACATCAATACGGGTGATGTGTAGTCCAGTTGCTTCACGGTAGCGACCGCCCCTGCCGCAAAAACCACCAGCAAAAGGAGCAGTTCAATAATGACTACCGTCAGCACGGGCCTTCGCGCGGAAAAGGATTGATTTTGCTTGGATTGCGGGGTTTTCATAAATTGTACCAGCCTCATTTCATTTTTAATGGTTGTCACATGAACTCATATGACAATTTAGTTGTATCATATCTATTGGATATTCGGATATCCTTTTCTGGATAAAACTATAAAAGTAACAAAAAAGAGAATTCCTCTTACAGCTTTTACCTTACAATCAGGTATGGCTCAAGTGCTAAAATGTCTATTATAGTAATAATAGAATGATTCAGTGCAGGGGTACGACATTTCTGCAACGTCATATATATGAAGAGTTAAGATGAAAGCTGCGAAATGAAGAACAAAATCAGGGGGATACTATGAAAGCATTATTTTTGCGCTGGGGACATTTGCTGGCAATCTTATGTATACCGCTTCAAGGTTCCATTTATGTTTTGTTGGGCAGTAACACCGGAAGTGATGTCTTCTACAATTATGCCTGGATTGATACACAGATTCCTTTTATCAAAGAATTTATTTATCCTTATGTCAGTTGGATGCCGATTCTGTATCTTGGATTTCTCTATTTGGGTCTAACGAACAAATCGCTATTCTGGCGTATGATAATTACCTATAACGTAGGGGTAATCGCAGCCAATATCGTTTTTGCGGTCTTCCCTACTTACGTGCCGCGACCAGAAGCTATCGGAACAGGTCTAAGCAGTGCGCTCGTACAATTTATTTATACCAATGATGCTCCATTCAACTGTTTTCCAAGCATTCACTGTCTCACAAGCTATCTGCTCTTCATTATCATCAATCGCCATTTGAACTTCAAACCACTGGCACGAATCTCCTGGTCGATATGGCTGTGGCTGATCATTGCTTCGACGGTGTTTGTGAAGCAGCATTCGCTGCTGGATGTAGCAGGCGGCATTCTGTTCGCGGAAGCAGCGTACTGGGCTGTGCATGTATTTGCGGTTCGCGCAGGTCTGGCAAGCAAAAAAACAAAACAGCCAATCACGGCTACAAATACAAGCAGCAACGCTTAGTGTATGATTTATATGGCAAAGGCAGGAGTAATTCGACTGTCGTGAGACCAAAAAGAGGGCCGAGGCCCTCTTTTTTTTGCATGAATGCAGCTTGATGTTTAAATGTAAGAACTTTTCAAGACGAGACCATGAAGACCCTGTCTTTCATACAATAGGTGGACGTTCATGGAGCAAATCAGATGGAGGACTTCCCATTAAACGCTTGAATATCCGGTAAAAATAAGACAGATCACGGTAACCGAGAAATTCTGCAATTTCCTGAATAGAGAGTTGTGACTCGGTAAGCAAATACACCGCCCTTTTCATTCGTTGATCATGAACATATTGGCTGATCGTCTGATTCGTCATGCTTTTAAATAACGCGGCTGCGTAATTTGGGGTTTTACGGATCTCGTCCCCGAGCTCTTCTTTCGTAACTTTCTCCCGGTAATGCCGCTCAATGTATCGCTTCATCCGCTCCGCATGAACATGTCTCTCCGGTGGAATAACTCCGCGATCCAGTTCCCTATTTATATAAATAAGTACTTCCATCAATAAGGCTTGGCTCATCATGACATAATAAGACGGACGTTCCTGCCATTGTTGTTGGATGGCTTTCATGCGTTCATGAATCAGTTCATAACATCCAGGCTTATGTCGCAAGGCCTCACTCCGTTCCAGCGCGGGCAAACCTTGTGCATGATCCCCCTGTAATTGAACTACAATTTGCGTGTGGGTTACGGTAGGAATACTTTTGCCGTAATACGGAATGCCAGCGGGAATTAGCAGCAGTTCACCTTTCTCCATGATCTGCTTCTCTCCGTTCACCCAATATACACATTTTCCATAAGTAACCAAGCTCAATCGCCAAGTCGCCTGTGACTGCACCGCTTCTTCGTACCAACCAACACCATTAATGTGTCGTACTTCTAATGGAGTGACCATAACACACCTCATTATTGGACTATATTCTAATCATTGTACTATAGTTCATACCCTGATTCGACAGAAAACGCTACAATACACATATAAGCAAACATATGAGGAGGAAAATAGCATGTTGAAAACAAAAATTATTTGTACTATGGGACCTGCTTGTGACTCAATCGAATTGTTAAAAGTAATGATTCAGGAAGGGATGACTGTTGCCCGTCTGAACATGGCTCATGGTGAGCTGGAAGATCACGTGGCACGGATTAACAATATCCGCAAAGCCGCTTCCGAATTGAATACGTATATACCGATTATGATGGATATCAAGGGACCGGAAGTTCGTATTGGCAAACTAAAAGAAGCATCCTGCCACCTGCAAGCCGGTAAAGAGCTTATCTTGACTACAGAAGAAATTCTTGGTGACGCTGAGCGTATTTCGGTAAACTATCCGGAATTGAACCTCGTAGTAAAACCTGGCGATCGCATCCTCATCGATGATGGTTTGGTGGATCTGACTGTACTGTCCGTGGAAGGATCCGATATTCACTGTAAAATCATCAGCGGCGGCATTCTGAAACCACGTAAAGGGGTTAACTTGCCAGGAATCAAAACGACTTTGCCAGGTGTAACGGAACGTGACGTTATGCACATCGGATTCGGGATCGAAAACGGTATCGAAATCATCGCTGCTTCCTTTGTTCGTAAAGGCGACGACATTCGTGAAATTCGCAGTATCCTAAAAGAACGCGGTGTAGATCATGTACAAATTATCTCCAAAATCGAAAACCAGGAAGGTATGACCAACCTGGACGATATCATTGAAGCATCTGACGGTATCATGGTAGCGCGTGGAGATCTCGGGGTTGAAGTACCAATCGAAGACGTACCTATGATGCAAAAAGAAATGATCGATAAATGTAACCGTGCAGGTAAACCGGTTATCGTAGCAACACACATGCTGGAGTCCATGCAAGTGAATCCGCGTCCAACCCGTTCCGAAGTTAGTGACGTTGCTAACGCTGTTCTTCAAGGGGCAGACGTTGTAATGTTGTCTGGTGAATCGGCAGCAGGTAAATATCCGGTACAATCCGTGCGCACGATGGCTGCTGTTGCTCGCCGTGCCGAAACGATGATTGATTACAAAGAACAATTCAACCAAAAATCCGCTCAACAGGTAGCTGATATTACCGAAGTTATCAGTCAGGGAGCAGTTAGCTCTTCCCTCGTCCTGAATGCCAAAGCGATCATCACTTCTACAGAGAGTGGATTTACGGCGCGTATGATCTCCAAATATCGTCCGAAAGCACCGATCATCGCGGTTACACAGCATGAAGAAGTACTGGCTAAAATCTGCTTGCTCTCCGGTGTCATTCCGGTTATGGGCGACAAAGTAACAACAACCGATGAAATGTTCGAGTCTGCTACACGCAATGCAATCAAAACTGGTTATATCGAAAAAGGCGACATCATTGTATTGTCCGCTGGTGTTCCAATCGGTCAATCCGGTAATACGAACCTGATCAAAGTTCAACAAGTCTAATTTAACACATAGCATTGCATATATCGTTTCGTTGAGAATACAAAAAACCACCGAGAGCAGAAATGCATCTCGGTGGTTTTTTCTTATGCAATTCATTTTATCATCCAACAAATCGAAAGGGTTACACCTTTTTCAACCTTACAAATTCCGTGAGTAGTTCACCAAATCCTGCGACATCATATTAATCTCATCCATCGAGGCGTTTACCTGCTGTGTTAGGGCCGCCTGATTCTGCGTCAGTGTGGACATGTTGCCAATGTGCTCCAGAATCTGGTCAATAAACGTCTTCATTGCCTGCATGCTATCTTCAATATTGACGGTTGCCTGCGAGCTATGGTCAGCTAACTTCCGCACTTCCCCGGCCACAACTCCAAAACCAAGACCAAGTTCTCCCGCTCTGGCTGCTTCGATTGCTGCATTCAGACCCAGTAAATTGGTTTGGCTGGCAATTTCCCGAATAAACGCTGTAATGTTTTGGGTATCATCTGCACTGCTCTTCACCTGAATGGCCGCGTCCGCGGATAACTCTTGCGCAGTAACCAGTTCCTGAGCCTGATCGGTGATCGAATTAATTCCACGCACCATCTCACCGATAGATTCGGATAAAAGTTTTGTTTTCTGATTCATCGCTTCAACGATCTGTTCCTTATTTTTCTCATGTGTCACATCACGAATGGTTCCCGCTACACGGAGTGGTACACCGTTACCGTCCCGAACCGTCTCGCCACCTGCATGATACCAGCGATATTCCCCATTCTTACGTTGCAGACGGTAATCAAGATCATAAGGTGTCAGTCCACTGTAGTCATTCATGTGCTTGGCAAATTCATTGATCGTCCGGTCATGATCGTCCGGGTGAAGCCGGCTGCTCCAACTGCTGAACACATTCGGGAAATCCTGCTCATCGGTAAACCCAAGCTCTCGGCGAAACTGTGGTGACCACCAAAATTCATTATTCGGGTTGACCACATCTCCGGCCACAACGGTCATATCCCACGGTGCTTCCACTAATGCACGATTTACCAGGTCATAACGGGTAACGAGTGCTTCCAACTCGTCGGATTTGCTCTTCTCATCATGAATATCAAACATGATTCCCAGAAGTTTAACCGGAACGCCTTCGTCATTTCTGACAACTTGTCCAAGACACCGGAACCAGCGTACCTCTCCACTCTTCGTTATCATTCGGCTCGTTACGTTGTATGCAGCCATCTCAGAAGACTTATTAATGTTTTTCGTAATCTCCTGAACCAACTGGGGTCTGTCGTCGGGATGGATGGATTTGGCCCAACTTGCGAAAGCATCGGGATAATCCTTCGTATTGCTGAAGCCTAACATTTGACGAAATTCATTGGAAAAAGCAATGATATTATTGCCATCCAGAGGATCTCCTGCAACAATCTCGGACTCCCAGAGTCCAATATTCAACGCCTGATTCAGCATTTTGAGGCGCATTTCCGCTGCTTCATTTTGCTTCTTCAGAATATGTACTGCTTTATTGATATTATGTGCAATTTCACCAGCTTCCTGCAAATCCTCGGTTGATTCCAGCTGATTGTTATATATTCCTTGCTCTGCGTCTTTAACCAGTTTACGACTGTATTCTAATAATTGTTGAAGCGAACCCGCAGGGGCTTGCTTGATGATTTGGATTCGTTTACGAAACATCGCGATTTCTCCTCTAATGTCATTTCTATATATTTCGACATAATTAGACATTAAATGTAGAGGGTTTTCATTCATTTGCGAAAACAACATGAAAAAAACGCCTTATCAGCGCTTTTTTCATATTGTTATGATGTTACATCCATATATCTCTCGCTATAGGACCTTTACCAGCCAAAATTCAGCGTTTCGCCCGTCTCTGCCCATGTCTTGATACTGCTCAAGATCATCCACCAGCTACTCTGTGCGTTTTCAAAAGATGGATGGTTGTCCGTAAATTGGTCATTAATCAATATTAACTTCGTACATTCCCCTACCTTCTCCAGCTGGAACACTACTCTGGATTGAAGCTCGGCGTGATTGGCGTGGTAGGAAGGTCCGGGATGCTCAAGGTAACTTAATAGGGATAAAGGTTCGAATTCGAGAATATCACCGTACACATGAACCGTCTCTGCACCATCATTCCCAGGCCCTACATAGGCGAACGGCTGGCCCGGTTGGAAATTGGAACGAAGTTCGCTGCCAAAAAAGCTGCTCCGTGTACCGTCCGGCGAGATCAGGGCATTCCACACATCTTCCTGTCCGGCATTAATATAGAACTCATATTTCAATTCCATGAACTCACTCCCTTTATGTGTTGTATTGAAGGTACAACTGACACTTGCTTGCAACACTATCCTATCGTTATACCCCAAACGAAGTATTGTAAAAACACGACAACAGCGAAAATAAAAGATTTTAGATGCCATGAAGCTTGATAATTCGGACTTTTCATCCGGTGCTAAACTTCAACAAATATAGTGCTTTGCCAGGAGATCAGATATACTAAAATGGAATGAAATAACAGGAAATGTATACAAGCTGGGGACGGATAGTTAGCATCCAGAAAGGAACTAAAATATGAACCAAACAACAAATATTATGGGAATCCCATTTCCCAATATAACTATGGATCAGACGGTTACGATTCTTGGTGATGTAATCGATCAGAGACAATCCGAACTGTTCCATGTCATCACAGGCAATCCGGAAATCGTCATGTCTTGCCAGAAGGATCAGGCGCTTCGTTCAGTCGTAGATCAGGCAGGTATTGTGACCGCTGACGGCGCGGGCATTGTTATGGTATCCCGCTTTCGGGGTGGACAATTGACCGAACGGGTTACAGGTTGTGATCTGCTTTTTCGTTTGTTGGAGGAAGGAAGCCGGAAGAATTGGTCCTTTTATATGTTCGGGGCAGAAGAAAGTGTCAGTAAGAGGGCTGTGGATGTTATTGCGCAAAACTATCCGGGAGTCGTTGTGCGTGGCAGACATCATGGATTTTTCACAACGGACGAGGAGCAAAGCATTGTAGAAGAAATTCAAGAGGCACAACCTGATTTTCTTATTGTGGCCCTAGGAGCACCCAATGCTGAACACTGGATCAACAAATATCGCCATCAACTCAATGCTCGTGTAGCCATCGGAGTCGGGGGAAGCCTGGATATTCTGGCCGGCAAAACCAAACGAGCACCTGCCATATGGCAGAAGCTTAACTTGGAATGGCTTTATCGACTGCTCAGCCAGCCTTCCAGATGGCGCAGACAACTTATTTTGCCACGTTTCGCTGTTCGGGCGTTGTTGTTCAGAGAGCAAAGGTAATATCAAGGGGGACTGATTACAGAATGATCGGTGAACAATACAAGATCAAATTCAGGCCAAACAAAATACATATTATCGGCTCAGTCGGCAGCGGCAAATCTACATTGGCCCGCCTCTTATCCGCGAGGTTAGACCTTCCTTATTATGAGCTCGACAACATTGTGTGGCACCGTGTACCTAAAGGACAGGATATTCGCAATAGCCCTGAGAAGCGGGACACACTCCTGCAAAAAGCCGTTTATTCCAATCAGTGGATTATTGAAGGAGTACACTATGAATGGGTGGAAAGAAGTTTCGAGCAGGCTGATCTTATCGTCTATTTGAATACCCCCGTGTGGAAAAGGAATGTGCGCATTCTCAAACGTTTCACAGTACAGAAGCTCGGGCTGGAACAAGGAAATTACCGACAGACTTTCACTATGCTCTGGAAGATGTATAAATGGAGCTATCAACATGACCATAAGGAAAAGGCGCTAATCATGGCGTTTTTGCAGCCTCACCAACATAAATTGTGCATGGTTCGTAACGAAGCAGAATTGACGAGATACCTGGAGGAATTGACGAGATGAAACATGCGGATCATGCTGTCAGACCCAGTATGGGTCTTCTGAATCTGGATGCGGGCGACAAAAGATATTGCCTGACACGTTATGCCCCTTCCGAAGCATTGAGTTCTTTGGTCAAGCATTTCTGGATCGTCTCCTGGGATCTTACCGGGCATGATCCATATCCGCAGCATGTGGTTCCGAATCCCTGTGTCAATCTGGTGGTAGAGCGGGGAAACACCTTTTTCTTCGGTCCATCTGGACAGAAATTCTCCTATCTTGTCCGTGGAAAAGGAAGCGTGTTTGGGGTGAAGTTTAAGCCTAGAGGCTTCTATCCATTCATTCGTACTCCCGTATCCACATTGTATGGAAACCCCTTGGATGTCTCTGGTGTGCTTGGTATCGATGCTCCACTGCTCGAAGAACGTCTGCTCGGGGACGGAAGTGATGCGGACAAAGTCAGTTATATGGATCAGCTACTTTGTAAACATCTTCCTCCTCCTGATGATCAAGCCATTCTGGTTAGCCAGATTGTGCTGTATATTGAGCAGCATCGGGATATGTTGAGAGTCGATGACTTATCTGCTTCCTGGAATATGCACACCAGAAAGCTCCAGCGCCTGTTCAATCAGTATGTGGGCATCAGCCCCAAAATGGTGATCAAGCTCTACCGCCTACAAAATGCTGCTGAGCTGATGGAGCGGGGTGTGAATTGCGATCTGGTTAAGTTGTCCCAGGACCTTGGATATCACGATCAGTCGCATTTTATCAAAGACTTCAAGTCCATAATCGGCAGCACACCTGAAGAATACGTCCATTCCAGAGGATAAACTGAGATTATCTACAGTCGAAGCAAAGGGCTAGACTGCAATGCAAAAACCTGTCCTGAAGCCTCAGGACAGGCGAATAACTTCGATAGTATCTCCGGTACGGATGATGCCTTCACGCTCGACTGAACAGACGATTCCGCGTTTTTTGCGGGCGGCTGGCACGAACTTTTTGCGCAAACCATCCTGTTCGTAGACTTGCTCAATGATCTTTCCAGGGTGTACACAGGGCAGATTCTCCCCTTCGCAGATCAGCCCGGTTCCATCCGGAAACAGAAGTCGGGTCCCGACAGGAAGCTCCGTCAACTTTTCAACGCCACGGATCAGCATGTTGGCACCGAGCCACTCCGGGCGTACTTCAGGAATATTCATCTTCTGTGCTATGAGAGCACATTCCTCTTCTGAGACAATACTGATTTGCCTACGATTTGCGATTGGCGTTCCCCGTTTGTATATTTTCTGGCGGGAGTCCGCCGGGCGCAACAGACCGTAATGCCGATCACTCGGAATTCCAGCGAGCTCAATATCGATAAAAGGTACGACTCGTGTAACAAACGTTGATGGATCATCCGCCAGCAGGACGAATTGAACGGTTCCCACACCCACGCTAATCCCCCCTTTTCCATGAGTAAGTTTACTTCTTTATTGTTCATTATTACCCAATGAATGGATTTTCGACAATCAGCGTATGATTATCTTTGTACTTAATCCGCGGCTTCATTTTAAACGAGAATCATGAACCCATTAACAAATCACACAATTAATTTGTGTAAAATTAAATTTATACTTTCAGTTCGGATGGCAAACATTTATACTGAGTGGGACAAGTAAATAAATGACATATAAGAAAGCAAGGTGTTTCTTTTGATTACTATCATTTTCGTGGCTATTGTAGCCATTGAGCACTTCTACATCATGGTGATGGAGATGTTCCTGTGGACCCGTCCACGCACGATGAAGACCTTCGGTCTTACCCCTGAACTAGCGGAATCCACCAAGTCCCTGGCAGCCAATCAAGGTCTGTACAATGGATTTTTGGCCGCAGGTTTGATCTGGGGTCTCGTTTATCCAGATGCATCCGTCGGACAGCACATTCAGATCTTCTTCCTGGCATGTGTCATTATCGCCGCCCTCTACGGAGGTGTAACCGCTACTCGGTCCATCATTATCAAACAAGGGCTGCCTGCGATTATTGCATTACTTCTCGTTCTTTTCCTCTGATCACCTGATGGCCATTACCATGCCGGGATTCATTAAAAGCTCCAATGTGGTAAGGTATGGTTATAAAGGCATCGGATTATGCCTAATCACTGTGATTGGTCTGGAAAGGAGAACGTTTTATGGGACTGTTTGACAAGCTTCGACGCCGCAAAAAGGAAAACTCCACCGCAGGTGGAGCCGTACATACTGCTCCATATAGCGAAACCATCGTTGGATTTGTTTTGCTGGAACACGAAGATTGTAATTTTGATCACTTCATTAGCACGATGAAAAACGAGTGGAATATTGAGATTGACGAACGTCCGGAGGAAGGCAATCTTTTTTTCGAAGTGGATGGAATGCAAGTGGTGTGTGCACACATTAATGCTCCTATTCCTGACCACGAAGTAGAGGAAAATGCCAAATTAAATGTGCTGTGGCAGGACGCGGTACAAGTCACTTCAAGACATCAATCTCAGATTATTGTTTCTGTACTGAATGCAACTGACGCCATTCAGGCACATATTCTGTTCACCCAAACAGCGAGTGCCTTGCTCCAGCTGGACCATGCGTTGGCTATATATATGGCGCCACTTGTGGTGGAAGCAGGCCAGTACGTGGACATCAGTCGTTTAATCAAGGATGGTGAGCTGCCCGTCTCCCTCTGGATTTTCATCGGACTATTTCAAAGTCCTGAAGGCGCATCGGCCTACACTTATGGGTTACGCAACTTCGGGAAAGAGGAGATGGAAATCACTCAATCCGCAAAGCCGTTAAGTGAAGTATTTGAAATGATGTATATGACTGCGACTTATGTTGTTGAAAACGATGTAACCCTGCATGACGGCGAGACGCTCGGCTTCTCAGCAGAACAAAAGCTGCCCATCAACCGCTCGGAAGGAATAGCCACAGAGGGTAGCAGCTTGAAGATTGGTTTTTAGGCATCGTTAAGAGCCGTCCAGATTCCTCGTGACTGGGCGGCTTTTTTATGTTTGATTTCCGATTTAGCTCATCAACATACGTTTCCCTGAAGTTGTATCTGCTAGGAGGACATAGTTCATAAGTATTAGAATATAGTGAACTTTGTTTTCATCTCTGCAAATTGAGGGTATAATTAATAGGTCAATAGACTTATATCGTACATAATATTTTATCGTAAGGGAGTTGCCAAATGTCTGTAAAACGATTGGATTCACCTAAACCTATTATTGAAATAGTTTGGGAAGGGATGGTCTCTCCTGAACAGGTGGAACAAACAAATACCGAGATAAAAAAAATAGCGGAGCAATTGGGTAATTCATTTGATGTGCTGGTGGACATGCGCAATATGAAGGCATTTCCTCAGGATACAAAAGAGAAAATGGTGGAGCACCAGAAGCTGCTGGCACAGTGGGGCATGAAGCGTGCGAGTGTAGCGGTAGGCGGGGCGATTGCCAAAATGCAGCTGAACCGGATCTCCAAAGAATCGCAGCATCAGACCGAATTCCAATGGGAAACATATGATGAAGCTTTGGCTTTTTTATTGAACTAATTAAATAGGGCTGTTATGTGAGCATAATGGAAATATGGTGCGATGAACATGCAGGCATATATATCTTAAGGCGCTTCCCAGCATATAAGGGGAACGCCTTTTTGTATTTTGCAAACTCTCCATATGAAATGAATATGTTCATCTGTTTGCGATAAGATCATGGTTTCATCACGCACACCATCGTTACAGATGTGCCACACATGCCCTGTTCGACGAATCCGAAACGCCGATAAAGCCGAATTGCTTCGTTATCGGGATCAACACTGAGCGAAACGGCGTCAATGTCCCGCTTTCGAGCCTCATCTAACGCCGCCTGAATGAGAAGGGTGCCTATTCCTTTGCCACGCGCTGTCTCAACCACAGCCATTCCCATCTCGGGTGTAGCCGCATTTACATAACCATATCCCGCATTCTGCTCATTAAAAAATCGCAACGTCACCGAACCCATACGTTTGCCCTGAGAATCCACGGCGATAAATCCGAAATCTCCCTCTCTCCCCCAACCTTCAACGTACTTGGACATGCCGGGGCTATGAATGATCTCAGGTTCAAAAGGCTCTTCGCCCTCCCGCTTGAACATGGATGCATACAACATCTCCCACAGAAAAGGGATATCCTGCTCTTCAATCGGACGTAATTGATATTCCGTCATTTTTTACCCTCCTTCAAATTGGTAAAGAGGCGTTCCATTTCATTTAAATTAAAATCATTGGTAATTTTATAATTTTCAAGTTGATCTCTAGTTTTGTATCCGCTGTAGATAGAGACGGCATGTTCGTTATAAAACGTAATTCCAAAGCCTTCTGTAAATCGATCTTCTTTCTTCGTCAAAAGCTGCCAGTCATAGTAATATGGGTTCCCCTCCGATCGCTCGGAGATATCTATTTGCTTTACTCTTCTTAATTCGATATCCTTCGCAAGCTTTAATATCTTTCTAATCTCTTGGGGATCTTTAATAGTCACTTCTTCTTCATCGTATGGATCGGTGGTCGGTATTTTTTTGATAATCAGAATGTCCAGTGTATCCAGCATACTCATATGATCCGTGACTTCAGCTCGAAAGGTGGTATGTTGTCTCGAAATGTACATGGGTATCACAATAGCTGCAATCACGATTACAACGACCACACCAAGAATGGTTTTGGTTCTTTTTTTCATTGAGCTCTCCTCTCGTTATTGGGTGAATCAGGAAATTAAAGTTCATTATAAGTATACCACCTCATCCAAATATTGTTCTAGATCATTAAAATAACCCATTAAATACATGCATTTTATAAAGAAAAAACCTCTTCATAATGATCTCCAGTGTTGCAGCCATGTCGGAACAGAGTGCGGCTTCCACGGAAGAGGTTGCTTCTTCCACGCAGGAACAGTTCAATTACATTACAAGCATCTCGGAACGTTCCAATGAGCTGGCGCAGCATGCCAATACACTGTACGAAGAAGTGAAGAAGTTCAAGATTTAACTCAAACAAGCCACGTTCACCCTTAGGTGCACGCGGCTTGTTTTATGTGGACGACGTATATGTTTCAGGACCGGGCTGTAGTCTTAAGATTGATCTGATACCTTTCCTGTTGAGTCTCTAATGACCAATTCAGGCTTCAGGACAATTTTTTGCGGTGATTTACCTTCATCTTTTAGCTCATCAATTAATAAATCAACGGCACGACGCCCCAGATCCTCAATAGGTTGGGCAACCGTCGTCAGAGGCGGACTGGTTACCGAAGCCAGAATCGTATTATCGAATCCGATGATTGATACATCTTCAGGCACACGCAGTCCTAGTTCTTTGGCAGCCTGAAGCGCACCAATTGCCTGCATGTCGTTACAACAGAAGATGCCTGTGGCTCGATTCTTTTCCGTGAGCAGCACGAGCGCCTCTTTTTTGGCTGAACCCAAATCGGCATATGACTCTCTCACCTGATCGGCTTCAAGAGAGTAACCCGCCTGCTCCAATGCTTCACGAAATCCGCGTACACGTTCCTGACTGCTGCTGACTTTGAACGGTTCGGACAGCACCGCTACGTGAGTATGACCCAATTCAAGCAGATGCTGTGCTGCCAAGGCGCCACCAAGCCTGTCATCGATCGCAACGGTATGTACCGATAACGACGGCATATGACGGGCAATTAGAGCAACAGGTATCGACTGTTGCAGGAGTGGAGACAGAATCTCGGCATTGTCGATACCTGTTCCGATCATCATGCCGTCGACCCTTTTTTGCTGAAGCAGATTCAAATACCGCTCTACCCGCTCGTCCTTATTATCTGTGCTGCAAATCACGACGCTATAACCCAACTGCCGACTGCGATCTTCTACCGCTCTGGCCAGCTCGGCAAAATACGGATTAGAGATATCGGGCACGAGCAGCCCGAGCGTGTATGTCTGCTTACCCGTAAGTGCAGCAGCAATAGCGCTCGGCTGGTAGTGAAGCCGCTCCATGATCTCCATAATCTCGGCGCGCCGCTTCTCGCTAATTTTACCTTTGCCGTTAATGACCTGTGAGACGGTTGCAATGGATACCCCCGCCTCGCGTGCTATATCATATATGGTTGCTTTCATTGTTATTTCCCCATTTGTGCTATATATAAATTCCCTTATATATAGGTAATCGTTTTCTTCTCATTATGCAGGGGGAAGTCCGCATACGCAACTTGAAGCCAATACTACTTTTTATTCATCAGCCAATCATGGTCCGGGTCGTTATGGAACTTCCAGGTCCGGGTTGGTCCTGCCATCACATTCAGATAGTAGACGTCGTATCCCGGAGGAGCACCTACCGGATGGTATCCACACGGAACAAGCACAACTTCGCCGTTGTTCACTGCAATCGTCTCATCTACAGCTCGATCATCGGTGTATATCCGTTGGATGGCAAACCCCTGCTCAGGCTGCACTCGGAAATAGTACGTCTCCTCTAGCAATGATTCGTCAGGCAGGGCGTCCCGGTCATGTTTATGCGGCGGATAGCTCGACCAATGTCCATCTGGTGTGAACACCTCAACGACAAGCAGACTGTCTGCTTCTTTTTGTTCCGGCAATATATTGTGAATCTGTCGTTCCAGATTGCCGTAACCACGCGTCTCAACACCTACATCTTCCGGGGCAATCAGCCGAGCTGGATACGTGCCTTTACCTGGTGCTGCACATATGGCAATCTCCAATGCGGTAAGAGCTGTTAACTCCACTCGATCTGAACTGGATACGTAAATCGAATACGGAGGAATTTTTTCAAAAACACTCATTCTTTTCCCGATATTCTCCCACGTATATTCACGAGTACTTACATTCGCCAAGCCGCTGAGAAGCACAATACAGAGTTCCTGATCCCCGCTCTCACGAGTTAGGGTCTGTCCCTCCGCAAGCTGCACCACCTGGAACCCAACATATTCCCATCCCGCAGACTCTGGTGTGACCGTCAACAACGTTCCGTCTGCTTTTGGATTCAACACAGGTTTTACTACGCGTTCTGACATGCTTCCTTCCACTCCTTCCGGTATTTATCCGTAATCCTGACGGCTGTCTATTAGATGAAATGAACTTGTTATTTTGAAAATAGCTCTACTGGGCAACCGTCTGCGATTCCACCGACATCCCCGGGACTTCCCGCAGCTTCACAGGTCTGCCTTGTTCCATGGACATGCGTGCGGCGAATGCGATGCGTTCTGCCTGAACGGCATCATTCCCGTTTACGATGACAGGTGTATCGTTCCGAATCGCGTCGATGAAAAGAGCAGTCTCCTGCACGTACGCTTCGTTGTATCTCTCCAGGAAAAAGTGCAGCGGCTTGTCGCGCATCAATCCATTTGCTGTACTAATTTCTGCCGTATTCGGATGATCGTTCGCAGCTGTTGCGCTGCCCAATGAGCCAAATACCTCGACTCGCTGATCGTATCCATATACCGCTTGGCGGCTGTTATCAATGACGCCGATTGCTCCATTTTTAAAACTCAACGTCACAATGGCCGTATCCACATCGCCGTGTTCCGCAAAAACAGGATGAATCAGCACATTGCCCTGGGCATAGACTTCCTCCACCTCACTACCGGACAGATACCGGGCCATATCGAAATCATGGATCATCATATCCATGAAGATTCCGCCAGACACCCGGATGTACTCCGCTGGCGGCGGACTCGGGTCACGAGAAGTAATTTTAATAATATGCGGATCACCAATCGTTCCCTCCTGCACATGTGCACGTACCCGTTTGAAGTTATGATCGAAGCGACGATTGAATCCGATTTGCAGCTTTACCCCAGCCTTCTGCACGGCTGCAACAGCTGCCTGAGTCTGATGAAGATCCATACTGACCGGCTTCTCGCAAAAAATGTGTTTGCCCGCCTGGGCTGCCTGTTCAATCAGGGGTACATGCGTATCTGTTGAGGAACAGATCAGCACTGCATCCACATTTGGCATGGCGATCAGCTGGCTGCTATCTGTCGTTACCACCGGAATACCACGGCTGGAAGCCCACTCCTCCAGCTCGGGTCCTGCAAACAAATCACTGATGCCAACAATCTCGGCATGCGGGTTGCGCAGGAGATTGTCCGCATGAATTTTACCAATACGACCAGCGCCGATAATGCCAATTCTCACTTTATCCTTGCCCATTCCGTTATCCTCCCTGTATGTGTCCATGTGGACTCAACGTTCTTCCATTGGCTGGGTATGCCCTGAGTGACTACCAGCGGGCAGTAACCATTTTTTTGCGAGTATAAAATTCAACGCCATCTGTACCGTTGGCATGCAAATCACCGTAGAACGATTTCTTCCAGCCGGAAAAAGGGAAAAATGCCATTGGCGCAGGTACGCCCAAGTTAATGCCCAGCATGCCTGCATCAATCGTCTCACGGAATTGGCGCATGCTTGCCCCACTGCGGGTGAACAGGCAAGCTCCGTTGGCAAAGTCGGAACGGTTGGCCAGTTCCACTGCTTCCTCCAACGTAGCTACCCTCGCTACCGAGAGCACCGGTGCAAAAATCTCGTCCTTCCAAATCTTCATAGTGCTCTGCACCTCATCAAATACCGTCGGACCAACGAAATAACCGGACTTGCCTGTCGCTTCATCTTTGCGACCATCCCGAATCAGAGCAGCGCCTTCCTGTTCTCCGGATTCAATGTAGCTGAGTGTACGTTCCTTATGCGGACCACGAATGACAGGACCCAGGAATACCCCTTCATCCATGCCGTTACCAATGGTGATACGATCTGCTGCTTCCACCAGTTTTTGCACCAGCGTGTCAGCAACATCGCCGACGGCGACAACAACCGAGCAGGCCATACAGCGTTCTCCGGCTGATCCGAAGGCCGCACTGGTGATTTCTTTCACCGTCAGATCAAGATCGGCATCCGGCATAACGATCGAGTGATTTTTGGCACCAGCAAGCGCCTGTACCCGTTTGCCATGTGCGGATGCGGTAGTGTAAACATATTCAGCCACAGGCTGTGAGCCGACAAAAGAGATCGCTTGAACATCCTTGTGTTCAAGCAGTCCATTCACGACATCATGCGCACCGTGAACGATATTGAGCACGCCGTCTGGAAGCCCTGCTTCCTTGAACAGCTCAGCCAGACGGCCTGCCAGCAGCGGTGTGCGCTCGGACGGCTTCAGAACAAAGGTGTTGCCGCACGCGATAGCCAGCGGGAACATCCAGCACGGTACCATCATCGGGAAGTTGAAGGGGGTTATTCCCCCAATTACACCGATTGGGTACCGATACATGCCTGACTCCAGCCCGGTGGCGATGTCGGGCAGCTGTTTGCCCATCATCAGATTCGGGGCGCCTGCCGCGAATTCGACGCATTCGATGCCACGCTGCACTTCGCCGTAGGCTTCCGCGTAGCTTTTACCGTTCTCCAGCGTAACCAGCCGCGCGAGTTCTTCCCAGTGCTCCACCAGCAGCTGCTGGTAGCGGAATAGAATCCTTGCACGGCGGGGAACCGGTGTGCAACTCCAGGAAGGGAACGCCTCCCGTGCCGTCTGGACGGCCAAGTCCACATCCGCCTGTTCAGAAAGTGGTACGTGTGCAATGACCTCTTCCGTAGCCGGATTCACGACCGGCTCGGTACGGGTTGCCGCTGGGGTCACCCAGGCACCCCCGATCCAGTTTTGAACCATTGTCGCTGTTACTGACGCTTCCGAAATTCCTTTTCCCATAGCCCTGTCTCCCTTCGCTTATATGTGCGTTGCGTTAATAATTACTCCATCCACTCCAAGTACTTCAGCACGCTTCAAGAAACCGTAATTTCGCCTCGATTGCAGCGTTCAATATAGTCATTCACTTGTTTCACCGTTGGCATCGCATCCGAGCAGCTGTGGCTGGAGATAACGATACATGCTGCCGCACTGCCAAACGCCATGCTGCGTTTAATCGTCCATCCCTGCATCAACCCATACAGGAATCCCGCCGCGTAGGAATCACCTGCTCCAAAGGTCTTCACCACACGCGCAGGGTAGCTGTCCGTTTGATGAGATAGCCCTTCACCTGTATAGGCAATGGAGCCTTCCTTGCCATGTTTGATGACGACAATTTTAGCTGAGAAATCGAACCATTTTTGCGCGGTCACCTGATCGCTATGGTCTGGATTATGGTCAAACGTTTCCATCATGTCGAACTCTTCACGTGTGCCCAGGATAATATCGCATTTCTCGGCCGCGAGGTTATAATAGACTGCCGTCTCTTCGGCTGATGTCCATGTGTAAGGACGATAGTCCAGATCGAACACAATGATTGTGCCATGCTTTTTCGCATACGCCAGCGCCTGGAATACCGCTTCACGCGATGGGCTCTGTGCTAAGGCTGTACCTGAAATGAGCAAAACTTTGGAGTCGGCAATTAGCTGTTCCTGCACCTCTCTCGACTGCAATAGCAGATCAGCCACGTGGTCACGGTACATTAGAATGCTGCAATCGGTTGGACTTTTGATCTCGGTAAAAGCAAGTCCTGTCACCGCTCCGGTATCGTCCGTTACCACATTTGACGTATCGATCCCGTTCCGCTCTAGATAACTGTTGATGAACCTGCCCATCTGGTCATTCGCGATTTTGCCGATAAATGCCGTTTCCATACCGAGCCTGGACATGCCAATCGTGATATTAGCCGGAGATCCGCCCACATACTTCGTAAAGGTCATCGTCTCTTCCATCGGGCGATTGATCTCATTGGCATTCAAGTCGATACACAGACGGCCAATCGCGGTGAAATCCATCTTCCTGGAATCAGGAAAGGATACGTAAGTCATTGTATTTGAACCCCTTTCTGTGATGGGATTTTGAATGATACATTTATCAAACTACACTTATAATCTGCTTTACCTCATGGTACGGCTCTCTCCCGATGGCCATGACTTTATCAGCTGTGCTGGTATAAGGACTCCATATATTGCAACGATCGCCGCGCGTACTCATACGGATTATGAATCGCAGGGTCCTGTTCCCCTTCAAGCATCGCCCAGCCATCATACCCCCGTGTGACCAACTCCTGCAGAATCGGTGCAAAATCAATACATCCATCTCCGGGAACCGTAAATACCCCTTTACGAATACAGCCCACAAAATCAGACTGTTCCGCCCGTGCTTCGTCCAGCACTTGAGGACGAATATCCTTTAGATGAATATAGGCAATCCTGTCATAATGCTTGCGTAGGAGAGTTAACGGGTCAGCTCCGCCGTAGTAAGCATGACCTGTGTCATAGAGCAAATAAACAAGAGATGGGTCTGTCAGTTCCATCAATTTATCAATCTCATCCGGTTGCTCAACAACGGTACCTCCATGGTGATGGTACGTCAGCTTCAACCCGTGCTCACGGGCGATGGCACCTGCTTCGTTCAGACCCTCAGCAAGGATATGCCATTCCGATTGACTGAGTCTCAGTACTTCTTTTTCATGCGGTGTCCGCCTTGGATCGAAATGCAGGGAGCCACCTACTTCCGCCGTGCTAATCACCGTGCTGCCCATTGATTGCAGAAACTCCGCGTGTCTGCGATAGCTGTCCAGCTCAGACTGACGATACGCCGGGTCGGAGAACAATACCGATTTCCACTGGGAAACGAGGCGGATGTTGCGCTTGCCCAGCTCCTCCCGCAATGTGTCTGGATCCGTAGGATATTTGCGTCCCATTTCCGTACCTGTCAGGCCAAGTCGCTGAATGTCATCCAGAATCTGTTCACATGTTGTTGCATCACCATGCTCCTTTACATCCTCTCCGACCCAGTTGATCGGATGAATTCCGAGCTGAAATGGCAGCTTGTTCATGGCTCCACGTCTCCTTTTGTGGTTCAACATTTTTGCATCATTCGATTTAACTCGTTGCTGGGTGAAAATATTTAGAGGAAGAAGCACCCTGATTCATACAACATATATACACGTGAAGCATTCCCTCTTTATCATGCAGATGTGAAAGACACTCTTTGAATTTATGCAAAATGGCCTATTAAACAGGTCTTACTTTGGCACGGTTTGCCTGCATGGCGTGGTGAGCCGTTACCACCTTTTCCTCGTTGGACACTTCTGGCACGCCCACATTCCACCAGGACTCATATCCGCCAGTATTGGTTCCGGGCACGACTGGAATTTCGATCAGTGTAGTCACGGTCTCATTCCGTGCGTCTCTGATCGCCTGCTCCAATTGTTCTGTCGTCTCTGCCTTATAGGCTTTGGCTCCAAGGCTGCGGGCATGGGCTGCAAAATCCATAGGCATGTAATCCCCGGTCAGTCGTCCGCTCTCCGATTCCCGATAGCGGAACTCGTTGCCAAAACCGTCACTTCCGTGCTCCCGTTGCAAATTATGAATACACTGAAATCCGTTGTTGTTGAATAGTAAAATCGTTATCTTCTTCTGTTCCTGCAAGCTCGTCACCAGTTCAGAATGCAGCATAAGGTAACTACCGTCACCCACCATGGCATACACTTCACGATCCGGCTCGGCAAGAGCTGCCCCGAATGCCCCGCTCACCTCATAGCCCATACAGGAGAAGCCGTACTCCATGTGGTATGTTTTCGGTGCCGAAGCGCGCCACAGACGGTGCAAGTCTCCAGGCAAACTTCCCGCCGCACACACAATGACAGAAGAAGGGTCAATGGTCCGATTAATAACACCGACCGCGGTCGTCTGTGCCAGTCCTGCCTCATGTTGCAGCCCATAGAGTCGATCTACCTCGGCGTTCCACTCATTCCGCAGATTGGCGATCTCGGATGTTCCGTATTCACTGTGGTACTGCCGTCCCTGTAAAGCCGTTTGCAAAGCTTTCAGACCTTCCCGTGCATCCGCCAGAATCGCTTCGCCACCCAATTTGGCGGCATCCATGCCGTTCAGGTTAATATTGATGAATGCCACTTCGGGATGCTGAAAAGCGGAACGAGACGCCGTCGTAAAATCCGAGAATCGGGTGCCGACGCCGATTACCACATCCGCTTCTCTGGCAAGCCTATTGGCAGCCAGCGAGCCGGTCACACCGATAGCTCCCACATTAAGTGGGTGGTCCCACGCCAAGGCACTCTTGCCAGCCTGCGTCTCGGCAACCGGAATGCCAAATGCCTCGGCGAATTCAGCCAGCTGTGTAGATGCCTCGGCATACAACACGCCGCCGCCTGCTACGATCAGCGGCTTCCTGCCACGGGCAATCTGCTGCGCTGCCCGTTCTATTGCCGCCTGGACCGGGGGACGACGGTCCAGGTAATGCACCTTGCGGGCGAAGAACGATTCAGGGTAATCGTACGCCTCTGCCTGCACATCCTGCGGCAGCGCCAGCGTTACCGCGCCCGTCTCCGCCGGGTCCATCAGCACGCGCATTGCCTGCGTGGCAGCAATCATCAACTGTTCGGGACGCACGATGCGATCCCAGTATTTGCTGACCGCTTTGAACGGATCAGTGGCTGAAATCGTATAATCGCCGCTTACCTCCAGTTGTTGCAGCACGGGATCTGGTTCACGCGTGGCAAAGTTATCACCCGGAAGCAGTAAAACGGGAATACGATTGACCGTTGCCGTTGCCGCTGCGGTAATCATGTTCAGTGCTCCTGGTCCGATGGATGTTGTGCAGGCATAAATCTGTCTACGGTTCTTCTGCTTGGCATAGGCTGCTGCCGTATGTACCATGCCTTGTTCATTTTTACCCTGCATATACGTCAAACTTCCAGAACTACGTTCCAGTGCCTCTCCAATACCAGTTACGTTGCCGTGACCGAAAATGCCGATAACGCCTTTCACAAACTTGGTTTCCACCCCATCAACGGAAATATATTGCTGATCCAGATATCGGAGCAGTGCCTGAGCCATCGTCAGTCTAATGGTTGTCATGGAATGATCATCTCCCTTCCCTTTACGGGTTAAGCGCTTAATCTACGTTAAGTTTAAGCGCCTTACCCCTAAAGGTTAAGCGCTTAATTGATATAGTATTACAGGCCGAAGGATTAGGCAAGATATTTTTGTAAGCGTTTTACAAAATGGCAAATAAACATAGCTTTATCAATGTGGTATTGTGTATTATCCCACTGTTAATAAAGCTATGATCCGGTAAATTAATAGTATTGGAGTGAATGTTCGGAGAGCGATGAAAACGTTAAAAAAATACAAAAAAGAGATGGCAGAAACCATCTCTTTTTTGTATTTCTATAAAGCGGGTGATGGGAATCGAACCCACGCTATTAGCTTGGAAGGCTAAAGTTCTACCATTGAACTACACCCGCATATAAAAATCGGGATGACACGATTTGAACATGCGACCCCCTGGTCCCAAACCAGGTGCTCTACCAAGCTGAGCTACATCCCGTTATCTATACCGGCGAGAGGACTCGAACCTCCACGGTTTCCCACTCGATTTTGAGTCGAGCGCGTCTGCCATTCCGCCACGCCGGCGTATAAAATTATAATGGCGCGCCCTGAGAGATTCGAACTCCCGGCCTTTTGATTCGTAGTCAAACGCTCTATCCAGCTGAGCTAAGGGCGCAAATATTGGAGCGGAAGACGGGAATCGAACCCGCGACCCTCGCCTTGGCAAGGCGATGCTCTACCGCTGAGCCACTTCCGCATATAAGGGATGCGCGTGGAGGGACTTGAACCCCCACGTCAAAGACGCTAGATCCTAAGTCTAGTGCGTCTGCCAATTCCGCCACACGCGCATATAATGGTGAGTCATGAAGGGCTCGAACCTTCGACACCCTGATTAAAAGTCAGGTGCTCTACCAACTGAGCTAATGACTCGAAAAAACTGGTGGAGGATGATGGATTCGAACCACCGAACCCGTACGGGAGCAGATTTACAGTCTGATGCGTTTGGCCGCTTCGCTAATCCTCCAGGATTACATGGTGCCGGCGAGAGGACTTGAACCCCCAACCTACTGATTACAAGTCAGTTGCTCTACCAGTTGAGCTACACCGGCATATTAAGTTGTGATAAATGGTGGCTCGGGACGGAATCGAACCGCCGACACGAGGA
>NZ_JBZVDZ010000018.1:0-51076 GCF_058408365.1 Paenibacillus sp. MDV22-iso6 | reverse complement strand
ACGCCGCCAAGCAAAGAACCACTGCCGATGTTATTCGGTGGTGGTTTTTATTTGTGTTTATAAGCAAAAATTAGCATTAACTATTAGTTTAAAGATAGTGCACTAAATGACTCTACATACATAAGCGCCACTCGTTATGAGTGGCGTTTCATATATATAAAATGAACCTGTCCGTATGACAAATACAGTTGTATGCATCAGGCAATACACCTAATATAACCAGGGAGTTTCCCTTGACAGTCTAAATAACGCTTTGCTAAGATGGCAATAATAAATTTTTCAGAAAACGTATTTTCGGCATAAAATACAGCCTGAGATCTTCGGGTTTTGGACCGTAAAGCTGAGCAAACATAAGGAGGAACGCCCGCGTGTGGGAAGATAAATTTGGTAAGGAAGGTTTCACCTTCGACGATGTACTGCTGGTGCCCCGGAAATCCGAGACACTGCCTAAAGAAGTGGACGTATCTGTTCGTTTGAGTGACAGCGTTAAACTGAATATTCCTTTGATTAGTGCTGGTATGGATACTGTTACGGAAGCGACATTGGCTATTGCCATTGCCCGTGAAGGCGGTATTGGTATCATCCATAAAAATATGTCTGTTGAGCAGCAAGCGGAGGAAGTGGATCGGGTTAAGCGCTCGGAAAGTGGTGTTATTACGAACCCGTTCTCATTGACAGCGGAACATCTGGTTTCTGATGCAGAATTGGTTATGGCAAAATATCGCATTTCCGGTGTACCGATTGTTGAAGGAGATCAAAAGCTTGTTGGTATCCTGACAAACCGTGACTTGCGTTTCATCCACGATTTCTCCATTAAAATCAGCGAAGTCATGACTCGTGAGAATTTGGTTACTGCGCCTGTAGGTACTACACTGCAAGAAGCAGAAGGCATTCTCCAGAAGCATAAAATCGAGAAACTTCCATTAGTAGATGAGTCCAACACACTGAAAGGTCTCATTACTATTAAAGATATCGAAAAAGCAATTCAATTCCCTAACGCAGCTAAAGATGCACAAGGACGTTTGCTGGTTGGAGCAGCGATCGGGATTTCCAAAGATACCTTTGAACGTGCTGATGCATTGGTTCAAGCCGGTGTGGACCTGATTACGGTAGACTCGGCACATGGACATCACATAAACATCATTGATGCGGTTCGTCAGCTGCGCGAACGTTTCCCGAACCTGACCATTGTTGCAGGTAACGTTGCTACAGGCGATGCAACTCGTGAATTGATCGAAGCTGGGGCGTCGGTTGTCAAAGTGGGAATTGGTCCAGGTTCCATCTGTACAACACGTGTAATTGCTGGTATTGGTGTTCCTCAAGTTACAGCAGTATACGATTGTGCAAATGTAGCACGTGAATATGGCGTACCAATCATTGCTGACGGTGGTATCAAGTACTCTGGTGAGATTACTAAGGCTCTTGCTGCAGGTGCTCATGCAGTTATGCTGGGAAGCTTGTTTGCAGGTACGGCAGAAAGCCCGGGAGAAACGGAAATCTTCCAAGGACGTAGCTACAAAGTTTACCGCGGTATGGGTTCAATGGCTGCGATGAAACAAGGAAGTAAAGATCGTTACTTCCAAGATGATGACAAGAAACTGGTTCCGGAAGGAATTGAGGGACGTGTTGCTTACAAAGGTCCATTATCTGATACGATTCATCAGTTGATTGGTGGTCTACGCTCAGGTATGGGATACTGTGGTACAAGCAGTTTGGAACAGCTTCGTAACAACACTCAGTTTATTCGTATTACAGGTGCGGGGCTTCGTGAAAGCCATCCGCATGATGTACAGATTACGAAAGAAGCCCCTAACTACTCGTTGTAATCTGAATTGTGTTAATTATTTCCAGGACAGGCTTGGCGATTTTCGCCGGGCCTGTCTTTTTTTGCGGATACCCCTGTGATAGAATAGAACAAGCGGTAATGATCCTTTAATGGATTAGGGCATTGCGGCGGTTTTTTGACGTGAGTCTATGAAACTGCTTCTGACAATGAATTTTGAGTGATTGAAAAAGGTTGAAGGTAGCCCAGCGAAAAAAGAAGCGCGGACGTCCTTTTACATAAGCATTTCATTTAATGCTAACTAAGTGACAATCGATTCGAACTTTAGGAGCAATGACAATGCTCTTTCGATACAGCGCATATACGACACACCTCACACATCATCTCCACTTGTTAGGGACTAGAAAATATTGCAGCTCAAGCTGTACTGAAGCACACAATAGAAAGCTTCGGACCGAAGGGAGTATTCATCATTGAAAACCAAACAAATGAATAAGAAAAAACGTCAAATGCTCAAAAAAAGCGTAGCCTCGGTTATGCTGATTAATATGCTCTGCATGTCTGCGGTAATGCCTGTTATGGCTGCTGCAAACGATTCAGGGCAGGTATTGACCGCAGCAGCGACAACAACGAAGACAGAAAAAGCCGTGGACATTCCTTCGGCAGACTCACTGGGACTCGATGTTAAATCAGCCATACTGATGGAGGCTTCAACGGGCCAGATTCTACTCAATGTGAATGCGGATAAAGCTATGCCGCCAGCAAGCATGACCAAAATGATGACCGAGTACATTGTGGCTGAACAGGTCAAACAGGGGAAATTAAACTGGGATGATGTCGTTACAGTTAAAAAGAACGCAGCGGAAAGTACTGGATCACGGATTTTCCTCGCAGAAGGTGACCAACATACAGTCAAGGAGCTGTACATTGCTATGGCTGTTGGTTCTGCCAATGATGCTACAGTGGCTTTGGCTGAACACATCGCTGGCTCCGAGCAAGCTTTTGTGAAAATGATGAATGATGAAGCGAAGCGTATGGGAATGAAAGATAGCTACTTCATCAACTCCACAGGACTGGATCGTGCAGATATGCCTGCGGACTTCCGCCCAACTGAGGATAAAGAAATCGTCATGTCGGCACGGGATGCGGCCATTTTGTGCAGATACATCATCATGGATCACCCGGACTACAAAGATTTTACAACCATTCAATCTTATAAATTCCGTCCTAATGACAAAGATCCAATTGTTAACTATAACTGGATGCTGGAAGCGAATAAAAATATAACCAACTTCAAAAGCTATGCCTATGAGGGTCTGGACGGGATGAAAACGGGCCATACCACAAACGCTGGGAATAACTTTACGGGTACGGCTGAGCGTAATGGCATGCGTCTGATCAGTGTGGTTATGGGTACCGATTCGGAGCCAGCGCGTTTCAGAGAAACAAAGAAAGTATTGGACTTCGGATTCAACAATTTTGAAGTGAAACAGGCGGTTGCTGCCAAAACTAAAGTCACAGGCTGGGAAGCTGTACCTTTGAAAAAAGGGAAGGAAACAACAGTACCTGTTGTGACGGATAATGCAGTAAGTTTCGTTGTACCTAAAGGTACTCAAAACCTGGACGTGACATTTAAAGCGAATGTAACTGAAGCTGATAAGCTGGTTGCTCCAATTAAGGCCGGAACCAAGGTTGGGACGGTTACTTATACGTACAAAGCTGAAGGAATTGAGCCACAAGAGAAGACAGTGAACCTCATCACCGCAGAAGAAGCCGAAAAAGGCGGTTGGTTCCGTCTCTTCTTCCGTGCAGTGAAAGATTTCTTCGTTGATCTGTTTGATGGCATCAAAAACCTGTTCTAATAGATAAGGTGAAAGAAGACGGGATAATATGACATTTTCAATATAGTGTCGTTAGACCATTGACAAAATACAAGTAATTCCGACCGGATGGATTGTATATTTACAATTTTTCCGGTAAAATATCAAGTTAGAATTCTACGTATAAATCAGTTTAAAAGTCTATTGTTCTTCTAACTGACAATGCATATTTCACATCCTGTTTATGGACAAGAACGACACATCCATTACGGTAGATTGGGGTATGGAAACGGGAATAGCACGCGTAAAAAGAGGTGCGAAAGCGCGGATCGGACATTATGTGGCGCCAAGGACTTGGATGAAGCGTTGCGCCGGATTGGCGAAGGTGCTTCCATGATCGGTACCAATTCCAAACTTGCACCTTCCGAGCCCATGCAGGATCGCGGCTGGTAAGAGAAAGGTGGATTTTAAATGAAGATCGGCGTTTTAGCACTTCAAGGGGCAGTCACCGAGCACATTCGTAGTATTGAACGGGCCGGAGCAGAAGGATTGGCGATTAAACAGGTTCAGCAACTTGAGGAGCTGGATGGGTTGATTCTTCCTGGCGGTGAGAGTACCACGATTGGCAAACTGATGCGTAAATATGGTTTCATGGAGGCCATTCGGGCATTCGCTGCTGAGGGTAAACCGGTATTCGGCACCTGTGCTGGTTTGATTGTTATGGCCAAACATATTGCAGGACAAGAGGAAGCTCATCTGGAGCTAATGGATATGACCGTCTCCAGAAATGCATTTGGACGGCAGAGGGAAAGCTTCGAAACGGATCTTTCGGTAAAAGGCATTGAGGAGACGGTAAGGGCGGTGTTTATACGGGCACCCCTGATTGAGAGTGTAGGAGAAGAGGTAGAGGTTCTTTCCACTTACAAGGATGAGATTGTCACTGCTCGCCAGGGGCATCTGCTGGCTTGCTCCTATCACCCTGAGCTGACAGATGATTATCGACTGCATGCTTACTTTGTGGACATGGCTAGGTCGTATAAACAGCCTGTACAGAACCAATAGTGGTTGATATACAACCTATGATCTGCCGGTGAACCGGATCAGTCCTTCAGAGGCTTTACACGGCTTGCTGGCAAGGAGCTGTCTGGTCAGATACCTGATGTTGCCCGTATCTGCTTCCAAAGCGGGAATCGCAGCGTAGGGTAGCGCCGGATGTCATAGGTTGTTTTTTTACCATTGAGGAATGATGAAGCTATAAGGCTGCAAAGTTTTTACAGGAGTTAATAAGGAAGGTTTCTACTTTGTGGTGTTATTTAGGAGGGGTATTTAGTGCTTGATGTGAAAATATTGCGGAATGAGTACGCACGTGTTGAAGAAGCATTGACGAAACGTGGCAAATCGCTGGATCTAATCGCTGGGTTCACGGACATGGATGCCAAGCGTCGTGAGTTGCTGCAAGAGAGTGAAAACCTGAAAAGTCGCCGGAATACGGTATCCGGAGAAGTTGCCAAGCTTAAAAAGAGTGGTGAAAATGCGGATGAGTTGATCCTTGAGATGCGCGAAGTCTCCGATCGAATCAAAGCAATGGATGAAGAAGTGCGTGAGTTGGAAGTGAAGATCAACGATCTCACTATGGCGATTCCGAACATCCCTAACGAGAGTGTGCCTGTTGGTGCGTCCGAAGATGATAATGTGGAGATTCGTCGTTGGGAAGAGCCGAAGTCATTTTCATTTACACCAAAAGCACACTGGGAAATCGCACAGGACCTTGACATCCTTGATTTTGAAGCGGCTGCCAAAGTAACAGGCTCCCGTTTTACCTTTTATAAAGGGCTGGGTGCACGTCTGGAACGTGCTTTGATCAACTTTATGATGGATCTGCACAGCGATCAGCATGGCTATGAAGAGATTCTACCTCCATACATCGTTAACCGCGATAGCTTGTTTGGAACTGGCCAACTGCCGAAATTCGAGGAAGACCTGTTTAAGCTGAAAGATACCGAGTATTATTTGATCCCTACCGCTGAAGTTCCGGTAACGAACTATCATCGCGAAGAGATTTTGAATGCTGACCAGTTGCCTAAACACTTTGTAGCATACAGCTCGTGTTTCCGATCCGAAGCAGGTTCTGCTGGACGGGATACACGTGGCTTGATTCGTCAGCATCAGTTCAATAAAGTTGAGTTGTTGAAACTGTCTTCTCCTGAGACCTCCTATGAGGAATTGGAGAACATGACTCAAAATGCGGAACGTGTGCTTCAATTATTGGGGCTGCCTTACCGTGTTCTGACGTTGTGTACAGCAGATATGGGCTTCACGTCTGCCAAAACATATGACATTGAGGTCTGGTTGCCGGAAAGCAATACGTATCGTGAAATCTCGTCTTGCTCCAACTGTGAAGACTTCCAAGCACGTCGAGCTAATATCCGTTTCCGTAGAGAGCCAAAAGCGAAACCGGAATTTGTTCATACGTTAAATGGTTCAGGACTGGCAGTGGGGCGTACAGTAGCTGCTATTCTGGAGAACTACCAACAAGAAGATGGAACAGTGGTTATTCCTGAAGCACTGCGTCCTTACATGGGCGGAGTCAGCGTGATTGCCCGTCGTTCCTAAGATGTTCAACTAAATGAATGAAATAAAAAACCGTCTCCTGACAAATGGAAGTTTAGAACGATCCATTTTCACAAGGAGACGGTTTTTTGTAGTTTATTGTTTATAACGACTATAGATTAGCCATAATTATCACCTAAGCGAAAGCGTAATTTTAGTTCACATACTCAATGGAGCGCAGTGTACGCACCAATATCATAAGTGCTTCGTCTGTGGTTACTGCTTTTTTAGGTTCGAAGGTGGTCCCGAATGTATCTTGAAGCAAATTGAGCGATGTCAGAGCCTGGACTTGGGCTGTGGCCCAAGGAGAGATAGATTCATGGTCCAGATAGGATATCACAGCTGAGCTATTAGCGACAGAAACTCCTCCTGTATACTGAATTGCCCGATAGACCATGATTGCTAGCTCTTCCCGCGTGACCTGGCGATCGGCACGGAATGTTCCATCATCATAGCCTTTAACAAGTCCAAGGTGTGCAGCGGTTGCCGCATACGACTGTTCCTCAGTCCTTAGATGCGATTCCGTTTGCCCCTAAGGCAGAAACTAATAATTGGGCAACCTCTCCGCGTGTGATGGGTCCATCGGTCTTGAATTGGTTCAAAGCAAGCAATTGTTTATTCTGCATGTATTGGATGCTGTTTATCGATGAATCATTGTCTGAAGTATCTATCTGTTCATTTGAAGCAATAACATAAGTGCTGTATTGCATATCTCGTATTCTTACCTCCCATTGCCCTTTATTTTGGACGTAATAGGCTGGCACGTAGGAATATGTCCGCGTTTCTTCATTGAACCCGAGTACGGTTGCTGTTTGTGGGTCAAGATCTGTAGTACCAAGGTGGATCACCCGAGTCACATTTTTTAATTCTTCTTGATCCAGCTTGAGCGTTTGGTCGCCAGCCACCCATTGTACATTGAAACGTAAAGGCTGTACCAACATTTTTAGGCCAGCCGGTAGCGATTGTTTTAGGTCAGACAACTCATCGTTGGACAGGACATCAATGTTGATCTGGAGATCAAGCTGTTCGGTTGGCACATGCAGTAGAGAAGATGCGCGTTGAATATTTAATTTGTTCAAAGCTAACGTCATTTTAGACTGATTGCTGAACAGAGTGAATGAAGAAACTTTGTCCTTCGAGCGCAGGAAAGAAAGAACTCCTTTTTTATTCCCTCCGAAATCAACTCACTGATTCGCTCCTCAGGCAATGCGTTCAAAGGGTCATTTTTACGATACACACCTATAAACAAGCAACCACCCCATAATGAAAAAGTCTAAATTCGATTATACAGAGCAGGGCTGAACCGATTCTGAACAACCATATCAATCTTCAGGTAGCAATGTTTACCGGTAGTTAGTAGGTGGAATTTCCCTTTTTGATGTATCGAACAATAAATCTTATAAAAAGGTTGCTTTCTGTCATACAATTATGGTACGATCTATTTCGTGGCAAGTTTATAAAAGTTAATGTTCTGGAGAGGTACCGAAGCGGTCATAACGGGGCGGTCTTGAAAACCGTTAGGGGGCAACTCCACGTGGGTTCGAATCCCACCCTCTCCGCCATACTACAATTATGATAAGGGTTCGAGCGATAAGCTCGAGTCCTTTTTTGCATTTATTTATACATTTAGCACAGCTGCATAGCCGCTGTATTTACAGAGCATTTTTAAGACAAGAAATCAGTTTGTTTCAATATCTGTGTGATGCATAAAAACATTCAAATCGCCGCACTTTATATAAGAGTGGAGGTGGTAAGATGAACCGCGAATTAAACATAGATCAGACGGAGCTCGTAGGTGCTTGGCAGGAAAGATTGCCTGAGGTCCTAAATGTCGGAGATCGGGCTCAAGTTATGGCTGACGAGGCTGATCAACAGGCTATTCGAATTCACATCGCAACAGCGGGACACCAGATGTACTCTTTTGATTTCAAGTGTGCCTATGTGGATTCTCGTGAAGTCAGTGTACAACTAATTGATGTGGAGCGCGATGGAAGTACGACGGATGAGCGTACAGAGCCTATTCAGGAATTGGCTCAGGATTACACGCGTCATATTCATGAATGTGCCCAGTCGTTGCAAACCAAAACCAGACATTAGGCAGACGTAAAAGGAGTGGTAATACGTGAGCAAAGCCAAAGCTGGAACAGATAAAAACCTGCAAAATGTAGTCGCAGATCTGGATCAGACACCTGTGAATAGTCACCATGCCCAGCAAATTCAACAGGACTCGAATGACCGTCGGCATCAGGATTCCATAAATCATGATAAAACGGAAGATATGGACCCATCCCATTCCTAATCCAATGAAGAGGGGGGAACAACATGAGTAAACCCAAAACAACACCTGTGCCTGAAGCTCAGGCTAATGTGCAGCACCGAAAACCTGAAAAGCATTCTTCCATGCAGGAACCGTTGTCCGGCTCCAAAAAAGTGAAAAACCAGAATCATGTAGATCATCACAATCCTCAAGGCTAAGTTAAAGGAAGATTCATTCCTTTCTTTAGCACATATTAATGCATAACTATAACCTATAACTCCGGTTAACAAACCGGGGTTTTTGCGTGTTCATACATGATTTAGAGGAGCACACCATTGATATCTATAGCTTACATAGGTCTTTGTAGCCAATTTAGAGAGTAAAGCTCACAAATTTCCCAAATCGTGTTTCCGTTTCAGAATAAATGGTATATCATTGATATTGAATTATTTTTTTTGGGTTATCACGAGAGGAGAGAAACAAATGACTAAACGTATGGGGGCGCTTCTTCTTACGTTGCTGTTAACCGTATCCATGGCACTGACAGCATGTAGCAGCAAGCAAGAACCAAAAGAGGCATTGAAGACGGCGGCAGCCAATGCTTCCAAACTGACTTCGTATGAGATGAGTTCTAACTTCACTATTAATGAATTGAGCTATAAAGCTGCAGACGAGTCACAACAGGATCCAACGATGTCTCAGTTTATGAGCATGCTGAAGGATGCTCAGTTGAATGTTACTGGCGTATACCAAAGCGAGCCAATGCAGACCGAAATGACGGTAGGTATTGAGCTTAAAGGCGATATGGGTATGACATTTACCATTCCCATGGTTATGACCGCTGAGAAGTTATATGTTAAGGTACCAAGTATTCCGTTCTTCCCGATTCCGGAAACGGTTGTTAATAAATTCCTAGAGCTGGATCTGAAAGAACTGGCTGAGCAAGAAGGAACGGAATGGAATCCGGATGCTATGGATGCAGCGAAAACACAAAAGCTGAGCAATGAAGTTATGGATGCGGTTCTGAGCGAGTACGATCAGGATAAATTCTTTAAAAACCTGGACGTGAAGGATGCACAGCTTCCTGAAGGTTTGGATGCCAAGCAAGTCGTTCAATTTTCGGTCAACAATGACAATGTGAAAGAAGCTGTTACTGTTCTGGTAACCAAAGCATTGCCTAAAGTATTGGATATCATCTCTAAAGAAGAGTATCGTGACATGTTGCAAATGAGTCAGGAAGATATCGACAAAGCTAAAGAGGATCTGAAAATTACTGAAGCAGATCAAGCTGAAATGGCTAAAGATCTGGACCAGTTGAAAGATACACTGACCATTAACCAGTTCCACATTGATTTTGCTTTGGACAAAAAAGATTTCCCGGTATATCAAAAGTTGGTTGCTGATCTGTTGATTAAACAACCTGATACCAAGGATGAAGTTAAACTTGCTTTCACTGGTTCGAACACTTACACCAAAATTAACGAGAAGCCAGCATTCAAAATCAATATTCCTACTGGCGAAGACGTCATTACAATGGATCAGTTTGAAGAATTAATGAACGCATCTTACGGATACTAAGTTCTCAGTTTCATGTTAAAGCAAAGAGCCGCTCGACCTTAGGGTTGAGCGGCTCTTTGTATGTTGTTACATGGTATATTCAATTACTGTAAAGATTCACCCAAGTCCTCGGCCAGCACAGCGTAGATCTGATGATCCTGATACTCTCCGTTAATTTTGAGATATTTACGAGCAATGCCCTCAGCTTGAAAGCCGTTCTTCTCGAGAACACGTTTGGAACCCGTATTGGACAACAGAATGGCTGCTTGGACACGATTTAACTTCAGGGCACGGAAGGCGTAGGATACAGCGAGTTTCACGGCTGCGGTCATTCGTCCGCCGCCTTGGTAATCTGGATGGATGAAGTATCCCATGTCTGCATAATTGGCAACGCCCTGAACGACATTGTTCAAGCTAACCTGACCGATCAGAATACCATCGTCGATTGTAAAAATTCCGAATTGATAACCTGTTCCTTCTTCGGCCGCCTGTATTCTATCCTGAATGCGTCTGGTTTGCGCCTGCAGCGTATAGAATTCATCATCCCGGATAGGCTCTACAGCTTGGTAGGGATGACGTGTAATTTGAATAAGAGCAAGATACGCCTCTGTATCTTGTGGAGTAAGTAAACGGAGACTTATTCCTTTTGGTGTGTCGTATAGTGTAAGCGGCATGGAATGCACTTCCTTTCCAGATGGGTGTAAGATTCTATTTTTTGCGTAAACGCCGGAAAAATTGAGTCAGCATGGTGGAGCACTCTGGTTGCAGAATGTCAGCAACCACTTCGGTTCGATGATTAAAACGAGGTTCCTGCAGCAGATTCATCAGCGTTCCTGCGCATCCGGCCTTGGGGTCTGCGGTACCATATATGATTCGAGGCACTCTGGATTGCACAATGGCACCTGCACACATGGGGCATGGTTCCAGTGTGACGTACAGACTGCAATCCAGCAGTCGCCATGCACCGATGGCTTCACTGGCCTGCCGGATGGCTACCATCTCCGCATGTGCTGTGGAATCAAGTGTCGTCTCACGCAGGTTATATCCACGACCAATAATACGGTTATGTTGAACAATTACAGCCCCGATCGGCACTTCCCCGAGTGCTTCTGCTTTGTACGCTTCAGCAATGGCTTCACGCATCCAGTGCTCGTGCTGAGCCTCCTCGGAGAGATGCGTAAGATCAGGTTGGAGAACGTCATCCTTCATTAAAATGTAAAACTCCTTCCAAAGAGCATTTTATGCGGCGAACAAACATTCGTTTGTTAACATGTTGTGTATAAGTCTGTGGATAACCAACGAGTTGCTCACATAGTTATGAACATACTATCCACATGCCTGTGGATTTGTGTATAAGTTTTAGTGGTTATTCCCATTGTAGGCATGGAAAAGACAAAATACAATTGATTTCGCGTTTTTCAGCCAAGCGGTAACTTTTGGACAAGGGTCAATTATCCTTTTCAAATAGACATACAACAGTTATGATGGAGATAGGTTTTGCCATATATCGCCAGAGGGTACAAGCCGAGAGGTGAACGAAAAAGTTGTCTATTAAAACGAAATTATCCATGATTATGTCGTGCTCAGTGCTCGTCATTTTGGTTTTAAATATAGCACTGAGTTATTATACTACAGAAGAGAATTTAAGGCAGGACAGCGAAACCAAGATGGTGCTTACGGCCAAACAGATTGCAATCGCTGTCGAACAGAGTCAGTCCAGTTCAGAATATGTAAAACGACAAATTGGGAACAATCTATGGCTGGCCTCAGTAATGGCAGCGGGAGAACTGGACCCGAATATTAATAATATCACAAATGAAGACCTGGTTCGCATGAGCGAGAAAGTCGGTGTCTCCCACATTTCATTGATGGAGCAAACGGCTGATGATATTGTGGTTACCCGGTCTTCCGATCCAAAGGAGATTGGATTGTCTACCAAATCCATGACGTACTGGTATCAGGCATTTAAACAGCTGTTCGAAAACCATCAGGTTACAATTTCACAGGGACAGAAGTTGGACCATTTTTGGTCGGATGGATTCGAATACTCTACATCCAATCCGTCAGATGTTGATATCTGGGGTTACTATCATGATGGGAAGAGGAATTACATAATCAATCCCTTCTATAATAATGCCGCTGTTGACGACTATGTGAAGATCTCTGGTCCAGACGAGATTTTGAATAAGATTCGCGAAGTGAATTCATCGATTCTGGAGATTACAGGTATCAATCCATTGACCTTCGGTAGCTCGAACATGAGCAATGACGGAAGGGATACGAACCACAACAAGTTGAATAACAGGCCTATTCGTTTCGGTACATATCAATATGGTGCCGCAGAAGAGGATCACAAGGCGGTTGTACGGGCAATTCGTACTGGGCAGAATGTATCTTTTGTCAGTGAAACTCATGAACAGAAGGTGCTCAAAAGTTTCATTCCGATATTTACCCCCAATGAATCATCTTATGTGATTAGTATTGTCATGGACTATAAGCAAATATCCTCTATGGTATCGGAACAACTGGTTAGCCATGCCTCGATTTCGCTTGTGTTGCTGGAGATTGTGATCTTTGGTAGCTATTTGCTTGCGGGATACATTACGCGCCCTATTCAATCTATTCTGGGCAAAGTGAATGATGTGGCTGATGGCCATTTTGATTTCCGTCTAAAAGTGAGAAGGAAAGACGAACTGGGCCAATTAGCGAATCGCATTAATGCGATGATTCGTAATTTGGGCCATTATACGAATCGTCTGAAACAGATGTATGAAGAAAATCGTGCGGTAAAAGAGCATTTGGAATCGATTATTAACCAAACGGCAGATGCGATTCATATTACGGATCTGGATGGAAATGTACTGCGGGTAAACCGTGCCTTTGAGCAGTTGTATGGCTGGCGCAGTCGTGAAGTTGAAGGACGCAAATTGAAAATTATCCCTCCTGGTACTGAAGAGGAGATGGAAGAGCAGCATGCCCAGTTGATTGAGGGTATGTCAATTACGTCTAATGAAACGACATGGATGAAGAAGGATGGTAGCCGTGTCGAAGTCAGCGTGAGTACAGCACCAGTCCGGGATGAAGCAGGAGAGATTACAGCACTGATCAGCGTATCAAGAGATATTACCAGCCGTAATCGTATGGAGGAACTGCTCAGACGTTCCGAGAAACTGACGACGGTTGGTCAGCTGGCAGCCGGGGTTGCGCATGAGATTCGTAATCCGCTTACGACCTTGCGTGGGTTTCTTCAGCTCCAACAAGAGACGAACAAGCTTAATCATCGTCACCTGGATTTGATGCTGTCAGAGTTGGATCGAATTAATCTCATTGTGGGTGAGTTTCTGATACTGGCCAAACCACAAGCGGTTCATTTTCAAGAACGGGATATTCGCTTCATTCTGGGAGATGTTATATCATTGCTGGATAGTCAGGCGCATCTGCATGGTGTGGAATTTGTATTGAATGCTTCATCGGATTCAGCTATGGTACACTGTGAAGAGAACCAGTTGAAGCAGGTCTTCATTAACTTGTTGAAGAACGGCATGGAGGCCATGCCAGACGGAGGTAATATTCGAATTAAACTCAATCATGACGAAGAGAATAGTCGGGTTCGGATTGAAATTAAGGATGAAGGCACTGGAATTCCAGAAGAACTGATGCCTAAGCTGGGGGAACCATTCTTCACAAGCAAGGAATCGGGAACAGGGCTTGGCCTGATGGTCAGCCAGCGCATTATTCAATCACATAAGGGCATGATGGATATCAAAAGCGTCATGAACAAGGGAACGACCGTCATTATCGATCTGCCTGCCTCCCCACAGCAAACGGAGAGTATAGAGGAAGAGCATAAGACGGACAATGAACCTACAGACGAAGAGAACTAGATGAGGTGAGATTACCTTTTGCGTATTAATAAATTTATCAGTGAAACAGGTTTTTGTTCCCGTCGGGAAGCCGACAGATTGGTGGAAAGCGGGAAAGTAACGATTAATGGAGTGACGGCAGAGCTGGGCAGTCAAGCAGAAGATGGCGATGATGTAAGAATTAATGGTCAACCTATTAAGGAAAAACGGAAACACGTATATATTGCGCTTAATAAACCTATTGGAATAACGAGTACAACCGAACAGCACATTCAAGGGAATATCGTTGATTTTGTAGGACACAAAGAGCGTATCTTCCCAATTGGTCGCCTGGATAAGGATTCGGAAGGTTTGATTCTGATGACCAATGACGGTGATATTGTCAATCGAATTCTAAGGGCAGAAGGACGCCATGAGAAAGAATATATTGTCACCGTCGATCGTGCGGTAACGCCGAGTTTCTTGAGAGGCATGAGCACAGGAGTCAAGATCCTTGGCGAAATGACGCTGCCTTGTACGGTGACTCGTATATCAGAGCGGGTGTTCCGCATTATTCTGACAGAGGGAAAAAACCGTCAAATTCGCCGGATGTGCAGTGCATTTGGCTATGAGGTTCGGAAGTTGAAGCGGATTCGTATTATGAACATTCATCTCGGTGAACAGGCCACAGGGACCTGGAGAGAACTGACACCCGCAGAGAAGTCGGAATTAAGCAGTTTGCTAGATTATAATATGGAATAAATGATGATTGTCCAAGGCGCTGCTTCCCCTCAAGGGAAGCAGCGCTTTTTCATATCAGTGGATAGAAAAAAGTCACTCCCCTGGTATTAAAGGAGAGTGACATAAGCTTAAGCATTAGTTTGCTATAACGAACGATTCTTTAGTTACCTTGTCCGACTGCTTTCACGGCCGTGTTGTTACTCTGATATTTCCGGATAATCGAAACTTCTACCCGGCGGTTTTGAGCTCGTCCAGCATCCGTTTGGTTGCTAGCGACTGGGTGATACTCTCCATAACCGCTAGGTGTGAACTTCGAAGGGTCCAGCGCCTCATTCAATAACAGAATTTTGAGGAAATTCAGTGCTCGATCGGCACTCAAATCCCAGTTATCCTTATATTGGCTGTTCGAAATGGGAACATTATCAGTATGGCCAGACACAACGACTTCATATTCCGGGAACTCCTGCAGCATGCTCGAGATGGCTTTGGCCAGCGAGCGTGACTCGGGTTTAACATCAGCCCGGCCTGAGGAGAACAGGGCGTTATCACTGATCGTGATTTTGAGCTCAGACTGATTCAGCTTGGTATTCAGCTGATCGGAAAGCCCATTTTTCTGAATATATTGATCAAGCTGTTTCTTGAGTTTCTCCAGATCTTCCTGTTCTTTCTGGGCCATTTGCGCATCCGTAATCTGAGCCGCTGTCTTCTTGGTGATTTCTTCAGGCTGCTGTTTGTTCTTGCCCAAATCTGTAGTAGATTCTGTAGGGTTCATGGAGGTATGATCCAGTACACCCGAACCACCATTCAATGCGCTGCTCAGTGCGGAAGCCATCTGTTCAAACTTCGTTGCATCTATAGAGCTCATAGAGAATAATGTGATAAACAGAGCGAGCAGCAACGTCATTAAGTCGGAGTAGGGAAGCAACCAACTCTCGTCTATATGTTCTTCATGCGGTTCGTGTTTTTTAGCCTTTTTCACCTGATGAGCCCTCCTTCTCTTCCAACTGTCTACGTTCGGAAGGTGTCAGGAATACAGATAATTTTTGATTAATGGCAATGGTGGATACACCAGATTGTATGGATAACAAGCCTTCAACCATCATCAGCTTGATTTCCATCTCTTTTTTGGACATCCGCTTCAGTTTATTGGACATCGGATGCCACAACACGTAACCACTAAAGATACCGAGAAGTGTCGCGATAAACGCCGCTGCAATTGCATGCGAGAGCTTTTCCATATCACTGAGATCGGCAAGCGCTGCGATGAGGCCTACAACGGCCCCGAGTACCCCGAGTGTTGGTGCATACATCCCCGCTTGCGCGAAGATCAAGGCACCGCCACGATGGCGCTCTTCTGTAGCATGAATATCTTCCATGAGTACATCACTTACAAATTCCTGATCATTGCCGTCAATAATCATACGCATACCGCCGCGCAGGAACTGATCATCAATATCTTCGACTTTCGATTCAAGTGCAAGCAAACCTTCACGACGGGTGGTGGAAGCCCAGTCCATAAATGTGCCGATTAGAGAAACACGGTCAATCAGTTGTTGCTTTTTGAACAGTACCCCGAATAGCTTGGGGATTTTTTTAACTTCAGACATGGGAAATGCCATGAAAATAGTTGCTGCCGTACCAACAAAAATAATAACGTAGGCTGCTGGGTTGTTAACCAGGTTGATAAGGGGCGCACCCTTCAGGAACATACCCACTACAAGTGAAACCAGCCCTAAAACTAGTCCGATAATCGTTGAAATTTCCATCATACACCTCATCCATGAGATAAAATTGAATCCTTTCAAGCGGCTTTATTCGGGCTTCCGGACGAACGTTACACCGCAATCCGTTTAATGTTAGGCATCCTTTAGGGTTGCAGAAACAGTTAAAACGGTCATGTATAGTATTTATCGACCAGATGGCCTTTTTTTTTAAGGGTTATTTTCAGGTATAATAAGATCAAATCTGCTCCTTAGGGGCTAAATAGGAGTGAAAAGCCAATGGGCGTAAAGCATGGACGAGATTATGAAGGAATATTGACAGATTTGACAGAGGCTATAGGCCGAATACCGGACCGCTATGTTTTCTTTGAAATGGATGAGGAAGAATGGTCACGCCTTGGTGTAACAGAGCAACTCGAAGTGGATGAGGCATTGGCGGAAGATCTGTTCTATGCACTGGGTGAGGAGTCGGTCATTCCGGTAGGAAGTGGAGTGGTCATTCATGACAAGGATCAGCACCGAATTCATATCTTAATTGGGGAAGAAGAACTGACTTTTGTACCGCTCATTTAGTATGCTCCTATAAGATATTTTGCATGGAAAACCGAGTTGGAAAATCTCCCTAAAGCCTTATGGTTAGTGGATCTAGCGCCATTTGTACTATTGGAATTTGAGGCTTGTCCGTGGTAAGATGATAGTCATGAAACGGGCGAACCGCAGGGCGGTGGACCTATGCGTTTGGGTTGCTATGGGTAGCACCAAAGGTTTCGGTGGCAGCATGGACAGTTGTCTGTGATAAGCCATCATATGGGGAGGAAGATAACGTATGGTTTTTTCGCAAGAGGAAGTCGAAGCTCATCTGGGAAGGCTGGAAGGCTGGGAACTGGAAGAGGGACGATGGATTGTCCGCAAGTTCGTATTTTCCAACTACATGAAAGGGATTGCATTTGTGGACGAGGTCGCAGCGATTTCGGAAGCGTTCAATCATCACCCTTTCATTACGATTGACTATACAACAGTCACACTGCGTCTCACATCATGGGATGAAGGTGGCATCACATCTGTAGATATTAAAGAAGCAGAGCAATATAATGAGGCTTTTGAGAAAATGAGGTCGGAATAACCTGGATCGGTTATATCGCACTACCGGAAATGAGTGAAGCATACATGTCAGACGATAATCAGAACAAACCTCTTATTGCTGTCGTAGGCAGCCTTAATATGGATCTGGTGGTGAAGACAGACATCATTCCTGAGGAAGGCGAGACGGTGAGTGGGGAGGAACTGCACTATTTGGCCGGGGGCAAAGGCGCCAATCAGGCGGTTGCTGCTGCACGACTGGGTGGACAGACTACGATGATTGGTGCCGTAGGTTCGGATGGTTTTGGTGAACGCCTGTTGCACAGTCTAACGGAAAGCGGGGCGGATGCCTCGCAAGTTCGCATTCTGGATGATACCGTTACAGGTACGGCCTCCATCTGGCTCTCCAAAGGAGATAACCGGATTATTGTTATTCCTGGAGCGAATGGGCAGGTTATGCCTGCGATGCTGGAAGAGGCGGATACGGTAAAAAGCCTGACTGCAGCCGCAGCGGTGCTGCTGCAGCTGGAGATCCCGCTGCCTGCGGTCACCCGCGCCGCCCAACTGGCGGCTGAAGGCAGCGCATTGGTGGTACTCAACCCGGCGCCTGCGGTGCCGGGTCTGCCCCAGGAGCTCCTGCGGTGCGTCGACGTCGTCACGCCGAACCGCAGTGAGCTCGCCGTGCTCACCGGCCGGGATGATCTCCGGCCGGAAGACGTGGATGCGGCGGTCGCAGAGCTCGCCGCATCCCTCGGGGCCGCTGTCGTCACGACGCTCGGCCCCGAGGGGGCTGTGTACGCGGCAGCGTCTAGCGGCCGCGTTCAGGCAGAGCGTGCCGGCGCGTGCCGTGCGCCCGGCTACGCCGTAAGCGCCGTCGACACGACCGGCGCTGGCGATTGCTTCAACGGCGCGCTGGCAGTAGCCCTCGCGCGCGGAGAGACGCTGGACGCGGCGGTAAGCTTCGCCATGGGCGCAGCCGCGTTGTCGGTGACGAAGCTCGGCGCCCAGTCCGGGATGCCGTCCGCACGTGAAGTGCAGGCTTTCCTTGCCGAGCAGAAGGCAAAGACCCAGTAATATATGCATACTTTAGGTGAATCAGAGGCAGGCTGGAAGGATACGCTAATGCCTCTATTTAGCCATAGCATGGTGGATGTTTTCATCGGAGCATCCCTGAAATGACCAAGAGGCTCTTACTTCCCAGTACGGGAGAGTAAGAGCCTCTTGTCTGTATGACCATTGATAAAACGAGTAACCCTGTATTACCAATAAGGGTTGACTACGTTGCGCGTCTAGCGCCAGCGTGGTTTAGAGCATGAGTAAAGAGCAGAGGATGATTGAAGCCATCACACTCTCTATACATGCCCCCTGCCACAAACTGATCGCCTTGAACATCTTGGATTACTTCTTCTCCGCCAGCCACATCGCAATATTCGCGATTTCTTCATCCTTCAGCTTGTCTTTGAACGAAGGCATACCGCCGCTTTTACCTTTGACGATGGTCGTATAAATCTTCTCCACATCGTCCTGGCTGCCAATCTTCTGCAGACTAGGGCCCATGCCCCCTTGAAGCTGATCACCGTGGCAGGTAATACAGTTTGCTTTGACCAGTGCCTCAGCCTGTCCTGCATCCATTGTAACTTGCGGCATCGTCGGTTTCGCTTCTTCTGCAACTTCCTCTTTCCCTGGAAGCGTAAACATTAGTACAATAGCTAAAGCGCACGCTGCAAAAAATACCCCGCTCATGATCCATTTGTGCATCCCTTATGTCCCCTCCAGAATGAAAGATCATCTAACTTGAAACTATCCATATCATTATAACGGAACCTGTAGTGACATCATAGCATTTTGTGGTAATTTTTTGAACTAATCACATAACCGGGGACTTTTTGGGGTGATTTCAAGCCCTAGTTATTCGCGTGGACCTTCATAGACCATACAGTAAAAAGGTTTCAAACCACCCGGTGTCTGTCGTTCGTATGTATCCTGCGTAACAAATCCGGCTTTGAGATAGACACGAATAGCCCGGTCATTCCAGGTCAGAACTTCCAGATCAATTTCGTTTGCAGGGTTCCGGCGAATGGCTTCCTGCACAATGGCCGAGACAAAAGCCGTTCCTTGACCATGACCACATCGATCGGGGTGCATGCCAAGTCCGATGCGGGTTACACCTTCAAGAGGGAAGTACTGAGCAAAACCGCAAATCTGCTGATCCTCTCCCAGCACCACCGCATATTGTTCTTTCCGTAGCTTGGGATCGCCGAATTCCACTTCAAGTGCTTTCATCTGCTCCCAGGGCAGCCAGCTATAAATATTATAAGGCGGGTCATACTGCCAATCGCAGATTAGTTCCGCGTGTTCTTCTTGCATGGGCACAACGTGAAACGTCACAGGGGCTTCATCCATACAACTGCACGCTCCTCTCATTGTGAACAAGCTATAATGATTTTGATTTGTCCATATACATATACATATGTCATTCCATATCTAAGCTTGTTTTCACTCTACAAAAGAGGCGTTCATTTGGCAAGTCCTCGTTTTTGAAAAAAAGTGAAACAAAAGTTCCGGTAATTTCGTTTATATTATAGTGGGATGGGTAAAAACATTATAAGAGCACGGGCGAAGCAATGAAAAATAGCTTTAAAAAAAGTTAAAATTAGGTTTGATAGCTATCCCGAATATGTTAAGGAAACGAAGCACAAAAAAACCGCCGGATAACATTCCTGCGGAGAATGTACCAGACGGTTCTATTATGCTTCGTTACAGTAAAGTTATTGTTACAGCATGACGTTGCTCGGCTTGTCCCTATTCAATGGCCAATGTCTCATATGCGTCCGTGCTCATAATACGTTTAGCGCCAACATAGCGGTTGGCCCAATAGCTTTCGCTTAATTCGCTAATTGTAACTCCTTTGGAAGAAGAGGAGTGTGCAAACTTCCCATTCCCTACAAAGATCCCTACGTGCGAGACCCCTTTGCCCGTTGTATTGAAGAATACCAGATCACCTGGTCTCATTTCCATCCGGGATACCGAATCACCCATGTCGAATTGTGAACTCGATTGGCGAGCCAGATCAATGCCCAGCTTGTCGAATACATAACTTGTGAATCCAGAGCAGTCAAAGCCGTTAAGCGTTGTTCCTCCGCTTTTGTATGTAGTCCCCATTGCTGAATCAATAACTTGGTCCATTTTCGAATCTGCGAATGCGCTGCCTGCTCCAAGCGATAATGCGAATGTGAGGCTGAGTACAGCTGCGGTTAATTTCTTCTTAAACAAGAGATATACCCCTTCCAATGCCTGCGAGGTTAGCTTAAGGATTCGGTTGAAGGTCCCCTATGATCCCTCTGTTGCAAGATCAATTCACCCATAACTGGTTCCCCCGCTTCCCAGGTGCTAGGAATTTGGCTATGCTAGTTATGCACCTGCGAAATCAAGAAATGACGATTAAATTTTAAGTAGTTACAAATATGAAGGTAAAGATTACAAAGTTGTTACTAAAAACTCACTGCGATTATTGTAACAGAGGTATATCACTTTGGCAACGTTTAACAACAAAATTAACAAAAAAACCCTCGACCTTTGACGGGGAAAGGTCGAGGTTTGCTTGTTTAACGGCATTTGAAGAATACAACTTTACATAGAGATGGTAACCGTTTTTAACCGTTTAATTTAATCTTTGACCGAGTTGGACTGCCATAGGCGGAAATGGGCACATATTTTCCACAGGCTCAGCAAGCACCGGGCAAGTGGATACGTTTGTTGTAGTATAAGACCAGTTAAGCCGGTTAGTAACCATGAAGCTGAAGTAAAGGCACCAAAGACCAACAGATGAAGGCCGCCCAGCAGGACAGCAATGCCGATTAGAGTGATGACTTGGCGTAGTGCAATCCATATAGCTTGAAACGTACCACGTGCTCCGCCTTCCCCATCGGGAGCTGAGATACCAAACTGCATGTACAGTAGGACATGATGGATAACCCACCCGTATACAATCCAACCAGCAACATAGGGAATACCAGGCAAGAGCAGATGGAGGGAATGAAAACCTTCCATAAAGATGGAATAGAGCTTTGGCGCGAGCCAATAAGCGGGTAGCAGCAGTAATATAGTCCGAATGGTGTGGAGCAACAGCATCGGTTTCCATAAATTTTTGATACCGCGAATGAATGGAATGCGCTCTTCCGAATGGTTATAATGCTGGAGCGAGTAGAGCAGCCCTGCCTGAATGAGTGGGCTAATCAGAATCCGTATCAGCAGCATAGCCCCTAAAATCCATAAATAGCGGTGAACCTCCGGATTCGTTGTCAGACCGAGTTGGCTCTCCATTTTAAATAAAATCGTACTGAGTTCCCCTGTATCAGGGTCAGGATAACGCAGGAGCAGCGGAACCACAGCTGACTGCACCATTCGATAAAGAAAGTATCCCCATACTAATTGATAGAGAAATAAGAGTGCCGCAATGAACATATGCTGACGGACGAGAAACCAGCCTTCACGTATTTTCGCTTTCACTGTATCCACCTCACCATGACAGACTTCCGAATATGGCTTCTATAATTTTGGTTGCGCTCATGCTCCAGCGGGATTTAGTTGGCTCATCCAGTCCGGCTTTCAGAAAATTGTTCATATGATGGTTCTCCAGCACAATCGTGTATAGCGGATCAGTCATAGCCCAGGAAACAGGGGAAGTATAGGTCAGTTTGTAGGTAATGCGCTCCTCGCTACCATCCCATTCTTTCGTCATGGTTTTCCCATCTTCGAACATAATTCGAACAGGAACCTTCTTATATTCACTCCCTTTTTTCTGCAATGTAACCGATGACTCGTACAACGTTTGGCCGTCTTTCAGGATAGGATTGATTGCGATCTTTTCCACTGCAAAGTCAGCCATGCCATCGCCGTATACATACTGATTAAAATAATCGGTCCAGGATGTACGCGTCACTTGTTCCACGACCTTTTGAAAATCAGACGAAGTAGGGTGTTTAAAGCGGTATTTATTCACATAGGTCGAGAGAATACGCTCCATCGTTTTAGCACCAACCTGTTGTTCTATTCCAAGTAATACAAGCTTGCCTCGTGTGTATACGTTTGCTGCATATTGATTCTGGGAATCAAACTTCCAGGAGTCCTGTGTCAGTGAAGCTGGAGAAGTAATGAGACCAGCTTGTACGGGCAGATTCGGGATAAGTCCGTATTCCTGTTCCATTACTTTGTCTTCTGCATAGGAGGTGAATCCTTCGTCCAGCCAAGCCTCTTCAAATTCATTACTCGCGACCATGCCGTAAAAATACTGATGCCCAATCTCGTGCACAACCGTGCGTTCCAGATCGTAGCCAGGAGCAGAATCATCTGCACCGAAGGCGGTGACCAAGGTAGGGTATTCCATTCCCCCTGCGCCATTCCCTGATTTGGGCGGGACAACGATGGACAGTGTGGAATACGGATAAGGGCCAAACCACTTGCTATAATTGGATAGCGCTGCTTTGGCGGCGTAGAAATAACGTTCCTTCAGATCCTCATGAGCAGGGTCGAGATACAGCTTGATTCGTACGCCTGGCACATTGGGAGCAGAGAAGGGTTCTTCTGCATAAACAAAATCAGGAGAGGCTGACCAGGCAAAATCATGCACATCATCGGCATAGAACTGATATACTTTTTCGCCGTTCTTCACAACCGCTTGCTGGGTTGGGAATCCAGTAGCAGCTACTTTGTATGTTTCCGGTACCCGAATACGCACACTATAGATACCAAAATCGGCGTAAAACTCTGAATTACCGTGATACTGATGCAGATTCCAGCCTTCGGTCGTTTGACCTCGTGTGCCTACTGGCTCATATACGCTAAGTTTAGGGAACCACTGACCTGCCATAACGAAATTATCTGCTGTTCCCATGCGGGCAAAAATTTTCGGTAGCTTGACCTCAAATCGGGTGTGAAGCGTGATGCTTTCACCGCCTTTAACGGGTTTGGGCAGCCGTACCTTAATGAGGCTAGTATCTTTCATGTTTCCGTCATCCGGTTGCACATACTGCATCCGATGTAAGAGAGAAAGCCCATCCTCTGTTTTCATTTCTGTAATATGCATGGAACCGTAACCGTTCGTGGGCATGACATCACCTCGAAGTTTCCCTCCGGATTCTTTCATAAAAGTGGTGTCGGCAGAAGAGAAGGCATTGGGATACATGTGAAAATAAAGCTCGCTGACGGTTTTCTTACCTGGATGTGTCCAGGTGATCGTCTGAGTCCCTTGCAGTACATTCCCGTCTACCAGCTTCACATCCATGTGATATTCCACTACGCGGTTGCTGAACACTTCAGCGGTAGGTGTCTGTATACTTTCCGGAGATGTTTGGGTTTTGACGGGTGCCGTAGGCTTGCCCGATTCCGGGGCGAGCGCAGGCAAGTCAGATTGAATGGAGCGTGTGGAGCCCAGACCAAGCCATATCCCCCCGGCAACTACACACAGGGCTATAATTGCGGTGAGCCAGCTCTTGGCGCGTCGTGGAATCATCGTTAAATACCTCCCGTTGACAAGCATCTACAGCATGTATATGTTTGCATTGGGGCGATTATTAGTTAAAATATTTGTATCAACCCTTGGAGGCTATAAAACATGGACCAAAACGAGCAGAACGGCAAAAAACAGATTGCCTTGAATATCGTTAGTGCAAAGAGCAAACACAAAGGTTTCGGTGCAGGCTCCATTGATCTGAATAACCTTTCCCCCGTTATTATTGATAACGGTGAAGCAAAGATTGATGTGGGCGCGATGCATGCGAAGAGCAAAGTGGAGCGCAATATCAAGTTCTCGACTAATCGTGAGGATGTGCCCAATGGACGCCAAGTATGGCTAGTATGGGTAGCTGTGGACCGTAACGAACAGGGGCAGTTCTATGGTGGAGCAACTGCGTGTGAGATGTGGATTGATACAGAAGCGCGTCGTGGATGGAAACTGCTTGCCGATCATGTGAATCGCATGGATTATGCCATGAAGCGCCGGTTCATGCTGGATGATCTTGGACCTGAGGATCGCGCGGCACTCAAGACGTTGCTGACTACGCATAACGAAGAATGGTGGAACGCTTCTCCGGATGAATTGAAAGAAGCGCTTGCCTAATTAATGAATGTTTCAAGCTGTTCAAAAAGAAGAAGCAAAAGCCCCGTGACCGAGATGATCGGTTCGGGGCTTTTGCTTTTATGCTAAATTGAATTTTACGGGTAATGACGCAATTACGTCATTACGTATTTACGTCACTTTGGTTATTCCACCCACCAGCGTTTGAAATCCTTCCACCATGAATGCTTCTCTTCCTGTATTCCCTGCTGGTTTTGCACTTCTCGAGTGTCTTTATCTTTCTCTGAACCCGAATCGTCTGAAGCGCTGCGGCAGACCTCGGTCGGTTCCGTGCCATCAATAAAAACTTCCAGCCGTTTCTCGGCGCAGCCATTGCCAGCCAGTTTGCCGGATTCGGGATCGATATATACACTGACGACGTTATCCGGTACAGTAAAAATCTTCGGTGGAACACTGGCGAGGGCCTGTTCCGTAAACTGGGCGAACATGGGTGCCGCACGACGCCCGTCGGATGTGGAAATGGCTTTGCCTTGATCGTAACCGACCCAGACAGCCGTTGAGAGCTCTGGAGTGAAGCCGACTAGCCAAGCATCCGTATTGGTCGTCCCCGTTTTGCCGGCGACAGGCCGTTTAATCGTTGCAGATACCCGATTACCCGTACCTCCATTTTCGAACACACTTTCCATCAAGCGTGTTAATACATAAGCGGCAGCGGGTTCAACGACCTTCTCGGCCTTGGTCTGAGGTGCTTCATAGATTACTCGTCCTGCGGCATCCGTCACTTGCAGAATGGCTACAGGAGGTGTCCGCTGTCCACTTGCGGCAATAGCGGAAAATGCTGAAGCCATCTCCAATGGACTAACTGGCGAGGTGCCGAGTGCAAGGGAGGGTACCGGGCTCATGTTGCTCGTAATCCCTAGATTCTTGGCCATCTTCACCACTTGTTCAGGTCCAATCTGCATAATCGTATTTACCGCATAGATGTTGTCCGAAGCGGCGATCGCCTGTCTTAAATCAATCTCACCTAAATACTTATCCCCGAAGTTGCCGGGTTTATAGGTTTTGCGATCATTGTCATAATGAAACAAAGTCGGCTCGCTTTTAAACATGGACGCACTGGTGAGCTGTTTGGATTCCAGGGCAGCCAGATACATAATCGGTTTAAAAGCAGATCCCGGTTGGCGTGTAGTCGCCAGTACATGGTTAATCTGATTGGTGCGGTAATTTTTGCCACCCACCATCGCTTTGATGTATCCGGTACGCGGATCGATCGATACCAGAGCCGTTTCGAGCTCGCTTTTGGCGTCCATGCCTCTGGCTACAGCGTCTTCCGCAGCTTTTTGTACACGCAGATCCAGCGTGGTGTATATATTCAATCCCCCATGATCCAGCATCGCTTCGCTGATTCCCAGCTCCTTGATGGCTAGATTCCGGATATAATCGCGGAAATAGGGTGCGCTTTCTACGGTTTTGCGTTCACTTTCCGGCTTGAACGAAAGCATTTCCTCATAAGCCTTGTCTGCTTCCGCTTGCGTAATTTTGCCGATGTCAGCCATGGCATTCAATACAACCTTCTGCCGGTCCTTGGCGTTCTTCATATGATTATATGGTGAATAGTAGGTCGGACCCTTTGGAATCCCTGCAAGCATGGCACTTTCGGCAAGCGTCAACTGTTTGGCGGATTTGCCAAAATACATCCGTGAGGCTGCTTCGATCCCGTAGGCGCCGTGACCGTAATAAATTTCATTCAGGTACATCTGCAGGATTTCATCCTTGCTATATTTCATCTCCAATTGTGCCGTGTACATCGCTTCCTTGGCTTTGCGGGTCCATGTCTTTTCATGAGACAAATACAAGTTGCGCGCGAGCTGTTGCGTCAGTGTACTTGCGCCCTGGGACATCTGCATATGTTCCAGGTTGACGAGTACAGCCCGTCCCATTCCTCGGATGTCGAAGCCGACATGATCATAGAACTTGCGGTCCTCTACAGCAAGTGTAGCGCTAACCAAATCAGGTGAGATATCTCCCAACTGCACGGGTACCGAGTCTTTGCCGCCTGCCGAGAAAGTGGCAATGACTGCGCCCTGACTGTCCAGCAGCCTGGAATTGCGATCGGAGTCGGCTAGTGGCAGGCTGGTGGCGTATAGATAGACCAATGCTGCTGCTGTGGAGATTAGGCCGAGAATAGCGAGCAGAGTCAGGCTTTTGATGACTTTCCATATTCGGAACCCGCGTTTGCGGGTCTTTTGGCTTGATTGGGTCATGGAACGGGCTCCTTTCTTTTCTTTCCAGTATGGGAATTCAATGACACGGATATTCAATCCGGCCGTTTAACGGTTTAAAATATAGCTTTTTTGCAGAAAAAAACCGTTTTGCAGTATAAACGTCAATCGCGTATAATGCAAAAGGGTAATGAAAAGTAACAGTTCGACACAACATACAATAGGCAAGGAAGGTCGAACAGTTCCCATTGTCAGTGATTTGATTCTTTGATTAGTCAGACGCTATGTACGCTCTGGTCAATTTAATCTATATAAACTTTACGGAAAGAAGGTAGAGATTATGGAATTGTGGTTTACGGAGAAACAGACCCCCGCATTCGGAATCACCGCGAAGATTAAACAGACCTATGTAAGCGAAAAGACGGATTTTCAAGATCTGGCTATGGTAGAGACCGAAGAATTCGGCAATATGTTGTTGCTTGACGGCATGGTGATGACAACGGTGAAAGACGAGTTCGTTTATCACGAAATGGCGGCTCACCCTGCGCTGAACACACACCCGAACCCGAAAAAGGTGCTGGTTGTCGGTGGCGGTGACGGCGGAGTTATCCGTGAAGTCATTAAGCATGCTGCTGTAGAAAAAGCAGTTCTCGTCGAAATCGACGGGAAAGTGATTGAATATTCCAAAAAGTATCTGCCTGAAATCGCCGGTAAATTGGACGAGCCTAACGTTGAAGTGCTGGTGAACGACGGCTACATGCATATTATAGAGCATAAAAATGAATACGATGTAATCATCGTTGACTCCACAGAGCCTGTAGGTCCGGCTGCTCCGCTGTTTGAGCGCGGTTTCTACCAAGGTATCTATGAAGCGCTGAGAGAAGACGGGATCTTCGTTGCTCAAACGGACAACCCGTGGTTCAAAGCGGATCTGATCCAAAAGGTAAACAAAGACGTTAAAGAAATCTTCCCGATCGTACATGTGTACGGCTGTAATATCCCTACGTACCCAAGTGGTCTGTGGACTTTTACAATGGGTAGCAAAAAACATAATCCGCTTGAGGTGGACGAGACGCAGATTCCAGAGATGGATACAAAATATTACTCTCCACGTCTGCACAAAGCGGCGTTCGTTCTTCCTAAATTCGTGGAAGACCTTACGAAATAAGGAGGAATAATTAGATGAAATTGGATCAAGCTTATTCAGGTAACGTATTTATTTGCAGTTCAGAGGATTACGAGAACTCCAAAGCAGTCATTTATGGTATGCCGATGGATTACACCGTCAGCTTCCGTCCAGGGTCCCGTTTTGGTCCTTCCCATATCCGTCAGGCGTCGGTTGGACTTGAAGAGTACAGCCCTTACCTTGATAAAAGCATTGTGGATATGACTTACTTTGACGCTGGGGATCTGCTTTTGCCTTTCGGTAACGCAGGACGCAGTCTCGAAGTCATCGGAGAATATATCGGTGGCCTACTGGCTGACGACAAATTCCCGATTGGTCTCGGCGGGGAACACCTCGTTACTTGGCCTGTCATTCAGCAAATGTACAAAAAATATCCGGACCTTATCCTGATCCATATTGATGCACATGCCGACCTTCGTGAAAACTATGAAGGCGAGCCATTGTCTCACTCAACGCCAGTGCGTAAAGCAGCTGAACTGATGGGTGGCAAAAATATTTATCAGTTCGGAATTCGTTCCGGTTCCCGGGAAGAGTTCCAATTCGGACGGGAGAACATCAACTTCTATCCGTTTGAAGTGGCAGCTCCGATGAAGGAAGCTCTTCCGAAAATGGGTAACCGTCCGGTGTACGTTACAATCGATATCGATGTGCTTGATCCATCTGCAGCTCCGGGTACAGGAACAGCAGAAGCGGGCGGTATTACGTCCAAGGAATTGCTTGAAGCCATTCACATGATTGCAGGATCAGATGTAAATGTGGTCGGTTGTGACCTGGTTGAAGTGGCTCCTATTTACGATCATACAGAACAGACACAAATTGTGGCTGCGAAGATGATCCGTGAAATGCTGCTTGGATTCGTAAAGTAATCGCAAAATAACAGCGTCCTCTGTCTGCGTCAGGTTGAAGCCTGCGTAGGAGAGGGCGTTTTTTTATGATCTTCTCCTGAACTTATTGAACCTCATTTCTGTATTGTGTTATACTGACAACAACAGTAATCAGTAGTATATTAATTGATATATTGATTGATATATTACATTCGTGAAGTATATGGTGGTTGGTTCGACCATATACTAAAAAAAGAGCCTTCACCGCGCCAACGGTAAAGACTCTTAGGACCCGAAAGGCTGTGGACTGCCACGGCGCGCATGAACTAAATATTGCTATTCAAGCGAAACCCACCGTCAGGCGATCAACCTTATGAGGTGGGTTTTCGCTTGCTACGAAACTTTTTGCGCAACCAACGGTAAAGCTTTCGGATACTCAGCACTAAACTGAGGATCGCAGCAATCCATCGGATTACATCAAGCAACGCCACAAGTTTGATCATCGACGTCACCCCCTTTCCGGAAGCTGCGCCGTGATCAAGAAAACATCCACCTTTATTCAAAGTCCATAACATTGATTATAGCACGTACGTTCCCGTACCTCTACCATTTGTTGTATGTATGATTCCGCCCGCACGTTAAGCGAAAACACGTATTTGGGATGACTCTATCTTAATATTTATGTATAATATGGAAATAGAGGAAAGGAGTTTTTGTTATGCATGCAATCCGGGCTCAATTGAGTATGTATCCCAAATGGTTCATAGCGGTACTTATGATATTTACCATCAATCTTATAATAACAATGACTTTGTTCATTAACTTAACGCTAATACTGGCTAATCTAGCTATGTTATATGTTTCCTTTAGCATCAGAACACTCAAATACAATAAATTGCATTTTGCCCTTTGCCTTGTTTTAAGTATCACTTTTGTGATCATTGCTTTTAAGACATATCCCATTTAAATCAGCTCTTAGTAGAGATTAATGATCAACCACTCATGCCCATGAGATAAAAATTGTGGGCATGAGTGGTTTTTAATTGCAATAATGTTACGCGCGATAAACAAATTGTTACGTTAAATCCTGCAAAATAGGGTAAAAACATAGAAGGAGGTGTCACAATGACAACAAAGAGCAGAATGACATGGAAACGGATTGGCGCACTCGCACTATCAGTAACACTGGCTTGGGGACTGGGACCGGTACATACTCTACCCGGCGCTAACGCTGCATCCTCCCCAACGTGTGGAAGTGGAGATCACGGATTAACGGCTACGTTGAAAAAAGGCAGTGGTGTGGAAGACCAACGACTGCAATTTACGGATATCGATTTTCTGAACAATACAACCGGACGGGCTGGTGGTGAAGGCTTCCTTATTGGCACATCGAATTCTGGCTGCACTTGGCAGTCCATCTATACAGGCCAATGGCAGTTCACACAACTTGATTTCCCGAATAATGTGAATGGATTTGCTTTGGCACAGGTAAAGGACTCTCCAACGACATATCTCATCCGCTCAACGGATGGCGGTGCGCACTGGACACGGATGGATACTAAAGGTATACAGTTTAAACGAATTGATTTCCTCAATAAAAACGAAGGCTTTGGATATACCTATAATGGAGCTTATTTGACGAAGGATGGCGGTGCAACATGGAGCCCGATCTCCACACTAGCCAATACACGCGGAGCTGTGTTCACGACACAGAAGCAAGGTTATGCCATTGTAGTGGCTCCTGGTTCAGGATACCATATCATGCAGACAAGTAACGGCGGCAAGAACTGGACGCAATCGCTGAAGGTAGCCTCAGCAACTTGGAGCGGTGGAGATTTATACGCAAGTGGTAACCAGGTATGGGCCCTTCTGTATGGGGACGCAGGAATGTCTCAGCAGTCGTATTCTCTCTACGCGAGTGGAAATGAGGGCAAGAATTGGAGACAGGTCTTTGCTCAATCCACAGCAGGTGGTGGCCCGGCTCCAGGTGTAAACAGCACAGGGAATGGAAAAGGCCCCGCAGACCCAGGGGGTCACCCAGGGAACATGGCGTTGATCGGTAATCAGACGGCCTATCTCTCCGCAGGATCACCTGCGGCGGGCAAAGTGGGGATTGGACGTTCATATGATGCAGGTTCCACGTGGAAAAATATCGACCTGAAAGATCCAGGTTATAGCTCCCGCATTTCGTTTCCTTCTGCCAAAACAGGTTGGCTCGTCGTAACAAGCGACAATTCTCCTGCGATTTATGAGACGACAGATGGTGGAACAACATGGAAGCAAAAAATGTTATTGCCCGCTGTAAACGAGTAAATGACGTTATGCCATGGAATAATTTTAAGGCGATTTCAATCTAAAATGGTATAAATCTCAACTAATTTGGCCTGATGAGGCCAGCCCAAACAAACAAGTCTTTTCCGGACAAATGAAACCGGAAAGGGCTTGTTTTTGCTTGAATAAAAACGGTTGAATCCTGTTTAGAAACACGTTATTGTAAGCGGTAACAATACTTTTGAGGAGGTTGAAATAATGGTTGATGTTATTCTAAAGGCGGATTCAGAACAAGGATTAATAAATCGCAATATATACGGTCATTTCTCAGAGCATCTGGGACGCTGTATCTATGAAGGCATTTGGGTGGGAGAGGACTCTCCTATCCCCAATACGGAAGGCATCCGAAATGATGTGCTTACTGCACTGCAAAAACTCCATATTCCCGTACTTCGTTGGCCTGGAGGTTGTTTTGCCGACGAATATCACTGGAAAGATGGCATAGGTCCAAAAAGTGAGCGCGCCCGGATGATCAATACGCACTGGGGCGGGGTAGAAGAGAACAATCATTTCGGCACGCATGAATTCCTGAGACTATGTGAGTTACTTGATACGCAGCCATATATCAGCGGCAATCTGGGCAGCGGTACGGTGCAGGAGATGCAGGAATGGGTGGAGTACATCACGTTTGATGGGGAATCACCGATGGCGAACTGGCGGAAGAGCAATGGCCGTGAAGAGCCATGGAAGCTGAAATACTTTGGTGTGGGGAACGAGAACTGGGGTTGTGGCGGTAATATGCGTCCGGAATACTACGCAGATGAGTACCGTCGTTATGCTACATATGTACGCAATTATTCCGGGAATGAAATTTATAAAATTGCCTGCGGTCCCAATGACAACAACTATCACTGGATGGAGGTGTTAATGCGGGAGGCCGGTCGTTTTATGGATGGAATCAGCCTGCATTATTATACCATTCCAACAGGTGAGTGGGCAGATAAAGGTCAGGCTACAGGTTTCGGAGAAGCTGAGTGGTTCACTACATTGAAAAAGACGCTATATATGGAAGAGTTACTTTTGAAGCACTCCGAGATTATGGATAAATATGATCCTGAGGGCAGAGTCGGTATTATCGTGGATGAGTGGGGAACGTGGTATAACGTTGAGCCGGGTACTAATCCTGGGTTCCTGTATCAACAAAATACGATGCGTGATGCTGTACTTGCAGGGATCAATCTGAATATTTTCAACCAACATAATAAAAGAGTGCATATGGCCAATCTGGCCCAGATCGTTAATGTTCTCCAGGCGTTGGTCTTGACAGAAGGAGAGAAGATGCTGCTTACGCCTACATATCATGTGTTTGATATGTATCAGGTGCACATGGACGCGCAGCGGTTGGAACTGAATTACGAGAGCCCTGGATATACTTTCGGGGAAGAGACCATCCCTCAACTTAGTTTGTCAGCTTCTCGTAGCAATGATGGCGTTATTCATGTGACGGCGTGTAACCTTAGTCATACGGATGAGCTTGAAGTGGTTTGTCAGATTGAATCAACGAACGCTTCTGCTGTATCGGGACGAATTCTGCATCACGCAGATTATAGTGCGTTCAACACATTTGAACAGCCGAATCAGGTTCAACCTGCGGACTGGAAGGGTATTACACTCGAAAATAACAAACTGCGTTTTGTACTGCCTCCGGCCTCGGTTGGAGTGGTCGCTATAAAGGCTTGATCAGATGGATTCATCCGTGCAGAGTAGAAGTGCTGGGAAACGGGAGCCATGCAAGGGATGTAACGATCAATATGATGTGAAAATTAGTGAAGCCAAGATGGCCCGGCTCGTGGAGCTGGCCTCACGCTCACGTCCGGTCGTCGATGATGCTGAATATGAGCGGCGTTTATCCATCTGCTCTGATTGTCCAGGATTACAATACGGTACGACCTGCCGCTATTGTGGCTGTCTCGTACAGGTGCGCGCCAAGCTGGTAGAGTCGACCTGTCCATTTCCATATGAGCCGCGATGGACCTGATCCAGAATGTATTTCTTTATTAATGAAGCAAGGCAGAGCTGCACTTTACAGGTGTGGCTCTGCTTTTTTTGGCGTTGATGGGCAAAAACTCTGAATTTGGATTTGAATTGAGCGGGTGAACTGGATATAGTTATACAGTAGAGTGTAGGATAGCGAGCTATCCGGGAATATGAGCGCGTATAGCGGCACAACAATACAGGAAGGGCTGTTCTCACCGGCCGTGCCTGATTTTGCGTCGCCTCGAATATAATGGAGGTTAACATTCATGTCGAACATGCGACCGGTTCAGATCCGGCTGCACAGCCGTTATGAAGGTGAAGATGTACTGCAGGAAATGCAGGGTGAAGCCGTATTGAAGGGATCTGTGCTCTATGTTCGTTATGAAGAGCCACAGGCTGGCCCCGAGGGCGGTATTACCCGAACAACATTGAAGCTGGGCGGACAATCCATCAAGATTATACGTCACGGCGAGGTGGAATCGGAGCAAACATTTGAGTTAAACCGCAAGCTCCCTGGTTTTTACCGCTCGCCGTATATGTCGTTTGCCTTGTCCACGCATACACAGGAGCTGGAACTTTCCATTCAGGGATTGAGCGCACGCGCAGCGTGGAGCTACGACTTTTACCGCTTTGACGAAGAATCCGGACATTTCGCGATTAGTTTGCATATACAGGAGGAACCAATTTCATGACACGTAATCCATTAGATACGATTAACGAACGGGTAAGTACAGCCATTGGCAATGCCATTGTTGCTGCTGGCATTGTTACGCAGGAGGATCTGCCGACCATCACCCTTGAAGTACCACGCGAGAAAACACACGGCGATTTGGCAACCAATGCCGCTATGCAACTGACCAAGATTGCCAAGCGTAATCCACGCCAGATCGCAGAAGAGATTATTGCCAATCTCAACCTGGCTGAAGCTGGAATTGAGAAGGCTGAGATTGCCGGACCGGGATTCATTAACTTTAAGTTGGACAAGAGTTATCTCTACCCTGTGCTGGGGCTTGTACATGAGCAGGGTGAGAATTATGGAAGAATCAATGTTGGTGAAGGGCGCAAGGTCGAGATGGAGTTTGTCAGTGCCAACCCGACAGGCAGTCTGCATCTGGGCCATGCGCGTGGGGCGGCTGTGGGTGATGCGCTTTGCAACATCCTCGACTATGCCGGATATGATGTAACACGTGAATACTACATTAATGACGCGGGTAATCAGGTATTTAATCTGTCTCGTTCCATTGAAGCTCGCTATTTGCAGGAACTGGGCCAAGACGCAGAGATGCCGGAAGATGGTTATCATGGTGAGGATATCAAAGGATTCGCCAAGGAGCTAGTGGCTGAGAAAGGCGATTCTTTGCTGTCCATGCATCCAGGTGACCGTGCAGCTTATTTCCGCGACTTCGGTTTGGAAAAAGAATTGGACAAGATCAAACGTGACTTGAATCGCTTCCGTGTCAATTTCGACATCTGGTTCAGCGAAACTTCGCTGTATGATAACGGAGAAGTGTTGCGTGTGCTTGACGAATTGCGTGATCGTAATGAAATCTATGAGCAAGACGGAGCAACTTGGTTGAAAACCATGCAGTATGGTGACGATAAAGAGCGTGTTTTGATTAAAAATGACGGCACGTACACGTACCTTACGCCGGACATTGCTTATCACCGTGATAAATATGCGCGTGGATACGACACGATGATTAACATCTGGGGAGCGGACCACCACGGTTATATTCCACGGATGAAAGCGGCCATGCAAGCACTGGGCAACGATCCTGAGAAATTGGTCGTGCTGATTGCACAGATGGTGAGCTTGTTCCAGAATGGCGAGAAAGTGAAGATGTCCAAGCGTACAGGCAAGGCGGTAACGATGGAAGATCTGATGGACGAAGTAGGCATTGATGCCATTCGTTACTTCTTTACCATGCGCAGCATGGACTCTCATCTGGACTTCGACATGGACCTTGCGATTTCGACGTCCAATGAAAACCCTGTATTCTATGTTCAATACGCTCACGCTCGGGTATGCAGCGTATACCGTCAGGCAGAAGAACAAGGCATTGAGCTGTTGCCATTGGCACAGATCGACCTTTCGAAGCTGACCACGGAACATGAATATGACCTTCTTCGCAAAATGGGTGAACTGCCTGAAGAAATCGCGACTGCTGCTACGGGATATGCGCCGCATCGCATTGTTCGTTATGTATATGAACTGGCATCCCTGTTCCACAGTTACTATCGTGCAGAGCGCGTCATTACTGAAGACGCGGGACAAACTCAGGCGCGTCTGGCCCTGATCGGTGCTGTACGCACCGTCATCGCAACAGCGCTTCGTCTGGTGGGCGTATCCGCACCGGACAAAATGTAATTCAAGCCCTGGCGGTGCACAACCGCCCTATGGTTTTAGCAAAAAGTCTCCATGCACCACGCTTGCAATGCAGCGTGGACATGGAGACTTTTTGCTGTGCCCGCGGCCGAGTTCATACGGCCCCGAGGCACCCAGAGCCAGCGCTGCCTGCCGCCGTGGGCAACCACCCTGAAGCATCACACCGCGCAGCAGTGCTGCGCTTAGCGATGCTTCACGGAACGGCTCCCTGCGGCAGGCGGCGCACCTTACCCTCCACCCTCCTGCATTAGCTTGAGGGCGTCAATCTCGCCACCGCGTATTTTGCTCTTCGCGGTGGTTGTCTTGCGTGCGCGCAGCGGAACGGTCGCGCGCTTCACGAGCGTTTTGATCTCGGCTGGCGACAGGCCTGGATGCTTCGCAAGCAAGAGCGCTATGGCGCCACTGACGTGCGATGTCGCCATGGAGGTACCGCTCATCTCATGGTGCTTGCCTTGCACCCAGGATGAAACAATTTTGTCCCCTGGCGCATATACATCAACGTATGCACCTCGGTTACTAAACGAGGCGATCCGCCGGTTTTTGTCGGTTGCCCCAACCGATATCGTTTGCGGATAACGTGCCGGATAATCAATGCTGCGGCGTTTGCCGTCATTTCCTGATGAAGCAACAATGACAATTCCGGCTTGATGGGCACGGTTCACGACATCAAGCAATGCTTTGCTACGCGTTTTCATGCCAAAGCTCATATTGATAATATCGACCCGATTGCGTACACACCAATCGATGCCAAGCACAATGTCTGACACGAAGGCCGAACCATTATGGTCGAATGCCTTCACCGGATAGATCAGGGAGCGAGGGGCTACGCCAATCATACCTGCCGTACTGTTAGCTGCGGCAATGGTTCCGGCAATATGGGTGCCATGACCGTTATCATCATGAGGAAGCAGACTGCGGTTTAACAGATTGATTCCGCGTGCCAGCGAATAGCGAAGATCCGGGTGTTGATAATCGGCACCTGTGTCGATCACGCCGATTTTGACTCGATGTCCCGTGGATACGGACCATACTTTGGGAGCGTGAATCTGTTTGACGCCCCAAGGTATGCCCTGAGCACTGCTCGGTTTACTGTGAAGCGCGGTGGCATGCAGTGAGATGGATACATCTTCTTCTACCGTAATCTCATTGCTGTAGCGAGATAATTCTTCTGGGTCATGCACCGGGGCGATAATGGAGCGGGCCAGCCGGGAGGAGCGTACCATACCAAGATCCGTAAATTCATTCCTCATCCGCGACAGTTCCACGAGGCAGGCTTCATATTGCTTCGGTTTGGCGAACCGGATCAGGTACCGCCGCCCCTGTTCTGGTTCGGGACGTTGCATTCCTTCAACCAATTGATGTAGAAAACCAGTATAGTCCATAATGGGCAGCCCCCTTCGGGATGAACATGCTGAGGTATTCTATGAATTCATTGATCCCGCCGCATGGGGAACCTGCCCTTTTTTTACAAAAACACATTCTCTTCGTGTCAAAACGGGCGCAGGGACATATGATGGATGGAGGGCTAGAGGGCTCTCGCCGGGACCCTGGTGAGGAGCGATCCTTCAAGGGTATACAGTCAGAAGGCGGAGGGGACTCCGTCTTTTTTATATGATCATGCTTTTTTTGCAAAAAGGACGATATGCCCGCGAGTTAGCGGTCTCTTACGGGTCTATACATTGCTCGTTTGAAGTTGCTTCTTGGAATTATGAGACATCCATACATAAAAACTTGCTTTTTGAGGCTAAATAGGTTTTACTTAGGTTTGTTAATGGATATGTTATATGTAACATTCCAGTTCGTAGGGATATAAAGTGAATTTTGTGTGAGAGGAAGTGTCTGTCAGTGAGTACCTCGCTCAATTTGAAAATTGATAAAGAAAAGGTCAGAGAGATTCCTTTGGTGGACCTCGCCTTTATGGTGCTGAAAGCGGCCAATACGCCGTATTACTACCGTGATTTGATGAATGAGGTAGCTAAACAGCGCGGAATGACTGATGAAGAAATCAACGAGTTTATCGCCCAGTTATATACCGAGATTAATATCGATGGCCGTTTTGCTTGCGTCGGTACAAGTCTGTGGGGCTTGAAGCGCTGGTATCCGGTAGCTGGATCGGAAGATACCATGACGGGTGCGAAGCGTCCGCGCATCATCAACGATGAAGACGATGATCTGGAAGATGAGGACTTCGGGGAAGAGGAAGACAGCTACAACAGCGACGAAGACTTCGACAATTCTGATGATGATCAGGACGAAGATGATGATGACGATGATGATGACGAAGACGACATCTTTGACGAAGAAGATGGCGATTTGGAAGAGGAAGACCTCGAAGAAGACGATGAAGAAGAGTCCGAAGACGAGGGTGAATTTGACGACGATTCCGATAAGTAGCAGTCATTTTTGACATCGATAGTTTACCCGTTTTCCCCGCATAGTCAGCCTTGACAGCAGACGGGGTAACGGGTAAACTATTGCATGGGCTTATGAATGAGCGACAAAATATTTATGTTTTTTATAAAAAGTGCCCCGTCCTGCGGGAGTACTTTTTTTGTATTTTTAGAGGCAGAATTTTGCAAAATGATTTGAATTCCGCATGCTCCCGGCCAACAATCCGTGGTCTATTTTTGTATATCCAAAACACCAAATGGATCGATGCAATGATATCTATTTAGGGACAGGCTCGGTAGTTGGCTCCCGGAAGGTTTGCACCATTCTACGCTGTAGAACAACGTTGTTTACACACGGTCTTCGCATGAAAGAGCAGTTCGCAGATGCAGGGAATTTCTGCCATTGCTCTTTTTAACGATGATTACCTGGGAAACGGGTTACGATAATACCATATATCGCCTGAATTTCTGTACTTATATTAGGAGGGTAATAACAGTGACAAAGTATATTTTCGTGACGGGCGGAGTTGTGTCCTCCCTGGGCAAAGGGATAACGGCTGCCTCGCTGGGCAGATTGCTGAAAAACAGAGGGTTGAAGGTAACTATTCAAAAATTTGATCCATACATCAATATCGACCCGGGAACAATGAGTCCTTATCAGCATGGTGAGGTTTTTGTAACGGATGATGGCGCGGAAACGGATCTTGACCTTGGCCACTATGAACGTTTTATTGACATCAACCTCTCCAAAAACAGCAACGTCACGACTGGTAAAGTATACTCCTCCGTCATCAGCAAAGAGCGGCGCGGGGAATATCTGGGCGGAACGGTACAAGTCATTCCACACATTACGAACGAGATCAAAGAGCGAGTATTCCGCGCAGGACGTGAAGCGGGTTCGGATGTTGTCATTACGGAGATCGGCGGTACGGTAGGTGACATCGAGAGCTTGCCGTTCCTGGAAGCTATTCGTCAAATCAAGAGTGATGTAGGTCGTGACAACGTGATGTACATCCATGTAACACTTATTCCTTACATCAAGGCTGCCGGAGAAGTGAAAACCAAACCAACGCAGCACAGCGTGAAGGAATTGCGCAGCATCGGTATTCAGCCGAATGTCATTGTATGCCGTACAGAGTATGAGCTGTCCAAAGACATGAAAGCCAAAATCGCTCTCTTCTGTGACATTGATGAAAATGCCGTGGTGGAATGCCGTGATGCAGACACATTGTACCAAGTGCCTTTGAACCTGCGTGAAGAAGGTTTGGATGAGATCGTGGTAAACCACCTGAAGCTGACTACTCCTGCACCGGATATGAGCGAGTGGGAAGGGCTGGTTGACCGTATCAATAAGCTGAAGCATACAGTGGAGATTGCCATTGTAGGTAAATATGTGGCATTGCATGATGCTTATTTGAGTGTTGTTGAATCCTTGTCTCATGCAGGATTTGCATCCAATGCAGATGTCAAGATCCGCTGGATTCACTCCGAAGATATCACCGATGAGAATGTGGGCGATCTGCTGCACGGCGTAGGCGGAATCCTCGTTCCAGGCGGATTTGGTGATCGGGGTATTGAAGGTAAAGTATCTGCGATTCGTTATGCCCGTGAGAAACAAATTCCGTTCTTCGGTATTTGCCTGGGTATGCAGGTTTCTGTTATTGAATATGCACGTTCCATCGTTGGTTTGAATGGAGCAAATAGCTCCGAGATCAATCCAGCTACAGAGTTCCCGGTGATCGACCTGTTGCCTGAACAAAAAGACATCGAAAACCTGGGTGGTACAATGCGTCTGGGTCTGTATCCTTGTAAGCTTCAGGAAGGTTCCCTGGCAATGTCTTGTTATGATGATGAATTGGTCTATGAGAGACACCGTCACCGGTACGAGTTCAACAATGAATACCGTGAAGCGATCGAAAAAGCCGGTCTGGTTATCTCGGGTACATCCCCGGATGGACGTCTTGTTGAGATCGTGGAGCTTCCAGGACACCCGTGGTTCCTGGCAGTACAATTCCACCCGGAATTCACTTCCCGTCCGAACCGTCCGCAGCCATTGTTCCGTGAGTTTGTAAAAGCTTCTCTGGAGAGCGCTGGAAAATAAGTGTTGATCATTAAGCTATAAATAAATGGATGTTCTTGGCAGCCGATAAGGGTGCTGGGGACATCCTTTTTTAGTGCATCGAGATGAGCGAAAATGGTTTTTGGCATTTTGGGATGTAAGCAGGATTTCAATGGGTAAGGTAGAATACTTATCATGACGACTATGGGATTGTTATCCAGATTCAGACGTACATGCTTTCCTAATTCTAGGAGGTTACTTAGTGGAAAATAAAAAAGTGTTGATTGTTGATGACCAAAACGGTATTCGAATCCTGTTAATGGAAGTGTTCAGCAGCGAAGGATATAATACGTTCCAAGCGCCTAATGGGAAGATCGCCCTGGAGATAGTAAATAATGACAAACCTGATCTTGTGCTGCTTGATATGAAGATTCCTGGCATGGATGGCCTAGAAATTCTGAAACATATTAAGGAAATTGATCCGGATATCAAAGTCATCATGATGACGGCCTATGGTGAACTGGACATGATCAAAGAAGCTACCGATCTTGGAGCGCTCATGCACTTTACGAAACCGTTTGATATCGATGAAATGCGAGTGGCAGTCAATATGCAGCTTCGAAATGATACTGCAAATAAGTGCAGCTGAATCCTGTAGATACAGGATTTTTTTGCGTGTGAAGCTGTGAGAGTTTACAGGTGGGCATACAGGGTATTTCAGTCAGGCATCCGGGGAATATTGGAAATGGGGACGTCATCATGCTGTGTCTATGAAAACTGTGCTGCAAAGCACAGCATTTTTGCAAATGCTTGTTTAGTATTTGACATGGGATGTGGTATAATAAGCCCGTATGTGATTTCGGCTAAAAACCATAGACACAACCCAACACCCCTAGGAGGATTGAAACCATGCCATTAGTATCTATGACAGACATGTTGAACAAAGCACTCGAAGGAAAATATGCAGTTGGTCAATACAACATCAATAACCTTGAGTGGACTCAAGCGATTCTTGCTGCAGCAGAAGAAGAGAAATCCCCAGTAATCTTGGGCGTATCCGAAGGCGCAGCACGTCACATGAGCGGTTTCTACACAGTAGTTAAAATAGTAGAAGGACTCATTCACGACATGAAAATCACCGTTCCAGTTGCTATTCACTTGGATCACGGTTCCAGCTTTGATAAGTGTAAAGAAGCGATCGATGCTGGATTTACATCCGTAATGATCGACGGTTCCCACCACTCCATCGATGAAAATATCGAAATGACTAAAAAAGTTGTTGAATATGCACACGCTAAAGGCGTTTCTGTAGAAGCCGAAGTAGGTACTGTTGGTGGACAAGAAGACGACGTTATCGGTGGTATCATGTACGCTGATCTGAACGAGTGTGTACGTATCGTTAAAGAAACAGGTATCGACACATTGGCTCCAGCTCTTGGTTCCGTACACGGTCCTTACCATGGCGAGCCTAACTTGGGCTTCAAAGAAATGGAAGAAGTTCGCGATGCAGTTAACGTTCCACTGGTACTGCATGGTGGTACAGGTATCCCTAAACATGATATCGACAAAGCCATTTCCCTGGGAACTTCCAAAATCAACGTGAACACTGAGAACCAAATTTCGTTCTCCAAAGTGGTTCGCGAAGTGCTTGCAGCTAAACCAGATGCTTACGATCCACGTACATTCATCGTACCAGGCCGTGATGCAATCAAAGAAACCGTTAAAGGTAAAATTCGCGAGTTTGGTTCCAACAACAAAGCGTAATTTGTCTTTACCAGTTCCATACTGTGTAAGTGGAAAGAACACCGCCTAGCCGGTGTCTTTCCATTTTCACGCCTTATTTCTACATCGAAAGCCAACAGCACGTATTGCCGTTAACCGGCTGCAAAACACGTAGGGGGACATTAAGCTTTATGGAAAAATTGATGATTAGTGGCGGACGTCCGTTACAGGGAACTGTAACTATAAGCGGCGCCAAGAACAGCGCCATCGCGCTTATTCCTGCAGCATTGCTTGCCGAGTCAGAAGTCGTGCTGGACAACCTGCCGCTTTTGAGTGACGTGGCGGTTTATGCAGAAATTTTGGAGGAACTCGGGGCTCGTGTACATTGGGAAGGCAGTCAGATGAAGATCGATCCTTCCGACATTAAATCCATTCCTATGCCGAATGGTCCCGTGAAGAAGCTCCGTGCTTCGTATTATATGATGGGAGCATTGCTTGGGCGTTTTAAAGAAGCAACAATTGGTTTACCCGGGGGCTGCAACTTTGAGCCTCGTCCGATTGATCAACATATCAAAGGGTTTGAAGCGCTTGGCGCAACGGTAACAAACGAACACGGCTCCATTCATTTGCATGCCAAAGAGCTACGCGGAGCAAAGATTTATCTTGATGTAAGCAGTGTAGGTGCAACCATTAACATCATGCTGGCGGCTACTCGTGCCAAAGGCTCTACAATTATCGAAAACGCGGCTAAAGAGCCTGAGATTATAGATGTAGCAACACTTTTGAATTCAATGGGTGCCAGCATCAAGGGTGCCGGTACCGAAACGATCCGTATTGAAGGTGTGTCGGAGCTTAAGGGTTGCCGTCATTCCATCATTCCGGACCGTATACAAGCAGGCACGTATATGATCGCTGCGGCTGCAACGCGTGGCGACGTTCTGATTGACAATGTCATTCCCAAACATCTGGAGGCTTTGACGGCAAAGTTACTGGAGATGGGCGTTGGTATTGAGGAGCTGGATGAAAGTATTCGTGTCATTGGCAAACCGAGCTACAATCATGTAGACGTTAAGGCGCTCGTATATCCCGGTTTTCCGACGGATTTGCAGTCCCCGATGACCAGTGTGTTGACACAGGCAACGGGTGTGAGTGTCCTGAGTGACTTTGTATATAGCAATCGATTCAAGCACGTTCCTGAGTTGGTACGCATGGGTGCAAAAATCCGTGTGGAAGGGCGGTCAGCTATTATTGAAGGCAGTGCATTGAATGCGGCCAAGGTAAAAGCATCCGATCTTCGCGCTGGTGCAGCGCTGGTGATCGCAGGTCTCACCGTCAGTGAAGGTGTGACCGAAGTGACAGGCGTGGAGTTTATCGATCGCGGGTACGATCATCTAGTAACCAATCTACGTCTGCTAGGTGCAGATGTGTGGCGAGAAACCGATTAATTCTGTATTGTATGACGAGTTTTACGGTATTAAAGTGATTATTTTGACAGAACTGCATATCCTTTCAGTAATTGGGTAAACCTGTTTTAATAGAGTTCTCAGTCTCTCCGGGATAAGACGAAATGTTCCTGTTTCCTTTACCGGAGGGTCTTTTTTTGAGTCAGACTTCATATGGCTTTAAGAACATCATTTCCTTTTCCCCAAACCCCGGTTTTGTTTGAACTGCGCTCCATAGCCGGTCTGCCCGGATCGAACGCCTCATGTATTCGTGTTCACTCACTAGCGGATCTTGCCGAAAGCTGGCCATCCCGCCCGGAAACTTACACTCAAAGACAAGTATTTGCATTATAACGGTTACATTCCGTACAATGGACAGAAGAGAAATGCAGAACGATGCTGCTCTTATAGCCGGAACATCAAGCGAAACTATCCATTTCACGGACTTATTAATTGAATAGGTGGTTATTATATGGATCTACAAATTTCCGATTTGGAAGAAATGAAACTAACGGACCTCTACAAACTGGCCAAAAAATATCAAATTCCCTACTACGGCACTTTAAAAAAGAAAGAATTGATCTTCGCTATATTACGTGCACAAGCTGAACAGAGTGGATTGATGTTCATGCAGGGTGTGCTCGAAATTCTACCTGAAGGCTACGGATTCCTTCGTCCGATCAATTACCTGCCAAGTACGGAAGACATCTACATCTCAGCCTCACAGATTCGCAAGTTTGACCTAAGAACAGGTGACCTCGTATCAGGTAAGTGTAGAACACCTAAAGAAAACGAGCGATACTTCGGTTTGCTGCAAGTCAACGCTGTAAATGGTGAGAATCCATCAGCGGCTGCGGAAAGACTTCACTTCCCGGCATTAACCCCATTGTACCCGCAGAAGAAACTGGTTCTCGAAACATCCCCCAGCCATTTGTCCACACGCATTATGGATGTACTCGCCCCGGTAGGACTGGGACAGCGCGGATTGATCGTAGCACCTCCCAAAGCGGGTAAAACACTTCTCCTCAAAGAAATCGCCAACAGCATCTCAACCAACAACCCAGAAATTGAACTATTTGTCCTGTTGATTGATGAACGTCCGGAAGAAGTTACGGATATGTCGCGTTCGGTTAAAGGGGAAGTTGTAGCTTCTACGTTCGATGAGCTGCCAGAAAACCATATCAAAGTTGCGGAATTGGTGCTGGAACGTGCGCTCCGTCTGGTTGAAGCAAAAAAAGATGTCGTTATTTTGCTGGATAGCATTACGCGTCTTGCTCGTGCATACAACCTGGTCATCCCACCGTCCGGACGGACACTTAGTGGCGGTATTGACCCGGCAGCATTCCATCGTCCGAAACGTTTCTTCGGTTCTGCTCGGAATGTAGAAGAGGGTGGAAGTCTGACGATCCTGGCTACAGCTTTGATTGATACGGGCTCACGTATGGATGATATCATTTATGAAGAATTTAAAGGTACGGGCAATATGGAGCTTCATCTGGATCGCAAGCTGGCAGAGCGTCGTATCTTCCCGGCTATCGACATTCGTCGTTCCGGTACACGTCGCGAAGAAGTGTTGCTGAGCAAGGAAGAACTTGATACAATCTGGGCGATTCGTAAAAACATGAACGATTCCCACGACTTTGTCGAAGGTTTCTTGAAGAAACTGCGTAATAGCAAAACGAATGCTGAGTTCCTAGCGGCATTTGATACAGCTGGCAGCAGTCAGACCAGCAACTCCGGAACGACTACGACTCGACGTTCGCCAAGACAGACTGCGGCGTCCGGTACAACTACCTAGCATTACGTCGTTGATTTAACTCAATTTTTGCAGCGCTGCTGTTGATTAACAATATACTCGTCGTTTGGCTTTAACCCATTAGATGTGAGGAGAACATCATGTATTTAGTATACGCAGATGAAAATGGTAATGTATTTGATCACCCTTCCCTGTACGGGCTGGCCCGCAGTGGAGATATGATCGTCGAAATTATGGAGGATGAGCTGATTCCTTTGCCGGAAGGTGCAACGCTGGTTGGACTGCCGAGTACACGTCCGATTGGTATGGACCCGGATACTGGCGAAATGCTGCCAATGCCTAGTGATACACAGGCGGTTGGGGCTTTGCTTCCGCAAGGATTCACTCGGTTGTGTCTGCCGGGGTATGTAAAAACGGATAAGGAGTACAAACTGCCTTTGTTCGGTTACTCGGCTGTTGTTTGGAAAGATGGTCAGTTTTACGTCACTGCCCGGATGTCGGATCATCCGGATAAATGGAACCCACTGAACTGTGATCGGGATGACGTACGTGCGGGTGTTAAACGTTTAACGAAGCAATATCCCGAAAATCGTCTCTATACCCATTTGTCCAATTGTGCGCTCGGGTATGAATGTCTGACTTCTTCCAATACCTTCCTGAATCGTTGGGAAGGCGGAGTTCCAGTATCCTATTCCTGCAACGCAGGCTGTTTCGGATGTATTTCCGAGCAACCGGATGACAGTGGCTTCGTTTCCCCGCAGACCCGGATGAATTTCCGTCCGCGTGTAGACGAAATCGTTGAAGTAATGCTGGAGCACTTGAAAACGCCGGAATCGATTATCAGCTTTGGTCAAGGTTGTGAAGGGGAGCCTTCCACACAGGCCAAATTGATTATTGAAGCTATTCGCGAAGTGCGTTCCATTACTGACATGGGATATATCAACATTAACACCAATGCCGGTTTGAATGATCACATGAGAGGTATTGTTGATGCTGGGCTTGATCTAATGCGTGTAAGTACAATCAGCGCACTGGATGACCACTATAATGCATACTACAAACCTCGTGGATATACACTGGCCAATGTAGAAAAATCGATGAAATACGCTGCTTCCCAGGGTGTATATACGTCGATCAACTATTTGATCTTCCCGGGGGTAACGGATCGTGAGGAAGAGATTGAAGCGATGATTGAGTTTGCTCGCAGAACCGATTTGCGTCTTATTCAAATGCGTAATCTTAATATAGACCCTGAGAGCTATCTGGAATTGATTCCTCCAGCTCAAGGTGATATTTTGGGCATGAAGCAAATGATGGAGATCTTTGAGGAAGAGCTGCCTGATGTCGTTATCGGCTCATACACGCACGTTCCCCCAGCTGGAATGGCGCGTCCGAAACGTCTGATCACCTCATGACAATAATGGATTGCAACCGGCATTAGGCCGTGTTATAATCTTCGATGTTGTGCCATTTACTCTGGGTCCGCTTGAGGCTCAGGGCGGAAAGAGGTGAAAGGTAATGAAAGCAGCAATTCATCCTAAATACACGATTGGTCAAGTATCTTGCGCTTGCGGGAATACTTTTGAGACTGGTTCGGTTAAAGACGGACTTCGTGTAGAGATTTGCTCCGCGTGCCACCCGTTCTTCACAGGTAAACAGAAGTTTATCGATGCTGGCGGCCGTGTTGATCGTTTCAAGAAAAAATACGGAATCTAATTCAGCAATTCCCTGGGAATTGTCTGACTATTACATCCAAATCACCTCTGCCGTTCCGGCAGGGGTTTTTATATGTTTTTATGTGATTGTATTGCTGCTCTTTTCGCTCTGGTTGCAATTTAGACAACCTTAAGTTATACTATTTCTTACCGTGCTAGATGGGGAGGTAGCGGTGCCCTGTAACTCGCAATCCGCTACAGCGAGGTTGAATTCCTGCTAGAGGTTTTGTCGATGTGAGGTTTGGTCCCTTAACGTGGTGTTGACGGTTGGGTCCTCCGCAATGAGTACTCATGAACCTGGTCAGGTCCGGAAGGAAGCAGCCATAAGTGAGATCACTCTTGTGCCGGAGGGTCGCCTAGCCCGAGCTGTTGTTAAGGGGTGCCGCTTGGATCGCAAATATCGATAGCAGGTGCACGGCTTACCATTTAAATGTAGAGACCTTTGCAGTTGTATGTATGCAGAGGTCTTTTTGATATGTCTAAAAAAACCATGCATGATGAGTCAGATAAAGTTTGGATTCACCCCGGAATATAGTATAATGGGGGAACGACAAAGGACTCGAATGCGAAGTGGAAGGAAGGTAACGCATCATGGAGCATATCGCGTTATACCGGGCTTGGCGTCCCCAGTCGTTTCAAGATATGGTGGGACAACAGCATATTATTCAGACCTTGCAGAACGCGATTCGTGAACAGCGGACTTCCCATGCCTACTTGTTTAGCGGGCCCAGAGGAACAGGGAAGACGAGTGCCGCCAAGATTTTGGCCAAAGCTGTAAACTGCGAGCGCGGGCCTGCGCCTGAGCCTTGTAACGAATGTGAAGCTTGCCGCAGGATTACGACTGGCGCTGTGATGGATGTGCAGGAAATTGATGCCGCATCCAACCGTGGCGTTGAAGAAATCCGCGATCTTCGGGAAAAGGTGAAATACGCCCCGACTGAAGTCCGGCAGAAAGTGTATATTATTGACGAAGTGCACATGCTGACGACAGAGGCATTCAATGCGCTACTCAAAACATTGGAAGAGCCTCCGCCACATGTGATGTTTATTTTGGCAACAACAGAACCCCATCGTCTTCCGGCAACGATTATTTCTCGCTGTCAGCGATTTGATTTTCGCCGGGTGTCCCTGGAAGAACAGACAGCACGACTTACGCTGATCTGTGAACAGGAAGGCATGGAAGCTGATCAGGACGCACTCCAGTATATTGCTCGTCTGTCTGACGGAGGGATGAGGGACGCACTCAGTGTCCTGGATCAGATCTCCTCCTATACAGATGGAAGGGTAACCTATCAGCAAGTTATGGATATGACCGGAGGCATTCCTTCCGAACAGTTTGCAAAGTTGGCTGCTTCTCTGCTCAAAGGCGACGTAGGTCATATTTTGCAAATGATCGAAGGGTTCATGCATGAAGGTAAGAGTGCGGACAAGTGCATGGAAAATTTGCTTTATTATTTCCGTGATTTGCTTATGATTAAGATGGTGCCGGATGCAGATAAACTGACGGATCGGGTGCTTAATCCCGAGTCGTTCCGTGATATGGCGGAATCATTCACCAAGGAACAGCTGTTCCAGATGATTGATACTCTTAACCGGTACCAGAGTGAGATGAAATATGCAGTACAGCCGCAGACGCTGTTTGAAGTAGCTCTCCTTAAACTGTGCAGTATTCCTGCTCAAGGGGCATCATCGGGTCAGATGGAGGGTTCGGCCGGCGCTGCTCCTGCTGCATCCGCGCCAGCGGATGGCGGGGAGATCAACCGACTGAAGCAACAGCTTGCTGAACTGGAGAAAAAGCTGGATCGCGCGCTTAAGGGCGGTTTGTCTGGTGGGGAGGCTGCATCAAGTGCTCCTTCACGCCCGGCAACACGAGCTCCGGTGTCGAGAGGCAATTCACCAGCGAAGCTGCCTGCACAGCTTGATCAGTACGTTGCACGTAAGGGATCTCCTGAGTTTGCGGAGGTTAGCAAGAAGTGGGGGCAGATCCTGCAGCGCGTAAAAGAAGAGAAAGTAACCGTTCACGCCTGGTTTATGGATGGTGAACCGGTATCGCTGCTGGAAGACAATGTTCTGGTGGCGTTTAAGAACAACATCCACCGTGAAACTACGGAGAAGCAGGCTAATCGCGAAGTGATTGAACGGGTGCTGTCTGAACAGCTTGGACGTTCAGCGCGTCTTGTGACGATGATGCTCAAAGATTGGACTGGAGCGATGGAAGGGGCTACTGAAACGCCAAAGGAGGACTTTAAGCTTGAACCTGAGCATGAAGACGGCGGTTCAGGCAACAAGCAGCCTTGGATTGATGAAGCTATCCAGCTCTTTGGTGAGGACCTTGTAGTGATCAAAGAATAGATATACATGCGCCTGGCGCGATAACTATAACAAAGGAGATGAATATCATGAACAACATGAACCAAATGATGAAACAAGTGAAGAAAATGCAGGAGCAAATGCTGAAGGCACAGGAGGAACTGGCGGACAAAACAGTCCAAGGTACTTCTGGTGGCGGTGTTGTAACTGCTGAAGTTAACGGACATAAGAAATTGCTGGCTATCACTATCAAGCCAGAAGCGGTTGATCCAGAGGATGTAGAAATGCTGCAGGATCTGGTTATGACAGCAGTCAATGACGCAATGACTAAAGCTGATGAAATTGCGAACCAGGATATGGGTAAATTCACAGGCGGTATGAAAATTCCGGGATTATTTTAATTTAAATTGATCCTATCAAAGGAGACGCAATCGATTGTATTATCCCGAACCGATAGCGAAGCTGATTGACGCCTTCACCCGTTTGCCGGGTGTTGGCCCCAAGACTGCGGCGCGACTAGCTTTTCATGTGCTTAAAATGAAGGAAGATGACGTTATTGACTTTGCCAAAGCACTCGTCAGTGTGAAGCGGAATCTTCATTACTGTTCGGTGTGCTGTAATATTACGGATACTGACCCGTGTCGGATCTGTCAGGACAAATCCAGGGATGTCTCGGTAATCTGTGTAGTTCAGGATTCCAAGGATTTGGTGGCTATGGAGCGTACCAAGGAATTTGACGGATACTATCATGTGCTGCAAGGCGCAATCTCTCCTATGGAGGGAATAGGTCCGGATGATATCCGTCTGAAGGAACTTTTGACCCGTTTAAGCGATGAGCGAGTTAAAGAACTGATTCTGGCTACAAATCCGAATATCGAAGGTGAGGCCACGGCGATGTATATTTCCCGTCTGGTCCGTCCGTTTGAGATCTCGGTGACTCGGATTGCCCATGGATTGCCTGTTGGGGGCGACCTGGAGTATGCGGATGAAGTGACTCTTTCCAAGGCGCTGGAAGGGCGCAGGGAGATGAAATAGCAGTGCGTGTTTCTTAATGAGAGCATGCGCCTGTAATGATTGATTTCCTAAAAGAAAAGAATAGATAAGTTTGGATTACTTAGAGAGCCCTTTAGGCTCTCTTTTTTTGTTTTAATACTCTTTTTAACGTTGCCTAAATGTGAAGTCTCTCATTTCTACTGATGTATGGTTATTAATCCATAGAATGTCGTTGAGATTAAAATAACGATTCATTAATTTATTTAGCTCAGTTCTAAGTTTGTCCTTTCCCTGATATGTATGAGAATATGCTGTGCTGATCAGGAAGGGGATGGCTTATGTTTACATGGCGAAATGTAGGGAGATCGGTGGAGAAGCGCGAAAGAATGCTAAAGGAGATGGAAGAGGACCAGATTTATTCAGATATACAGAAAGCTAAGGCAGAGTGGGAACGGGCTGTTAGACAGTTTGAAGAGGCACAGGGGCAGGATGAGATCGATTATGCGATCTATGTGCTGGAGGCCGCGGAGCGAAAATATCAGATTCATTTGAAGCGCGCTAAACGTGTAGGGATTAATAAGGCAGTTATAGGTGATCGAGGAGTGAGCATGTAGGCGGAGGTGTGACATTCAATTATGGAGGTGTTGAGAGTATGAAGAGTCTTATATTAGGCAGTGTGCTTGTTGTGTCGTTACTAGGGTTGATAATCATCTTGTTTAGAAAACGGATTGGGTTATCATTTTTTACATCATTCGGTATTCATCTGGTGCTGGCTGCGGTAGGGATATATGTAGTTAACTATTCAGGGTGGATCACCGGAACTTACATTCCATTGAACCCTGCTACAATAGGTACTGTGAGCATTTTAGGGTTGCCGGGTGTTGGTTTATTATTGGGTTTGAAAATTTCTTTGTTTGGGTAGTTGACTCCTTCGATATTTATATGGTACATTATATCTCGTTGCTTTGCTTGCTTGGTTAAATGCTTTTGACGAAATGAACCAGTTCAATAAGAACTCGAAAAAAGAATTTCAAAAAAAGCTTGACTGAAACAAACGAAGTATGATATATTATAAAAGTCGCCGCTGAGAGAAAACGGTGACGAAAAAGCAAGAAAATTATCAAGTTTGATCTTTGAAAACTGAACAACGAGTGAGTAAACATTCTGCTTGCAGAATGAACGCGAAAGTTCGAGACAAGCCTTGGCTTGAATCGGCTGGAGCATAAATGAGATTTTTAATCTCGTCAGTTTCAAAATGAGCTTATCGCTCTTTTCAA
>NZ_JBZVDZ010000017.1:0-63670 GCF_058408365.1 Paenibacillus sp. MDV22-iso6 | reverse complement strand
CGATCTTGCAAGCAAGATCGTTACTCACTCGTTGTTCAGTTTTCAAAGATCAAACATTCAATTTGTTTCTGTTTTCTTTGTCACCGTATTTTCAGCGGCGACTTTTATAATATATCATGTTTAAGTTTACTTTGCAAGCACTTTTTTTCGATTTATTTTCAATCGCTTTATTCCAGTGCTTGTTTCGGTTAACTTTTCCTTAAAAAAGGAACGAAAATTAATTTATCATATTGAACAAAAAAGGTCAACCCTTTTTCGACAAAATGTTTCATATCCCTTTTCAAAGCCGCCTATTCTACCTATTACTGATTCATGGTGTCTGAGGTACAGCGCTGGCTTTACGGGCCGCACCTCTCTTATATGGTGAACTTCAGCATCCCACTGACCACATCATTATGGCTTGGATTTTTTTAGTTTGCCGCCTCTAGCATATTTGGATAACTCTTTGGGTGGCGCAAAACGCGCATACATACGGAACACAGTCTTGTAGCGACTCGCTATGGCGTATTTAATTTCTTGATCGAGACGGTTGTCACTTAAGTCGAACAACATTTCATCAAGCTCTTTGCGCAATACATAATCCAGTTCCTTGCATTCCTTCTCGTTAAACAGCATACCCAGCATTAGAGTTCTCCTTTTTCTGCATATGGATAATGGCGTGTCCCAGTGTATGTCATATTCGAGCCCCTTTAATTCAGGCTATATATCGGACAGCGCCGGTTTTAGTAGCAAACCCAGGATCATCTTTATTTGTCCTTTGGTGGTTGCTATTGAAACCCGTTTTATTGTTATGGTCAACTTTCTGAAAATTTATGAATGTCATCCCATACAAATTTATCCTCGCACCAGGCTGTAGGTAAGTGTACTTTCAATAATCGCTGCAACAAGTAGCAAAATAACAATCCAGCAGGATGCAGTTACCGTTGTGCGCATAAACGCACTCCATTGGCTACCAATCGTATTTCGTTTCTCCCCGCCAAATTGACCAAGACTTTTGAGAGCTAATCCACCAAACCTTAAACCGAATGCACAAGCGATAATAATTACCGGAATTTCAATAATGCCATGTGGAAGAAGTCCTTTTACAACAATATCAAAGAAGCTGGCCCCATAGTTCATTGTGGTGTGTACCAGAAAACCGATAACCATGCCATTGATTAACAGGAAAACGACAGGCAGAATGCCAAAGAAGATACCGGCATAGATCACGAGTACACTTTTGATGGCGTTATTGAAAAAGATAAAGAGGAAGAAGTTCCATTGCACATTGTTCCCCTGCTCCAGCCGCTCACTAACCTCCCTTAGTCCCCCGATTTGATTCAACAATATATCCTCAAGTGTTCCTGTACTCACCCATCCCGTGCCTATTCCAACAACAAACAATACGATCGACCAGATTAATGCACCACGAATGGAACCTAAAGCTCTAAGAAATGTACTGAATTTTAACATAATATCCTCCTGTGGAACCAAGATGTTGGACAAACAAACGTCTGATACGAATAACTGCGAGGTACGAGCATACATTGGAGAGTAAACAAGCATTTCTTATGGGAGAGGGGCGCTTATTGAAATGAACTCGTTCTATGTATTTAGCGGCAAAAAGATCAAACGTTTCCTGATTGTGCTGGTTGCTGCCGTCTTTGCTATCGGGATTATTTATCTGGAGAGCGGCAATATTTCTGTATTCTCGGAGGATGCACCATCCGCCGTATACAGCGTTCCAACCGAGAAGAAGGTTATTGCACTCACCTTTGACATTAGCTGGGGAGATAAAAGGACAGAGCCTATTCTGAAGGTCCTCCAAGAAAATAAAGTTCAGAAGGCCACTTTCTTCTTGTCCTCCCCCTGGAGTAAGACACACCCCGAGATTGTAACAGCCATCAAAGACGCAGGATACGAAATCGGCAGCCATGGTCACAAGCATGATAATTACAGCAGCCTGACTGAAGAGGAAATCCGCAAGGAAATTTCGACAGCTCATAGCATTTTAACCGATTTAACGGGAAAAGAACCGAAATTGCTGCGTCTACCTAATGGCGACTTTGACAAACGTGTTCTCCAGGTTGCCAGCAGTCTGAATTATCAGGTTGTCCAATGGGACACCGATTCGCAGGATTGGAAGAACCCTGGTGTACAGACCATTGTTGATCGTGTAGTTAGCAAGGCGCATCCTGGTGACATTGTGCTGCTGCACGCTAGTGATTCCTCGAAACAAACGCATGAAGCATTACCCGTCATTATCGACAAGTTAAAAAATCAAGGGTATGAATTCGTGACGGTTTCTGAGCTGCTTAACCATTCAAGTGTCAAAGGTACGGAAGTTCGCGACCAAGCCAGTGCACAGTAAACATGAATTAAAGCAGTATTGCTGAGGCAAACTGTATACTTCCCTTCTGTACTCCATGCCTTGTAAAAAGGCGCTGAAGCGCCATAAATGAAAAGAGCTAACCAGGTTAGCTCTTTTTGGCGTTTTTTTTAAGATAATCGCTACGCATGACTTTCTTGTACCTCGGTCTTTCCACTCACCCGCTGCTCCATGGACCCATCTACCAGCCTGTGCAATATCAGCATTTGGTATGCATTACAGATTAACAGTGGAACCACAATAAAGATGGTAGCCGCATTCACATCAATTCGCAGCACACCGATCGTTTCCACCACGGTAACAGCCACCATGAAAAAGAGTGTAGGCACCATCGCCGAAATATGTGTCTTTTTCACCTTTACGTAAGCGGTAACAATTCCAGCTGCCAAAATAATGATTCCAAGCACAATATCGGATAGCCGTTCTCGTTCCCCACCAACAAACAAACGTAAAAACATGACATCAAGTAACGCCAAGACGGTTAGAACAATCTGTACAATTTGCCAACTGCGTTTCGAAAATACACCTTTGCCCATATAGTTCAATATCAAGTATGCGAAAAAACCCATTTGCGAATACACGCTAATCATAATACCGGAACCAAACAAGATCAGGAGATAAATTAAAAAATCGGTCATTCCATTCGTTTTTTCTCCATTAACCAACATCATAATTAGACCCGTCACTAATGATCCTGCAGCCCCTATAAGCAAAGCTGACCAAAATAGGAAAAACCATTTACGTAAATTCAAATGTTTTCCACCCCCGAGAGTTTATTTTACCAACCTTCACAGCAAAAAACCATCATCATTCAACATATTTAGCGGTTTCCCATCACATACTACATCCAGTATCTAATCAAGGAGGGGTTGTGCACATGAAACGGCCTTTGTGGCAGTTATGCTGTGTCGTACTTGGACTATCCGTCATGCTCGCCGGCTGTGGCTCAGATCAGAATTATTCGCCTCCTCAGGGCGGTTATAAAGAGATGAAAACGATGGTCGTGGATATTCTCAAAAGTGACGAAGGTAAAAAGGCGGTCGAGGAAGCTCTCACTGGACAAAGTTCTTCTGGTGGTGGCGAAGGCGGCGCTTCTGGCCAAAGTGGAGCTTCTGGCGGTGGATCTGGAACAGTGGGTATGAAAATGTTAATGCCTATGCAATCTTCAGAACAAATACGTATAGCTGTAAAAGATACCATCACGGCTCCTGAATACCAGAAGGAATTCGAGAAAATTATGACGGATCCACAGTTTGCAGGTGAATTCGCCAAAGTGATTAACTCCCAGAGCAAGCAACTGCATATGCAATTAATCAAAGATCCAACGTATCAAAAATCCATTGGGGATGTCATGAAATCTCCTGAAGTGTCCAAGATGTTCATGGATATGACCAAAACGCCCGAATATCGTAAACAAACGATGACCGTTATGCAGGAAGTCATGCAAAATCCTTTATTCCGGATGGAAGTGCTGACTTTGCTTAAAAAGGTAGTCCAGGATGAGTTGCAACCCAAAACAGAACAAGGCGGCAAACAGGAGGGCCAAAGCAAAGACGACAATGGGGATGGCGGAAGTGGCAGCAGTGACGGTAGTAGTGATGGTAACAGTGGTGGCGACGGAAGTAATGGAGGATCGTAAGTTGATCATACTTCAAAGTTAAAAGTTATCACATGTTGAAAAAAAGCCCACATCCATGGATGTGGGCCTTTTTATATATTTTACGTCATTAGAAAATTTAAAACTTGGCATCAACAGTTTGGGCAACCTCGTCGTAGATCGCACCGATGCTTGAATCCGCTTTATACACGGATGGTGAAAAATCCGGCTCCGAAATATGATTATCCGGCGCTCCCAGTGGAATCTGTGCAAGCAGCTCTGTATGAAGACTCTCGGCAAGAGTACCCCCACCGCCCCGTCCAAATACATAATCTTTCTCTCCGCATTTGCTACATTCATAATAAGCCATGTTCTCTACCACACCAAGCAGCTCATGTTCCGTCTGAATGGCCATGGCACCTGCACGTGCAGCTACAAAGGCAGCGGTTGCATGAGGTGTTGTAACGATGATTTCTTTGCTGTGAGGCAGCATCTGGTGTACGTCTAGTGCGACATCCCCCGTACCCGGAGGCAGATCAAGCAGCATATAATCCAACTCTCCCCAGTTTACATCGGTAAAGAATTGGCGCAACATCCGCCCCAACATAGGTCCACGCCAGATCACCGGGTTATTCTCTCGAATAAAGAATCCCATCGACATCACTTTTACGCCGAAACGCTCAACGGGTTGGATAACCCCGTCCTCAACGACTGGATATTCCTCAATGCCCATCATGTCAGGTACACTGAAGCCATATATATCTGCATCAATCAAGCCAACCTTCTTGCCTTGACGTGCCAGAGCTGCAGCCAAATTAACGGTTACCGTCGATTTGCCGACGCCGCCTTTACCACTAGCAACAGCAATAAAACGTACGCCGGATTCAGGACTTAACAACTCATGTCCGTCCAGCCCTGCTGCATGGCCTTTGACAAGCACTTCGTCCTCGTCTTCCTCATGATCCGCTTGTCCTATGTTCAGGCTCTCACGCTCATGCTCTGACGCTGCACGCAGACGAATATGTACATCATTCACTCCGTGTTGGGACAACAGGTTGCGCGCGGCATCGCTTAGAGCAGTTGTATCCTCTGTGCGGTTCTCCAGCGTCACCATAGTAAGAGCAACATGATCTTCTTTAACCATGACATCACGGACCCACTGCAGTTCAGTCAAACTTACGCCCAATTGCGGTTCCTGCAACGGCTGCAATAGTTCAAGTATCTGTTCTTTTGATAACATCAGACAGCACCTCAGCTTTATCTATTGGCATGTAATTAGGTATGCTGATTCAATTATATCATTACCATTCTCGTTGTGACTAACTTTTAGGACGTTCTCCTGACGAATAACGGAGAATCCCGTTGTAGATGGATGCAGCCACTTTACGCTGATAGGTTTCATCTGCAAGAAGACGCGCCTCTTCCGGGTGAGAAAGGAAACCCACCTCCACAAGTGCCGAGGGAATTTTTAACGCCTGGAGCAAATAAACGGTATTTACCGTTTTCGCGATTCGATCTGTATTTTCCAGATTACGAATCATTTCTTGCTGAAGAAGATTGGCTAATGCTGCATTATCGGGATGATTGGGTGTATAAAAAACTTGAGCGCCACTCCAGCGGTTCGAAGGTACACTGTTCATATGAATGCTGATAAAGAGATCTGCCTGCTTATCCTCGATTCTTCTTACTCTTTGTTTCAGATCCTCCGTCTTGCGTTTGGAGTACCCTTTGGTATCAGATGCAGCCAGATCGGTGTCTATTTCTCGGGTCATCACAACCAAGGCCCCTGCTTGCTGCAGATAATCTCGTACGTACAGCGCAATGGATAAATTGATATCTTTCTCAATGACTCCCTGCTTACTCACCGCTCCCCCATCTGGCCCACCATGTCCTGCATCAATAGCTATGACTTTTCCCGCTAATGGCAGCCCCCAGTAACCGGACATTTTGGAGGAGGGCAACTCATACGTCACCACCGCCACAAACATCGCAAGCAAACAAAGGCTTAACATGACCCTCTTCATGGTGCGTAACCTAATCCAGATCACAAAGTGCTTCCCCATATTTTTACGCATAAAAAAACCACCTCGTCCCTATAAATGACTCTAATCATCTATATGGGACAAGATGGACAAATATACCGTTAGGAGCGGACTTGCTCAGCCATTCCTTCAATCAGCACCTCAGCTACCTCTGGGCGCGTAAATTCAGGTGGAGGGCATTGGCCATCTCGTAGCAACCCACGTACTTTCGTGCCAGACAGAGCCATGTGGTGTTCTTTATCATGCGGGCAGGTTTTGCTTGATGCCATGTTGCCACATTTGGTGCAGAAAAAACTATGTTCAAAGAACAAAGGCGTGATACCGAGTTCTTCCGGTGTGAAGTTAGTAAAAATCTCCTGCGCTTCATACGTTCCGTAGTAGTCACCCACACCTGCATGGTCGCGACCTACAATAAAGTGAGTACAACCATAATTTTTACGTACCATCGCGTGGAAAATGGCCTCTCTTGGACCAGCATACCGCATAGCTGCCGGAAATACGCCTAGAAACGCACGATCAGCCGGATAATAGTTCTCCAGCAAAACCAGATAACTTTTCATTCGTACATCGGCAGGCACGTCATCAGACTTCGTTTCGCCTACAAGCGGATTTAAGAACAGGGCGTCCACAATCTCCATTGCACTCTTCTGAATGTACTCATGGGCACGATGGACCGGATTACGCGTCTGAAAACCAACAACCGTCTTCCAGCCCTTATCCTGGAACGTTTTCCGTGTCTCAGCAGGATCATAATAGAACTGTTCGAACTTGGCCGGTTTGGGACGATTCAGCACTTGAATTGGACCTCCTACATACGTTGCAGGTCGTTCCAGCAGTTTCTTCACACCCGGGTGCTCTGGATCATCCGTCTTGAAGACACGACGTGCTTCTTCACCCTGATCTACTTTATATAAGCTCTTCACTTCCAGCAATCCATAGGTTACTCCGTCATTATCGCCAATAAGTGCCACAGTCTCACCGATCTGGAGTGATGCAGCCTGCTGCTCATCTACAGCTAAGGTAATGGGGATACTCCAGACTGTTCCGTCAGCAAGACGCATACGAGATATAACTGAAAGATAGTCTTCTTCATTCATGAAACCTTGAAGCGGTGAGAATGCACCCACACCAATGAGATCCAAATCCGAAATTGTCCAGCTGTTAATACGTAAAGAGGACAGTTTCTCACTCTCTCGTAATAATTGTTCCCGTTCTTCTCCTTGTACGACACGCTGTATCAGCGTACCTCCATGAGGCAGAATCGAAGTCATCTTGTCAGCTCCCTGTTTCACCATTTTTTATATCATCAAGAATGATTCTAGTGCATTATTATATCCATCACTTATTCTGAATAAATTATTTATGAAGACCACATTCCGTTTTTTCGTTCCCCGACCAGCGTCCCGCACGTGGATCTTCTCCAGGCATAACCTGACGTGTGCAATACTCACAACCGATACTCGGGTAATTTTGATCATGCAGCGGATTGTACACGACATTATTGACACGAATATAATCCCATACATCCTCTGTAGTCCAGTGTGCAATCGGGTTGAACTTCATAAGTCCAAACTTAGCATCATATTCGACCTTTTTGGAATTTGCACGTGTCGGTGCTTGATCTCTCCGAATACCGGTAATCCATGCATCATACTGGGATAGAATACGTGTCAGCGGCTCAACCTTCCGAATATTACAGCAAGCATTAGGATCCGACTTCCACAATTGTTCTCCATGTTGAGCTGCCTGCTCCTCCGGAGTAATTTTCGGAGCCACACGTACAAAATCAAGATTGTATTTCTCTTTCATTTTGTCACGAGTTTCGTATGTCTCCTTAAAATGAAAATCAGTATCTAGATAAAATATATCCGTGGATGGGCTGATCTTCTGAAGCATATCTACAAGTACAACATCCTCCGCACCGAAGCTGCATGCAAAAGTGATATTTGGAAACGTCTCAATAGCATAACGAATAATATCCTCTGGACTTGCGTTTTCCAATTCTTCAGCCTTCGTCCGTGCAAGTTCTTCTTTCTCCAACAAGTTCATGTCTGCATTTCCCCCATTCTGCATTTCAACAATCACTAAAGCCGACTAATCTAATATGAATTATGTATAGTATAAATCTTTCATGGGGGATGTCAATGCCTGCCATATGGTATAAAACATCAGATTTGGCCCATTTTTTTGTTGTTCGTTTTGAATATAATTTGGTGTTAATTATGCATTTAAACGATTTGTGGATAAAAGCATCCATGTGTAGCATCTTTGATTTTTACCTTATCCTTATCTCTTCGTCATTGAAATCCTTTGCCACTGCTGGGTTTATGGTGCCAATTTGATAAAACGATGTATAGAATAACTCTATAGAATCGCAGGAATATAGAAAAACGAGAAGGATTTAATAATGAGATAAATGCGGGAGTCCTATTCTTCAATTGTAAGGGACCTTTATCAAAACCATAAGAAAAACTGATGAAAATTGAGAATGAAAAATGAATGATTACAACCATTATGATGTTCCTAACCTGCAAATTTGATCTTTGTGCTATAGGAGGGTTGCGTTTACTGGAGTATTAGCTGGAGGAAGAAACTTTAACCGATACAGAGGAACCCGAAGCTACTTTGGTGCATCTTCTAAAGTAAAGAACATTTAATACACCTATTGATCTGTAAATACAAAAAAGCCTTTGACCGAGGCCAAAGGCTTGTAATGCATATTAACGTTTGGAGAACTGAGGTGCGCGACGTGCGGCTTTGAGACCGTATTTTTTACGCTCTTTCATCCGTGGGTCACGAGTCAGGAATCCTGCTTTTTTCAGGGAAGCACGGTATTCCGGATCTGCTTTCAACAGAGCGCGGGAGATACCATGACGGATTGCGCCGGCTTGACCCGAGATTCCGCCACCATGAGCAATAACAAGAACGTCATAGTTGTTGAGCGTTTCTGTCAAGTTCAGTGGTTGTTTTACGATCAGTTTGAGTGTTTCCAAACCGAAGTATTCATTAATATCACGTTTATTGATGACAATGCGTCCTTCACCCGGTACAAGGCGAACACGTGCTACCGAATGTTTACGACGACCTGTCCCATAGTATTGTACTTGTGCCATGAAACTGTCCTCCTTTTAATTAACCGCGAAGTTCGTAAACTTCTGGTTTTTGTGCTGCATGTGGATGCTCAGTGCCTCTGTACGCTTTAAGTCTCAACTTCATTTTCTCGCCCATGCGAGTTTTAGGAAGCATACCGCGAACAGCCAATTCCAACATACGCTCAGGTTTGTTTTTAACCATCTCTTCAGCTGTAGTTACTTTCAAACCACCTGGGTGCATTGAGTGACGGTAGTATTTTTTACCTTGCATTTTCTTACCAGTCAATACGATTTTCTCAGCATTGATGATAACAACGAAATCGCCAGTGTCCACATGTGGAGTGAATTGTGGCTTGTGTTTGCCGCGAATCAAAGCTGCCGCTTCGCTCGCCAAACGTCCGAGGGTTTTGCCTTCAGCATCAATGATGTGCCATTGGCGCTCAACTTCGTTAGGCTTCGCCATGTACGTAGTACGCATGAAAAGTTCCTCCTTAAAATGTTCAAAATCATCATTTTCATTTATCTTCGTTCGTTAAGTTATAACTTTAGGTGTTGATGGATTGTAAATTTGATGTGAACCTCTTAATTGGGGCTGTGGGAAAGCCATTAAGAAAACACAACTTTTATATTACATGATAGGCGATTAAATCGCAAGTGTTAATTAAGCTTTTCACTCACCAAATTTAATCTTTTTTGTATTCAAGATCCCAGAGCATTAAACCGCAGCTAACTGCAGTAGGTCCTGCAGCAGATCGATTACATGCAGCAATCATATTTGGTACATCAGAGGCTTTCCGTTTGCCCTCTCCGATCTCCAGCAGTGTACCTACAATGATACGAACCATATGCTGCAAAAAGCCGTTACCACTCACATAAATGTGAATGACACCCTGATCGCGCGGATGGTCTCTGCACATTGATCGGTCCACTTCCATCCATGCTTCGTACACCGAACGGACATGATTCTCTTTCTGAGACTTGCGTGAAGCAAAAGAGGTAAAATCATACGTCCCTATGAAATGTCGTAAGCCCTCCTGCATTGCCATAATATCAAGCTTCGCATGATGATGATATTGCAGTCTTCTGTTGAATACATCCGGAAATTGATTCGCATTGACTGTATAACGATACGTTTTCTTTTTCGCTGCATAGCGAGAATGAAAATCAGCCGAAACTTCAATCGCATCAATAACGACAATATCGGAGGGTAATCTGGAGTTGAGTGCAATACACCAACGTTCAATCGGGATCTGGGACTCCGTAGGAAAATTGAAGATTTGTCTGCGGGCGTGAACACCTGCATCTGTTCGGCCTGAACCTGTAATTTTAACATTCTCACCGGTTAAAGCACGAATCGCATCTTCAAGATGATCCTGAATGGTATTCCCACCCGGCTGTACTTGGAAGCCGAAATAGGCAGTGCCATCATAAGTTAACGTCATACATAAGTTCCGCATTATTACCACACCTTTGTTCCATACTATACATATCCCTATCCCGAACAGCAAAAGAAGCCCCTTACGGAGCTTCTATTACAGCACGAATTCCGAAATGAAGAGAAAAAAAGGGTTAATCCAGAATCGTTGATTCTGTCCCCTTTCCTCATCTCATCTGTTTTACGCGCGGTCTACCAGTTCCAAGTAAACCATTGGCGCTGCGTCACCACGACGAGGTCCCAGTTTCAAGATACGAGTGTATCCACCTGGACGCTCAGCGTAACGACCGGACAATTCGCTAAACAGTTTTTGGATTGCATCTTGCTCACCATCGATAGTTTCGCGGCGAACATAAGCTGCCACTTGGCGACGGGCATGAAGATCTCCCTTTTTCGCTTTAGTGATCAGTTTTTCAGCAATAGAACGAACCTCTTTTGCTTTCGCTTCAGTTGTCTGAATGCGTTCGTATAAGAACAGGTCGGTTACCAGGTCACGGAACAAAGCTTTACGTGCGCTGGAATTACGGCCCAACTTTTGGTATGCCATTGTTTTCCCTCCTTCACTTCAAGCACTCGGCTGTCTATTCTTCTGTACGGAGTCCCAAACCAAGTTCCTCAAGCTTCTCTTGAACTTCTTCCAAAGACTTGCGTCCGAGGTTACGGACTTTCATCATGTCTTCTTCTGTTTTCGTAGTCAGCTCTTGTACGGTATTAATACCGGCACGTTTGAGGCAGTTGTAGGAACGAACAGAGAGATCCAGCTCTTCGATCGTCATTTCGAGTACTTTTTCTTTTTTGTCTTCTTCTTTTTCGACCATAATCTCTGCATCTTTCGCTTCGTCTGTAAGACCCACGAAGAGCATCAGATGCTCGGTCAAAATTTTAGCGCCAAGGCTTACAGCCTCTTCAGGACGAATACTTCCGTCAGTCCAAACTTCCAACGTGAGCTTGTCATAGTTGGTTACTTGGCCGACACGCGTATTTTCCACAGCGTAGTTAACGCGGCTGATCGGGGTGAAGATGGAATCGACTGGGATGACGCCGATCGGCTGGTCATCGCGTTTATTCCGATCTGCCTGGACGTAGCCGCGACCGCGATTGGCAAAAATACGCATGTGAAGTCTCGAACCTGGTCCGAGCGTAGCAATGTGCAAATCCGGGTTAAGGATTTCCACATCGGAGTCAGCACGGATATCTCCAGCCGTAATTGCTCCTTCGCCTTCAGCATCAATCTCGAGCACTTTCTCCTCATCAGAATGAATTTTAAGCGACAAAGCTTTCAGGTTAAGAATGACCTCCGTAACATCTTCCATTACGCCAGGAACTGTAGCAAATTCATGCAGAACGCCATCGATTTGAACCGAAGACACTGCCGCACCCGGCAGTGACGAGAGCAAGATTCGGCGAAGCGAGTTTCCAAGCGTCGTACCGTATCCGCGCTCCAGCGGTTCTACTACGAATTTCCCATAGGTGCCATCATCGTTGACGTCTACCGTCTCAATTTTCGGCTTTTCGATTTCAATCACTGCAATACCCCTCCTTCAAAACGTCGGTCCTCTATGAAACATTTACCTTCTCTTGCGAAAACATGTAGTAGTATGCCTAAACAACCATTATTAGCAGATTGTGCCGGAAATATACCACACGCAGGGGCAAATCTCATTAGACACGACGACGTTTTGGAGGACGGCATCCGTTATGCGGGACTGGAGTTACGTCTTTGATCAGGTTAACTTCAAGACCAGCAGCTTGCAAAGAGCGGATCGCTGCTTCACGGCCTGCGCCTGGTCCTTTAACCATAACCTCAACGGCTTTCATCCCATGTTCCATTGCAGCTTTGGCAGCAGTCTCAGCAGCCATTTGTGCAGCAAACGGAGTCGATTTACGGGAACCTCTGAATCCGAGGCCGCCGGAGCTTGCCCACGAAATTGCGTTTCCGTGAGGGTCCGTAATGGTAACGATAGTGTTATTGAACGTGGAGCGGATATGTGCCACGCCAGATTCAATATTTTTACGGTCACGACGTTTAGTACGTACGACTTTTTTCGGTTTAGCCATTTTCTCTTATCCCCCCTTATTATTTCTTCTTGTTCGCTACAGTACGACGAGGACCTTTACGAGTACGAGCATTCGTTTTCGTACGTTGTCCACGAACAGGCAGACCACGACGATGACGAACTCCACGGTAACAACCGATCTCCGTCAAACGTTTAATATTCAAAGAGATTTCACGACGCAGGTCACCTTCTACTTTGACCTCTTTGTCGATACTTTCACGCAATTTGCTGACTTCATCTTCCGTCAAATCACGGACACGAGTGTCCCGATTGATGCCTGTTGTGCTCAGAATTTTCTGGGAAGTCGTTTTACCGATTCCGAAAATATAAGTCAAGGCGATCTCAACGCGCTTATCACGTGGCAAATCCACACCAGCTATACGTGCCATTTTACGCTACACCCCCTTCTTTAACCTTGTTTTTGTTTGTGTTTCGGATTTTCACAGATAACCATAACATTCCCTTTGCGGCGAATGACTTTGCATTTTTCGCAAATCGGCTTGACCGAAGGTCTTACCTTCATGTGAATTACCTCCTCAAAGTTTTGCTAAGCAAAACCCTCTTCGTAAGCATTGACCTTGTTTTACCATTGTAAAACCGGCTTCGAAGCTTTCGCAAGTTTTGCCGGGCAAAACCCGCTTCATAAGCTTCACAGTTCATTGCAACTGTCTACTACTATTTACGGTAAGTTATACGACCTTTTGTCAAATCATAAGGTGATAACTGAACAACTACTTTGTCTCCAGTCAGGATACGAATAAAGTGCATCCGCAACTTGCCGGAAACGTGAGCGAGAATTTGATGACCGTTCTCAAGCTCAACCTTGAACGTTGCATTCGGTAGCGGTTCGAGAACCGTACCTTCCACTTCAATGACATCTTCCTTGGCCATTAGTCAGTCTCCTTTCTCTTCAGCTTGAATGTTGGTGGATTCCAGAAACGAATGAACCGCATAGCGGAGCTTTCCGTTTGTCACCCGACCACTCTCGTTTAAACTGTTTACAACCTCGCTGCTAATCATCGGCTGGAGTTCAAGATGAAGAATATTCTTCTTCTTGGGTTGATCAAACTTACGTTTGTCCCCATCCGCAATATATACGAACTTACTGTCCGCTATAGCAACAATTACTGCGGCTTGGTCCGCATAGCGGCCTTTACGGATCTTCACAAGTTGACCGAGCTGCGGATTAGACTGATTGTTCATGCCTTATCACCTACGCATTCAGTTTTGTGAAAATTTCCATGCCTTCATGTGTAACTGCTACGGTGTGTTCAAAGTGGGCGCATAACGATCCATCAACAGTGACGACAGTCCAGTTATCTTCCAACGTTTTCACATACCGTCTACCTGCGTTAACCATCGGCTCTATGGCCAGCACCATGCCCGCTTTAAGCCGTGGTCCCCGATCAGGAAGACCATAGTTCGGAATCTGTGGTTCTTCGTGCAGATCCGCTCCTATACCGTGACCGACATATTCACGTACTACCGAGAACCCTTCATCTTCAATATATTTCTGAATCGCATGAGATATTGTAAACAAGCGAACGTCCGGTTTTACCAGCGCCAGACCTGCGTATAACGAAGCCTCGGTAACGTCCAGAAGACGACGGGCTTCTTCGGAAATACGGCCGACTGGATAAGTCCAGGCGGAATCTCCGTGATAACCCTGGTAATGCGCGCCAATGTCAAACGTAACGATATCGCCCTCGTTCAACTTTCGTTTGCCGGGAAATCCATGCACCAACTCTTCATTCACTGAAGCGCACACACTGGCAGGGAAACCGTTATAACCTTTGAAAGACGGCACAGCTCCTTGACTGCGGATGTATTGATCGGCCATATGGTCAAGTTCTCCAGTCGTAATACCGGGAGCGATATGCTCTGCCAAGAGACGATGCGTTTCCGCAACAATTCTCCCTGCTTCCCTCATCAAGCCCAGTTCCGTTTCGGACTTACCAATGATCATTCAATTAACCTCGCAGCAGGGACACGATTTCATGAGAAACTTGATCGATATCCTGCTCTCCGTCCATTTGACGAAGAAGGCCTTTGTTCTCATAAAATGTGAGGAGTGGTGCTGTTTTGTTGATATATTCGTCGAGACGTGTGCCTACGCTCTCTTCATTATCATCAGAGCGCTGGTACAAGTCACCGCCGCATTTATCACAAATACCTTCCTGCTTGGGCGGATTGAACACGACATGATATGTGGCGCCACAGTTCTTACAAATACGACGACCCGTCAAACGGGCGAGCAATTTGTTGCGGTCCACTTTCAGGTTGATTACATGATCGAGACCTGAGTTCAGTCGATCCAGAATGCCATCGAGCGCTTCTGCTTGAGACAGGGTTCTTGGAAATCCATCCAAGAGGAATCCTTCTCTGCAATCAGGCTGCTGCAAACGTTCTTCAACAATGCCGATGGTTACATCATCTGGTACGAGCAATCCTTGATCCATATATTCTTTGGCTTTCAGGCCAATGGGAGTTCCCTGCTTAATCGCCAGACGAAATGCATCGCCTGTTGAAATGTGGGGAATACCGAACTCTTTCACAATGACGTCTGCTTGCGTTCCTTTTCCTGCCCCCGGAGGGCCCATGAATAGGATGTTCACGTTATGTCACTCCCTCCAAGACTACCCTACATCAACAAACAGCACAATAGGTGCCGGCAAGTATATCTTAGCTTGACCGGTACCTATTGCCTATTTATTGATAAAACCTTTGTAGTGGCGTTTGATCAATTGGCTTTCGATTTGCTTCATGGTATCCAGCGCAACACCGATAACGATCAGGAGAGAAGTTCCTCCAATTTGCGCTGATTGAGGCAAACCAGAAAGTGCCCCCAAGATTACAGGCAGAACGGAAATTACTGCCAAGAAGATGGCACCTGCCGTTGTCAAACGAGTCATGACACGGGTCAGATATTTCTCGGTTGCTTTACCCGGACGAATGCCTGGGATGTAACCGCCGTTCTTTTTCATGTTGTCAGCCATCTGCTGTGGATTCATCTGTACAAAAGTATAGAAGAATGTGAACCCGAAAATCATCACTACATAGAGTAACATACCCAGAGGTTTGTGAGTAGTGAGATTGGCTCCGATCCACTGTGCCCACGTACGATCAGCCCAGAAGTTTGCGATGATCGATGGGAACATCAACAGAGATGAAGCAAAGATGACAGGGATAACACCTGCTGCATTAATCTTCAGCGGGATATGTGTGTTCTGTCCACCGTACATTTTGTTACCTACGACACGTTTAGCGTACTGTACAGGAATTTTCCGAATCGCCTGCTGGATGTAAATGACACCTATGATAATCAGCACAATAACAATTGCGACGATTACCCCTTTAAGAATGTTCATGAACAGTTGATCAGCTTGGATGAAGTCGGATTCGATCGTTTGTTTGATAATATTAGGTACCGTTGAAAGGATACCCGCAAAGATCAAAATCGAAATCCCGTTTCCTATGCCCTTTTCGGTGATCTGCTCACCAAGCCACATTAGGAATGAAGTACCGGCCGTAAGTACAATTGCGATCAAGATATAATCTGCAAATGTTGCGTTAGGCACCATTTCTGTATTGTACAAGCGGTTGAATCCGATCGACGTACCAAACGCTTGAATCAATGCCAGACCTACCGTTAAATAACGGGTCAGTTGTGCAGATTTCTTCTTACCTTGTTCACCCTGCTTTGCCCACTCCGCTAATTTAGGAATAACGTCCATGGAAAGCAGCTGCACTATGATAGACGCAGTGATGTAAGGCACGATCCCGAGCGCAAATATCGAGAACTGGAAGAGCGCTCCACCCGAGAACGTATTGAGAAGTCCAAAAACTTCTTTACCCGCAGAATTTGTCGCTTCGAACACATCTTTGTTAACTCCCGGTACGGGAACAAAGGAGCCGATGCGGTAAATGATCAGTACAAAAAGGGTAAATAATACCCTTTTGCGCAGATCTTCAACCCGCCAGATATTCTTTAGGGTCTTGAACATTAAATCACCTCAGTTGTACCGCCGGCAGCTTCAATTTTCTCAATAGCAGATTGAGAAAACTTGTTAGCTTTAACAGTCAGCTTCACAGTGACATCACCGTTACCCAGGATTTTGATTCCGGATTTAGCGTTTTTAACTACGCCGTTCGTCATCAAGAATTCTGGAGTTACTTCAGTACCCGCAGCAAAACTGTTCAGGTCTTCAGTATTCACAACTGCATATTCTTTGCGAGTTGGGTTTACAAAACCACGTTTTGGCAAGCGACGATATAATGGATTTTGTCCACCTTCGAAGCCTGGACGTACTCCACCGCCAGAACGAGCGTTTTGTCCTTTGTGACCGCGACCTGATGTTTTACCTGTACCACTACTTGGACCGCGACCAAGACGTTTACGTTCTTTGCGGGATCCAGGAGATGGTGAAAGCTCATGTAACTTCATCGTTCGTTGCACCTCCTTAAAGATTTGTGGGATTAACCCGTTTTTAAGCTTCTACTTCTTTAACAGCAACCAAGTGGCTTACTTTGTTAATCATACCACGGATGGCAGGATTATCGTTTTGTACCACTTTGCTATTGATTTTGCGCAAACCCAATGTTTTCACAGTTGTTCTTTGCGTCTCCGGACGTCCGATCAAGCTGCGGACGAGGGTAATTTCTAATTTAGCCATGAGAATTCCCTCCTTAACCCAGAAGCTCTTCGACGGATTTTCCGCGCAGTTTAGCCACGTCTTCAGCACGCTTCAAACGGGACAAACCTTCCAAAGTCGCATTGACCATGTTCATGGAATTCGAAGAACCCAGAGATTTTGTCAAAATGTCACCTACACCAGCAAGTTCGAGAACCGCACGTACAGGACCACCAGCGATAACACCAGTACCTTCAGATGCTGGTTTCAACAGCACGCGTCCTGCGCCGAACTTACCTGTTACCAAGTGAGGAATCGATGTTCCTACGAGTGGAACGTGTACAAGGTTTTTCTTAGCGTCTTCAATACCTTTGCGAATTGCATCAGGTACTTCGCCCGCTTTACCGATACCAGCTCCAACCCAGCCGTTGCCGTCGCCGACTACAACCAGTGCGCTAAAGCTGAAACGGCGTCCGCCTTTTACTACTTTAGCTACGCGATTAATATTTACAACTCTTTCAGTCAGTTCCAAAGTATTCGGATCTACACGCAAGTCGTTAACCTCCTTTTGAAAAATATCTTAAAACTCAAGTCCTGCTTCACGAGCCGCTTCAGCCAATGCTGCGATACGACCATGGTACAGATAACCGCTACGGTCAAATACGATGTTGGAAACACCTTTGTCTTTAGCACGTTTAGCAACGAGTTCGCCAACTTTACGAGCTGATTCAACAGATGCACCATTTTTGATGTCAGTGCTCAATTCTTTGTCTACGGTAGACGCGGAAGCGATTGTTACACCAGCAACATCATCGATGATTTGAGCATACATATGTTTACCAGAACGGAATACGTTCAAACGAGGACGTGCTGCCGTTCCTTGGATTTTCTTACGAACACGCAGGTGTCTTTTCAGACGTGCCTTGTTTTTATCTGTTTTCGTAATCATCTCAGGGATTCACTCCTTTCAGGTTACCTCGCTGGCTTCAAACCGGAAGCCACGGGGTATATTAGAAACACAAGAAGCAAGCAAGCCGAAAACCGCGCAAAGGCGGTAAGAAAAATCTTATTTCTTCTTACCGGCTTTACCTTCCTTACGGATGATACGCTCGCCTTCATATTTAATACCTTTACCTTTGTACGGCTCAGGTTCACGAACGGAACGGATTTTAGCAGCGTAAGCACCTACACGCTCTTTATCGATTCCGCGAACGATGATTTTCGTATTCGAAGGAACTTCGAATTCGATTCCCGCTTCCGGTGTAATTTCAACCGGGTGAGAGTAGCCAACGTTCAGAACGATTTTATCTCCGGATTTGCTTGCACGATATCCGACCCCAACCAGCTCCAGAGATTTTGCGAATCCTTCAGTAACACCACTCACCATGTTGTTTACAACGCTACGCGTTGTGCCGTGCAAAGAACGGTGAGTTTTGTTATCGGAAGGACGCACAACTGTAATTTCGTTGTTTTCAACTGTTACCTTCATATCTTTATGAAGTTCACGAGTCAAAGATCCTTTTGGTCCTTTTACCGTAATAACGGTGTTGTCCAGTGTGATGTCCACACCACTTGGTACTGTAATTGGTTTGCGACCAATACGAGACATATGTTGCACCTCCTATCTTGTGACGTTATATTACCATACGTAGCAGACGACTTCTCCGCCGGATTTTGATTGACGAGCTTCTTTGTCCGTCATGATACCTTTGGATGTCGAGATGATAGCGATACCCAGACCACCAAGTACACGAGGTACTTCGTTGCTTTTCGTGTAAACACGAAGACCAGGTTTACTGATTCTTTTCAGACCAGTAATAACACGCTCGTTATTTTGACCGTATTTCAGGAAAACACGGATAATCCCTTGTTTGTTATCATCGATAACTTCAGCGTCACGGATGAAACCTTCACGCTTCAGGATATCGGCGATTTGTTTTTTCATTGTCGAAGCAGGCATTTCTACCGTTTCGTGACGAACTGTGTTCGCGTTACGAATACGAGTAAGCATATCTGCAATTGGATCAGACATAGTCATTGTGAGTTAACCTCCTTCCCGTTCAGGACTTTTTACCAGCTTGCTTTTTTCACGCCAGGGATCTGGCCTTTATAAGCTAATTCACGGAAGCAAATTCTGCAAATTTTGAACTTTTGCAGGACCGAATGTGGACGTCCGCAACGCTCACAGCGTGTATAAGCACGTACTTTAAACTTTGGTGTACGTTGTTGTTTAACTTTCATCGAAGTTTTTGCCACTTAGCCTGACACCTCCTAAATAATTTCGGAGAAAAGGGAGTCTTTCCAGACACCCGGAAACGTTATAGCAACATTATTTTACGAAAGGCATTCCGAGTTGCGTGAGCAATTCACGGGATTCTTCGTCTGTTTTCGCCGTTGTTACGATGACAATATCCATACCGCGGACTTTGTCTACTTTATCATACTCGATCTCTGGGAAGATCAATTGTTCTTTCAGACCCAGTGTGTAGTTACCACGTCCGTCGAAAGCTTTGCTCGATACACCGCGGAAGTCGCGGACACGAGGAAGCGTAACGTTGAGCAGTTTATCGAGGAAGAAGTACATGCGCTCGCCGCGCAATGTTACTTTCACACCGATAGGCATGTTCTCACGCAGTTTGAAACCTGCGATAGATTTTTTAGCACGAGTGATTACAGGTTTTTGACCTGCGATCAATTGCAAATCGTTTACTGCGGAATCCAACACTTTGGAGTTTTGGACAGCGTCGCCCACACCCATGTTGATAACGATTTTCTCGATTTTCGGCACTTGCATTACCGTTGTATAGTTAAACTTCTGCATCAAAGCAGGAGCAATTTCGTTCAAGTAACGTTCTTTCATTCTTGCTGCCATGAATCATAGACCTCCTTTCTCATTCGGTTCAATTAGTCGATAATTTCTCCGGAACGTTTAGCAACGCGCACTTTCTTTCCGTTATCCAACAATTTGTAACCTACACGGGTTACTTTTCCGCTCTTTGGATCGATGTGCATTACGTTGGAAACGTGAATCGGAGCTTCCTTCTCGATAATGCCGCCTTGCGGATTTTGCTGGTTAGGCTTCTGGTGTTTTTTAATCATGTTAACACCTTCCACAAGGACGCGGTTCTCACGAGGATAAGCAGCGATGACACGGCCTTTTTTACCTTTGTCTTTACCGCTGATCACCATAACTGTATCTTCTTTTTTAACATGAAGTTTATTGTTATGGGATTCCAGAACTTTTTTCACTCTTGGCATTTCGTACACCTCCTGTTTCTAACATCACGAGATTAAGCTTTAGATAACTTCTGGGGCCAAGGAAACGATTTTCATGAAGTCTTTCTCGCGAAGTTCACGAGCAACAGGTCCGAAAATACGTGTTCCACGCGGGCTTCTGTCGTCTTTTACAACAACCGCTGCATTTTCATCAAAACCGATGTAGGAACCGTCTTTACGACGTACAGAACGCTTCGTACGAACGACAACCGCTCTAACTACATCACCTTTTTTGACAACGCCGCCTGGTGTTGCTTGTTTTACAGAACAAACGATCAGATCACCGATTTGAGCTGTACGACGTCCCGTACCGCCGAGTACGCGGATACACATCAGTTCCTTCGCACCGGAGTTGTCAGCAACAGTCAAACGTGTAAATGGTTGAATCATTTAGTATTCCTCCTTTCAGCTATGCTGCTGATGCATTAGATGATAACCGCTTTTTCTACGATTTCAGTAAGTCTCCAGCGTTTATCTTTCGAAAGCGGACGAGTCTCCATGATTTTCACCGTGTCACCGATTTTCGCAGTGTTTTCTTCGTCATGCGCTTTGAATTTTTTAGTAACCTTAATGCGTTTATGGTACAAGTTGTGTTTTTTGTAAGTTTCTACAGCAACAACAATCGTTTTGTCCATTTTATCGCTGACCACTTTACCGGTTTGCACTTTACGTGCGTTACGTTCTTCGCTCATTGTTGGCCTCCTTCCTGATTACGGACGGATTATACATCCGATCCCTAATTAACCGATTCCCAATTCTCTTTCACGGATAATGGTTTTAGCACGAGCTATTTCTTTCCGCACATCACGGATTCGAGTCGGGTTATCCAGCTGACCGGTAGCGAGTTGAAAGCGGAGGTTAAAGAGTTCTTCTTTAAATCCGGCAATCTTTTGCTCGATTTCAGCAGAGGTTAGGTTGCGAAATTCACTAGCTTTCATTTGCTTCACCACCCAATTCTTCACGTTTCACAAACTTCGTTTTGATTGGCAGTTTATGAGCGGCAAGACGCATTGCTTCACGAGCAACATCCTCCGGTACACCAGCAAGTTCAAACATGATCTTACCTGGTTTCACAACTGCAACCCATTTTTCTACGTTACCTTTACCGCTACCCATCCGAACCTCGAGAGGCTTTTGAGTGATTGGTTTGTCTGGGAAGATCTTGATCCAAACTTTACCACCACGTTTGATGTAACGAGTCATCGCAATACGAGCCGCTTCGATTTGACGGTTCGTAATCCAAGCCGGTTCCGTAGCTTGCAGACCATATTCACCAAAGTTCAGCGTAGTTCCGCCTTTAGCTTGGCCCTTCATATGTCCACGTTGTTGCTTACGGTGTTTTACACGTTTTGGTACCAACATGATTAGTTGCCTCCTTCCTTAGCAGCTTGTTTCTTAGCCGTAGGAAGAACCTCTCCACGATAGATCCATACTTTCACGCCGATACGGCCGTAAGTAGTATGAGCCTCTGCTGTACCGTAGTCGATGTCGGCACGAAGCGTGTGCAGTGGAACAGTTCCTTCGCTGTAGCCTTCCGAACGAGCAATCTCAGCACCGCCAAGACGTCCGCCCACTTGAGTTTTAATACCTTTTGCACCAGAGCGCATTGTTCTTTGAATAGCTTGTTTCAGAGCACGACGGAAAGAAACACGACGTTCCAATTGTTGTGCGATGCTTTCAGCTACCAGGATTGCGTCCAGGTCTTGGTTCTTAATTTCAGAAATGTTGATGTGTACTTTTTTACCGCCTGCGATTTTCGTAATTTGATTACGCAGATTTTCAACTTCCGAACCACCCTTACCGATAACCATACCTGGTTTCGCAGTGTGAATCGTTACGTTTACGCGGTTAGCCGCTCTCTCGATTTCAACACGAGACATAGCGGAGTCTTTCAATTTATTTTTCAGGAATTCACGAATTTTCACGTCTTCCATCAAAAGATCGCCGAAGTCTTTACCTGCATACCACTTAGATTCCCAGTCACGGATAATTCCGACACGGAGTCCGACTGGATTTACCTTTTGGCCCACACATTTCCCCTCCTTCTACTTTTCAGATACCACCAAAGTGATGTGGCTAGTACGTTTGTTAATACGACTTGCACGTCCCATTGCACGAGGGCGGAAACGTTTCATTGTCGGTCCTTGGTTCACGTAAGCTTGCGAGATAACCAAGTTATTAACATCCAAAGAATAGTTATGTTCCGCATTCGCAATAGCGGAATTAAGCAACTTCTCAACGATAGGAGAAGCGGATTTCGGAGTGTGACGGAGAATGGCAACCGCCTCACCTACTTGCTTGCCGCGAATCAAGTCAACAACGAGTTGAACTTTACGAGGAGCAATCCGGATAAACTTAGCATGTGCTTTTGCTTCCATTGTGTAACCTCCTCTCAAACATTAAAGATATTCATTTATCTTCTTGTTTTCTTATCATCATCAGTATGGCCTTTGTACGTACGGGTTGGAGCGAACTCACCCAATTTGTGTCCGACCATGTCCTCAGTTACGTATACTGGTACGTGTTTACGACCGTCATATACGCCAAATGTGTGTCCGATGAATTGCGGGAAAATTGTAGAACGACGGGACCAGGTTTTAATAACAAGCTTTTTACCGGATGCTTCCATGTCTTCTACTTTTTTCAGCATGTAGCCATCAATGAATGGCCCTTTTTTCAAACTGCGACCCATGTGGAGATCCTCCCTTCAAACGTAGCTATTATGCATCCGCAGATGCCTCACGAAGTTATGCACAATGTGTATTACTTCGTGCGGCGGCGAATGATGTATTTATCAGAAGCTTTATTTTTCTTACGCGTTTTGTAACCAAGAGTAGGTTTACCCCATGGTGACATTGGCGATTTACGTCCGATTGGAGCACGACCTTCACCACCACCGTGTGGGTGATCGTTAGGGTTCATTACTACACCACGAACTTCAGGACGTTTACCCAACCAACGGCTACGACCGGCTTTACCGATTTTGATTAGCTCGTGGTCTTGGTTACCAACAGATCCAATTGTTGCGCGGCAAACTTTCAAAATACGACGAACTTCTCCGGAAGAGAGACGAACAGAAACGTATTTTTCTTCTTTACCAAGCAATTGAGCTTCTGTACCAGCAGCACGAACCAATTGTCCGCCTTTACCTGGTTTCAACTCGATGTTGTGGATAACAGTACCTACTGGAATATTTTCGAGTGGCAATGCGTTTCCGATTTTGATGTCTGATTCAGGTCCGGAGAATACTTGATCTCCAACTTTCAAACCTTTAGGAGCGATGATATAACGTTTTTCACCATCAGCATAGTGAATCAGAGCGATGTTAGATGTACGGTTCGGGTCATACTCAATCGTAGCAACGCGGCCCGGTATTCCATCTTTAGTACGTTTGAAGTCGATGATACGGTATTTACGTTTGTGTCCACCACCATGGTGACGAACTGTAATTTTACCTTGGTTGTTGCGGCCTGCTTGTTTGCTCAATGGGGCCAACAACGATTTCTCCGGCTGATCTGTGGTGATTTCCTCAAATGTAGAAACGGACATGTTCCGTCTTGCCGGGGATGTTGGTTTATACTTTTTGATTGGCACTGGGTTTCCCTCCTTACTTCAAAAATTCAATTATACAGTTTCAAAGAACTCAAGCGTTTTGCTGTCTTGTGTCAGCGTTACAAACGCTTTTTTCCATTCGCTTGTATATCCGGAATAACGTCCGTACCGTTTTGGCTTAGCTGGAACACGAAGCGTGTTCACGTTTTTCACTTTTACGTTGAAAATAGCTTCCACGGCTTTCTTGATCTCGGTTTTGTTTGCACGGATATCGACTTCAAATACATATTTCAAGTCATTCATCATGTCAGCAGTACGTTCCGTAATAATCGGACGTTTTACAATATCACGAGGATCCTTCATTACGCGAGCACCTCCTCTACCTTCTGAACTGCTTCTTTCGTAATGATCAGTTTGTCGTGCGAAAGCACGTCAAGAACATTAATGCCGTCAGCAGCTACGAATTTCACGCCTGGAATATTCCGTGCGGAAAGAGCCACATTATCATCATAGCTAGGAGCTACGATCAAAGCTTTGCGTCCAACTTTCAAGTTATTCAAGATGGCTGCAAATTCTTTCGTTTTAGGTGAGCTCAGCGTGAGAGCGTCCAGAACGATAATGTCATTGTCGATCACTTTGGATGAAAGAGCTGATTTGATCGCCAAACGGCGAACTTTCTTAGGCAGTTTATACGCATAGCTCCGTGGTGTTGGACCAAATACGATACCGCCGCCTTTCCATTGTGGTGAACGAATTGAACCTTGACGAGCGCGACCTGTACCTTTTTGTTTCCAAGGCTTACGTCCACCGCCACGTACTTCAGAACGTCCTTTTACTTTGTGGGTACCTTGACGAAGGGAAGCGCGTTGCATAAGAACTGCATCGTACAGAACGTGTTGGTTCGGCTCAATTCCGAAAACCGCATCGTTCAATTCAACTTCGCCTACTTGGCTACCATCTACATTGTAAACTGATACTTTTGGCATTTTGTGTTCCTCCTTTCTTCAGTGGTTATTTTTTCACTGTTTCTTTAACTTTAATGAGACTGTTTTTCGGTCCAGGAATGGAACCTTTCACGAGCAACACATTACGTTCAGCGTCTACTTTAACTACTTCAAGACGTTGGATTGTAACAGTATCATGTCCCATGTGTCCTGGCAGGCGTTTGCCTTTAGGAACGCGGTTAGCTTGGATCGAACCCATTGAACCAGGGCCACGGTGGTAACGCGAACCGTGTGACATAGGTCCAGTGCTTTGTCCCCAACGTTTGATAACGCCGGCAAAACCTTTACCTTTAGAAATACCCGTTACGTCAACGAATTCGCCTTCAGCGAAAATGTCAGCTTTCAGTTCTTGGCCAACTTCATATTCTGCGATGTTGATACCGCGAACTTCACGAACGTAGCGCTTAGGGGCAGTGTTCGCTTTTTTAGCGTGACCTGCTTCTGGCTTGTTAGCATTTTTCTCTTTCTTATCGGAATAACCGATTTGAATTGCTTCGTAGCCATCATTCTCAATGTCTTTCTTTTGCAAAACAACACAAGGGCCTGCTTCGATAACCGTTACTGGTACAACGTTACCCTCAGGTGTAAATACTTGAGTCATTCCGAGTTTTTTTCCTAAGATTGCTTTCATGTTGACACCTCTTTTCCTTTATACATGGTCTTTGTTGTAGCTTGTATTACAATTTAATTTCGATATCTACACCGGACGGCAGATCCAAGCGCATCAAGGCATCCACAGTTTGTGGAGTCGGGTTAACGATGTCGATCAAACGCTTATGTGTGCGTTGTTCGAATTGTTCCCGAGAATCCTTGTACTTGTGCACCGCACGAAGAATAGTAATGATTTGTTTTTCAGTAGGAAGCGGAATCGGACCGGATACACCTGCACCCGAACGTTTTGCTGTTTCAACAATTTTCTCCGCGGATTGATCAAGAATTCTGTGGTCGTAAGCTTTCAAACGAATACGAATTTTTTGCTTTGCCATTTTAGTCCCTCCTTCTATCGCCCAATTTTTTATCGGACATACTCCGTGAAAATTTTCTAGCCACTGTCCCATGGCAAAGGGGCCGGGTGTGCCAGTAACCTCTCACATCATCGCAACGTCACAGAACAACATTCATTATTATATAGAAAAGATGGGCGTATTGCAAGCATATTTAAGAAAAACATTTAAACTTATCTTTTCTGATGAAATGACTTCGTTTAGTGCAGTGTTTATCTTCAATATTCATGCTGCCTTACCAATCCATCTACATTCGTAAATGATGTTCATTTCGTATGACGCAGGTTCCGAAACTATTACATAATAAAAGAGTTCTTTATCCGATGTCGGATAAAGAACTCTTCCGAAGCTTCGTTACAATACAATGTTACTCGTTCCAGTACACTGTTGCATATGCTTTATTCAGCGTTAAGCCGAATTATTTTTGGATCGATGCTACGGAACCTGCACCTACTGTACGTCCGCCTTCACGAATGGAGAACTTAGTTCCTTCTTCAATCGCGATTGGGGAGATCAAGGAAACAGTAACCGTGATGTTATCACCAGGCATTACCATTTCAGTACCTTCAGGCAAGTTGATGATGCCTGTTACGTCAGTTGTACGGAAGTAGAACTGTGGACGGTATCCAGTGAAGAAAGGCTTGTGACGGCCACCCTCTTCTTTAGTCAAAACGTAGATTTGTGCAGTGAATTCTGTGTGTGGCTTAACAGAACCTGGTTTTGCAAGTACTTGACCGCGCTCGATTTGAGTACGATCAACACCACGCAACAATGCACCGATGTTGTCGCCCGCTTGAGCGGAGTCCAACAATTTACGGAACATTTCTACGCCCGTAACTACGGATTTTTTAGTTTCTTCAGTAATACCAACGATTTCGATCTCTTCGCCGACTTTAACAGTACCACGCTCTACACGGCCAGTAGCAACAGTACCACGACCAGTGATGGAGAATACGTCCTCGACAGGCATCAAGAAAGGTTTGTCAGTTTGACGCTCAGGCAATGGGATGTACGTATCGATCTCTTTGAACATCTCAACGATTTTTTGAGCCCACTCACCATCAGGGTTTTGCAGAGCTTCACGAGCGGATCCACGAGTGATTGGAGTATCATCACCTGGGAACTCATATTCGTTAAGAAGGTCGCGAACTTCCATCTCAACCAATTCCAACAACTCTTCGTCTTCAACCATATCACATTTGTTCAAGAAAACAACAATGTAAGGTACGCCTACTTGACGGGAGAGCAGGATGTGCTCACGAGTTTGTGGCATTGGGCCGTCAGCTGCGGATACTACCAAGATAGCTCCGTCCATTTGTGCCGCGCCAGTGATCATGTTTTTAACATAGTCGGCGTGACCTGGGCAGTCTACGTGAGCGTAGTGACGAGTGTCAGTTTCATACTCAACGTGTGATGTTGAGATTGTGATACCGCGCTCGCGCTCTTCTGGAGCTTTATCGATTTGATCGAATGCAATTGCTGCGCCACCGTAAGTTTTAGACAATACAGTAGTGATTGCAGCAGTCAGAGTTGTTTTACCATGATCGACGTGACCAATAGTACCAATGTTAACGTGGGGTTTATTACGTTCGTATTTAGCCTTTGCCATTTGAACGTGGCCTCCTTAAAATTATAATTTTATGTTTTCACTAAATGAAGTGCAAAGAATACATGACTCTTATGCACTTTCATTCAATGAGAGAAAACTACTCGGTTCCTTTTGTTTTGGCAACAATCTCTTCAGCGATGCTCTTAGGAACTTCTTCATAGTGAGAAAGCTCCATGGAGAATACGCCGCGTCCTTGAGTACCGGAACGAAGAGTTGTAGAGTATCCGAACATTTCAGACAAAGGTACTTTAGCACGGATGATTTGGGCTCCACTACGGGAATCCATACCTTCGATGCGGCCACGACGGGAGTTAAGCATACCCATAACGTCACCCATATACTCTTCTGGAACGGTTACTTCTACTTTCATGATTGGCTCAAGCAGAACCGGCTTACATTTGTCTTTCGCAGCTTTTAGCGCCATCGATCCGGCAATTTTAAATGCCATCTCGTTGGAATCGACATCATGGTAAGATCCGTCTACGATTGTAGCCTTAACGTCAACAAGCGGGAAGCCTGCGATAACGCCGTTTTTCATTTGCTCTTCGATACCTGCAAGAGCTGGTTGAATGTATTCTCTTGGAACAGAACCACCGACAACCTTACTTTCGAACTGGCTGCCTGTACCCGCTTCGAGAGGTTCGAACTCAACCCATACGTGACCGTATTGCCCACGACCACCGGATTGACGAACGAATTTACCTTCAACACGCGCTGGTGCACGGAAAGTTTCACGGTAAGCTACTTGTGGTTTACCCACAGTAGTTTCAACCTTGAACTCACGACGCATACGGTCAATGATGATATCAAGGTGAAGCTCCCCCATACCTGCCAAGATCGTTTGGCCTGTTTCTTCATCAGTATGAGCACGAAGAGTAGGATCCTCTTCAGTCAACTTACCGAGAGCAACACCCATTTTATCTTGGTCAGCTTTGGTTTTAGGTTCAACGGCGATTTCGATAACCGGATCAGGGAAGTTCATTGACTCCAGGATAACCGGATTTTTCTCATCACACAGTGTATCACCTGTACCCGTATCTTTCAAACCTACAGCAGCTGCAATGTCACCGGAGTAAACTTCAGTGATTTCTTGACGGCTGTTTGCATGCATTTGAAGGATACGACCGATACGCTCACGTTTGTTTTTAGTTGCGTTCAATACGTAAGATCCGGATTGAAGAACACCGGAGTATACGCGGAAGAATGTCAATTTACCAACGTAAGGGTCAGTCATGATTTTGAATGCCAATGCGGAGAAAGGCTCTTCATCGGATGACTTACGAATTGCTTCAGTTCCATCTTCAAGATGACCAGTGATAGATGGAACGTCTGTTGGAGCCGGCAAGTAGTCGATAACAGCATCCAACATCAGTTGAACACCTTTGTTACGATACGAGGATCCACAGATAACCGGGAAGATCTTAACATCAACAACACCTTTACGGAGGGCCGCTTTGATCTCATCAATAGTGATCTCTTCGCCTTCCAGGTATTTCATTGTCAAATCTTCGTCGAGTTCTGCAACACGCTCAACCAATTCGTTACGGAGTTCTGCAACTTGCTCAACAAATTCCGCAGGAATTTCGGTTTCTTCGATATCTTGTCCAAGGTCATCTTTGTACATATGAGCCTTTTGTGCAACGATATCAATGATACCTTTAAAATCATTTTCAGCGCCGATAGGAAGTTGAATCGCAACTGCGTTCGCTTGAAGGCGATCACGCATGTCAGATACAACGTTCAGGAAGTCAGCACCGATGATATCCATTTTATTTACATAAGCGATACGAGGTACGCCGTACTTGTCAGCCTGTCTCCATACGGTTTCGGACTGAGGCTCAACGCCTTCTTTCGCACTGAATACACCAACTGCTCCGTCCAATACACGAAGGGAACGTTCAACTTCAACAGTGAAGTCAACGTGTCCCGGGGTATCAATGATGTTAACGCGGTGGCCTTTCCAAGCAGCGGTAGTCGCAGCGGAAGTAATTGTAATTCCGCGCTCCTGTTCCTGTTCCATCCAGTCCATTGTCGCAGCGCCTTCGTGTACTTCACCGATTTTGTGCGTACGTCCTGTGTAGAACAAGATCCGCTCAGTTGTCGTGGTTTTACCCGCATCAATATGAGCCATGATCCCGATATTACGTGTATTTTTCAAGGAGAACTCTCTTGCCATGAAATGGGTCTCCCTTCAAAATTGAAGTTATTATTGTGAACCGAATCCTACCAACGGTAGTGAGCAAACGCTTTGTTCGCTTCAGCCATTTTATGCGTATCTTCACGTTTTTTAACGGAAGCGCCTGTGTTGTTGGAAGCGTCGATGATCTCAGCCGCCAAACGCTCTTCCATTGTTTTCTCACCGCGGTTGCGGGAGTAGTTCACGAGCCAACGTAATCCCAAAGCAGTACGTCTCTCTGGTTTTACCTCGATTGGTACTTGGTAGTTGGCACCGCCGACACGGCGAGCTTTAACTTCCAGGACTGGCATGATATTTTTGATTGCTGCTTCAAATACTTCCATAGGGTCATTACCCGTACGTTCTTGAATCAACTTAAACGCATTATACAGAATGCTTTGAGCAACACCGCGTTTTCCGTCGAGCATGATGCGATTGATCAAACGAGTAACCAGCTTGCTGCTGTATACCGGATCTGGCAACACGTCTCTTTTCGTAACTGGACCTTTGCGTGGCATGGATATCCCCCTTTCTTTCTTCATGAGCACATCCTACACCTCCTGGGATTAACCCAGAAGATATTCAGGACTGCTACTTATAATATATTAGGCTTTTTTAGCTTTTGGACGTTTAGCACCGTATTTCGAACGAGCTTGCATGCGGTTGTTCACGCCTGCGGTATCAAGAGCTCCGCGAACGATGTGATAACGAACCCCTGCAAGGTCTTTAACTTTACCTCCACGGATCAACACAACACTGTGCTCTTGAAGGTTATGTCCGATACCCGGGATATAAGCAGTTACCTCGAGACGGTTCGTCAAACGAACACGGGCATACTTACGAAGTGCAGAGTTTGGTTTACGTGGAGTCATTGTACCTACACGAGTGCAGACACCACGTTTTTGTGGGGCACTGATGTTAGTTGATTCACGTTTCAAAGCATTGAACCCTTTTTGCAAAGCTGGTGATTTGGACTTATCAACTTTAGCTTGACGTCCTTTACGTACCAGTTGGTTAATAGTTGGCATGTGATTGCCACCCCCTTCCTCAATTTTTCATGTTTCTTTATAAACCTCTTACGCTAAGTCCACAGACCCAGGCGGTTCATAAAAAGACAAATGAAAAGTTTTTGCCTTGGAGAATCCCTAAAAGTTCTCGGACAAAAACGTTCCTTACCGTATCATTTTACGACAGCAGCCATTGCTGCTCCTACTCCAATCCCGCAAGCTTTGCCGAGATTTTTCATTGTGTCCACTTTCGTGCACTTCACATTGTGTTGTTCACACAAAGCAATGATTTTGGAAGTAAGCTGCGGATCACAATCTTCAGCCACATAAACTTCAGAAGCCATACCTGTCTGAACCATCCGCGTGGTCTGTTTGGTACCTATTTTGACATGAGCATCTTGCAGACCTTTTTCATTAGACATTGTTCATTCCTCCGAATAGGACCAAATACAATCAGCTACTCACGCACCTTTGATATATTAGCATCTAGCGCAAGCAATGTCAATGCTAATCCTAAAATATTTCATTTAAAGTTTTGCCTCGCCGGGAACGTTCTTCTGTATGAAACAGCCGTCGCCTCCCGGCGTACAAAACTTTAGTTCACCCTAATAATAAGGATGAATCTAGTGAAATATCTTAATCAACCGAAACTGGCTCAAGTTCTTCTACCGAAGATTGGCCATCTTCCGGCTCAGCAAATTTGATGCTGCGGTAACGGTGCATACCTGTACCTGCAGGAATCAGTTTACCGATGATTACATTCTCTTTCAGACCGAGCAACTGATCGACTTTACCTTTGATCGCTGCATCTGTCAGTACACGTGTAGTCTCTTGGAACGAAGCCGCCGAGAGGAAGGAGTCTGTTTCCAGGGATGCTTTCGTAATACCGAGCAGAATTGGTTTTGCAACCGCTGGCTCTTTATCACTCAGAATCGCTGTCTTGTTAGCTCTTTCGTACTCATGCGTATCCACGAACGATCCTGGCAACAATGTAGTGTCCCCTGCATCGACGATACGGATTTTACGCAACATTTGACGGATCATAACTTCAACGTGTTTGTCATTGATTTCTACGCCTTGGTTACGGTATACGCGTTGTACTTCCTGCAAAATGTAGTTCTGTACGCCACGTACGCCTTTAATGCGCAGCATTTCTTTTGGATCGATAGAACCATCTGTCAACTCGTCGCCTGCTTCAATTTCCATGCCTTCGCTAACGCGTACACGAGAACCGTAGGTAACAGAGTAAACTTTGGATTCTGCTTCACCTTGAATTTCAATTTCGCGACGATCTTTCGCTTCGCGAATTTCTTTAACAACACCGTCGATCTCACTGATTGTTGCTTGACCCTTAGGATTACGAGCCTCAAACAACTCCTGGATACGCGGCAAACCTTGCGTAATATCGTCTCCGGCTACACCACCGGTGTGGAATGTACGCATTGTCAGCTGTGTTCCTGGCTCACCAATGGATTGTGCTGCGATAATACCAACTGCTTCACCGATCTCCACGTGTTTACCAGTCGCCAAGTTGCGACCATAACACTTCTTGCAGACACCGTGACGTGCACGGCAACTAAGTACGGAGCGGATTTGTAGTTTGGTTACGCCAGCTTCGATGATTGCCTCAGCTTTATCAGAGTCAATCAGTTCATTACGGTGTGCAATAATTTCTTTTGTTTCCGGATGACGAACAGTCTCGAAGCAGTATCTGCCTTCAATACGGTCGTAGAGATCCTCAATAACCTCTTTACCATCCTGGATACGACTTACGGTAAAGCCTTTATCTGTACCACAATCATCTTCACGCACGATCACGTCTTGTGCCACGTCTACGAGACGACGGGTCAGGTAACCTGAATCCGCTGTACGCAGGGCCGTATCGGCCAAACCTTTACGGGCACCGTGAGTCGAGATAAAGTACTCGAGTACCGTCAGACCTTCACGGAAGTTCGATTTGATTGGGAGTTCAATGATTCGACCGGATGGGTTGGCCATCAGACCACGCATACCGCCCAATTGGGTGATTTGCGATTTGTTACCCCGTGCTTTGGAGTCAACCATCATCATGATGGAATTGTAGCGATCCATCGATTTCATCAGAATCTCGGTGATATCATCTTTCGATTTCGACCAGATATCAATGATGCGGTCATAGCGCTCTTCGTTCGTAATCAGACCACGACGGTATTGGTTCGTAACGATTTGTGCTTTTTCCTCAGACTGTCTAAGAATTTCAAATTTCTCAGGTGGAACGATAACATCCGACACCGCTACAGTGATACCAGCGCGAGTGGAGTATGTGAATCCGAGTTGTTTGATTTTATCCAAAATAACGGCTGTTTCCGTTGTATGATAAATTTCAAAACAACGTGCGATGATAGAACCGAGATATTCTTTACCGACACCACCAGCCAAAGGAGCGTTCATAATCGCTTCTCTAAGGTCAGCACCCTTCTCATAAACAAATGAATGCTCAGCGGTACCCTGGTAGAGGTTCGCACGAGTTGCATCATTGATGTAAGGGAAGCTTGCCGGGAAGATTTCATTAAAGATGATTTTGCCGACCGTAGTCAACATCATTGCATCTTGTTGCTTATCGGTGAAGACTGTTTTGCCAAGCGCTCTAACCGGAATCGCTACACGTGCATGTAAACCTGCAGTACCACGTTGGTACGCGGATACAGCTTCGTTAACCGTGCGCAAGATCATACCTGTTCCCTTTTCTTCCTTGTTGTCCATGGTCAGGTAGTAAGAACCAAGCACCATATCCTGGGAAGGGGTAACAACCGGTTTACCGTCTTTCGGGTTCAAAATGTTACCTGATGCAAGCATCAGGATACGTGCTTCTGCTTGAGCTTCAGCAGACAATGGAACGTGCACGGCCATTTGGTCACCGTCAAAGTCGGCATTGTATGCCGTACATACGAGCGGGTGAAGACGGATCGCTTTACCTTCAACGAGAATCGGTTCAAACGCTTGAATACCGAGTCTGTGAAGTGTAGGGGCACGGTTCAGCAGAACCGGGTGCTCCTTAATTACTTCTTCAAGAACATCCCATACTTCAGGACTTACACGCTCAACTTTACGTTTAGCGCTCTTGATGTTGTGGGCAAGCCCTTTATTTACAAGCTCTTTCATAACAAAAGGCTTGAACAGTTCAAGCGCCATATCTTTAGGCAGACCACACTGATACATTTTCAGGTAAGGTCCAACTACGATAACGGAACGACCGGAATAGTCAACCCGTTTACCGAGCAAGTTCTGACGGAAACGTCCTTGTTTACCTTTCAGCATGTGGCTTAGGGATTTCAAAGGACGGTTACCAGGACCCGTTACAGGGCGTCCACGACGGCCGTTGTCGATCAATGCGTCAACAGCTTCCTGCAGCATCCGTTTTTCATTTTGCACGATAATGTCTGGCGCGCCCAAGTCAAGCAAACGTTTCAGACGATTGTTCCGGTTGATTACACGGCGATACAGGTCATTCAGGTCAGACGTTGCAAAACGTCCACCATCCAGCTGTACCATTGGACGAAGTTCCGGTGGGATAACAGGAAGTACATCCATGATCATCCACTCAGGTTTATTACCCGAGTTGCGGAACGCTTCAATAACTTCCAGACGTTTGATTGCACGGTTACGACGTTGTCCTTGTGCAGTGCGGAGCTCTTCCTTCAGGAATTCAAGCTCTTTATCCACATCAATGTCTTGAAGCAGTTTTTTAACCGCCTCTGCACCCATGCCAGCGTGGAATCCATATCCGTATTTCTCACGGTAGCTGCGGTATTCTTTCTCGGACAACAGCTGTTTTTTCTCCAGTGGAGTTTCTCCTGGATCAGTTACTACATATGATGCAAAATAAATAATCTCCTCGAGAGATCTTGGAGACATATCCAGAGCGAGACCCATGCGGCTCGGAATACCTTTGAAGTACCAGATATGCGATACCGGAGCAGCGAGCTCAATATGGCCCATCCGTTCGCGGCGTACTTTCGCACGTGTGACTTCAACGCCACAACGATCACAGACAACGCCTTTATAACGCACGCGTTTGTATTTACCGCAATGACATTCCCAGTCTTTTGTAGGGCCAAAAATCTTTTCGCAGAACAGCCCTTCTTTTTCCGGTTTCAACGTACGATAGTTGATCGTTTCCGGTTTTTTCACTTCTCCGCGGGACCAAGAACGAATTTTTTCTGGGGAAGCAAGCCCGATCTTCATGTATTCGAAATTGTTGACGTCCAACAAGGAGCAACCCTCCTTAACCAAGTCCTGTATTCTAGGTTACGCCCCCTCCGGCCGAAGCCGGAGCAAGACGCGAGCCTGATGAAAAACGCCGGTCATCATGCGCCCGAAGCGGTTACTCCGCTCCGACCTCTGTACCCTCAAGGTTGAGGCTGAGCTTATCGCTCGCAGCGTCATCTTCATCGTCCATTTCTTTCATTTCAATCTCTTGCTCATCTTCGCTCAAAATCTTAACGTCCATACCCAAGCTTTGCAGCTCTTTGATCAATACTTTGAATGATTCAGGAACACCTGGTTCAGGAACATTCTCGCCTTTGACGATGGATTCATACGTTTTCACCCGACCTACAACATCATCGGACTTAACAGTCAAGATTTCTTGCAGTGTATAAGCAGCACCGTATGCCTCAAGCGCCCATACTTCCATCTCCCCGAAACGCTGTCCACCAAATTGGGCTTTACCACCCAATGGCTGTTGCGTAACAAGTGAGTAAGGACCCGTGGAACGGGCATGGATTTTATCATCAACCATGTGTGCCAATTTGATCATGTGCATGACACCTACGGTAACTTCACGTTCAAACTCTTCACCTGTACGACCATCATACAGGACAGTTTTACCATTACGTTGCATACCTGCTTCTTCCATCGTATCGAAGACGTCATACTCCTTCGCTCCGTCGAATACAGGAGTTGCTACGTGAATACCCAGTTGCATCGCCGCCATACCCAAGTGAACCTCGAGTACTTGACCGATATTCATCCGGGAAGGTACGCCCAGTGGGTTAAGAACGATTTGAACTGGTGTTCCGTCCGGCAGGAAAGGCATATCTTCTTCCGGTAGGATACGGGCTACGACCCCTTTGTTACCGTGACGTCCGGCCATTTTATCACCCTCGGAAATTTTCCGTTTTTGAGCGATATAGACACGAACGAGTTGGTTAACACCTGGAGGCAGTTCATCACCGTTTTCACGAGTAAAGACTTTTACATCAACTACGATACCGTCAGTACCGTGAGGTACACGCAGGGAAGTATCACGTACTTCACGCGCTTTCTCACCGAAGATCGCATGCAGGAGACGTTCTTCTGCAGTCAGTTCCGTTACACCTTTTGGTGTTACTTTACCAACCAGAATGTCACCAGCACTGATTTCAGCACCGATACGGATAATACCACGCTCATCCAGATTACGCAGCGCTTCTTCCCCTACGTTCGGGATATCACGTGTGATCTCTTCAGGTCCGAGCTTAGTATCACGTGCTTCAGACTCATATTCCTCGATATGAATGGATGTATACACATCTTCTTTAACGAGTTTTTCGCTGAGCAAGATCGCATCCTCGTAGTTGTAACCTTCCCAAGTCATGAAGGCAACCACTACGTTGCGTCCCAGTGCCAATTCACCCATTTCCGTCGAAGGACCGTCTGCAAGGATGTCGCCAGCTTTGACAACAGCACCTCTTTTGACAATCGGACGTTGGTTAATGCATGTTCCTTGGTTCGAACGCATAAATTTGTGTAATTTATATTTAACGATATCGCCTTTGACTTCTTGACCATCAACTTCTTCAATACGACGCAACCAAATCTCATTCGCAGAAGAACGTTCAATAATCCCGTCATATTTGGAGACAATACATACACCGGAATCTTTCGCGGCTTTATGTTCCATACCTGTTCCGACCAGCGGAGCTTTAGGAATCAAGAGTGGAACGGCTTGCCGCTGCATGTTCGATCCCATGAGCGCACGGTTGGAGTCATCGTTCTCAAGGAACGGAATGAGCGCTGTAGCGACAGATACAACTTGCTTAGGAGATACGTCCATGTAGTCAACACGTTCACTCGGCATCGTAAGGATGTTATCCGACTGTTTGTTGTAACGTACAATGATCGCTTCTTCAGCAAAAGTACTGTCTTCATTCAGCTTCGCATTCGCTTGAGCAATTACATAGTTGTCCTCTTCGTCTGCTGTCAGGTAATCGATTTGCTCGGTTACGACACCAGTCTTCGGATCTACCCAGCGATAAGGTGCTTCAATGAATCCATATTCGTTCACACGGGCAAATGTCGACAAGGAGTTGATCAAACCAATGTTTGGTCCCTCTGGTGTCTCGATTGGACACATCCGGCCATAGTGGGATGGATGCACGTCACGGACTTCCATGCCGGCACGCTCACGTGTCAAACCACCCGGTCCGAGTGCGGACAGACGGCGTTTATGTGTCAACTCACCCAGTGGGTTTGTTTGATCCATAAACTGCGACAATTGGGAGCTACCGAAGAACTCTTTAATGGATGCGATAACAGGACGTATGTTAATCAAAGCCTGAGGCGTGATTACGTTAGCATCCTGAATGGACATTCTCTCACGAACCACACGTTCCATACGGGATAAACCGATACGGAATTGGTTTTGCAAGAGTTCACCAACCGAGCGGAGACGACGGTTACCCAGGTGATCGATATCATCTGTGCTTCCGATGCCATGCAGAAGGTTAATGAAGTAACTGATAGAGGAAATGATATCAGCTGGTGTAACGTTCTTCACTGATTTATCAATGTTAGCATTGGCAATCAGTTTAACGACCTTACCATCCTCAATCGGTGAAAATACATCAATTGTTTGCATCGGGATATCATTGGCATCCAAAACGCCATTAGCGACGTGATATGTGCGGAAACCAACGCTCTTCTCCAGTTGCGGCATGATTTCATCCAACAGACGACGGTCTATCATTTGACCTGCTTCAGCGATGATTTCACCAGTTTCGGTGTCCACAAGAGACTCAGCCAAACGTTGGTTGAATAAACGGTTCTTAATGTGAAGCTTTTTGTTGATTTTGTAACGACCCACATTAGCCAGGTCATAACGTTTTGGATCAAAGAAACGCGCTACGAGCAAGCTTTTCGCATTATCCAGCGTTGGTGGCTCGCCCGGACGAAGACGCTCATAAATTTCAATCAGCGCTTTCTCCGTGGAATCCGTATTGTCTTTGTCCAGCGTATTGCGAATATATTCGTCATTACCGAGCAGATCCAGAATCTCAGCGTCTGTGCCAAAACCAAGTGCACGCAGGAGAACCGTCACCGGTATTTTACGTGTGCGGTCGATCCGGACGTAAACAACATCCTTCGCGTCCATCTCCAGTTCGAGCCAAGCGCCGCGGTTAGGAATAACTGTAGCGGTATACGTTTTTTTGGCGTTTTTATCTACTTTGGTACTGAAGTAAACGCTAGGAGAGCGAACCAACTGGCTGACAATAACCCGTTCCGCACCATTAATAATAAATGTGCCGGTGTCGGTCATCAGCGGGAAATCTCCCATGAATACTTCCTGCTCTTTGACTTCGCCGGTTTCCTTATTAATGAGCCGGACTTTGACCCGAAGCGGTGCTGCATAAGTAACGTCACGCTCTTTCGCGTCGTCTACTGTATACTTCGGTTCACCGAGACTGTAATCGATAAATTCCAAAATTAAGTTACCTGTAAAATCCTGGATCGGCGAGATATCCTGGAACATTTCGCGCAACCCTTCCTCCAAAAACCAATCGTAAGATTTTTGTTGGATCTCAATCAGGTTTGGAACTTCGAGTATCTCGTTAATTCGTGCATAACTGCGCCGAGTGCGTCGACCATATTGAACAAGATGTCCTGCCAACTTAAACTCACCCCTCAATGTCTACTCACTTTAAAAATTTCGTTGCGAACCTCTGTTTGTAACCTTATAATGGTACACATACAGAGCAAAGCAATGCATCCACAAATAAAGAAAAGCCCTTACTCGAATGTCGTTCGAAAAAAGAGCAACTTTGATCGGCGGATGTCTTTCCAAATCATACTTATCCCCAGTTTGCCCAAAATGTACATATTATACGCCAAACGTAGGCATAATAAGCCCGTTCGGCGTAAAAAAGGTTGACATTTTTAGTTAGCTAAAGCCAAATAGGGCATCTTAATACTGACATTTTACAATAATACCACGACCTGAATTTCAAGTCAATAGTCCTATTGCAAAAAAAATGCCACCCTGCTTACTTTACAAATTAGGATTTAGCCTAAAGGCGCCTCTTCCAATTTTACCGCTTTGAAAATTCGGTAGCCTTTATCCTTCGTTACTTCCTCCACTCGTCCAAAGAGAGATTCCAGCTTCGCTTTTGCCGAAGGTGCCCCCTGCTTTTTCTGAATGACAATCCATAACGCTCCGCCCATCTTCAAATGACGATATGCCTGTTCAAAGATCGTATGCACGGTTTCCTTACCCGCACGGATCGGAGGATTGGTCAGAATCGCGTCAAAGTCTTCCTTTTTAACCTCAGCCAGAAGATTGCTTTGCATAACCGTTACATTCGTTATGCCGTTCGCTTTTGCATTTTCCCTGGAAAGCTCAACCGCTCTCTCATTGATATCGATCATGGTGACATGTCCATCCGGTACAAGTTTAGCTGCTGTAAGACCAATAGGTCCATACCCGCAGCCCACATCCAGTACATGAGCTCCAGCAGGCAACTCTATAGCATCAATTAACACCCTGCTGCCGTAATCGATTCCGTTTTTGGAAAATACCCCTGCATCCGTAACGAGTCGTAATTTCCATCCGCGTAGCTCCGCTTCTGTAGCCCGTCTGTCATGTGCCACCTGCGGTTTGTCCGAATAATAATGATTGGACATGTCCTCACTCACTTTCCTTTTACAATTACAGCAACAAACCCCTTGATATAAGTCAAGGGGTTTGTTGTTTTGTTCATCTAGCTAATGAAAGCTAAATTATTTAACTTCGATTGAAGCGCCTGCTTCTTCAAGCTTAGCTTTAACCGTTTCTGCTTCTTCTTTGCTAACTTTTTCTTTCAATGCTTTTGGAGCATTGTCAACTACTTCTTTCGCTTCTTTCAGGCCAAGACCTGTGATTTCGCGAACTGCTTTGATAACGTTGATTTTGGAAGCACCAGCGCTAGTCAAGATTACGTCGAACTCGGATTGCTCAGCTTCAGCTGCAGCAGCTCCGCCACCTGCAACAGCTACTGGAGCTGCAGCAGTTACGCCGAATTCTTCTTCGATTGCTTTAACGAGATCATTCAATTCCAGTACAGTCATGCCTTTGATTGCTTCCAAGATTTGCTCTTTACTCATGATTGAACCTCCATATATAATATTATTTTTTTGTATTTCATCACTGCCTAAGCAGCATTCAGATCAAGTTGCTTACGCGCCTTGTTCTTCTTTTTCAGCAACAGCTTTAACCGCAAGCGCGAAGTTGCGCACTGGCGCTTGAAGCACGCTGAGGAGCATGGAAAGGAGACCTTCGCGTGATGGCAATTCTGCCAACGCTTTGACTTCTTGTACTCCAATTACGCGACCTTCTACAACTGCACCTTTCAATTCCAGTGCATCGTTCTTTTTCGCGAAGTCGTTCAGAATTTTGGCTGGAGCCACTACGTCGTCTACGCTGAATGCAATTGCACTAGGACCTGTCAGTACTTCGTTAAGTTCTGTCAGTTCTGCTGCAGCTGCTGCGCGGCGAAGCAACGAGTTTTTCAGCACTTGGAATTCGATTCCGGCTTCACGAAGCTGCTTACGCAGCTCAGTTACTTGGGCAACGTTCAAACCGCGATAGTCAACAACAACACTAGTAACGCTCTCGCGCAATTTTGCTGTTACTGCATCAACGGACTCTTGTTTTGCTTGAATCACTTTTGCGTTTGCCAAACTGTACACCTCCTGATCAAATTTATCCCATTAAGAAAAGCCTCCGTAGAATCACGAAGGCTTGATATATACTCATAACCGATTTTCATCGTTCTAAGTTCTATAATCACACCTCGGCAGGAAATTAAGCCAAAATGGCACCTACTGTCTACGGCAAGCATATTCAAATGTCAACGGTCAGTCACTCGGACTCACAACTTTTATATAATATCAGAACAGGACAAGCCTGTCAAGCGATATTATCTAAAAGATGCTGCGTTCACGCGTGCGCCAGGGCCCATCGTAGAAGAAAGACTTACATTCTTCAGATAAACACCTTTTGCTGCCGCCGGTTTAGCACGAGTCAAAGCGTCCATGAGAGCTTTTAGGTTCTCATTCAATTGCTCTGTCGAGAAAGAAGCTTTACCGATCGGTGCATGAATTTGACCTGCACGATCCAGACGATATTCGATTTTACCGGCTTTAATTTCTTGAACAGCCTTAGATACATCGAAAGTTACCGTTCCGGCTTTAGGGTTAGGCATCAGACCTTTACCGCCGAGCAGTCGGCCCAATTTACCTACTTCACTCATCATGTCTGGTGTCGCTACGCAGACGTCGAATTCGAACCAGCCTTGTTGGATTTTGTTGATCATGTCTGCATCACCAACATAGTCCGCGCCAGCCGCTTCCGCTTCTTTCGCTTTGTCACCTTTTGCAAATACCAATACGCGTTGTGTTTTACCTGTGCCGTGTGGCAAGACAACAACACCACGTACTGCCTGGTCTTGTTTACGTGGGTCAACGCCCAAGCGTACTGCTGCTTCGATAGTTTCATCAAATTTTGCAGTGGCTGCCTTTTTCACAAGCTCTACAGCTTCTGAAGGCTCGTAAGTTGCTTCGCTGTCAATCAGCTTAGCAGCTTCCAGGTATTTTTTACCGTGTTTAGCCATGTTATATTCCTCCTTTGTGGTGTTAGCGGATATACCTCCCACATCAACCGGCCGCGAATCGGCCGGCTTTACGAAGCCATGTTTCAGATGAAAAATTAGTCTTCGATGGTGATACCCATGCTGCGGGCAGTACCTTCGACCATACGCATTGCAGACTCAACGTCAGCAGCATTCAGGTCAGGCATTTTTTGTTCCGCGATTTGACGTACCGCATCACGTTTAACGGTAGCGACTTTTTTCTTGTTCGGTTCGCCGGATCCTTTTTCTACTTTAGCTGCCACTTTCAACAGAACTGCTGCTGGTGGAGTTTTAGTAATGAAAGTAAAGGAACGGTCTTCGAATACTGTGATTTCAACAGGAATAATCAATCCCGCTTGATCGGCTGTACGAGCGTTGAACTCTTTACAGAATGCCATGATGTTGACACCTGCTTGACCCAAAGCTGGACCTACCGGCGGCGCTGGATTCGCTTTACCTGCTGGAATTTGCAGTTTTACCATTTTGATTACCTTTTTTGCCATGATTGACACCTCCTTGCAAAATAGTGGTTAACGGGCCTCTCAGCCCTCCCACAAGAAACTTGAAGAGACTATATCTTCTCCACTTGGGTGTATTCCAACTCAAGCGGTGTTTCCCGTCCAAACATGTTCACGTGCACTTTCAACTTGCTTTTGTCTACCAAGATTTCTTCCACGGAGCCCACAAAATTCGCAAAAGGACCAACTTTAATACGTACGGATTCCTTAATATCGAATTCAATTTTAGGCTTCGGCTCAACCATGCCCATGTGCTTCAGAATTTGTTCCACTTCTTCAGGCAGCAAGGCTGTTGGTTTGGACCCGGAACCTGTCGAACCGACAAATCCCGTAACACCTGGTGTGTTGCGAACAACATACCAAGAGTCATCCGTCTGGACCATTTCCACCAAGACATATCCTGGGTAAACTTTACGCATAACGGTTTTTTTCTTACCGTCTTTGTTTACCACTTCTTCTTCCATAGGAACAAGAACGCGGAAAATCTTGTCTTCCATGCCCATGGACTCTACGCGTTTTTCCAAATTGGCTTTGACCTTATTCTCATACCCTGAATAGGTATGAACGACGTACCATCTTTTTTCCATATCAAGCCACCTGGGACCCTTCTTAAATAATCGCTTCGATCACAGCGGAGATGCCGATATCAATGACCCAAAAAAACAGCGTCATAACCACAACAGTACCAAGAACGATCAATGTGTAGTTGGTCAGCTCTTTACGATTAGGCCAGCGAACTTTTTTAAGTTCAGCCCAGCTTTCAGAGAAAAAGGAAATCAGAGATTTGAAACTACGTTTCACGCCGACTACACCTCCAAAAAACTATCTGGTTTCGCGATGAGAAGTCTGCTCGTTACAAAACTTGCAAAATTTCTTCATCTCCATGCGGTCGGGGTGATTACGCTTGTTTTTTGTCGTAGTGTAATTTCTTTGTTTGCAGTTTGTACAAGCCAAAGTAATAATTACCCGCATGATGTACACCTCCCGAAGACTTCCACATTCAAGCGGAGTCTCTAAATTAATCCTAAAAAAAAGCCGCGAATTTAGGCCTACCTAAAACACTTTATCATAAGGGTATAACCATGTCAATGAAAGAATAGCCTTTCATCAATGGGTAAAAAGTTCCTATCAAACACATTCAGTTTCTCATCTCTGTTTTTCTCTTCTCCTGCATGGACCAAGCGATTACTAGTATAATCATTCTTTAACTTTATAAACTTGAGGCAGCAAAAAAAGACTCAAACCCCGAGCCTTTTCCGTCAACGACAACATGTGTTCAATTATCTCGAACTTCCAGGTACTTTTCAAGTTTACGCTTCACGCGCTGAAGTGCATTATCAATGGACTTTACATGCCTGTCCAAATCCACTGCAATCTCTTGATAAGATCTCCCGTCCAGATACAACATCAATACTTTACGTTCCAGATCACTCAGAATCTCAGACATCTTATCTTCCAGGCCCACAAACTCTTCCTGATTGATGATAAGTTCTTCCGGATCGCTGACCTGTGTTCCACAAATCACATCGAGTAACGTACGATCGGACTCTTCGTCATAAATAGGTTTGTCCAGTGATACATAAGAATTAAGCGGAATATGCTTCTGACGTGTTGCTGTCTTGATTGCCGTAATAATCTGTCGTGTAATACACAACTCGGCGAAGGCTTTGAAAGAAGCGAGCTTGTCCCCTTTGAAATCCCTAATGGATTTATAGAGTCCAATCATTCCTTCTTGAATGATATCTTCCCGGTCAGCCCCAATCAGAAAATAAGATCTTGCCTTGGCGCGTACAAAGTTACGATATTTGTTAATCAAAAACTCCAGCGCTTCGCTTTCACCTTCACGGACCGCTTCGACAATGTCTTCGTCACTTTGGTAATCATACTTGGATAACATGATATCTTTGAGGTCGACACTCACAGACAATCCCTCCGGCTGCAACGCAAGGTACCCCGTTACTCTACTCTATGAAATATAGGATCAGTATATATGATGGTACCTCACACCGTCAACCACGCTCTGCCTAAAAAAGAACATCAATAACATAATTGTCAAGAGTTTCAAAATTCTAATTTTTGTAAAACCGTGCTATTATTCCCGGCGCCACCGCTCAAACTGCTTCAAAACATCCGGACTTAACTTCCCGCCGAGTGTATTTCGCGTTGCTTTAGCTTGATCTTCTTCCAAACGTTTCTGTAACTCTTTTTCGTTCTGCTCTACTTCGATCAGCAATTCCCTTGCGGATACACGCAGAGCTCCCTGTCCAAAAATGACATGCTGCTCTAACATATCGCTTGTAGCCACATAGATTTGGCGTCTTCGCGTGCTTAGTTCCCGAACGAGTCTCTCAATGCATTCGTCTGCCGTCTCTTTTTCCTTTGTAAAAAAGATCTGCACTTTGCTCTGTGTAAAGGATTTACCGAGTCCAGGCACGAGGTAGGCGTCAAAAACAACAATGACTCTCAAGCCGGAGAATGCCTGATAGTCGGCTAGTCGAGAGAGAAGCCTGTTGCGGGCCTCCTCCAATCCACTCTCCGCCAATCTGGATAGCTCCGGCCAGTCACCAATCATGTTGTACCCGTCTACAAGAAGCACATCACGGGAATCAGCCATATCTTCTAGTCCTGCGCTTGGCGCGAGCGGAGCACTTCATACATGACAACACCCGCTGCCACGGAAGCATTCAGGGAATTAATCTGACCTTGCATCGGCAATTTGATCAACACATCGCACTTCTCACGAATGAGTCGTCCCATTCCCTTGTTTTCGTTTCCGATCACGAGGGCTACCGGGCCTGTAAAGACGCCGTTACCAAACACGCTCTCCTGAGCTGCAACATCCGTACCTACAACCCATACGCCCTCTTCCTTGAGACGGTCAATAGTTTGACCCAGATTGCTTACACGAGCCACTGGCACGTACTCAACAGCACCTGCTGAAGTTTTGGATACAGTCACTGTAACTGCAGCTGAACGCCGTTTAGGTACAATGACACCATGCGCACCTGTGCAGTCGGCCGTCCGCAAAATCGATCCAAGATTATGTGGATCTTCGATCTCATCCAGCAAAATCAAAAATGGATGTTCATTTTTAGCAGCCGCTGCAGCAAGAATGTCTTCAACCTCCACATAAGCGTAAGGAGCCGCTTGCGCCATCACACCCTGGTGTTGAATGCCCGGCACTGTTTGATCCAGTTTACGCTTGTCAACGTGCTGAATGACTATACCTAATTTTTTTGCTTCAGTGATAATAGGCTGTGTCAAATGTTTTTGCGCTGTATCTGCAATCCATATTTTATTAATGGTCCGGCCTGAACGCAGCGCCTCCGTTACGGAGTGCTTACCGGCGATCCATTCTTCTTCCATCTTTGTTCGATCCTCTCTATAACGCCCTGTGATTTACTGCACCCTAATCGGCGCACCCTACAGAAGCGGCTTTGTTGTAATTTATATTATTTTGTCGGTGATTGCGAATGTTGTTCCGCATGCTCGATACCCCGGCGAATCAGTTCAATCATGCGATCATGCCGACCACTGCTATACAGGTAACCGATCAGACACTCCAGAGCCGTGGCATGTCTATACTCCAAAACGTCTGCGTTTTTGGGAATACTGCCAGACTTGGCATTACGACCTTGTCTGACAATGTCACGCTCTTCCTCGGTCAGCTCAGCCTCAATACCTGTGAGAATACGGCTTTGTGCCTTCGCCGATACCAAACCGGTCGCACTACGGTGCAGATGGTTAGGACGCATGTTGGCTTTGGATAACAGATACTGCCGTACTGCTACCTCATATACCGCATCACCAATGTAGGCGAGAGCGATGGGAGGAATCAACCGTGCAGGCCGGGAGGGGGGATAAGGAAACCATCCTCCCTGGTCAACGCTCAGAGACTGTTCATCTGTCTGCTGTTCATCTCGTTGCTCGGTATGCTCGACGGATTCTGACAACTTTTTCAGTTGTTCCTCGCTCATTTGCGCCGCCATCTCATTCCTTGAGCCGTATCCTCAAGCAAGATGCCCTGCGCAGACAGTTCATCCCGAATTTCATCAGCCCGCGCCCAGTTTTTGGTTTTGCGTGCTTCGTTACGTTCTACAATTAGACGTTCGATTTCCTCGTCCAAAAGCTCCGGTTCAGCCTCGGTATAGATACGAAGCACTGCATTCAACTCATTGAACAATTCCAGCAGAGCACGAATGTCCGCAGCGTTTACCACATCTTGCTGCAACAGTTGGTTAGCTTCCCCAGCCCACTCAAACATTGCCGTAATCGCATCAGGCGTATTGAAGTCGTCCTGCATTTTCTCATGATACTGATGACGAATCTGCTCCAGTCTCGCTGCAAACTCAGCTGACACAGCCTGATCCACGCTCACAGCCTGCAAGCGATGATTAAGGTTACCTACGGCATTTGCGATCCGGTCCACACTATTCTGTGCCTGTTCCATCGTATCTTCCGTGAAGTTCAACGGATTGCGATAGTGAGTAGACAACATGAAATAACGAATGGCTTCGCGTTTATATTGATTGCGAAGGTCTTTGACAAGCACACCGTTGCCGAGTGATTTCGACATTTTTTCGTTATCAATACGGATGAATCCGTTATGCATCCAGTAGTTTGCCAGTGGTTTACCAGTCAACACCTCGGATTGAGCGCATTCGCACTCATGGTGAGGGAACTGCAAATCCTGTCCTCCGCCGTGAATATCCAACGTATCCCCCAGGTATTCCCGTGCCATGGCAGAGCACTCGATATGCCAGCCCGGACGACCATCGCCCCATGGACTGGACCAGAAAATCTCACCCGGCTTCGCAGCTTTCCAGAGGACAAAGTCTTCTGGATGCTCTTTGCGCTCATCTACACCAATACGAATTCCAAACTGTAATTCCTGAAGGTTTTGCTTCGATAGTTTGCCGTACTCCGCAAATTTGCCTGTGCGATAATATACGTCACCCCCATTTTCATAGGCGAAGTCCTTTTCAACCAGCTCACGGATAAAATCAATAATAAGCGGCATGTTTTCGGTCACTCTTGGATTACTGCTTGCCTTCGGAATACCCAGCCCTTCGAGATCCTCGTAGTACGCTGCAATAAACTTCTCTGCGACATGAGGAACATCCGTGCCAAGCTGCTCAGCTTTACGAATGAGCTTATCATCGACATCCGTGAAGTTTACGACATAGTTCACCTCATGTCCGGTCTGTTCCAAATATCCGCGAACTGTGTCGAAAAAGATAACTGGACGTGCATTCCCGATATGAATGTAATCATATACCGTCGGCCCGCACACATACATTTTCACTTTCCCCGGCTCTTGAGGAACAAAATTCTCTTTGGTACGACTCATCGTATTGTAAATTTGAAGCGTCATAGTCACTTTCCTTTCATCCGTTTCCATCATTATTCTATTGTACCACGGGAAAACTCACTTTCACGTGTACTCTGCAAAGTACGCACTTCTTCACGTAATCGTTCGATTTCTTGCTGCATAGTGCGCAGGGAATCGATGACCGGATCTGGAAGCTGCTGATTCAGGCGGTCCACCCGGCGGCCATCCTGCTTCACGATTCTGCCCGGTATGCCTACAACGGTGCTATTCGAAGGGACTTCCTTCAGCACAACCGAGTTCGCACCAATATTACATTGATCCCCCACGCTGAAGGAACCTAGCACCTTCGCTCCGGATGAGATAACCACATTATTGCCAATTGTCGGATGTCTCTTCCCTTTTTCTTTACCCGTTCCGCCAAGTGTGACCCCCTGATAGATGACAACATCGTCGCCAATTTCACACGTTTCCCCAATCACCACGCCCATGCCATGGTCAATAAACAACCGATTGCCAATCGTAGCGCCTGGATGGATTTCGATGCCTGTCATAAAGCGGCTGACCTGTGAAATGAACCGCGCGAAAGAAAACCATCTCCGCTTGTATAAAAAGTGTGCCACCCGGTGCGCCCATATCGCATGCAGCCCCGAGTAGGTAAATACAACCTCAAACCATCCCCGGGCCGCCGGATCGTTTTCAAACACCGCCTGGATATCTGATCTGATCTTCTTGAACATGCTCGTTCCCCTCTTGTTCAGGTCTTCGTCCTCCGGCTTTCCGGATGGCGCGGCCCTCATGGTAGTGTTCTTCTGACTCGACCTAAATAGAAAACGCCCCTGCAGCTATTAAGCTGCAGAGGCGTTTATCGCGGTCCCACTCTGCTCGGTTCATGCCTTAACATACAAGAACTAGGCTACCTGTTATAGCTGCCTCATATCCTTGCACAAGAATGAACCCTCAACAGTTCCGTAACGGGAACCAACCGTCACAACCTATCCTGACGTTTTCCTCTCTCCTACATAACGAGAGGCGGGGCCGGATTCGGCTATGCAGCTCACGGGTGCATTTCGACTGACGGACAGCGGATGGCTCACAGCCACCTCAGCAAAGAATCTTGTTCTTTACTGCGGGACCATCCTCTCTGAATCTGTCCGGTTCAGCCTACTTCTCCCGGTCTTTGCTGTTTTTATGATGAATGATAAAATCATACCATTTAACCTTTGTGTTGCTATTATAGCGAAAAGGTTATGGACTGACAACAATCTTCCTTCATATCGGTGGGAACGAAGTTCCATCCTTAAGTCAAAGTAGACTAAACAAGGGCGTTACTTACGCGCCTTTTACCTGAGCATGCAATCGATCAATGACCGTATCGCGGCCAAGCAGTACAATTGTTTGGTTCAGATCGCGTCCATGAGTCTGTCCTGTCAGAGCTACACGGATCGGCATAAACAGCTGTTTACCCTTAAACCCGGTCTCTTTCTGAACTTCTTTGATCAGCGCAGCCATCTTGCTTGGTGTAAATTCGTCGCTAGCCTGTACTTTATCAGCAAATGCCTTCAGAACGGTTGGTACCTGCTCCTCAGCCAGTACAGCAGCCCCTTCACTTTCCAGCTCCAGGTGGGAACGGAAGAACACTTCCGACAACTCCACGATATCGGAGGCAGAATTCATTTGCTCTTGGTAGAGATGAACAAGCGTATATGCCCATTCTTTTTGTTCAGGTGAGAGCTCAGCGGCAATACGTCCCGCTTTTTGCAGATGTGGAATCGCCATTTCGGCAATGCGATCTGGTTCAGCATTTTTGATGTAGTGGTTGTTCAAGTGAGCCAGCTTGTGTGTATCAAATACCGCCGGGCTCTTGGACAGACGCTTCGTATCAAAAATGGAGATTAACTGCTCCTGCGAGAAGATCTCTTCTTCTCCTTCAGGCGACCAGCCAAGAAGGGAGATGAAGTTAAACATCGCCTCAGGCAGATAGCCGAGCTGATCATATTGTTCAATAAACTGAATAACGGATTCGTCACGTTTACTCAGCTTTTTGTGGTTTTCATTCACGATCAACGTCATATGACCGAATTGCGGCGGCTCCCAGCCAAGCGCTTCATAAATCATCAGTTGACGCGGTGTGTTAGAGATGTGATCTTCCCCACGCAGGACGTGGGAGATTTTCATCAAATGATCATCGACAGCAACTGCATAGTTGTACGTAGGAATGCCGTCTTTTTTCACAATAACGAAGTCGCCGGATTCCTTGCTATTGAATGAGATTGTTCCTTTGACCATGTCATCAAACGTATAAATGCGTTCTTCCGGTACACGGAAACGAATACTCGCCACACGGCCTTCCGCTTCAAATGCGCTCTGTTGCTCCGGTGTCAGATCACGGTGTTTACCCGAATAACGCGGAGTTTCTCCACGTGCTGTCTGTTCCTCACGTTCTTGCTCCAGCTCTTCTTCCGTGCAATAGCAGCGGTAAGCCAGACCTTTATCCAGCAGCTCCTGCGTATATTTACGATAGATGTCCAAACGTTCCGTCTGACGGTATGGTCCGTACTCGCCGCCGACATCAATACTTTCGTCCCACTCGATTCCGAGCCATTTCAGGTATTTCAGCTGGCTTTCCTCACCACCGGCAATGTTGCGTTTCACGTCCGTATCCTCAATACGAATAATGAATTTGCCGTTATTATGTTTGGCATACAAATAGTTAAACAGCGCCGTACGGGCGTTCCCGATATGCAGGTGTCCCGTTGGACTCGGCGCGTAGCGCACGCGAACTTCGGTGCTCATAATATCCCCTCCGTCTCTAATTGGTTGATAATATCACACGCGAACAAGGCAAACAACCGATTGGGCAGCTATGCCCTCTCCCCGTCCGGGGAATCCCAGTTGCTCTGTTGTTGTCGCTTTGACATTCACCTGAGTTACATCTGCTTCAAGTGCCTTGGCAATAACCTCGGCCATCTTCGGAACGTAAGGTGCCATCTTCGGCTTCTGTGCAATAATGGTTGAATCAATGTTCCCCAGACGGTATCCACGATCCTTCACCAACTGCCACACATGCTCCAGTAGTTTCAGGCTATCAGCATCTTTGAACTCCGGATCCGTATCCGGGAAGTGTTTGCCAATATCCCCAAGTGCAAGCGCACCAAGAATGGCATCACTGATGGCATGCAGCAGCACGTCTGCGTCCGAGTGACCCAGCAGTCCTTTTTCATAAGGGATCGTTACCCCGCCAATAATGCATGGGCGTCCCTCTACCAGTTGATGTACATCGAATCCCTGTCCTACACGTATCATCGCTTCTTCTCTCCCTTGAGCAAAAACGCGGCGTATTCCAAATCTTCCGGCGTCGTTAATTTGATGTTCTTATAACTGCCTTCCACAACCTTGACCGACATTCCCTGGCGTTCAGCCAGCATTGCGTCATCCGTTCCTAGAAATCCGTCCCGGTCCGCCGATTCGTACGCAATCAGCAGGGAAGAAAGACGAAAAGCCTGCGGGGTTTGAATGCTCCACAGACTGCTGCGGTCCGGCGTCGCCGTAACGATTCCATCCGCATTTACTTGTTTGATCGTATCCTTCACTGGAACGGCCAGTACAGCTGCTCCACCCGACATAGCGGCCTTCATACACCCCATAATCTGCTCACGGTTTATAAAAGGACGTACCCCGTCGTGAACGAGGACCCAGTCTGTCCCTAGTGCCTTAAGGCCTTCGTGGACCGAATGTTGTCTCTCTTTCCCTCCGGGGATGACACGGACACGTGATTCCAGTCGGTATTCTTTTACCCAATCCTGGCAGCGTTCAACATCGGCAGCTCCCGTGACCAGCACCATTTCGCTGACCTCGTCCAAAGCCGCAAACACTTCAAGCGTATGTATGAAAACGGGCTTGTCCTGCAGCAGCAGAAACTGCTTACTCTCGGTTGTTCCCATCCGGGTCCCCCGACCTGCCGCCACAATGACAACACCCCACTCTTTATCCATGCCGCAATCCCTGCCTTGTCTGTCAGTTTATCGTCCAAAGATACAAAATATCTACTATCGATATTAAATATCGTTAAACGATACACTACCCATCATACCGCTTTATTGGGCTTTTTCCAACAGTTTCGGCTTGGCAAAAATCATTCGTCCCGCTGACGTCTGCAGCACACTGGTCACCAGCACTTCCATCATCATGCCGATATACTCGCGTCCGCCTTCCACTACGATCATCGTGCCATCATCCAGATAGGCTACACCTTGACCGTGTTCCTTACCATCCTTGATAATTTGCACCATAATCTCCTCACCTGGCAATACCACCGGCTTAACAGCATTGGCGAGGTCATTGATGTTTAGCACGGATACTCCTTGCAGTTCACAGACCTTATTCAGGTTGAAGTCGTTGGTGACAACTTTACCCTGAAGCACCTTGGCGAGCTTGACCAGCTTGCTGTCCACTTCCGAAATCTCCTCGAAATCACCTTCGTAGATGAGCACTTTGACGTCCAATTCCTTCTGAATTTTATTTAGAATATCAAGCCCTCTCCGTCCTCTGTTCCGCTTGAGCAAGTCCGATGAATCGGCAATGTGCTGCAATTCCTCCAGAACGAATTCCGGGATTACAATCGTGCCCTCGATAAATCCGGTTTTGCATATATCCGCGATGCGACCATCGATAATTACACTGGTATCCAAAATTTTGTGCTCTTCTAGCCGTCTTTCCTCATCCACCTCGGGATGACCCCAGCGTCCTGACATCCAGAAGGCCGCCAGATCGTCTTTCTTCGCCATGGCAAGCATATAGCCCGTATAGCTACTTACGACCGTTAGCGCCACTTGCAGCACTTCTCCGGCCGTCCCCAGCCATGCCACACAAGGATATAACAGCAAGGCCACCAGCAGTCCTGCAACTGTACCCGCCGCACCCGCAGCCAATTCATTCATCGGTACTTTGGCCAACGAATCAATACTATTATGTAGTCTGGTTGCCATTAATGTTCCACCAATGTTACACACGGACATAAACAATACAGCACCTAGTAGGGTTGATACCCCAGCCCCCAATAATCCTGCTGATTGAATCCATTCAGCCATCCAAGGGACGGATTTTCCTGCCAGATGATATGCCGTGTAGCCGAACCATGCACCGCACAATCCTGTAAAAGTTAAAATGCCTTTTTTCCACATAAGTCCCTGCACCTCCTTCAATATAACTTCATCTTTATATCCAGTATGATCCAATTCTCAGATTGCTAATCCCGCTTTTGAAGAACTTTTTGGAAATGTTGCAATCGTCAGTTGAAAGAAGGTAAATTATTGGCATATAATGAATTCAATTCATATCCCGAGGTGAGTAGCAAAATGAGTACGCTAAGTTTACAGGCTTTTCAGGATCAAGTTTCCGAGCTGTTGCTGCGTCATCGCAGCCTGATTGATGTACTGTCCAAAACAGGACAAGCCGGCGCCTCTGTCAACCGTGCCGTGTCCAAGGCCATTACCGAATGCGGCTGCATTGAGCTGCACGCCACCAAGCAGAAATATGCCCCAGAGAGCGACATTGCTCAATCAAAAGGCCTGCTGGAAACGCATGTGGAAGGTGAATTGTGCGAGAATTGTAAAGAGGTGATCAGCTCTGAACTAGGGCGGAACCTGTTTTATATGTCGGCTCTCTGCAATCTGCTGGACATCAACATGGAAGAGGTCGTAAATCACGAGTCACAGAAATGTTCGACGTTAGGGATGTTCAATTTGTCGTAAACAATACGTATTTCATTGCAAATGGTTAAGTTAACGTATAGATTTTAAAAACAAAAATAAGCACGTATTCTCCTGTTGAGGAGCATACGTGCTTTCTTTTTATTTCCCGAAATGATGGAATGCCTAGCGATCGGAAGGACGGGAAGACTTCTCTTCTTTACGCTTTTTGGCTCGGTTCCGCGAGGCTGCCGTCCGCATATTATGCTTCATCCCATATAGAGCGTATAACACAAGTGGAATAAAGATCAATTTGGACAATTGTTCTGGAAACATAACAGCCACCACTACCGCGAAGACGATGACCCAAGGTGCAATCCAGATCGCTTTACGCGGTAGACCAACCTTTTTGAAATTGGGATATTTCAGCGAACTTACCATCAGATACGATAACAGCAAGGTCGCAATCATCATACTCACGGGACCGATATCCTTATTAAACAGGGATAGTGTTGCCAGTACCCCTCCAGCCGCTGGGATCGGCAAACCTGTGAAGTACCCGGGAATACCGGGGCGAACGTTAAACCGGGCTAACCGGATAGCCCCACAGATTGGAAAGCTTGCGGTTGCGATCCAGGCGAGAACCGGAGTTGCGTCCTGAAACGAGACCATGAATATAATTAGAGCTGGAGCTGCACCAAATGAAACCATGTCAGACAAAGAATCCAGCTCTTTGCCAAACTCACTCTGGGCATTAAGTGCACGTGCGACACGGCCATCCAGGCCATCCAGTAACATCGCAATAATGACCAAAATGGCAGCCAAACTATACTTCCCATCAATTGCAAGCAGGATTGCCATCATTCCAAGAAACAGATTACCCAAGGTAAAGAGATTCGGAATGAATCTGGTTAACATCGTTGTTTCACCTCATTATTTTCAAGCCGTTATAGGCAAACCCTTACATTTGTCTGTCAATAAACATCTGCTCCTGCAAACGCTTGAGACCTTCCTTAATGGTTCGGGCCCGTACCTCTCCAATCCCGTCCACTTCGTCCAGCTCTTCTATTGTAGCCATAATGACATGAGGCAATTGTTCGAATTGATCCACCAGGTTATGGATGATGACATTCGGCAGGCGGGGTATCTTATTTAATACCCGATATCCCCGAGGTGCAACCGAATCTTCAGACGTAGCCGCTGACGAAGGGTATCCCAGAAGACGTACAATATGATGTGCATCCAGCAATTCATCGTCCGACAATCTTTTCAGACCAACGATAATCTCACGAATCTTGTCATCACTGTCATCACGGGCATAGTCCTTATACAGCAACCAGGCTTCCTCTTCTGTTGTACCGACGAGCTCCTCCATCTGCATGGAGATCAGACGTCCCTCGTTGCCGAGTTCATGAATGTAACGCTTGATTTCCGTTTTGATGCGCATAACCATTTCCGTACGCTGAATGACATTGACTACCTCAGGAATCGTTACCAATTCCTCGAACTCGGCGGCGCTCAGATTCGTAAGGGACTGTGTCAATACAGCCTTGTATTTCTCCAAGGTTTGAATCGCTTGATTCGCCTTGGTCAAAATAACCCCGATTTCCTTGAGGGAATACCGTAGTGTTCCTTGGTATAAGGTGATAATATTCCGCCGCTGCGATATAGATACGACTAATTTGCCTGTTTGTTTCGCGACACGCTCAGCCGTCCGGTGACGGATCCCCGTCTCAGATGAAGAGATGGATGAGTCAGGAATAAGTTGAGTATTGGCGTATAGAATACGTTTTAAATCCTCGCTAAGGATAATGGCACCGTCCATCTTGGCGAGTTCATACAAATAGTTCGGGGAGAAATCACAGTTAATCGAGAATCCTCCATCCACCACTTCCATTACTTCAGGGCTGTATCCTACAACCAGCAGTGCACCCGTCTTGGCGCGCAGCACGTTCTCCAGACCTTCGCGGAAAGGTGTACCTGGTGCAATCAGCCTTAACAATTCGTTCATATTATCCAGTTGGCTCGAATCTTTCATCTTGTTATGCCCCCTAATCTAAAGCAACCGCTAGTGCATCTGCCACGGTATTCACACCGATCAGTTGTATCCCGCGAGGATGTTTCCAGCCCTTTAAGCTTTTTTCTGGTAAAATGACACGCTTAAAGCCCAATTTCTGAGCTTCTTTCACACGTTGTTCAGCCCTTGAAACGGCCCGAACTTCACCCGTTAAACCGATTTCCCCAAAGATGACGTCATCTGGCTTGGTCGGTACATCTCTCAAGCTGGATGCGATACTTACAGCAACCGCCAAATCTACTGCCGGCTCATCTAATCTCACACCACCAGCTACGTTCAGATAAGCATCCTGCGTTTGCAAGAACATGCCCATCCGTTTCTCCAGTACCGCAATAATCAGGTTTAATCGATGGAGATCTACCCCTGTTGCCATACGCCGCGGAGAAGGGAAATGTGTGGTTGAAATCAATGCCTGCAATTCCACAAGCAGAGGACGTGTGCCCTCCATGCTGGCAACTACGGTAGAACCAGCCACACCCAGAGGACGTTCTGACAAAAAGAGCTCAGAAGGGTTGCCTACTTCACGAAGTCCATCTTCGCCCATTTCAAAAATGCCGATCTCATTGGTCGAACCAAAACGGTTCTTTACCGCACGTAAAAGGCGATACGTATGATGCCGTTCTCCTTCAAAATAAAGAACACAGTCCACCATATGTTCCAACATACGTGGACCTGCAATGGCGCCTTCTTTCGTAACATGCCCCACAAGTACGGTTGCAATGCCTCGCCCTTTGGCGATTCGCATGAACCGTGAGGTACATTCCCTTACCTGAGCTACACTGCCGGGTGCACTGGTGACTTCTGGCAGATAAACGGTCTGAATAGAGTCGATGACTAGAAAATGCGGCTGGATCTGCTCTACCGCTTCCTCTACCCGCTCCATATTGGTCTCACATAGTACATATAACTCAGGAGACAGCGCACCCAGACGGTCAGCCCGCAATTTCGTTTGCTTAACTGATTCCTCACCTGAGACATATAACACACGCAAACCTGAGTGAGTCAAAGCATGAGATGTTTGCAACATCAATGTTGATTTTCCGATTCCGGGGTCTCCGCCCACCAGAACGAGAGATCCTGGAACAATTCCGCCGCCCAAAACCCGGTTCAGCTCTTCAATTCCAGTCTGTACACGCGGTTCCTGACCGCTATCTATATCTATGATGGGAAGTGGCTTATCTTTACTCTCAAAGAGAGGGGAATTTCTCCCTTGTGTTTTGACCACCGTTTCGGTTTCTTCCACCATTGAATTCCAAGACTGACAACCCGGACATTTGCCGTACCATTTGGGGGCTTCATAGCCGCATTCCGTACACTGAAACTTGGTTTTAACTTTGGCCACTTCAGCACTCCTAGGATTTATTTTATAACAGCATTTTGCATTTTTCGACGAATTTTGCCTTAATTCCCTGACGTGCAGGGTTAATAAAAGTTTACCATTGTTTGAGATTTTTCGTAAAGGATTATCGCAAACTTTACACATGTTCGTAGCACTTCTAAGTTTATTTTCTGATAAACAACAGCTCTGGGTCTCTGACTGGCACAAAAACACAAAAAAATCCTTCCCGACTAAAGCCAGGAAGGATTTTTGTTTTATACATCAGACTCAGTAGTTATGTCACTAGTTGAGTGTTACTTATTTCGTTTCGATTTCCTCAGTGGAAGGAACAACAACGTCTTTTTTAGTTACAGACAATGCTCCATTCTCTTCATCGATGAGCAACGAATCACCTTTAGTCACATTACCCGTGAGCAATTCTTCCGACAATTTGTCTTCAATATGCTTCTGGATCGCCCGACGAAGCGGACGAGCACCATAGGCTGGATCGAAGCCTGCTTTGGCAAGGAAAGCCTTGGCATTGTCTGTGAGCTCGAAGTCGACCTCGTATTCATTCAGACGTTTACGAAGCTCTTCACTCATCAGTGTAACAATCTCAGCAATGTGTTTTTCTTCAAGAGAATGGAACACGATAATTTCATCAATCCGGTTAAGGAACTCAGGACGGAAGCTTTTCTTCAGCTCATCCATCACTTTACCCTTCATGTTATCGTAATCCGCACCTGCATCCACTACTGCCGTAAAGCCCAGTGTAGAGTTGCGTTTGATCGCTTCTGCACCCACATTGGATGTCAAAATAATCAACGTATTCCGGAAGTCTACGACGCGACCTTTGGAGTCGGTCAGACGACCATCCTCAAGCACTTGCAGCAAGATGTTGAATACTTCAGGATGTGCTTTCTCGATTTCATCGAGCAGGACGACAGAATAAGGTTTGCGACGAACTTTCTCTGTCAGCTGTCCACCTTCTTCATATCCCACATATCCCGGAGGAGCTCCGACGAGTCTTGAAGTGGAATGCTTCTCGCCATACTCGGACATATCAATCCGGATGACTGCATTTTCATCCCCGAACATGGCTTCTGCAAGAGCACGAGCCAGCTCGGTTTTACCTACCCCTGTAGGACCAAGGAAGATAAATGAACCCATTGGACGTTTCGGATCTTTCAATCCAGCACGAGCACGACGAACTGCACGACTGACGGACTTCACAGCCTCATCCTGACCAATGACACGTTCATGCAGAATTGATTCCAGATTCATCAAGCGTTGTGTCTCTTCTTCTTTCAGCTGATTCACCGGAATACCAGTCCAGCTGGCTACTACTTGTGCAATATCCTCAGGAGTTACCTCGGAATCCGTGCGACCTTGTTTTTCTTTCCATTGGTTCTTCGTTACATCCAGCTCTTCACGGATTTTTTGTTCCGTGTCACGCAGCGCTGCTGCCTTTTCGAACTCCTGGCTTTGAACCGCTGCGTCTTTTTCCTTGCGGATATCCTCGAGACGGCTCTCCAGTTGTTTGAGGTTAGGTGGGATCGTGTAAGAGTTCAGTCTTACTTTGGAACCCGCCTCATCAATCAGGTCAATCGCTTTGTCCGGCAGGAAACGGTCTGTAATGTACCGATCAGACAGTTTAACCGCCTGCACAATCGCTTCATCCGTAATTTTTACCCGGTGATGCGCTTCGTAACGATCACGTAAACCATGCAAAATTTGAACCGCTTCTTCTGGAGAAGGCTGATCGACCGTAATCGGTTGGAAACGACGCTCTAGCGCAGCATCCTTCTCGATATATTTGCGATATTCATCCAACGTTGTAGCACCGATGCACTGCAATTCTCCACGGGCCAAAGCCGGTTTCAAAATGTTCGAAGCATCAATTGCACCTTCCGCTCCGCCTGCACCAATCAGGGTATGCAATTCGTCGATGAACAAGACAATGTTACCCGCTTGACGAATTTCATCCATAATTTTTTTCAGACGATCTTCGAATTCACCGCGATATTTTGTACCTGCAACAACTGAACCCATATCCAATGTCATGACACGTTTGTCACGCAAAGTCTCTGGAATTTCGTTGGCGATGATTTTTTGTGCAAGTCCTTCAGCGATAGCTGTTTTACCTACACCTGGCTCACCGATCAGTACTGGGTTGTTCTTGGTACGACGGCTCAGCACCTGGATAACACGTTCGATTTCTTTACTACGTCCAATCACTGGGTCCAGGTTGTTCTCCTTGGCATACGCCGTAAGATCACGTGCCAGACTGTCCAGTGTTGGTGTGCTGACATTGGAAGGCGTACCATTATGACTGGATACAGCTTCACTGCTGCCAAGCAGTTGCAGCACTTGTTGACGTGCCTTGTTCAAACTAATACCCAGGTTGTTCAGCACACGTGCTGCAACCCCTTCACCTTCACGAATCAATCCAAGCAGGATATGCTCTGTGCCTACATAGGTATGGCCCAATTTGCGAGCTTCATCCATAGACAATTCAATCACTTTTTTCGCACGAGGCGTATATGCAATGTTCGTAGGTTGCTCTTGGCCACGGCCAATTAGCGTCTCTACTTCATCTTGAATTTTTTCCAATCCGAGTCCCAGGCCGATCAGCGCTTTGGCTGCGATGCCTTCGCCTTCACGAATGAGGCCGAGCAAAATGTGCTCTGTACCGATGTTATTATGACCTAGACGGACAGCTTCTTCCTGCGCCAATGCGAGCACCTTTTGGGCCCGTTCCGTAAATCTTCCAAACATCATATCTCCTGCACCTCCATGGTTTTGGATAAAACGGGGGCTGTTGAAAGGATCCCACCGTATTCTTCATATCATTTTTGTTTGCAGCCGTGCTGCGAATAAAATCATTCAGCATTCATTTATAGAAATGCTCTATTATATAAAAGCCGCATCTGCGGCGTGAAACCTTTATAAACAACTCTTGAACAACCTAGGATTGATTGGCTGCACTGATCGTATCACGGATCAACTGAGCCCGATATATGTCACGCTCATCTGTCCGCATGTCTTCCCCAAATGTTTTCTGCAAAAAGCCCGGCTGCGTCATCACATTCAACTCGTTCATCACGGTAATGGACAAGCCGTCCAACAATCCGAGATCAACACCAAGTCGAACATCAGACAGACGCTGTGCAGCTTCCTTCGAATCGACGATGGCTGCATGGGACAAAATGCCGTAAGAACGCATAACCCTGTCGGTAATCCGCAATCTGGAGTCGGTAATTAACCGTTCTCTGGCGGTACGCTCATGCCCAATCATCTGTAACACAACACTATGCAGGTTATCGATGACTTCTTGTTCCGTCTGCCCCAGTGTGATCTGGTTCGAGATCTGGAACAGGTTACCCATCGCCTCACTGCCTTCACCGTAAATTCCCCGTACAGTCAGTCCGACTTGGGAGACTGCGCTTAGAATGCGGCCAATCTGCTGTGTCATCACCAGAGCGGGTAGATGCATCATGACAGATGCTCTTACACCTGTACCTACATTCGTAGGGCAGCTGGTTAAATATCCTCTGCGGTCATCAAAAGCGTAATCCACATGCGCTTCAAAAGCATCATCTATGGCGGAAGCTTTCTCCCAGGCTTCTTTTACCTGGAACCCCGGATAGAGGCACTGGATACGAAGATGATCCTCTTCATTAATCATAATACTGACAGATTCATCCTCACTGAGAATAACAGCACCATTTCTGGATTCGTTCGCAAGACTGGGACTGATCAAATGCTTCTCCACCAGCACCCGTTTGTCAAGGTCATCAATATCAATCAGATCTAGGGTATGAAAATCTCCAAAGGCATGAACGTCATCATATTGAAGTACTTCGCTCAGCTTATTCAGCACTTCTTCCGATTGCTCATTGGAAGCCAGCATCGGAAACGGATAATGCTGCAGGTTGCGTGCGATCCGGACTCGGCTGCTAATGACGATTTCGGAATCAGCCGCATCACTACGCATCCAGTCGCTGAGCGCCTTCTCTGTAAAACGCAGATTAGGCATTACGCATCCCTCCTACTCATCACAAACTTTACTCCTGAGCTATTTCTTTTTCAAGTTCCCTGATCTGATCACGAATTTGAGCGGCTTCTTCAAACTCTTCTTGCGTTATGCTCTCCTGAAGATCCCGTTTCAGATCAGCAATCTGTCTTTTGACCTTGATGCGACCACCAGCTCGTGCAGGTACTTTACCCACGTGGGAAGTGCTACCGTGAACCCGTTTGAATAGTGGGTCCAAACGACTGTCAAAATATTTATAACAAGAACTACAGCCAAAGCGGCCGATTTTGCTAAACTGTGAATAGGTCATGCCGCATTCTTCACAACGAAGGGATTGCGCAGGTGTTGCTCCCGCACTGCCATTCTTGCCTGAGGGTTCAAAATCAAGCAACCCGGACAATAAGTTATGAATGGAAAATCCGTTGGATGTTCCGGGAATCATTTCCCCTTTTTCACGAGCACATGACTCACAAATATGGAATTCCGTCTTCTCTCCGTTCACGATCTTCGTGAAATGGAGTGTTGCCGGACGGTTGTTGCATTCTTGGCACAGCACAATGATGTACCCCCTTGATCCCGATAGTTTTCATTTACCGAGCAAAGATATTAACATCGCCTTTAACATTCTGGCACGAATTTGATCCCGGTAAGGAAGTTTGACCAATATAATCTCTCTCGAAACAGCTGCCCGCATCAACCCGGCTTCCCTTTTGCTCAAGAAACGTGCTTCTTCCAGTTGGTAGATCAGACCTTCGGCAGCTGTCTGCCCGATCTCATCTCCAATACTATGGTGCAAATGGTTATGCAGAGCCGAGTGAGCCGGCAATTCAATCCGCTGTATGCGAACATAACCGCCGCCGCCACGTTTACTCTCCACAAGGTAACCTTTTTCGAGTGTAAATCGGGTGCTGATGACATAATTGATCTGGGAAGGCACACATGAAAATTGATCAGCCAGATCATTACGTTGAATTTCGACCAATCCTTCGGGACTTTCATGCAAAATACTCTTCAGATATTGTTCGATAATATCAGAGATATTACGCATCCACTCATCCTCCACTGTCTGAAACGTTAAGTCAATAAGGACCCACACGCCCCTACAGAGTACACCTTCTCAACCCATTTAACCAATCAAGGAAACAGCGAAACTGATCTTCAACGGTCTTTAACAAGAGAGCGAAGGACGCTCGAAGGTCCTTTAATATTGCTTTTATCCGCTGATGTGTACTACCTTCAATATGGCTCCCACCACCGGATTGCAGAAAGAAAGTTACGTAAGTATTTAACCTTTAGTTGACTTTGACTTTCTTTGACTTTATATACATTATAGCATATTTTGTGGTTTTGCCAAGAGGGAGCACTATTCATTTTTTACGATTTTACACGAAATATTCGGCTGACACAAAAAAACCTCTCCAAAATAGCTGGAGAAGTCCATTTGTCTCACACTAGCATCGTAATGCTATACAAGTTAAGTCTATGAAATTGATCCTAGAATACTCGTTACTCTATGAGGATCAGAAAAAATCAAGTAAATACGTTTCCCGTTCAGGAATCGCTTGCTCCAAAGCCTTAATCGCTCCATTCGGTCCTTCAATTCTACCTATTTGAGCCATCTCTGCGGGCCTACGATACCCCATCAGCATTGCGGTGAGCGCCTGTATGTCTACTTTAACAGTCTGATCCTTAGGTGCCGACTCAGATGTTTTCCATATCGAAGCTGTACCATTCATCGCCACATTCAACTGCCATACCCCTTCATTCCATGGTGCATGGGCATCCTCTACCTGGAGATTAATCTGTACTGGTGAGTCTGGGCTCGCAAAAGGATACTGTGAAATAAATTGTTCTACACTCACAATACGTGCCATGAAGAAAGGTACAATTTCCTGCTCAATCCGCGGATTATCTAATTGAAAAGCAAGCATATCACTGGCTGGTGCCTGTAAAGTGACTTCCTCAATCATAGAATCATGGTTGGCAATAAAGGTCCACAAACCTTGTCTTGTCTCTTCATTCAGATAAATGATCTCTTTAATGGTAAACTTTCTTTCCTTAACCTCATATAAAACATAGCCTTGTGCTTTACCAGCTTCATCATAATATACAGCCTTCTGGCTGGCGCCATTAGATAGAACTGAATTCTCCCATCTCGCATCATCCCGAATCAAGGTTCCGTTATAGCGTTCAGCGTACGCACTGTATACTTCCTTTAATATACTGAGTCCCGGATCGCCACGGCGAATTGTTCCTGGGGTTGCCTTTTTCGCAGGCAGATGAGCTGTAGGCACTTTATATCGTTTAAACTCAACATACGTCTCCCATCCATATCTCCGATAAAATGCAAAAGAAAACGGATGCAAAAACGATATACTTTGTTTGTTACGGTTCATTTCCTCCAGCGCATGCTTCAACAGCCCAGCTACCCAGCCTTTACGTCTATATTCTGGCCATGTCGCTACTCCCGCAATACCGCCCATCTCGAACGATCTCCCATGAATATAGGTTTGAAAAGGAATAATATGAAGTTTGGCACCCAATTGTCCTTCCTCAAATACACCCCATATATCCTGTGAATCAAATTGACTCCGTCTCTTCTCCGTTTGCTCTTCACTCATTACCACTTGAAAAGCATACTCGGAGAGTGCCATAGCTGGCTCAAAATCATCTACGGTTAATTTCTGAATTTCCATGTCGTCCTGCACCCCGTTCTCTAAGTTATGATATCTTTCAAATCATGGCCTGATACGTGATGTATGTATCCATTTATGAGTGTGTCAGAGGAACGGGACAAAGTCAAACAAGAGATGCGCGGGCATCTCTCGGGGATAACGATCTATATTAAAAAACACAAATAAAAACCACCACCGAATAACATCGGCAGTGGTTCTTCGCTTGGCGGCGTCCTACTCTCCCAGGACCCTGCGGTCCAAGTACCATCGGCG
>NZ_JBZVDZ010000016.1:0-68510 GCF_058408365.1 Paenibacillus sp. MDV22-iso6 | reverse complement strand
GCCGCACCGTGTTTCTCGTGTTTTCTTGGCCGGAATTAGAATATACCATGTACAGGTTGGGAACGCAAGCTTTATTTTCAATAAATTATATTTAGTCTCTCGTATAGCTATTCACTTAATGCCGGAGTTATTTAAGATCCCTTCAATCCTTATTAAACACTCTCTTCCCAGAACATGTGATTCACCTTTCCTCCATGGATAATCCGCATGTTCCTCCCGCCCTATCCGATTATATGTTACTTCAATTTCTCCACAGGCATCTTTCGCGGCCATAAGCTATAACTGAAGCTGATTATAAAATCGATCCCCAGTATAATCCCCCATACTCTTATGAGATTAGAAAATGCCGCAGTACGCTCCGTATCCCCAATCCACCAGATCATCGCGAGCAAGAACAAGCTACCTATACCCCAAGCCAATAGATGTCTAAGCCATCCCACTCTTTCACGACTAGCATGCTCGCTGCCATACACCTTGCTGCTCCGAGGATTATCCCCTCCCTTAAACCAGTAAAGGAAATAACGATCAGCCCAAGCGATCATCTGATGACCATAAGCAATACTCACACCTATATATATAGCTGCAATGCCGTGAACCATACTTGCCGTAGCACCCCGTTGAAGATCCATCACCGTCGCTACCATAAGAAGAACATCCACAATGGGCGTTGCCATTAACAGCGCGACCCCTGTCCGTTTCATCCCAAACAGATAACGCACACTCAGACCTGAAGCGACAAATACCCAGAAGGCAATCTCACATCCAATAATAAAATAGGCAATCAAATGATTCACTCCTTTTATAATACGAATGTATTAAATATAATTTAACACGTTTGTATTATAATAATCAACAATGATATAATCTTTTTATGCCTAAAATAGTTGATCACGATAAACAACGTCTGCTCGTAGCCGAAGCGGCTTGGCGTGTCATCCGAAGAGATGGCATGGAACAGGCCTCCGTTCGAAATATTGCGGTAGAAGCTGGAATATCGGCCGGGTCTATGCGCCACTACTTTTCAACCCAATCAGAACTACTCCTATACGCAATGAATCTGGTATCCGAACGGGTATCGAATCGAATCACACAGATTTCCTTTGATGCATCTCCTTTGGAGAATATGAAGCTTCTGTTGTTAGAACTCTTGCCAAGTACGGATGAAAAAATGGCCGAAATGGAGGTGTGGTACGCTTTTACAGCCAAGTCCAAGAGTGACCCTGTTCTCAAAGAGCATGCCGACAAAGTCTATAATGAGCTCAGACACGCGATGGCAAAAGTTATCACCTACCTCATGGAACTCAATCTCTGCCGAACAGACATCGACAAGGAACTGGAAATTGAAAGGCTGTACGCACTGGTCGACGGTTTGGGAATTCATGCGATTCTTCGTCCTGACCAGATGAACACCAAGATTATGGAGAACATCCTTACCACACATCTTGCAACGTTATGCCGGGATGCAGAATAACATTCGGTCACATAATTAAATACAGTTCAATCCTTCGTATCAGCAAGAACCGAGTAATAACTTCTATGAAACAAAAAACCGTCAGGCATTAGTTGTAACTAACCTATGTATCCATAATAGGGTTAGCCTCCTAAATGCGTGACGGTTTTTCTTTTTATCCAATAATAATTCGGCCCTCCGGATGGCGATACAACTTTTTCTCTTTGCGCGGACGAAGCGCGTATGCAATGGTTAGTGGTCCAATACGTCCGATAAACATCGTGAAGGCGATAATCACTTTTCCCCATACCGTTAATTCATGCGTTACTCCCACCGACAGACCTACTGTCCCAATTGCCGAGGCCGCTTCAAACATAAGTGAAAGGAACGGTGCATCCTCTGTGGTAAGTAGTAGCATTACTACAACCATGAATATGATCAAGGAAACCATAATAATCGTCAATGCTCTCATCAGCAAATCTTTCGGAACACGCTGACGGAAAAATACAATATCTTTATTGCCACGAATCATGGCATACACCGCTCCAATCATGATCAGGAACGTTGTCGTCTTGATCCCACCCCCGGTTGATCCCGGAGATGCCCCAATGAACATCAACAGAATGAAGAAGAACTGGGTGGCCTGCCTCATCTCGGTAATATCAATGGTGCTCGTACCCGACGAACGTGTAGAGACCGATTGGAAGAACGAGGCGTATATCTTTTCACTCCAACTTAGACACGCCAGTGTGTGTCCATTGGTGAACTCAAATACAAACAGTACAATTGCTCCAATACCAATCAGTGCACCTGATACGGACAATACCAGTTTGGACTGCAACGATAAGCGACGGCGCTTGCGGAACTCAAACAAATCATTCAGCACCACAAAGCCGAGTCCACCCGATACAACCAGCACGGAAGCTGTCAGGTTAAACAACCAGTCCCCTGTATAATACTGAAAACTGTTGCCAAACAGATCGAAACCACCATTATTAAATAATGAAACCGAGTGAAACGCCCCATAGTATACCGCCTGCCAAAAGGGCATCTCCGTTGCCCAGCGTAGTGCCAATATAACAGCAGCCACCCCTTCAATGGTAAACGAAAAAATGAGCACTTTGCGGATAATACGTACAATGCCTTCCATACTGTCAGCGTTGATAGCCTCTTTCAGCAGAAGCCTGTCCTTTAGCGAGATACGCTTACCCAATACTAATGCAAACAACGTTGCGATGGTCATGAAGCCAAGTCCACCTAGCTGCATAAGCACCATAATCACGATTTGACCAAACAGGTTGAAAGTCGTCCCTACATCCACAACGACCAGCCCGGTTACACATGCGGCAGAGGTAGAAGTAAAAAGCGCATCAATAAACGCCAAATGCTCGCCGCTTTGATTGGAGATAGGTAACATGAGCAGAATCGTACCGATCATGATAATAAGCATAAAACCACCAACCAGAATCAATGGGGGTGATAGGAATTTAGCAATGTGAAGCCTAAACTTCATGGAGGGCACCTCTTTTAACATAATACAAGCAGGTAGGCGAACAAAATTCTGTCACCACACTTTAGTCACACATGTTGTTTCGACGAATCTGTCACTTTCAATGCCTATGTAAACCTAAAGAGGAACTTGCCACCAGCATCATACTGAACGGCAGGTTCCTCTTCTATTATGAACGAGTTAAACGTTCCTTATTTAATCCTGTGTACGAGGACGCATGTGCGGGAAGAGCAGTACGTCACGAATGGACGGCGAATTGGTCAACAACATGATCAGACGGTCGATACCGATTCCCAGTCCACCTGTTGGTGGCATACCATATTCGAGCGCACGGATGAAATCATCATCCATTTCGTGCGCTTCGTCGTTCCCGTGTTCTTTCTCCAGCAATTGTGCCTCAAAGCGCTGACGTTGATCGATTGGATCATTCAGCTCTGTAAATGCATTTGCATGCTCACGTCCAACGATAAACAGCTCGAAGCGGTCCGTGAAACGTGGATCTGCATCGCTCTTCTTCGCCAGCGGAGAAATCTCAACCGGGTGCCCCATAATAAAGGTTGGTTGAATCAATGTCTCTTCTACAAAATGTTCGAAGAATGCATTCAGAATATGACCAAATGTCATATGCTTTTCAACCGGAACTTTATGTTCTTTCGCCAAACGATGAGCTTCCTCGTTCGTCATGTGCACGGAGAAGTCCACGCCTACAACTTCCTTAACCGCGTCTACCATCGTTACACGGCGCCATTGTGGTGTAAGATCCACTTGATAGTCTGCATATTGGATAACTTGCGTACCAAGCACTTCCTGTGCGATGTGAGCAACAAGATTCTCAGTCAAACGCATAATATCCTGATAATCGGCATATGCCTCATAAAGTTCAATCATTGTGAACTCAGGGTTATGACGTGTCGACATCCCTTCATTACGGTATACACGGCCGATCTCATATACCTTCTCCAGACCGCCTACAATCAGACGTTTCAGGTGAAGCTCAATCGCAATCCGCATGTACAATTCCATATCAAGCGCATTATGATGCGTGATGAATGGACGCGCAGCGGCACCACCAGCGATGGTGTGCAGCGTCGGAGTTTCGACTTCCAGATAGCCCAGAGAATCTAGGTAACGGCGCATCGACTGAATGATTTTGGAACGAGTAATGAAGGTCTGCTGCACTTCACGATTCATAATCAGGTCAACATAGCGCTGGCGGTAACGCAGCTCTACATCCGCGAGTCCATGATATTTATCCGGAAGTGGGTAAAGTGACTTGGACAATACTTCGAGATTTTGAACTTTAACCGAAGTTTCACCTGTCTTGGTTTTGAAGATTACCCCAGAGACACCTACAATATCCCCTAAATCGAGCAGGCTGAACGCGGCGTATTTGTCTTCCGGTACAGTATCCTGACGAACATAGATCTGGATTCTGCCGCTCAGGTCCTGAATATGTGCAAAGCTCGCTTTACCCATTCCCCGCTTCGCCATAATCCGTCCGGCAATACTGACTTCGATGTGCTTCTCTTCCAGCTCTTCCTTGGTCAGTTCTTCATACTTCTTCAGAATGGAGCCGGCTTCTTCCGTACGTACGTATTTTTGGCCAAAAGGGTCGATCCCCAATTTGCGGAGCTCGTCCAATTTGTCGCGGCGAATTTGTAAAAGCTCACTTAGTTCGGTTTCGGTTTCCTGATTCAAGACTTCATCCGTCATGATCTATATTCATCTCCTTATTTACATTGCAGGCATCTTCAGAGGTATTCTGCCTCAAATGTTGAAAAAAGCTTCCCTAAGGAAGCTTTTGTCTCCGTACCCGACTGCTTCATTGCTTATATTACTTTTTGATGTCTACAATTTTATATTGAATTACGCCAGCAGGCACACTTACATCAACAACCGTACCTTTTTTCTTGCCCAGAATGGCTTTGCCAACTGGGCTTTCGTTCGATATTTTGTTTTGCAGCGGATTGGACTCCGCAGAACCTACAATCGTATATTCCGTGATATCACCGAATTCCAGATCTTCTACAGTGACTGTTGCACCCACGCTTACAGCTTCGGTATCGATCTCGTCGCTGTTGATAATCCGTGCGTTCCGAAGCAATTTCTCCAACGTAATAACGCGGCCTTCAATGAAAGCCTGTTCGTTCTTCGCGTCTTCGTATTCGGAGTTTTCACTAATATCTCCATACCCGATGGCTACCTTAATCCGTTCAGCCACTTCGCGGCGCTTCACTGATTTCAGCATTTCCAGTTCTTCTTCAAGCTTCTTAAGACCCTCTGGTGTAAGGATAACTTCCTTATCGCTCATCTCAACCGATTCTCCTGTCATGGGAATAATTTGATTGCACGGCAACGGAACCAGTGCTGTTTACAGAGCTCCGCCCGCATACATCTTCAAAACTATATGAAGTTCTCCGGAGAAACAGAACGTTCCTCCTGATGCACTAGCCTTATGACGCACATGGCGAATTTATACTGTGAAATTATAGGGTAACGGTCTCGAAAAGTCAATGTTACGCCCCCTATAGCTGTAAACGTTTTACAGCAGGAGATCAGGATGCATTTTCGGCTAGTGCTGGTTCTGACTCCAGATTGCCTTCCATATGCAGCTGGCCTACAAAGTTCTCCAGAATGTGCACCATCTCATCACGTTTGGTTTCTTCCATAATAACGTCTTTGATACGGGCAGATCCTTTCAGACCTTTCAGATACCAAGCCAGGTGTTTACGCATCTCGCGAACAGCAACAGCCTCACCCTTCAGTGCTATCAGACGGTCCATATGCAATATGGCAACCCGAATCTTCTCTTCCCCATTCGGGTCAGGAAGCAGTTCCCCGGAACTCAAGTATTGAATGGTCCGATACAACATCCATGGGTTACCCAGGGCGGCACGACCGATCATAACTCCGTCACAACCCGTTTCATCCAACATACGACGGGCATCTTCCGGTGAAGATACATCTCCGTTCCCGATAACCGGGATGGAGACAGCCTCTTTGACATTTTTGATGTGTGACCAGTCCGCTGTGCCTGTGTAGAGCTGCTCACGTGTACGGCCGTGAACACTTACCGCTTGTCCGCCAGCACGTTCAACCGCAAGTGCATTCTCAACTACGTAGATATGCTCGTTATCCCAGCCGATCCGCATCTTGACTGTAACGGGCTTATCTACAGCGTCCACAACAGCAGATACCATTTCATAAATTTTGTTCGGATCAAGCAACCAGCGTGCACCTGCATCACAGCTCGTCACTTTTGGCACAGGGCATCCCATGTTGATGTCGATGATGTCAGCATTGGTTTCTTTGTCCACAATTTTTGCTGCTTCTACGAGGGCTTGACGATCTCCCCCCCAAATTTGCAGGCTCAGCGGTTTCTCACGCTCATCTACAAATAACATCTCACGTGTACGCTTGTTACCATGCACGATGGCTTTGCCACTAACCATCTCCGCACATACGAGGCCTGTTCCAAATTCTTTTGCGATCAGACGAAAAGCCGGATTACACACGCCAGCCATCGGCGCAAGTACAACCTGGTTTTTCATTTCAATGTCACCAATTTTAAGCATGGTAGTCGTTCCACTCCTTTTTAAATCCGACTCTTGCATGAATCCTGGTTGTGTTTTAGTTTGTATAAAATAAACGAATAATGACGATATTTTCTTATTAGTAAAAAGCGACCTTAGTTCCCCTGTAACTCCTCAATGCTGATCGACAGCACCCCGGCAATTAGATTCAGCTCCCGTTCAACTACTTTGCGGTTGCCTCGTTCAATCATACCCAGAATGGCCAGCGATATGCCCGTCTCAGCAGCGAGTTCCTGTTGTGTTAAACCTTTCAGCTTCCGGAAAGCCCGGATTCGATTGGCCAATTGCACGTTTTCCAAAGCTGTATTCCATCCTTTCCATCCAGTACAGACAACGATGATTGTACAAAGGTATACAAACCTGAATGCTCATCTTCGGTTACGATATCAGCCAGTGGCACCAATACAAACGCCCGTTCACCCATCCGTGGATGTGGTAATTGCAGCCGGTCGGTATCACTCGTCTCTCCATCCATCCAAAGCAGATCCAAATCGACTGTACGAGGGCCCCAACGGATATCACGAACCCGCCCAAGCCGTGTTTCAATATCCAGCAGTTCCGTGAGCAGCTGCTCCGGCAAAAGTGTAGTCTGTACCGCAGTTGCCATATTCAGAAACGCTGGCTGGTCCACATAACCTACCGGCTCCGTTTCATATAGCGCAGAACAGCGCAGGACAGATATATGAGGATGTGCATCCAACAACGTTAACGCCTCAAGCAGCGTCTGTTCCCGGTCACCCAAATTAGCCCCTAAAGCAATATAAGCCTCTGAAGATTCAGAGGTCGAATGTGCAATCATGATCGGTTCTCACTTTCTTGTGCGGCGAAGCTCTACAGTTACGCCCCCAAAATGAATATCGAAAGGCGGATGCGGCTTCGTCACCTTGACTGTCAGTGCATTGATAATAGTATAAGTGTCTAGTAAAGAAGATGCAATATGTTCGCCCAAAGCTTCAATTAACTGGAATGATTTATTTTCAACGATCTGTTTGACCAGCTCATGGATCTCCGCATAATTGATGGTTTTGGTTAAATCATCGTTACGCCCAGCCTCACCCAGATCCATATCGATCTCCAAATCAATATAATAACGCGCCCCCAGCTTCCGTTCCTCGGCAAATACGCCGTGATATCCGTAATACTCCATTCGATGCATTACCATTCTATCCATAAGTTCCGCCTGCCCTCTATATAATGAATTCATGGTTCGATGTTTGTTCTTATTGCAAAACGCTGCGCTTCCACTGCACGGGTCACTTGACCCGCCAGCATCATTTCCTCCGCAAGCCTGGAGATGCATACAACATGGCATCACACATGTCCACCGTGCGCCGAATCGGCTTCACATCATGGACCCGGACCATCTGGCATCCTTGGGCTATGCCAAAAGCAACCGTAGCGGCTGTACCCTCCAGCGCATCATCCGCCTGTACCTGTAAGGTGTTCTGAATGAATCTTTTACGCGAGGTGGCAAGCAAAACGGGATAGCCCATCTCATTGAGCAACCGGAGCGATGACATGAGCACTAGGTTTTCGTTCAGATCTTTCACGAAGCCAATGCCCGGGTCCAGAATAATCTGATCGGGATGTACTCCGGCCTCTAGCGCAATCTGTATACTCTCCTCAAGATTACGGACTACATCAACCAAATAGTTGGTATAGTCTCGTTCTTGCCGGTTGTGCATTAGGATCAGAGGACATCCCAGTTCTGCCGCAGTGCGTGCCATCTCCGGGTCAGCCTTGGCACCCCACACATCATTGATGATGTGCGCTCCAGCCTGAATAGCCTGGCGAGCGACATCCGCTTTATAGGTGTCTACCGATATCGGAATATGTGGAGCCTGCTGCCGCAGTGCTTCAATGACCGGAATGATCCGGCTGAGCTCTTCATCAGCGCCAACGATATCTGAACCTGGACGTGTAGATTCCCCGCCAATATCAATGAGATCCGCGCCATCTTCCATCATCTGAATGGCGTGAGCCACTGCACGCTCCACATTGATATAACGTCCCCCATCCGAGAAGGAGTCCGGTGTGACATTCAGAATGCCCATAATAAGTGTACGTGTGCCAAGTTTTAGCTCTGCTGGCCCCCACGCATAATTCCGTTCATAGATGACTGGTGTAAGTGTCATGAAGTATACCCCGCTTTCTGCCGGTACATACCCAGAAGTACTTCTGTAACCGGGCCTATATGTCCGCTGCTGATTACCGTTTCCGTTCCATCCTCATCCCGCAATGTAGTAATTGGAACGATTTCAGCAACAGAGCCTGTCAAAAAGATCTCATCTGCCTGTAACAGCTCCTCCCAAGGGAACAATCCTTCCTGGCAAGGTATTCCTTGGTGAACTGCAAGCTCCAGTACAACGGCTCTGGTGATTCCCGGCAAAATGCCAGTCGCAAGTGCTGGCGTGTAGAGTACGCCCTGTCTCACCCAGAACACATTGCTGACAATCCCCTCAGCTATGTAGCCATCTCGAGTTAATTGCAGACCTTCCGCACTTTGTACATGCTGCCCGTATCCGTTCAGTTCCCGTTTCGCCAAGATGCTGTTCATGTAATGCAGCGATTTGAACCGCACTTCTCCTTCAGGCGTGTTACGGGGCGTCGACAGACGTTGAAGCATTTTACCATTTTCATATAGAGATGGAGAGGGTCCAGGTAGTGCTTTTGCCAATACGATATGATTGGGTTTCACATAATCCCCCGAAGGTAGCCCCAGCGGGGCTTCGCCCGCAGATACCGTATATCGCACATAGGCATCCTGGAGTTCGTTAGCAAGCAGTACACTTTTGATCCATTCCGTTACCTCCGCTGCTGTTGCTGTGAAAGGAATGCCCAGTTCACGACACCCTGCAGCCATCCGCTCCAAATGACGTTCCAGCAGAAAAGGAACTCCCTGATACGTTCGAAACGTCTCGAACAATCCGAGTCCGTACAAAAAGCCGTGATCCGTCACCGGAACCACGGCTGCCGCCATATTGACCAATTCTCCGTTTATCGCGGCATATTTCATCTCTATACCTTTACCTGCTGAGACAGGAAGTTACGCAGCATTTGATGACCGTGATCCGTAATGATGGATTCGGGATGGAACTGAACACCTTCAATCGCATATTCCTTGTGACGCAAGCCCATAATCTCGCCTTCCGCCGTCTCGGCCGTAATCTCCAGACAATCTGGCAGACTGCTGCGCTCCACGATCAAAGAGTGATAACGCGTTGCCGTAAAGGGAGATGGTAATCCGGTAAATACGGATGTTCCGTTATGATGCATCTCCGATGTTTTGCCATGCATCATGCGGTCCGCACGAATAACATTACCTCCGAAAGCCTGTCCAATCGCCTGATGTCCCAGACATACGCCAAAGATCGGAATACTACCCTTGAATTGATCAATGACCGCCAGACTAATGCCTGCCTCATTCGGAGTACAAGGACCGGGTGAGATCAAAATATGATCAGGTGCCAATGCCTCGATGCCTGCCAGATCAATTTCATCGTTACGGCGAACTTCCACCGTCTCCCCCAGTTCACCCAGATATTGAACCAGGTTGTACGTGAAGGAATCATAATTGTCGATAACCAGTATCATATCGTTGTTCCTCCTGTTCTTCCGTCCACACAGGGGACGGCTGCTTGATTATTTTAATTTAACGGCTTCAGCTTCCTCGCTGTAATTCACAGCCCTCATCATGGCTCTTGCTTTGTTCCGGCACTCCTTATATTCCCGATATGGATCGGAGTCAATAACGATGCCTGCTCCTGCCTGTACATATCCCACTCCATCTTTAATGGAAAGTGTACGAATGATGATGTTCAATTCCATATTGCCACTGTAGTCCAGCCACCCAATCGAACCTGTATACGGTCCACGACGCACAGGCTCCAGTTCTTCAATGATTTCCATGGTGCGAACTTTGGGTGCACCCGTAATCGTTCCACCTGGGAACGTCGCTGCGATTACATCAAATACGGATAGTCCCTCGGCCAGCGTTCCCTCAACTTGAGACACCAGATGCATAACATGCGAATACTTCTCGATCGTCATCAGTTCAGGCACATGCACTGATCCATAAGCTGCAATTCGTCCGATATCATTCCGCTCCAGATCGACCAGCATAATATGCTCTGCCCGCTCCTTCTCACTGTTCAGCAGCTCAGCGGCCATCAACTCATCCTCAGCTTCATCCCGGCCTCTTCTCCGTGTTCCTGCGATCGGACGAGCACTCACCTTGCCATGATCCACTTTGACTAGCAATTCAGGCGAACCGCTCACCAGTTGGAAATCCGGACTACGCAGCAATCCCATGTAGGGAGAGGGATTTACTAGACGAAGCCATTCATAGATGTGCTCTGCACTGGACTTGAGACGTTTTTCCTGCCGCAAGGACAGATTCACTTGAAACACATCCCCCTGCCGGATATATTCCTGCACTGTACGTACCGCCTGCTCAAAGTCCTCTTGAGGAAAGGAGGTGTGCCATCCTTCCGTTTCCCGCTCCGAATCCGCTGATTGCGCAGTGAGATGAATGTGGCTATGGCGATGCTCCAATGCCTGCTGCTGCTCTTCCGCCTGGGCAAAGCCCAGAATATGCAGCCATCGCTGCTGCATGGCTGCTGCTCGCTCTTCTGCTTCTGCGTACAGCTTGCGAAGCTGAGCTTCATCCTGATCCGGCTGTACAGTCAGATGAACCATGCAGAACAGCGCCTGCTGTTCATGATCATACGCCCATATTTCTTCAAAACGCATCCACCAATAATCCGGAAGTGCCGGGTTGTCTTCTGCCAAGGTTGGCAGCTTTTCCAGGGATCTGGCTACGTCATAGCTTAGATAGCCTGCACATCCACCACCAAAGTCTGGAGCCCCGCTCACCTTTGGTGCCTTGTATGGCGCAGCCCACCTTTTTAATACTTCAAGTGGTTTACCACCGTCCGTTCGGGTACCTCCTTGAATAAGATCATGAATAACAGCTTCGTTGCCCTTGCCGGAGATAACGGATACCGGGTTTAATCCCAGAAAGGTATACCTTCCGCCTTTACCATTCTCCAACACCATTGCATAGGGTGACGCCTGCTGCCAGGCTGCTTCCCACGTTAACGGTAAACCGCCATGATACGGTCCCTTATCCGACTTAATCATATACGGCATCATGGTCCAACCTTTTCCGGCCCACTCTGTCCAGTCGGCGTATGTTGTCATCAGGTGTGTCATTGCGGTTTGCCGCCCTCCATCTGTCACTAGTTCTATTGTCTGATAGTATACTAAAGCGCCGCTGCTTTTAAAAGCATTCAGCAAAAAATCCTCCACACCCGGCATGCGGGCAAGGAGGATTTGTTTCATCACTTGTTAGGCTTAAGCTTCGAAGTTGTAAAGTGGTGTACTGAGGTAACGTTCGCCGTTACTTGGCACGATCACGACAACGCGTTTGCCTGCACCCAACTGTTTAGCCACTTGCAGACCTGCGCGGATGGCTGCACCGGAAGAAATACCGGATAGAATACCTTCTTCCTTCGCTACCTGACGAGCCGTCTCGAACGCATCATCATTCTCGATGTGAATGATCTCGTCATAGATTTCCTGATCAAGAATCTCAGGAATAAAGTTAGCACCGATCCCTTGAATTTTGTGAGGACCCGGTTTGCCACCTGCCAAGATTGGCGAAGCTGCTGGTTCAACGGCAACGATTTTAATCCCAGGGTATGATTCCTTCAATACTTCACCTGTACCTGTAATCGTTCCGCCTGTCCCGATTCCTGCAACGAAAGCATCCAATGTACCGCCTACAGATTGAATAGCTTCAACAATCTCAGGGCCAGTCGTTTCACGGTGGATCTTCACGTTGGCTTTATTTTTAAATTGCTCAGCCATGAAATAAGATGGATTTTCCTTAAGCAATTCCTCAGCTTTTTTAACTGCACCATTCATACCTTCGGCTCCCGGTGTGAGCACAAGCTCAGCTCCATAGGCGCGAAGCAGGTTACGACGCTCCATGCTCATCGTTTCCGGCATAACAATAACAGACTTATAGCCTTTGGCTGCAGCCACCATAGCCAGTCCAATTCCTGTGTTACCACTTGTTGCTTCGATAATGGTATCACCCGGTTTCAGCTTGCCTTCTTTTTCCGCTTCTTCCACGATGCTAATCGCGATACGGTCTTTGACGCTTGAACCTGGATTCTGGTATTCCAGTTTCACGAATACTTCAGCACTGCCTTCAGGTACGATACGGTTCAGACGAACAAGCGGAGTACCTCCGATAAGTTCTGTTACGTTATTAACTACTTTAGCCATATGAATGCCCTCCTTAGTGGGATGAATACTACTTAAGTCCTGTTGCCATATACATGTGTGGCCGAGCAGCCTCTAGATGTTATAGAAGAACTTCGGAAATCCGCCTGAGTTCATTCCGTCTGCAATAAATCGGACAGAACCTGGGTTTTCGAAGATTTCTTTGTTCATATAAATGGTTTTATTCCGAGTAAATGAGTAGGTTTTTGATTATTTTTATCTTATCAACGTTACACCCTATTGTCAATATGAGTACTCAAAAAAATACTCCGCCCTGGGCCCTAAGGCCGTAGACAGAGTATTTTTATCAAGATGCAGTAGGACATTCGTTTGCAGGATAATCAGGATGCCGGAATTTCAGCGATGATGACAGCTTCATACTTGCTCCGCAGCCTTTCCTCCACCTGGGGCAGGGGATCAGCCTGGCTGAGAGCAAGCTGCATCCGAATTTCTTCGCGAACCTCTTCTGCAGGTTGCACCTGACGCTGTTGTTTGTCATTCATTTTAATGATGGCGTATCCTTCTTCCACCTTCACCGGCCCTGCAATATCGCCAACGTCCAGTTGAGCTGCAAGTTTGAGGATCGCTTCGGACTGAAACGGATCGTTCTGCTCAACCCATCCCAGACGACCACCCGCATCACGGGAGTAAGTGTCCGTCGATTCATTACGCGCGGTTTCTTCAAAGTCTGCTCCCTTGTCGAGCGCATCCAGGACTGATTCAGCCTGTTCCTCTTCCTTCAATACAATGATAGACAGATCATATTTTTCTGGGGAAACATAGTCTTCATGGTGTTCGTTCCAATAATGCTCAATATCTGCATCCTTGATCTGTATACCGCTCGTCGCGATTTTCTCAAGCAGAAGTCGGTATCCTGCCTCCAACTCAAGATCTTGCCTGGATAAACCCAGTTGGGACTGCATCTCGTCAAAATATGCCTTCTCCGAATCATATCCATCCATGGCCGCGGCAAGTTCCTTCGCAATTTCTTTGGGAGTCACCGTCAGATTACGATCGAGCGCTTCTGCATATACAGCTTTACGATTGAGCATCTGGAGCAGCAATTCACTGCCATAGCGCCGTTTCAATGCCTCGGTCCATTCCTTGTCGGTGATGACCTCCCCATTGATCGTTGCTACCGCATTTCCCTCTTCTTGATTGGTATCCTGAGGCGAATCTGCTCCTTCACGTCCATTTCGTAAGCCTTGCACAACCATAACCGAACCCATCACCAGCATTCCAAGCGTCAAGACAATTACAGCCGCCCATAACCCTTTTTCCTGTCTTGTCATTCCGCGTCCCGTCCCCGCATAAAATCAGTTCTTGGCTTGCTCTAGGATGGTTTCAAGTTGTTCCTTGTTGAAATCGTAAGCCTCATTGCAGAATTGGCAGACCACTTCAGCCTGGCCTTCTTCCTCAATCAATTGTTCCATTTCGGATTGACCCAGACTGATCAACGTTTTCTCTACCCGCTCACGTGAACACTCACAGTGGAAATGAATATCCATTTCGTCCATGACCTGTACATCAGGCAGTACGCGACGAAGCAGTGCTTCCAGTTCAAGCCCCTCAGCCAACAGAGACGTCACTGGCGGCATTGTACCAATGGCATTTTCAATCACCGTAATCTCATCATCCATCAAACCTGGAAGCAACTGTACAATGAATCCACCGGCTACAATAACCGAATTATCGGTATCCACTAGTACACCAACGCCTACAGCAGAAGGCGTCTGCTCCGATTTGGCAAAATAGTACGTAAAGTCTTCGCCAAGTTCCCCTGAAATAATCGGCACACTGCCGCGATAAGGCTCTTTCAGCCCCAAATCCTTCGTTACGTTCACGAATCCCTCTGTTCCGACTGCGCCAGCAACGTCCAGTTTGCCCATACTGTTGCTCGGCAGATGTACATGCGGATTGCTTACATAGCCACGAACTTCACCCTTCGCATTAGCATCGGCAACAATCTGTCCAATGGGGCCGTCGCCTTTGACTTGAATTGTCAGCTTCTCTTCTCCCTTAAGCATAGCCCCCATAATGGATGCTGCTGTAACCGTACGCCCCATAGCTGCTGTAGCCGTGGGAAACGTATCATGTCTTCTGCGCAATTCCTCAACCAGTTCCGTCGTTTGAACAGCAAAGGCCCTAACCCGTCCGTTCATTGCTGTACCGCGAATTAACCGGTCTTGTTTGTTGTTGTTTTCCAAGTCATTCAGCCTCCTTTGGCGTAATCGCCAGTTATAGAAAAAACGGCATAACATATAAGACTGTAACCTCAGCCCGCTGTTTGCCGTCTCTGTTCTTACCTTTCCCGGTTCCGCTCATAAACGATACGCAGCCCTTCAAGCGTAAGCAGCGGATCCACTTCATCGATGCTGCGTGTTTCTTCTGCAATCAGCTTGGCAAGGCCTCCGGTTGCAATGACTCTAGGCTTGGCACCCATTTCCTCGCGAATACGCTCCACAATGCCGTCCACCTGTCCTGCATAACCAAATATAATGCCGGCCTGCATCGCATGAATGGTGTTGCGACCAATGACTTTCTTGGGCTTCTCCAATTCAATACGAGGTAGCTTGGACGCTCGTTCATAGAGTGCTTCGGTTGCAATATGGATGCCGGGTACGATAGCCCCACCCAGATAATTTCCTTTCTCGTCAATACAGTCAAATGTAGTCGCTGTACCAAAATCGACCACAACGAGAGGGCCGCCATACTTCTCAACGGCTGCTACTGCATTAACAATGCGATCCGCGCCAACTTCACGAGGATTCTCATACCGCAGGTTCAGGCCGGTTCGAATACCAGGCCCAACGAGTAGCGGTTTTTTGCCTACGTATTTCTCACACATGGCTTCAATCACATTCACCAGTGGTGGAACCACGGATGAGATGATCACACCTTCAATGTCGCGTGTTGAAATCCCCGACATATGAAATAAATTATAAATCAATACGCCGTATTCATCCACTGTCGACTGACGGGATGTACTCAGGCGAAAATGGTGGAGCAACTCCCTGCCTTGATACACGCCGAGTACGATATTGCTGTTGCCCACGTCTACCACAAGAATCAAAGAGGTTCACCCCTCTTTCTTTTCGTTTAAATCCAGGCTGATATCCAGGCTCTCAAAAGAGTAGGTTAACCTGCCAACTGAAATTACATCCACTCCGCTCTCTGCAATACCACGAATGGTATTTAGCGAGACGTTGCCCGATGCCTCAACTTTCACATGCGGAGCCTGCTCACGAATAAGAGCGACGGCCTCACGCATCCGATCTGGGTGCATGTTATCCAGCATAATGATATCTGACCCAGCCTGCAAGGCTTCTCTGACCTGTTCCATGTTTTCGGTCTCTACTTCAATGGTCATTGTATGCGGAATGACGGCTCGCGCACGCTGTACCGCTTCAGTGATCCCGCCTGCGCCCTTGATGTGGTTATCCTTAATCATGACGGCATCATAGAGACCGAACCGATGATTTGCTCCGCCACCAACCCGCACTGCATATTTTTCAAGCAAGCGGTGTCCCGGTGTTGTTTTACGAGTATCGACCAGTCGTGTAGAAAGGCCTTCCAGCGCGTCAACATAAGTACGTGTACGGGTAGCGATACCAGACATGCGCTGAAGCAGGTTAAGAGCCAGACGCTCTCCTGTCAGCAAGCTATGTGTGCTTCCTTCTACCTCAGCCAGAATCGTACCATGTGTAACTGCATCACCGTCTTTAACCATTGGTGTGAACGCAAGACCAGGATCCACTACCTGAAACACGAGTTCTGCTACCGTAATTCCTGCAATGATTCCATTGTCTTTGGCATGTATAACGGCCTTGGACTGACTGCCAGCGGGAATCGTCACATTTGTTGTGACATCCCCTGCACCAACATCCTCACGAAGCCAGTTTTTGATTGATTCGATGAGTCCTTCATTATATCCGTTCAGTATCATGACATCAATTCCTCCACAATCGCTTGTTCTCGCTGCTGCAGACTATGCTTCTGCCATACGGCATCGTCACGCTGCGGGAAATCCTCACGGTAGTGGGCTCCCCGACTTTCCTCGCGGTGTAATGCTCCAGTGGTAACCAACCAGGCACAGGTCAAAAGGTTGGCATATTCCATCTCTTCTTTGTGAGTAAACTTCTGATCAAAAAATTGCAGTTCTTGTTGCAGTTTCTCTATTGCTGCTTGCAGGTTAGCGCCATTCCGGCGCAGCCCCACTTGACGCACCATCATTTTTTGCAGACGCAAGCGTCTTTCGGACACCGGCTTCTGCTCTTCCTTTATGATCCTGCGAATAGTTGTTAATGTGGGAATATTTGTCTGGAGTGAAGCAAGCGGAGGAAGGGATTGAATACGATCCACGATTCTCCGGCCAAATACGATTGCTTCAGACAGAGAGTTGCTCGCCAGGCGATTGGCTCCATGTACTCCAGTAGAAGATACCTCACCGCAGGCAAATAACCGGCCAATGCTGCTCTCCCCACTGAGATCCGTCTTCACTCCGCCCATCATGTAATGTGCAGCAGGAGCAACCGGAATCCAGTCTGTGGTCATATCCAGTCCGTATCGCATACAGGTCTCATAAATAGTAGGAAACCGATGCTTAATCATCTCCGCCGGTTCATGAGTGATATCCAAATATACAAAGGTGCTGTTTGTCGATTCCATCTCACTGACAATTGCCCGCGCGACGATATCACGTGGTGCCAGTTCAAGCTGTGCATGATACCGTTCCATGAAGCGCTCGCCTTTCACATTACGCAAATAGGCTCCTTCGCCACGTACCGCCTCGGACACCAGGAAACGTGGTGCTCCCGGATAACAAAGGGAGGTCGGGTGAAATTGAATAAACTCCATGTCCCGGACAACTGCCCCGGCACGATAGGCCATCGCCACACCATCTGCTGTAGCCACTTCCGGATTAGTCGTATATCGATACAATTGTCCAGCTCCGCCAGAGCATAGTACGGTTGCCTCTGCCTTCACAAATACTTGTGAGCCGTCAGCCTTCTGAACCAGCGCACCTACACATTCTCCCTGCTCTGTAATCAGGTCAATGACAAAATGCTCATCCCACACTTCAATCCCCGGATGTTCATTCGCCTGTGCAGCCAGTGCACGCACAATCTCATATCCCGTTGCATCCCCATTGGCATGCAAAATACGGCGGTGGCTGTGCGCACCTTCCTGCGTCAACGCCAACTCGCCGTTCTCCAGATCAAACAAAGTACCCAGTCGAATCAGTTCTTTCACTCCGTCCGGGCCCTCGTTCACCAATGCTTCGACTGCTTCGGAGCGGCATAATCCCGCTCCTGCAACAAGTGTATCCTGCAAATGGTAGGCAGGTGAATCATCCTCAGCAATAACCGCAGCGATTCCTCCCTGCGCATACCGGGTGTTACTATCCAGTAACGACTTCTTCGTGATCATCAACACACTGCGTTGTTCACTCGCCTTGATCGCAGTAAACAAACCAGCAATGCCCGAACCAATAACCAGCACATCCGTCTCCACCATCGGCAGCGCGGACAGATCAAAATCCACTAAATATTGCGGTATCATGTTATTTCACCTGTCTTGGAGCAAGAGTAGCGCATGCTACTTCACCAGTAACATGCGCTCTAGTGATTCTCTGGCTTTGTCGGCAACCGCTGGCGGTACGTAAATTTGCGGCTTCATCGTTTCCAGACATTTAACCAGCTTTTTCAAGTTGTTGACCTTCATGTTCGGGCATACGAGGAACTTGGTAGCAAAGTGGAATTGTTTATCCGGGCTATCGAGACGCAGTTGGTATCCTGTACCATCCTCGGTACCTACGATAAATTCTTTAGCGGACGAATTCTTACAATATTCCAGAATGGCGGTTGTGCTACCTACGAAGTCACCCATCTCTACAACCTCAGGACGACATTCCGGGTGAACAACGAACTCGGCATTTGGATGCTTCGCTCTCATCTCAACCACGTCTTTGACCGTCAGCATATCATGGGTATTGCAGTAACCTTCCCAGATAATCATTTTCTTGTCTGTATGTTGTTGCACATAATGTCCCAGATTTTTATCCGGTACCCAGATGATTTCATCGGAATCAACAGATTGAATGACTCTGACAGCATTGGCCGATGTACAACAGATGTCGGTCTCTGCCTTGATCTCAGCTGAAGAATTGATGTACGTTACAACTTTGGCATTCGGGTGCTGTGCTTTCAATTTACGTAAGCCTTCAACGTTCACCATGTCTGCCATTGGGCAGCCTGCACGCTCGTCGGGGATGATAACCGTTTTGTTAGGGGCAAGAATTTTAGCGCTTTCACCCATAAAATGAACCCCGCAGAAAACGATAACATCCGCATCGGTTTGTGCCGCCTTCTGGGCCAGCAAAAACGAATCTCCCCGGAAATCAGCGACCTCCTGTACCTCGTCACGTTGATAATAATGGGCAAGAATAATGGCATTACGTTCCTTCTTCAACTCCATCAGCCGCTCGCGCAGCTCCCGGTTCATCTCAGCCTTGCGCTCTAAAGCCAGAGCTTCCACCTGTGATCCTCTCCTTATCGGGACAGCCTTATACGCTGTTTCATATGGCAAATCCAAGTCGTTATTTTCGCTTGAGAAACGAATCACAAGCGGTTTAACACCTAATGTACACAACGTTCACGACTCTGTCAATAAATGAAAACGCCCCAGAACAAGGGCATAACCGCCCATTTCCTACGTGGTTCGCCCTATAGCTCCCCGTTATCATTATCTATACAATTTAAAGGAATATATAAAAAAAGAGAGCCCGAAGGCTCTCTTTGTTCATCTGCCACTATAAACAGATGGTTGTTATAAATTAAGACGTTGGCTTCGTTCCACCATCATCCGGGTCATTGCTGTTTCCTTTGTCCAGATTCGGAGCTTCGTTAGGAATATCTCCGGCTGGTGGCTCAGGCGTTTCATCTTTGCCTTGGATACGGACGCGTACATCACCGATGTTGTCGATGATCGCCTCTCCGCTTTCGCTAGGCGTGCCTTCTCCATCATTGCTGTTCTCACTTTTTGGAGTCAGGGAACCTGTCTCGATCAATTCCTTGATCTGATCCATTTCCAATGTCTCCACTTCGAGCAATGTTTGTGCGATCAGATGCATCTCTTTCGAATGTTTTACGAGCAAGTCCTTACATTTCTCGTAACAATCGTTAATGAAGCGTTGCATTTCCTGATCAATCTCATATGCGATGGAATCCGAGTAATTCTGTTCATGACCAATATCACGGCCCAGGAATACCTGTCCCTGTGAACTTCCGAATTGCATAGGACCCAATTTCTCACTCATACCGTACTCCATAACCATACTTCGAACAATACCTGTCGCTTGCTGGAAGTCACTGTATGCGCCAGTACCAATTTCACCAATGAACAATTCTTCTGCAACACGGCCCCCAAGGAGTCCCGTTATTTTGTCCAACAGCTCCTGCTTGGTTACAAGCATACGATCTTCTTTTGGCAACATGATTACATATCCACCCGCGCGTCCACGCGGAATAATGGTAACTTTATGTACCATATCGGCATGTTCCAGGAAGTAACCTACAATGGTGTGACCTGCTTCGTGGTAAGCAATGATACGTTTCTCACGATCACTGATGACACGGCTTTTCTTCTCCGTACCTACGATAACACGGTCAATCGCCTCGTCTACCTCACGCATGGAAATATCTCTGCGATTACGACGTGCCGCAAGCAATGCCGCTTCATTCAAGAGATTTTCCAAATCTGCACCGGAGAATCCGGTAGTACGCTTCGCAATAATGTCCAGCTTCACATCTTTGGTGAGTGGTTTGTTGCGTGAGTGTACTTTCAGAACCGCTTCACGACCTCTCACGTCAGGGCGATCAACCGTGATTTGACGGTCAAAACGTCCTGGGCGCAGCAAGGCAGGGTCCAGAATATCGGCACGGTTCGTTGCAGCAACGATGATAATACCTTCATTGGCTCCGAATCCATCCATTTCAACGAGCAACTGGTTGAGTGTTTGTTCACGTTCGTCGTGACCACCACCAAGACCAGCACCACGCTGACGTCCTACAGCATCAATCTCATCGATAAAGATGATACATGGGGCGTTTTTCTTCGCATTTTCAAACAAGTCACGTACACGAGATGCACCGACACCGACGAACATTTCTACGAAGTCAGAACCGGAAATACTGAAGAATGGTACACCCGCTTCACCGGCAACAGCACGAGCGAGCAAAGTTTTACCTGTACCCGGAGGACCTACAAGCAATACGCCTTTAGGAATCCGTGCACCCACTGCTGCGAATTTACGAGGGTCCTTGAGGAAGTCCACGACTTCAACAAGCTCCTGTTTCTCTTCGTCAGCACCCGCAACATCTTCAAACGTAACCCGTTTCTTCTCTTCGTTATAGAGACGAGCACGGCTTTTACCAAAGTTCATTACTTTACCGCCGCCGCCTTGAGCCTGATTAAACAGGAAGAAGAACAGCAGGAACATAATGATCAAAGGAATAAAGGAAGTCAGCAACGTCAACCAGATGCTGTCACCTTTCATAGGTTCCTGATGATATTCAAAATTGTTCGTTTCGCTTGCAGCTACAAGCTCACTAATCGCCTCATCCGTAGGAGGAATATACGTTGAGAAATTTTCTGATTTGGCCCCGTCAGGTATCTTTCTGTATTGACCGGTCACGAGGTACGTCTGACCGTTGAATTGAACCGTCAATTCAGAGACGTTGTTGGCCTTGATTGCCGTGCGCAACTGATCATATCTAGGATTATCGGTGGCTTCGCCGCCATTGCTGACGAACTGGACTATCCCCACCACAACTAAAAAAAGAATCAAATAAAAACCAGAATTCCGGATGAACCGATTCATCCCCTACCTCCTCTCGAGACACTTTAATTATTTTAACATAGCCCGACATGGCTTCTCAACAGAAGCCACCAACAGATATGGGCTTGGAACTAGCTTAAGCATTAGTTGCTGTAAACTTCCGGTTTCAGAATCCCGATGTAAGGGAGGTTCCGGTACTTCTCGGCATAATCCAAACCATAGCCAACGATGAATGCGTCCGGAATGTCAAAGCCGGTGTAATGAGCTTCAAGTTCGACTTTGCGACCTGAAGGCTTGTCAAATAGCGTAACCACACGGACGGATTCAGCACCGCGGTTCTGCAAGAGTTCAATGAGATAACTGAGCGTGAGTCCACTATCAATAATGTCCTCTACAATCAGAACCTCGCGTCCCTCGACGGATTCATCCAGATCCTTAATGATTTTAACAACGCCTGATGATTTGGTGGAAGCGCCATAACTCGATACTGCCATGAAATCCATCTCAACAGGTACCGTAATGTTCTTAACCAAATCAGCCATAAATATAAACGCACCCTTGAGCACACAAATGACCAAAGGATTGCGATTTGCATATTCGGCACTTATTGTTGCGCCTAATTCCTTGATTTTACTCTGAATTTCTTCTTCACTGATCAATACTTCCTGAATGTCGTTCTGCAACTGTGCGAACCTCCTAAGTTATACATATGAAAGCCTTACCTGAACCATAACCACTACCCCTGAATCGCTGAATCGCCTACAGTCATGTACAGGATTGCGGAAGTATCCTCCCTGACAGGAGCTACACTAGACCGGCGAACACCCGGTAACCAGATGACATTGCCTGCTCCATCACATACCACGGGAACCCGTGAACGGACAGATGGGGGAATTTTCTCATCGATGAAAATATTTTTCACCTTTTTGCTTCCGTTTAATCCCATCACTTTCATGGTATCTCCAGGTAACCTTGAACGCACAACCAGCGGCATAAGCAGTTGATCCGCATCAAATGCGGCATGATCCGCCGATTCCGGTACATGATAGTCCTCGGGACTCATCGGAACGATCCGAACATGCCGGTCGATTTCCGCGAGAGAAAGCTCATAAGTTCCGCTCCATTGAGCAAGACGATATTCGTAAGATTGATCCTGTACGTCAGTCCGTATGCCGAAAGAGATCAGATCATACTCCCGGGTGCAGGCGAGTGTCTGTCCTATATCCAGGCTCCAGGTCGTCGCGTCAGGCTGAATTACCTTGCGGCGAATGGTCTCAATACGGGTAAAGTCGACAAAATCACTGTCCAAAGGCAGATAATTCAATATTAGTTTAATCAACCTTCGTTGTAAAGCGACATGTAACTTCAAAAAGGAAGGCACCTCAAAGGTTTGCCTTCCGCCGTTCGCCTGCACTAGACACCTGTATGCGTCATATGCACCTTGTTCCATGAAATCGTCTTCATCACCTACAATTTCGGCAAGTCGATTCAAAGACGGCGTCAACTGTCCATTATATTGCCCCAAAAAAGGAAGCACATCCAAGCGAATGGCATTACGCCGATATTTACGCAGGGAATTGCTTTCATCATTAAAATACAGAAAACCCTGGGTATTACAAGCTTCTACAAGGTCTGTCTTGTTTATACGAAGGCATGGACGAATAAGTTCCACATTTTTTTCTCGCCGTTTAAACTTCATTCCAGCGAGTCCGGAAAGACCACTTCCTCGCAGCAAATGGAGCATAACCGTCTCTGCCTGATCGTCGGCATGATGGGCCAGTGCAATGCTCACCGCATCGTATTTGACAGCCACTTCATGCAAAAACTCATATCGCTTGTTGCGCGCAGCTTCCTGAGAGCCTTGACCGGTAAGCTTCATATAAGAAGGTACGTCGGCCTTCACCCATTCAAATGCAATGCCAAGTCGGTGCGCAAGTTCCTTCATCATCTCGGCTTCATGATCGGATTCAATCCGAAAACCATGGTGTACATGGGCGCAGATCAATTCCAGCGGGACATGCCTGGTACTGATCTCATGCATGATATGCAAAAAAGCTACCGAGTCCGGTCCGCCCGATACTGCGACGACAATCCGATCCCCGGGAACCCATAACTGATGCTCTTCCGCTGCATCCAGCACGTTATTCACCAGCTTGTTCCAGCGTAAAGCTTCCATACCTGTTCCTCATTCCTTACGTTATGTATATGCACTCTCACAGGTCAGAATCGCAGTGCATAGATGAGTACCCCAATAAGTAATATAACGGAGACGGCAAATGCATTTTTGAGCCAACGCGGAGTTGTACTCTTGGAACGGCGACGAAGAGGAGAAGGGCGTGCCATCATCTCTTTCCAGACCTTAGCCGCGTGTCCGGCATCCTGAAATTGACCTCGTAATGCCTGAATAGTCCAGTTTCGAAAAGGGCGGAGACGTTCGCTGCGCTCCACGAGAGCTGTGAGCTGATTTACACTTCGCAGTTGAGGTAATCCCTCTGCAGCTAGCGCTTTGAGTGCATCAGCTTCAAGTACATGAATCAATAATAGCGCAAAAGCAAACACATCATAGGTACCGTCTGCTGTTCGACTGCCTGCATTCCAGAATCCGCGATCATACCATTCAGTGAACTGCTTGACGCTCCGGCCGATAGAAGTCACTCCGCCATAGTCGATAAGTTCTACCTGCCCATAATCCGATACCAGTACATTTTGAGGTTTGAGATCGCCAAACACCCATCCAGCCTGATGCAATTGAGCCAGCTTTTGCAATAGTCTGAGTCCAACCAGAAGTGTCCAGTCCGTTCCCTGACGCCGAATGAAGTGGTGCAAAGACTCCCCCCGAACGTAACGCATCACATAAAAGGGAATATCACGACCACGAATAGCGTAGTCATCCACATCTTTCAGATAAGAAGGAATGCCACTCTGCCGAAGGGCCTCATGATTACGCTGTAATTGAAAAGATTTGAGCACATTAATTTCCGATTGCAGATCTACTGGGTCAAATCCCATTTTAAGCGCATAATGTTTGCCATTCTCACCCCGCTGGACAAGAAAAACGATGCCGTTGGCTCCTTTGCCCAGCAGCTTCCGAATCGTATAACGGCTGCGATTCCATTTCCCTGTGATGACTGTTCCTGGCGGGAAAGAGGCGTCAGACAACGTTGTCACCGAGCATCCCTTCTCTTTCAATGCGATAGTTCCCTTCTATTTCCTGCTGTTCCTCCAGTGTACCATAACGGTAAAAATCAATCACCCTTTGAATCGCAGGACCTGTCGGCGTCGCTCCCTTCATTTGCAAACGTCCAAATAGTGAACGAACACGGCTCGGGTCAACTGTCCAGTCGATATCCATGACAGCTTCTTCTCCGCTATGGCGCCCAGGAAAATGAAAGACGGAAAGATGGCTCTGACCCATACGTGCCTGCAAGCTAAGCATTAAATCGCGAATCCCTTCCTCCACCGCAGCAAGCTTCGGCTTCATACTGGCACTTACGTCAATGAGAAGCACGACCTGAAGTGGTGTTGTCTCGGCCATATCATCCATCACTTCAACGACCTGCGCACGTTTTGCCGGTTCAAGGTCTGTTACCGTTTTCGGCTCGTGCTCTCCCAGAATTTGTGTTAACTCTCTATTAACCGCCTGTTGAATGGTCTGAACCACCGTTTTTCTTGTCATCATCTGCATCGTATGGGCAAGCTGTCTTGTGCCTACGATCTGACTAATTCCACCTCCGGCTTTGGCAATATCCTCGATCTCCCGACTACCCAACTCACCAATGGTTCCATAATCAATAACGCCGACCACGTTGACCGTAATTCCTTCTTCTCGCGCTTCCGCCGCAGCCAGCACTGGACTTGGGCCTACATTGGAACAACCGTCGGTGATCAACAAGATTTGTTTCATCCGATATCCCTCCGTTTTGGGTTACTCTCCAACTCTATGACTAGCATTGCCAGAATGAAGAGACTTCAAACAGAGGAATATGCAATTAACTGACAGTGCGCGGACGCTCCATCCGGCTTATTCCGGGTACTCTCAATGTGGCCCACTCCGGGCGATAATGTTCTATTTTGCCTACAATTACAGTCATATCATCATAGATCTCATGTTGCTGATAACGTATAACACTTTCAAGCAGACAGTCTGCTACCTCCTGAGGATCATCACTATCAATTTCCTGAATGAGCCGCTTCATCCATAGTTCTTTATTGACGGCATACCCCGGTGCATCATAGATACCATCTGTCATCATAATTAAAACATCCCCTGGCTGAAGCTGTACGGTTACCAGATCCACCTCAATATCTTTGATAATGCCAATCGGCAGATTGCTTGCCGAAACCTGAATAACCTCCTGCCCTCGTTTAATAAAACTTGGAGTCGAGCCGATTTTCATAAACGTGGTCTCTGCCGTATATTCATCGATCAGAGCCATATCCACTGTTGCATACATTTCTTCAGGAGAACGCAGCATCAGAACGGAATTCACCGATTTGATCGCCAGTTTCTCATCCATGCCCGACTGTAACAACTGCTCCAGTATGTTTAGAGCAGCACTGCTCTCCATGCGTGCCCGTTCGCCATTGCCCATGCCATCGCTAAGCGCAACTGCAAAGGTCCCATTACCCAGTTCAACCGTGCTGAAACTGTCCCCGGACATCACATCTCCCCCTTTGGCGGCAGCAGCAACACCGGTTGTTATCTCAAACGTTTTGGCAGAGCCAAATGTGACTGTCGCCAGCCCTTGGCGAGGATCGAGCATGGTCTCATTCAAGACGGCAATATGCTCGTCCAGTACATCCGAAATCAGCGGAGCGATCATTTTCCGGCACTCGTCAAATCCGCGTGTATAGGCATGAACAATCTCTATTTCCACATTCCCCGCTTCCAGATTAATGATTTCAATAGAATGTATGGACAGACCCAACGACTCAAGCGCATCCCGAATCTGCTCCTCCTGTTGTACCATCTCCTCACTTTCCCGTTGAATTTCTTTCGCCAGGTCCTCCATCACCTGGGATACCCCTGATAATTGCTCTGCAACCAGCTGTCGACTATCTATAATCTGACGTTTCCATTGCATGTTATGTTGATGCAGACCATACTGGGCACGCATCACTTCAAGTACGTCCTCCGGTTTCGCACATACCCTGTTCCATTCCACCGGAATCTGCTTGCCTGACATCTCCGGGTTGGCTTCAATGGAACTCATCACGTCCGTCATGTATTTATAGGTTTGAATAAACTTCGCATCCCAACATTGATCCTTCTTAAAGCAACCCGAACATGTGCCTTCGGCTACGGCATTCATGAAGTGTTCCATCCCGCCTTCGTTCTGTACCGGCTCCCCCGCGCCGGACATCTGATCGAAGCTGCGTGACAACTGACGGAATACCTGAGAGAAGCGGGTAACCCGTTCTGCGGTGACATCCCGAATTCTCTTCGCATATTCATGTTGCGATTTCGTGTGATCCTGAGTGCCAGGAACATATTTGGAGATGGCCGTCAGCATACTTTTTGGCGTTAACATAAACAGAACAATGGCTGCGCATGTCTCCCATAAGGAGTTCATGACATCTCCCGGTCCACCCAGGTATATGGATAGAATAGAGGAACCGAGCAGCATGCCCAGAGCAACCGCCGCACGTTTTCCTTCCCGGAGCATACCCGCCAGCATGCCAGCAAAAGCAAGCAGACTCATCTGATATACCGCCGACATATCGGCCAAACTCAGAATGAGACCAGTAATGACCCCAACCGATGCTCCGAGGGGGGCTCCGCCCACCAGCGCGAAGATTAGAATGAGATAACGAGAGAGCATATGCTCTACAGACAGGGACTGGATCGTCCAGCCCACCGCCCCCGTCATTACGGAAGCCAGCAAGATGATCAGACAGAGGATCTCCTCGTTCTTTAAGTTGAATTTTTTTTTGCGATACGTGAAGATCGGTATGGCCTGTATGAAAACTAAGGTAAGCACAAAGCTGAGTACGGAATCCATCGTGAGCATTAGCATGGCGTACCAGCTGAAAGACGGCCCAATAACGACGGCGAATAACTTGACCATAAAAGTAGTCGTAAACACCATCGTTGGCGCATAAGATAATTCAGCGCGGTCATAAGACTCCAGTCCTCTGAACAACAGATAGAAGATAGCGAGCTCCGAAGCAACAATTAGAGGTACCGGAAACGGGGCGAAGAGACTTCCTGCCAGCAACGCAGCTCCTACCGGAATAATGTAATCCCTGCGCATGAAGGCGATAACCGCAAAGTAAGCAATCGCAAAGGGTGATAATTCATTCAGAATCATGGCCTTACCTAGCAAAAATCCCATAAAGGTAAGAAGCAGCACCCATTTACGTGCAGCAACGATCTGGACGGCCTTGCGGGAGCTAATCCACTGTTTGAGACGTACCGACAGCTCCTCCCGAGCTTCTGTACCTCCTTTACCAGCTTTCATTCCCGGAAATTGAATGACATTCCACTTTTCCATCATCCTCAAGGCACCCCATTCGATTAATTTAATTTTCGTGTTTCGTTCTCGATGGTTCTGATTATAGATAGAATAGAAGACGTAGTTTGTCACAATTGGTGGGTAGGGTCCAAAAACTTTACGACAAAAGAAACAGACGCGGCGCGGTGGTGCGGAACCCCCGGCCTTATTGTGGTTTCATCCATTTGCCACAACCCTTGCCGACAAGGCACTTGTCTGATTTTGAACCGGACGCGCTTCGTCATCGCCACGATTTGAGCAGGATACCTGTGGAATGCCACGGAAACCTGTCGGTAAAAAATGGTAGGCGACAAATGTTCTTATGTACTTTTTTTCTTGTGCAGAAAAACTGGGGATATGGAGCTTCACTTTACAAAAACGGCTATGAATCCAGTTAATTGTCTATATCTGAACGGTTAAACTCCAAAATTAAAAACAAACGCAAAAAAACCGTCAGCCCCAAGGCTAACGGTTTTTCTTATATTTTAAATCAGGTTGAACCAGATTACACGCGTTTGGCTCCACGGCCACCACGTTTGCCTTCTGTGTTCTTCTTCAGCGAAGAGATTCGTTCTTCGCTATCTTTCAGGAAGCGTGACATTTTATCCTCAAATGAAGGTTTGCCTGCTGCGGGCTTGAAAGAACGGCCTCCGCGGTCACGGTTAAAACCACCACCACCGCCACCGCCTCCACGGCCTTGGCCACCACTTGGGCCTCCACCGCTGAATCGTTCGCGATCTCCTCCACTGCGTTCCGGTCTAGGAGCTCTTGGGGGTCTGGACTGTGTTTGTTGCTCAACCGGTTTGTCAACAGCTTGCTTAATGGAAAGCCCAATCTTGCCATCCTTGTCAACGTTGATGACCTTAACGGTAACAAGGTCATTAAGCTTCAGGTGGTCGTTGACATCTTTGACATAATTGTCGGCGATTTCCGAGATGTGAACGAGACCCGTGACACCTCCTGACAGATCCACAAATGCTCCAAAATGCGTGATGCCTGTCACCTTGCCCTCTAACTTGGTGCCCACTTCAATTGCCATAGAATAAAATGATCCTCCCTTAAAAATATACAACCCGATTTTTTGAATGCCAAAATCAATGCTGTGCTAATTTAATTATACCTTATGCCGCAAACCAAGGTCAACTGAGCACTACCCCTTAAGGTAGCCTATTTTTTCCGGTATAACGGCTTCAGACACATAGATAACAATCCTTGCTCGATAATGAGCCAAATTACATCAGTTCCCTGACTCTTCAACCTGAATTGGTGTTTCCTCAGGCAGATAGTATCCTTTTTTCCGAGCCAGCTGTCCTATGTATTCGGGATCCTTCAACCGACTGACTTCGTACTTCAATTGATCCAGCTTCTTCAACGTCTCTTCCTTTGAAGATTGCTGGGCAGCCAGATGAGAACTCTTGTCCGAAATTTGCGCAGTCTGCACAAGGAACGTATATCCTGCCCAAATGATAAACACAACCATAAAGGTCATCCATAGCATGAGACGCCTTTTGGCACCTGCAGATTTTCCTTGGCCTGCTGGAGCTTTTGATTTGTTCATAGGTGTTTTACCCATTATCGGACCTCCTTAAAACCAGCGTTTCCACATCGCTGCGATACTTGAACCCGCACGGATCAGGAAGTGTGGCGTAACCCAATGTTTCAGGATTGGCCTAAACATCCAGCGGAACAACTTGCCGAAAGGTACCAAACATTGCAGCACCAGCTTACCCAGGAATAACAGTATGGCGAGTACGAAACCAAATAATACACGCACTAGCTTGTAAAGTCCTTTAGCGGGCATAACGATCAGGATGTTAAGGATATGTCCACACCAATGAATCAGCGTTCTTGCGAGTTTAATTAACATTACCACAAAACGCTGGGTTGTAACACTTAAAAGCCAAAAATAGAAGCAAACCCCTATAATCAGCCCCAAAAAGACATAAAACCGCAGCTGTCCGTGGTTTCCGGCGTACAGCATCCGGAAGACGAACAGCGCGGAAGCGACCCAATACAACAGATCTAGCGTGTGGACGCTCCATCTCGGGAACCGTAGCTGACCGGACAGTACCCGGTAACTGTCGTAGGCCATCCCCATCACGGCTCCCGACATCAGCATCCACATCAATGTGATCCATTGAGTATCCGGACTCATCGGAACATCTTGCCGAACAGGCCTTTACCGTTTTTGGACTGAGAACCGGGGTCCAGATATTGAAGAGAACTGACAGTGCCCTCGATGGATAACAAACCGTCCTCCAGGCTCAGGTTTTTGATATGTAAATTGTGCCCCCGGATGGTCAGATGCCCAAGTTCAGTTTGCAGCAAAAATTCCTCACTGTCGAAGCTCTCCACATTGGAGACACCCGTCAGATCCAGCAGTTTCCGATTCTGCATGCTCAGATGATGCTGTTTCGTCTTACTTTGCTCAACCATGGCATGTACCCCTCCTTCTTAACCCTAGCTTATGGATCAGAAGTGCAGAATAGAACCAAGGTTGGATGAAAGCAAATGTCCGGATAACGGTTGAACACAAAAACGCCCTTCCCTATACGGGAAAGGCGTTTCTTTTCATTTTGCAATGAATGTGTATAAAAGTATATCAGGCATCCCTGTTACCAGTTCAGACCGTTATCCTTGGCGATCGGCTCTTCCTTAACCAAGGTGTAGAGGCTGCTCGCCTCATCCTTCTTGGTACTCTCGGCAAGACGTTCCACCTTCACGGTGACCAGCTTTTGACCGAACTGAACCGTAAGCTCATCGCCCACTTTGACAGCGGCGCTTGGCTTCGCTTCACGTCCGTTCACCAGCACACGTCCCTGTTCGGAAACGTCCTTGGCTACGGTGCGGCGTTTGATCAGCCGGGAGACCTTCAGGAATTTATCAAGACGCATTATTTTACGGCTTCTTTAAGTTTGTTGCCTGCTTTAAACGCAGGAACGGTGGACTCAGGAATCACGATTTCATTCCCTGTTTGCGGGTTACGTCCGGTACGACCGGAACGTTTGCGGGTCTCAAAAGTGCCAAAGCCGATCAGTTGTACTTTGTCTCCGCTGGCAAGTGCATCTGTAATTTCTCCCAAAAAGCCGTTCAATACGGACTCAACGTCTTTTTTAGTCAAACCGCTTTTGGTGGAAATGTTGTTAATCAGATCTGTTTTGTTCATTTTTAAAAGCCTCCCAAATTGAAAAAAAAGTATCTGCGAATCCGTGACAACAGATCTGCTGCTGTTGGCTCCGCGCAAGGTTACTACACATGTATTCTGGCTTGGCATCTGAAATCCTGCCTCGGTCTTCGACTTTTTTCACTTTTTGTCGGTCCTGCCCAAGAACAGTCTAAGTCCAGTACCCGAAACGCCTCTGCATTAATCACACGGTTTCTCGTGCAACCGCACCCGAGATGCTTCGACGACACGATACGCATGATGCAACTAATGATATCGGATCAGCGCCCAAAATGCCAGAACCCTTTACAATCCAGCCTTCTTCGCTGCCTGCCAGTATTGCTCCATTTCATCGACATTGCTGTCTGATGGAGTTCTTCCCTGTTCACGCAGACGCTCCTCAATATACTGGAAACGCTGAATGAATTTCCGATTGGTGGCGGCAAGCGCCTCCTCTGGATCGGTATCAATAAATCTCGCTACATTGGCAGCTGCAAACAGTAAATCGCCCAGTTCCAGCTTCCGTTCTTCCGCAGACTGGTTATGCTGCACTGCTTCTTTTAGCTCTGCCAGCTCTTCCTCAATCTTGGCAAAGACACCTTCCACGTCATCCCAATCGAAGCCAACTTTAGCCGCTTTTTTCTGTAATTTGTACCCTTTCATCAAGGCAGGCAAGTCGCGGGGAATACCGTCTAGCACAGAAGTCTGCTGTAGATCCTGTCCCTTGCGCTTTTTCTCCTCTGCCTTCATCTGTTCCCAGTTTTGCAACGCTTCATTCGCATTCTCTGCCTGTTGTTCACCGAATACGTGCGGATGACGGAAAATTAGCTTGTCGTTCAACCCTTCGATAACGTCGTACACGTTAAATGTGCCAACCTCTTCTTCCATCTGGGAGTGCAGCAAAATCTGCAACAGGAGGTCGCCCAGCTCTTCCTTCATGTGATCAGGGTCATCTTCATCAATCGTATCAATGACTTCATAGGTTTCCTCAATCAGGTTTTTACGAATCGACTGGTGGGTCTGCTCCTGATCCCATGGACAGCCACCTGGACTGCGAAGGATATTCACGATTTCATGCAGTCGTGCGAAGGAGCGCCGACGAAGCGCGTCATCCGTATTCTTGGGCACATATATCAATGAGAGATTACCGTACCCTTCAATCCGATCCAGATCATGCAGCGGCACCTTGTGTATGATCTCCTGTCCCTGTACACCCAAGGCATGTCCGACAAATACCGGATAATCGTCAGGGTAAACGTCCATCAGGCACAGTTTTACGTCGGAAGCGGTAAACACATCATATACTTGTCCAATCAAGGTATGAAGCTGTGGCTGCACCAGTTCCGTATTCAGACTGCTGGCATCGAGAAGCTGAAAACCTTCAATCGGATCGAATCCAAGACGAATAAACGCTTCATCCAGAAAGCTTTCCCCACCCATAACGCGCAGCGAAATGCCCATTTCTGGGCAGCGCTCCTTCAACAGGCGTACGCTCGCTTCAGCGACCATGGGATGCCCTGGCACGGCATAAACGATCTCGGTACCCGGCTCACCCTTGCGTGCGGCCACAATCAGTCGATCTGCAATTTCGTCGTACACTTCCGGAAAAGAATCCTTCGCCTCATAGATGGCATCGAAGGATGTCATCTCCAACCCTTCCTGCTTGAGATCATTCAATACGGGATGATCCAGTGTGCGTACATACAGCGTCGCTGCATGTTTCATTTTTTTGATGATTCCTACCGTTAGCTGATCTGCATCTCCAGATCCAAGACCGACTACTGTCAAAGTTGCACTCATCTTTATAAGCCTCCATCCGAACTATCCCGTTCCGACTCCCCATCCTTGGTCAACCAATCTTGGATGGGTCATACATAGTACAGAACAGGGCTCTATAATTAAACGTATTATACCAGAATTAGACGTTATCCTATAATTGCATTTGCATATGACACGGTGTGACTCATTCAATCACTTTTGCTCCGCTTTAATGTGGGAGCCGGGTTGAATGGCTGACGTAGCGCTAACTGTAGCAGCGCAACGCGAGGGTTAGCGCAGCACACGCAGTCTGCGCAGCAGCTTCGCCAGCAGCGGCCCCAGCTTGGGCACGGCCGCCAGCTCTGCGGCGCTCAGCAGCCTCGTCCGGGCCGCGGCCAGCAAGAACACGGCCGAGCCTGCGGCTATGCCTAGCAGGCTCACGCCCATCGCGGCCAGCCTACGATCGGCCGCGATACCGATGCCGCCGAGCACTGCTTCGGCGGCCCAGGCCGTGCCTGCCGCCGCCAGGCTCATGGCGGCGATCACCAGCGCCGGCTTCGCCAGAACGGCGCCCGGGGCCGGGCGCATGGCGACAAGTCGCGCCAGCAGCGCCACATTCAGGCCAGCCGCCAGCATGTAGGCGACTGCGCCTGCCAGGGCCGCGCCGCTGATGCCCAGCGCCGGCACAAGCAAGACGTTCAGCAGCGCCTTGACGCCTGCGGCGGCCAGCATGCTGAACGCGGGTGCGCGCACGGCGCCGAGGCCTTGCAGCAGCGCCGCCGCGATAATGCTGACGGTGCTGCCCGCAGCCGTCAGCGCCATGTACCGCAGAGCTTCGGTGCCTGCGGCATCGCCGTACAGCATGCGGTTAATCGGCTCTGCCAGCACCGCTAGACCTGCGGATGCCGCCAGGCCGATCAACCAGAACCAGCGCAGCGCAAGGCCTGCTTGCTGCCTCACGGCTTCTGGCCCGCCTTTCAGCCGGGCTTCGGCCATCGCCGGAATAAAGAGCACAGACAGCGACGTGGCAAGCATCGTCACCAACTGAACCAGCGGCAAGCCCCGGTTGTAAATCCCGAAGGACACCATGGATTGGAGCTCATCCAACCCTTCTCGTCTTAGCAGTCGGGGTACCGTAAAGGTATCCACCAAATTCATCAATGGCACAGCCAGTGATCCGAGACAAACCGGAATGGCATAGATCAGTAGCGTCCGCATCCACTCACCGTTGGATCGCCGCTCCTCAGACAGAAGGCTGCTCCCCCCGCTTCGGTGTTCTTTGGTTTTCTCCATTTGCTCAGCTGTCTCAGTACTTTTCATAACAGCGAGCCTTTCCCCATTTTTCCGTCGATGATGGTACACATATCCAAGCATCGTAACTAACCCGGCAAACCCTCCTGCCACTGAACCAATCATGGCTCCAGCTGCAATGGTCTCCAATGAAGCGTCCCGTCCCATGAGCCACAACAACAGAACAATCATCACCGTGACCCGAACAGTTTGCTCTACCACCTGGGATACCGCCGTAGGCACCATTTGCTGCAACCCCTGGAAATATCCGCGCAAGCCTGTCATCACCGGTACAAACAACAATGCCATTGAAGCTGTACGAATGGACGGTACGACACTTCCATTTCCAATCAGATCTCCAATAAGCGCTGCACCTATATACATCAACAAAGCCAGTGCCAGTCCAATTCCACCGAGCAGCATCGAGGACAAACGTATAACCCGTCTGCCCTCCTCCGGTCGACCAAGAGCATTCTGCTCGGCTACGAATTTGGATACAGCCACAGGCAGCCCTGCAGCAGCAAGGGTAATGATGAGCATATAGAACGGGTACACCGTATTGTAGATGCCAAAAACACCGTCTCCCCCCAGATTCTGTAGCGGAATCTTCTGAAAAGCACCAATGATTTTGGATATAATGGCGGCAAGCCCAAGCACAAATGCGCCCTGAAGCAATCTTGAGCCTGTAGACAACTGTTTCATATGTCCCTCCTGCGTATGTCCGTGCATTCATTCCTTCAAAGTATACCTAGCTATTATACCTGTCCCAAGGCGCACAGACTAACCCCTCAAGGCATCCTACCCTTCAGGACATCATCCACACGGTCTACATCTTCCCTAAAATGCAAAAACTCCTGGTTGCCCTCTGGGCACCAGGAGTTGATCTGCTATTTATTGCTCCATCTGTTTGCCAAGGAACCCGGCAGCTGTCTCGGACATTTTAATTTCCATCTGAGACATCTTCACCGATTCATCCTTGTTGAAAAGGATAACCGTTCCGATGGGGTCACCACCTGAAATGATCGGGGCAATAACAAAAGACGATAACGTCTCGTCATGATCTTTGCTAAGCTCATAAGAACCATTGTTGGTCTCCAAAATCGTCTTCCGGTTTTCCATACAACTCTCCAGCAAAGGACCTACCTGCTTGTCCAGATACTCTTTCTTGGAGCCACCTGCCACGGTAATAATCGTATCACGATCAGAGATCATCGTTACATGGCCTGTACTTTCATACAGCGATTCTGCATATTCTTTGGCAAAATCACCAAGTTCGCCAATCGGCGAGTATTTTTTAAGAATAACCTCTCCATCGCGGTCCACAAAAATCTCAAGTGGATCGCCTTCACGGATACGTAACGTACGGCGGATTTCTTTCGGAATGACCACTCGACCGAGGTCATCTATACGGCGGACAATACCAGTAGCTTTCATTTCACATGTTGCCCCACTTTCTCGAGAAGATTTTTCAACTACTGTTCCTTAATGGGTAGAGGAAAGTCCCAGAACGTTTAGTGTGATATCTTGACCATAGTATTCATCTGTTCCCATTTCCTTATACATACTTTGGAGAATATAGTTGTGTAAACTTCCACAGAAGGAGACCATGTACCCACTTTGCTCCACAGATACAAGGAAAAGCAAGAGGGAGGCCTTAAGTCCCCCCCTTGCTTTTCTGTATGGTTGTCCATATTAGAAGCGTTCAGTGTATCACCCAGACAAACGTATTTGCTGAATGTGTGCACTCGCTATCTTACTTACCGCTTGTATCTGTACCTTCACCTGTTGTTGTATCCTTGTCGGTTCCAGTTGTTCCTTGATCCGTTTTGGTATCGGTACCCGCATCGGTTTTTTCACCCTCAGTACCAGTTCCTGTACCGGTTGTGCCTTCAGTCGTACCTTCTTCAGCCTTGTCTGTTTTCGGCAGTTTTACTTCTTTTACGATTTTGTCCAGTTCGCTGGTCATGAATGTATCGATCTCAGCAGCTGCCAATTGGCTCTTCAAACTTTCCTTTTGTTCAGCCGTTAATTTGGTGTAGTCCGCCTCAGTACGGGATTCCACTTTAATAATGTGATAACCATATTCAGATTCTACAGGATCACTGATTTTGTTAAGCGGTAGCGTTTTAGTTGCTTCTTTGAATGTATCAACCCAATTAGCTACTGGTGCGTCTTTGAAAAGTCCACCATCTGCAACAGAATTGGTATCGTCAGAGTATTCTTTTACCACTTCTGCAAAGTCGGCTCCGCCCTCAAGTTTGGCTTTCACTTCTTTTGCGATTTTGAGTGCGTCTTCTTTTTTACGCTCTTTTTTAGTCTTAGAATCGGTAAATCCAATCAGTACATGACGAACAGACGCCGTTGTGAACTGATCTTTATTTTTCTCAAATTCAGCTTTAATCGCATCTTCAGTAACGCCCGTTTCTTTATCCTTAATTACCGTCATGATGCGAGTCATGTAATCCTTAATGTTCTGGTCTGTCAGATTCTGAGCTTTCAGCATCTCAGTCCATTGGTCAGCTTGAACAGAAGCTTTCATTTTGTCGAATTGCTCTGTCGCTGTTTTGGCACCCTCGGTTTTGGCTGCATCACTTGCTTTTCCACTCAAATATTCATAAGCAACTTCCTGTTTTACCAGGTACTCCTTGAAATCATCCATATCCATCATTTGTGCATATTCCGGATAGAGGAATTTCATGACCCGTTGCTCCATGTCGAATTCATTGGCTGTAATTGTACCGCCATCATACGTAGCGACTACAGCACTTGTATCCTTCGGTTCTGTTTTCGCTTCTTCCTTCTTGCCACAAGCAGCAAGCAGTGATAAGGACAGTACTGCTACCATACTCACAGACAGTACTTTCCCTACTTTTTTATACTTTGCTAACATCCTTTAGTTCCCCCTTTGATTTAAAAGCACTTTTCATGGACTCCAGAAATTTCTCTACCAGCTCCATCAGTTGCTTGTCCCCAAGCCCTTTGCCCTTGACATGAATAAGCATATGGGGTCCTTGTTCAAATTGTACACGTCTTTCGAACTGATTTCCAATGTGTGCGATTTTTGAGAGCTCAAATGCATGTTCTCGGCCTTCGTAGAACTTCACTGTAAGATCATCTCCGCGTTGGGAGATTGATTCAATACCGTAGATCTTGCCATAGACTTTCATTCTGGCCACCGCCAGCAGATTGATCACGGCTTCCGGCAGATCTCCGAATCGGTCAACCAATTCGTCTTCCAGTTCCATTGCATCGTCGAAGGAGGCAATAACCGCCACTTTTTTATAAATTTCAATCTTCTGAATACTGTCATAAATATAATCAGACGGCAAGTACGCATCGATACTGAGATCCAGTGTTGTGTTCCACTGATCGGATGGCACCGGCTCTTCGCCGAGCATCGTAACTTTGCGTTTGTTAATTTCCTCTGCCAGCATCTGAGAATATAGATCGAATCCGACAGACGCAATAAAGCCGTGCTGTTCAGCTCCGAGCAGATTACCCGCGCCGCGGATCGACAAATCACGCATCGCGATCTTGAATCCCGAACCCAGTTCGGTGAATTCCTTAATCGATTGCAGACGTTTCTCAGCAACTTCGGTCAGCACTTTGTCCCGTTGGTACGTGAAATAGGCATACGCGATCCGGTTGGAACGTCCCACCCGTCCACGAAGCTGGTACAGCTGGGAGAGCCCCATTTTGTCCGCGTCATGCACGATCAGAGTATTTACGTTAGGAATATCTACCCCGGTCTCGATGATGCTAGTGCTGACGAGTACGTCGTACTCACCATCCAGGAAGTCCAAAATAGTCTTCTCTAGCTCCGTTTCCGACATCTGGCCATGTCCCACACCAACCTTGGCCTCAGGCACCAATTCGGAAATTTCCGCAGCCATCTCCTGAATTCCCTGAACACGGTTATACAAGTAGTAGACCTGACCGCCACGAGCCAATTCACGTTCAATCGCTTCACGAACAAGTGCCTGACTGTGTTCAACGACATACGTCTGTACCGGAAAACGGTTTTCTGGCGGAGTCTCAATAACCGACAGATCCCGAACGCCCAGCATGGACATGTGAAGGGTACGCGGAATCGGCGTTGCTGTCAGTGTCAGCACGTCCACGTTTGTTTTCAGCTTTTTCAGTTTTTCCTTGTGCGTTACACCGAAGCGCTGCTCTTCATCTACAATTAACAGGCCAAGATCCTTGAAGACTAGATCCTGTGACAACAACCGATGGGTACCGATGACGATATCGACGGTGCCTGCCTTAATGCCTTTGGCCGTCTCGTTCTGTTCTTTACGTGAACGGAATCGGCTAAGTACATGAATGTTGAATGGATAACCGGAGAAACGCTCACGGAACGTTTCATAATGCTGCTGCGCCAAAATGGTTGTAGGGACTAATACAGCAACCTGTTTCCCCTCAATGGCAGCTTTAAATGCAGCACGGATAGCGACCTCGGTTTTGCCGTAACCGACATCCCCACACAATAAACGGTCCATCGGACGATTTTGTTCCATATCCTTCTTGATTTCTTCGATGGCACGCACCTGATCACGTGTCTCATCATAAGGGAACATATCCTCGAACTCCTGCTGTTCCGCAGAGTCTTTGTCGAAGCCAAAACCTTTTGACGTCTGACGTTCCGCATAAAGCTTGATTAGATCATCAGCAATATCCTGTACAGATGTGCGGACTTTATTTTTAACCCGTGTCCACTCATTGCCGCCCAGCTTATATATTTTCGGCTCTTTCTCTTCCGAACCGACATATTTCTGAATTAGATCAATCTGCTCAATCGGTACAGACAGTTTGTCTCCACCTGCATAGAGAATATGCATGTAGTCCTTGTGAATACCGCCAACCTCAAGTGTGCCGATCCCGAGATACTTACCAATCCCGTGATTCTGGTGAACGACATAATCGCCCACTTTCAGCTCACTATAGGATTTAATTCGTTCAGCATTGTCCACATTGCGAATCGGTTTGCGTACTTTGCGCTGCTTCTGTGAGAACATCTCGCCTTCGGTGACGACAGCCAGATGAATAGAAGGCATTTCAAAACCCGTTTGCAAGTTGCCAATAAGCATCTCCGGCTCAGGGATATCATAGTCCATGAGTACCCGACGCATGCGATCTAGTCTTTCCTCACCGTTAGCCAGCATGAGCACCTGAACTCCGGCTTTCTGCCAGCGCTCCATCTCTGCTTTGAGCACGTTCATCTGACCATGGAAGTCCTGCATTCCACGGCTGATAAAGTTGAGGATATTCTGCGGCTGGGTATGAGGAACTTGACGCAAAAAGATGGACATAAACAGCGTCTGGAATGGACGTTCATATATCAGATCATCCCCATCGGCCGACAGATGCAGGTCTGGAAGGGTCTTCCCGTTTTGCATCAAATGCAGATTCCACTCCGACTCATCTCGGTCAAGCTGTTTCGACGTCTCCGCGAGCCTTGCTGGCTCGTCGAGTACAAGCAACGTATCTTCTGGCATGTAGTCGTAGATCGTCTTGTTTTCCGGATAGAGCGGTGAAATATATTTATACATTTCGGAGAAATACACATGCTCCCGCAGAAGTTCGATCTCGCGATGAATTTCTTCTCGCAGACGCAGCTTTGCCTGCCGGTCCGTCATTTTCTCCAACTGTTGGTCAAGCAAAATAACGGCCGCATCCGCAGCCTTCTCCATACGTTCACGATCTGCAATTAACTCTTTGCACGGCAGAACCGTTACTTCGTCAATTCGTTCAATGGAACGCTGATCTGCAGGATCAAATGTACGAATGGAATCGATCTCATCGTCGAATAATTCCACACGATACGCAATGGACGATGTGACTGGATAGAAATCAATAATTCCTCCACGCACGCTCATCTCGCCGCGTGATTCTACACGCTCTACACGTTCATATCCGAGCTTCACCATCTCCAGCAGGAATGCATCCAACTCGAGCGTATTGCCTTGTTTAATTGTAATCTGAGCATTAGCCATCACTTCTGGAAGTGGAACATAGCGCCGTACCCCGGAAAACGGGATAACAACAACGCCCCTAAATCCCTGGGCGCAACGGACCAACACGTCAATACGCTGACCCAATGTTTCCGGACTGGAAACAGCAGCTTCAGCGGCAACAAGTTCGTTGGCAGGATAGAGCAACACCTGATCAGGTGAAAGCGCTTCCTGTAAATCTTCTGCGATTTTTTGAGCGGAAAACATATTGTGTGTCACAACGAGCAGGGGTCTGTTCATTTCCTGATGTAGAGCAGCCAGCATAATCTGACGCGCCGAACCGGATAAGCCCGAAACCAATTGCTCTTTCATGCCGGATGTAATCCCGGCCGTAATGGACCCGAAGTCCGGATCTTTGGAAAAAGCCTGTATAAGTGCTTGTAACAAAAGGGGCACCTCTCTTATAACTTACTTGAGTATCTCACGCATGCGCGCAGGTTCACCACATTAAAAATTGGATACAAATTCCTTTTTGTCCTGTTTCATCATAAAGGATTAATCGCTACTTTGCCACATCCGTTTGATGTGGCTGGGGGCTAATTTGGATATAGTCTGGTTTCATCCCAACTGAAAAGAAGCCTCAGCAGGCTGCCAAGGCTATAAAGGTGGAGCGATATTCCGCAGCCGCCATCATCTGTCATAAGTTCTTGCTGCGGGCGAGTTAATTATTGAAGCGGACTCGCAAGCAGGCTCAGCTCAGGATTGAACTCCAGAGCTTCTTTGCAATAATCACATGTAATCCGAACGGTTATATCGCCACCGGAATTATACGCTATTATATCCCTCCGCTCGTCGGGGGTCAAGAAATGAAAGCCCAATTGCGCTTCCGTTATCCGGGCAGAATCGATTCGTCCAATAAAAGTACGGCAATGCCTACACACATAATTCACTGACATGTTTATGCCTCCTGAACATGGTTTATACGTCCAGTATGCCCATTAAGACCGAATCGAACCCGAATCTTGATCATTTTTCCAGTGTCACTTGCAGCGGTTCATCCGTTGAACTTGGCCATCGTCTGCTCAAACGTATGATCCAGACTATACTCCAATGCATCACAGGTCTGTTCGATCGTTTGATCGAGCGCTTCCTTTTCGTTTTTCATAAACTTCGACAGTACGTAGTCTACAATGGCATGTCCCGGTTCTGGTCGGGATATTCCCATCCGTACCCGGTTAAACTGCTGTGTACCGGTATGCTGGATAATGGATTTGATTCCATTGTGACCACCTGCACTGCCCTGGTAACGCAATCTGACTTTGCCTGTTTCTGTGTCCATGTCGTCATAGACGACAATCAGGTCTTCCAGACTAACTTTATAAAAATCCATATACGCCCTTACCGACTCACCGGAAAGGTTCATAAACGTCATTGGTTTAATCAGCACCGTTTTGACGCCTCCAATTACACCTTCTCCAATCAGCGCCTTGCATTTGCTCTGCGTTATGGAGATATTATGACGCTCTGCAAGTCGATCAAGTGCCATAAAGCCGATATTATGACGGGTTTTAGCGTAGTTTGGGCCTGGATTTCCGAGGCCGACAATCCACTTCATCTTGTTCCCTCCTTCGGATCAGCCTAAGGTGAAGCATAGACTTCGAATGTTATATTTCATATAATATCAACAAAGTGAGATTCGAATTGGTTATATAATTTGAACGATAATTACACCTAATCACTCCGATAGCAGTACCATCTTTCGATCGCTCTTATCCCCAGATTTTCTTTTTTCCCTTGATCCAAGGGAAAAATCCGGTGATAGCCTATGCTTCCGAAGTAGCATTCTTGCAGAAAGCTTTCAGGCGCACGCTCCGCTTCTTCAGATTGGTTCTGCACTCCCGTTTTGGTGTAAACGTCAGTTCAACTTATATTATTTTTACAGCTTTTATTCATCAACCCAGGAAGGTGAGCGGGTTTTGCGCGAAGACAACGGACAACTGACTCAACATAGCGATTTTATCTATCATCTGGAATATCATATACCTGTACAGGTATATGACCGCGACACCCATATTGAGATCGGACTAATCACACGTTTCGATAATCAATTTGTCGAAATTGCCGACACTCTTTTTCATCGGCGCCGGTTCCGTTTTATCTCCCGCCCCGGATACTAGAAATCCGGCAGGCAACTGCTTCACTTCCAATATAACGGAACGCCGACAGGGGTTACATTTTCCATTGATCCGGAAAACGTAACCCCTCTACTACTTTATGCAGACATCCTTATTCAATTTCAAACAGCTTGCTGATTGACAATTCCTCATGAACCCGGATAATGGCTTCTCCGAGCAAAGGTGCTACAGACAACACTTTAAGTTTGCTTGTCGGGTTAGCATGCGTAATCGGAATGGTATCCGTTACGATAACTTCCTTCAGTGGTGCATTCTCCAAGCGTTCCATCGCAGGTCCGGACAATACTGGGTGAGTACAGCAAGCGTATACTTCCTTCACGCCGCCTTCCATCAGAGCATTCGCTCCCAATACAATCGTTCCCGCCGTATCAATGATGTCATCGATCAGAATTGCTGTTTTACCTTCGATGTTACCGATAATGTTCATCACTTCGCTGACGTTCGGCTCTGGACGACGTTTGTCGATAATTGCGAGAGGTGCATTCAGGAAGTCCGCCAGTTTCCGAGCGCGTACTACGCCGCCGTGGTCAGGCGATACAACAACCGGATTTTCGATCTGTTTCGAGCGGAAATATTGAGCCAAAATCGGCACGCCGAGCAGATGATCAACCGGAATATCGAAGAATCCTTGAATCTGCATTGCATGCAAGTCCATCGCGATTACACGGGTTGCACCCGCTTTTTCGATCAGATTGGCAACCAGTTTGGCTGTAATCGGGTCACGCGAACGGGCCTTACGGTCCTGTCTAGCATAGCCATAGTACGGAATAACGACGTTAATCGTCTTGGCAGATGCCCGTTTAAGTGCATCAATCATAACGAGCATTTCCATCAGGTTGTCATTAACCGGCAAGCAAGTAGACTGCACGATATAAACGTGACAGCCCCGAACACTCTCAGAGAGTTTCACTTGGATCTCACCATCACTAAAGCTAGTTGTGTGAGATTCACCCATAGGAATTCCGATATAATCAGCAATTTGATGGGCAAGCTTGGGGTTAGAATTGCAAGTAAATATTTTTAATTTCGAATCAAAATAAGTCATAAAATAAAAACCCTCCGTGCTGGTTCATTGGAATCTATAAGCGTCTGCGACATGTCGGCACCCCCCGATGTTCGGGAGGCAATTCTTAATATCAATACCCCTTATTCGGGTTTGGCATTTTGTTTCTTGGCTTTGGCACGACCACGGATTTTCTCCGCATATCCAGGTTTGTTCTCCTGGCGTGGGCGGGCAATCGCGAGATCATTGTCGGGAACTGAATGGGTAACGGTAGAGCCCGCAACAACATATGCGCCTTTTCCTACCGTGACAGGTGCAATCAGATTGACATTGCTGCCTACGAACGCATCGTCTTCAATCGTCGTTACAGCTTTATTATATCCATCATAATTCACCGTTATTGCCCCGCATCCAACATTTACATTTTTCCCTACTTTAGCATCCCCAATATAACTGAGATGAGATACTTTGGAGCCTTCATCAATTGTAGCATTTTTCACTTCAACAAAGTCACCAATTTTTACTTTACGGCCCAGTTTGGTACCTGGACGCAAATAAGCAAATGGACCTACAGTTGCTTCTGATCCAACCTCGGCCTGTGACAGTACAGAATGCTTGATTGTAACCCCATCCTGAATGATACTGTCTTCCACATCTGCCTGAGGACCAATATGGCATGCTTCACCAATGGTAGTTGTACCTTTGAGTATGGTACCCGGATACAATACTGTATCTGATCCAATGGTAACATCCGCCCCGATATATGTCGATGCCGGATCGATGATTGTAACACCGTTCAACATATGTTTTACCGCCAAACGTTCACGCATGAACGCTTCTGCTTGTGAAAGAGCAAGTCGATCATTAACTCCGATGGATTCCGCGATGTCATCTGACATGTAGGCTTCCACCACTTCTCCATCATTACGGAAAATGCCAACCACGTCAGTGAGATAGTATTCTCCCTGAGCATTCTGGTTCGTCACTTTCTCCAGCGCAGCGAACAACTTAGCATTATCGAAGCAGTACGTACCTGTGTTGATCTCGTTCACAGCATCTTCCTGCTCCGTGCAATCCTTCTGTTCCACAATGCGCTGTACAGAACCATCTTCTCCGCGAATAACGCGGCCGTACCCTTTGGGATTGTCCAGTTCAGCTGTGAGTACCGTTGCTGCTGCTCCGCGGCTCTCATGGAGTTTCATCAGTCCTTCCAGCGTCTCGCTGGTCACAAGTGGTGTATCTCCACAGACAACGATGGTTGACCCTGCTTCACTGCCGAGCAGAGATTTAACCTGCTTCACCGCATGTCCTGTTCCCAATTGTTCAGCCTGAAGCACGTACTCTGCTCTGGAACCCAAAAATGACTGCACCGCTTCGGCACCGTGACCGACCACAACGACACTGCGTTCAACGCCTGCGCGAAGAGCTGCATCCAGCACGTGACCCACCATCGGTTTACCGCATACGGGATGCAGTACCTTGTACAATTTCGATTTCATCCGTTTGCCTTGCCCTGCTGCAAGAACGATTGCCATTCTTTTCAAAATTTACGACCTCCTGTTCTGAAAAACCCATCGTCTGACCTTACCTGTATATATCCGATGAGTAACGTTCAGCCGGCCCTGCGCCGGTCTTGTTCATCGCCTGCTGTCTCTGTAATCACGCGTAACAACGCGGACACCAACAAATCGTGACCTATATGTATACGCCGTGTACTTGCGAGCTTAACCGATTCCCATGATTCCTAGATGCCGCCCTGTTACCAAGCGCACGCTGCGCTTTTTGTTCTTTCAACATTTTGCAGCATTTAAGCTGCGAAAATGCTCTTCTGTGAATAAACTCAATACTGAATATATCTTATTCCGGTCAAAAAGAAAAGAGAGCCATAAGACATGGCTCTCTTTTCCTTCGAACCCCAATAATGTTCTCAGGCACCTTCTTCAATGACTTCTTCCTCAGTTGCTGCGCGATCATACTCAGTCAAAACAGCTGCTTGAATCTTCTCGCGAGTACCGGAAGAGATCGGGTGGGCGATATCACGGAATTCTCCGTCAGGAGTCCGCTTGCTCGGCATAGCAACAAACATTCCGTTATTGCCATCGATGACGCGAATGTCATGAACGACGAATTCGTTATCGATGGTAATGGATGCGATAGCCTTCATTCTCCCCTCAGAGTTAACACGGCGGAGTCTGACATCCGTAATTTGCATGTGTGTGTTCACCACCTTTTTCCATCAGAACTTGGTGTATAATTCCACACAGCACATACGAACTCCTTCTTTTTATAACCACAAAAATGTCCTAATTTCAGGAATTTTTTTATTTAATACACAATTCGACAATGTTAGTGCCAGGTCGATGGAAAAGAACCTTTCCCGACATGTAATTCGTCATGATTCTACAGGTCAAAATAGTTGCCAGGCTTGACGGAAATGTGTCTGCTCTTTGCATCAACCGCCGTCAGCTTCGCCAGAGATATATAATCCGTCAGCAATCGTTCCTCCGAATCAACCGATCCAGATTCTACTAATACGCCTACCCCGGCTACCGTGGCATTAAACTCGGCCAATAGGTCGATCATCCCTTGGACAGTTCCCCCAGCTTTCATAAAATCATCTACAATGAGCACTCTGGAGTGCTCACGCATTGCCCTGCGAGATAGGGACATGGTATGTAGGCTTTTATGGGACCCGGATACATAATTGATACTTACGGCCGATCCTTCCGTAGCCTGATGGTCCCTGCGCACGAGCACTACAGGCAGGTTGAGCTGGGCTCCGGTCGCATAAGCAAGTGGAATCCCTTTGGTTTCGACCGTCATCACCACATCAATATTCATATTGCCAAAGGCAGTTGCAAAAATCTTGCCGGCTTCATTCATCAATGCGGGCTGTCCAAGCAGGTCGGACATGTACAGATATTCACCAGGGAGTATCCGGTCCGGCTGCGCGAGCTGGGTAGAAAGTCGTTCTGCAAAAGCCAGTGCCAGTTCTCTGGACACCTTTGGAATCCACTTTACTCCCCCGGCTGCTCCAGCCAGTGTATGCAGTTCTCCCGAACCACCTTCTTCGAACACTTCCTTGATAATCGCCAAATCTTCACTGATCGACGACTTCGCAGCTCCATAGCGTTCGGCAAATGTAGTCAACGGAATAACCGTATGCGGTCTAGACAATAAGTACTGCGTCATTTCAACCAGCCTTGCGCTTCGTTTTAATTTCTTCACAGAGATCCATCCTCACGATCACGGAAAACATCCAAATCCGAATAATTATTTAAAAATATACCACCTTTATACGTGTTTGTACATTATAAAAGCGAATTTTAAGTTAGCATACGTACGGCATATACTTCTTTACAGAAGCCTCGTAGTCCATTGTATATCCGAGCAACCTTGGACTCCTTAGAGACCAGTCCAAACACAGTTGGACCGCTGCCTGACATTAATACTCCGTCTGCTCCAAGTCGAATCATGGCATCCTTCAGATGCTGAACTTCCGGATACAGCTTCAACGTTACGTCCTCAAGCACATTCCCCATCTGCCCGCACACTTCGGCAAAGGATTGGTTGCGAATGGCCTGCTCCATTTTGGCAGCACTCGGATGACGAACAATCTTGTCGCTACGGAAACGCCCATAGACATCGGCTGTTGACACATTAATCGGCGGCTTGGCCAAGATCACCCAACATTGCGGGGGATTCGGCATCGGTGTCAGCTTCTCCCCACGGCCTGTGGCGAGTGCTGTTCCGCCTGTAATGCAGAAAGGCACATCCGAGCCCAGTTCTGCTCCAAGTTCCTGCAGCTCTTGATCCGGAATGTTGAGACGCCAGAGGCGATTCAATCCACGCAGCGTTGCTGCTGCATCACTGCTGCCACCAGCAAGTCCGGCGGCCACCGGTATTTTTTTGTCCAGATGAATATGAACTCCGGTTTTCACGTCGTAACGCTCTTTGATAAGCCTGGCTGCCTGAAAAGCCAAGTTCTTCTCATCCAGGGGGATATATCCCGCCTGACTAGAGATAAAGATCGTGTCACGAGGCAGCTCAGACATTTCCAGTCGATCGGCAAGATCCACCATCGTCATGATCATCTCAACTTCGTGAAATCCATCTCTTCTTTTATGTAAAACGTCTAGCATCAAATTGATTTTAGCAGGCGCTTTTTCGTAAATTTTCAAGGCGTTCACCCGTCCTCACCTTTTCCCTAAGACAACTTAACATATTATATCAAAATGGGGCTGTCAAGTCATTTCTATTCCGCATCCATGGGGAAAAAGCGAGGTCATTCCTGCCGGATTGCCCCGCTCTCCAAACCGATTGAACCGGATTACGATTTGCGTGCCGCTTCTTCCGCAAGTTGAATGGCCCGTTTCACCATATTGCCCGCATCCTTCGCTTTGATCCCGCCCCAACCTTCCTGCTGGACGGTATCATAGAATCCTAGGTCTTTTGCCAGTTCATTCTTGAGTTCATCCGACATTACACTTCTTCTTCTCCGGCTCATGGATCATCCTCCTCGAAATAGTTCATTCATGATAAGTCCATTTGTATCCGGGACTATTTGCCTCCAGGCCAAGAAAAATGCCTTGAACCTGTCCAAATAGTATGCCGCTTCTTCCCCAGACTCATTCCTGATCAACTATGCATCTCCGATGAATCGAGCGGGATTATTGCAAAAATAAAAAAAGCGACCTGCCCAAGGGGGCAGAATCGCCGTAAATCGATACTTACGTCTCCATGTAGGAGCTATGCGTCTGGCTGCCTGGATCAAATACCATGACTTCCACCGATTCCGTAAGTATATCAGCATAACTGTAGGATACTCGCTTGAAAGTTTCTTGCTCCTCATCAAGCTTAACAATAAAAACAGAAGGGTACGTTTCTTCCAATACACCCGTACGCTCAATGGTCTTACGGCGGCCACCATTAGCCCGCAGCATAATTTTCTGACCGATATGTGCATCGAGATTGCGTTTGATATCCAATAGCGTATTTTTAGCCATTGTCGACGACCACCTCTTTTCTTGTCCATTATACCGGATTTTACAGTCATTGTCAAATCAAAACTAATTATTATATCAGTATCAAAAAGTTGTTGTCAATGAATTTTTTTGCAAACAAAAAAAGCCCCTAAATGGGACTTTCTTCTGCCATCATTAGACGGCTGATGGATTCACTTTTAACGTGGATAGATCGTTCAATCCGGGCAGACCTACCCGATAACTTCCCCGTGTCTCTACGCCACCCACACCCTGGCTACCACTAATCGTGTTATGCAAAATGTCATTCATGTTCACCGTTTCCCGCACCGACGTGAAGGCTGCCTTAGCTGCCACATAGACCGGGTCCAGGGCATGGATGAGAATTCGTCCTGGTGAACTGGCAAAGTTCGCTCCAGCCCGCAGCAAGGCCTCAAAGTGGGACTGACACGCGCCAGCTACAATCGTGAGTGCATCGAGATGACGTTCATATTGCCTAGCCACCTGAATAGCGGATACAAAGTTCTGCGAATTCTTGTAGCTTCCCAGACTATATAAGTCATAGGGCTGACGGGTCTTGAGTACCCCGTCATGGCCAGTAATGACAACGATATCCGGACGCACTTTGGGCAGCAGACGATATAAAGTGTCCGCCATGGCAGACTCGTGTACATATTGACCCTCTGCGGGAACACGAAGCTGCTCATAAAGGTTCATGCTTTTTTTTAGATAATTAGGATCGCCATCCAAGTGCAGCACTTTGCCAGGCATCTCGAAATAAGCCGGGTCTTGTTGAACAGACCATTCCTGAACCAGACCTTCACGATTGCGCTCGGCCTGTTCCATTCGATTTTGCTGCAGGCGTGAGAGCGTCTGATGTGCCTTCACATGGGCCTGCCTCGTCTTAGCACTCTGCGGTTCATAAGGAACCTGTATCAAATCGTCCACAGGGGAATCGGCTAACAGCCGGAACTCGGTCCCTTTAATGATGGCACCGTCCGACTGGAGGCCTTCCAACCGGAAAGTCACATCTCCACCGTATGACTTTCGAACGACCAAGTCTCCGATATTCATCAACATAATCACCTCTACCCCATCGTATGGGCAGAAACCCGGATTGGTTCATCCGAATTTTACAGAGCTGATCGTACCCCAGCTTCCCACATTACGGTACTGAGTGTCGCATACTCCTGCAGGCTCAATGTTTCTCCCCGTCTTGAAGGCTGAATACCGGCCTGCTCCAGCAACTGATCAGCCTGTTCTCTGTTCTCCTTCGTGAAGAAACGGGCTTTCAGATTATTGGAGATGGTTTTTCTACGCTGCGCAAAGGAAGCCTGTACCACTTCGAAGTAATGTGCCTCGTCGGGAACTTCAACCGGTGGTTGTTCACGCACCTTTAACTTAATTACAGCCGATTCCACATTAGGCTGCGGAATAAAGACCGTGGGCGGAACAATACAGACCAATTCCGGCATACTGTAGTACTGAACCGCAATGCTCAAACTGCCATAGTCCTTTGATCCTGGTGCAGCAGCCATGCGTTCAGCCACTTCCTTCTGGATCATGACCACAATGCTGTCTACAGGCAGCTTCTCTTCGAGCAGCTTCATCATGATTGGCGTCGTTACATAATAAGGCAGATTGGCTACAACACTCACTTTATCTACCGTTCCAAAATCGGTATGGAACAACTCAGCTAGATCCAGCTTCAGCACATCCCCGTGATGCACACGAACGTTTGGATAAGGCTGCATCACTTCACCCAGAATCGGGATCAATCGCTGATCAATCTCTACAGCCGTTACAGGACCGGCTACCCGAGCCAGACGTTCTGTGAGCGCGCCAATCCCTGGTCCGATCTCAAGTGCGCCCTTGGACTCGTCCAAATCAGCTGCATTTACAATTTTGTTCAATATATTTTGATCGATCAGAAAGTTCTGACCTAAGCTCTTCTTGAATGAAAATCCGTGTCTTTGAATGATTTCTTTGGTTCGTTTGGGTGTTGCAATTTCTACGGTTTCTTCCATGCCTTTCATACGCTCACAATCCTTCACGTTCAATTTGCGATAATGCTTCGGAGAACTCTTCCCGGGTAATCTGGAATACACTCAACCGCTTGTGGAACTGCTTGCCATTGCAATAACCTATGCCCAGCAGATTGCCCATCTCCATACGACGTGCAGCAGCCTGTGGGTGCACAATCAGTCCCGCCGCAATCAGATCCTCCCAATCAATCAGACTGGGTGCGCCTTCATATGACGTGTGTACACGTGCTAATGCATGACGAATCGCCTCCGGTGAAGCGTTCTCCACTCCGATGTCGCCTTTGCGCGTAGCATCTGCCTCCGGAATGAAAGCATGCTTGCAACCAGGTACTTTATTGGCGATGATTTTACGAATACGTTCACCAGCATGATCCGGGTCTGTCAGTACGATGACACCACGTCTCTCTTGAGCAAGTGCGATCCGCTTTAGAATGCGCTGGTTGATGGCGGACCCACCAGTCTCGATCGTATCTGCCTGAACCGCACGTCGAATGGCTACGGTATCGTCACGGCCTTCTACCACGATCACTTCTTTTATCATGTTCCATTTCTTCCTTTCTAACGCAAAAAGAAGAGGAATATCCCTCTTCTCTGCCAAACGGCGGGGGAGACTGAATTCAGACCCCTCCGCCGCATATTCCGCATGAATCATTCATGCTTATATTTTATAGCATTCCCATTTCAAAGTAAAACGATTTTAGTTCGCTTCCGGCTTCACCGGACCAATCACATATACCGTCTTGCCTTTCTTCCGTCCGAAGTTCAGGGCATGCTTCACACTATCATAATACACATCAATTTTGTTGCCTTTAATGGCACCACCTGTGTCTTCCGCACGACGGAAGCCAAGGCCCTCGATATACACCCACCAGCCAATCGGAATGATTTTGGGATCAACCGCAATGGTACGTCCCTCAGTTACCCGAGTACCTGAAGCTGTTTTTGTGCCGATACCAGGCTCTTCAGAAGAGTATGCCGTCATGGATACATTTTTCAAGACTTTTGAATATTTAAAAGAACTGCCTGAGACGGTAATTACTTTGCTGCCCGAGGCAGCGGTTTTCTTCGAGTTCGTGGTTGTTGCTGTTTTTGTCGTGGAAGTCTGCGCCGATACCGTCTGAATCACTGGCTCTTTCACAACAGGTTTGGCTTTGGTACCAATGGCAATCACTTTATCGACGCGATTCGTTGCGACCGATTTACCCACCATTTTTTTGGAGACCAATTCTCCATCCTGAAACACTTTTTCAATATGCTGTACAAGTGTGCCTTCTTTACCGCTCACAACGACACGATTGTCGCCTTTGTACAAGCTAGGGTCAGCCGTTTTGATCACTTTATAAGCAATCGGATGTTCCACTTCCACCGTACGCTTTGTTACCCGCACTACACGGATTTTCATATCCGCTTCAATAGTGGTTCCAAGCGCCGGATATACTTTGTCTTCACTTGCAATTTGAATACCTGATTTTTTAATCGCATCTTTTACCGATGAATCGGTTGTATACAGAGTCTTGGTGTCCCCGTCTGCCGTAATATTAACTGGAACGGCCCGCTCAATAACGATGCGGTCTCCATCTGTGATCGCCCCATTCAAGGGCATGGATACCTGATCGTGAGGGCTGACTGTGATTGACTGCTCCTCCAGCATTTCCTGAAGCATTCCTGTACGAGTCTCTACCGCTTGAGCTTTGCCATCAATAACCAGTGAAATTTGTTTCCCGGCCTGACCGTAAACGACTAACAAGATCATGATTGTAAGCGCAATTGAGAAAATCGCGATCAATGCCATTTGACGCAAGTTCTCATGCTTCCACCGCAACGCGAAAGACTTACTGGATGATCGTGACTCATGGGTCTCTTCTGGTTGGAATGTGCCCACTTCTCCGTCCTCCTTCATAGCCTCGCCGTCTAAAGTAATGCATGATGTCTTTGACGCGACTATACCAAATTTTCTACAGAACACAGATCGGACCAACATAATCCGGTTCTGCACCATGAATCAATCTTCGCAACATGATGTCATCCTCCTGAATACTTACCGTATGATGACAGTATTTCTTTTATTCAAAAACAAAAAAGCCAAAGAAAGAGTTTAAGAGGAACTCTTTCGTGGCTTCCGAATGATTCTGAATATCGGAAATTCATGCACGAGGTTGCCTCTCTTTTTCCGCTTGCGAGGTTAGCTGTCGGGTTCGGGCGAAAGAGAGCCGCCCTATCTCCGGTCATCCGCTCATGGCGGACGCCCTTGAATTCACCCCGAGACCCAAAGAAGAAATCAAATACGGCTTCGCAGATTCATACGCTGCTTTTGGGTCAGCGCATGTTGCGCATCGGCTGCAATCACCGATGTTTAAGCCCTATTGGTTCCCCCGCTCTCCGTTAACGGAGACTCAGCGAGACTGATTCATGAAAGTAATGTTGTTTCATCGGAAAGTGTCCCTTTGTTCATCCCCCGAACATCTGTCCAATTTTCCGCACAACAATTCACTGAAAAGATGATATCCTGTTTCTATGCATGTTGTAAAGCGTTGTTCAAGTACGTTTTTCTAAATATTTGGTTAAAATATTGTAATATTCTTGATTTATTTGGATCAAAAAGCAAATTAACTCCGCCTAACTCACTTTTTCACCCGTTTTGCTCGATCTTTTAACGAATCCCAAATCGTTCCATGGCATTTTTGGTCGTTATTGCTGCAATTTCCTCTATCGAAATGCCTTTAATTTCCGCAGCTGCTTCTGCAACCAGACGTACATGCGCTGTCTCATTTCGTTTTCCACGATAAGGGTGCGGTGTCAAATAAGGAGCGTCCGTTTCGATGAAAAATCGGTCCATAGGAACCTTCTCAAGTACCTCTTTAGGCTGCTTCGCATTTTTGAACGTGATTGGCCCTCCGAAGGAAAGATGAAAGCCTAAATCCAGACACATTTTCGCCGTTTCCCAGCTGCCAGAGAAGGAATGCATGACACCGCCTACTTCTCCAGCTTTCTCTTCACGCAAAATCTTTACAATATCCTCATGCGCATCCCGGTTGTGAATGACAATCGGCATATTCAACTCACGGGCAAGACCAATCTGTTGTCGTAATACGCGATGTTGAACCTCTTTCGGGGAAGTGTCCCAGTAGTAGTCTAGACCAATTTCGCCGATGGCTACCACTTTTTCATGCTTGCATAAAGATGCAATCCATTCCAGATCACCCTCTTGCATTGTGATTGCATCCACTGGGTGCCAGCCTACGGCAGCATATATAAATTCATAGGTTTCAGCCAGCTTCATCGTGGTTGGAATGGTCTCCCGGTTAAAGCCCACATTAATCATGCGACCAACGCCTGCATCCACAGCACGCTGAATCATTTCCTCGCGGTCCTCGTCGAATTGTGGTGCATCCAGGTGTGTATGTGTGTCGAACAACATCATGCTGTATTTCTCCCTTCTTGTCGAATAAACGACTATCTCTATTTAATCCATCCTGCAGTCTTAACCAGAACATAACTATTACTAAATTGGATCATGTTTTTTTTATATTTCTTTCATTGTTTGTTGAGCACAACATGTAGAACGAACAAGTTCCTTCATATCTATATGTGCTCATTTTTAGGCAATCGGGTTGTATTCTAATTACTTTGATTACAAAATTATGTCGATCTACATGTACTCTCCATTAAAGCAGATTACTGTATCATGAAAAATAGCTCTTTTCGAAAGCTTTTTTACATCATGATTCTTGAACAGCATTGCGCATCATTTAATGGGAGAAATAGGGGCGTATATGGGACGGTAATTCATGAACAATCGCATCCACCTTATTTTGCGGATAATACAAATGATGCTTTCCACGATGAAGACCACTGATTGAACGGACAATGTCGGACACCTCTGACAACTCATGTAACTTGTCTTGCCGATCAAGCAGCAGAATCTGCTTGTCCGTGGATTCATCCGGACGAAACACATCATACGGATTATCCGTTGGAAAATCAATTTCAAGATCATACTCGGGATTGAGACCGGCTACAGTGAAGGCTTCCCGAATCTCTTCAATCATGTTTACGTCGATCTGTTCAATCTCTACATACTTATATAATTTGCGATCTATAAATCGTTCGCATAACTCACTCAGAACAGCATCGTCCTCTTTGCGCCACTGCATAAATGCCGTCTGAATCAAAGCTTCGTCCAGTTGTAAATATTCATCCACCGATAGATCTCCAGCGAATAACTGGGGTAGTGGATCAATCATGAAGCGGAATTGAAAACCTTGCTGTATGAGACTTTTTGCCCGCTTAAATATTTGCCGCAATATAATTTCCGAACTTCGGGTAACCGGATGAAAGTAAATTTGCCAGTACATCTGGTACCTGGACATCAAGTAATCCTCCACGGCGTGCATGCCCGACTCCTTGACCACAATTCGTCCGTGATATGGACGCAGCATACGCAAGATACGGTCAAGGTCAATCGTCCCATAGTTTACACCTGTAAAGTAGGCATCCCGAAGCAAGTAATCCATGCGGTCCGCATCGAGCGGACTGGTAACCAAATTAACAACAATAGGTTGCTCATACGTTTTTTGAATAACAGAAGCCACTTTCTCGGGAAAATCAGGAGCATACCGTCTTAAGATCGCCCCTACTTCGGTATCACCTGTAATGATCCGACAAGTCCAATCCTCATGATTCATATCGAAAGCTTCTTCTATAGAGTGAGAGAATGGCCCATGTCCAAGATCATGGAGCAATGCTGCACAAAGGGCTACTGTTTTTTCCTCCTTTGGCCAATCTGAATAGTGACTTCTTTCGAATTGGGAAATAATCTTACGTGTAATTTCGTAGACGCCCAAGGAATGTGAGAAGCGGCTGTGCTCTGCACCATGGAAAGTAAGAAACGATGTTCCCAATTGACGGATTCGGCGTAAACGTTGAAACTCGGGCGTGTTGATCAACTGCCATATAATCGGATCTTGCACATGGATATAATTATGTACCGGATCTTTAAACACCTTTTCTTCCGTTAAACGCTGTTCCATGTCTATTCACTCCTTTAAATATCGTTTGTATTTGTCGCTTTTCAGTATAATACCACCAAGGATTCGACATGCTTTGACGAATCTTGTCGAATAAGGTAGTTTTGTCGTTTTCCAAATCGACAAAGATGACATTGATGTTTAAATACGAAAAATGGCTTCCAATCCCTTACCACTCGTAATCTTATCAAAAACAGCCTTTATTTTAAGCTAATTTTAAGGTTGACTGTTTTGGGAATCGTTGGTATGATGAGTATCATAAAACATAAAATAATGTCGAATAATGACAATGATCGTTAGCTGAGAGGAGCACTGATTATAATGATGAAATCAACAGGTATTGTAAGAAAAGTGGATGAACTGGGACGGGTAGTTATTCCAATCGAATTGCGCCGTACGCTCGGTATTGGTGAAAAAGATGCTCTTGAGATCTATGTTGACGGCGAGCGCATCATGTTGAAAAAATACGAACCAGCTTGTATCTTCTGTGGCAATGCAGAGAACGTTACTTATTTCAAAGGTAAAATTGTTTGTAACGAATGTATTTCCGAAATCCCTGCACCTGTGACAAAATAAGAAATATCAGGTATAATGGTCTTATTAAATTGTTATTTCTAACCTTTTTATATTCCTTGATCGCCTTCCCGGTGTGAACCCCACCGTTGGAAGGTATTTTTTTGCTTTATTATTGGTTTTCATTACCCAAAAAATCGAGCTACGAGTCTGTTCAACTCCAAAAAGAAGAGCGGTGACGTTCGTAATATATTTTTTCTCCGCTCTGCTTGTTTCATATTCCATTAAGGTTGGATCTAAGGTCCCTTTAAGTTTATGTTCCCTATTCCAGCATATTTTTGTTGATTCGTTATTAAATTAAAGCGTTATATACATCTCGTTTCGTCAAACCTCGATCCGTTGCCGTTTTCTTCATCGCATCTTTACGACTAAGTCCTTCATTCTCATAATGGCTCACATGATCCTCCAAGGACAGCAGTTGCCACCAGGCTTCCCGCTCCGCCTTACGCTCTTCTTCCCTGATACCTTCTACAAGCAAACAATATTCCCCAAGTGGCGGGTGTTCCTCAAGCCATTCTATGCAATCTTGGATACTGCCTCTTGCGAACTCCTCATGACGTTTCGTCAGTTCACGTGCCAGTACGATCGACCGATCACCCAGAATCTCTTCGAGATAAGCCAAAGTTTTACGAATACGGTGAGGGGACTCATAAAATAGCAACGTACCGTTGGACTCATTAAAAGCTTCCATCACTTTTCGCATGTCTTTTTTCTCCCGCGGCAAAAAGCCGCCGAATGTGAAACGCTCCGTCGGTAAACCAGATACGATCAGAGCTGATAACGCGGCATTGGCTCCAGGGATGGGAATGACCGTAATTCCAGCTTCAAGCGCAAGTTTTACAAGATCGGAACCAGGGTCGGAAATGGCCGGCAGACCGGCATCACTGACGAGTGCCAAATTTTTTCCTTCTATTATATAGCGTATTAGTTCAGGCCCACTAGCTCCCTTATTATGCTCATGGTAACTGAACAACATCGATGGTGTAATTTCAAAATGGGTAAGCAGCTTTCGGGTCTGTCGTGTATCCTCCGCTGCAATGATGTCGCAGCTCTGCAATGTTTTAATTGCTCGAAATGTCATATCGTCCAGATTACCGATTGGTGTTCCTACCAAATATAGTTTACCGGCACCACTCGACTGCTCCGCGTAGCTCTTCTGAATATGCAATGTCATCTATAACCCTCCTTCCGTTGTTCGTTGTGCATGCTGCGCACCGTAATATATGTCCATGATTTCTTCGCAGTATTTCCCTTCTTCATTGTAAACAATCAGTGGTGGAAGCATGCGTACCTCCGGTTTCCCATCCTTAAGCGCTTCAATCAACACCATATTGGCTTCCAAATGAGCACGGGGATGTACCATCCGAATCCGCTTTGGTTCAAGTTTGTACTCACGCATCAGAGAGAGGATCTCTCCTAAACGCTGCGGACGATGAACCATGGATACTTTACCGCCATTGCGCACCAGTCGATTGCAGGCCTGAATGACTTCCTCCAGCGTGCACCCGATTTCATGACGTGCCATTGCCTGATGAGTGTTCATCTTGAGGTCACTTCCATTCAAGGGCATATACGGAGGGTTAACCGTTATAGCATCGTATACAGCATGGCCCGTTTCTTTCACGAGTTCACGCAAATCACCTTCATGGATCGTAATGGATTCTTCCAATGCATTCAGTTGAACGCTGCGACGTGCCATATCTGCCAATCGCGGCTGAATTTCAATGCCTTCCAGACTCGCCTGCGTTCGTGTGGTCAACAGAATGGGAACAACCCCATTGCCTGTACACAAATCAAGCACACGACCCCGTTTCGGTACTGAAGCAAATCGGGCCAACAATACGGCATCCATCGAAAAACTAAACACTTCATCACTTTGAATAATCTTCAAATCATGAGAGAGCAAATCGTCGATTCGCTCCGAATCTTGCAATTTTACTGATATTTCTGTCATATGATACACTCATCCTCCGGTACTCTATATCTCAGACAAGGTTCTTAACCTTGAAAAAAAAACCGTAGGGGATCCCTACGGCCACTTCATTTATTCAAAAAAGACAGGCAGAACAGACAATCGCCTTCCGTCCGCAAATGTCCATAATAGACATTGCAGATATGGAATCCTTCGTGATACAACCGAGCCAGATTATCATATCCTTCACCTACAACATCTTCACCAGTAGCTGGACCCGCAGGCCTTGCTACCGGAGCGAGCGCCGATGCGATGGGCAAATCTGCCGGGGCCTCACGCTTCAGCAGTTTGCGTAACTGCTCATTCTCGATGGTAAGCCGCTGATTATCTTCAAGCAGCTCTTTAACAATCATTTTTAACTCTCCTAAATCACTGTGCAACTGACCCAATTGGGTTTCCATTTCATGAATGTGCGTAAACAGATTTTTCTTTTCCAAGTTTCCACCCCGAAGCAACCTTTATGGTTTACTTGATAACGACGTCATCCAGCGGAAGTTCTTTGACTTTACTGATGTCGAACAGTTGAACATGGACTGTGCGATTACCGGCATTGATGCCGACAACTTTTCCTTCACCCAAAGAGGTGACGACCAACTTGCCTACAGCCGGCAATTCTTCTCTCACACTTTCATAGTTATCATGCTCAAATTTCAGACAACACATGAGTCTTCCGCACAACCCGGAAATTTTCGTCGGATTCAGTGACAGGCTCTGATCTTTAGCCATCTTGATTGATACCGGCTCAAAGTCTCCCAGCCAGGAAGAACAACATAATACTCGGCCGCAAGGTCCGATCCCTCCAAGCATCTTTGCTTCATCACGTACACCTATCTGTCTCAGTTCGATCCGTGTCCGGAAAATGCTTGCCAGATCCTTGACCAGCTCCCGGAAATCTACTCTTCCTTCAGCTGTAAAATAAAAAATAATTTTATTGCGATCAAACGTAAATTCCACATCGACCAGCTTCATTTTCAGGCCGTGGTCTTTGATTTTATTTAAACAAGTACCGAATGCTTCTTTTGCTGCACGCTTGTTCTCATCTACGACACGGGCATCTGTCTCGCCCGCCACCCGGATGACCTTTTTGAGCGGCAATACCACATCAGACTCGCCTACTTCTTTCTTGCCAACGACAACCTTACCGTACTCTACCCCCCGCGCTGTCTCCACGATAACGCAGTTTTCTTTTTCAATGGGAAGGTCCAGGGGATCGAAGTAATAAATTTTGCCCGCTTTTTTGAAACGGACACCCACTACACTGTACAAAAAATTAACCCCCTCGTAAGCCAATCCCACTTCGTCTGAAGCCCTGTCTTCTTAGGGAACCCTCCGAAGTTATAACCGTTTGCATATGATTGGAACAAAATCTGTCCTCTCCCAGTCTTATGCCAAACCGATCAAAAATTGCTCCAGACAAAGCTGGCCATTGACATTGAAACGCAATTTTTTTCTGCATGCTGCGGCCATATCCATGTAGGAAACCCACTGCTCGGTGCTGCGGGTATGGGCCAACTGAGACAGCATGTCCAACTGATCTATAAAAACGATATGTTCATGCCTACCATACTGGACATACAGCATATCCCTGAACCATAAATGGAACAGGCTAAGCATTGTATCCAGGTGTTCTGAGAGTCCGGTTTTAAAAAGCTTCTGCTGTGCAGAGATCAATGATGTACTTCCTCTACCCAGGGACTCCTTCCCTAATTGTAACATTACGTTTCTAATTTCTGCAAACCAATTCTGCTGGAGAATTTCTCTACATGCTTCCAGTCCTGACGCTAAATGGACGGCAGAGCGAGCCAGATTGGCAGGGTGCCCTTCCGCAATCAGCGATTGCAGCATCTCTTCCGGATTCAGAGCACTGAAAGGAACCAATTGAGAGCGTGAACGAATGGTGGGCAACATCGCCTGTCCATTATCCGTAATCAAAATGCCTACCGCGGGCACCTGAGGTTCTTCCAGAAACTTCAGCAAACTGTTGGCCGCTTGAACAGTCATTTTCTCGGCCTGTTCAATAATATATACTTTGGGATGCCCCGCCTCTGATCGGTACGAAAAGATACGCTGCAGATCCCGAATTTGATCAATTTTAATGTTATTCCCATCCGGTGCAAGCATGGTTAGATCCGGATGATTTCCATGTTCCACCTTACGACATTCAAGACACTGTCCGCAGGCATCATCTTCAAGCTCTGTACAAAATATTGCTTTAGCAAATGTGATCGCCGTCTGCAATTGTCCACTGCCGGATGGTCCGCTAAACAAATAGGCATGACTTATGGCATGACGTCTCAAACTGCTCTGTAACATCTGCTTGGCTGCCTGCTGACCCATAATTTGTTGAAAGGACATACTTCCTCCTCAGAAGCTTAAATTAATAAGCATTCCCCGAATTTCTCCTACTTGCTGTAATAACGTAATCTTGCCTTCCTCTGTTTCCAAAAGCTCATCAGCCATAGATAATAAGGCAGAGTCAATCTCATCAATTAACTTGTAACGTTTCCCTCTTCCCCGACGATCCCATCCTCGCGTCTCTTTCATAGACACACCACGACGGACCGTTTCCTCCAGAAATCTTTTTACAAGCTGCTTGTATGCTTTCAATTCACGAATGGTCATGGAACGAGACAAACGGTCACCCTGCATCTGGATCTCACTTAATCGGCGGGTAAGTTCAGCCTGTGATGCCCGTTCACCCTGGTGATTCATCATATCAGAGAAATTTTTGGATTGAACCGGTTTGGAGCCGGAATCGGAAGAACTGAGTCCACTCTGCATCGGTCGGAATCCAGGATTGATTTTCATGGAAACGCCTGCTTTCTACCTTAAGTAGGCCAATCGCCCATCAGCACAGTGCGCGCGGCGCCTGTGCGTGGAGGAGACCTTATATATGTGCTAGATCATACTCTATATATAATAGTAGTTAAATATCACCACATGGATTTATTCGTTGTTAGTCAACCTCTGTCCGAAATAAGATCTTCCCTGATCGAAAAGTTTATCCGGACAGAGAACGCAATTCTTGATTACAAGAAGGACTCTCAATAGGATTTTTGGGAATTGCATCATTAAAAGTGTTCGAATCGATCTACCGGAAGAACAAACACGGTAGCTCCACCTACTTGAACTTCGACAGGTAGCGGCAGGTAAGAGTCGGTTGTTCCGCTCATCGGAGTGACTGGAGTCACGAGCTGTTCACGAACCTTACAGCTGCTGCGAATGACGTTCATTACGGATTCGACCTGACCATCATCGACACCGATCATAAACGTCGTGTTGCCTGCCTTCAAAAATCCACCGGTACTGGCCAATTTCGTAGCCCGAAAATTTGCTTTGACCAATGCGCTGGATAATCGGTTGCTGTCTTTATCCTGTATAATCGCAACAATCAGTTTCATCCTGCATAACCTCCTTCAGATAATAAGCACCTTGTGAAATGCCCTGTCTATATATTAGACAATTACTCGTCAAAATCCTTCAAAATCCCTGTCTCAAGCGACAAAATCATTGCTGCCAATACCTCTTCTTGCTTTTGAGAGGCATCGATGACCTTGATCCTGTCAGGAAACTGTTCCTTCAGCAAAAAATAGCCTTCACGCACTTTGCGGTGGAACTCCAGACTTTCGAGATCCAGGCGGTTAACTTCACGTCCATCGTGGGCATCAATGCGGGCGAGTCCTGCTTCAGGCTCAATGTCCAGATAGAGTGTGACATCCGGCATCAGTTCACCTATTGCAAACCGATTGATGGCCCAAACATTCTCTACACCAAGACCACGAGCGTATCCTTGATAGGCCAGACTGCTGTCGACAAATCGGTCACAGATAACGGTCTTCCCTGCCTTCAATGCAGGCTCCACTTTCTCTGCCAGATGCTGGCTGCGTGCAGCTGCATAGAGCAGCGCTTCGGTTCTTGCATCCATTGCCGTATGAAGAGGATTGAGAATGATGGCACGTATTTTCTCCGCAATTTCAATCCCGCCAGGTTCCCGAGTAACTACATATGGTATACCCTGTTCTTCAAAGTAAGAACCTAGCTTACTGATCATCGTTGTTTTGCCGGACCCTTCTCCCCCTTCCAACGTAATGAATTTACCTCTGCCCTGCATATGCTTCCCTGCTTTCTATATCGATAATTGCTCCTAATTGTGCTGCGATAACTACAATCTCGATCCTCTCATACTCCAGACTATGAATGAGCCCGCCCAGAGGTGTATGTTCATGATCAATCCGTAGATTGTTTCGAGTTTGGTACAAGCTTCTTATTATAATACTATACATGATCCCGCGTTAACGGTCAGCTATTCTCCAATATTTCCGATAAGGCACATAGCCTGATCAGCCGTAAATCAACCATACCCATAGAGGGAGCATGACAGAGCCGGCAATAGCACTGACAATCATGGATACGGAACTCAGCGCTACCGCATTTTCTCCATACTCAAAGGATCTTGCCATACCCAATGCGTGGGAAGCCGAGCCGAGTCCGATCCCATACGCATTTTTGCTGTTTACTCTGGCCCATTTTAAAATCATGGGTCCCAATAATATCCCCGAAAATCCGGCTATCATCACAAATAACGAAGTGAAGGATGAATTTCCTCCCACCTGATCAGCCAGTTGAATGGCAACGGGTGTCGTAATGGATTTGGGCAATAATGCGATAACGATATCTTGCGGATAACCGAGCAGCAGCGATATGGCGGCCCCTGTGGACATACCAACGATGCTTCCACCCAAGGTCCCCCCTAATATCGGGATAATATTCCGTTTCAGTACATCAAGGTGTTTCGCCAAAGGGAATGCCAGGGAAACTACAGCCGGCCCCAATAACTCCTGTATCCATTTGCCACCAAGCATATACGTATCGAGCTTAATACCGGAAATGATCAGAATCAGTACAATTACAGTCGTTGCCGTCAAGACGGGCATAAGGATCGGCCACTTCAACCTTCTATATAAATGAGTCGCCGGAATATATATAGCCACGGTCAAGGCAATCATTCCGATTCCGAGGATGAATGCGAGCATGAGATCGCCTCCTTCTTGCCTTGATGCGTCGATCTCCACGCCATGAGCCATTCACTGATTTTCGCAGACAACAGACAAGTAATTAATGTACTAACGATTAACCCCAGAACAAGCAGCAGCGTATTGGCTCTAAAAAAATCAAAATGATTGATAATGCCCACCGTGGGAGGGATAAACAATAATTGCAAATTCGATTGAAGCCAGGATGATCCTTCTTCGCCCCAACTTATTCTGATCCATCCCAGTTGAATGACGATGAATAGAAGCAGCATCCCGACAATACTTCCTGTTAACGGCAGATGCAATACAGCCTGAATCAGGTTTCCTATCCAATAAAACCCGTACATCAGTATGACTTGCAGGACTATTCCCGTATATTTTTTTAGCGGAATATCCAAAGTTTGTTCCCTTCTTTCTTATGTCCAGACAACAATGATGTCTTAACTTGTTTGAGCATTTTGCATAAATCCAAAGCGTGTCTTCTAAACTCAATTATTCCCTGATGATTTTCAATGATTGCAGCGAAGTATCAGATACACCATGGAACCTGGCTCCTTCATCTCTCAGTAGCTTAATACGTGATATCATGGCCGCACTTATTCGCTCACCAGCGTACACAAGAGGTAGGCCGGGCGGATATGGAATGACCATCTCCGCAGAGCGAAGACCTACACATTTATCAATGGATACCTCTGTTGTATCCTCTTCCATAATCGGCTGCAACGTAAACGGGATAGGCTCCGAAAAAGGAGTTCCTTCTTGAAAATTGTTCCACGTGGAAATATAATTTGCAGAATCTTTTGTAAAACGCTGTGATTGCTCCCCAAGAGATTGGCTCTGCTCCTGTTCAAGGCTGATTTGGCGTAAAGCCTGCAACAGGTGCTCGGCATCGCGCAGCGTCGAACCCAGGCTAAAGAGCAAGACGACGTATCGTTCGTCGCTCATTTCGGGCACGCAGCCGCGCGCTTCCAGCTGCTGCTGCAGCCCATAACCGCTCAGCACCCCTGTGCCGTCATAGATGACGGCCTTGAACGGGTCCTGAGCGGTGTATCCCGCGGCTGAAGGCAACGCCGCCGCGGGCAGAGCTTCAGGCCGCCCCGGTGCACCGGCGGCCTCGGACTTACCGCCAGTTGCCGGCTTCGCCCCGGCTGGCGGCTCTTGCTGCAGCAACTGAAAGCGCGGCAGCTCCGCAAGGCCGCGCTTAAAGGCGTCCACGGCGGCAAGCCCCGCCGTGAAGGCATTCGCGCCCTGCGTATGCAGCAGGCGGCGCGCCAGATCAAGCGAAGCCATCACCGGGTACGATGGGCTTGAGCTTTGCACCATAGCCAGACGCTGACGCAGCAGGGACCGGTTTAACCGTGGTCCCTGAACGTGTAGCATGGCTCCCATGGTGAAAGCAGACAGCATCTTGTGGGTCGACTGCACCACACCGTCTGCTCCGCAGGACAGCGCAGAGGCTGGCAGCTCCGGATGCTGCCCATAATGCGCGCCATGCGCTTCATCCACGAGCAGCGGCATGCCTGCCTCATGGCACACCTCAGCAATGGGCTTCAGATCAGCGCCCATGCCGTAATAATTGGGCAAAGTCACAAGTACTCCCTTTGCCTCAGGATATGCCTGGACAGCGGCCTGCACCGTCTCAAGCGACGGCATCACCGCAAGTCCACTCGCTGGATCAACCCATGGCTCCAGGAATACAGCCCTTGCGCCTGCCAGCATCAACCCGTGAATGACGGACTTGTGCACATTACGCTGTACCAGTACAAGACTATTAGGTTCATTACATACGGTCAGCAGCAAAGACAAATTACCAGAAGTACTGCCTCCGACAAGAAAGAAGCTCTCCTCTGCTCCAAAACAATCCGCTGCCAGCTGCTGTGCCTCCAATATAACCCCTTCTGGATGATGCAAATCGTCCGTCCCCGAGATTTCCGTTACATCCAGCCGCATCATCTCCAGAAACGCACTCACCGGTCCAACATCTGCTGCAGATGCGTCAGTTCCATTCCCAACATGATTCGTCAGCCCGTAAATTTCATTGCCATACCTCTCTTCCTCAGCTTGTCTGAAGCAATCCTCCCCATCAGTTACTGACCGTCCCAAACTTTGTTTTCCTTTTGCCTCACCCTCATTACGGTGAATTTCACCGGCTTCCCCATCTAACTGCTGCTGGTCCGCTTGCTCCAGTAACCTCCGATAGACTTGTCCGTTCTTGTGCCCAGGTACATGAAAAGAACGCTGCCCTGAATCACGATACGCAAGCAACGCTTCATATAAAGGTGCGGTATTTGATTTATGCTCCATTGAATAATCATCCTGTACATTCATAAATTTTGATATTGTTCGTACCAATGCTCTCTCTATACAACAGACCTCTCCAAGCATGTTTCTATCCTACGATCTGCTGTATTCAAAACGTGTAGGTAAAGCACTTCTCCTTTCATTATATCAGGAATTGTCCAGCCCCCGTGCAAACCACCGTTTCCACCGATGCAGCAGCATCATATCCAGTTACCCCATGGGTCCTTTCCATGTCCATTTTCCCCTTCTTATTTCCCTGATAGAAACAGAAAAAGGCCCCTAGGGCCTCTATGCACATTGATACAAATCAATGTGATGTTTCACTAATATGATTTAACGCTCTTTATGCGTTCTTTTGCACCCAAATCTGCTTCATCTGATGGATAAAATAATTGTACTTGGCATCCTGTGCATCCGTATGAACCATTTCTGCTTCGCAAGCGTCACATATAAATTCAGATACAATAAAAATGCCTTCTCTTTTGGTCTGTTCGCAGATAATGCATGTGTGTTCGGCGTGTCCTTCCATCAACCATCCCACCTTGTTTAACGTATTACTATCAGTATTGCACAGTTTCTATTATTTTAAACCTTTTCATAGTGCTTTCTTTCTATAAAATATATATATTCGCCTACCCCTCTATGGGTGTCTGTACCGAAAACAAACAAAAGAAAAATGCCATTCGTTCTGTACTTCAGCCAGACAGCCTACATTTGTTGCCCATTCTCCTTACCTTATAACGTAGCTAAAACCTCGCAGACCTGCAATTTCTTCTATTATATGAAAAGCATGAATGGACAGTCATTACAAGAAACATCCCCGCACTTCATTGTATTTCTCATGTGATTACCTACTCCTCCTACAGCTTTGAAAAACTTATATACTATAATCTTAAAAAAACTTGGATTTTCAGCCGATATATAATACATCACCATCAGAACCTGACAGCCAGGTCGTTCAAAGGTATACTTGTATATGATTAATCTACTTCCATATCTTGTACATCAATCTGGAGTCCATACAAGGTTCATATATGTAACTCTGCGTCATCCATTTCCTTATTTATGAAAACGAATACCTATTACAAATGAACGTGATCCCAGAAGGAGGATTTGTAATCGTATGATCGCCGAACCGGAGAATAAAGCAACCTTTTATCAATACCGGCTTCTGAAAAAAAAGGCCATTGCCCGCAGCGTAATCTTTAGCTATCTGTCTTTGCCTGTCATTATGCTTTTGTTTAATCTGTTAGCATTCTCCTGGACCGGCCTCTTCTACTTTATTCTGGCAGGACCGATCACACTATGGATTCATTATGTCATTGCCAGAACCATATTACTGCTGGTCCGTACCTCCTATGCACGTCGTTGGCGCTGGAACCTCAAAATGCCTTGGTTCGGCTATATTCCAGACCAACATTTCAGCTACCGCATGTTCGTCCGGGTCCACCTCAATATGAGCTGGATTGGGCTATGTATCATTACCGTCTGTTTAATATGGTCACCCTTGTCCTTCACCCTATCGTTGATTTTCTGGCATCTGTGGCTTCTTGTACCACGTCTATATGTTGTACTTGTTCTTTCACGCGAACGTAAGGACGGGCTTATCAAATTAAATGAACAAGATGTCTCCTACTACCTGCAATAATTGTTCTTCTATCCTTTACCTATAACCTTGCCTAACGCAATGTATAGTTGAAACCAGTAATACATAAAACGCTAAAGCTCATCCATACCTTCTATTCAAACTGACGCAACCACTCCTATGACACTCTTTCTTGATTACTGCGTCATGCTTCCAAACCTTAAAGGTTATCCACAGTGGATAACCTTTATTTATTTCACCTCTCTTTTTCCCTTATCCACAGCATGGGTATAGTTAAAACGGTTATCCCCAACGCAGTACATCCATTTCCGTTCTGCCACGTCCTAGCTTGTTGAATACCTTTTCTGATATTGAGTACGTAGTAGGCTCATAATCGACCTCCTTTCGATATCTTCCCCCTCTTCTATGTTTACTTGCTCTATAGACGACTGATACCAGCCTCTACAGGCACCTACTATCTTTGCTATCTATGCCTCATGTCTACTGTGTGAGTGCTGTAAGCCTGCCTCTCTACAGCTCCTGGTTAAGTCACCGCCAAAAGAAAACCTCCGAACGATCCATTGCTCATCTAATATGATTCATGACAGACAAAAATAAATACAAAAAGCCCCCGATCAGAGATCGGGAGCTTTACTATCATACGGACCATTACACCGTTAATTGTCGAACCATTACATCAAAACACAACTCATTCAGTCATCATCATCAAGTGATTTTACTGTCGTCTGGGCAGCTTCACTTTTCGGAACCATCACCGTGAAGAAACCATCATGTACAGCTAGATGTACAGTATGCCCTTCTTTAGCAAATACACGTAGGGAACTTGAGTCATTGGAAGTACTCTTGGCTTGCTTTTCTGTCCATCCCCAGCTCTTAATCTCGTCTAGATACACCTCAGGAATACTAGTGCTCTCACTAATACCAGATAGCGTATATCGAACATAATCCATATCCGAATTGTTTTCAGACTGGTCAGATTTATTCGCCACTTTAGGAACCGGGAAACCCTTCTCGTTTACCGCTCCTTCATAAGAAGTCCATGCAGATCCTGCTTCACCGCATCCTACAAGCACACCTATCAGGCCAAGCAAGAGAAACGAATGAAGAACTAGTCTTCGCCAACTTATCACACACACCCTCCTTTTCACAGCTGCACATTCCAGCTCTGTGGTCAGGTACTTTTAGCATATTTAACATAGTCCTATTATACTGGTTTCGAATGCGTTTTCCGTAACAAAAATGTTACCTTCATTTCAAGACTTTTTTAAGTCATTCATTTGCCCTCTTTTGAAAGACAATCCACCCTCTATTTATATCGGCTTCCAAAGCAAGAATTCAATCCATCCACCACTAGCTATTCCTGCATTTTTGCTTATAAACAAATAAAAACCACCACCGAATAACATCGGCAGTGGTTCTTTGCTTGGCGGC
>NZ_JBZVDZ010000015.1:0-123784 GCF_058408365.1 Paenibacillus sp. MDV22-iso6 | reverse complement strand
AGGTTTCATTCACTTGAAGGTGTTTTAATTTGTCTCTCGTTATGGGGTCAGTTCCCTTTCCTCGGAGCGGGTTTTCATTTACACAGGCGGCGTATATCGTATATCATGTATGTTTACGTTCGTCCAAGCCGCTATTTGTTCAGCCTGTTTGAACAGAAGGCGTCTCATAACGGGAAGGGTCGAGCGTTTTGACCATAAATACAATCTCTTCCTGCCGTTCAGGTGTCTGTACCGTTTTGTGATGAAAAGGTTCATATCCCCTCCGTTCATACATGGGAGCAAGCCAGGGATGGCGGGTCGCCGTTGCCAGAAATACGGCAGGAGCATCAAGCTTCTGTAGAATGATATGTTGCTCAACCCAATCCAATAGTTTAGAGCCATAGCCCTGGCTTTTATGGGCCGGACTTACCGCGAACCAGCGGATGAAAGGATAGGGGCTGATGGCTTGCCGCTGTACATCTTCGGCTCGATCAAGGGTAACCGTGGCAATGATTTCTCCGGCTTTTTCAAGAATATAGCATTCATGCTGTACAATATTATTCTGTATAACTTCCAGTGTAGCGTGTCCGGCTGGAAAAGGAATGTTCAGGGCCCGAATCGTTTCATAGGCATCAACGGTAACAGCCTGCAATTGTTCGGCATCTTCAAGTGTTGCCAATCGGTATTGTTCGGTTATGGTCGATCAATCCCTTCTACGAAAATTAACTATTCCAACCTGTTAAGTTGGTTTAATATTTTGGTGTTATTTTATCATGAAATTCATGGTTGGAATATAATTCTCGAATCAGATCTGTCTATAAGCCCATCGAAAGCTTCTATATGTAAAAATGACAAAACTTTTTCCAATTTTACTCGTTTCAGGACTCGCCTAAACCATGCTCTATCCTGTAAAATAGAACTAACTGATTCCAGCCAAGAACTGAAATAAGGAGAGACGACTAATGAATACGAAACCTGATTGCGGTATATCGTTGCAAATCGACGACTATCTGGATCTTTTGCATTTTGCCATCCAAATCGAGGATCAGGAATGGCAGCAGTCCCTTATCCACCAGCTCAAAATATTTCAGCCGGAAGCGGAGCAGCGCACACCTGAAGAAGAATTATGGATGAGATTTGATTATATCAACAGTAAACTAACAGGTCTCTGCCACCAGATTCACGCGGCCCATTCAACGGATGAACGTAAGAAGTTTGAAGAACGAATCGGACTCTTGCAACTGCAGCGTATAGAAGTAGCTCGTAAGATTAAATGGGCTAGTCGCAGATAGATGCGTATTTGAATTTAATATGATCTGCCATTGAAGAAGCGATCCCCAGCCTGGTTGGAGGATCGCTTCTTTTGGTTTACTTTTGGATTAGGGAACGGGTGAAGCATAGAGAAGTTCTATAACGTTATCAGGATGTCCTATTAACATATATATTGCCTAGGTATGACATACGATGCTATTCTTTGTTCAACCTAATTCCGACTATACAAGTGTGAATGGTTAGTTAAATCAAAGATGAGGAATGGGAGTACACATCATATTGGCTGAAATAACAGCCTGTGGAGGAGATCGGGAATGGTTAATCAATGGGGGATTCAGAAATTCCGGACAGCATTGCTGTTCATTACTATGTTGGTGGTACTGGCGGGTTGCAGTTCAGGCAATGCATCGAATGAATCGGATTCCGCATCTGCGTCCGGTCAAGATAAAGTGAAGAAGATCATTGTGGGTACAGGTACTCAATTCCCGAATGTTTGCTTTATTGATGAGAATGGCAAGCTGACGGGGTACGATGTAGAACTGATCCGCGAGATTGATAAACGATTGCCTGAATATGAATTCGAGTTCAGTACAATGGAATTTAAAAACCTGCTGCTTAGTCTTGAAACGAAGAAAATAGACCTGATCGCTCACCAGATGGAAGTAAATGAAGAGAGACAGGCCAAGTTCCTTTTTAATGACGAGGCATATAACATTTTCCCTAATAAAATCGTTGTAAGTGAGAAAAACCAGGATGTAAAATCCATCGAGGATCTGAAAGGTAAAAAACTGATTGTTGGCGCTACGAGTAATGCGGCTGTACTGGCTGAGAAATGGAATGCAGCGAATGGAAATGCCATCGACATTGTGTATTCCGGAGCAGGAGAAGATACGAATACCCAGATCAAAACAGGCCGGGTGGATGCAACCATCAGCACGCAGTTTGCCATCGATTATCAAAATAAAGTGGTGGATGCACAGTTAAAGACTGTGGGAGAGGCTCTGTCCAACTCCAAAGTGTATTTCATTCTGAACAAGGATGAGGAAGAGCTCAAAACAAAAATTGATGAAGCGCTCAAATCAATCAAGGAAGATGGAACATTGAGCAAATTGAGCACAGAGTGGCTGGGAGCCGACTACACGGTTGAGGAATAGTTCGTTGAGAAAGGTGAGCGACGGTTATGGGTAAATCATTCGATCTGTCATTGGTTCTGGATTTCGTCCCTGAACTGCTGCGATATTTGCATATTACACTGATTGTACTGGGCGGTTCCATTGTGTTCGGTTTGGTGGGCGGTGTACTTCTGGCGGTTCCGAGGTTATACCGGATTCCGGTGCTGAGCCAGCTCGCGACCCTGTACGTCTCTTTCATGCGGGGCACACCGATTCTCATCAAGTTGTTTCTGGTCTATTACGGATTACCTGAATTGCTCAAGCCTATAGGCGTCGATCTGTCCAGGACCGATCCGCTGGTATTTGTCATCGTGACTTATGCGTTAAGTGATGCAGCGTCCTTTGCGGAAATCTTTCGCGGAGCTGTACGCAGTGTGGACAAGGGGCAGACGGAAGCGGCTTATGCTGCGGGCTTGACCACGTTTCAGTCGTTTCGGCGCATTGTGGTTCCGCAGGCGCTCATCGTTGCTTTTCCAAATATGGCGAATACGTTGATTGGTTCGTTAAAGGATACGTCACTTGCTTTCTCGATTGGGGTCATGGACATGGTGGGCAGGGGGCAAACGCTGATCTCGGCTACATCGCATGCACTTGAAGTGTATATCAGTCTGTCGATTGTTTACTATGTTATCGTGCTTGTACTTGAAAAAGGGTTTGCTATCGCAGAGCGCAGACTCCAGCGTCACGAACGTAAGAAAGAAGTCCCTGGGCCAGTGGTTAGAGCTGAACGCCTGAAACGAATAGCGGGGTGAGCGAATGTCTATTGATTTCAACTTTATCTATACATCTTTTTTCCAGATTCTAAAGGCATTGCCACTAACACTCGTCATTACGATTGTACCGTTGATCGCAGGCTTTGGCATTGGTCTGGTTACTGCTTTAATTCGAATCTATAAGGTTCCCTGGGTCTACCGGATCGCTGATTTCTATGTTTCGTTTTTTCGGGGGACACCGATGCTGATGCACTTGTTTCTAATCTATTACGGGATTCCGTTGATCATCGACAAACTGGCTGCCCGGTACGGCTGGGCCTTTCAGTCTTCCTCCATCCCGATTCTGGTGTTCGTGCTCATCGCCTTCTCGTTGACTGCCGGATCTTATATGTCCGAGATTATCCGTTCCGGTATTCTTGCAGTGGACACTGGGCAGATGGAAGCTGCACATGCCGTGGGCATGAGTACCTCCCAGGCAATGAGACGCATTATTTTACCGCAGGCGGTGGGTGCGGTTCTGCCGAATCTGTGCAGTATGTTTGTTGGTTTCCTGCATGGATCAACACTCGCGTTTACCGTATCACAGATGGATATTCTCGGGAAAGCGGATGTGGTGGCTTCGGTCAGTCTGAAATTTCTGGAGGCTTTCATTGCTGCCGCATTGATCTATTGGGGTCTGACGGTGATTGTCGAACGGATTACAGCTTTGCTGGAACGCAGAGTTGCCGTGTACAGCAAAGGAGGGGTGTCATGATATCACTGACGAATATACACAAATCTTTTGGTCAGCAGGAAGTGTTGAAAGGTATTGATCTGACTGTGGAGCAGGGGGATGTTGTTGCCATTCTTGGACCGAGCGGGTCCGGCAAAACGACATTGCTGCGCTGTGTGAATTTTCTTGAACGTGCCGATGAGGGCAAGGTACAGATCAGCGGATTAACCGTAGACTGCAAGCATGCCCGCAAACATGACATTGTGCAGTTGCGGCGAAAAACGGCGATGGTGTTCCAGCACTATAACCTGTTCAAACATAAAACGGTACTGGATAACGTAACGGAAGGATTAATCATCGCTCAGAAAATGTCCAAAGCCGATGCTCGTGAACGAGCCTTGCGTGTACTTGAACAAGTGGGCCTGTCCGCCAAAATTAATGAGTATCCCAGCATGCTGTCAGGTGGACAACAGCAGCGGGTAGGCATTGCTCGGGCGCTGGCACTGAATCCAGAGGTAATTCTGTTCGATGAACCAACCTCGGCGCTTGATCCTGAACTTGTAGGTGAGGTGCTGTCGGTCATTCGATCGATTGCCCAGGAGGGCATCACCATGATTGTTGTCACCCATGAAATGGGTTTTGCCCGCGAGGTGGCAAATCGAGTTGTATTCATGGATGGGGGTTCCGTAGTGGAAGAAGGAACACCGGAGGAAGTATTTGCGCGGCCCAAACAGGAACGTACCCGCCAATTCCTCAGCCGTTACTCATCCGATTGGAGTTACGTCATCTGACGATATAGGCGCAAGCTGGAGTAACTGACGATCCCGGCCCGGCATATGCTGTAGCAGGCAAATGCTGATAGGCCGGGTTTTTCTATGGGTGAAGCAGGCCGTGACGGTAAGGAGGAGGACCATGCAGAGCAAAATCGATGAAATACTCACACATATTGCACATTCTCACCAGCAGGTTGCACGTGTACTGGATGCCAAACGTCAAGTCGCTGTGCGCATGTCTGAAATCATTAATCATTTGCCGGATATCGAACCGGAGCTGGATGGCGTTGACGGTCTGCTGGATAGCTCGGGACAAATCAACAAAAGCATCATCTCCTATTTGGGAGGCCTGGCAGACTTGGAAGAAGCCGTAGCCGAAACGCTGACTCAGGTGATGCGGGAGATGGCGGGTCAAGAGGAAGAATAAGCCCGGAAGGCGGGTGAATGGACATGAGCAGAGAACAAAGTCTCATACTGATGCTGGATGCAGCAGCCAAGATGCAGTGGAATATTGCCCTGATTTTGGAGGCCAAGGCGATTGAAGCCGAGAAGGTAAGGAACTGGGCGTTAAATCATTTGAATGGTGAGTCTTTTCTGACGCATAGCGATCAGGTGGCAGAGCCACTCAAAATGCATGATCAACTGGTGGAAATACTAGAAGGATTGACCCGAATGGAAACCGGATTATGCAACAACCTGAAGGCCATCATGGTGCAGAACGATGGTGAAGAAGGCGGCATGGACGGTGGCATGTTTGGCGGCATGGATATGGGGGATCTCGGAAAATGAGTCTGTTGCGGCGTGAGCAGGAAGCGAAACTGTCCCTCATTGAGTCCATTGCACACAGTCAGCAGGCGCTCGCCCGCATTCTGGACAGTGTGGCCAGCGTGTCTGCCCACTCGGAAGTATCCGCCCGCAGTCTGGCCGAGAACATTCGTTTGCTAAGCCGTTATCAAGAGGAGATGTCCCGGATGGTTACGGGGATAAGGCTGGCCCGAATCCAGCATGGGGAGCCTGGTGTGCCATGGCTCAAAGACCCTGGATATGCGATACGCATGGTCCGGAACATACAGGAGGAATGTTGACATGTTAAAGAAGAAAAAAATACGTCTGAGAACCAAAAGAGCTTTGCTTGCTCGCGGGGCCCGTCTGCGTAAAATCCGTAAACTGCGTGCGGTCAAAGGCAAACGTGTGCTTCACAAACGTACCCTCAAAGGACGCAGTGCGTGGCTCAAAAAAAAGAAACGTGCGGTACGACGGCACCGGAGTGTGAAGCCCGCACAACCTGTCGTCCCGGCTACCCCTACCGATCCGAACCCGGACAGCGCGTACAGCCAGGGGTACAACGAGGCGTACAACGAGGGATTCAACGCGGGTTTCGCCAAGGGATTCGAGGACGGACATCAGTTGGCTTACAAAGCGCAATAACAGAGTAGGTGTACATTTTCGGATGACTATAGATGCATGTCCAGTGTATGACGATTGCCCGGGGGGACGGATCCCTCCGGGTTATTTGTATCGCTGCAAAAGCGGACATGCCCGTGCAGGCGGTTGTGGAGGGCAGACGCCAATTTTGCGCCTTGCAGGACACCCGTCCATGATGCATCTGACCCCGGGGCATATCCTTTAGAGGGAACACCAATCTCGGGGAGAATCTGAAAGTGGGATCTCCTGAAGGAAGACAGGGTGAAGGATGTGGCAAAACGACGACACCGGCCGCCTACAGAAGCGGAGATAGCTTACCGTGGCGGATATGCAGAAGGCCGCAGATTTGGCGGCTGTCAGGCCATGATGGAGCGAGTGCAGATGTTTGAGCCGACCGTGCGGAATATGAAAGTGCTGTACATTCCGCAAGGATTCGATGCCATCGATGAAGGCGTCATTGGAGCCTTGCAGCAATCTGTTCGTGAATGTGTTGTCGGATCGCCGGCAAACATGCTGCAGGAAGCCAGCCAGCACATGCCCGATCTGGTGCTGGTCATGAATGGACTACACGTATTTCCTCCCGATCATCTGGAACAGGTGAATGGCATAAGGGGACTTGGAATACGAACAGCAGTATGGTTTGTGGATGACCCGTATTTTACCGAAGATACGACAACCATCTGTCAGCATTACGATGTCGTGTTCACGCATGAGGAAGCGGCCGTGCCGTTCTATACTGCACATGGAGCAGGTCGGGTGATCTATATGCCGCTGGCAGTGAACCCGGGAATGTTTCAACCAAGGCGTACGGCGCCGCAGCATCAGTATGACATTTGTTTTATCGGCACCGGATTCTGGAACCGAATTGCACTGTTCGATGAGCTGGCTCCTTTTCTGGCGGGCAAAAAGGTATTCATTGCCGGCAGCCAGTGGAACCGGCTGAAACGCTCCGACATCCTGGGCCGATTCATCCATGAAGGCTGGATTGATCCTGGAGCGACAGTGGATTATTACAATGGCGCCAAAATCGTGATTAACGTACACCGGACTTGCGAGAATGGGGAAGACAATCGCAATACGCATCATCTCCAAGGCCATTCCATTAATCCGCGGACGTATGAGATCAGCGCCTGTGGCACGATGCAGATAACGGATGCACGCAATGATCTGCCACGTTACTACCGGCCTGGATATGACATCGAGACCTTTACAACCGCGGCTGAACTTCAGCGCAAAATCAAATATTATCTGCACCATGAAGAGGAACGGCGAGCCCTGGCTTGGCGAGGGCTGCTTACCACACTGAACCAGCATACGTTCACTCGTCGTATTGCTCAGCTGCTGGAGCACGTGTAAATTCTCTTTCTGCAGGGCAACAGCGTTAGAAAACCCTATCCCAAAAATAAAAGGAGTGGCGGTATGTCTCTCAAACACCGTAAAACGAGAAAGTCTCATGCACCAGTGCTCAGTCTGGCTGACCAAGCACGCAAAAACGGGCAACATGCCGGATATGATGCGGGCAAGGAAGAAGGATATTTACGTGGCCGTGCCAACTATATCGTCAATTGTGCACAGGAGCCATTGCCTTTCCGGCAGCTTCACGTGCTGTATGTATCTTCGGGTAAAGGATTCCCATATTCCCCACTGGACGAAGCCATCATGGCAACATTGCAGGGCATGGTTGCCCAGGTAACTCTTTCCGATCCACGTCAGCCTGTATCCGAAATTGCGTTGCAAACCCGTCCTGACCTGGTGCTTGTGCTGGATGGTATGGATATTCCGCTGGAACATCTCGATGCGATTCGCCAAGCAGGTATTCAGACGGCAATTTGGCTCACGGATGATCCGTACTATACGGATATGACGCTTGAGACAGTACAGCATTTCGACCATGTGTTCACATTGGAACTGAACTGTGTCGAGTTGTATCGACAAAACGGCTGCCCTTCTGTTCACTACCTGCCCTTTGCTGCATTCACTAATCATTACTTCCCAATCACCACACCATCTGCATTACACCGTGATGTCAGCTTTATCGGCTCGGCCTACTGGAACCGGGTATATTTCTTCAATCCGATCATGGCACAGCTGATGTCACACAATACCGTATTTAATGGCATCTGGTGGGATCGCCTGCCAGACTATGCTGCTTACGGTGAGAAGATCGAACTGGGTCGCTGGATGAGTCCGCAGGAAACGAATGATGTCTATAACGGCACTAAAATTGTCATCAACCTTCACCGCTCCCATGAAGACGATTCCGTTAACAACAATCATGTTAAAATTTCACCAGCCTCCCCGAATCCGAGAACATTTGAAATTGCGGCGTCTACGACCCTTCAATTGACCGATGCGCGGGATGACCTGGCACGTTTCTATAAACCGGGTGTGGAGATCGAGACCTACTCTTCCCCTCAGGAGTTGCTCGATAAGGTTGAATACTACCTCACTCATGAGAAAGAGCGCCGTGAAATTGCACTTCGAGGGCTGGAACGGACATTGAAGGATCACACGTATGGCAAAAGAATCAACGAAATATTGAGCATTATATTCCCTTAATCTTGTCCGGAAGGAGGTGTGCACAGAACCCTGCATATTCGTATTCAGGGTCCGTGCGGCCATGGCGACTAAACCCAAACTCATGTTGTTTTCCCATGTGTGCAACACCCGCAGCATTACGGGTGCGGAGAAGCTGTTGCTTCATTTTATGAGGGAGATGGGTTCCATCTTTGATTGTGTACTCGTGGTTCCTCAGGAAGGAAAGCTTGCCGGACTTGCACGGAGATTCGATATCCAGGTCAAAGTATGCTTCCTGCCGATGCTTCACGGTGTGTACACACCTTACCGGGGGATTGCAACGGATGCAGAACAGCTTCGCCATAAACCAGCTTATCAGGACGTGGTCTCCCTCATCAGGGAGACTGCACCTGATCTGGTGTTAACGAATACCTGTGTCAATGTGATGCCTGCCGTAGCAGCGAAGTCTCTGCAAATTCCGGTGATCTGGAAGATTACCGAGATTATTGCGTTGAATGAACATACAAACGAAGCTGTACAGATGATTGAGCGTTACTCCGATTGGATCATAGGCATATCCGAAAGTGCAGTAGCACCATTCAGACAAGCCGGCATGAGTGCCAAATTAACCGTGATCTCCCCAACCTGGGACCCGGCCTTACCGGACCCGGAGCGATGGGTTCACTTGAGGGAACGTAAACGCAAAGAGCTTGGTTTTAAGCCATCACAGATCTGTATCGGTTACATCTCTTCCTTCATATATGATGCCAAAGGTCTGAAACCTTTTGTGGATATGGCTTTGCAATTGTGTGAAACCCATCCGCGCTGCCGTTTCTGGATTATTGGTACATCAGCGGACAAAAAGTACTATGACGAATGTGTATCACGGGTGAAAAAATCCGGTTATTATCGCAGATTTACCTTTACGCCGTTTGAAGAGAATGTATCTCTAGCCTATACGGCCATGGACATGGTGGTCATTCCGAGCATGGTCAAAGAAGGATTTGGCATGACCGCGCTGGAGGGGCTTTATTTCGCCAAACCGGTTATCGCTTTTGCCCAGGGCGGACTCAAGGAATTGTTGGAATCGGTAGGCAGCGGTGCATTTTTGGCCCCGGCCGGGGATTCCCAGGCACTTACTACTCTGGCAACAACTTTGCTGAATGATCCTGAACTGGCCTCCGACACCGGTTGGCGTAATCGGACAGAAGCGGAAAAGCTGTACGGTATTGAAACCTACAGGGCAAAGCTGCATACGATGGTGACACAGTGGTTGATGCGTTTTCCCGGATGGTTTCCGTACATTCAGCCACCGAATGGTCCAGTGTACGCATGGGGGGAGGGCCGTTTGCGAACCGTGCTGATTCTGGAACCGGCTTCGGTTCGGGCACGATTGTTCCCATTGACTGTGATTCAGGCGTTGCCACTCTCGCCCTTGCCTCCGCTTGCCATAGGTCAGCCTGTTCATGAAGATACAGAACCTCGCTCAAGCCATAGATCAGGACGAAGTCGTTACCCGCATTCAACCCACCGCAGCAGGATCCGTGACCGAATGAAACGAGGAACGGGAACAGGCAGGAGGAAGCTGAAGGCAAGCAAAAAGAGGAAACAACGTGTGCGCGTGGTGCAACCGACTGTTCGCAAACGTGCGCCTGGCAAAGCCAAACGAAGCCGGGTTCGCCGGAGATTATCCAATAGACGATGAAGGCAGGGATTACGATGAAGATCATGACGGTGCTGGGTACGCGACCTGAAATTATACGGCTCAGCCTGATCATTTCCAAGCTGGACCAGTACGCGTCCAAACATATTCTGGTACACACGGGACAGAACTTCACGGAAAGTCTCAGCGGTCTTTTCTTCAAGGAAATGGGCTTGCGTGCGCCGGACTACGTCCTTCAGGATGAAGCGGCCTCGTTGGGTCGACAGTTATCCTCGATGTTTACGCAAATGGAAGATTTATTAAATCAGGAGAAACCGGACAAAGTGCTGCTGCTCGGCGATACGAACAGTGCATTATGTGCTGTTCTGGCTGAACGGATGGGCATACCCGTCATTCATATGGAAGCAGGCAATCGATGCTTTGACCTGGATGTGCCCGAAGAGAAAAATCGCAGGGTTATCGACGCCATTTCCACCATTAATATGCCGTATACCGAACAGAGTAAGAAACATCTGATTAGTGAAGGGGTACCTAGTCGCCGAATTGTGCTGACAGGGAACCCGATCTATGAAGTGATGCGTCACTACGACGCACAGGTAAGTTCCAGCAAAATACTGAAGAAATTGAAGCTGAAGTCCGGGCAATATTTTTTGGTTACGGCCCACCGGGCGGAGAATGTGGATCACCCTCCTCATTTGCTGGAGATTATGAAAGGTTTGAACCAGGTTGCTGAAGAACATGCCATGCGAGTCATATGCAGCATTCACCCTCGAACGGCTATTCGAATCGCCGAGCATCTGCAACTGGAGATGCACCCGCTGGTGGAATTTCACGAACCATTCGGTTTTTTCGACTTCGTGATGCTGGAGCGACATGCTCGCTGTGCACTTACGGATAGTGGTACCGTACAGGAGGAGTGCTGCATCATGGGTGTGCCAACGGTAACCATGCGTCGCACGACAGAAAGACCGGAGACGGTGGATTGCGGCAGCAATGTGGTCTCAGGTCTGGATGCGGAGCGTATTGCGGGTTGTGTGAAAGTAATGACCGAAATGTCAAACGACTGGGATTGTCCACAAGGCTACAAAGCAACCGATGTATCCAGTAAAGTGGTCAAATTTCTGCTTGGAGGGAAATTGCATGTTTGAAAATAAGCGTATACTCGTGACTGGCGGTACGGGATCATGGGGTTATGAACTTGTGGCTCAACTGCTGCCCCAGCAGCCCAAGGAGATTATCGTTTACTCCCGGAATGAGTCCAGCCAAGTGGCGATGAGTCGTGAATTCGAAGACCCGCGTCTTCATTTTCGTATTGGTGATATTCGAGACAAGGATGCTTTAACCGTTGCATGTCAACATGTGGATTATGTATTTCATCTCGCAGCACTCAAGCATGTACCGGTGTGTGAAGACCAACCTTATGAAGCACTCAAAACCAATGTGATCGGCACACAAAATGTTATCGAAGCTGCGATTGAAAATAATGTGGAAAAAGTCATTTACATCTCGACCGACAAGGCCGCTAATCCATCCAATTTCTACGGCATGACAAAGGCGATCGGTGAGAAGTTGATCGTATATGCCAATCTGCTTCACAGCAATACGCGGTTTGTCACCGTACGTGGTGGCAATGTACTTGGAACGAACGGCAGTGTCGTGCACTTATTCAAAAATCAGATTCGATCCAAAGGTCAAGTTTCCATCACGGATATGAAAATGACTCGATTTTTTCTCACGCTGAAAGATGCGATCACTTTGCTGTTCAAAGCTTCGGTGGAAAGTGTCGGTGGTGAGATTTTTGTCATGACGATGCCAACGTGCAAAATCGTAGATCTGGCAGAAGTTCTGATTGAGGATTCAGGTGTGGAGAATGTCTCCATTGTGGAGCGTGGTACTCGGCCAGGTGAGAAGATTCACGAGATTCTGATGAGTGAATTCGAGAGCATGACCACAGTGGTATACGATGAGCAATACTTGGTGATCTTGCCTACACTCGGCATACCGGGGTTGAAAGAGCATTATACGAACTGTCCTCCGGTATCCTTCAGCAGCTTCAGTTCCGAGCATCAGCTAATGACCAAACAGGAGATTCGTGACATTCTGCAACGCGGAGGGTTCCTGTCATGAAGTTGTTGATACTTGGGGGGAACGGAATGGCCGGCCATATTATGGTCGACTATTTCCGCCGTCAAGGCGTCCACAGCGTCTTCTATACGACCCGAGATGTATCGGACCCTAATGGTCTTCTGTTGGATGTAAATGACTGCTTTATGGTCGACCGTCTGGTGGAGGTGGTGCACCCGGATGTCATCGTTAACGCGGTGGGTGTTTTGAACAGTTTTGCAGATGAAGACAAAATTACCGCTTATCATATTAATGGATTTCTGCCGCATCGTTTGCGGCGGATCGCTGACACGATCGGTGCACGTCTGATCCACATCAGTACAGATTGTGTGTTTAGTGGGGACCGGGGGGCGTACCGGGAGGATGATGTTACCGATGGAACATCTGCCTATGCAATCACGAAAGCACTGGGTGAAGTTCAGGATGCGGGTCATCTGACGATACGTACGTCCATTATAGGACCTGAAATTCGGAAAGGCGGCATTGGTCTGATGCATTGGTTCATGTCCTGCACAGGTGAGGTTGGCGGATATACACGCGTCTTCTGGAATGGGGTGACCACCCTTGAACTGGCCAAATGGGTAGATCATTATCTGGCATCTCCGGTCAGTGGTCTAATCCATCTGGCTCATCCGGTGCCTGTCAGCAAGCATGACCTGCTTGTGCTGTTCAAGCAGATATGGGATAAACAGGATGTTGTTATCTTACCCGATGATAGCGTTGTGCAGGACCGCACGTTAGTTTCCACACGTGAGGATGTGAAGACAGACCTTCCGGATTATTCTACGATGCTGAAGGAGCTGGCATTATGGATGGAGCAGAGCTAACTGGCAAAAAGGTACTGATTACGGGTGCTTCTGGCTTTACTGGACGGCATGCGGTTGCTTATTTCAAGTCAGCCGGTACGGCGGTCGCAGCAGTGGTCAGGCGGGCAGGTATACATTCGTTTGGCGATGGTGTGGCTGTACATGTCTGTGATCTTAACGATAAGCAGCAAGTCCGTCTTCTGATTGAAGAGGTGAAGCCGGATTATGTGCTGCATCTTGCAGGTAAAAATTCCGTGCCCGATTCGTGGTCCAATCCGCTGCTGGTGCTAGAGACTAATGTGATGGCTGTTCTCTATTTGCTGGATGCACTAAGAAGCTGTCCGGCGGCACGGACCGTTATTGTGGGCTCCCGATTAAAGTATACTCCTGAACCCGGTCGGCCACCGCAGCCTCCGCACCCGTATAGTCTCAGCAAAGCATTAGAGGAAATGGTATCTCTATCATGGATGTCTCTTTTTGGACAGCAGATTATGCTGGCCGAGCCGGGAAATCTGATCGGGGCAGGCCCTTCAACGGGCATATGTTCGCTGCTGGCACGTCATATTGTTGCCTGTGAACAGGAAGGTAAGACGGAGGCCTTTCGTCTATCCGGCCGGGATAATACCCGTGATTTTCTAGATGTGCGGGACGCAGTCCGGGCCTATGCAACCTTGCTTGTTCAAGGCACAACGGGCAACGTATATCCGGTTGTATCGGGCACCGAGCGCAGCCTCGGAGAGATTGCGGATACGCTGCTAACCATGACCGAAGCGGAGGTGCCGGTACGCTGGGACGGAGCTTCTTCCGGGCCGGACGGGGCGGGAGATCAGGAGGAGTTCTCGGCACTGCGCAAGTTGGGCTGGCAGCCGCTGATTCCATTTACCCAATCTCTTCAGGACATTCTGAGCGATGTTCGTACTCAGCAGGGGAGGGCGACTACATGAATCCGAGCGTGTCCATTGTCATTCCGTTTTACAATGATCCTTATGTACCTCAAGCGATCCAGAGTGCACTGAACCAGACATATACCGATGTGGAGATCATTATCGTCAACGATGGCTCTACCCGGAATGAAGAACTGCTTCAGCCGTATCTTCCCTACATGTATGTTCTTGGCAAAAGCAACGGCGGTACAGCTTCGGCTCTGAATCACGGCATTCGTCATGCTTCCGGGGACTATATCGCCTGGCTGAGTTCAGATGACCTCTTATATCCAGATAAGATTCGTCATCAGGTTGAATTTATGCAACGAGAGAATGCGCTCATCTCACATACCAACTTTAATTACATTAATGAGCACTCTACAGTGACCAAGCTGAACGGTGGAGCTCAAGCGATGGCCGAACCGGATTGGCTGCGCCTCTTCGTAAACGGCAATCCGGTGAATGGCTGTACCGTGATGATCCGCAGGGATCTGTTTAGTGGGGTGGGTCTGTTCGATGAACTATTGCCTTATACGCATGATTTGGATCTATGGATGCGTATTCTGCTGAACGGCCATCGTTTTCCATATCTGAATGAATCGCTTACGGCATATCGTCGGCACGGGGGAATGGGGACGGTACGTCACGCGGATGCCATCGGCCGAGAGGCCTCTATGGTATGGTCCAGATATCGGGAGCCTTTGTTGCAGCGCATTGCTGCCATGGGAGGATAAAGAACTTTGGTGGGGGTTATGGAGGCCGTGAGCTGGCCGAATAACGCCCTCTTTATTTATATGCATTTCGATCTATATCTTAATGATGGAAAGCCGCTCTTTGGATTGATGCAAAATGCTCCATGTGCGTAATTTATACGTCGCTATGCAACAGATGCCTGATACCTAACGGACCTATCTACATATAATAGGGAGAATGGTATTATTCACGCGGGGAAAGGGGAGGACCGAATGGAGCCGAAAGTATCAATTGTCATTCCTTTTTATAATTGCGCGTACATCGAGCAGGCTGTTCACAGCGCCATTCACCAGACGTATCCGCATATTGAGGTCATTGTGGTGGATGACGGCTCTACGAAGCATGTGGAGCGGCTGCAACCATTCATGGATCGCATTCGCTATATTCGAAAAAAGAATGGTGGAACAGCAACCGCGTTAAACGAGGGAATTAAGCAGGCGACAGGTGATTACTTTGTCTGGCTCAGCTCCGATGATGTAATGTTGCTGGACCGGGTAGAGAAACAATTGAAGTTCATGCTTGACGTTAAGGCTTCGTTCTGTCACGGGGCTTATCATTATGTTGATGCGAACAGCGTATGGATGGACACGGTGAGACCAGAAGTAGGGAGTCGTCTGGAGATGCTTCAGGTACTGACCGAAGGTTGCCCAATCAACGGTTGCACTGTAATGCTTGAGATGGATGCATTTCGAAAGTTCGGCGTATTTGACACCGATTTTCGCTACACGCATGACTATGAGATGTGGCTGAGACTGTTTCCGCTCTATGAGCTGTTCTATTACAATGAGCCACTGATGTGTTATCGGGTTCATGAATCGATGGGAACCAAGAAGCACTTCGAGGCATTAAAAGCCGAGATGGAACTTGTTCAAGCGAAGCATCGGCCCGTTTTACTTAATCTGCTGCAGGTTGGCGGTTACTGGAAGTAGAGGCTAGAAGTCTTGGAATCACGAATGCTAGATACATGAACCGCACCGCAATAAAGAGGGTATTCGGTTGCCGTATAGTGATTGCGGCACGAACGAATATCCTCTTATTTGTTCCTGTTTGTAAAGTACTTGATTCTAATTTTTCTCGGATGTGAGAATGTGCATGGTTGCCGGATCAGGGAAAACGTACCCTTTGGGCAGCTTCCTCATTAATTCGTTCATTACAGCGTAATCTACTTCAATATGTGTCGTCGACACAGGGGTGGAGAACCAACGATTATACAAATCACTGGGGACGAGCAATGTCATATCCTCTGACCTCCCAACTGAATGGCTTCCTGGTAGACATGCAGCGTGCGCAATCCCATCTCGTCCAGTGATCGATGTTGTTCAGCCCATGCTTTAGCTGTTGCTCCTACCTTAGCACGGGTGGCACCATCCTGCAGAAGGGCATTTAACAGTGCGCTAAGAGCTTCGACATCCTGTGGTGGCACGACCCAACCAGTATGTTCAGGCTGCACCATCTCAGGCATACCTGCCGTACCGCTTACAATGACAGGCAATCCGGCGAGCTGAGCCTCTGTAACCGAGAAAGGCTGCGTATCCTGCAAGCTGGGCTGTACATAAATGTCAGCATGGCGTAAGAATGAAGGGATGTTGTCTAGTTTACCCCAGAAAACGATGTCAGCACCTACTCCAAGATCATTGGCTAGGGAGCGCAAATCCTCCATCAGATTGCCTTCCCCAGCAATCCAGCAGATCCAATCCGAGCGATTCTTCTTCAGGCTGGAGAGCGCTTTAACCAGAATATGAACCCCTTTGATGTGCTCCAGTCTGCCCGTAAATGCGATCACTTTTTTGCCCGCTGGCTTCCTCTGACGGAACTTGACTGCTGCTTGGGCACGGTAGGCTGGAATATCCACAGCATAAGGAATAATTCGAAATTTGGACTCGGGAACATGGAGATCCGTAAGGGTGCTCTTAATCCAATGGCTGGAGACCAGAATAAGCTGGGATTGCTCAGCGCTTCGCTCTTCCAGTGACAGGAAGTAACGTCCTCGTGTGGATTGCAAATATTCGGGAAGCGTGAGCTTCGCGTTAGAGTTTTGAGCATCGTAAAAGGCTTCGCGCGCAAGCGCTCCGTGATAACTCGTTACCATGGGTGTATTGCGGTTTAATATACGTCTCATCGCGACCGCTGCTACCGGGTCCTGCGCATGGATGACATCGTAATGATCAACGCCGAGATAGGCGGCTCCCATTTCAAAGGCATACCTGTTCAATTCATAATAAGCCACGAGAGAATCGGCAGTGAATTCAGGCAAATCTGTCGGATTAAGTTTGGCTTGAAGCATGGGCCATACTTTATCTTTGGAGAAGGAACGATTGAGATTGCGAATGTATACTTCATTTTTGGCTCCGTTGGTGCCCATAATATCCACCTCTACGCCAAGAGCCATCAGCCTGTCAGCTAGCTGTTTCACATATGTCCATATTCCACCCATCTGTGTAAGCTCCCAATAGGTCACGAGCAGAACTCTCATAGGTACCTCCTTGTCACGGCCTGCACAGGCCGATCTTCTATCCTGTTAGTCTATGAAAAAGAGCAGACGAAAGGGTGGGCATTTCCGTGGAATTGATTAAAATGGGTGATTGCAAATAGCAATGGACGAGAGCAGGCATACCATATCTAGAGAAAGGTTCAACTCTGCTCTACAGGAGGGATATACCGTGGCCGCATATGTGCTGGAGATTCACGAAAACTTGCTGCAAACCGTTGTTCCGGTGAGATATATGGACATTGAATTGTCATTTGTGGGGAATGACGATGTGGATATCTTTGTCGGAGGAATCAGTCACACCCATGGAGAGTTGTATCGCTATCTTTGTCGGATTGGGGCGGATACGGGAAATCACATTATTCATAATCTTGCGGTCTCATCCGACCCATCCGAACTACGCATCATTAGCAACAGTTCTACACCAAGTCATCTGGTTATTCGCATGTACTGCAGAAGTGACCAAGGCCAGACCCTGGGTATACTTTCGGAGCATCAGATGATCAAATTGGCAGATTAGCAAAGATCACCATAATGAGCATCGATTAACCAAATGGGTGGAGCAGGAGAAGACCTGGTCCATTTTTTGGCATACATACGTGATCCGTTATCCAATAAAAAATAGCTTGACAGCAAAGGTATTTTCATTAGAATTAACCTATGCTCAAACAAGAGTTTAAAACGACGGTTTAAAACAAAAGTTTGAAACGTCGTGAATATAAGGCCAATGGAGAGGCACATACAAAGATAATGCCTCCAGGCCGGAAAAGAGAGTGGAGAGATTGAAACAACAAACAGCAGTACCCCAGGACCCGGCGGAATTCTCGATTAAAACGATTATTCTGCCGCTACTGGCTATTATCGTCGGGATGATTATGGTCATCTTGGACAGCACGGTGGTTAACGTGGCGATTCCGAATCTGGTTCAATATTTTGAGACCGATCTGAAGACCATTCAATGGACGGTTACAGGTTACACGTTGGCCTTGTCAGCCGTCATTCCGCTGGCGGGATGGTTGACCGACCGATTCGGTGCCAAAAGAGTATTTCTGTTCACGATTGCGATGTTTACTCTGGGTTCGGTCTTATGTTCGATCGCGCAATCGCCTGAACAATTAATTATTTACCGTATCATTCAGGGACTTGGCGGAGGCATGGTTGCTCCGATTGGTATGGCGATGGTATTCCGCCTGGCTCCTCCTGAAAGAAGAGGTTCTATCATGGGTATGCTCGGGATTCCGATGCTGTTGGCTCCTGCACTGGGTCCGGTATTATCGGGCTGGTTCATTGAATCATTCAGCTGGCACTGGATCTTCCTGATCAATCTGCCGATTGGTATTGCCGCTTTTATTCTATGTATCAAATTCCTGCCGGATACGGATCGTGGACGCACGCCTGCGCTTGATCTGCTCGGTATGATTCTGGCACCAATCGCATTCTCGATGCTCGCATACGGTGTAAGTGAAGGCGGAACAAGCTGGACGTCTGCAACAACACTGACAGGTGTGATTGTCGGAGGCGTGGCGCTGATCCTGTTCGTTATCGTGGAACTTCGTCACAAAAATCCGCTGTTGGAACTTCGGGTGTTCAAATCATCTGATTTCACACGGGGTATTATTCTGGCATGGGTATCACAAGTCGCTTTGTTTGGGGCGATGATTTTGATCCCACTTTATCTGCAACAAATCAAAGGCTACACTGCATTGGAAACAGGACTCATTCTGCTCCCGCAGGCGCTGGCTTCGGGTGTGGGTATGCCACTTGGTGGACGTTTGTTTGATAAAATTGGTGCAAGACCACTTGCTTTCGTGGGTCTGGGTATCATCTCGGGTGCACTGTTCATTCTGTCTTCGATTACGGCGGAAACGGGCCTTGGTCTGATCATTCTTAGCCTTGTCATGATGGGATTGGGTATGGGCTTCTCCATGATGCCACTCAATACGCATGTACTGAATGCTGCTCCACGTAAGCTGGTAGGTCGGGTTACCCCGCTTACTGCTGCTGCACAACAAGTGGTTGTGTCCTTTGCAGTTGCTGGCCTGACTGGATTCCTGACCTCCCATATTGCAAGCAATACAGCTGGAGCTACTGACGCTACAGGTATGGTGAATGGATTAGTGGCTGGTTTTAACGACACCTTCTTCCTGGCCGCGTGTATTGCCTTGTTTGGATGCCTGCTCAGTCTGATTCTGCGCAAACCAAAACGGATGGAGGAAGATACCCTTCAAACAGGGGATCAACCTGATCCTGCAATGATGATGGGACACTAATTTTTATAAGCCGATCTTAAGAAAATAAATTAAGGCAGTTCAGAGCATCCTTCTGAACTGCCTTTTTTGTTTTGTTTAAAAGAAAATGCTCAAGGCTGTCATCATTTCTCGAAATGAAGTGGCGTAACGATCAGGGGAGAAGGAGATGGCCATATGCTGTCTGCCCTGAATACGTATATACTCCCGCAGCTTTTTGTTGCGCATAAGGTCTGCAGCTTCGGATACAGCCGTATTCACGTTGCCAATCGGATAGAATTTACCCGTTCGGTTATGTGTAATAAAGGACCTTACGCCATCCGAATCGGTACTGAGTACCGGACAGCCGCAGCTGATGGCTTCAGCAACGGCGTATCCAAAGCCTTCAAGCAGCGATGTGGATAGCATGATACCCCCGGAAGCTGCAACCATGGAGTAGAATGTAGGCATCTGGGAATGGGGCACGTTGATAAAGATGCCAATCCGATCTTCAAGCCCGTACTCCGCAAGCATGTGTCGGAACATGACCTCGTCCTCGGGATTAGCCAAGGTCGGATCGTGGAACAACCATAGTCTGGCTTTTGGAATTTTTTTAATGATTTCACTGGATATCATCAAATATTCCCGCCAGTTTTTGTTGTGTTCGAGCCTTCCTACCCATGCAATTACTGGATAGGGAGGGGTATCCACCGAAATTGGGGCAAAGGTATTGGTATCCAGCATATTGGGAATGACAAACCGGTGAAGCCATGGGCACATATGGATGAACAGCTCCAGTAAATGATCGGTTGGAGGAATGAGCGCAGCATTACAGTGGGCTTGCAGATAAGGTACTCCCATCTGAATGGTTTCCATAGCTTGCTCACGTGTCCCAAGTCCCTGTGCTTCATAGATAATGCGTCCTTTATACCCGAGGGCTCTTAATCTGCCCGGCATGGCAATATCGGAGGTAACAATAATGGCATCATAACGATGATGATGAATCAAACTGTGAATTTCCTCATCACTGGAAGCGGTGAAGACCGGCGTGCTGGTATTGTTCTGCATTCCCGAGCCAGGGTACAGATACAATGCATGCGCTTCGATGCCATGGCGTTGCAGAACGGCTGTGCGCAATCGATTTAAAGTATCCACACCGCCGCTTGGAACAAAAAATGTGAATAGTACTTTCACACGGTTCACCCTCTGACTTTTGTGCAGGTGCTCATGCTCCTGTACTTTAAGGTACGTTGCCCCAGAGTGCAGGGTGTGGGTGAATGAAGTGTTGTTCACATTTTAGACACATATTTTTAAGCTCTCTTTTAAGTGACTTTAAGCTGCATTTAGGATACAACACGTAAGATACAAGGAACTTCCCGTGTTGACCATCAGAAGAAAGCGATGATGGCACACGGGTATTTTAACGGGAAAGGATGAATGATGTGCTCGAAGTGAAACAGGTAAGCAAAGTATTTGATGGACGGCGCGGCGTGCATCAACTGGATTTCACAATGGAGCGCGGTGAGATTGTTGGATTTTTGGGACCGAATGGTGCCGGGAAAACCACCACGATGCGAATGATTACAGGCTATTTACATCCAACGGCAGGCTCCATTGCAGTGGATGGCATCTCAGTGCACGATCAGGGCAGGAGCGTCCGTTCCAAGATCGGTTATCTGCCGGAGACACCGCCGCTTTATCCAGATATGACGGTACAGTCGTATCTGAAGTTCGTCGCTAATCTGAGGGATGTCCCGACACGTGAAGTGAAATTGCGAATCAGTGAAATGGTGAGCAGGCTGGGTCTTCAAGGTCGTGAGAAGCAATTGGTTCGCGGGCTGTCCAAAGGGTACAAGCAGCGTCTGGGTCTGGCTGGAGCCATTATTCATAAACCGGATCTGCTCGTGCTGGATGAGCCAACTTCAGGTCTTGATCCAAATCAGATTATGGAGATACGAGATCTGATCCGTGAACTGGGTGAGAATCATACAGTGCTGCTCAGTACACATATTTTGCCGGAAGTGAGCGCGCTGTGTAATCGCATGTTGATTATTAATCAGGGACAGCTCGTATTGGACGGTTCACCGCAGCATTTTGGCTCAGCGATGGGGGATCAGTTCAAGGTGTCCATTGAAGTGAAGGCAACAGAGCAGCAATTACATAATGTGCTGACACCATGGGAGAAGGTACGAAGTGAAGTCATTCAAGCAGCAGATGGACAGACATCCACTGGTTCTACTGATACGGTCAAAATGCTGCTTACCGGTGAATCTTCCGAGGATTACCGAGAAGAACTGTTCTACCTTTTGTCTGGTGCAGGCTTGCCGATCCTGGAGATGAAGAAAGAAAATCTCAGTCTGGAACAGATTTTCCTGAAGCTGACCACAACGGAAACGGAATCCGAAGTGGAACTGGCAACACAAGAGACTGAAACTGATAAAGTGCAGCTCGCCAATGAGGTGACGGATGAAGAGGCCAATTTGAGCACGACGTCAGATCTGAAGCAATCGACTGGGTCCGAGAGCGCTTCATCTGATTCCCACACAGGGGAGGGTTCCAAATGAGACGAATGATGGCGGTTTGCAATAAAGAACTGCAGGCATACTTCCTGTCACCGACGTCGTATTTCGCTTTTGCCGTATATGTACTGATGACAAGTTTGCTGTTCTATTCCAGCTTTGTGTATTACCAGCCAAGCATTGTGGATTATCGCCTGGTGCTCGGAGACACGTTATCCATGCTGCTGTTTGTGGTGCCGTTGCTGACGATGCGACTGGTGGCAGAGGAATTCCGGCAGGGAACGGACGAACTGTTATTGACTTCACCTGCACGGGTGACCGAGATTATTTTCGGTAAATATTTGGCGTCACTCGCCATTCTTGTTGTACTTATCCTGTGCAGTCTCGTTTATCCGTTTATTATGTCCTTCTTTGGTGAATTAGATCTGACATCCGTATGGTTGTCTGCACTGGGTCTCTTTTTCCTGGGCGGAAGCATGATGGCGATTGGACTGTTTGCTTCCACGTTATCTCAGCACCAGATGGTATCTGCGGTAGCCGGTTTTATTATTTTGCTCGTATTGTGGATGCTTGATTCATTTGCAGGCAATTCCGGATCTACGTTACAGCAATGGCTGGATCCATTTGCGCTGACGAACCGGTTTGACAGCTTCACGAAGGGTGTACTTAGTGGCCCAGATATATTGTATTACGTGACGCTCTCAGGTGTGTTTCTGCTATTAAGCATTCAAATTGTGGAACGGAAGCGGTGGAGGTGAGAAGATGAAAAAATGGTTGAGTCATACCAACAGTACCGTGCTGTCTGTAGCGGTGATTGGCATCTTTATTTTGCTGACCCTGTTTCTGAATTCGCTTGGCGGCTTCCAACTGGATCTGACCTCGAATAAACAATATACCTTGTCAGACCAGTCTCTTACCGCGATCAAAAATGTAAAAGAAGACGTCAACATTCTGGTATTAACCGTCGAAAATGCGAATAATACGGTCTTGAACCGCGAAGTATCGGATATGGTTCAAGAATATACGAAACGCAACAGCAAACTGACGATGAAGCAATACAATCTGACGCAGGAGCCTACACTGGCCTCCAAATATGGCATCACAGGCAGCTCCATTGTATTAGAGCAGGGCGATCAGCATAAAGTCATTGATATTGCCAGTCTATTCACGGCTGTCGGGGATGGAAGCGATGGATCGTACCAGTTCACAGGTGAGGAAAAGCTGACACAAGCTCTAATGAATCTGTCTTCCACGGAGATGCACAAGATGGTTTTCCTGACAGGACATGAAGAGCTCGGCCTGGATCAACTGACTACACTGCGCTCATCTCTGGAACAGAATAATATCACGACTGAAGAACTTCAGCTGAATCAGGCAGGTCAGGTTCCGGAAGATGCGGATGTACTCGCGATTATTGGACCACAGCGGGATATTAGTGATACAGAATTGAAGGCTATTCGGACTTATCTAAGTAACGGAGGAAAATTGCTGTTATCCCTCGGTTTTCATGAAGACATGAAGTTGACTTGGAAAAATATCGATGCACTCATGACGGATTATGGCGTGGTTGATGAGCATGCAGTCATGGTGGATAATCAGCAAGCCAGCACAATGGGCCCACTGTGGGTTGTGCCGGAGTATGGCACACATGCCATCATGGATAAACTATCAGAAAGCAAACTTTACCCGATGTTATCTTTGTCCATTGCTTTGACGAGCAAAGAGCAGGATAAATACACCTTGTCGCCGCTCATTCATTCATCGGATGACAGTTATGGCGAGACGAACATTGCAGGTTTATTGCAAAACGAAACAACCAACGATCCGGATCAGGATGTACAAGGTCCTGTTGAGCTTGGATATGCGGCGGATACAACAGATGGCAAACCGAAGGCTGTAATTCTGGGTTCATCTATTTTCATGCAGGACTCGGAAATAGTGAACGGTGGGAACCGAGATTTTATTCTGAATACCGTCAATTATTTAAGTGAAAAAGAAGATGGATTAACGATCCGGCCTCGGGTGCAATCCGGTTATCAAACGGCGTACCTGGATGGTAAACAAGCCAGAACCATTTTCTTCGTGGCGATTGTCGCATTCCCGCTCATCTTTGTTATGATAGGTGTACTCTTATGGTGGAGGCGCAGACGCGTATGAAAAAATGGGTCCCAACGATTCTAGTCTTATTGGTCTTGATTATCGGGTGGGTCTATGCGGCCAGTCAGAATTATTTTCGTGAAGAGGAAGCGGAGAAGGTCAAGTTACTTGGTATTAAGTCTGCCGATATACAGTCCATCACGATTCATGATAACAATACAGACACATCAGGTGCTTCAAAACCCTCATCTTCACAATTGGAACTAAAAAATGGCGTGTGGAGTATGGTGGAACCCAAGGCATATCCTCTGAATGGGTATACGGTTAGCAGCTGGCTTGATGCCTTAAGTGGTGCAGATCAGGAACTGGTTGTGGAGGAAGAGCCGAAGGATCTCGCCAAATATGGATTGGGTTCAGATGCAACGTTGCTGGATATCCAACTGAAGGATAACCGTGAGATCAAACTGAGCATCGGTGGTCAGCTGCCAGCAGATGACGCTCGTTATGTGCGAGTAGACTCTGGACCTGTCGTAGCAGTACAAACGGAATCCATAAGTAATATAGAAAAATCACGGCAGGATCTGCTGGATACAACTCCGTTTAATCTGGATGAAACCAATGTCACTACGCTGGAATGGGAAGGCGAAGCAGCCACCTGGATGCTCAAATCTTCCTCCGAGGAAGGTGCAGCAGAGCAGACGTGGAAGCTTAATGGTGATGCGGTTGAAGCTACCGATGCTGTATCGCTGATTGGCAAAATTAAAAACCTGTCCACAGCTGACGATGTGCGCAAAGCTTCTGAACTGAAAGGCACCGTGCCACGCTTTACTTTATCTGTTGAGCAGACGGTTAATGGAGAAGCTGTTACGGATGTGTACCGTGGTCTTACTATTCCATCAGAACCGGATCAGATATGGGTAGTCACTCCGGACGGTCAGTGGGCCTATCTGATGGATGCGGCTAGTCTGAAGGAAGCAGAGCAATTTCCGAATTCGATCAAAAAATCAGAATCAGATGCAACATCTTCTTCGAGTGGAGAAGATGCTGATGCGAATTCCTCATCCACATCCAAGTAAGGGAATGGCTCCTTCAACATAATAATGAAGGTTCTCACTTGAACAGGAAATACGCGGTTATAAAGAGCGGTGCTGCACTTTGTGCAAGCATCGCTTTTTTATGTGGAACAGAACCCATTGAGCCCAGATAAAGGAGGCTAATGTTCCATATCCTTTCAGCATATCGCTCCGTACAGAAGAGCATCCTATCCTTGTGACCAAAACCAACATAATTGGAGGATGAGACATGCCAGCAGCCAAAAAGGCGACAGCAATCAGCTTATCTTTGTCTACTGCAATCTTCGTAATGGCCGGATTGACGGGTTGTGGAACAAGTACAAAAGATAACAATCTGCACACCCAAAGTGTTCGTCATGAAGTGAAAGGCATTAACCGTTATGGTGTTGAATCCAATGGGATGGATGGCATTCGTGCGAAAAGTTATCGGACGCATAACGTCACCGACCTGAAATCAAGTGACGAGCTGGCTAAACGCATTACGGAAATGAAAGAAGTGAAGTCAGCACATGTCATGTTGACCGATCGTAACGCGTATGTTGCAGTCCGTTTGACAGATGGTCACACTGGCAAATTGGAAAGCAAATCTTTGCGTAACCGGGCAAATGGCACTATGCGTACAGAAAGCATGGGTCAGGATATGGGCGGTTTGCGTGTAAATGGTGGTAATGGAACCATGTCTCCATACAGCACCAGTGGCATTGCTCCGGGACTAAACACCAATGCAGCTACGGATCGCAGCCACATGGGCAATGATCGCAGTATCTATGGCACAATGGGTACCGGATCTTATGGCATGATGCGTGGTCTAACTAACAGTGGCAATGGCAATGCACGTACAATGACCGAAGGTCACTACGGGATGAAGAGTGAAACATCGCGTATTGACAGCACGGATGACAACACATCCGAAGAGATTAAATCCAAAATCTCGGCGAAAATCAAACAATTTGCACCTAACGTCGAGAACGTATATGTATCGGCTAACCCGGAATTTGTTCAACATGTGGAGAGCTATGCCACAGATATCCGTAACGGCAAACCGGTTAGCGGCATGATTAACACGTTCCAATCGATGGTTGAACGTATTTTCCCAACGAATGCGATGAACACAAATCACCGTGACGGCGTGCTTGATGATGGCATCATGAATCGTAACAACAACGATGGCATGATGAACCGCATGAATCGGTAATTTAAGTTGAACAAGTATGCCTTTGCGCTGATGGTCAACATTAGTTGCAGGGGCATGTTTGTTTTTTAAGGGTTATTGAAAATAACGATTAAGAAGGATGATACATAGTATGCTCATATAATACTTAGTCCAAATTGACGATTTTGGATTACTACGTTTGTACCTACATAGCGATTATTCGTTCAAATTACAATTCACTGCCCATTTTTTTGATAAAACTGAACCAACGCCCTTGACCTTACATAAGATGAGTTGACTGTATCCCCTTAACCTTGTTACACCAACACAACCCAGGCAAGGAGGGGTGAACATTGAAGGGTATCGATCATAAAAGCAAATTTCTGTTGACCCACCGTGAACGCGAAGTATTCGAATTACTGGTTCAGGACAAAACGACGCGTGACATCGCAGGGCAGTTATTCATCAGCGAGAAAACGGTGCGCAACCATATTTCGAATGTGATGCAAAAACTCAATGTTAAGGGTCGTTCGCAAGCAGTTGTAGAGCTGATTAAGCTCGGAGAACTGAAGATCTGACGCGATACTGCACAGCTGATTGAAGCAGCATGAAAGTCTTTTTCTATTCTTCATCATGAAGAATGGGGAAAGACTTTTTTGTTTTAGGTTGGAAAGCAAAAACAAGCGAATTCCTAAAATGAAGGAATCGCTTGTTTTAAATAGTCATTCTCAGAAGTCTGAATTCAGAAGCTGCTGAGTGCAGTCCGCTATTCTGCTTAGCTCGGATTTAGGATAGCCTAGCCGCTTTGTCTTTTCGCAGCACCACCAGCAGGAACAATGAATTTTTCCTTTGGCAAAGATCCCTTCGAACTTGTAGGACCAACCGTACCGAATAGCGAGCTGTTTTTTTCGTTGAATAACACGCTTTCTGTGGTGCCTGTAGTAGGCTTGATTTCTTTGCTGAGATTTCATGGATCATCACGCTCCCTTGGGAAAAGGCTCAGCCCGCAGAAATTCCAAGGGTATAGATTGCTACGGGCAGAGCGTGATGGAAATCGTAATCGTATATGGCATAAGGGTTCACCTACATATGGTTATTGGAATGTTCCTCAATAAAGGATCTCCATTGTTTCTTTGAAAAAGGCTGATAGAAGAGCTGCTCCAATTCCCTGTATTGTGTTTCATCTAGGTGCAGATAGAGTGCTTTTTTCGCAATTTTGGCAGCAGGTTGGGAGGAAGATTTTGTACCGCCAGTTTTACGTTTGATTGGAATATGAAACTGCAGCAAGTCTGCGAGGCTATTCCAACCTTCCCAGCTCAGTCGCGCTCCGCGCTTCCAGTCGATGGCATAGAGGGCAAAGTATTTACGAGCTTCGGTCTGTTTTATGGCAATAATCCAGGTGGAAGGAATCATTTTTTGACGTTGTCGTTGATTCATCGAGTGTACTCCTTCCTTTGAAGTGAAAATGTCCACATTCACTTCAAGGTTTATCTCCAATATAAGCGGAATCCCATTCCTTAATCAAGAAGATACCTTTTTAAAAATTTCATCATACATACCGCGAATACATGGTTAAAATCCTCTTGATTTGCAACAACGTATTGATTAAAATGAAAATATAAAAATAATTTTCTTTATTTATAATGAATTAATAAAAATAATTTTCATAAAAGGAGAACTCATGGCAGCCATACTACATGCGTTGCAGCAAGAGCTGAATGAACTTCCGTCTCAGGAACGACGAATCGCAGAGGTGATTTTACAGTCCCCATCTGATATTCCTGGCTGGACCATTAACCATCTTGCACAGCAAAGCGGAACAAGTGCGGCTACGGTAACCCGCTTTTGCAAATCATTCCATTTCAAAGGTTTTCCTGATTTCAAAATGAAGCTGGCCGCAGAATTGTCGCATTCCACCAATGAAACAGCATATCAGGATATCGTGGCAGGTAATCCTTTATCCAAAATTGTGGAAGCCATCGAAGCCAATCATCTTGCATCCATTGCGGACACCACCCGTTTGCTGGATCTAGGAAGGCTGGAGCATGCAGTTCAGTTACTATGCCATGCCCGTCGTATTGATCTCTACGGTGTTGCAACCTCTTCCATTGTTACGCAGGATTTCTATCAGAAACTTGTACGGATCGGCAAAAGCTGTACTGCCTTCTCGGATTCACATATGCAAATTACGTCGGCTTCTTCACTGGGTGAGGGAGATGTGGCGATGGCGGTATCTTATTCGGGTGAAACGCCGGAGACAATTGATGCTTTGCATTGTGCCAAACAGGCGGGAGCCTCTACCATTTCACTGACATCCTATGGAAATAACAAACTTGCGGGGGTGTCTGATATTCCGCTCTTTACGTCTTCGTTGGAAGAAGGCATGAGACGGGGGGATATGGCTTCACGTATTGCACTGCTGCATGTCGTCGATATTCTATTCACGGGCATGGTTAGTGCCGACTTTGACCGTTTTATCCCCAAATTGGAACAATCGTATCACAATGTACAGTCTTATCGAGTTCAACATAACGGAGGTGCCTAAGAAGATGAATATACGTATTTTTGAAAATGAAGAAGATTTGAACGCAACGGGTGCAGGTGTTATTGCCAGTTTGCTACAGACAAAACCCCGGGCTGTACTGGGACTTGCGACTGGAAGTTCTCCTGTAGGTATCTATAAACAGCTTATTGCTATGTATCAGAAAGGTTTGGTCAGCTTTGCGCAGGCCTCTTCCTTCAATCTGGATGAATATGTCGGTCTTCCTGTAGAACATCGCGAAAGCTACCGAAGCTTTATGAATGAGCAACTGTTTTCGCATATTGATATCGATCTCGCCAGAACCCAGGTGCCGAATGGACAGGCTTCGGATTTAAATGAGGAGTGTGTTTCCTATGAACAACGGATTGATGATCGTGGACCAGTAGATCTGCAATTGTTGGGTATCGGACATAATGGCCACATTGGCTTCAATGAACCCGGAACCGAGCTTACAGGACGGACACATGTGGTGGATCTCAAAGAAGAGACAAGAAAAGCAAACGCCCGCTTTTTTAATCATATTGATGAAGTTCCAACTCAGGCCATTACGATGGGGGTAGGTACAATTCTGAAAGCCAAACAAATTCTGCTGATCGCCCGTGGTGAGGAGAAAGCCGAAATTATTCGTGAAGCCTTTATGGGGCCGATTACGACACAATGTCCCGCTTCGCTGCTGCAATGTCATCCTAATGTGGTCGTGTTACTGGACCGTGCGGCTGGGAGGCTGGTGAAATGAACGTAGAAGCTATGGAAAACCAGGAGCAAGAGAGTGAAAAAACCATTTCACTTCTTCGAGGTAAAATCGTACTGCCCGATGGTGTAATGGAGGATGGTGTACTGGTCTGGACGGATGGGAAGATCCTTTATGCTGGCGCACCCGAGGGATTATCTGAACAGATTCGCCGTGAAGCCGTATCTGTGCCTGTTTCCAAGCATGGCGTCATTGTGCCTGGATTTATAGATATCCACGTACATGGTGGCAATGGCGAAGACTTTATGGACGCGAGTAAGGATGTGATGGATAAAATCACTTCATTCCACAGCACACAGGGGACCACTGCCATGCTGGCAACGTCTATGACAGCGCCCAAAGATAGTCTGGACCGGGTATTGGCTGAAGTGGACAGCTACCGTTCCGGTGACATGCCTTATGCACAGCTGGAAGGTGTACATCTGGAGGGTCCTTTTTTCAGTCCGAAGTGGCCCGGCGCACAAAACCCGGATCATATTGTATTGCCTAATGTGTCCTGGCTGGACGCGTGGGAAAAACAATATCCCGGCCTGATTCGTCAAGTCACCCTGGCGCCGGAACGTGAGGGGGCGCTCGAAGTCATTTCATGGCTGCGCGAGCAGCGAATTACGGCAGCATTAGGACATACGGATGCGACCTATGAAGAAGTACAGCTTGCGGTCGAGGCCGGGCTGCACCATGCCGTGCATACATTCAATGCGATGACACCGCTCCATCACCGGAATCCCGGAGCTGCCGGCGCAGTGCTTAGTGATTCCCGCATCAGTGCAGAGATCATTGCAGACGGTATCCATGTGCATCCGGCGGCGATGTCTATTTTGGCTCAACTGAAAGAACAAGCAGATCAGCTTGTGTTAATCACAGACGCGATGTCTGCTGCCGGGCTGGATGATGGTGAATACAAAATTGGCGATCTGCCTGTGATTGTTACGGAAGGTGTGGCACGTTTGAAAGACGGAGGCGCACTGGCAGGAAGCACGCTCACGATGATTCGTGGTTTCCGCTATCTGGTACAGGAAGTAGGCTTGAGTCTGAATGCAGCTTCACGCGCAGCCAGCCTGACGCCGGCACGTCTGCTCGGCATTGATCACCGCACGGGTTCCTTTGCTAAAGGCAAACAGGCGGACGTCGTTTTGCTGAATGGTGATTTGAAAATTGAGGAAGTGTGGGTGAAGGGAAGACGAATCGGCGGTTAATTCTACATTTGTAGTGTTGTCGTGTGCCTCAACAGGCAATAGCTTGCGTAATGTGTTAAAATAGATCTCAAAAAAGCCGGGATCTGCGGATCACGCATTACGGAGGCGTGAAACATGGAACGTAACGCTATGCTCGAATTCGACCCGTTCATCACAGAGCTGGCGGAAAAGCTGCACGTACACGGATATTATGCCTTTTATGGCGAGCACTACAATGAGACCGATATGGAGCAGTACCGTAGACACCTGTTCACCTCATTCAGCAATATCGTATGGGTGGAGCTGGATGCACGCAAAAAGTATATGATTGTGGATCATCGTGGACGCAACACGGTCATGAAGTTAATCGACGGTATGCTGAACACCCGTAGAACGCTGCGGGCCAATCTGGCGATGGCTGGTACAGACACCTCCGAAGTCCAGCAGGAAATCACGCACATGATGCAGCTTGTGCATATGTTAAATTTCACAACCTTCCGCTCATAAGTGGAGGATACAGGATTAAAATCTAGAGGATGTCTCCGGAAGTTTGTATACTTCTTCTAGTCACAACGCTAACGAATCTGTCGCACCAATTATAAAAGGGGCGTGCCGTCATGAATATAGACGGCACACCCCTTTTATCTATCTATATATCTACCTACTATCCTTCATTTGTAAAGTAGGTTCAATCTTAAAATAAGTCATGGAAAAGCTGCAAAGTAGTGAAGGAGACGAAATCGATTCTGAAGAAGCGAAGCGTTCGCCTTTATCCCCGGATTTCACCTTTGTCAAAAGGAATCAAAGAAATCCGGGGATAACAGCGATCGAAAGAACGATTCGGCACCGGAACGTCAACCCAGCACGCTTTCCAATACTTATTTTTCACATGAACTATACTTTACAAACTTTTTAAAAACTGAACAATCGTCAACAACCCTTTATCAAAGTTCTCCAGGTTGAAATGCTCATTCGGTGCATGCAGGTTCTCATCTGGCAAACCGAAGCCCATCATAACAGCCGGAATACCAAGCACGCGTGAAAGTTTCTCCACGATCGGAATGGAGCCGCCATCTTTCGTAAACAGGGCACGAACGCCGTACACTTGCTCATAGGCATCAGCTGCTTTTTGCAGTACCGGATCGGAAGGATCAGTATTGAACGCAAAGGCTTTCTCGATCTGTTTCACATGCAGCGTTGCGCCAGGTTGAACGTGCGCGCGCAGATGTGCTTCGATACGGTCCAGCACCTGCTGTGGATCTTGATCCGCAACAAGGCGGCATGTAATTTTGGCATGAGCTTCCTTCGGAATAACGGTTTTGGTGCCTTCACCTTGGAATCCGCCCCATACGCCATTCAGTTCCAGCGTTGGACGTGCGCCAATACGCTCTACGAACGAGTAGCCTTCTTCCCCGTACAATTGCTCCAATCCGAGGTCTTGACGAAGCTGTTCTTCATTGAAGCCTTGCTTCACGAACTCTTCTCTCATCTCAGGAGAGAGCGGCAGAACGCCATCATAGAAACCATCTACGCTCACGCGACCTTGCTCATCATGCAGCGAAGCGAGCAGGGATACGAGTGCGTGCAGTGCGTTCGGTACACCGCCTCCAAATGAACCGGAGTGCAGGTCCGTGTTGGCTGTATTCAGATCCACTTCGAGCGAGCAAAGACCACGCAGACCCGTAGAGATCGCCGGTTTTCCTTTTTCGAGCAGGGACGTATCCGAGATTAGTACCATATCTGCACGCAGCTTGTCTGTATTGTCGTTCAGGTAGATCGGCAGGTTCGGGCTGGAGATTTCCTCTTCACCTTCGATGCAGAATTTCACATTAACAGGAAGTTCCTTGTTTTCGGCAAGCAGAGCTTCAACCGCCTTGATATGTATGAAGATTTGTCCTTTATCATCCGTAGCACCACGTGCAAACAGTTTGCCATCACGAACGGTAGGTTCGAATGGAGGTGTTTCCCACAGGTTAAGCGGATCGACAGGCTGAACATCATAGTGTCCATAGATCAGTGCGGTTGGTTTGCCGGGTGCATGCAGGTGATCTGCATATACAATCGGATGTCCCGCTGTTGGAATTACCTCTACATTTTCCATACCTGCACGAGTGAGTGCATCTGCAGCCCATTGTGCCGCACGGTTAATATCCTCTTTATGTGCCGAAATGGCTGAAATACTCGGAATGGACAACCATTCGTTCAATTCCGCCAGGTGTTTCTCTCTATTTTCTTGAAAATAAGTTTGTTCCTTCATTAAAAGGCCTCCTTCATGTTTTGCTTTATCCTATTGTAATCCATTTTGATGCGTTAATAAAACATTGGTTAAAAAATGATCTGCTACATACCGTTTCATTCCCCCGGAAATTATGCGTATAATACAAGAAACGGATTTCATCCATATATTCTCATGTAAACCATTCAGCAGGGGAGTTGAGGGAGTTCCCATGACAGTCAGAGCATACGCAAGCAAGCAGGTGAGCACTGATGGAACCAGTTAGGAAGGTAAGATCCTCCGGCAGACTCACGCGTTGGCCAGGGTTAACCACAGGACGACATAAAGGGCGTTTTTATCGAAACAGCCTGATGCTTATTTTGCTCATTGCCAGCATTCCCGGACTGATTACAGGAATCGTGATGTATCAGTTGGTCGTTGGCCGGATGGAAAATGAATTTAATCAGATGCACCAAAGCCAGATTGAGAACCGGGCGCGCAACGTGGACGACCAACTCGCTTATTTGGAGATGACCTTGTCCCATTGGGCTTTTGAACCCAGGTTTGGCAATGCGCTGCGAACACTGGATTTTGTGTATTATTTCAACGAAACACAGGAGATCGTCACCACACTATACGTGTTGCAAGGCTCTCATCCGCTCATCAAATCCGCGCAGCTATATTTGCAGGAACCGAAACCGATTTTGTTTAACCGGGATTATAACGAATTGAAGGATGATGCAAAAATACAGGCCTACAACCGCTATCTGACGATGGGCAACCATGTGTATTGGACAGACTGGATTGCGAGCCAGAGTAGTGATAAAGCATCTCAAACGAATGATAGTATACTGCATACCGATCCGGGTAATGCACTGGTTCTTGTACATAAGATTCCGGGTGAAAGCATTAATCCATTTGGTGCGCTGATCATTACGCTGGATAATGAGAAAGTCGCCAGCTTGTTGAAAACGCTTACTCCTTATGATGAAGGGTTAACGTTCCTCATGGATAAACAGGGTAATACACTGGTTACCGGTAATCCGGTAGCAGGGAAGACCGATCTTGCTTTTGAGCAGCAGCTAAAAGAAGAAGTAGCCCTGCATGCAGACAACCATTCATTCCTGTTCAAATATGAGGACGAAACCTATTCCGTGTCCTATGGATCACTGAGTCGGATTGATTCGGACTGGACGTATGTCTCCGCAGCTCCGCTGACATCGGTGACCTCACCGGTGAAGCTCGTATCCAAAATCATCGTCATTGCGAGTGCTGGCAGTCTTATCCTGGGGTTGGTATTATCCTGGTTTGCTTCACGCAGAATATACTCTCCCGTAGCAAGGATGCTCCATTTATTGACGCCGGGCAGGAGTGAAACGACAACAGATACCAGGCTAGATGAATTCCAGCTGCTGGAACAACAGTGGAACGAATTGACTTCGCAGAGTCTGACCGCCCATCGACAATTACAGGAGCAGCTTCCCCATTTGCGGGACAGTTTTGTATTACAACTGGTGCAGGGGCATCTGTATGCCTATAACGAGCAGGATCTTCAGCAGCGGATGAGGAATCTTGGATTTGAGGTGGAAGACCAGCAGTTTTTGCTGCTTCAGATGTATTTTACGGGCTATGCCCAGTTACAGGGTCGATTTGGGAGCCAGGATACAGGGCTGGTTACCTTTGCAGCAGTTAATATCATTGAAGAAGTTGCCAAAAATGTTTTCAGTCAAATTAGTGTAATGAACTTTCACGACCTGTCTTCAGCCATGCTTGTGATTGCTCCCAACGACGAGCCTGTGAAATCACAAGCGTTATTATGGGGACAAGAGTTGGTGGAGGTCATAGGTCAGACTTTGAAAATGAACGTGACGGTGATCGTAAGTCGTCCTGCTGCTTCCCCGCAGGAATTGCCGGGATTATTCATGGAGATGGAGCAGGCGGTTGCTTATCGCAGCGTGGAGGACGGGAGCCAGATTCTCGATTTGGAGGATGAGCAATGTTTCCGCAGAACGGAAGAAGCCTCGTATCCACTGGGGCTGGAACGTGAGATCCTTCAGGCGATCAGGCTTGGGAAGAAGGATGAGTCTGAGCGTGTACTGGAGCAATTTGTGACCGAGATCACCCAAGCGGGCAGTTCCGAATTCCAGGTGCAGCAGATGATGCTTCAATTGCTGGGAAGTATTCAGCATATGATGCTGCAGACCGGGGTAACGCCTTACAAGCTGTTTGGTGGCTGCAACATGTATGAGCGCTTGTCCACGATTCGCGAACCTGCACAAATGATGAAATGGATGATCGGAGAAGTATTGCTGCCATATGTTCAGGAGATCGAGATGCGTTCCCAGGAGCCGCTGAAGCAGGTAGTGGAACGTACGATGTTGTTTATTGATGAGAATTATAGAAACGAACTTTCCCTGGAAGGCTGTGCAGATGCGGAGCAGATGACCCCTTATGCATTAAGCAAGGCATTCAAGCAAGTATCGGGCATGAATTTCATTGATTATTTAACACGGGTACGAATGGATGCGGCGAAGCAATTGCTGCGTGAGACCACGATGAAAATCAATGATATCGCAGGCGCTGTTGGATACCAGCACAGTTACTTTAATCGGATTTTCAAGAAACAGGAAGGTTTAACCCCGAGCCAGTATCGGGATCAATGGCTAGGTAAATAAACCTGTTCATAAGACTTCATCATTGACCGGAATCCCGCTTCATGGGACTCCGGTTTTTCATGTTTCACCTCGGAAACAAAGAAGGATAATGCTGCAAAAATGTGCAATAACCTTTGCCAAAGTATATCCAAATTGAAGAAGGAATGGCGTTATAGCGGGCTTTCGGGCCACTTTGCGCAACCATGCAAAAAATGAAGGTTGCCGGAAACAAGGCAGCTGTATAGTCTGAATAACAGGTCGATTGATAACGCTTACATAAATGGGGAGGGGAGACATTATGAACGGGAAGACGGACTGGAATGGAAATGGCGCTACAGCAGCTCAAGTGGATATGGCCGCATTGCCGATGAAGCGGGAGTCCAACTGGAAGAGGCAGATCAAACGAAATAAATGGCTGTACGTACTTGTGCTTCCCGGATTTTTGTACTTTGTCATTTTTAAATACTTGCCCATGTGGGGGATTGTTATTGCCTTCCAGGACTATCAGCCTTTTCTGGGCATTCGCGACAGTCAATGGGTGGGCATGGAGAACTTTACGAATTTCTTCTCCAATCCGGATTTCTTCCGATTGCTGAGGAATACGCTCGTCCTTGCCCTATATGATCTTATATTCTTTTTCCCGGCACCGATTATCATCGCTTTGTTACTTAATGAAATCCGGGTCGCTTTCTTCAAAAGAACGATTCAGACGCTGGTCTATGTACCTCACTTTGTTTCCATGGTCATTATCGCGAGTATCACTTATGTATTCCTGACTCCGCAAGGCGGGGTACTCTATGACCTGATTTCCTGGATCACAGGCAAACCGATCGATGTATTGGCAAGTCCGGGGTCATTCCGTCCGCTCATTATTGTTCAGATGATGTGGAAAGAGATGGGCTGGGGAACGATTATCTTCCTCGCAGCACTTGCAGGTGTGGATACAGAGCAGTATGAGGCTTCAATTGTGGATGGTGCAGGTCGATTACGGCGCATGTGGCACATCACGCTTCCAGCGATCCGCACGACCATTGTTATCTTGCTCATTCTCAGGCTGGGGAACTTCCTGGATACCGGTTTTGAACAAATATATCTGATGACCAACTCTCTGAATCGTGATGTGGCAGATGTATTTGATACGTATGTATACACCGTCGGGATTACGCAAGGTGCATTCAGTTACAGTACCGCGGTTGGGTTATTCAAGTCGGTGGTCGGCATTATTCTGGTGCTGGGCAGCAACAAACTGGCCAAGAAATTCGGACATCCCGGAATCTATTAAGAGCATGTTCGTCATCCATTGATAAGGAGGAAATCGCCCATGAACAGCCGTCTATACAACAGCCCTGCCGGCAGAGTATTTGATATTTTCAATTACGTCATGCTGGGGATTCTGGGCATATTAACCGTCCTTCCTTTCCTGTATATTATAGGAAATTCATTCGCGACCGAAGCCGAGATTACCGAACGCAGTTTTTTCCTTATTCCGAAGGTGTTTTCGTTCAGTGCGTATGAGTATATTTTTTCCTCGTCCACCATCTTCCGCAGTATAGGGGTTTCGATATTTGTTACGGTTGCAGGTACATTGGTCAATCTCTTCTTCACACTGACGATGGCTTACCCACTGTCCCGAAGTGACTTCTGGGGCCGAAATGTCATGATGAACATGGTGATTTTCTCCATGTTGTTCGGCGGCGGGATGATCCCGACCTATCTCGTCATTCGTGGACTTGGACTTCTGGATTCCTACTGGGCCCTCATGCTTCCTGGCGCGATCAGCGCTTTTAACTTAATTGTTGTCAAAAACTTTTTTCAACAAATGCCGCCAGGGCTGGAGGAAGCGGCCCGCATCGACGGCTGTTCGGATCTTGGGGTACTGTGGCGAATTGTTCTGCCATTGTCCAAACCGGTGATTGCCACCTTTGCGTTATTCTACGCCGTAGGGCACTGGAACAACTTTTTCTCGGCACTCCTGTACATTTCCGACAGTGACAAATGGCCATTGCAAGTCATGCTGAGACAGATCGTTCTGCTCTCACAGGCCAGTGTCGGAGATATGGCGAACATGGACCCCAATTTTGTACAGCCACCGGAGCAGTCCATTAAAATGGCGGTCATTGTGGTTGGTACCATCCCGATTTTGCTGGTGTATCCGTTTTTGCAGAAGCATTTTGCCAAGGGTGTCATGTTAGGTTCAATTAAAGGCTAAAGTCAAGGGGGAGAACGTATGGGACAAAAGACGGGATTCAAAAAAGGCGCATTGCTACTCTCTGCATCATTGGTATTGAGTACGATTCTGGGAGCTTGCTCCACGGACAAAGCAGGTTCAGGAACAGCTGCGGGTGGCACGGATCAGATCACGATTATGCTTCCGAACTTTGAAGCGGAGAATCCGCCGGATAACAGTCCTGTGATTCAGAAGCTTGAGGAATTGACGAAGATGGATGTGAATCTGCAATGGGTACCGAGTAGCTCCTATGAGGATAAATTCAATATCACACTGGCTTCGGGCAAGCTGCCCGATGTTATGGTTGTGCTTGGTAAGTCCCCAAGTTTCATTAATGCGGCTCGTACTGGAGCTTTCTGGGAGCTTGGACCTTATTTGAAAGACTATCCGAACCTCAGCAAGATGAATGAAATTATCACTAACAATGCTTCTATCGATGGCAAAACCTATGGCATCTACCGCGCACGTGCTCTCGGACGTAACGGTGTCACGATCCGCAAGGATTGGCTGGAGAAGCTTGGTCTGGAAGAGCCAAAGACCATTGACGAGTTCTACAATGTATTGAAAGCGTTCACGAAGGATGATCCAGACGGCAACGGTAAAGACGATACCTACGGTCTGGTGGCGAGCAAATTCACAGGTCCTTGGGATAATATGCAGATTTGGTTTGGTGCACCCAACAAGTGGGGCGAGGATGGTAACGGAGGTTTGATGCCGGCACACGAGACTCCAGAATATATGGAAGCTTTGAAATTTTTCCGTCAAATCTATAGCGAAGGTCTGGTCAACAAGGACTTTGCCGTGATGGATGCAACCAAGTTGTCCGATCCGTTTGTGAACGGGCAAGCAGGCGTAATGGTGGATGTAGCAGATAACGCACAGCGCATGGATCAGAAGATTCTGGAGAAAGATCCGTCAGCAACTGGGCATGTGGATGTGCTTCAGGCAATGGAGGGGCCGAACGGTTTGCGTGACATGCCAACATCCGGCTATTCCGGCATGATTGCCATTTCCAAAAGCAGTGTCAAAACGGAAGAAGACTTGAAAAAGGTACTGAGTTTCCTGGATCAGCTGAATGAACCTGAATTGCAGGCGCTGCTGGGGAACGGTCTGGAAGGCAAGCAGTATGAGAAAAAAGAGGGTTACATCATTCCGACAACTGACAAACTGGCGCTGCGAGATGTACAGGGTCTGAATCAGATCCTTATGTTTATTCCAGAGGACAAAACGCTTCGTGTGCAACAGACACCTGTTCGCGAAAAGGTTGCACAAGTGCAGAAAGCCAATGAGGAAATCGTCATTGCTAATCCTGGCGAACCGCTGATTTCCGATGTGTATGCCCAGAAAGGACCACAGCTGGATAACATCATTAATGATGCCCGTATCAAATTCATCGTGGGGCAAATTGATGAAAAAGGTTTCCAGGATGCTGTAGCACTGTGGAAAAGCAGTGGTGGCGACGATTATGTCAAAGAAGTGAATGAGCTGTACGCTGCACTGAAGTAGATTGATGTTCCAGAGCCCGGCAGCCTTTCTTGTAGTGCAAAGGTGGCAGCCGGGCATTTCCGTGTATCCCTAGTTAGTTCAGGCTATTTAAAAAACGATCTTCATCTCTTTTTTTGTGAATTATAGCTTCCAGTATTTAGATTTTGATGTATAATCAATGCAAAACAAACCTATTTGAACTTAAATGAACGTTATCGGTAGATGGACGACCACTCTTCATACAGGGAGGAAGCGACATGTGGAACGGGGATGCATTTGAAAATCCCGAGGCGCAGTACCGGGTTCATCCCTTTTGGTTTTGGAATGGGGATATGGAAGAAGGGCAAATCAAACGACAAATAGCCGAAATGTCTGCACAGGGCGTAGGTGGTTTTTTCATCTGTCCACGTCAGGGGCTGGAGATTCCCTATCTGTCCGAAGCATGGTTTGACAAGGTACGGATTGCAGTGGAAGCGGCGGCTGCCTGCGGTATGCAGGTATGGTTATATGACGAGTATCCCTATCCAAGTGGGATGGCTGGCGGTGAGGTGACACTTGATTTTCCCGAGGCGAAGCAGCGCCAGCTTGTGCATCAGCAGATTCGTGTTCATGGCGGAGATACAGTGGATCATGAGTTGCCGTGGGGTCGAATTCTAGTGGCGAAGGCAATACCCAAGGATGCGCAGGGCAAACGATTGTGGCATGAATCCATTGATTTGCGCAATAACATCGGCAATATCCAGACGGATCAGGTCTATCAGGAGACAGGGCTCACGTCGTATAATCGCAAGCGGTTTTTTACATACCGAACGGCTTTCCGCCTGTCATGGAAAGCTCCCGCTGGGGAATGGGACGTGATTATATTTCAGGAAGAAGAGATGGATGATTTCAAATATTACGGCAACTTTGTAGACCCGTGTCACAAGGAAGCGATGAGCCGTTTTATTGAACTGACCCACGAACGGTATAAGGAAGCAATTGGAGAACAGTTTGAAAGCGTAATCAAAGGCATGTTCTCCGATGAAATTGCGCCGCTTGGGCGTATCCCCTGGTCTCCACAGCTTCCCGGCTATTTCAGTGAACGCTGCGGTTACAGTCTGATTGAGTCCCTACCTGCTCTGCTGCATGGCGATGTCCCAGACGCGGAACGTATCAGGTATGACTATTATCAGTCGCTACATCTGCTGCTCAGGGAGTCGTATCACAAACAGGTACATGACTGGTGTGAAGAGGCAGGGATTCAGTATGCGGCAGAAGTGCCCGGGGTACGGATGACCACGCAGTTGTTCAGTCATATGCCAGGTGGAGATTCAGCACATGAGAAAATCGGACGCCCCTTATCCTGGATTCTGGAACGGTATGGCAAGAAGATGCGCGACAATCCGAAGATGGTCAGCTCGCTTGCCAGACAGCTTGGCCGAAGCCGCAATCTGATTGAGTGTTTTCACAGTGTGGGCTGGTCGATGACTTTACAGGATGCCAAATGGATGATTGACCGAATGGCAGCCATGGGCACCAACTTTTTTAATTTCCACGCCTTTTTCTATACCATCGGCGGACTCGCCAAGCATGATGCACCGCCGTCCCAGTTTTTACAGAACCCGTATTGGCGTCACTTCCGGCAGTTGGGAGATTACACAGGACGTTTAAGCTATCTGATGAGCACCGGGACTGCGGATATTCGTATTGCCGTGCTTGATCCAACGACCACGTTCTGGAGCCTGATGGGCAATCCGTTACACGGGTTCGAATATGGCGGAGAAGACGAAGCAGAACGGGCGAAGCTGGATCGTCTCACGAACGATTGGATGCGGATCACCTCGCATCTGCTCGAAAACAGACGTGACTATGATCATCTGGACCCCGAGCTGTTAGCGGAAGCTGTGCTGGCCGAGGGCACAATTCAGATTGGTGTTGCACGTTATGAAGTGCTGATTCTTCCACCGATGCTGAACCTGGAGGCAGCAGCCTGGCAGCAGGTTATGCAGTTCGTAGAACAGGGGGGAACGGTCATATCGGTAGGCATGCCTCCGCATGTAGCCATCCAGCCAGGAAGCCCTGCAGGAAATGAGGCCGCTCAGTTCTTTGGAGCAGGCAACCAGCCGCACGAGGCATATTGGGGCAATACAGACGAAACAGGTCATTACAGCAGCGAATTGATGTGGCTGCAGGGACAGGGAAATGCCTATTTTCTACCTGCTGGAACAGGTCGCGGGGATGACTTCTCCTTGGAACTGATCTCCCTGCTGCTGGATCAGGTACTGCCCGAACCGATCTGTTGGATCATGGAAGAAGAAAGTGCGTCGCTGCTTATGCAGACCCGTCAATTATCGGACGGAGAGTTTATGATCTTTTTGTCCAACCAGGAAGGACAACAACTTGAAGGGCAATTGAAAATGGTAGCCAAGCGGTTATGGACGGATGTGGATTTTTCGACGGGTACACGTCTGCTGGCGGAACGGCTCGATTTGGAGACAGGACAGCGTGAATCATTGCCGTTTACCAGCAGTGGTGGTGAATGGTGCATTTCGTTAAAGCTTGCTCCCTATGAAGCACATGTGGTGAGGCTTACTTTACAACATGCTCAAGAGGCATCAGAGGAGAATTCTTTTGCTCTGAACCAAACAGGGACGAAGTCTGGAGCGGATCGTTTAGTTACTGAGATTGAGAACGCACCCTATACGATTCAGCTTCCTGCGGAGGGGCCATGGCGACTGGAAACGGTGCAGTCCAACACACTTCGGATGGGGCAGTTCAACGTAACAGCTTCCAATGACAACGGTGTAATTTTTGAACGTAATCATGTTACAGTCAAGCCCTTTATTGATCAGGCGGCTGAATTGTCGGAGAACCATCATCTGCCGCTCCAGTTTAATCAGGTATTTGGTACACCGAAGAAAGCATCCGTTGCCTATCCAATCCAGTGCAAGTATACAACTACATTTGAGCTGAGAACGGCATTGGAAGAATGTCTGTTATTCATGGACAGGGCAGCGATATCAGGTGACTGGACCATGGAAATCAACGGTCAACCGATCGGACCTGATCTATTTGAGCCAATTGAAATTACCGATCACCATAATATTGGCTGCAATATAACTGAGTTGTTGCGCAGTGGCCTGAATGAAATGATCGTTACCTTAGAGGTCACGAGGGATGAAGAAGGTATCGTTGATCCGCTGTATCTGCAAGGGCGGTTTGGCGTGGAATTCCATCATGAAGGCATGGTCTCTCTCGTTCGTGAGCCGGATACGTCGATCCGAATTGGGCCTGAGCCACAGCCGTTGTATCCCCATTTTGCAGGAGAGATGAGTTACAAACGAAGCTTCTGGGTGGATCAGCCTGCTGAAGAGGTCGCGTCTTTTGAACTGGAATTCAGTAACTGGCAGGTGCAGGATGTGGTAGAAGTACGGGTGAATGGTTACAGTCTGGGCGTTCGATGCTGGTCTCCATATCGCTGGACGGGAGAAGCCTCGTGGCTGCGAGCAGGGGAGAACGATATTGAAGTACGCGTTACCAATACATTAATCGGACTGCTGGAAGGTACGTATTTTGACTCGGGCAGCCACAGTTTGCAGGAAGCCGGTCATGTATCAGCTGAAGAATAAACCTCCCAAGATAAACGGATTTATTCCCAAAGGAGAGATAGCACATGAGCTAAATAGAGTTATGTGCTTGTAGTAACAGGTGGAAGAGCGGTTTTTTTTATACAGTACTAGCGAAGCAGTGGTTGGATCGTTGATCTGCTGTTATACAGAAAGGAAAATGAAAAGCCTCAAAAAAGCAATTGAAGTGGGAGGAGGAATAAGATGGGACATCGTATCCAGTTTGACCGCTACCCAGGTGGCGTGATGAAGGCCTTGACGTTCAGTTATGACGATGGTGTGGTGCATGATCGCAGACTGGTGGGAATTTTCAATCAACATGGGCTGCGGGGCACATTCAATCTGAATTCCGGTACCCTGAGCAAGCCTGGCCGAATTGAGACGACAGAAGTTGCGAAGTTATATGCCGGGCATGAAGTGGCTGTACATACGGTCACCCATCCCACATTGCCCTATGTCCCGGATGAGCTGCTGACCGAAGAGATCATGGAAGATCGGAGATCGCTGGAACAGCTTGTCGGTTATCCGGTAAGAGGTATGGCCTATCCGAATGGAGGTTATGACCGTTCACTCAGCACCAAGCTCGAATGGCTTGGCATCGATTATGCACGCACGGTTGAATCCCATGGCAGGTACACACTGCCTGAGCGGCCGCTTGAATGGCATCCAACCTGCCACCATAACCATAATTTGGCGGCCCATGCCGAACGATTTATCCAGCATACGAAGACAGGTACGCCACTCTTGTTATATGTATGGGGTCACAGCTATGAATTCAATGATAACGACAATTGGCAGATTATAGAGCAGTTTGCTGAGCAGATTGGTGGCCGGGATGGTATCTGGTACGCAACGAACATCGAAGTGATTGCTTACTGGAAAGCGGTCAAACGCCTGGAGTGTTCAGCAGATAGGTCCATCATCCACAATCCGTCCGCGATCACCGTCTGGTTTACGGCGGATCAGCAGGTGGTTGAAGTGAAGGCTGGCGAGACATTGCGACTAACCAAACGAATCAAGGTATAGGAAGGGAGCTGATGATCATTCGTTATTTTCATGAGAACGAGGCGATTGCAGGCAAGGTGTATGATTCAATTCCGGATATTTTGACTACCGTGGCACAGCGTTATATTGGGGACCATCCGAAACACTCCTTTCTGTTCCGAGCGTACCATCGTGGAGGCTTCCGCAGACTTGGGGATTATCGTTATGATCTGAATCTGGATGCCAAGTGGAAAGAGGCTCGTGCAGGACAGTACGTATACGTATGGGGCAAGTTGTGGAGCCAGCAGGAGGCTACGTTAAATACGGGACTGAACTGTTATAGTCCGGTGACGGTCTATGTGAACGGAGAAGAGATTTTCAAATCTGAGCTATTGCAGGAGTTATTTCCCGAGCGCAGAACCCAGATTCCGATTTCCGTGAAATATGGCTGGAACGATGTGTTGCTTTGTTTTGTAAAAACAGAGGTGGGGTTCGGCGGGATCTACGGAACGGCCTCATTTAAAAACTTTCCGCTTCACTTCCTCACACCTGGTGTGAACCGCCAAGGACAGGAGGGCTGGCTGTACTCGGAACCCGTCGATGAACCTTTATCATCACTCCCTCGTGATGGCATGACTGAAGAAGAAACGGGCCTGTCCTGGTATCCGCGCAGGGACTGGACAGAAGGGGAACAGAACGCTGGTGCTTTCGCCAGAATCTTTGGGACAGAGCAGCCTGCTGTTGCGTACGCATGGTCCAAACTGGATGTCATCCAACCGGGATCGTCACCTGTTCTTTTGCAAGGAAAACATGAAGGTGCTCTCACCCTGTACGTTGATGGTAAGGAGATATATTCCGCTGGGCAAAGCGGCAATTACCGCATTGAACTGCCTTGCCGCTACGGTCCATCTGATCTGGTAGCAAAGGGTGAAATCAAGGCTGGGAGCGAGTTGTGGGGATTCACACTGGAAGATGCGAAGGATTCCACTGCAAAAGGATGGAGATTAAGACCACCTCATCCGGTTGCAGGATGTCCCGATGCGTGGCTGTATACGGGTGCATTTTCCCCAGGCTCTGAACCATCTCCCCAAGACATCGTGGTCACAGATACCGTATTTGATGATGGAGCCCATGGCGTGTACTGGCATGTAGATCTTCCTGAAACGAGTGTCCGTCCCTATTTGGAAAATACCCATTATGGCAAATGGAATTATCCACTCGGTGTCACCCTCCTTGGACTTCTTCAGATTGGACAGGAGTTGGGACGTGACGACTATGTTCAGTATGTGCGGGACCATATCGGCCTGAGTACGTCGTTTGACCGTTATGGTCTGTGGGATCGGGAAGGGTACGGCGCCGCGGGAATTAATAATCAGTTGTCTGCAATCGACAGTCTGGATGATTGCGGTTCATTTGGATCTACGCTGCTCGCAGCGATGGAACTCGGCGACATTCGTGGAGGTAAAGATACCGCAGATCGTATTGCGGGCTATATTACGGATGAACAGGAACGTCTGGAAGACGGGGCCTTTTACCGTGTTCGTGGCAGCGGGGAGATGCGCCAGGAAACGATGTGGTGTGATGATCTGTATATGAGCACACCTTTTCTGATGCGTTACGGCCAGTTGACGGGAGATACTTCTTATTGGGAGGATGCAATCAACCAGTTCCTGATGTTCCGCAAATATCTGTATATTCCCGAGCAACAGATCATGTCCCATGTGTATGATTTTGTGCGTGGACGGGCGACGGGCATACCATGGGGACGCGGAAATGGATGGGTTCTGTTTTCGCTAACCGAACTACTGTCGATTCTGCCAAGTGATCACGTCAAACGGCCAGAACTGCTGAGCTTCTACCGGGATTTATGTCAGGGGTATCTGGCGCTGCAAGGTGAAAATGGACTCTGGCATCAGGTGCTGAACCGCCCGGATTCGTATGAGGAAACCTCCTGCACGTCGATGTTCATCTACGCTTATGCCCGCGGTATTCGTGAAGGCTGGCTGGAGCAGCCAGAGGCCTACCTGGATGCGGTGCGCAAAGGATGGGAGGGCATGACCCATCTGTCCATTGATTATAAAGGCAACGTCTACGGTGTATGTCGGGGTTCTGGTTACTCCTTTACCGCACTCTATTACCGGGAAGATCTGGGATGGATTCTGAACGATACGCACGGTATCGGCATTGTGCTTCTGGCCGGGATTGAGGCGTATAAAATGAACCAGCAGCTGAGCCAGATTTCGCTCGACCCTTCGGTTACAGCTGGACAACGCTAGTACAGCAATCATGAGTTCATCTGTTTATAGCCTAACGACAAAAAAAAGCGGCACAGCCTTAAGGGCTTACCGCTTTTTTCGTTATGAATGGAAATATTCTATTCAGATTCCAAATTAAACGTGTTGTTAAAACAGTTCCAATTGCTCCGGCCCCTCTTCCTCCTCCCGCTCCGTACGGTCAGGAAAGGGCTTCACGGGCTGCTCCAGCAGCTCCATCATCATCTGTGCATTGGCAGCTGCGTCACCGCCCGAGTTGTTGTTGAAAATCACATAGACATCTTTGCTCTGCTCTTGCAATTGCTCCAAATAACCTTTCCACTCCAGCAGCTCTCCCTGGTTGTAGCGATACAGATAACGGGTCTCGCGCCAATTGGGTGCACCATTCTGATGCCAGCCTGATACATTGCGCCCATGCATACGTACCAGCGTCATCTCGGCATCGGTAGCTTCGGGTACAATAGGGATAGATCCTGGCCCCGCCTGAGGTTCATCACAGACGCTGTGAATCCAGCCTTGTTCCTTCAGAAATGCAAGCGTTCGTTCGCGCATGCCCTCTTCATACCAGCTGCGATGACGAAATTCGAGGGCACACGGGATGCCTTCCATTCTCAGTTTTACTTCACGCAGTTCATTGACATTGTCCCGATTGCATTCAAACCACGGCGGGTACTGGAACAAGGCCGCTTGCATCTTGCCTGCTTCCATGACAGGCTCCAGGGATTCGCGAAAAGCCTTATACATCTCCGAGGTGCTTGTGAAATAGGGTTTTCCCCGCAGATGTCCTGTCATCCCTTGATAGGCTTTGACGATAAAAGCAAAGGACTCCGGCGTCTCCGCTGCCCAGCGTGCCATCCGATCCCGAGGCTGAACGGCGTAGAAGGAACTGTCTACCTCCACGGTCGTAAAATATTGTCCATACAGACGGAGCTTGTCTTTCGCTTTGGTACGGTTCGGGTACAAACCTTCCTGATCTCCCCAGCCCGTAAGTCCAATCCGAATCATAAATAACACCTCCCGCTGCTTCTTCTGATGTCGCGTTATATTTTAGTCGTCTAATGGCGTTCATGAAGTGAAGATGCCATAGTAGTTATATATCAATCTTCTATGTATAGTTAACCGATTCGCGTGGGCCTGACTATGTTTAACATTATATCGTGTGGTTTCCGGCCGTTCAATGTGGGCGAAGCTTGGAAATTTTTGAGTTTGAAGGATAAAGACGGTACAATGGCTAAAAGCTATAGAGATATGATCCGGCTGATATAACAGCGTATTACGGATAGTTGGGCCAGTGACCATGTGGAGGGCGATACGTAATGACGGAATGGTATGAAAAGAGTTTTGGAGAAGACTACCTTCTTGTGTACAAACATCGGGATGTGCAAGGTGCATATCAGGAAGTACATAAAATGATCAATTGGTTAAAGCTTCAGCCAAAGTCCAAGGTACTTGACCTGTGCTGTGGTATGGGCCGACATTCTCTGGCCCTTGCAGATGCTGGTTTTCAGGTGACCGGAATCGACCTGTCTGATGTGCTTCTGCGTGAAGCACGCAGCATGGATACCGAACATCGTGTAGAGTGGTATCACGCCGATATGCGCGAGCTTCCACTGAAGGGCGGATTTGACGCCGTGGTCAATCTATTTACCTCATTTGGCTATTTCCGAGAGGATGGAGAGCAACTAAGAGTGTTACGCGCCATTCATCGGATGCTGAAGCCGGGGGGCAGCTATATTATTGATTTCATGAACACGGCTTATGTGACTCGTCATCTGGTGCAGCATTCAACACGTGAAAGCGAAGGACAGAATATTGAGGAATTTCGCAAGATCCAGGATGGATTTGTGCAAAAAGAAATTCACATTACCGATACCGAATCGGGCCAAAAACCACGAATCTATCAGGAACGCGTCAAGCTGTACACTCGCGAACAACTACGTGATCTGCTTCACGAGGCAGGACTCGTGGTGGATCAAGTACATGGCGGTTATGATGAAGAGAAGTACGATGAGCAGACATCGCCGCGGATGATTTTTGTCGGTCATCGGCCGGAGCAGTAGAGTTGGAGGAGAATATTAATGAAGCGAACGGAATCCATTCCCATGCCAGCAGGCATGCATCGGGTCAAGATTACTATGGCTTTTCCACTGCGATGGGTGAACAGCTATGTGCTTCATGAACCGGATGGAACAATAACGATTGTTGACCCGGGACCACGCAGTGCTGAGACGGAACAGGAGTGGCACGAAGCACTCGCAGATTTAGATTTAACTTTTCAGGATATCAGTCAGATTGTACTGACCCACCATCACCCCGATCATCTGGGGTTGTCCGGCTGGATACAGCAGCAAACGGGTGTGCCTGTTCGAATGTCCATACGATCCCGCCAGGAAGCGGATTACATGTGGGGAACGGAGGCAACTATAAATACAGTTTTGCCTGAATATTATAGTCACCATGGAATGCCGGAAGACAAGACGCAGCAGATCCGTGAACATATGGAGGGATTCATCTCACAGATTACGCCACTTCCCGTAGTGACACCGATTGAAGATGGCGAATGGTTGGTTATGGGCGGGAAAAAGTGGCGTGCTGTAGAAACAGGTGGTCACGCGCCAGGACATCTATCCTTCTATGCGCCAGAATCTAGGGAGATCTTGTGTGGAGATGCCGTATTGCCGCAGATCTCACCGAATATTAGCCTGCAGCCGGGAAGTGACGATCAGCCTTTATTGTCTTATATGGAAGGGCTGCATCGACTGGGGGCTTTGGATGTAGAAGTGGCATATCCAGGGCATCGGAATCCGTTTGGCCATTTTGGCGATCGAACGGTTCATCTGCTTACTCATCATGAAGAGCGCCTTCAGAAGATGATGGAGCGAATCCGGGAAGCACCGACGAATGCGTATGATATCTGTGTGTTTATGTTTGGTGACCGATTGGGAACACATCAGCTTCGTTTTGCGATGAGCGAGACTTTGGCGCATCTGCAGGAATTGATCCGGCGGGAGCGTATAGTACAGGAGCAGCAGCCCGACGGAGTGTTCTTTTTTATCGAAAATACTTAGAATTACAAGACTTTGACCAGGAGAACTGCCTGTTCAGAGTCTTTTTTGCGTGTAACGACTCCAATAAATGAAAGCTTTAGTCTCTCTTAACCGTCCATTCATCTTCTTTTAAGCCAGCACTTCTATGATAAATGCATGAACTTCGCCAGAGAAAGCAGGGAAGAGCGATGACTAGGAAAAAACGAAATCAATGGAGAAAATGGCAAGCCTCAGCGGCAGCAACGTTGACCGTGGCTGCACTCTTTCAATATGTAAGAACTTCTGATGCCTTTGATGTCGCTTATGCGGCGGCTAATGGTACCGATATAAGCAGTACAGCTTCTACTCAGATAGATGCTCAGGATGATGTCATGGACGAATGGACGAACAACACAGATGGCAATTCCGATGCATCGTCCAATGAGGGCTATAGGCTGGATGAGGGAACGACCGATGGAAGCAATGCCATCGGTTCGAATCAAGGCAGGTCTTCGGGCGGTTGGATAACAGATCAGAGCAGCAATCAGGATACAGACTCCGGATACAGCCGTGGCAATTATCAGTCACGCACGGGTGCATCATGAGCCGCACGGAGCAAGTCTCCCGTCTTCTTAAGTTCCGCTTCCGGGCGATGAACACGGACGTGGAAGTTCAGTTAGCCGCAGGACGGGAAGAAGCTGAGCATGCGGCAGCCTTGGTGAAGAATTGGTTCGGAGCGCAGGAACAGCGTTTCAGCCGATTTGTGGCAGACAGTGAATTGAATCGTCTGAATCGTTGCACAGGATGGATGCCCATCTCCGCAGCAATGGATGAAGTGTTAAGTTTGGCATACGGATATATTGGACAGACGGAAGGGATTTTTCAGCCAGGTATTTCTCAGGCTCTACGGGCTTCTGGTTACGATGTCAGCTTCGAGCAGCTGCAACAAAGAGAGCTTCAGCAATCTGGAACTGAACGCAGATTGGACATTCGACAATTGGATATAACAGATATGCTGAGAGACGAATATGACTATAGCCGCCCACGTTGGATTCAAAGGGAAGGCAGCCGAATGGTTCATAAGGACCCCGGGACTGAGCTGGACCTTGGGGGCATTGTTAAGGGGTGGGCCGTTGAGCGTATCGCCGATTGGCTGCAACGTACACTTCATATTTCGGCCGGATTAATCAATGCAGGTGGAGATATTCAGGCATGGGGGACAACACTTCATCCGATGTGGTCCGTGCAAGTCACCGATCCTTATCAGGAGGAGCGTAATCTGATAGGGAATATTCAATTGAGGAAAGGTGCAATTGCTACTTCAGGAGTGGTACGAAGACAGTGGCAGAATACGGACGGAAGCCTTTCACATCACTTAATTGATCCCCGGACGATGGAGCCAGCAGATACGGATGTGCTACAGTGTACCGTTCTGGGCCAGCATACTTCGCAATGTGAGATTATTGCCAAGACCGTTTGTATTTTGGGAAGTGCCGATGCAGTAGGTTGGTTAAACCGTCATTACGATCGTCATGACGTCCTGTGGATGACCCGGGATGGGAGCACTTATTTTAGAGGAAATACCGATACGCTCGCTGAACGCTGGCCTGGTTTCGATCCGGATCACCGCTTCAGTCTTATATAAACGACAAGTCTATCAGATATGGGGGAGCCGGTTATGGCGCAATGGATTGTAGATTACCTGCCGACGTGGAATATCATTCGAATTAGTGGGATCGCCGCTTATTTGCTGCTCTTTGCGGGGGTATTTCTGGGAATTGCTCAAGGCATGCCCATGGCTAAAGGCAAACCTAAAGCGGCCATGTTTAAATGGCATACCCGAACGACCTGGCTCGCCTTTGGACTTGGGCTCGTGCATTCGTTAACCCTATATATTGATCACTATAGTCCATTCACCTGGAGTGAACTGTTCATTCCGTTTACGGCTTCAGTACATCCGATAGGCAGCGGACTGGGCACGTTATCCTTTTATGGTTTGGTGATCGTTCTGCTATCCAGTGATCTGCGTAACAAGCTTGGCCGCAAATGGTGGTTTATGTTCCATATGTTGTCTTATCCCGTATTCATCGGTTTATTGTTCCATGGCATGGTTACCGGCTCTGATTCAGGCAATGTGCTTATGCGTCTGATGTATGTGTTTACTGGCTTGAGCATTCTTGGTATTACGGTACTTCGTGGCATGCTGAGAGAACGCAAAGGCCCGGAAATTACAATTGGACCCAGTCGTGTACAGCCTAAGCCAGCAGCGGAACAGAAATGGGCTGAGGTGTATCGTTTGGCGGGAGCGGGAAGACAGGAGCATCTGAAATAGCGTATTACAAAAATAAGTGAATCAACACAAAAGAAGCGGCCTTCGTGGCCGCCTTTTTGTCATGATCAGAAGAAGTCTGATTGTTGAATTTACTTGGTTCGTTCATTTCCAACTCCTATTACACATGCAAATTATACGATATCATCGCTGACAGGTTTTTCTCCCAAAGCTTCTTCAAGCTCCGATTGTTTGCGATGCGCAATCCGGCTGCTGGCCGCTGAGGCAATGGCCCCCACGATATCATCCAGAAACGTATGCACAGGCCCGAGACTCTTGTCGTTTAAACGTTCAAGCACACCGGGTTTTAGCTTGTCTACATAACCGTAGTTCGTAAATCCGATACTTCCGTATACGTTGACGATGGAGAATGCGAGAATCTCATCCACGCCATATAACCCTTCATCATTCTCAATCATCTCCTGCAAAGGAGAAATGAGTAAGCCTTGCTCTGCCAGCAAGTCCAGTTGAATACCTGTCAGGACTGCGTTCTGCACCTCACGTTTGCGTAATACTTTCTCCACATTGTCGATACATTCTTCCATCGTTAGACCTGGGTAATACTTATTTTGCAGCATCATGACCAGTTCTGCGATCTCAGGGATCGTAACGCCCCGCTTGTGCAGCCATTCCCTCGTTGCCTCTGCCACTTTACGGCTATTCAGGCTGTAAGGGATTTTTTCTTGCTCCGGATGTTCCATGGGCGATTCCTCCTCTGAAGTTAGCATTGTCCCTACACTTGTATCCTAATACGTTATTAACCGTTTTGGGTTTCTTTGCTATCCCTCGATGGGGATGGAAAGCCTGTTTTCAGTTTTATGCATGATGAGCTTGTTTAAAAAGTAGTTATTTTTTGGGCAAAGGCTCGTATACATGGTAGTACAAACTGTAAAAATGATGAGGGGGAACGTGATCATGAGTAAGATCCGTTATTTGCGTACAGCTTCTGCAGCTGCACTGTTGAGTATTCCTGTGGTGTTATCCGGATGTGGTATGTTTGGGGCACAGTCCTCCGAGGCTATTGATCCACCGCCGCCGATTCAGGAAGCGGCCATGATTCAGGCGGCCGAAGGCAACGGATCACTTGCCAAGCTGCCACTTACAACCGTGTATCTGCAGGACCAGCAAGGTTTATTGGCTCCAGTATCCATGACACTTCCGTCGGGCACGGACGTCAGCAGTCCCAAGACCGCTCTGGATACACTTGTGACGGGTGGTCCATATGCTGGGATGTTGCCTGAAGGATTTCAGGGCGTTCTCCCGCAGGGTACCGTTGTTCAGAACGTAACGATTCATTCGGATGATAAACTGGCAGTCGTGGAGTTCTCCGGCAATTTTGCCAAGTATGATGCCAAGAACGAGCGCAAAATGCTGGAGGCTGTCACCTGGACTCTCACCGGCACACCAGATGTGCAGAATGTACAGATTTGGGTAGACGGCAAAAAGTTAACGCAAATGCCAGTAAACAGCACACCGCTGCCGGAACCGCTGAATCGGGCGGTAGGCATTAATCTTGATTTGGGTGATACATTCACGACCAACAGCAGTCCGGTAACGGTTTATTTCTCAGCCGCTTCGCCAGCAGGCATTCAATATTACGTCCCGGTTACACGTCTAGTGACACCAGGTGGAGACCGGGTGCAGGCGGCGTTGAATGAACTGATCAAGGGGCCAGCCAAAGGCGGCGAGCTGGAAGAGGTTATGACGGGCGGAACGCAGCTGCAATCGGTCAAAACGTCTGAGGATGGAACCGTAACGGTTGCACTCAAAGATGATATGTTCACTGAGGGAGATGTCGTGCCAAGTGAACTGCTGCAATCCGTTGTATTGACTACGGCCGAGAATACAGCTGGCAAGGAAGCTAAAGTCCAGATCGAATGGAATGGGCAAAAGACAGTCATGAGTGATGATAATCGGGATTACAGTGCCCCAGTATCGAAGCCTGAATATATCAATGAAATTCCAATTTAAGTCACAAAGGCGTTTTAGCCTACTGTTGGTAGAACTCTTTGGGGGACAGGATGCTTTTAAGTGAACTCTTTGGTAATATAGAAGGGATTAGTAAAAGTGTGAACAAGCTCGACATTACAGGATGCTTAAGTCGTAGGAGGCAGAAATGATGAGATCTAACGGACGAACCAGCGACCAGCTGCGCCCGATGAATTTAACAATTAACACGAATAAATACGCCGAAGGTTCTGTACTGATTGAAGTGGGAGATACCAAGGTTATTTGTACAGCTACGGTGGAGGAACGTGTTCCTCCCTTTATGAAAGGGCAGGGTAAAGGCTGGGTAACAGCTGAATACTCCATGCTGCCACGTGCAACACATACCCGTAATCAACGTGAAGCGAACCGCGGCAAATTGACTGGACGCACCATGGAAATTCAGCGTCTAATTGGCCGGGCACTGCGCTCGGTCGTTAACTTGCAGGCGCTTGGTGAACGTACGATTACACTGGACTGTGATGTAATTCAAGCAGACGGAGGTACACGCACAACGTCCATTACTGGTTCGTTTGTAGCTCTGGCACTCGCGGTGAACAAAATTGCCCAACAGCATAAATTGCAAGTATTCCCGATTACGGATTTCATTGCAGCGGTAAGTGTGGGTGTAGTTGGAGAACAGCCTGTGCTGGATCTGAACTATGATGAAGATTCCAAAGCCAAGGTAGATATGAACCTCGTGATGACAGGCGGCGGGAAATATGTGGAGCTTCAGGGAACAGGTGAAGAAGCACCATTTGACCGTCGTGAGCTGAACGCGATGCTGGAGCTGGGTGAGCAGGGCATTCTGGAGATGATTGAGCGTCAAAAAGAAGTTCTCGGACCCATTGCACTCAAGATCGGTGCTCGTGGATTAGGAGAAGCCTAACATGAGTCTGGATAGCCCAATTATCATTGTCGCAACCCGTAATGCAGGGAAAGTACGTGAATTCGCTCATGCATTCGCTCCACTGGGCAAAGAGGTCAAAAGCATGTTCGACTATCCGGAGCTGCCGGATGTTGTTGAGGATGGCGTAACCTTTGCAGATAATGCCTGGAAGAAAGCCAAAACGGTGGGCGATGCTCTTGGTTTGCCTGTCCTAGCTGACGATTCGGGATTGTGCGTGGATCTGCTGGACGGTGACCCGGGAGTGTATTCTGCGAGGTATGCAGGCGAGGGTGCAAACGATGAGAAGAACAATGCCAAACTGCTTGAAGCGCTGGAATCGCTCAAATCCGGTGAGGATACGGAGCAACCGCTTTTGAGTCCAGCAAGATTCGTCTGTGCATTGGTGCTGTATGATCCGGCAACCGGAGACAAGTATGAATCAGAAGGCATGGTGGAAGGCTGGATCACAGCTGAGGCAGCCGGTGGTGGCGGTTTTGGATATGACCCACTCTTCTATGTGCCTGAATATGAGATGACGATGGCCGAGCTTACGCTGGAGCAAAAGCAGGCGATTAGTCACCGGGGCCATGCCCTGAGAGCGCTCGTATCCAGCCTGAAAGGCTGAGATTCAAACGAATCAGCTCATATGAATATGAATGTATAAGGTGAATTATGGCCTTGCTTAAATATCAAAGCGTTAGTGGAAGGTAAGAGTCATTCCTGTGGAATGCTTCACCGACCATTAACGTTTTTTTATTTTTATGAGTGGAGCAGATTCGTTTAAAGCCAATACGTGGGACCCAAAATAAATCCCGCTTTTTTTAGTGAAAATATCGGAACGTACGTTCTTGTACCTATATAAAAAATACGGATATTTCACGTTTGAGCAGCGCATTAGGACCGGGGTTGGAAGAAGTTGCAAGTCTTGTACAGTATGGGTTAACATTCAAGTTAACGAATCATCAATGAACTCAAACGGAGGGGATTTGCTTATGCAAGAAGTGAAGCTTACGGTGTCTTATGATGATTATGAGAACGGTATTCGTATGGAAACGTTGATTAGGGAACTGGCTGCCAAACCGGAGGCTGGTTCGCTGGAGAGTCTGATTATTGGAGACTGGGGGCAGGCTTATGAAAATTCGCCGGATGAATTTATGGGCACGCTCATCGAGCTGGCTCCCAGCTTTCCTTCTTTGAAGAAACTGTTCATCGGAGATATGGGCTTTGAAGAATGCGAAGTATCATGGATTATTCAGACGGATCTCACACCACTATTGGCTGCTTTTCCTGAATTAAAGTCATTCTCAGTGAAGGGCAGCAGCGGACTAAGTCTGGAACCCATCGAACATGCCAAACTTGAAGAATTAATCATTATTTGCGGTGGTCTTCCCAAAAGCGTGTTAGCTTCAATTGCCCGGGCTAAGTTGCCTGAATTGCGTAAGCTTGAGCTGTATCTGGGCGTGGATGATTATGGATTCGACGGTTCACTTCAAGATGTACTTCCACTTTTGGAACAGGGCTTATTTCCAAAGCTCGTATACCTGGGTCTGAAAGACAGTGAAATTCAGGATGAGATTGCGAAAGCTGCGGCTGAGGCACCCATTCTGGATCAACTTGAAATCCTGGATCTGTCAGAGGGCACGTTGTCTGATGAAGGGGCAGAGGCGCTGCTCGCTAGTGATAAGATCAAAAAACTGAAACATCTCAATCTTAGTTACCACTACATGACAGACGACATGCTCATTCGCTGGAAACGTTCAGGTATACACGTAGATGTTAGCGAGCAACAACAGAGTGATGAAGATGACTGGCGTTACCCGTCGTTAACGGAATAAATGATGTCAGGCATGACAGAAATGGAAGAAAATTTGCAAAGCCCAGTTAAGGATTCGGATATGACGCTGGAGCAGCCGTTATTGTTAATTGGAAACCCGAATAATCGCCGAACCCTTGGATTACAGGAGGCAAGACAGCGTATTGGCTTACAACCTGCACTTGTGCTGCCTTATGCCCGGTTGCTAAAGACTTGGAGACGGGGCGGAACCATGGCGGATGCCGTACAGCAATGTCTGGAAGGGCGAGGGACTACACACGTTAAGGGAGAGCCGTGGATATCTTCACCAGCATCGATATTATATGCGAATCATGATTTAGTTCATGGAGTGAATAGTGTACCTCTTATTCGACTGGATGCCCCTGGTGAGGAATGGGAAGTAGAGCGTGAGCTGCTCTTTCTTGGAGCTGTGAATGATGTATCTCCGTTAATCGATGGCCTTTCTGCGGGAATGATTCCGGCAGAACAGACACTCACTCTTGAACAGGAGTGGGGACGGATCTACGCGCCCAACCAATGGTTTCGTGGCTGGAAGGCCTGTTTGGAACGAATTCGCCATGAAGCTCTGGAATATTGGCCTAATGCCCGGTTCATGAATGATCCTCATGACATTGCGATTATGTTTGATAAAAGGAAATGCCAGCAGCATCTATCTGTCCATGGCGTTCACGTTCCCCCAACGCTCCAATCTTCGGAACCGATCCGCAATTATGCGGACCTGCGTACAGCGATTACAACAGCCGGTATGAATCGCGTTTTCGTGAAACTTGCATGTGGCTCCGGGGCTTCAGGCGTTGTTGCCTATCAAATTAATCCGCGAACGGGTGCCGAAATCGCTATAACCACTGTGGGAATGGAACGGGTTCAGGGAAAGGTCATTTTTTATAATGAAGGCCGGTTGCGCAGGTACACACATACTTCAGAGATTTCTGCGCTGATGGATTGGCTGTGTTCTGAGGGTGCCCAGATTGAACGTTGGATGGCAAAAGCATCCCTGGGTTCAAGCGTATTTGATATTCGCCAGCTTGTGGCAGGTGGACAAGCAGGTCATGCCATCGTACGGCTAAGTCAGACACCAATCACCAATTTGCATTTGCGTAATGAGCGGTTGCTGCCTGCAGAAGCAGGGCTGGATGAACAGCGGATGGATAGAGTTCAGACAGCAGCGAAAGCAGCAATGGCTGCCTTCCCCAACTCATGGTCTGCCGGGATTGATGTGATGCTCAGTGGAGGTACTGAGCCGCGTGCCTATATTCTGGATGTGAATCCGTTCGGAGATTTGTTGTACAGAGTGCAGCATAACGGACTTGGAACCTATGAATGGCAAATGGAACTTTTGCGAAAGGAGCCTTACAACCATGACTGATATGAACACCATCGTAGGCTCCCATGATCTATTAATGGTTACGCTGGACACGTTAAGGTATGACGTGGCTAAGCTGGAGGAACAGAATTGCCCCAACCTGTGCGGTACGGGTCCTTGGGAGAAGCGCCATACTCCGGGAAGTTTTACCTATGCGGCACATCATGCTTTTTTTGGTGGCTTCATGCCTACACCTGCCAATACGGACAAAGCCTCCCACGTACGACTTTTTCATTCCCGAAATACCGGATTAAAGACGCATCCGCATACGTGGCTGTTTGACACACCGGATATCGTATCCGGGTTAGCGGCTGAAGGATACCGTACGATTTGTATTGGCGGGGTCATTTTCTTCACCAAGAAAAATCCACTTGCCAAAGTGCTGCCGGGTTATTTTCAGCAAAGCTATTGGCGGATGAATTTTGGGGTAACCAATCCTAAATCAACTGAGCATCAGGTTCAGCATGCCTTGAAGCTGCTGGAGCAAAGCGCACCGGATGAGAGGTTGTTTTTGTTCCTGAATGTGTCTGCTATCCATGGTCCCAATCGCTATTTTGTGGAGGGTGCAAGAGAGGACTCGGTAGAAACACAGCGTGCAGCGCTTCGGTATGTGGACGAGGCCCTTGGGCCATTGTTTGATGCAATGAGGCAGCGTTCACGGCCTACGTTTTGTTTAGCTTTTTCCGATCATGGAACGGCGTATGGGGAGGATGGCTATCAGGGGCACAGGCTTGCGCATGATGTTGTCTGGAATGTGCCTTACCGTGAATTTATTTTATAGAACTAATGATTCATATCATCAACAACTACAAACCGGATACAGGGAGGAAACCGATGGACGATCAATCTCAACATACGACAGCAGGTCATTCCGCACAGTCCGGATCCAATACAGCTACAGGTCTCAGAGAAGTGCTTGCTTCCCCCTATCGCTCTTATTTATATTCGTATCCCCACAAGACCGCATATCGGGAGTTGAACCCACCTTTACCGCTCGGTCCATTGTGGGAACGTGAGAATACCGATACGTATTTTTTATATATGCACATTCCGTTTTGTGCCGCTCGTTGCGGATTCTGCAACCTGTTCACGTTGCCGGATCGTCGTGATGACACCCATGTGCGTTATGTGGATGCGCTGGAACGGCAAGCCAAACAGTGGGCACCACTCACATCACGGAGACCCTATTCGAGGTTTGCCATCGGTGGTGGGACGCCCACATTATTAAATGAAATTCAATTGAACCGCTTGTTCGATATTGCGGAACAGGTGATGGGGCTCGATCCAACGCAAGCTTCGATCTCGGTAGAAACATCACCGGATACCGTGACGGAAGCCAAATTGGCGATCATGAAGGAGCGAAGTGTGGACCGGGTAAGTATGGGCATCCAAAGTTTTATCGAAGCCGAAGCCTCGGCCATTTACCGTCCGCAAAAACCACAGGAAGTGGAACGCGCGCTTGAGAAGCTTACACGGTATGAATTCCCTCTGTTGAATCTGGACCTAATCTATGGTCTGCCAGGACAAACGGTGGAATCATGGCTGTATTCGCTGGAACGTGTCCTTTCATATGAACCGGGTGAGATTTTCATTTACCCACTGTACACCCGCGAGAATACCATTGTGAAACCGGATGATATACAACGTCAGGGACCGGATATTCGGATGGAGCTGTATAAGGCTGCGCGTGAGACTTTAAAAAGCAGAGGCTATGTCCAGTATTCCATGCGCAGATTTGCCAAAGAACAATCATCTTCTGGAAGCAAAGAGCATCTACCCTACAGCTGTCAGGAGGAAGGCATGGTTGGTCTGGGTTGCGGTGCACGCTCTTATACCAGTGAAGTACACTATGCTTCCAAGTATGGTGTTAGTTATAAGACCACACAGAGCATCATCGCCGATTATGTGGCAACCGAGCGTTATGATGTGGCCGATTACGGCATTGTACTCAGCCGGGAGGAGCAGAAGCGCCGCTTTATTCTGAAAGCCCTGCTGCATCGGGAAGGTTTGGCGCTGTCGGATTATGATCAACGATTCGGGACGGAAGTCCTGTCAGACTACGGATGGTTGAGTGAACTGTTGTCTGAGGGCATGGCTGAGCTTGAGCAGGACGATAAGGGTAACCGGGTACTGCGTCTGACAGAAGAGGGACTAGGCTACTCGGATGCCATTGGAGATTGGCTCATATCCGCTGAGGTTCGTGAACAAATGGAAGGGTTTGTGTTCTCATGAGAGCAACCTTGTATTATCGGGGGAAGCTGTCGTCCTGTAATTACGACTGTCCATACTGCCCGTTTAGCAAAACGGTAGATTCCAAGGAGACGTTGGAAGTGGATGAACAACAACTGCGTCAATTTGTGAATTGGGTGAGGGATCAGGAGAGTGCTGGACATCAATTTTCGATTTTCTTTAACCCGTATGGAGAAGCTCTGGTAAGGCGTTGGTATCGGGAAGCGATGATTGAACTATCGCATATGCCACATGTGGATAAAACTGCAGTCCAAACCAATCTGTCTGTCAAACTGGACTGGGCGCGCGAAATGAACCGGGATAAAGCGGCATTCTGGGCAACCTATCACCCGCGTGAAACGAAGGAGTCTTCCTTCGTCAAACAATGTTTGACTTTACGTGAGATGGGACTTGCTTTCAGTGTGGGGACGGTTGGATTGCGCAGCGCATTTCCTGCTATTGAATCGATGAGGCAGGCGTTACCCGATGACGTGTATATGTGGATCAATGCATTTAAAGATCGACCCAATTATTACAGCGTGGAAGAGGTCGACTTTTTACGATCCGTTGATCCGCTGTTTGATGGGAACCTGCGGGATTATGAGAGTCTGGGCAAGCGCTGTTCCGCTGGTTCGGAGGTATTTTATGTGCAAGGGTCAGGGCATGTAAAAAGGTGTTACAAGGATCGTCGAATTATTGGGCATCTCTACCGCGATGGTTTGCAGGCTTTGGCCGCAGATCGGCCGTGTGGCATGAAGAAGTGTGGCTGTTACATCGGTTATATTCATATGGAGGATTCTCCGTTCAGAGACATCTTTGGAAGTGGATTGCTTGAACGTAATCCGGTACTGATCAATCCATAGATATCGGTAAAGGGGTGCTTGATGAACAGCTATTATGCTGCTCATCGGCACCCCTTTTAAGAATGAAAAGATAGCTTTTTTTATCGAATGGCCACTTTGTACGTACGCAACCACGAGTTGATCTGTGTCAGATATGCAAATAGCTGTGGACCCGACATTAACTGTCCAAACCAGGGCAGGTTCGATGAAGCATCCGGTGAAGAGGCCAATTTACGAATTTGAGCTTTGTCGATTAAAGGCAAGATCGGTGAGCTTGCGTCATCCAGAATATCAAGCACCTGCTGTTTAACGGCAGCAAGATACTGCGGATTATGTGTTTTCGGATAAGGACTCTTTTTCCGGTACAACACATCGTCAGGCAGTACACCTTCCAGCGCTTTACGCAGAATGCCTTTTTCCCGTCCGCCTGTCATTTTCATGTCCCAAGGCACGTTAAATACATATTGAATCAAACGGTGATCACAGTAAGGTACCCGAACCTCAAGGCCCGCTCCCATACTCATCCGATCTTTCCGATCCAGTAGTGTAGGCATGAAGCGGGTGATGTTCAGATAGGACATTACTCGCATTTGGGCTGCTTTACCGGTCTCCCCATCGAGTAAAGGTACTTCAGCCACAGCATCCGAGTAGCGGTCCGCGAGATAGTCGAGTGGCCTGATCCATTCCCGAATGTCCGGGGATAATAATCCTGCTCGCATATCAGGCGCAACAGACCATGGGAATGTACCGGAGTTGAGCATCTCTTCCCGGTGGAACCAAGGATAACCGCCAAATACTTCATCCGCTGCTTCGCCCGAAATGGCAACGGTGGCTCCTTTTTTGATTTCTTTACAGAACAGATAGAGAGAAGAATCTACATCCGCCATACCTGGCAAATCCCGCACAAGCATCGCCTGGGTCAGTGCATGAACCAACTCCCCATTTTCAATCTCAATCCAGTGATGATCTGTCTTCAGTTCATCCACCATACGCTTAATCCAGGGTCCATCTGCACCAGGCTGGAAGGAATGGGCCTGAAAATGCTTTGCATTATCCACATAGTCAACAGAATACGTGCTGACCTGGCCTTGACCTGTACGGTTATAATAATCTACCGCTAACGCAGATAGAGCGCTTGAATCCAGTCCCCCCGACAAAAGAGAGCAGACCGGAACGTCAGAAGCTAATTGGCGTTCTAATGTATCCTGCAACAGTCTGCGTACTTCGGCAGCTGTCTCTTCCAAATTATGTTCGTGATTCTGACTTTCCAGCTTCCAGTAAGCATAGGTTTTAATACCGTTTCGGTTGTAGATAAGCGCATGCGCAGGTTTGAGCTCGTTAAGGGAGGAGTATACGCCGTGTCCAGGTGTCCGGGCAGGACCGACAATAAATACTTCTGCCAAACCTTCAGGGCCTACTGCAGCTTCTACATCCGGGTGGATGAGCAGTGCTTTGGGTTCTGAGCCAAATACGAGTGCATCCTTTGCATGACTGTAGAACAGGGGTTTGACACCCAACCGATCACGGGCGATAAAAACCTGTTCGCGTCCGCCATCCCAAATGGCGAAAGCAAAAATTCCGTTAAACCGGTCAACGCAGGCCGGTCCCCACTCAATATAAGAGGCGAGCAGCACTTCCGTATCACATTGTGTGCGGAAATGGTGTCCGCGCTGGAGCAATTCCTTTTTCAACTCGGGTGCATTGTATAGTTCTCCGTTATACACGACGGTATAGGAGGTGTCTCCCTGTAACGCATGCATGGGCTGTGCCCCGTTCTCCGGGTCCATAACACTGAGACGCCGATGTCCGAACGCACAAGGATTGGAGATCCATGTACCTGAAGCGTCGGGCCCCCGGTTCGACAAGCTGTCCGTCATCCGGACCAGCAGCTCTGATTCCTGGGTCAAATCCCGATTCCACTGTATGAAGCCGGTTATACCGCACATGGTTTGTTCATCCTTTCTTAGTCGAGTCATTCATCCGTATGGCTGCTTAGTTGCTAACAGCCAGCAAATGTTGTCTTTTTCGTCAGAAGTCGTAACAAATATATGCCGAAAGCAGGCATAAAATGTCTGTCCTCTTCGGAAACTATATCTAGGGACAACGGCCTCAACATGCCTGTGAAGGAGAGAACTTGCAAATGGACAGTATGACCTATTATGTATCTGTCATGGGGCGCTCTGTTATTCCGGACCCGCACGTAACATCGTATGAATGGGTGATCCAGGCGACGCCGCAGGAGGCGGAACAATTACTGGGACTGCTTAATCTGATGCAGGAAAAAGAGGAAGAGGCCTTTCCAGGAATGGTATTCCCTTGGCCGGATACGCCGGAGGAGTCTGTAAACCGCGCATATGAAGCTGTGTTACAGCAGGTGTATCGGGAGATTTACCGTTTGGGAACACCAGAGACCCGATACCAGATCGAACAAAGTACATGAAATGGACAAAGGAGCGCGATAACAAATGTATGCCATTCAGGATGCCAAAATACGCAGATTAACCGAAGTGGATGGATTGTCTTGTGCAGAAGTTGAGGTACAGCCTGGAAATACGGGTGATCCGTCTTTGCTTGTATACGTTGCGGCTACCCAGCCAGGGAATTCGCTTGAAGTCGTTCGAATTGTACGCAATCATTCGGATGCAGTCCTGGATTGGTACAATAACAATATGCACAACGCGTTTGAAGATGCCACGGAAACGGCGTTTGAGAACAGTGAAGGCATTACAGCAGGAGAAGATAAAGCCCGGTTTCAGAGTGAGTTACTTGCTTTTGGATTACTGGGACCGACGCTTCAGCGTTATTTGGTGGGGCAAGGTTAAGGTGGGCGTTCCAACAAATGCCGATAGCTGCAAAGGATAAGCGGAATTACCCGGAGCCATACTATATCCAAGTTCCGGGGAGGTGATAGCAGTGGCTTCCAAGTTCAAGAAAAACAAAGGGAACCTTTATGCGCATCATACCGAGTTTGCCGAGGAAGTGCTCGCCATTAACAGCAAGCGTCCTGCCCAGAGAAATCCGTGGCGTCAGGGAAACAAGTAACCGGAATGCAGAAACCCGCCTTTCAAAAGAAGGGCGGGTTTTTGAATGTTTATTTTAACTTCGTTGTGGAGCTTGTGGTTAGGCATATTCACGCAGTACTTGAATCCCTTTGACGATATTGTACACAAAACTTAATGCATAAATGACAAAGAACAGAATTACGAATCCGACAGCGGAACCTAGACTGTGGGCAGTAACGAAGAAATAAAGTAGCGGGATTGCCGCAAGAAACGGGAATATATGTGAGAGTAAGGCTCGTTTAGCATGTCCCTCAATATAGTTGTCTTTGGCTACAATCCAAATAATGATGGGAAACAGGAACGGGGCGAAGAAGATACTAAAGTAGGATAATGCTGATAAAAGTTGTCTCATAGCGGTTTCTCTCCTTTATTTGGTTCAGTAGAATGTATGTATGCAAATGATTACCCAGCAAGTCTCATCCTGAATATGTCTGCCCATTATAAATGCGCCTGAGCTTAATATCCTCAATATTGCCTGCTTAAAGCATTCATATTCTGTACCTGTGTTGAGTATGAAAATAATACGTTCAAGTCATGTGGAAGGATGCAATTATTAATTTTTTTATAAAACTATTGAAAAATATAGAAATGAGAGTATAATAGGAATCGCGCGGTATTTTTATTATACATATTTGTCTCAGTAGCTCAGCAGGATAGAGCAACGGCCTTCTAAGCCGTCGGTCGGGGGTTCGAATCCCTCCTGGGACGTATTTAGAAAAGCTTCCTTTGGGAAGCTTTTTTTGCGTTCTGGGGATGAGAACCCCAATGGTTCGTCGGAGCATCCGCTTCGGGAGCACTACTTCGCAGTCTCGACTGTAAGGAGAGTATCCCTCCTGGGACGTTAGAAAAAGGCTTCCTTCGGGAAGCTTTTTTGCGTACAGGGGATGAGAACCCCGAGGTTAGGAGGTTGGTAATTGTTTATAGGTGTAAACTATCAAATGTATAGAATTTATATATTTAATTAATAAACCATCTTGTGACACAATGAAGATATCAATCATGAAAGCGATGGTGGTATCCATGCAATCGATTAATCAATGGCAAGCGGATGAGTATGACAACAAACTGGCTTTTGTATCGGGTTATGGTAAAAGTTTAATCTCATGGCTTCAACCTCAAAAAGGGGAGTATATCCTTGATTTGGGATGCGGTACAGGGGATTTGACGTACGAAATTACTGCAGCGCAGGCTGAGGTAGTCGGCATGGATGCATCACCCGACATGATTCGTCGTGCAAGAGGGAAGTTTCCCAATATCGAGTTCATGGAGGGGGACGGACATCAGTTTGCGACGAACAAGCTCTATGATGCCGTCTTTTCCAATGCAGCTCTACATTGGATGCGAAGTCCGCGACTTGTAGTGGATAGTATATGGAAGTCTTTGAAGCCTGGGGGACGTTTTGTAGCGGAGTTCGGTGGCAAAGGCAATGTACAGATCATTGTAGATGCATTAGAGGAAGTGTTTGAACGACACACTGGCATTCCTGGATCAGAGCGCAACCCTTGGTATTTCCCGACGATCGGGCAATATAGCAACATTTTGGAACAATGCGGGTTTTTGGTGCGACAGGCCTACCACTATGACCGTCCTACTAGACTGGCGGATGGTGAACAGGGTATAGAGGGCTGGTTGGCTCATTTTGGAGGGGACTATTTTGATGGTTTGAGTCAGGAACAAATTCAGGAAATCTGTAGTGAAACGAACCAAATCGTTGTGCCGAAGCTCTGGAAAGAAGATGCAATCTATGCCGATTATAAGCGTCTTCGAATTGAAGCAGTGAAGCCGGGAAGTTAAATAAACAAAATATGTATCTTTGTTAAATGAATTAATAGAATGTTTTTCATGAAATCCATCGATCACAATTAGGCTAGGAATCTTTTCAGAATGAAGAGGATCTTGGCCTTTTTTCCTATGCCTTATTTAAAATTTGAAATATTCGATCGACAAATAAATACAATTTCACGCTTTTCTCTTACTCAAGAACCATATAAGTAATTTTGATATCATATTTGTAATTATTTAGAAGGAAAATGTGTTATTTTAGTAGAATAATTTACCAAGGGTCAATCTTCTTGCAGATAGGGCGGTGAGTTGTTCACAGGTATTGCAGTACTTGTCATAGCAGGACCCAAGCGATTGGTGAGGTACTTTCATATTGAGAAGGAGGGGCATAGCCTTGAATAAACGATTGATATCCATATTGTTAAGTATCCTAATGACTTTTTCTATCATCATGCCAGCGGCCGGAGCCGCTCCTGTAGGTGTTCAGCTTGAGAACTCGCTAAGCAAGGGCGAAGCCACACAATGGAGAGAGATTCTTGCCCAGCGGGAAGGAAAGCTTGCAGCAGATCCATTTTTGGACAAGAGCCTAGAAGGTCTTGGGGGAGAGAAAACAAGAGTAATTGTTGAGCTCTCCAATAAACCAGTTGCTGTTGCGCAAGGCGAATCTACCCTCTCAGGAAAATCTTTTACCTCCTCTATGGAAACAAAGGCTGTGACTCAAGTCGAGCAACAACAACAGTCATTTGTACATAGCCTCACTCAGAATAAAATCAAACACGAAGTATTGGAAAATTACGCATATGCCCTGAATGGTGTAGCCATTGAACTTAAGGGTAACCAATTGGGACAGTTGCTTCGCATACCGGGCGTTGTCAGTGTATACCCTGACCTTGAAATTACCGTATCCCCGGAAACAGATGAAGTGAATCCTTATATGAAAGATACCGCACCATTTATTGGCGCCCCTGAAGTATGGAATCTGGGATACAAAGGAAAAGGTGTCAAAGTTGGTGTTATTGATACAGGAATCGATTATGAGCATCCTAATTTGCAAGACGCCTACAAAGGTGGATGGGATTTCGTAGGAAATGACAATGATCCTTACGAAACAACACATGAAGAATGGAAAGTGTCTGGGGCACCTGAGTTTAATGCCAATGGAAGCGCCTATTACACATCCCACGGTACTCACGTAGCCGGTACCATTGCTGCTCGAGAAGCAGGGGACTACGGCATTGTCGGCGTTGCACCCGAAGCTGATATCTATGCCTATCGTGTTCTTGGACCCTATGGTAGTGGACAAACCTCATGGGTATTAGGGGGAATCGATCGTTCCGTTGCCGATGGTATGGATGTAATCAATCTCTCGTTGGGTAACGCTGCCAATGATCCAAGTTACATTACTTCGGTTGCTCTTAACAATGCCATGCTGTCTGGCGTGACTGCAGTTGTAGCAAGTGGTAATGATGGCCCGAATCGTTATACATTAGGTTCTCCAGGAGCATCGGCTATGGCAATCACTGTAGGTAACTCCACAGGGCCTAGCCAAAGCATTACAGCCAACACTCATTTCTGGATTGGTGAGGAAGGTAAAGGTACGCTTCCAGAAGAACAGCCTGTCCCTGAAGTTGAGCCATCTCCTGAACTGGGAACAGCACCGGGAACGGAAACTCCTGAAGTTCCGGCTCAAGGTGAACCATCAACAACACCGGAAGGTGCAACAGGTGAAGAAGCTTCATCAACAAACGGAGCGGCATTGTCTGGAACAGCGTCTGCTGATTTTACAGCTCTAGATGTGGAAGCCAGCCAATCCGAAGAGGGTGTTCAGCCAGCCTCGCCTTCGGCACCAGTCGAAACCTCTCCAGAGGTTGCACCTGTGAAAGAAGAGCCTGCGATTGCTCCAACTGAAACGGAGCAAAATCCATTGGCTGTTACTGAGTCGGTGTACCGACTTGATGTAATGGGCTGGAGCCTCTCAGCAGATCCGGAAGCTGTTTTGACGAATCAATATGATCTTTTATTCGCAGGGTTGGGTAAACCGACCGACTTTGAAGGCAAGGATTTTACAGGCAAAGTGGCTTTTGTACAGCGCGGTGAGCTGGCATTTGTAGAGAAAGTAGCCAATGCCAAAGCTGCTGGTGCAGTTGCTATTATCGTATATAACAATATTCCAGGCCCGATCGGTGTGAGTTTGGGAGATAATTTTGAACTTATTCCAACTTTGAGCATGTCGAAGGAAGATGGAGAAAGTATCAAGGCTGAGCTGGATGCTGGTCAAAGCGTTGAAGTGAGCTTTAGTGACTTCGTTAAAGGTCAAACGGCTGGCGATGAAATGAATCCATCCAGCTCCCGCGGACCAGCCAAGGTGACTCTGGATATCAAACCGGATATAGTTGCACCGGGTACCAGCATTCTGTCTACTGTTCCTGCCTATGGCAAGGACGAACCGGGAGCAGATTATTCACAGGCTTACGATCGTAAATCAGGTACAAGTATGGCCACACCTCATGTTGCCGGACTGGTTGCCCTGTTGATTGAGAAGCACAGTGACTGGACACCATTTGATATTAAAGTTGCACTCATGAACAATGGTAAAGTGCTCGACACGACCAAATACGATGTGTTTGATCAAGGTGCAGGTCGTATTCAAGCGGTGAAAACGATTGATCCTGCTGCATTTGTTAAAGTATTGGATGTAACGAAATACACAGAGAATGGCGTGGCTGTCGAGAAACCAAATGTTACAGGTAGTGTGAATTTTGGTAACTTCCTCAGCACGGACGAAAAAACCGTCAGCAAAACGATCAAAGTGGAGTCGCTGAATGGCAGCGGTGGAAACTACACTGTAAGCGTGAATCCAACTCGTACAATTCCTGGTGTATCCGTTGCGGTGGATAAGAGCTCTTTTACACTGAATGGTGAGGAAGAGTTACAGGTTACTATTACAGTTCCAAAAGGTGTTACTGCGGTAACAGAAGCGCAAGGCTACCTTCAGTTGTCTAATGGAACGGACACATTTAGTGTTCCATATGTCGCACATTTCAACCTTACATTGGCAGGCGTTAAATACATTGAGACTGTGAAAGGTACAGAGAAGAACCCGTTCCAATATCCATTGAAGCCTGATGGTACGCTGGATACACTCAATGTAGCTATGGAATTCTACAATCCCATGAATTTTGCCCTTATTGAGATCTTCGATGGCCTTAACCCGGATGGGGGCTATTATGGAGATGGATATATTGGATCTATTTTTGGAAACTACTATAGTTTCGCTGCCAACACAAGATATACTCTGGCTTGGGATGGACAGTATGCAGACTACACTACCGACGAGGTAACGACGATTCCAGACGGTCTTTATACGGTTGATATCACTGCAATCGGTGTTGATGGAAAAACGTATATCGAAGATACTTCTCCATTTTTGGTGAAAAAAGCAGCTCCGGTTGTAACAGCACCAGAAAATCTGGAAGTGGTGCAGGCGGACAAAGAAGCTTTGACAGGTAATGTTGATGATCTTTATATCGTAGCCGCTCCAGCGCTTAAAAGTGGATGGGATACTGAACTTGATGTAACAGCTTCATTGAAGGCTGGTTACACTGTGAAAGATACAACGAATAAGAAGATTACGGAAGGTGCCTTTGAAGTTGAAACAGACGGCTCATTCACTCTTAGACTCGGCAAGTTGTTAGCTGGGGAGTACATTGTGGAAATGTCTGTTGAAGACTTGCAAGGTTTGATTGGAACAGCGACTACATCACTTCTGGTGAAAAAAAATCCTGATCCGGAAGTTCCTAATCCTGGTACACCATCACCGGGCTCTGGTTCAGGGTCTTCAGGCGGATCTAGTTCTTCCAATTCTTCCCCATCACCTGCACCTACGCCTACAATTAAAGGTGACGCATCTGTATCCGAAAAGAAAAACGCTGACGGAACTACACAGGCTACAGCAGCGATTTCCGAAGCGGTAATTAATACACAGTTGCAGGATGATAAGAAGGAAATCAAGCTGGATTTATCAAGCGTTGAGTTTGACAAATATAGTCTAGTAGATCTGACAATCAGTAAGGCTATTGCTGATAAAATTCAAGCCTCAGGTAAAAATCTGATTATTGAGGGCAAAACGTTCAATGTGACTATACCTGCTGCTTCTTTGACGGATTACGTCACAGATAGAGGATTCAGCTTGAAGTTGCATGTTGCAGAAGGCAAGGATAACAAACAAAACGAGAACATTGTTTCTCAAATTGTATCTATTGATCTTGATGCAGACAAATTCAAGCACAATATTGGGCTTACATTGAAATATGATGTGAACTCTGTAAAAGACGTACGTAAAGTTATTGCTTATCATCAAACAACAAAAGATGCTTGGGAGCCTGCGTCTTTGTCCAATGTGTCTCAAAAAGGGCAATTGGAATTCAATGTAACACAACCAGGTTCTTATGTTGTTGTAGAGAATGCTGTAACTTTTGGAGACATCAACAGCCACTGGGCTAAAGATGAAATCGAAGTTATAGCCTCTCAACAAATTGCTAAGGGTATTAGTGCTAGCACATTCTCACCGAATAGTACCATTACTCATGCAGAATTTGCGACGTTGCTTGATCGTATTTTCGGAACGGGAATCGATTGGGAAACACGTAGTAAAGAAGCGAGTGCACAGGACCAATTGACACGCGAAAATATGGTTTTGATGATTGCCGATGCTTTGGAAATAAAACAAGGAGTAACATCCATTGGTTTCAAGGATGAAGATCAAATTTCAGATGGAGCGAAATCAGCTGTTCATTTTGCTGTAGAGAATGGTTTGGTAAAAGGTATGTCTGGCAACAAGTTTGCTCCAAAAGCTACATCAACTCGTGCTCAAGTATCTGTCGTTCTGTACCGTCTACTTGAATATCTGGATAAGCTTTAATAACTATTCTAATCACAGTGTGAGTTTAGCAAAAAAAGACCTTTCCATTGGGAAAGGTCTCTTTGCTTATATAATGGAAGCTCCAATTCATCATGAACCAATCAAACGATTGGCACTTGCTTTCAATCCCATGAAAAGTAACAGAACAGCAAGTGTAACTTGCAAAAGCAATGGAAGGGTCCATCCTTGTGTCCAATCATGAAGCACACCGAACAGCAACGGTCCGACGGCTGCCAGCATATACCCAAAGGATTGAGCCATACCTGAAAGTCCCGCAGCCTGTCTTGCATCGGATGTACGCAGTACAAAAAACATGGTTACAAGTCCGAACGAAGCCCCGGCTCCAACGCCAGCCAAAGCAACACCGACGGTAACGAGAGAGGAAATACCACTTAAAAGGAATACATAGCCCAGAATCAGACATGAACCTGTAATTGCTGTCAGCCAACGTTGATCTTTCATTCGTCCAGCCAGAATGGGGACGATGAACGTTACCGGAACACTAACCATTTGCATCAAAGACAACATCCAGCCGGCTGAAGAGGAACTGAAACCCTGATCAGATAGAACCTCTGGCAGCCAGGTAATTGTAGTGTAAAAAATTAAAGATTGCAGTCCCATGAACAATGTGACATACCAGGCTAAGGGTGATGTAATAAGACGAACCGGCTTCGCGTCCGTTCTCGAAGCCACGTAAACTTCGCCGCGACGTCCAGAACGGACGTGAGGCAGCCAGAGAATCAGGGCTAGAATGGACAGTATAGCCCACATGCCCAGTGAAGCGTGCCAACCCATGGAGGTTAAGCCTGCCGTGGGAACGCTGATTCCTGAGGCGATAGCGCCCCATATATTCATGGACACGGAATAGAGGCCGGTAACGAGACCCACTCGCAATGGGAAATCCCTTTTGATCAGACTGGGCAGCAATACGTTGCTCAGGGCAATACCACATCCAAGGATTGCTGTTCCTGTAAAAAGAAGTGGAACAGAGGGCATAAACCGGAGGGATACGCCTATGGTCACAAGAATTATGGCAGTTAACAGAGCGGTTTCTAGTCCGAATCTTCGCGCCAATTGTGGAGCGAACGGAGAGATTGCCGCGAAGGCAAGCAAAGGAAGAGAGGTAAGCAAGCCTGCCAATGTATGACTTATTCCTGTATCTGTACGGATCAGTTCCACAATCGGACCTGTTGCCGTAATAGGTGAACGCATTGTTGCAGCGATAACGATAATGCCTGCCAGCAAGAGTCCAAGTTTCATGGATGCTAACGATGAATTATCGACTGCAGAATGGTCAGGTGAGTTTTGATGTAAAGAGGATGGCATGGTAAATCTCCTATAGTTTATTTGTCTAATATGTATACTTTGATACATACATATACATAAACAAGCATAACATCCCGTGTCAACATCAGCCGATTAACGTATTCAATCATCCCCAGAACGCAAAAAAAAGCTTCCCGAAGGAAACTTTTCTTTAATTGCGTCCCAGGAGGGATACTCTCCTTGCAGTCGAGACTGCGAAGTAATCCTACCGAAGCTTATGCTCCGACGAACCATTGGGGTTCTCATCCCCAGAACGCAAAAAAAAGCTTCCCGAAGGAAACTTTTCTTTAATTACGTCCCAGGAGGGATTCGAACCCCCGACCGACGCCTTAGAAGGGCGTTGCTCTATCCAGCTGAGCTACTGAGACATGAAATTTTTCAAGCAAAATTGATTTTATCATAAATAATGATGAATATCAAACATTTTATTATTATATATTTTTCGTATATGATATTTGGCGGCAGTAACGTTTTTTTCATTATAATTAAGGTTATGTTAGAATATCAGAAGAACTCAAAAAATAGATCGACTTTCGTTTAATATACATCTATTTATGGTTGATTGCGACTGGAGATTCAGGATACAGAGGAGGTGCTCCTATTAAGGAATCCACGACCCCGGAAACCGAGCACAGTAACAATATTGTGCTGTTTCCTAAGACGCTGGACTATTACCAGATTCAATTGACGGTTATGCTAGAAAATGAACGATATGGTGAAGCGATGGAACTGCTTCGCTTTTTGCTGCAATGCCAAGGGCAGGAAGAACGGCATTACGACGAATGGCGAGCCTTGCTCGAATGGCTTGAAGCTGCGTTTCCTCATTACGGGGAAGATTTACCCGAGGTTCGTGAAGAGCGTGAGGAAGAGGAAATTAGTGAAGAGGACATGGCACGCCAACATGCCCGATCCAAGCTTGAGCAGGATGATGGCTATGCGGATAAACTTCTTCGTACCGTAATGGAGGAGCCTTTATCTGAACAAACAATGCTGGCGCTGGAGCAGCTTGCTTATCTCGATCGGCCAGAAATTGATGATTCGCTTATCGGTTGGCTCAAAGACAAGACGCTGCATCCTTTACTTCAGTTCCGCGTGCTTCAGACATTACGTCGCCGAGGTGTTCAAGGCATTATTGCGTTTACTCGTGGGGAAGAGCCGGTTGAAGTGGAGATTGATACCGTTCCGCTTAGACCTGAGGATTTCCCGATTCAGATCGTTCAGATTCTTGAAAGAGTGGCAGATCAGACGGAGGTTCATGAACCTACGCTCTTTTATTTTGCACAAGAACTGTGGATTCAATATGTCATGGCCGTGTACGGAACCCGTGATTACATGTCTATGCTGGAAGAAAATGATTCCATGACAGATATATGGGGAGCTGCTCTACATATGACCGTTGCAGACAGTCTGGGCGGTTCGCATGACGAGGAAGATACTCGCTCAATGTATGCTGTGACAGGGGCGATGCGCTTTCGTCTGGAGCAAGCATATCGATCAATGAAGCAGTTTGTTTCTGCCGGTTTGGATGGTCAATAGGACCCGGAAACGTTTTCCTCAAACCGTATCAAGGGATTCCCCTTGAAAAAGAATCTAATCTTGTTTATACTAAAATGGTTATTTTGTACGTGATTGCCTACGTGAACATGCGAATTTTGGAGGGGAAAGTATACAATGAAAGCAACTTGGGAAAAGATAGAGAAGAACCTTGGGGTTCTTGAGGTTGAAGTGGGTGCAGATCGTGTAACTGCAGCACTCGACAAAGCTTTTAATAAAGTAGTTAAACAAGCAAATGTACCTGGATTCCGTAAAGGTAAAGTTCCACGTTCCATCTTTGAAGCTCGTTTCGGTGTAGAAAGCCTGTATCAAGAAGCAATTGACATTTTGCTTCCTGAAGCTTACACAGAAGCAATCGACCAAACGGATATCTTCCCGGTTGATCGTCCTGACGTAGATGTCGAGCAATTCGCTAAAGGACAAGTATTCAAGTTCAAAGCGAAAGTAACAGTTAAACCTGAAGTTACACTGGGTGACTACAAAGGCGTTGAAGTTGCTGTAGCCAAACATGAAGTAACGGATGTAGAAGTGACTGAAGAGCTCGAGCGTCTTCAACAACGTCACGCAGAACTCGTTGTTATCGACGAAGGTTCCGCACAAAACGGCGACGTTGCTGTAATCGACTTTGACGGTTCCGTTGATGGTGTACCGTTCGAAGGTGGACAAGCTGAGGGTTATTCCCTGGAACTTGGTTCCAACACATTCATTCCAGGATTTGAAGAGCAGGTTGTGGGTCTGTCCACAGGCGACTTCAAAGACGTTGAAGTAACTTTCCCTGAGAGCTACCATGCAGCTGAACTGGCTGGCAAAAAAGCGGTATTTAAAGTGAAAGTACATGAAATCAAACGTAAACAACTTCCTGAACTGGATGACGAGTTTGCAAAAGATGTTAGCGAATTCGATACGCTTGAAGAGTACAAAGCTGATCTGAAAACGCAATTGGAATCCCGCAAAGCAGATGAAGCCAAAGCAGCTCAAGAAAATGCTGTTGTAGAAAAAGTGGCTGAAAATGCTGAAGTGGATATTCCTTCTGCAATGGTTGAGAGCGAAGTACAAAACATGATGCGTGATTTCGACAACCGTCTGCGCAACCAAGGTATGAACCTGGAAATGTTCCTGAGCTTCTCTGGTCAAACACAAGCTGACCTGAGAGGACAAATGCAGGAAGATGCTTCCAAACGTGTTCGCAACAACTTGGTTCTTGAAGCCGTTGGTAAAGCGGAAAACATCGAAGTGTCTGACGAAGAAGTTAACCAAGAACTCGAAAAAATGGCTGAGTCTTATAAGCGTCCTGCTGAAGAGATTCGTGGCATTCTCGAGGGTAATGGTTCCCTGGACAGCCTTCGTGATGAAGTGAAACTGCGTAAAACGATCGATGTTCTCGTTGAGAACAGCAAAGTCGTTGAAGCTGTTGAAGCTCCAGCTGAAGAAGTTGCTGCAGAAGCTGACGAAAAATAAGACAAGCTGTTACGTAATGAACAGCTGAATAAACGATAAGGCACGTGAATCATTGCGTGCCTTATTTTTAAATTATGGCATCCATTTTATAGAGGATTCAGTAATAATATGGATGGATTTCGTTGTGGCATTGGTTATGCATATTCAAGGTCCTATGGTTCTCCTGCAAATAAAAAAAAGGTGAAACGGCATAGGATTGCTCCGATTTGCACATACATAGAAAACATGGTTAAATATGATCAGGCAAAAAAGTAAACTTACTCCGTCTTTACACCACTTGTGAAAAATGACATTGTCACAGGAACGTGTTAGAATGAATTTGGGTTTGCTTTACAGGTAGCCTATGTCTAATTACATGTAGAAAAGAGGTTGGTCTCATGAGTCTGGTGCCAATGGTTGTTGAACAAACCAATCGAGGCGAGCGGTCTTACGATATATATTCGCGTTTGCTGAAGGATCGCATTATCTTTTTAACCAGTGCGATTGATGACGATGTAGCCAATCTTGTCATAGCGCAGCTTTTGTTTTTGGCAGCCGACGATCCTGAGAAGGATATAAGTTTGTACATTAATTCACCTGGTGGTTCTGTCACCGCAGGGATGGGTATATACGATACGATGCAATATATCAAGCCGGATGTATCGACCATTTGCGTAGGTATGGCAGCAAGCATGGGCTCGTTATTGCTGACAGCCGGAGCTCCTGGTAAACGATATGCGCTGACTAACAGCGAAGTGATGATTCATCAGCCGCTTGGCGGCGTTCAAGGACAGGCTGCGGATATCAAAATTCACGCAGAATGGATTATTAAAACACGTCAGAAACTGAATCAAATATACGTCGATCGTACAGGTCAACCCCTTGAGAAAATCGAGCGGGACACAGACCGTGACTTTTTCATGAGTGCTGAAGAAGCCAAAACGTACGGCATTATTGACCAGGTGCTCAGCAGACCGATCAATTCCTAAAGGGGTGGTTTCATGTTTAAATTTAACGATGAGAAAGGGCAGTTGAAATGCTCTTTTTGCGGTAAATCTCAGGAACAGGTGCGCAAGCTGGTCGCTGGACCGGGCGTTTACATTTGTGATGAATGTATCGAACTGTGCACTGAAATCGTAGAGGAAGAGCTCGGTCATGACGAAGAACTGGACCTCAAAGATATTCCAAAACCGAAAGAAATCCGCGACATTCTTGACCAGTACGTCATTGGTCAGGATCAGGCGAAGAAATCTTTGTCTGTAGCGGTTTACAATCACTATAAACGGATCAACACACAAAGTAAGATTGAGGATGTTGAATTGCAAAAAAGTAATATTTTGCTGTTAGGACCTACGGGTTCTGGTAAAACGTTGCTTGCGCAAACGATGGCCAAAATCCTTAATGTTCCTTTTGCTATTGCTGATGCAACTTCATTGACGGAAGCAGGTTATGTCGGCGAAGATGTAGAGAACATTCTGCTCAAGCTGATTCAAGCTGCTGATTATGATGTGGAAAAAGCAGAGCGCGGCATTATTTATATCGATGAAATTGATAAAGTAGCGCGTAAATCCGAGAACCCATCCATTACTCGTGATGTATCGGGTGAAGGTGTTCAACAAGCGCTCTTGAAAATCCTGGAAGGAACTGTAGCTTCTGTACCACCACAAGGTGGTCGTAAGCATCCACATCAGGAATTCATCCAGATTGATACCACCAACATCTTGTTCATTTGTGGCGGTGCCTTTGATGGTCTCGAGCAAATGATTAAACGCCGGATCGGTAAAAAAGTCATCGGCTTTAATACCGTTGCGGAACAAAAAGATCTTAAACCAGGTGAATATCTGGGTATGGTATTGCCGGAAGACTTGCTGAAATTCGGTCTGATTCCGGAATTTGTAGGCCGTTTGCCAGTTATCTCCACTTTGGAGCCGCTGGACGAAGACACATTGGTACGGATTCTTTCCGAGCCAAAAAATGCGCTTACGAAACAGTACCAAAAACTGCTTGAGCTGGATAATGTGAATCTGGTGTTCGAACCAGGAGCATTGCTGGCGATTGCGAAGGAAGCCATTAAACGTAACACGGGTGCACGTGGACTACGTGCAATCATCGAGGGCATTATGCTTGAGATTATGTACGAAGTGCCTTCCCGTGATGATGTTACGAACTGTGTCATTACCGAAGAGGTCGTTGAGAAGAGAGTCGTGCCTGAACTGAGCCAATCCAAGGACGACAAGCAGGAAGAAAGTGCCTAACTAAAGGCGAATATTCCGTTTCAACACTGAAATATAGACTTGTCAGTTCTCCACTCCTGGCAGAAGGCGAATTCATGTCTCTGTCAGGGTGGAGCTTTGACGTTGTGGGGAGAGAAATCACTCATGTTTTTAAGACAAGATACACGACCCGTAAAAGTGGGTAACTTAACGATTGGTGGCAGCAACGAAGTCATCATCCAGAGCATGTGTACAACGAAAACGGCAGACGTTGAGGCAACCGTGGCAGAGATTTTGCGTTTGGAAGAAGCAGGCTGCCAAGTGGTGCGTGTAACGGTGAACAATGAGGAAGCTGCAGCAGCCATCAAGGAAATCAAAAAACGGATTAATATTCCGCTCGTAGCGGATATCCATTTTAATTATAAACTGGCGCTCCTTGCGATTGAGAATGGCATCGATAAAGTACGGATTAATCCCGGCAATATCGGTAAACGTTCCAAAGTAGAGGAAGTCGTCAAAGCTTGTAAAGAGAAGGGTATTCCGATTCGGATCGGGGTAAACGCAGGTTCTCTGGAGAACCATTTGCTCGAAAAATATGGTTATCCAACAGCTGATGCTATGGTAGAAAGTGCACTTTATCACATTGGCATTCTAGAAGAATTGGATTTTCATGATATTATCGTGTCTCTCAAAGCATCGGATGTGCCGATGGCGATTGAGGCTTATTCCAAAGCGGCTGAGATCATCAAGTATCCGTTGCATTTGGGCATTACCGAGGCGGGTACATTGTTCTCTGGTACAATCAAAAGTTCTGCCGGTATGGGTGCCTTGTTATCCATGGGCATTGGTTCGACGATGCGGATATCGCTTAGTGCGGACCCGGTTGAAGAGATCAAGGTTGCTCGTGACCTGCTCAAAACCTTTGGTCTGATTTCAAATGCAGCTACGCTGATTTCCTGTCCTACCTGTGGCCGTTTGGATATCGATCTGTTCTCCATTGCTAATGAAGTGGAAGAGTATATCTCCAAACTTAAGGTGCCGATCAAAGTATCGGTGCTGGGTTGTGCTGTTAACGGTCCGGGTGAAGCCAAGGAAGCGGATATCGGTATTGCCGGTGCACGCGGAGAAGGCTTGTTATTCCGTCATGGTAAAATGATCCGTAAAGTGCCAGAAGAGATCATGGTTGAGGAATTGAAAAAAGAGATCGACAAAATCGTGGAGTCTTATGAAGCGACAGGCGTTATTCCTGGCCGCTCGCACTGATTGATTTATATATCGTTTTGTAACAGTCCGTCAGCATTGACGGGCTGTTTTTTGTTCTCAAACATACAATTTCCTGATCACCCGTTTACGTCTCGGTGAAAAGGCTATACTACCAAGTATTAGCATGATCTCGTATGAGAATAGGGATAGAACAGGAGGATGTTGAGACATGGAATTTGGTATGGTCATAATGATGATTCAGTTATTTTTTGGTGTGGTGATCGGTTTGTATTTCTGGAATTTACTTCGAGGGCAGAAAACGAATCGCGGTGCGGTGGAGCGTGAATCCCGCAAGGAACTGGAGAAGCTGCGGAAGTTGCGCTCCATTTCACTCACCAAGCCCCTGTCAGAGAAGACGCGTCCGGCAACCATTAATGACATTGTAGGGCAAAAAGACGGACTTCGCGCCCTTAAAGCCGCGCTATGCAGTGCTAATCCACAGCATGTCATTATATATGGACCTCCAGGGGTAGGTAAAACAGCTGCTGCAAGGGTGGTTTTGGAAGAAGCCAAAAAGAATCCGTCATCTCCCTTCAAGGCCGATGCCAAATTCACGGAACTTGACGCCACGACGGCGCGTTTTGATGAACGGGGTATTGCTGACCCTTTGATTGGTTCAGTGCATGATCCGATCTATCAGGGAGCAGGAGCGATGGGCGTAGCAGGCATTCCACAGCCGAAACCCGGTGCCGTTACCAAAGCGCATGGAGGGATGCTTTTTATTGATGAGATCGGTGAACTGCATTCCATTCAGATGAATAAACTGCTGAAAGTATTGGAGGACCGCAAGGTGTTTTTGGAAAGTGCGTACTATAACTCGGAAGACACGCATACTCCTGCTTATATCCACGATATTTTTCAAAATGGTCTGCCAGCCGATTTTCGTCTTGTCGGAGCGACGACTCGATCGTCCCATGAACTGCCTCCAGCCTTGCGCTCGCGGTGCATGGAGGTCTATTTCCGTCCATTGCTGCCGGAAGAAATCGGGCAAATTGCGGAAGACGCTGTACAGAAAATCGGATTCAGTCCATGTCTAGAGGCAGTTGATGTGGTTAAGCGCTATGCAACCAATGGCCGTGAAGCGGTCAATATCATTCAACTCGCTGCTGGGCTGGCTTTGACTGAAAAACGTGAAACGCTGCAGGCGTCGGATGTGGAATGGGTCGCTGGCAGCAGCCAGATTCAGCCCCGGCCAGATCGCAAGGTGCCTATGCGGCCACAGATCGGTTTTGTGAATGGCTTGGCCGTATATGGACCGAATATGGGCACCATTCTGGAGATCGAAGTATCCGCTGTTCCGACTCTTCGAGATCAGGGACGAATTAACATCACGGGAGTTGTGGATGAAGAAGAGATTGGAGGCGGTTCGCGCACACTCCGGCGAAAAAGCATGGCTAGAGGCTCGGTTGAAAATGTGATAACCGTATTAAAGGCCATGGGCATTCGTCCTAACGACTATGATTTACACGTCAACTTCCCAGGTGGAACGCCAATTGATGGCCCATCTGCGGGGATTGCCATGGCGACAGCCATTACATCAGCCATCCAGGGGCGTCCGATTGACCATGAGACAGCGATGACTGGCGAGATCAGTATTCATGGCCGGGTAAAACCGATAGGCGGTGTACTCGCCAAAGTGGAGGCTGCATTCCAGGCGGGCGCCAAAACGGTCATTATTCCGGCAGAGAACTGGCAGTCCATCTTTGAAAATCTGGATGGCTTACGAGTTATCCCGGTCGATACCGTTGAAGACGTATTCCGAGAAGTATTTGACTGGGTGCCTAATGAGGAGCAAGCCAAACAAATCAACCTTGCGGAGGAGACAGCAACACCTGCACCGGAGATTTTCCCGCCGGCATCCGCATCCTATTTACGTGCTGACTTGCCCCGTCCAGGACAGGTTACAGATTCGGGAAGCTGCTAAGCGCTTCCCTTCATTGGTTTTTTATGTGAACATTTGATAGAATAATGAATGACTACAACCTGAGAGCCATTGGAGGTGCGAAAGCGATGGGACCGAGCAAAGCGAAAGGTCGTCGTTTTCCTTTACTGCCTTTAAGAGGACTTCTCGTCTACCCGAGTATGGTACTGCATCTCGATGTGGGCCGGGAGAAATCGGTCAAGGCTTTAGAAAAAGCGATGGTAGAAGAACATTTGATTCTCCTATGTTCCCAAGCCGAGGTAAATATTGAAGAACCAACACAAGAGGATATTTTCAGAATCGGAACGGTTGCCAAGGTCAGACAGATGCTGAAGCTTCCAAACGGGACGATTCGTGTACTTGTGGAAGGCTTGGAACGGGCTGAAATCATTGAATATACGGACAACGAGGAATACTATGAGGTTCTGGCACAAGAGCTTCCTGAAGAGGAGAACAGTCATCCGGAAACAGATGCGCTGATGCGTACAGTTCTGAACCAGTTCGAAAATTATATTAATCTGTCCAAAAAGGTTACACCTGAGACACTTGCGGCTGTGTCTGATATTGAAGAACCAGGTCGCTTGGCCGATGTCATCACCAGTCACCTGTCTTTGAAGATCAAGGACAAACAGGAGATTTTGGAGACCATCGACGTTCGTGAACGGCTGGAGAAGTTGCTGGACATCCTGAACAATGAGCGGGAAGTACTGGAGCTTGAACGCAAAATCAGCCAGCGCGTGAAGAAGCAGATGGAGAAAACCCAGAAAGAGTACTATCTGCGTGAGCAGATGAAGGCGATTCAAAAAGAGCTGGGAGAGAAAGAAGGCCGTGCCGGGGAGGTTGAGGAACTCCGAAATCAAATGGAGGCTCTTGGCTTGCCGGACAAGGTGAAGGAAAAGGTTGAGAAAGAAATTGATCGGCTTGAGAAAATGCCATCAAGTTCTGCCGAAGGTGGCGTTATCCGCAACTATGTGGATTGGCTGCTGGGACTGCCTTGGACACAGCTGACAGCTGACGATCTGGATATTCAAAAGGCTGAAGATGTGTTAAATGCAGATCACTACGGTTTGGAAAAACCGAAAGAACGTGTGCTTGAATATCTGGCTGTTCAGAAGCTGGTGAAAAAGCTTAAAGGACCGATCCTCTGTCTGGTTGGACCTCCAGGGGTCGGGAAAACGTCGCTTGCCCGCTCTATCGCCAGATCCCTTGGACGCGAATTCGTCAGAATATCGTTGGGTGGCGTGCGAGATGAAGCAGAAATTCGCGGTCATCGCCGCACTTATGTTGGTGCAATGCCAGGCCGCATCATTCAGGGCATGAAGACAGCGGGTTCACTCAATCCGGTGTTCCTGCTGGACGAGATCGACAAAATGGCTTCGGACTTCCGTGGAGACCCTTCCGCAGCGCTGCTTGAAGTACTTGATCCCGAACAGAACAACACATTCAGTGACCACTTTGTAGAGTTGCCGTTTGACTTATCTAACGTTATGTTTATTACAACTGCCAACACAGTGCATAACATTCCACGTCCGCTTCTGGACCGGATGGAGATGCTCAATATTCCGGGGTATACCGAGCTGGAGAAGCTGCAAATTGCCAAAAACTATTTGCTGCCGAAACAGAAACAGGATCATGGTCTGGAAGAAGATCAGCTGAATATCGGGGATGACAGCATGTTGCGTGTCATTCGTGAATATACACGAGAGTCCGGCGTGCGAAATCTGGAACAGCAGATGGCTTCGTTGTGTCGGAAAGCGGCCAAAAACATCGTGTCTGGTGTGGAAGGTCAGATTAACATTACAGCAGATGAAGTGAAGGATTACCTTGGTCCGGGTAAATTCCGCTATGGTATGGCCGAACTGGAAGATCAGATTGGTACTGTGACGGGATTGGCGTGGACTGAAGTGGGTGGAGATACCCTCGTGATCGAGGTTACCGTTGTACCTGGTACAGGCAAGCTAACGCTGACAGGCAAACTGGGCGATGTCATGAAGGAATCGGCTCAGGCGGCATTCAGCTACACCCGATCCAAAGCTGCACAGCTTGGCATCCCGTCTGACTTCCATGAGAAGAACGATATCCATATCCACGTTCCGGAAGGAGCCATTCCAAAGGATGGACCATCCGCAGGAATTACAATGGCGACTGCGTTGATCTCTGCTCTAACGAACAAACATGTCTCCAAAGATATTGCCATGACCGGCGAAATAACGCTGCGTGGCCGTGTGTTGCCAATCGGCGGACTTAAGGAAAAATCACTGGCGGCCCACCGCGCCGGTTACAAAAAAATATTATTGCCCAAGGATAACGAACGGGACCTGCGGGATATTCCGGACAGCATCAAAGAAGATGTGGAATTTGTTCCTGTAGCCCATATGGATCAGGTGCTGCAACATGCGCTTGTGGAACAGGCAGGAATACACCTGTAGCCCGTTAAACGAGGGATCGTATGAAGAGTAAACCGTTCTGCGGAAGCTTTGGCGTCCGCTGGAACGGTTTTTTTGGTATGATAGAACAATCCATGGCATAATACCAACAGCAGCTCTAATTAAGAGCACAGGATTCAAGAGAGGACAGATACATTATGAAAGTAAATCAATCCGAATTTATTATCAGTGCCGTTCGGCCTGAACAATACCCCGAGGACGGCCTGCCCGAGATTGCCTTGGCGGGACGATCCAATGTAGGGAAATCATCTTTGATCAACCGTTTGATTAATCGTAAAAACTTGGCACGGACGAGTTCTACCCCTGGTAAGACACAGCAACTGAACTATTATAAGATCAATCAGGATCTCTACTTCGTCGATTTCCCGGGATATGGCTACGCTAAAGTTTCCAAAGAGCAACGCTTTGCCTGGGGCAAAATGATGGAGAAGTACTTGTTGGGACGCGAGGAATTGAAACTGGTCATGCAGATGGTGGATATGAGACATGAACCGTCCAAGGATGACATGATGATGAATGAGTGGCTCCGCCATCATGGCTTGCCTCTGGTAGTGGTTGCGACGAAGATGGACAAGATTCCAAAAACACGTAGAGCCAAACATATTAAAGTCATCAAGGAAGCTTTGGATCTTCGCCCGGGTGATCTGTTTGTACCGTTTTCATCGGAAGAAGGTTTAGGAAAAGAAGAATTATGGGAGATCATTACCCGCTTTGCCGGAATCGGTCAAGCTTCAGCGGAAGAAGAGTCACAGGCTGAGGAAAATCACGCAGACCACGAAAATTAACGGATAACCGGGGATTACGCCATTTTGATGCAGGAAAGCGAGCAACTGGGGTGGATCTTTGATGCAATCAAGGATTAATCCATATTTTATGGATTTTCGTGAACATTCATTGTTTTATTTTGGGGCGAAATAGCTATACGGTAGTGTATAATGAGTATAGGTGCATTTGCGCCAACAGTACCAAAGTAGCGGCCTTGCCGACCTGAAGAATTTTGAGATCACTGCCACATGTGCAGGAAGACAAAACAATCGGGAAAGAATTGAGGAGATTTTATGGCTCAGCGATTAGCCACAGAGTATGTTAAAGCCACTTTGAAATTGTCAGAACCCCAGATGCATCAGTTTTTACGCATGACAGAAGATGGCCGGATTCATCAACGAGTGAAGGTGATGGAGAATGGCTGCCAGGAAATTGTGCTCGTAGATGTGAGTGGAGAAGAAGTTCATTTCCCTTTTGATCGTAGGGAAGGGTTTTACATCTGTGAGTTATCTTGCCGCCTGGTAAACCATTATCTGACGAACGTAGTCCGGAAGCTCTTTATGACCTTTAAGGGTGATGGCGTTGTTCATCGCATTTATGAGGAGTTTACCATGACGTATGTTTATACGCAGGGCGTTGTCCGTAAAATTGTGGAGCAGATCGGCGAGAATACCCGTGTCATCTACGAATACAAAAATACGTTGCTTGAATTGCAGCGTGTGTTCCAGGCTCGAGATATTGAACGCGAGATAAACCGGTTATACGCCGAGGTTGATTCGTTACTTGATACAAGAATGGATGCTTCTACTTCTGATCAACTCCAGCAGATTGATAAAAAGCTTGCGCGCCACCAGAAACGGCTGTTTGAGCTTGAAGCCTACTGACCCAAAAGAGTGAATTATACAAGTATTTAACTAACCATCCCCTAATGCTCTGATCTGGTACATTCCAGGTAGAAGCGAAAGGGGATTTCTTGATTTCGGGAGCTTGATGGATACGAATCTTTTATTTTTTGATCTTCCTAAAGGGGTTGCATTCCCTTTGGATAGATGTTATTTTTAATCTCATTGAAATGAAAAGAATAAAGGAACCAAGTACGCAAAGAAACGTGATTGAATAACGACAGCATGAATAATGTTCACATATCGGGATGGAACGAAGATCATCCCAAACCTGAATAGTCATGGAGCCATCCATGGCTATTTGTTTTATATGGGATTTTCATGAATCTTTATCATTAAAACAAGTATTTAACGCATAACGGTGAAGATTGGTGAGACACTACAATAAATGACAATGCATAAGATGATTTACATGGGGATTTCATAAACATTTCATAAAAATGGCCCGGTCATACTATGGATGTGTGATATAATTAACCATGTCAATCATAAATGGATGAACATATGTAGAAAACACTTTGATTGGAAATTTATTAGGCAGGTGAACTTGCAATGCACATCGTTGTCGTTGGTTTGAATTATCGCACGGCGCCTGTAGAGGTTAGGGAACGATTCACATTTGCAGAAAAGGACTTGTCTGAAGCGCTGCAGCAGCTCAAGCTGACCAAGAGTGTATTGGAAGGTGTAATCGTAGCCACATGTAACCGTACCGAGTTGTATGTTGTGGTAGACCGTCTTCACATGTGTGGTTATTTTATTCGGACGTTCATGGAACAATGGTTTAATGTTCCGCGGGAAGAATTTACGCAACACTTATATATATATGAAGATGATCAAGCCATGCGCCATTTGTTCCGTGTCATTTGTGGGCTGGATTCCATGGTTATTGGTGAGACTCAGATTCTTGGACAGGTGAAACAGGCTTTCTTCAAAGCACAGGAAGAGAAAGCTACTGGGACCTGGTTTAACATGCTGTTCAAACAGGCTGTTACATTGGGCAAACGGGCACATTCAGAGACTTCGATCGGAGAGAGTGCGGTATCTGTAAGTTATGCTGCTGTAGAACTAGGCAAGCGTATCTTTGGTATGTTCACGGATAAGAAGGTGCTGATTCTGGGTGCCGGCAAAATGAGTGAACTTACAGTAAAACATCTGTATACCAATGGAGCCTCCGAAGTCATTGTGGCGAATCGGACACTTGCGCGAGCTGAGGAATTGGCAGCGAAGTTTCGGGGGACCCCTTGTACGATGGAACAGGCACTAGAGCGACTGAACGAGGTTGATATTGTCATTAGTTCGACGGGGGCCGAAAGATATGTACTGGATGCCACTGTGGTTCGAGAGAGCATGAAGCGTCGTCAATCGCGTCCACTGTTCCTGATTGATATTGCTGTTCCGCGGGATATCGATCCGGCGATCGGCGAGTTATCCAATGTATTCCTTTATGATATTGATGATTTGGAAGGAATCGTGGAGAGCAATCTGGAGATGCGTAAGGTGGAAGCTGCCAAGATCGAGAAAATGATTGAACTTGAGATGGAAGATTATTATCAATGGCTCAAAACCTTGGGCGTTCGTCCTGTCATTCGGGCATTGCAGGAAAAAGGTGCTTCCATTCATGAAGAAACGATGGATAGTCTGTTTAATAAATTGCCTGAACTGGATGAACATCAGCGTAAAGTTATCCGCCGTCTGACGAAAAGCATCGTGAATCAAATGACGACAGATCCGATTAACCGGATTAAGGAAATGGCTGGTACCAAGCATGGTGATGAAGCGCTGCGCATGTTTACTCAGATCTTTGCTCTGGAGGATGCCGTAGAGGGGGCCGCTGAGAAAGTAAATCAGAGCGATGCCACGGCTCTGCGCAAACCGGATGCCGTTCATCTTAACGATTCCCGGCAAGACCCCGTGCCGGCTTATGCTCCGGCAGGCGTATAAGGCGGGTGGGCAGCTTGACCCTAGCTGAACAAATCTATGAAGCTTTAATCTATATGTATGCCCTGAGCCTACTGTTCTATTTCTCGGACTGCATTCGACGCAATGCGGGGGCGAAGCGGACAGGCACAGGGTTTCTTGTTGTTGTATGGGCACTTCAGGTGTTCCATGTCATTTTACGTATGTTAACCGAAGGGCATTTTCCAATCTACACCACGTTTGATTTTTTGTTTATATTTTCATTTAGCATCGTACTAATGTCTCTAGTGATGACTCGTATTCAACGTTCCGAATTTGTCATTTTGTTGCTGAACGTGGTTGGTTTCTCGGTTACAGTGTTGAACCGGTTGTGGTTTACAGCAGGTGAGATATCTCTGCATAACTGGCAGACAGTGCATGGATTGCTTATTATGCATATCACCTTGGCCAATCTTGGTTTTGCGGCTTTGACGGTGGGTGCTGTATTTGCCATGTTATATCTGTTTTTGCACCGCAAGCTGAAGAATAAGAAATGGAATGATACCGTACGTCGTCTGCCGAGTCTCGAAGTGATCGGCAAATATATGGATGGGGCTACACTGATTGGCACACCTCTCCTTGGTGTTTCTATCATGCTCGCGGTATTGTCCATTGTAGCCGAAACGCGCTGGAGCCTGCTCTTGGATCTCAAGGTTATTGCAACGGGGCTTGCCATAGCGATCTATGTGGGGTACTTCGTCTTTAAGAGAAGAAAACAGTTCTCCACAGTTATTATGGCGAGATGGACGCTGATCGGATACGGCTTTGTCATTATCAGTTTTTTATCCAATGCGTATTCAGCGTTTCATCGTTGGACGGGAGAGTGAAGGGATGGAACGGTACACGCCAATATTTGTGGATATATCAGGGAAATCCTGCTACGTGGTTGGAGGCGGACGTGTTGCTGAACGTAAAATAAAAGGTTTGCTTCATGCGGAAGCACAGATCAAGGTGATTAGTCCGGAAGTTACGCCAACGTTACAACAATTGCATCATGATTCCCGAATTCAATGGCTGGCCCGGTCCTACCGCAATGGAGATTTGCGGGGGGCCTTTCTCGTATATGCAGCAACGGACCATAGTGAAGTGAACACAGCTGTTGTCCAAGAAGCTGAAGATGCGGGTATACTGGTTAATGACGCTATATCTTCTGAGCAAAGTACCTTTATTACACCAAGTGTGGTCAGGCGTGGCAGACTGAGCATTGCGATATCGACCGCTGGAGCAGGGCCTATAGCCGCAGCGGAAATTCGTGACACATTGGAACAGCAATTCGGAGATGAGTACGAGACATATATTGAATTTTTGTATCAGATGAGGATGGAAGTAAAGGCACGTGTATCTTCACCAGGTGTCAGAGCTAAATTACTCCGTCGTTTAACCGAAATGAATGTACTGGAAAAGATCCGTGCAGGTCAGTTTAAGTGGTGGACCGAAGAACAAATTGGGGACTGGATATCCCATAATCAGGAGGACATGTAGACATGCGGACAATTAAAGTGGGAAGCAGACAAAGCGCACTTGCTTTGACCCAGACAGGCCATGTAATTCAAGATTTACGTGATATTTGTGAACGGGAAGGATTAGCTTTTGATTTTGAAGTACATAAAATTGTTACAAAAGGAGATTTAATTCTCGATGTAACCCTGTCCAAAGTCGGAGGCAAAGGACTGTTTGTCAAAGAGATTGAACAGGCGATGATGGATCGTACGATTGATATGGCTGTTCACAGCATGAAGGATATGCCTTCCGAGTTGCCCGAAGGGTTGACGAACGGTGCTGTTCCGCGCCGTGCGGATCCTCGTGATGCACTAATTTCGAATGGTGGACTCACATTGGATCAATTGCCAGAAGGTGCAAAAGTGGGGACGAGCAGTCTGCGTCGATCCAGTCAACTGAAAGCATACCGTCCGGATTTACAACTCGAATCGCTTCGTGGCAATATCGATTCCCGTCTGCGCAAGCTGGAGACAGAAGGTTTGGACGCCATTATTTTGGCTGCCGCTGGTCTGTATCGAATGGGCTGGCAGGATCGGATTACGGAATATCTATCGGAAGAAGCTTGTCTTCCCGCAGTAGGTCAGGGTGCGCTTGGCATTGAATGCCGTGAAGACGATGCGGAACTGCTCCATCTGTTGCAGTTGTATAACGATCCGGAAACCGCATTTCCTGTGTTGGCTGAACGTCGCTTCCTTAGTGTATTAAATGGGGGCTGTCAGGTTCCGATTGGAGCTCATGCCGTATGGGTGAAACAGCAAGATGCAGATTCCCCGAATGGACAAAACACGTTACAATTAACAGGTATGGTCGGTACGCCGGACGGTGGACTGATTCTTAAAGAAGCGATGACGGGCAAAGATCCGGTTCGTCTTGGGGAAGAAGTGGCTTGGAGATTGATTGAACGGGGAGCAGAGCAGATACTGGCAGAAGTTAGGGGATGAAGACATGGTGGGGAAGGTCTTTTTGGTTGGTGCAGGTCCTGGGGACGCCAAGCTGATTACGGTAAAAGGCTGGGAATCGATCGGTCGAGCGGATGCTGTTGTTTACGATCGGTTGGCTAGTCCAAGATTACTCAAACAAATGAAGCCCGGCGCGGTTAAGATATATGTGGGTAAACGGCCGGATCGACATACGATGAAGCAGGAAGAAATCAACCAGCTGTTGGTTGATCTCGCACTGGAAGGCAAGGTTGTGGTCCGGCTTAAAGGGGGAGACCCGACGATATTCGGACGCGTAGGTGAAGAGGCTGATCTGCTGCGCAAAAACGACGTTCCTTTTGAAATCGTACCTGGTGTAACCTCAGCAATAAGTGTACCTGCTTACGCTGGAATACCTGTGACCCACCGCGACTATGCTTCCTCTATTTCCATCATTACGGGGCATGAGAGTCCGGACAAGCTTGATCGCAGTATTCATTGGGATAAAGTGACGAATGCAACAGGCACACTGGTATTTATGATGGGAGTCTCCAAAATTGGATATATCAGCGAACAGTTGATTCGCCACGGACGCCCTTCGCAAACACCAGTGGCATTGATTCGATGGGGAACAAGAGCAGAGCAGGATACGATCACAGGTACGCTTGAAGATATTGAAGCAAAAGTCATCGCTGCGAATTTTCAACCACCCGCTGTCATTGTTGTTGGTGAGGTGGTGAACCAGCGCGAACAATTGAAATGGGCGGAAGCACTGCCGCTGTTTGGCAAACGCATTTTGGTGACGCGAGCACGCAGTCAGGCTAGTGAATTGGTCAACCGGATCGAGGAACTTGGCGGTGAACCTTATGAATTTCCGGTAATTGAGACCGTGATGCCATCAGGGGAGTCGGCACAGGAAAGTGTCAAACAGGCGTTTGGGGCGTTAAATACGTTTGACTGGGTATTTTTCACGAGTGTAAACGGGGTGGAATTCTTTTTCCGTCATTTGCAGCAACAGGGAAAAGATATTCGCTCCATTCATCAAGCGAGAATTGCGGCGGTAGGGCCTTCCACTGGGGAAGCTTTGCGTAAGTATGGCATCGTGGCGGAAGTCATCCAAGGACCATTTCAGGCCGAAGGTATGCTTGAAGCTTTTGAAAGTGAACTGAAGGAAGGGCAGAGGGTTCTTTTACCGCATGGAGATCTCGCACGCTCCTGGTTGCCTGAACAGTTGAGGGAGCGGGGACTTCTGGTCACCGAGGCGATTATCTATGACACCATTCTGGCTGGCGAGGATGACGATGAACTGCTGAAGCTGCTTGAAGAGGGCGGCATTCATGCGATGACCTTCACGAGTTCTTCCACAGTCACCAATTTCATGAGTATTCTGAAACGAATGGGATTGCAGGACCCCTTATCTTTATTGGAAAATGTAGAGGTTGCATGTATCGGGCCTGTTACAGCGAAGACGGCAGAAGCAGCAGGCTTGAAGGTCACAATGATGGCTGAAGAAGCAACCATTGAGAGTCTTATTTCTGTGTTGTCTGAGTGGAAACGAAAGCCTGCTACAGAAGCTGTATTTCCCCGTTAAACCTATAAATTGAACCGCAATCGATAGATGAAGCGTGCTGAATTCGTTACGATACCGGCGCGCTTCGCTTTTTGCTCCACATCACTATTCAGGGAGGTTTCACACGTATGAGTTTTCCAATTGTGCGGCATCGCCGTTTACGTCAATCCACAGGTATTCGAAATATGGTGAGAGAGACCCATTTGACTGTGGATGACTTTATCCAACCCATCTATGTTACTTATGGTGAAAATGTAAAATCCGAAATCAAATCCATGCCGGGCGTATTCCGCTTCTCGCTGGATCGTCTGCAGGAAGAAGTGAAGGAGATCGCCGATCTGGGTATTCCAGCTGTGCTCTTATTCGGTATTCCCGAAACCAAAGACAGTGTTGGTTCGTCTGGATTTGCTGAAGATGGCATTGTACAGGAAGCAACGAAGCTGATTAAGTCCTGGTATCCTGAGCTGCTCGTTGTGGCTGATACCTGTCTGTGCGAATTCACCGATCACGGTCATTGTGGCATGGTGCACACCGTGGAAGTGGACGGTCACATTTGCGGAGATGTTCTCAATGACGAATCACTGGAGCTGCTCGTGAAAACAGCGGTATCCCAGGCTAAAGCTGGAGCGGACATCATTGCACCATCCAACATGATGGATGGATTTGTCCAAGCGATTCGTGCCGGACTGGATGAGAATGGCTTCAGTCACATTCCAATCATGTCCTACTCCGTAAAATATGCTTCGGCATTCTATGGTCCATTCCGCGAAGCTGCGGATTCCACGCCACAATTCGGAGATCGCAAGTCTTATCAGATGGACCCGGCGAACGCTCGTGAAGCATTGCGTGAAGCCGAAACGGATGTGTTGGAAGGAGCGGACATGCTGATGGTGAAACCTTCACTGTCCTATCTGGATGTCATGCGTACGATCAAGGACAATTTTGATCTGCCACTGGTTGCTTACAACGTAAGTGGAGAGTATGCCATGGTGAAGGCAGCGGCGATTCAAGGGTGGATTGATGAGAAGAAAGTGGCCATGGAAATTCTGCTGAGTATGAAACGTGCGGGAGCAGATATGATTATTACGTACTACGGAAAAGACGCTTCACGCTGGTTGGCCGAGAAATAAATTTATATTAAGGAGGATGTTCATGACTGCACAACAAGGAACTCGTCGCAATGATGAGCGCTCACGCAGCGCATTTGAAGAAGCCAAGCAGTACATACCTGGGGGTGTGAACAGTCCCGTTCGTGCGTTCAAATCGGTAGGGCTTACCCCAATCTATGCAGAGCGCGGAGAAGGCTCCAAAATCTATGATATTGATGGCAATGTTTTTATTGATTATGTGGGATCCTGGGGTCCGCTCATTATGGGACATGCGCATCCTGACGTTGTAGAAGCTTTGCGTGAGACAGCCCTTAAAGGAACAAGTTTTGGTGCACCAACATTGCTGGAGACAGAGATGGCAAAACTCGTCTGTGACCGTGTGCCTTCGATCGATATCGTACGAATGGTAAATTCCGGTACGGAAGCAACCATGAGTGCAATTCGGCTGGCACGTGGTGTAACCGGACGCAGTAAAATTTTGAAGTTTGAAGGATCATATCACGGGCATGCCGATAGCTTGCTGATCAAAGCAGGGTCTGGTGTAGCAACACTGGGTCTGCCTGACAGCCCTGGTGTTCCTGAAGGTGTGGCTATGAATACGATTACGGTTCCATACAATGACCTGGAGTCAGTGAAGCTTGCTTTTGAACGTTATGGTGAAGAACTGGCTGCCGTCATTGTGGAACCTGTTGCAGGTAATATGGGAGTTGTGCCACCCGTTTCTGGTTTCCTTGAAGGCCTGCGCAATTTGACGTCTCAATACGGCAGTCTGCTCATTTTTGACGAAGTCATGACCGGTTTCCGTGTAGGGTTGAACTGTGCACAGGGACGATATGGCGTTACACCTGACCTGACTTGTCTGGGTAAAGTAATCGGTGGCGGGCTTCCGGTGGGCGCTTATGGCGGCAGACGTGATCTGATGGAACAGATTGCTCCGACCGGACCGATCTATCAGGCAGGTACACTGAGCGGTAATCCACTGGCTATGGCAGCAGGTTATACGACACTCAAATTGTTGACACCGGAGGTCTATGATCGTCTGGAGACACTGTCTGCACGCTTGCAGGCTGGGTTTGAGAAGAATGCAGCAGAGACGGGTGTAGCCATAACGATTAACCGTGTTGGTTCGATGGTATGTCCATTTTTCAGTGCTGTTCCGGTTACGAATTATGATATTGCCAAAGAAAGCAATCTCGATCAATTCCGTCGTTACTTTGCGGCCATGATTGATCAGGGTGTAAGTGTTGCACCTTCCCAATACGAAGGGATGTTTGTTTCTGGCGTGCATACGGAACAGGATATTGACGATACGATCGAGGCAAACCGTAAGGCTCTTCAATCATTATGACCATTAAAAGTTGGAAACGTCGTGGGGAATGGCTTGAGCTAATGCCAGGCAAAGCGGTGACAGGCAGTTCAGACAGGCAAACGGCTGCAGAGCAATGGCTCTTGTCTGAGCTTCAGTTACCAGAGAAAATGTTGCGTCAGCTAAAGACGAACCAAGGCATACAACTCGCAGGGGACAGGCTTCGGCTGGCCCTTTTTGCGTCTCAGCCGATCGATGTTGAACCGCGCTGGGCGAATATCGATGTTCTGTATGAGGATGACTTCTGTCTGGTCGTGCATAAACCGGCCGGAATGAAGCTTCATCCCGATGGGAGCCGGGCGGATCAAGCGATTACACTGGATCATGCGGTTGCGTCTTATTACGAAATGAATGGAATTCAGGCGAATGTACGCCATGTTCACCGTCTGGACGAGGACACAACTGGACCTGTTTTATATGCCAAAAATGCTTTTGCCCTCGCCAAACTGGATGAAGCGATGCGCCGTAAAGACATTGGGCGCCATTACGTCGCCATTGCAGGCGGTCAGATATCCACGGAGCTGAATACAATTGATGCTCCGATTGGGAAGGACAGGCATCACAAGCAACGCAGACGTATCTCTGAAGGTGGGCAGGACGCTGTAACTCACGTGGAGATCGTGGAGGTATGGGATAGGGCGACCCTTGTCCGGCTGACACTGGATACAGGACGCACACACCAGATTCGGGTGCATTTAAGTTATGCAGGACATCCCCTCGTTGGAGATGAGTTATATGAAGGCAGAAGGGATTCTATTGGTCGACAAGCGCTTCATGGTGAGACACTGAGTTTTGCTCATCCACTAACAGGTGCACGAATTGAAGTGGCAGACCCTTGGCCGCAGGATTTTGAACAACTGGCACAACGGGAAGGCAAGGACCAATAAACTGGGAAGGTTTGCACAAAAGGTGGCATGCTCATCTCATTCAAGGCATATAGATGGGGTAACGAAGGATTTGGACCATGGATCAGTCCCATGAGAAGGATCATGGTGAACATATGCCGAAAGGAGGACGCCACCTTTGTTGAATCAACCTTATGGTTTGCGGTTCGATATTTATGAGCGCGTTCATTTGTCAGAGGGAGTTCCTGCAATTGAGGAACTGGAGGAAATTGAGTTATATCCCCGCATTCAGGTGATAGGTCAAGATGATCATGCAACATTGCGAGGCCATCTTTTGCTAACAGGTGCCTATCGGGGAGAGAACGAGATCTCGGAGGAACTCAAACATTTTATTCCGGTGGAGATCACGGTACCCCTGAACCGGGTAAGATCGCTTGAGGATATTTCCATTGAGATCGAAAATTTTGATGTCGATTTGTTATCCAACCGAAGTCTGAACATTACTGGCGTATTGTCGCTTCGCGGTATCGAGGGCTTTCCGGTGGAGGAACCGCAGGTCTGGTCAGCAGATGAGTTTACCGTTGTACATTCGCCCGACCCTCAGCAGGGCGACCGTTCTGCTGAAACAGAGCAGACAGGCAGCTATCCCAATGTGTTTGCTCAGGAGTATCTGCTTCAACGGAGCGAAGAGGAGTTACAGCAGGAACATCTATTTCAAGCTGCTTCCGAACCGTTTCAATCCTGGCAGCAAGGGGATGGGAACGCGGAGCAAAGCAAAATAGCTGAAAACGAAGAGTCCTCGTCCTTGAGGGACAAGGAGGATGAAGCGCAAGCGGATGTGTTGTCCGATACGCCTTCTCCCGTTTCGTCTTTTTTAGCGGAGACAGCCGACAGGTTGGCTTCTTACCCTGAATCTGAGCCTTTGCTTCCTCTGGCTGAAGAGTCGTCTGTCTGGTCCGAGCCTTCCGTCGAGACCTTACATACGAACCTAAGGAATTCGGAGCAGACCGATTCCAAACTGGATCTGCAGCCTTCGGATGAACAGGCAGCGCCGGACGTATGGCATTTTGAATCTGCCCGATCTGAACCAAAGCAGGAGGATCAGACGGTTGCAGATGTTCCGGCAGGTTCGCAGTCAGAGAACTGGCAGGATGTCTTCGCAGCATCTGAACCGGAAATTTCGGAGGAAAACACACCTCCTCTTGAAGCGGTGGAGACGAATGAGCCTGCTGAAAAAGAATCTTTTATCCCTGAACCTGTGGCTGAGACGGAAGACAAGCCGGAGCTTAAGGTTGCTTTTGGCAGCAAGAGAGAATCCGCACCCAAGCAGGAAGAGGGCGTAGGCATCTCCTCCTTGTTATCCTCTGGCAGGGTGACACGGGAGGCGGAGGCTGAACGGGAGCAAGAGGCACTTGCTGGAGTCCAGCAGCAAGAAGCATACCCGCCTGATGATGTAGAGTGGAAGAACCTGTTTCTCGGCACCATTGTCGATCAGACCCCGTTCCGTAAGGTGAAGTTATGCATTGTACAGCGTGAAGAGACGCTCGATACCATTGCAGACCGATATCAGTTAAGTACCCGAGAGCTCCAGTTGTATAATCGTTTGTCCGAACAGGTTGTGGAAGAAGGACAGATTCTATATATCCCTTAACCTGTAGGCTGGTTTAATGACCATTTCGACCCGTGATCCCTTGAGGATGGCGGGTTTTTGCTTTGTCAGCCCTCAACCTGCATTGCAGCGCGCTTTTTCCGCTGTTGTCAGGTTGACTATCGGGCACGGGCAGGGTATGATGTGTTTAGGTTTTTTGAAGAACAACGTGGATCGGGAGTAGTAGACAGTATGACCTTTCAGAGAGCGGGATTGTAGCGCTGGGAAATTCCGTAGGAACCAACTGATCGAAGTCGCCCGGGAGTTGCCTGTTTGAATACAAGGGATGAGTAACTTTAGTATCATTCATTCCTAAGGTAGGATGGGCCGGTCGCAGCCGTTATCTGCTTGAAGTGTCACGTAAGTTCAGAAGGGGTAGTCTATCTTTCTATCTGCGTGAAACAAAGGTGGTACCGCGAAAGCTAACCTTTCGTCCTTTGATGGATGAAAGGTTTTTTTGTTTTTTGGCGATGATGAATAAGTAACGGAGGAATGACACATGTCTGAACAAAAAAATTCAGCTGCAACAGAAATGCCAACCACATATGATCCGAAAGCTGCGGAACAAAAATGGTATTCCACTTGGATGGAAAATGGATATTTCAAGGCAGGCCAGCGTAAAGATGCTGAACCTTATACGATTGTAATCCCACCCCCGAACGTAACCGGAATGCTCCATATCGGGCATGCGCTCGATTTCACACTGCAGGACATTCTGATTCGTACCAAGCGGATGCAGGGCTATGATGCACTGTGGCTGCCGGGTTCTGACCATGCAGGTATTGCTACCCAAACCAAAGTAGAGCAGAAATTGCGTGAAGAAGGTCAGACTCGTTATGATCTGGGACGCGAAAAGTTCTTGGAGAAGGTATGGGACTGGAAAGAGCAATACGCAACGACCATTCGTCAGCAATGGGGCAAGATGGGCTTGTCGCTCGATTACTCGCGTGAACGTTTTACACTGGATGAAGGTCTATCCCAGGCTGTGCGTAAAGTGTTTGTTCAACTGTATGAAAAAGGCCTCATTTATCGAGGCAAACGAATTATTAACTGGGACCCGGTGAATCGGACTGCACTGTCCGACATCGAGGTTGAATATAAAGAAGTTCAGGGTCACTTGTACCATCTGCGTTATCCGCTCAAAGACGGAAGTGGGTATGTCACAGTAGCGACAACTCGCCCGGAAACGATGTTGGGAGATACGGCAGTTGCAGTTCATCCTAAGGATGAGCGTTACGCAGACATGATTGGCAAGGTGCTTGTTCTGCCTATTATCGGGCGCGAAATTCCGGTTATTGCAGATGAGTACGTAGATAAAGATTTCGGAAGCGGCGCCGTGAAAATAACGCCTGCTCATGATCCGAATGACTTCGAAGTGGGCCTTCGTCATGATCTGCCACAGATTACGGTGATGGATGAGACGGGTACGATGAATGCCGAAGCAGGCAAATATCAGGGACTGGATCGCAGTGACTGCCGGAAGCAGATTGTTGCAGACCTGCAAGAACAGGGCGTATTGATCAACATTGAGGATCATACGCATCAGGTTGGACACAGCGAACGTACAGGAGCTGTCGTTGAGCCGTATTTGTCGACACAGTGGTTTGTTGAGATGAAGCCACTCGCGGAGAAAGCGATTGAGAAGCAACAAAGCGGTGAAGGGGTTCATTTTGTTCCGGATCGTTTTGAGAAAACGTATCTGAACTGGATCGAGAATGTTCGTGACTGGTGTATCTCTCGTCAATTGTGGTGGGGTCATCGTATTCCTGCCTGGTACGACGAGGAGACTGGAGAAGTTATTGTATCTGCTGAAGATCCGACAACATTGCCAGAATACGCTGGACGCAAGCTGAGACAGGATGAAGATGTTCTGGATACATGGTTCAGCTCCGCATTATGGCCGTTTTCTACTTTAGGCTGGCCGGAAGACACGGAAGATCTGAAACGTTATTACCCGACAAGTGTACTCGTAACAGGGTATGACATTATTTATTTCTGGGTGGCGCGTATGATCTTTACCGCTCTGGAGTTCACGGAAGAGGTTCCGTTCAAGGATGTGCTGATGCACGGTCTTGTTCGTGATGCAGACGGACGCAAGATGTCCAAATCGCTAGGCAATGGTGTTGATCCGTTGGATGTGATTGAGAAATATGGTGCGGATGCAATGCGTTACATGATCTCTACAAGTAGTACTCCGGGTCAGGATCTCCGTTTCCGCTGGGAACGGGTGGAACAGGCTCGTAACTTTGCCAATAAAATCTGGAATGCATCGCGCTTCGCTTTGATGAATCTGGAAGGGTTCACCTATGAAGATCGCGATATTAGTGGAGACCTTGGAACAGCGGATTACTGGATTTTGCACCGCCTGAACGAAACTTCTCGTGATATTACGCGTCTAATCGAAGCATATGAATTTGGAGAAACAGGCCGTTTGCTGTATAACTTTATTTGGGATGACCTATGTGACTGGTATATTGAATTTGCGAAGTTGTCCTTCTATGGGGAAGATCCGGTTGCCAAGAAGAAAACACAATCGGTGCTTGCTTATGTGCTGGATCAGACTATGCGCCTGATTCATCCGTTCATGCCGTACATTTCGGAAGAGATCTGGCAGCATCTGCCGCATGAAGGCGAAACGATTACGTTGGCTTCCTGGCCTGTGTATGACCCTGCACTGGAGAACCCAGAAGCGGTTGCCGAGATGAACCTGCTTATGGATACCATTCGTGCAGTACGAAACATCCGTGCAGAAGTAAACGTACCAATGAGCAAGAAAATTGAATTGATGGTGAAAGCGAACAACGCAGAGACATCCAGCATCATTGAACGCAACAGCCATTACATCAAACGTTTCTGTAATACGTCCGAGTTCGACAGCGGCTTGGATCTGAGTTCACCGGATAAAGCAATGACTGCAGTCATTACTGGGGCTGAGTTGTACTTGCCGCTGGCGGGTCTTATTGATATTGATCAGGAAGTGGCTCGTCTGGAGAAAGAGTTGCAGAACCTTGAGGGCGAAGTACTCCGTGTGGAGAAAAAGCTGGCGAACGAAGGCTTTGTTGCCAAGGCTCCTGCCAAGGTTATTGAGGAAGAGCGCGCCAAGCAAGCGGATTATTCCGATAAACGGGATAAGGTGATTGCACGAATCAAGGAACTGAAAGGTTAATATATTCGGGTCGGATGGAGTGCTTCTGCGCCATCCGGCCGCTTTTTTCAACCAAACTCAAACCAAAGGTGAATCATATGACGGAACTTAACGGGACAGAAATAGCATCTCCTTTACTTACCTATGACGAGGCCGTGAACTGGATCAATGGCCTTATTCCTTTTGGCATCCGACCTGGATTGGAACGAATCGAGGGATTGATGTCATTGCTGGGTAATCCTCACCAGCGTCTCAAATTTATTCATGTCGCGGGAACGAACGGCAAAGGTTCGACTTGCGCTTTTTTGACGTCAGTGCTTCTTCAGGCGGGATATGATGTTGGAACGTTTACGTCCCCTTATATCACCAAATTCACAAACCGTTTTCAGTACAACGGTGAGGATATCCCGGAAGAAACGTTGCTCAAAATCTCAAACCGCCTGTATCCATTGGTTCAAGAGATGGCTTCAACTCCCCTTGGATCACCTACGATGTTTGAGGTATCTACAGCAATCGCCCTTCTGTATTATGCGGAAGAGTGCTACCCTGACATTGTAGTATGGGAGACAGGGCTCGGGGGAAGGATGGACGTAACGAATATTGTTACACCCGTGGTATCGGTCATTACCAATATCGGTATGGACCATACGGATGTACTGGGAGATACGATTGAGGCGATTGCTGGAGAGAAGGCGGGTATTATTAAGGCGGGGGTACCCGTTGTTACCTGTGCCACGCAGCCAGAGGCTGTGAAGGTGATCCAGGAGACGGCAGAGCGGCTGCGTTCAACCGTGTATCTACCGGGAGATCGTTTCTCCTATCATAGACTGGACAGTGATGAGAACGGACAATCTTTTCATTTTACAGGACCGTTCCGTGATCTGGACGCTCGTATTCGCATGCAGGGCGTACATCAATGCGACAATGCAGCGGGCGCACTTATGGTACTAGAGTTGCTTCGCCAATACATGGCATTTATGCTGGATGATGAAGATATTGCGCTTGGACTGGAACATGCCTTCTGGGCAGGACGGTTCGAGAAAGTGGTTGATCAGCCCCGCATTGTTCTGGATGGAGCGCATAATCCGGAGGGGGCCGAATCGCTGGCCAAGAGCATTATCGACGTATATCCTCACAACAAGTTAATTTTGATGATGGGCATGCTGGCGAATAAGCATCACGAAGCGTATTTGCAGCATATACTGCCACTAGTGGATACGCTGATCCTGACCGAGCCAGATTTCCGACGCAAAATGGATGCAGCCGAATTGCTGCAGATCGTCGAACGGGTACGTCCCGCCATTGCGAAACCGGAGCTGGAAATCATCGTCGAGCCCGAATGGGTAAAGGCACTTGATCTATTGAAGTCACGGACGGAAGCGGAAGATCTGGGGGTGGTGTCCGGCACATTGTACCTGATTGCAGATGTGCGGGCAGCCCTTTTGCATCAAACCGATTCTGAAAAAGGTTGGTGAAAGTTTTGTTAAATACATCGGAACACGTTCATTTTATAGGGATTGGCGGATATGGCATGAGTGCCATCGCGAGAGTTATGCTTGAGATGGGATACACCGTTACCGGATCGGATGTCGCTTCACAGGAGTTGACCGAGAAGCTGGCAGCCAAGGGAGCGAAAATATATATCGGACATACGGCAGAGCATGTAAACGGGGCAGACCTGGTTGTCTACTCCACGGCAGCTCCAGCTGATAATGTGGAACGGGTAGCAGCTGAAAAGCTGAACATCCCGATTCTGCATCGCGCCCAGATGCTCGCGCGTTTGCTGAACGAGCGCAAAGGTGTGGCTGTAGCCGGGGCTCATGGCAAAACAACCACGTCATCCATGATTGCACTCGTTATGGATAAATGTGATACAGACCCGACATACATCATTGGCGGGGAAATCATGAACGTGGGCACCAACGCCAAGGCAGGCCAAGGCGACTGGGTTGTTGCAGAGGCGGACGAGAGCGACGGTTCATTTTTGCAGTATCACCCTTGGCTCGGTATTGTGACTAATATTGAAGCGGATCACCTTGAGAACTATAACAGTGATTTTGAAGAACTCAAAAAGGCTTATGTGCAGTTCCTGAGTCAGATTCGTCCAGAAGGCACGGCCATTGTATGTGCTGACGACGAGAATGTTCAAGCCATTTTACCGGAGCTGAAATCACGGGTGACCACATACGGCATTGATTATGCTGCTGATTATACAGCAACAGATATCGTGCTTGGCGACCGCCGAATTTCCTTTACGATGAGCCATCAGGGCAATGTGTTGGGTAAGGTGGAGTTGTCAGTTCCAGGTAAACATAACGTTTATAATGCGATGGCTACGGTTATTACCTGTCTGGAAGCAGGTATTCCATTTGAGAAAATTACAGCCGCCATTATCCAGTTCCATGGAGCGAAACGCAGATTCCAGGTGCTGGGTGAGGCGCGTGATATGCTGATTATTGATGATTATGCTCATCACCCGACCGAGATTGAGGCTACAATCAGTGCGGCCAAAGCAACAGGGAAACGTATCATTGCGGTATTCCAACCACAGCGTTACACACGTACGTTCTTCCTGCTTGATGCGTTCAGTCGTGCCTTTGCAGAAGCAGATGAGGTTCTCATTACCGATATCTATTCCCCTGCGGGCGAAAAACAGATTGAAGGTGTTCACTCGGCTAGGCTGGTTGAACTCATTGTTCAAAACAGTAATGCTTCTGCGCGTTATCTTCCGACAAAGGAAGAAGTTGTTGCAGATCTGCAGAACCGTCTTCAGCCAGGCGATCTTGTGCTCACGATGGGTGCAGGTGATATCTGGAAAGTTGGCGATACACTTGCCAAAGGGTTGAAATAATTACAATCATAAAACCGTCTGACTTCATTTCGAAGCAGGCGGTTTTTTTGCATGAAATGGAATGTTTCTAATTCTCTCCGCATATAGCTGTTATAAATGGGACAAAGGAGAGGGTACGGGGTGAGCAATGCTAGAATGACGTTTCGCTTTGGGGATAACGAGTCGGACAAGCCTGAAAACAAGGGGATACCCACATCCAGCACATTTGTAGCTTTGAGTGAAGAAATTCCGCACAGTCCAACGCCAACACCAACGCGGTTGAATTCAACGCCTTCATGGACACCAGAGGATATTCCCGGTGACTGGGGAGAGACGATACTGACAGGCTCCACTGTACCTGAACCTTACCAAAGAACGGACAAGGATTCGAAACTCGATGAGCCTGGATATAATTATAATCATCTTACTGCGTATCCGGGAGATGAGGACGAGAACAGATCGGACGAGAATTATGGAGGTCATGATTGGCTTGCAGATAGTGAAAACTACTCTTATAAGCGAAATCGTCCCCCAAGGGGCTGGAAAATGATTGGTTCAGTAACGGGTGCACTTGTAACCGGTGCCCTCTTCGGCATGGTAATTCTTTCTTTTTTTAATCGTGAAGGTGCCGTAGACCCTGGGAGCAAGATCCCTGCCAATCAGGCGGTATCGGCCGTAACAGGTCAGCAGGGAGTGGCAGGTTCGGAACAGCAGCTCCAGGCAACGACTACAGGTGGCAGCTATTATGCCCTGCAATATGGTGTGTTCAGTTCTCCTGAACGCGCTGAACAGGCGAAGGTGGAACTGTCCCAGGCAGGCATTGCCGCAGGCTCCGACCCGGAGGATGGTAATCGGGTGTATGCTGGCATTTCGGCTGACCGTGAGGAGGCCAAGCTGCTCAGCTCAAGGCTTAAGGCCGAAGGAGTGGAGCTGTACGTCAAGGAAATCGTCAACCCAGAAGTGAACCCGGCAGTATTTGGCGGAAAAGCAGAGGATGTGCAGCAATTCTTCGCAAGTGGATCTGCTTTGGTTGAACAACTGTCTACCCTCTCGATCCAGCAACTTGGTCAGTCTGTTCCAGAAGCCGTCTCAACCGAAACGATGACCTCATTACAGAACCAGCATCAGCTCTGGCTGACCGGTTTGAATAGTATTGCACCAGGCCTGAGTGCAGACGTGCAACCCTATGTATCGGCGATGGGAAAATCGATGGCCAGTGCGGTAACAGCAATTGCCGAATACAACAAAAATCCGGCTAATGTGCATATGTGGTCTGTACAGTCCGATCTGATGGAATATGTATTACAACAAAAAAAATGGCTTGAAGCGATAAAACAGTAATCACCGCTTTCCCATAACACAGCCTTGAAATACCTATCCGGCAAGGAACTGGAAATAGTTCCCCTTGCCGGATTTGTGTTTGTATTGACGTACAAAACCCCGTATAATAATGTGGGTGTCAAAAAATGGCGAGGGAAGATCACCGATGAAAAAAAACTTCGGCATGTTATTGCTGTTTCTGCTGCTCGGCTGGCTAGCCGGTGCGTGGATCGCCAAGGCACTGCAGCCTGTAAAGGCCGTTGCCTTTCTAACGAAAGCCACGACCATTCGTTGGTCGCCGCAGGCTGATCTGGATATTATCAGTTATGATATTTCACTTCAATTTCAAATGAGCCTCCTGAGTCTGATCGGTATTATTGCTGCTGTATGGCTGTATCGCAGGTTATAGGAGAATGACGAATTTTGACGAAGAAACTAAAAAAATGATATCTACTAGCGTGATCCGACAGGATGTCGCCGTAGCTTAAGGGGCCGGTTATTTTGGATAAAACACAACAGCGTCGTATTATTCTGGCTTCCACTTCGCCGCGGCGTAAAGAACTGATCGCATCACTCCATCTAGCTTTTGAAGTAATACCAAGTCACGCCGATGAAGATACACCGCCGGAATGGACTCCTGAACAGACGGTACAGGAGCTTGCGATGCGTAAGGCGCTTGCCGTTTATCGCGGGCTGGAAGGTCGCGAACAGGATGCTGTTATTGTTGGTAGTGACACTGTTGTCGTTCTGGATGGTGATATTCTTGGTAAACCCGTAGACGAAGCGGACGCTGAACGAATGTTATCTCGTCTACAGGGGCGTGTACACCGTGTTTTCACGGGAGTAGCTTGTATCGATGCAAGTAATGGACAATCCATGGTTCAATATCGACAGACTAATGTAACGATGAAGGAACTGTCTGAAGCTACGATTCGTGCGTATGTTCAGACTGGAGAGCCTTCGGACAAGGCGGGATCATATGCCATTCAGGGCATTGGTGCTTCATTGATAGAACGTGTTGAAGGATGTTATTTCAATGTGGTGGGCCTACCGTTGTCCTTGCTAAGCGACATGCTGGATGGATTCGGCGTACATGTATTGCCACGTATATGAATTTCCACAATTGACGATCTGAAAAGAGGGAACATATGGAGTCGCCTCAATATATGATGCGCGACATCCCCCAGGAAGAACGCCCGAGAGAACGCATGATGGAATATGGGGCGGGCGCCTTAAGCCATGCTGAATTGCTGGCGATCTTACTTCGAACAGGTACAAGACAGGAATCCGCAGTGCATATGGCACAGCGGATTCTGACTGAAGCGGGTGGAATTCGCTCGTTGATGGATTTGAGCCTGGAAGAACTGACTGCGATGAAGGGTATCGGCATGGCCAAGGCTGTACAGCTGAAAGCTAGCATTGAGCTTGGTCATCGGATTGCGAAGAGCAGACTTACACAGTCAACTTCAATTCGTACCCCACGTGATGCGGCCGATATCCTTACCGAACAATTGCGTTACTTGCAGAAAGAACACTTTGTGTGTCTTTTCCTGAATAGCAAAAACCACATTATTGCCCAGGAAACACTCTCCATGGGTAGCCTTAACGCTTCGATTGTTCATCCGCGTGAAGTGTTCCGGGCTGCCATCAAATGCAGCAGCGCCTCTATTGTGTGCGCACACAACCATCCCAGTGGTGATCCTACGCCTAGTCCAGAGGACATCCAAATAACCAAAAGACTGATCGAAGCCGGCGAAATTGTAGGCATAGACGTGCTGGATCACATTATTATCGGAGATGGAACGTACGTAAGTTTGAAGGAGAAGGGCTTAGTATAATATAATGGTTGGCGTTGATGTTTTCCTATGAATGTTGACGGCGTTGTCCGTAGAAGATAGGTTCACTTTACAAATGCAAAACAATGCAACACAAAACAAATGCGAATATTAGCTCCACCATTATGGTGGTAATGAAAATGAAATGCTCTTGATTTACTGGGGCGGCTATATGAGGCAGAAAAGGAGATTACGTCATGTTTGGTGGTTTTACGAAAGATTTGGGTATTGATTTGGGGACAGCGAATACGCTGGTTTATGTACGTGGAAAAGGAATTGTGGTGCGCGAACCTTCGGTTGTCGCTATACGGACAGATACAAAAACTATCGAGGCAGTAGGTGAAGCCGCCAAAAAAATGATTGGACGTACACCAGGTAACATTCGTGCCATTCGTCCAATGAAAGATGGCGTTATTGCCGATTTCGATACAACGGCAACGATGATCAAATATTTCATCCGTGAGGCGCAGAAACAACGCTCCATGTTCCAACGTCATCCGAACGTGATGGTATGTGTACCATCCGGGATTACTGCAGTAGAACAACGCGCGGTTGAAGATGCAACCAAACAGGCTGGAGCACGTGAAGCCTATACGATTGAAGAGCCTTTTGCAGCTGCCATTGGTGCAGATCTGCCTGTATGGGAACCAACGGGTAGTATGGTTGTCGATATTGGTGGCGGTACAACGGAAGTGGCTGTCATCTCTCTTGGCGGTATTGTAACAAGTCGTTCGGTTCGTGTAGCGGGTGACGAGATGGACGAATCCGTGATTCAATACATTAAACGCCAGTATAATCTGATGATCGGTGAACGTACATCGGAGCAGTTGAAAATGGATATCGGATCAGCTATGCCGCTTGAGCAAGTGGAAACAATGGAAATTCGTGGACGCGACCTCGTTACAGGCCTGCCGAAGACGATTACGATTACTTCGGATGAAATCAGCGAAGCTCTGGCGGATACGGTGAATGCCATTGTTGAAGCTGTAAAAGTAACATTGGAGAAATGTCCTCCTGAGTTGGCAGCAGATATTATGGACCGTGGTATTGTTCTCACAGGTGGCGGCGCATTGCTTCGCAATCTGGACAAGCTGCTTGCTGGTGAGACAGGAATGCCTGTTATCGTAGCAGAGAACCCGCTTGATTGCGTTGCAATCGGAACAGGTAAAGCGCTTGAGAATATTCATTTGTTCAAGAGCAGAAGCAGTTCGGCAGTTCGTTCCAAACGTTAATTGATATATGCTATGCTTGGCTCGTTTATCGACCAAGGGGCATGATATCAACGAAGAGGACCCGGTTAACCCCGGGAGAGCTATTACCCGCATACCCGGGGAGAATCGACTGATATTCTCGATGGGACTATAAGTCTGACAGTCTCCCCGCCGGGCATGGCTCGGAAGAGAATAATGGATGTTAGAGGGTGGTCGAACTGTTTAAACTGCTGGGTAACAAAAGACTTTTTGTTTTGCTGGTGGGCCTTGTTACATTTATCGCGTTAATGGGCTTTACGCTCGGTCCGCGAACCGCTCTATCCTGGCCGGAGAAATTCCTGAAGGATTCAGTCGGATTTGTACAATACGTATTTTACAAGCCCGCTTCTTCTGTAGCGGGCTTTTTCAAAGATTTGGCGAACATGCGTACGGTATATCAAGAAAATGAAGAGCTTCGCATTGCAATGGGTCACTATACCCGAGATCGGCTGAAATACAATGATATGGAGCAGGTGAATGAACAGCTCCAGAAAGCTCTCAATTTTACAGAGGAACAAAAAAATCGGTATAACTACGGTTCACGAATTGCTCAAGTCATCAGTGCTAACTCTGACCCGAACAGCAGAACGATTAATATCGATATTGGTGAAAATGCGGGAATCAAGGCTGGAATGGCTGTTACTTCGCAAGAGGGGCTGGTTGGGGTTGTCAGTCATGTCAGTTCATATACGTCAACGGTTAATCTGTTAACATCCATGGACGCCAATGATCCAACATCCAACGCCATTGCAGCTACAGCGGTTGGTAAAGAAAAAGTGTTTGGTATGATCGAGAGTTATGATCCAAAGACCGGCATGCTCAAAATGACCAAGATCTCGGAAGATTCAGATATCAAAAAGGGTGATGAAATCATCTCCTCCGGGATTATCAACAATTTTCCGAAGTACATGCGTATTGGAAAAGTGGAGAAGGTTGAAGTTGGGGAATATGGTTTGACACGGACTGCGATTATTAAGCCATATGCAAGCTTTCTGGACTGGAAAGAGCTGATTGTGATTATCCCACCTGAGGTAAAAGAATAATGGTAACGCGCAAGCAAGTCTTATTCCTGTTACTGTTCGTTTTGTTCATTGTTGAGGGAACGATCCTTCCGCTGCTCATTCCTTCGGCCTGGCAAATGCGTATTTCTGCCAACCTGGTCTACATCGTGATTTTGTTTATTGCTGTATATCATCATCGGCACACGGCGTTGGTGCTTGGCATATTATTTGGACTCTTGCACGATGTCGTATTCTACGGCGAAATGATTGGACCATACGGATTCTCGATGGGATTATCGGCATATATGATGGGACTTATTTTTCAAGCGCCGCGTGCACCACTGCCGGTTATGGTTTCCGTCGTCCTTTTGGGAAGTCTGCTGAATGACACCATGTTATTCTTTCTGTACAAGCTCTTCCAACTCAATCATGTGACATTTGACTGGGCATTGCTTGAATACATGATTCCCAATTTGTTCATTCATTTTGTGTTCGCGCTGATCATTTATGTTCCTCTTCGGAAACAACTGGAGCGGATTGGTAAGAGAAAGAGCAAAGCACAAGAAGCTTCTTGATACATTTTATGGAGTGAGAAGCAGGAACTTGGGGACCCGGGCACGAAATGTAATGAGATGGGAGGGACAGGCTTATGACGGTAAAATCGAATCACGTAACGATTAAAGGCATCCGAGACGGCCTGGTTTTCCTGTTGGACGATCAATGTGAATTCGAGGAATTGCTCTACGAGCTCCGCTATAAGCTGGAACACAGCCATCAAAATATTTTAACCGGACCGATTGTTCATGTGGATATCAAACTGGGCAGCCGCGAAGTGACGGAGGACCAGAAAGAAGCAGTTCTTGATATATTGAAACAAAAAGGGAATTTGCTCATTCGTTCCATTGACTCACCGGCCCTTAAACCAGAGGTTAAAGGGCCGCCGCCGATTGTAACCATGTGTGGTATGGTACGTTCGGGTCAGGTGCTTCATCATGAAGGGAATCTACTGTTTCTTGGTGATATCAATCCGGGGGGCACAGTAACGTGTACCGGAGATATATATGTTTTGGGTTCACTCAGAGGCATGGCTCACGCTGGAATTGGTGGGGACGAAGACTCGATCATTGCTGCTTCGGTGTTTGCACCAACGCAGCTGCGGATCGCTGACATCATCAGCCGTCCTCCCGATGAGTGGGAGAGCCGAGAGACCGGAATGGAATTTGCTTATTTACAGGACAATCAGATGCAGATCGACAAGATGAGCAATATCGTTCGGTTGCGCCGAGATTTTAATGTGTTTAAAGGAGTGTAGCTCATGGGAGAGGCGATCGTGATCACTTCGGGTAAAGGCGGCGTGGGTAAAACAACCACCTCGGCAAACATCGGGACAGCGCTGGCGCTGCTCGGCAAAAAGGTTTGTCTGGTAGATACCGATATCGGCCTTCGCAATCTGGATGTCGTGATGGGACTCGAAAACCGGATCATTTATGATCTGTGCGACGTTGCAGACGGCCGCTGCCGACTGAATCAGGCTTTGGTCAAAGATAAACGTTTTGAAGAATTATATATGCTGCCTGCAGCACAAACGAGAGATAAGAACTCTGTGTCACCAGAACAAGTGAAGGATATTATTCTCGAACTAAAAAAAGATTTTGAATACGTCATTATTGATTGTCCAGCCGGAATTGAGCAGGGGTTCAAAAATGCGGTTGCAGGAGCTGACCAGGCCATTGTGGTCACTACACCAGAAAATGCGGCTGTGCGTGATGCGGACCGTGTCATTGGTTTGCTGGAGAGTTCGCACATTAAATCGCCAAAATTGGTTGTGAACCGTATCCGTAACAATATGGTCAAATCAGGCGACATGCTCGACATTGACGGCATTTTACAAGTACTTAATATTGATCTGATCGGGATCGTTCCTGATGATGAACTTGTCATCAAGGCAGCCAACTCGGGAGAGCCCACAGTAATGAATCCGGATTCACTTGCGGCCATTGCCTATCGAAATATTGCCCGTCGTATTCTGGGAGATACCGTTCCTCTGATGCAATTGGAGCAAAAAAAGGGTGCTTTCACACGTTTTAAGAAGTTTTTTGGAATGGGTTAACTGGCTCTTCCTTATCACATTTATGTATGACAGCCGTGGCCCTCAAGCCCGGCTTTTTGATTATTATGGAGCCTTTGATTAAAGGCGACTTGTATAGAACAGGATATGTACTTCACAGGAGGACTCCACGGTGTGGGGTTATTTTTGCTTCCAGCCGAAGCTTGTTCATATTATGAACGAGCCCCTCATAAGATGTAGTAAACAAGCCTCGGCGGGAGGACATTCCATGAATACGAAACTCAGAATCAAGCAGAGAAGAGAAGAGCGCATTCGGCGGTTAATGGATGGTGCTACGGAAGAAATTATGCAGCAGCGAGAATCGGGCTCGGTATCCGATAAGCGTTCATCTGCGCAACGTAATCCTTTCTCGTCTATGGATATACAAGAAAATCTACGAACGGCAAGATCTTCGTTGGCGGAACAGGAAAGAGATCCGGAGTGGCTGTGGAAAAAAGAGAATGGGCATTATGGTCCTGGCGGCCATCCACGCTTTAATCTGATGAAGTCATTCGTGGGACGAACGGTGGTTAGCATTTTATTATTCGGCGGTGTCTGGGGATTGTTTCAGTTGAACACCTCATGGACGACACCTGCCAAAACCGTAATCGCCGATGTGCTGCATCGGGATATGGATTTTGCTTATGCTGCTGCTTGGTACGAACGGCATTTTGGTGGAACGCCGTCATTCCTGCCTGTTCTTGGACATACCACCGATCCTGTGAACGGCTCGGGAATTCGACATCTGCTCGGCAAACCGATCTCGGGAACTGTCGTTCAGCCTTTTGCTCTGAGCATGAAAGGCATTGAGATTGTTCCTGAAGCTGGCGGTACGGGACTTATTCAAGTAGTTAGTTCAGATGCCGGACGAGTACTTCAAGTATTGGATGATCCGGAAAATGGGACAACGGTTGTAATCCAGCACTCGGGTCAAGTCACAGCGATATACGGACGCTTGAACGAGAGTGAAGTCCAGGTGAATGATTGGGTAGAAGCGGGTGACGCGGTCGGCAGCCTAAAGGAGACTGGAAATGATCAACCTGCCACATTGTATTTCGCTGTAAAAGAGGGCGAGCAGTACGTAGACCCTGCGGAAGTGGTTGCCCTTGATTAGGTTGTGGGGTGTACGTATCTCGTTTCATCCTTTTTTTGTGATTATCATGATGGCTTCCCTGTTGACTGGCAACTTTATTGAACTCATCACGCTGTTTGCCATCGTTTTTATTCATGAATGTGGACATGCTGCAGCGGCAGCCCTTCTGGGCTGCCGTGTCCTTTCGATACAGATGCTTCCTTTTGGCGGCGTCGCCGTTATTGAGGATGCCGGAAATATTACAGCCCGGCGGGAGATCATTATCGCTTTGGCAGGTCCTTTTCAAAATATGCTCATGGTTGGAATCGTTTTGTTGCTGAAGTATGGGAACCTGGGAGACCCGCTTTTTTTGGATTATATTATACAGGGGAATCTGTTGATTGCCCTATTTAACCTGCTACCCGTGTTGCCGCTGGATGGCGGTAAAATTGTACAGGCACTCGTTAGTCTTGCTGCTCCCTACTATACGACATTGATGTGGACTTACAGAATCAGCATTCTGTGTAGCGCAGGGGTTATCTTGGTTGCCATCGGTCGCTGGTTTACCGGTGATTACGGGCTGCCGTTAAATATCCTGTTAATCGGAATTTTTCTGTTCTATTCCAATGTGACCGATTACCGAAATATTCCCTACCGGTTTATCCGATTTCTAATGAATCGTGAAAGTGCATTCACCCGTCATGCGTCTACAGGCAGTTTGGCGCAGCCGATAATCTCATTTCCGGCGAAACCTTTGGAGACTATTTTGCGTCTATTAAAGAGAGAAAGATACCATATGATATATGTGATGAATAGACAGGGAAGAATCATGGCCGTTTTGCCTGAGCAGCGAATCATCGGTTCTTATTTCAAACAAGACACGGATAAGTTGTAGCATCTTGGTGGATCTATCATGAATTGGGTTAATACATGTACAATGAGTATGCAAAGATACAGAATGGATGTGGATGAATTGAATTGTCTTCTAGAGGTGAAGCCATGAAACAAATGATTGTACATAATGAACATAACCTCATGCAAATGGCGCTTCTGGAAGAAGGCAAAGCTGTAGAATTCATGGCAGAGCGTACACGCGAGCGTGGACTGCTGGGTTCGTATTTCAAAGGACGGGTAGTGAACGTGTTACCAGGTATGCAAGCTGCTTTTGTGGATATCGGTCAGAAAAAGAATGCTTTTCTGTATGTGGACGATGTATTGCATCCCAATCTGGAGAAACAACCCAAAGTGAAGCCTTCAATTTCGGAGCTGCTTCGTCCAGGTCAGGATGTAATCGTCCAGGTCCTGAAGGAGCCAGTAGGAAGCAAGGGAGCCCGGGTGACGACTCATTATTCGCTGCCGGGCCGCTGGCTTGTCTACATGCCTTTAGCGGACTATGTAGCCGTCTCCAAGAAAATTGCCCGTGAGGGCGATCGTTCCCGCCTCAAAACGCTGGGTGAACAACTGAGACGGGACGAAGAGGGGCTTATCATACGAACCGTATCCGCAGAGGAACAGAGGGAAGCCATTCAGGCCGACCTGGAAACATTACGTGAGCAGTGGCGTCTGATTCGTGAAAAAGCGGATAGTTTGCCTTCACCAAGCCTGCTGCATCGAGATCACAGTATGGTTCAGCGGATCATTCGTGATGTGTATACGCCTGGCAGCGATGAAGTCATTACGGATAATGAAGCACAAGCCCGTGAATTGAGTGCTTTGCTGGAGGAGATCTGTCCAGGCCATCAACCTAAAGTACAGGTGTACAGGGGAGAAGAATCAATTTTTGCTGCTTATCGTGTGCAGGAGCAGTTGAACAGGGATTTCGCCCGCAAGATATGGCTGCCTGGAGGCGGATATATTGTCCTTGATCATACCGAAGCGCTCACTGTAGTCGATGTCAATACAGGCAAGTACACGGGAGCAGGCGGCGACAGTCTGGAAGAGACCGTAACGGAAACGAACATGCAGGCAGCGGTTGAGATCGCCCGTTTAATGCGTCTTCGGGATATCGGTGGCATGATTATTGTGGACTTCATTGATATGGAGGAAGCGATGAATCGGCATGAAGTTGCGGCAACGCTGGAAAATGAACTCAAGAAGGATCGAACCAAGGCTTTTGTAATGGGTTGGACCAAGCTGGGATTGCTCGAACTTACCCGTAAAAAGGTACGAGAAGAGAGCACGCTCCCTTACGTGGAGCCGTGTTCTTCCTGTCATGGGACAGGCAAAAGATATATTTCGCCGTTGCATTGATTTTTAGTATAGTTGGTGGTATAATCATCAGGTATGTGTTTAGCCTATTGGTCTTGCACATGCTGTAACCGCACTGGCCGGGTACAAGAACAGTTCCGCAAGGACACTGTCACCTGAGACCGGGCGAGTCTGAGACATGAGGAGGTGCAAGGCAAATGTACGCAATTATTGAAACAGGTGGTAAACAGTACAAAGTCCAAGAGGGCGATGTTCTGTTCATCGAGAAATTGACTGCGAACGATGGCGAAAGCGTAACGTTCGACCGTGTCCTGGCTGTATCTAACGATCAAGGTTTGACAGCAGGTACACCATTGGTTTCCGGAGCAACTGTAACGGCTAAAGTGGAGAAACATGGCAAAGGACAAAAGGTTGTTGTATACAAATACAAACCTAAAAAGAACTACCATGTGAAGCAAGGTCACCGTCAACCGTATACAAAAGTAACTATCGAAGCAATCAAAGCGTAAGAAGGTGCGATAAGTGATTATCGTTCAAATCTTTCGTAATGATGACGGGAGCATCGATCGTTTCTCCATCAAAGGGCATGCTAATTTTGCCAAGCGAGGAGAAGACATCGTATGTGCCGGGGTATCCGCTGTTACAGTGGGTACGGTGAACTCGATTGAAACACTGACTGGTGTCGAAATGGACGCCAAGATGAAGAATGGCTTTTTAAGCGCTTCTTTACCGGTGCTGGAGAAAGACGGAACCTGGTCCCAGGTACAATTGCTACTCGAATCCATGGTGCTTATGCTCACTGATATTGCAGAGTCATACGGAAAGTATATTCAGATAGAGCAAGTCAAATAATCAAAGAAGGAGGACAACCAATCATGTTGAAATTAAATCTTCAGTTATTCGCATCGAAAAAAGGTGTAGGTTCCACGAAGAATGGTCGTGACAGTAACGCACAACGCCTTGGCGTTAAACGTGCTGACGGACAAACAGTAACTGGTGGTAGCATTCTCGTTCGCCAACGCGGAACGAAAATTCACCCAGGTACTAACGTGGGTATCGGTAAAGATGACACTTTGTTTGCGAAAGTTGACGGCGTTGTGAAATTCGAACGTTGGGGACGCGATCGTAAAAAAGTAAGCATCTACCCTGTGAATGTTGCTCCAGTAGCAGCTGCAGTAGAAGCATAATATCGGCATTCCGCCTAAGGAGCCTTCGGCATTTTTGCCGGAGGCTTTTTGTATTTATAGGTTATTCGATAATGAACTGGCAGAAAAGACATGTTATACTTGGTTACGGTGGGGTTTAAACCAACCGAGTTTTGTAGAACGGGGAGAAGCCATGAAATCTTGGAAAAGAGTGCCCTGGATTGCGGCATGTTCACTTCTGATTCCTTTGGTTTTCGTTATGCTGTATCCAGTGATTATTTCAATAGCTGTATACGCATTGTGGTCCGTCGCGGTGCTTTTTGTTTCTGTGAATGTGATGAAGAGACAAGCAGAGGCGGAACGCAGAACCATCATACAATCTATGGAAAAGACAGCAATTGCATCATTAAATCATCATAGGCATGATTGGATGAACGATCTTCAGGTATTGTATGGATATCTTAGACTGGGCAAACTTGATAAATCAGTGCAATGTGTGGAAAGAATAGTAGAGCGGGTTAACGAAGAAAGCCGAATCTCCAGATTGGGTATTCCTTCACTCGTATTTTATCTTCAATCTTTCCGGACCAGTGGAGTCGCTCTGGAATTGCATGTGGTCGTAGAGGAAGAGTTGCAGCTTAGTGCTCTGGTCTCTCCCGAGGATGGCGAGTCGCTTACGGGGGCGATTGCCGATGCGATTCGAGCCTATCAATATGGCGGCGGCCGGTCGTCTTGGGGAGAGGTTCGCAAACTGACCTTGAACTTCGGACAGGATCACGGAGATGTGGTTGTCCGGCTGGATGGGGATCAAACACCCGATCCGGAAACATTGCGGCAGCTCAATGCCGTACTCAAAGGAAAAAAAGTCAGAACGGAGCAGCTTCCGTCTGAGGATACGTTTATACAATTCAGAATGCCTTGCGGAATATAGGAAGAAGGGGTTAACCAATGTTTGTAGATAAAGCGAAGATTTATGTGAAAGCCGGAGACGGAGGGGACGGAATTATTTCGTTTCGTCGTGAGAAGTATGTACCGAACGGCGGACCTGCCGGGGGTGATGGAGGCAGAGGAGCTGACATCATTTTCCGTGTGGATGAAGGTCTGCGTACGTTAATGGATTTCCGTTACCAGCGTCACTTCAAGGCCCCTCGTGGTGAGAAGGGACGTAATAAAAGTCAGCATGGCGCGAACGCTGAGAACATGATTGTACGTATTCCACCTGGAACCGTGATTTTGGATGAAGACAGTGGAGAAGTACTGGCTGATTTGACACGTCATGGTCAACAGGTTGTTGTTGCTCGTGGCGGACGAGGCGGACGGGGAAACATTCGTTTTGCCACGCCTAACAATCCAGCGCCAGAACTGGCCGAAAATGGCGAAGAAGGTCAAGAACGTTACATCGTACTTGAGCTTAAGGTCATGGCAGATGTCGGTTTGGTTGGTTTCCCAAGTGTCGGAAAATCCACGCTGTTGTCTGTTGTTTCGGCAGCCAAGCCAAAGATTGGAGCATATCATTTTACAACCATTACACCTAACCTGGGTGTTGTAGGTGTGGGTGAAGGCCGTAGCTTTGTTATGGCCGACTTGCCGGGCCTGATTGAAGGTGCTCACGAAGGTATTGGGCTTGGACATGAGTTCTTGCGTCACGTAGAACGTACACGCATTATCGTTCATGTCGTTGATATGTCTGGTTCAGAAGGACGTGATCCGTTCGAAGACTGGCAGAAAATCAACGAGGAACTCAAATTGTACAATCCTATCCTCGCTGAGAGACCACAAGTTGTAGCAGCCAATAAAATGGACATGCCGGATTCCGAAGCTAATCTCGAAGAGTTTTTGCAGAAGGTTCGTGAAGTTCAACCGGATATTGAAGTTATGCCTATTTCGTCCCTGACACGGAAAGGGATTCAAGAGCTCCTGTATCGTGCGGCTGATCTGCTGGATCAAATTCCGGACGAGCCAGTGGTCGAAGAAGTTGCTGACTTATCCGAACGCAAAGTGTACAGCTTAGACAAAAAAGAGGACGATGGTTTCCGTATTGTACGGGAGAATGAAATCTTCGTAGTCGAAAGTGCCAAGATTGAACGTATGATGAAACGGATGCAGCTGAATTCGCATGAAGCGATTCTCAAACTGGCGCGTACATTGCGCTATATGGGTGTGGATGCGGAACTGCGTAAACGCGGAGCTGAAGAAGGCACCATTGTGCGCATTGGCGAGTTTGAATTCGAATTTGTGGAAGGTAGCAGCTACTATTAAGATAGTGCAACCCTTACGAATATAAAGGATTGAAACATATACGCAGAGTAGTGGGAGATTACCCGCTGCTCTGCGTTTTTTTATTTTTCCTTACCTGCACGTGGGATAAACTTGTATACTGTTAGGAATAGTTTTTCAAAAATAGACATGTGAGGTATTGCCCTTTTGAGATAGATCCTTTATAATGTCCACTATATGAATACATGAGTCTTTGAGGAGAGGACGTTCTGTGAATGAACGCTATTACTTAGTACGGGAAGACATTTTGCCAGAGGCTGTGGTGAAGACCATGCAGGTAAAAGAACTGCTAGCTTCCGGGGATGTCAAAACAGTTCATGAGGCGGTTGAACAGGTTGGATTAAGCCGAAGTGCTTTTTATAAATACAAGGATGGCATCCATTTGATCAATCAGCTTGAACGGGAGCGAATTGTGACGATCTCCATTGATTTGGAGCATCAGTCAGGAATATTGTCTCGTGTGCTCGGACATGTAGCTGGTTATGGAGCCAACGTGCTAACCATTAATCAAAGTATTCCGCTCCAGGGGAGAGCCAATGTTGTCATTTCAGTGGAGACATCACACCTCCATGGGGAAATCGGAGAAATGCTCGATCGGATGCAGGATATGCCCGGGGTTCGACGCACGCGCATTGTAGGCCAAGGTTAATTAGACGTTATCGTAAAACGTTTAGGAATAAGTTGTTTGTATGGTTAAATCGTACAGGGGTGAAGGAGAAAAGACATTGGGGGTAGATCGTTAGTGAAACCGGTAAAAGTGGGGTTGTTGGGTCTGGGTACGGTGGGGACTGGGGTCGTTCGCATCGTGGAAGGAAATCAGGAGGATTTGAGCAGTCAGGTTGGATCACCGATCGTTATAGAGAAGATTGCAGTGAAGAATACGGAAAAAGATCGTGTCATTGCTGTAGACCGTGCGAAGCTCACTGAAGATCCTTGGGAAGTCATTCGTCATCCAGATATTGATGTTATCGTGGAAGTTATGGGTGGCATTGATCAGACCAAAGAGTACATTCTTGAAGCACTGGAGCGGGGTAAGCATATTGTAACCGCGAACAAGGATTTAATGGCTCTGCACGGTTCCGAGATTTTGGCCAAGGCACAGGAAAAGCAATGTGATGTATTCTACGAAGCGAGTGTGGCTGGGGGCATTCCGATCATCAGAACGCTGATTGAAGGTTTCTCATCCGACCGGATTACCCGCATTATGGGGATTGTGAACGGAACAACGAACTTTATTTTGACCAAAATGAGCCAGGAAGGCGCCTCATATGAAGAGGTTCTGGCCGAGGCTCAAGCACTCGGATACGCAGAAACCGATCCAACTTCGGATGTCGAAGGACTCGATGCAGCTCGCAAAATGGCGATTCTGGGCACTTTGGGCTTCCGTACCAATGTGGAACTGAAAGACGTAACCGTTAAGGGGATTACATCCGTAACCCGTGAAGATATTACGTATGCCAAAAGACTTGGCTATGAGATGAAGCTACTGGGTATCGCAGATCGTCGGGATGATGAGATCACCATTAGTGTTCAGCCAACGATGGTTAGACAGAATCATCCGATTGCATCCGTCAATGGGGTGTTCAACGCTGTGTATGTACATGGCGAAGCTGTAGGTGAGACGATGTTCTACGGTGCGGGTGCAGGTGAGCTTCCGACGGCAACTTCTGTAGTAGCGGATATCGTGGCTGTGATCAAAAACCTGAAGCTGGGTGTGAATGGTCTTAAAGCCATTGTGCCTTATAAACAGAAGCGCCTGCAAAGTGACGAGCACATTATGTCGAAAAACTTTATTTTGCTGCATGTAGATGACAAGGCAGGGGTACTGGCGCAGATTACACAAATCTTCGCTGAATACGAAGTCAGCCTGGCTTCAGTCGTGCAACAGCCGAACGAGCATAACCCGGATGCTGAGATCATCATTGTTACGCATAACGCTAGCAAGGCAAGCATGGATAAAGTATTGAAACACTTTGAATCCCTTGCCGTCATTCGTCGCATTAAGAGTGTGTACCGGGTAGAAGGATAATTCGTCCCCAAATTCCGGTTTGAATTTTCAGATCTAAATCCAAGTTTAAGGTACACGTTTAACCATATAGATGTATGCAATCATATTCCTATTATTAACGACAAAGGAGTTTACCCACAATGAGATATCAAGGATTACTGCAAACGTATAGAGAGCACCTTCCAGTTAATGAAAACACGCCACTGCTTACGCTTCATGAAGGAAACACACCCCTGGTTCATGCGGAGAATCTGTCAGAGGAACTCGGATTGAATTTATATTTCAAATATGAAGGTCTGAATCCGACTGGTTCATTTAAAGACCGCGGAATGGTTATGGCTGTTGCTAAAGCGATGGAAGAAGGCAGTCGCACGATCATGTGTGCATCGACAGGTAACACTTCGGCGGCAGCAGCAGCCTATGCGGCTCGTGCTGGTCTGAATTGTATCGTATTGATCCCGAATAACAACATTGCGCTGGGTAAACTGGCCCAAGCTATGATCTATGGAGCAAAGGTAATTGCGATTAATGGCAACTTTGACCGTGCATTGGAAATTGTGCGTGAGATTACAGCCAAACATCCAATTACGCTCGTGAACTCCGTGAATCCGTTCCGAATTGAAGGACAGAAAACGGCTGCATTTGAAGTGATTGAACAGCTTGGTCAAGCACCTGATGTACTCGCAATCCCGGTGGGTAACGCAGGGAACATCTCGGCTTACTGGAAAGGATTCAAGGAGTATAAAGAAGCAGGCAAATCGAATTCCCTGCCACGTATGGTCGGTTTTGAAGCGGAAGGCGCGATGGCGATTGTCAAAGGTGAACCGATTCTTGAGCCTGAAACCGTAGCAACAGCTATTCGAATTGGTAATCCTGCTAGTTGGAAAACTGCTGTAGCTGCAGCTGAAGAGTCTGGTGGACAAATTAATTATGTAACTGACGAAGAAATTCTGACAGCATATCGTACGATCGCCACTCGTGAAGGGATTTTTGCTGAACCTGCATCCGCTGCTTCCGTTGCTGGTGTATACAAACTGAAGAGTGAAGGGTACTTTAAAGGCGGGGAAACTGTGGTTTGTGTACTGACAGGACATGGTCTAAAAGATCCTAATATTGCAATCAAAACGGTAGCGACTGAGCCGCTTGTTGTGGAAGATTCCGAAGAAGCGGTTATGGCGGCAATTGCACAATTGGAGCAACAATCCGTATGAGTTTGCAGCAAAGGGTAACTGTTAAGGTACCTGCAAGTACAGCCAATCTGGGTCCAGGGTTTGATACCCTGGGCATGGCATTGTCTCTGTATGCATGGCTTGAGATGAAACCGGCTGAGCAGACAACATTTCATTTACATGGAGATCATCTGACGGGTTTGCCAACAGATAAATCCAACTTGATATATGAAGTTGCACAGATGGTGTTCAACGAAGCTGGAATCTCCGTGCCGGAGTTGGAGATTTCCATGTATTCCGATATTCCGCTTACTCGGGGACTGGGAAGCAGTGCATCTGCAATTGTGGGTGCGTTGGCTGCTGCTAATGCTTTAATTGGTACTCCGTTATCTGATGCCAAGCTTCTGGACATGGCTACGTCGCTGGAGAAACATCCGGATAATGTAGGAGCCTCGCTATATGGAGGTATCATTACAGCAGCATGGGATGGCAGTCGGGTAGACCATATTCGCATTGAGCCGCATCAGGATTTGCAGACGTTGGTCATCGTACCGGACTTCGAGTTGTCCACTTCGAAAGCAAGAAATGTAATTCCACAGCAGTTTGACAAGTCTGATGTCATTCACAACATAAGCAGATCATCCTTACTCGTTGCAGCTTTGGCAAGTGGGAGATTGGACATGATTCAAAAGGCGATGTCTGACCGGATTCATCAACCCTACAGGGCATCTTTGGTACCCGGTATGGCTGAAATCCTGGAACATGCGGTCAGTCATGGAGCCCTGGGGGCTGCATTGAGTGGAGCCGGACCTACCGTTTTGACGTTGGTAGATCGTCATGATACTCGTAAGCTTGAATTGGAGCAATATTTGATAGACACAATGAGCCGTGAAGGTATCACTGCATCTGCATTGTGGTTGGATCCGGATCTGGACGGTGTTACCGTACTGCCTGATCAAGATGAAAGTCCTTTTATGGACAGAGTTAAAGGGGAAGTTAACGCATGAAACGAATTGCAGTATTACCTGAAGGTTCAGTTTCTCATGAAGCAGTAGATTTTCTGTTTAATGGGGAGCCTTTGGAATTGCTTCATTCCAAACTGATTTCTGATGTTTTCCGGGCTACGGATAGTGGAAAGTCCCAGTATAGTGTCATACCTATTGAGAATACGATTGAAGGCTCCGTTAGTTTGCATATGGACTGGCTGGTTAACGAAGTGGATATTCCGATGCAAGCAGAATGGGTTTATCCATCCATCCAGAATGTCATTGGGCATGGCTCTGAGTTCAGGACAGAGAGTGGTGAATATGATTTCGAGAAAATTACGAAGATCATGTCCCATCCTGTAGCGATTCCGCAGTGCCAGAATTTTATTCGCCTGCATTCACCTGGAGCAGATCTTGAGGGTGTTAACAGTACAGCGGAAGCTGTGGAGATTGTTAAAAAAAATCCTGGCAAAGGCTGGGTCGCGATTGGTACAAGGCTGGCTGCACAGAAGCATGGTTTGGACATTATGGCTGAACGGGTTACCGATCATGACAACAACTATACTCGTTTTGTGTTGATAGGCCATGAGCCTGTTCAGATACCACGAGAGCCTGATCATGTGAAAACCAGTTTGCTGGTTACATTGCCTGAAGATGCACCGGGTGCATTGCATCAGGTGCTTTCGGCTTTTGCCTGGCGGAAGCTGAACTTGACCCGATTGGAATCTCGTCCAACGAAGAAGAGGTTGGGGAGTTATTATTTTTACATTGATGTTGAAGAAAGTGCAGATTCGGTATTGCTTACCGCAGCCATGGCTGAGATTGAGGCTTTGAATTGTCAGGTACGTGTTCTTGGCAGCTATCCGTGTTATACATATCCTTCGTTAAAAACGACCTGAATCAGGACGTACATTGGTGAAGGTTGTCATAAGACTGGTAATGTGTGCAAGAACAGCTTGTCATTTGTTGTCCAATGAACGAGATAAATGTAGTTTCGGAACAGGGGATGGAAATTTTATGGAGGTGCAGTCATCGGTGTCAGAACAATGGATTTACTTGGATGGTCGATATGTGACCAAGGAGAACGCAACCGTTTCGGTATATGATCACGGATTTTTATATGGAGACGGTATTTTCGAAGGTATTCGTATTTATAACGGTAACATTTTCAGATGCAAAGCGCATTTGGATCGTTTGTACGATTCAGCTAAATCCATCAGTCTGAACATTCCGTTGTCTTATGATGAGATGCTGGAAGTGATGGCTGAAACGGTACGTCGCAATGATATGCGTAACGGTTATATTCGTCTGATCGTTTCACGTGGACCTGGTAACTTGGGTCTTGATCCGCTGCGCTGCCCTAAAGCGTCCGTTATTATCATTGTTGAGCAACTCGCGATCTATCCGGAGGAAGCGTATCTTACTGGGTTGAAAGCCGTGTCTGTATCGCAGCGCCGCAACATTCCTGATGCACTTAATCCAAAAATTAAATCATTGAACTATCTGAACAACATTCTTGTTAAAATTCAGTCTAACTATTCAGGTGCCGGTGAAGCGATTATGCTGAATTCCCAAGGTTACGTTACTGAGGGTTCGAGTGATAACATCTTCATCATCAAAAATGGTGTAGTTTATACGCCACCTTGTTATCTTGGTGCATTAGAGGGAATTACACGTCAGGCCATTATCGATCTGTGCGGTGAGCTGGATCTTGATTTAAAAGAAGTGCCATTTACACTACATGATGTGTACATTGCCGACGAAGTCTTCTTCACTGGAACAGCCGCAGAAGTTATTGCTGCATATGAGGTGGACGGCAGAACGATTGGAACGGGTGTTGCAGGTCCTGTAACCTTGAGATTGCTGGAAGCGTTCCGTCAAATTGTCGACAAAGACGGTTACAAAGTTTGGGAAGAATAAAAGGAACGAACTAAATAGGGAAGCAGGAAATCCTTCTTGTCTCAGAAAATCAGCATACCTGGAGTATGCGGTTTTTGGGGCGGGAAGGATTTTTTTTGCTTAGTTGATGTCATTGGCCCAATTTCTGCATAGGATGTAGTAACGGTATGGGCGAATGCACTGCCCAAGTATCACGTCTAGGAGGTTAGTTCCAAGTGAAAATACACATGGTGAAAAAAGGCGACACATTATATCTGCTGTCCCAAAAATATAATGTAGCGTTGGACAAAATTATCGCAGCCAATCCGCAAATTTCAAATCCTGACAAGTTGGAGATCGGCATGAAGGTCAAAATCCCTGCGGAGCCTGTAACACCAAAGCCAGAAGGCGTGTTGCACAGTCATAAAGTCCAGCAAGGAGATTCGTTATGGAAGTTGTCACAGGCTTGGGGAGTTCCGTTGAAAGATATGATCAATGCGAACCCGCAATTGAAAAATCCTAATGCTCTTCTTGTAGGGGAGACCGTGTACATTCCATCAGCGAATGCACCGGGGAATGCGGCTTCAGAGAATGGTGCCTCATCCAATGTTGCTCATGAGAAGCTGTCTCCTGAAGGGAAGGAATACACGGGAGTTAAAGAAGAAACGCCTCCAGTCGTACCAGTAGTCCCAGTACCTGAACCAGCTCCTTTACCGGAAGTCTCCAATGCGATTCCGGCTCCTGTACCTGCAAATCCGGTCGTACCTAATATCAAGCCAGAAGTGGAAGTGTTACCACAGTTACCTGAAATTCCTGAAGAGAAACCGCAGAAGGAAGCTCAGAAGAAAGAAAATACCAAATCTGAAGTGCAATTAAAACCGATAACTGAAGCGCCGACGTATACGATGCCTAATATCTCACCTGAAGTCCTGCCTTTACCTGTAATACCTAACAACACGAAATGGCCTACAGAAGTAGCTCCTGCGACCAAAGCTCCATGTGGTTGCGGCAGTAAAATGCTGCATGCTCCAGCCGAGCATCCCTATGCCCAAGTTCCTGTACCTGCACAAGAGGTATACACTGCTCCACAAAACATGTATACGGCTGGGGCGAACGACAATGCTACATTCCCAGGTATTCCTGAAGTGAGTCCTTACTCCATAGGTAATACATCCAACACGCCTTGGAGCGGCGCGGAGTATAATCATAACAACGTTATGCCAAACGTATCTGCTGAGATGCAGAACAACTCGTATCCGATCGCTCCATCAGGTCAAGTGAACAGCCCATACCCTCCATTTGCGGCCAATGAGCATATGAACCACCAACCGCCTCATATTTCTCCTTACTCTATGCTTCCCTACCCGCCATGCGGATGTGGCAACCATCATATGCCTAACCATCAATACGCACATCCCTCACATAACTACCAGAACCCAGCGTGGGGCACATACAATCCTTATGGGATGCAACCCGAAATGACCACATCCATGATGCCTAATCAGCCATTGGAGTATGCCTATCAAAATCCATACCCTACTCAGAACATGGTGCCGCCGTCTCCATTGGGTGCATTTGGTGAACTGTATCCTCCACAAGGTAAGGGGGGAGGCAAAAAGGGTGGACGTGACGAGGCTAACTTAAGCCAGTCCTCTACAGAGAGTGAGGCTGAGTTTAATCTTGAAGCAAAGCCTAAACAATCAGCCAAAACAGGAACTGCGAAACGCAGAACAGCCAAACCTGCTGCTAAATCTAAATCTAAAGTATCTGTATCCGGGAAACAAGCAAGAGAGCGCACAGGGATAACCACTAAACGTAGTTCTAACAATAAAAAGCGTAGAAATCCCTGGATACAGCAATAACACTGTAAAGTAAACGGAAAACTGTTAATCTTCAAAAGGCCGACTCTGAGAAGAGTCGGCCTTTTGAGTCTGTATGGAGAGCATGGTAATCCTACTATAGTATAGAAGTGTCACGCTTGTAGAATTCTTTAGCAGTTATCAAGAAAATCCATGAATGTGGACGGGATTGTTAGGGGAATAGAGCCTTATATTCGCTATAGTTTTATTGAGGGCATTGGGGACTTAGAATCTATTAAATGTTTTTTTGAAAAAACTATTGCATTGGTTTCGTCAGTATGATATATTATTTAAGTCGCCGCTGAAACACAGCGTTGACAACGAAAAGAGTAACACAAACGAGTTTGATCTTTGAAAACTGAACAACGAGTGAGTAACGATCTTGCTTGCAAGA
>NZ_JBZVDZ010000014.1:0-151325 GCF_058408365.1 Paenibacillus sp. MDV22-iso6 | reverse complement strand
TTTCTCATCTAAACTGAATTTAGGCAAAAAAACTGCACCTCCATTGTTAGTCGTGTCTAACAAATGGGGTGCAGTTCACTCTAATTCAAGAGAGGTCTGGCTCTTCCGATTTCAAATGTAAATTAAAATTTATTTTAAAATTTCCTTTAGATATTCCGCTAACGCATCAGCAGTCCTTCGATGAGATATCTCACCCGGATGACTTCTGGCGCCTACCGTCTCCTCGGTCGTATTGGGAAGCTGTATCACCGAGACTTTCGTATCTCCAGCCTGTTTCGTATAAGCGTCAACAGCACGATAAATCGCTGGCATCATCGGGAATCCAAGCATGCCGTATGCCCATACGAGATGCGCTTCTGGATTATTTTTTCGAAGTCGATCTAGGAATCGGGTCACGGCATTCTCAAAAGCAGCCAGATCCTCTTCATGGTAAGTCTCGTCTTCGTTCAGGCGTTGCTTGTAGACCTTTCCAGTAACGGGGTCCTTCCATTCTGGTGTCTGAAAGGCTCCTCCATCATTGCTTCCCAGATTAATCACCACTACATCCGGCTGCCAGGAATTAAAATCATGCTTATCCCCAGCGCCAAGTGCTGCGTTCTTATCTCCGGTCACCAATCCACAGACTTGCTCGTAATAATCAGGGATATTGGCATTCGGATTGTTATCCCAACTCGTCAGCACACCCCAGCCGCTCTGGGAGATGACGCGGTATTCTGCATTCAGCGCTTCTGCTGTCATGGCCGTATAATTATGTATGGCACTGAACCACATCGGAATCCAATCCTCTTCCGCTTTGCCCCCGATCGCACCTTCTCCAGATGTAATACTGTCGCCGATAAATTCAATCTTGTACGGTTTTTCCTCTACAGGCACGAAGACACCATCTGATTTCACCGCATGAATCTGCAAGGAACAGCCCGGATCTCCATTCATGGTCTGTACATCTTTGACGATGCGTACATTTTTCACCACATTCTCGTTCATTCCTCGGAATATGCAGACCCAATACCTTCCTGCTATTAACATCTGTCTGCTCACCGGGACTCCGTTAATCAGAATGCTGATCCAAGGTTCATACAGGTCATAATCAGACTCGATTTCTACCCACAACTCAGAGCCTTTTACATGAAGTTCAACCGCGCTTCCGGTCCAAAATAAGGTTAAGGGCGACCGTTGTCTTGTCGTTCTGCCATGTACTTTAAGATTGCTGACATCAGACAACGCATACGTTTGTAATTTCTCATTAGCCTTCACGATGTATTTCCTCCCGCATAATTATTGCCCCAACAGGGCAGTCTCATATGACTAGATTTTGAGAAAATCGTCTACATGCTTCTGGTATTGCTTGTACCAGATTTTCCATTCTGCTTCACGAGATTCCAAGGTACGACCATCCAGTAATGCCTCAATGACGTTCAGGCAGACATGCCACCCCGCTAAATCTTTAGGTGTATGGCTTGTGATGTGATGGATGGTTTCGAGCAGCAGCAGACGACATCCATTCGGCTCTGGATATAGCTCAAACCGAACCCGGTCTTCTGCCCAGGTATATTCGAGAACAGAGCCAGGGATAAGCTCGATAATGTTGAGTTCCTTAAAGGTACCATCCGGCATATTAAACTTGATGCTTCCACCTTCCCGAAGATCCGTTACTTCGAGTTCGGAGAACCATTTTGCAAGCTTTTCGTTTTCGGTCAAAAAGGACCATACATCCTCCACAGCGTGCTTCGAATGACGTTCAAAACAAGCCATGGTGCAGTTCGGTACTCGCTTCAAATCTGCAATCATAATGGTACCTCCTCCATAAGGATAGATCATGACTTACCACTCTAAATATGAAATTAATCGATATTATGCAAAGCCTGAAGTGCTTCCTCTTTGTTTTTCAAAAAGAAAACATGCTTGCCATGGTTGCACTCATAGATGAAGTCTCTGAGGCTTTTGCTGTTGTATCCGTCAAAATCTCCGACTATGGCAAGTTTAACCTGGTAATTCACATATTTCTGCAAAATATCACCTGCAAGTTTGGTCTTCAATTCGAAGAAATCTTCGGTGAGGTTGGATTTATCAATCAAGATTTTATGAGCGTCATCTGTGTAGTTCACGGAGGCCATCAGATCGAGAGCATCTTGAACATTGTTAATAACGACGTCATTACTTTCGATGATGGCAACCTTGGAGCTGCCCTGTTGATCAATGATTATATTCATTTTAACCCACATTCCCTTTATTACATTATTGGATTAATATTCGGTCATCCATAAATTGAGTGATATGAAGTACGGCATGCCGAATATACTTGCTATCTTCATAAAGCTTGCTTAACATAACGCCTCCCTCAATAATGGCGATGATGTTGCTGCTCACTTCCTCCAGTGCAATATCTGCCCTGAATTCCTTTTGCTCCGTACCCTGAATAAGGACCTGTGTCAGCTCATTCAGCAGATTGTTCATGGCATGCTGTGCTCTTTCTTTCAGCAAAGGGTGTGCATCATCACTTTCAACCGCAGTATTTAGTAGGGGGCATCCCCCTTCCAGCGTATTGTTTTCCATCATATCAATATAAACACCGCATATGGCGAGTAGTTTGTCTTTGGAACTTGTGACGCCTTCAAGAGCCTGTGAGTGGAATTGCAGCATCTGTGATACCGAGTAATCAAAAGCAGCCAGTGCTATCTCATCTTTACTTTCAAAATGATTATAAATCCCGCCCTTGCGAACGCCACAACGTTCTATAATCTCAGACAGGGAGGCACCGGTGTATCCCTTCGTGTTAAAAAGTGCTGCCGATTCACGAATAATATGTTCTTTGGTGATTTGGCCTTTGCGCACAATGCTCCCTCCGTTTCCATTCATACCGATTGGTCTTAAAATATCATACGCCTATGGCTTAATACAAGCACGCATTCATACGTATGCTGTACATGAAAACAAAAAATCAAGGATGTTGCATGAGAAGCACGGTTTATGTTATTTTAAAACAGACCGGTCGGTATTATTTTAACAAATATATGTTATATCTAAGGAGAATTTCCGCCATGACGCTAACCATTCAACATATCCGCCATGCCACCTCCCTGATCACCATACAAGGGAAAACGATTCTGCTCGATCCAATGTTAAGTGATGCGGGAGAACTTCCGCCTATTCCCTTCACACGTCATATTCGTAGAAACCCAACCGTCCCCATATCTGTGCCTCTAGAAACTTTCGAACACATTGATGCGATCCTCGTTACACATTTGCATGTTGACCACTTTGATAAAACGGCAAAGAAGATACTCAATAAAAAGATACCTGTACTTTGCCAGCCGGAGGATCAACAACGCATTATATCGTGGGGGTTCGAGAATGTATTCCCTATCGAGCAGTTCAGACACTGGGAGGGTATAGATTTTACAAGAATTCGTGGTCAGCACGCAAAAGGGAACATCTCCAAACTACTTGGCCCCGTATCCGGGTTTATCCTGAAGACACCTGACGACGGATCGTTGTATATTGTGGGTGATTGTGTCCTTACAGATCAGATTAAGCAAGTGTTCGAGCAGCACAAACCCCGGATATGCATCGTCAATGCACCCAACGCTCAACTGTTATTTGGTTCCATCATTACAATGATACCCGAGGATATCGGTACAATCCTGAAGATTTCACCTTCCACCAAAGTTGTCGCTGTACATATGGATGCCATCCGACATTGCACTTCATCAAGAAAGGATCTATTACAGTATATAGAACAGCAGCAGTTATTAGATTCAGTCGTGATTCCTGAGGATGGAGAATACATTTACTTTTGAAATATAAAAAGACTGGCACAAAATAACGCCCTATATTCATCACCCACGATCTGGATAGAAAGCGTCGTCTGCACCGTCCTCATTAATAAGATTGGCTTTTGGAATGGATACGACAAATGTGGAGCCCTTTTCGCCTTGCGGCGCCGATTTCACGCTAATTCGGCCTTCCAGAGACTGAACGATATCACGTACATGGGACAGGCCAATTCCGGTTGCTGCAATGCCCACTTCATTGAATTTGGTTGTATAACCCGGTTCGAAGATCACGTCTCGCTTTGCCTCGGGTACACCTTTCCCAGAATCGATGACTACAAATTGCACATCGGCTCCCTCTTCCAATACTCGAATCCGAATCGTTCCGTCGTTCTTAATAGCTTCCACGGCATTGGCGATCAGATTATTCATTACAGTTAAGAGAGGAACATAGTAAGGGGAGTCGCAATCATATTGTTGCTCGATATGGATTTCAATCTTTTTGTTCAACATTTCACTATATTTCCGATTTCCCTTGGTCGCAAAGTTCAGTACCTCGGAAAGGCTCATATTCACTGATTTTTCACTATCGTACAATTTCAACAGACCTGCAAGGATACGTTGGGAGTCTTTTTTGACCTCATGAATCTGTTGAGCAATGCCGAGCGTCCGCTGGCTGTATTGGTTCAAGTCCTTCTCTCTGAGATCGCGATAAAGGTCGTAGCTGTCCACGGCAATGCCTTCAATCGTATTCATGGCTTTTTTCAGATAAAAGACTTCACCGTACAGACCTGAGTTAACGCTCAGCATCTGCTCCATCCGCTTCTCCTGCTCAGCATGCAGCAGTCGCATCTGCCTCACCGCAAAACTGTTATACAGCCCGATGATAAAGTAACTTCGCAAACCACCGAGCACCAGCAGATAAAGCCATTCTTTCATATAAAAGATATTGGTCCCACTCAACACACCGCGAATGAATAGCTCCACGAGATTCGAGGAAAAATCAATACACGTAATCAATCCACCTAGTACAAGAGGCGGTATCTCATGGAATCTGTTCTTGAGTTTGCTGAGGCCATAGGTGAACACGACATAATACATTCCCGCGCCCAGATTATCCTGCATGCTTTCGATGATCGAGATCGAATTCACATGATTCAGTAAGTCAGCCGATTGAAAAATGAAGTTCGCAATCCCCGCCAAAATCCCCGTCTTCACATAAGACAGATGCGGCATAAGCATCAGCAAAAATAAAAGTATACTTACACCCAGACCAATCCGGAAGTAATCTTCTCGAAAAGGATTTATTTTAAAAAGCGCTCCCACAGCTGTAGCAAAAGCAACTGCAGTCATTTGCACATTTTCATTACGAACCCAATTGCGCATCTTATCCCACCCACCATAATCCCAATTAAGCGCCAAAGCTTCATTCGCACTTCTGATTTTAAAAATACTAACATATGAAGAATCCTTTAGAAATCCTGTGACTGAAAATAGTTACACATTTTGATTTCGCAAAATTTAATTGTATACTATTAATTACACATCCATTAAGCTCAACCAGATGAACAAAGAGAGGATGATTTCACATGTCGGAAACCAATCAACTGTTCGGACAAGCCCTAGTCAAATCACTAGTCGGAGAACGCGGACATATTCGTATTGCACGCGCTCTACCGGACATTAGCGTAGAACTAGCTAGTCGCAAACATGAACATATGCCATACAGTATCTATCAATTGGTGAAACATATGCATTACTGGCAACAATTTATGTTGGAGCATTTGGAAGGAAGAAAGCCGCAGCTTCCAGCGAATGTGATGGAGAGTTGGCCAGAAGATACGGGTCCTCAGGATGAAGCAGCGTGGGAGGCAGATATTCAGGCCTTCCTGGACGGGGTAGATCGAGCAGTAACGATTGCCGAAACGGTGCAGTTGGATGATTCACTGCCGTATTTCCCAGGCGAAACCAAAGCCGGACTTTTGCGCAACATCGCATCTCATAACTCCTACCATCTGGGCGAGATTGTGCTGCTGCGTCGCTTCTACGGGGCATGGCCACCACCAGGAGGCGGTTTCCCAGCGTAACCCTATTTACATCCGATCAATTGGACGAATTTACAGACACATACATCTAAGCTGTGAAAGGACGATTGTTCCTTTTACAGCTTCTTGTGGTTATAGGCAAGTGACATCCATTGAAGTGCAGATTATAACGCTCATATCCTGCTCCAGGCTCATATGTTACTTCAAAGTACGTATATGACTTTGAGGTGCGTACTTCTCATCCTTCTTTTTCTGACCCACAATATGAACAGAAGAAGAGAGGAGCATGTCCATTGAAAACCGAACAATTGGTTACCCGTTACACCGCGCTTGTCATCGGTGCTGGAGGTGTCATTGGAAGAAACCTCATCGATTATCTGATGACACTTCCGCAATGGGATATCATTGGTGTATCTCGCCGCGGAGGAGAAGATGCCCCCAAGTTACGTTATATATCAGCTGATTTACTGAACGAAGCAGACACACAAGACAAACTGAGTCATTTAACGACCGTTACGCATATTTTCTACGCCGCGTATCAGGATCGCCCAACCTGGGCCGAATTGGTACAGCCCAACTTGGCCATGCTCGTCAATGTGGTGAATACCATAGAACCGATCGCTCCAAATCTCCAACATATTAGCCTAATGCAAGGTTATAAAGTGTACGGTGCACATCTGGGTCCATTCAAAACACCTGCCAAAGAAACAGATGCACATCATATGCCCCCTGAATTCAATGTCGATCAGCAAATGTTTCTCGAGAATCGGCAACCCGGAAGTAGCTGGACCTGGTCAGCCCTGCGCCCGTCCGTTGTATGTGGATTTGCCCTGGGCAATCCAATGAACCTTGCCATGGTTATTGGCGTTTATGCGTCTATCTCCAAGGAGCTTGGCTTGCCACTTCGATTCCCGGGGAAACCAGGAGCGTATCATTCGCTTCTTGAAATGACTGATGCCACATTGCTGGCTCATGCAACTGTATGGGCAGCAACCGAACCTCGCTGTGCCAATCAGGCATTTAATATCACCAATGGCGATCTGTTTCGCTGGAATGAGCTATGGCCCAGAATCGCTGCATTTTTCGAATTGGAAACCGCACCTCCACTCCCCCTCTCACTTGCAACAGTGATGGCAGATAAAGAAGATCTTTGGAAATCCATGATTGAAAAGTATGGTTTGGTAAACACCCCTTATGATGATGTCTCTTCCTGGGTATTTGGTGACTTTGTCTTCTCGTGGGATTATGACTTCTTCGCAGATGGTTCCAAAGCTCGCCGCTTCGGATTTCATGATTTTATTGACACTGAGGCTATGTTTATGGATATTTTCAGAAATCTACGTGAGCGCAAGATCCTTCCGTAAAGTAAATAAAATGCATAATAAGCCGATTCGTGAATTCCAGAATCGGCTTATATAAGTTCCTCAACGGTCCGTAGTAGTTGGCGGCTTAAACAGAATTTTTCCTCGATCACCATAAACATTCTCCACGTGTATATCGCCCCACCTACACATCAGATGAAGAATCTCTTTAAGACTCCACCCATACTCTGTTAATTCATACTCCACTTTAGGCGGGACCTGGTGATGGGAAATACGGACAATGACCCCCGCCTCCGTTAGTTCACCAAGTTGCTGAGTCAACACTTTCTGGGTGATTGCAGGGATCAGCTTCATCAGCTCACCATTACGTTTCTTGCCAAAGGTAAGATGGAATAGAATAACGGGCTTCCACTTTCCCCCGATCACTTCAAGAAAAGCTTCAACTGCAGTGTTATATACTTTGAGCGGTTCCTCCATATCACCCTCTGTCTCCCTTCCAGGCTATTTTTCAATCTCCCGATTCATCTTCTCAAAAATGTTTACTAATTGGGCACGATCTTCTTCGTTCAGTTTCTGGAATAAATTCTTACGCAGCTTCTGCCCCTCCAAGATTGCTCTTTCAAGGACTTCGGCCCCTTTGTCGGTAATGCTCAAATATATTATGCGTCGGTCAGCCTCATCTACGATCCTGACGGCTAATTTCTTGGCAACCAGCTTATCGGCTAAATAGCTGAGCGTTGGCGGAGTCAGGCCCAATTGTTTGGCAATATCCGAAGGTCGGCTTTTTCCATTTTGATTGAGATGACTGAGTACAAGCACATGAGAGACACCGAGGTCCTCATTAAACGATTTGTTCCACTGTATAATCAATTTATTGGTGAAATTGTCCATGTTGTGTATAAGCTCAAAAATGTTCTGTTCTTCCATGTGTTCCTCCTCGCAAAAATAAAACAACAGCCCTTATTCAACTTAAGGGCTGTCATCATTTTACACGCTATTGGGCTGAGTATCCACCATCGATAACCAGCTCAGATCCTGTAATGTACGAAGAATCATCCGAAGCCAGGAACAGTGCAGCGTTGGCAATATCGATAGCCTGCCCCAGACGTTGCAGAGGCGTTGCCTGAATGAGTCGGTCAAGCAGTTCCTTCGATGTGTTCAAGGCTTGCGTCATTGGTGTTTCGATGATCCCCGGGAAGAGTGCATTCACCCGAACACCTTGACGACCAAAGGTTGTCGCCGCTGCTTTGGATAATGCGCGTACCGCGCCTTTGGATGCCGAATAGTGGTTAAAGCCTTGTCCAATCAATGCGGTGTATGAAGAAATATTGACGATGGAACCTTTCTTTTGTGCTGCCATATAAGGAGCTACATGCTTCATACCAGCAAATGGGCCAAAGCCATTAATGGAGAGCATTTTCTGCCAATCCTGTGCATCAATCTCCTCAAATGGCTTCTCTGAAGAAATACCTGCATTGTTGACCAGAATATCAATTTTACCAAACCGTTCGTTAACTACTTTCGCTAATATCTCCCAATCTTCATCGGAGGAAACATTCAACTTCATTCCGTACACATTCTCTTTTTGGCTTGCTTTCTCCAGCGCTTCCTCATTAATGTCTGCAGCAATAACGATGGCGCCTTCCTTTGCAAAGAGATCAACCATGCCTTCACCAATTCCTGATGCTCCACCTGTAATGATAGCTACTTTATTATCTAATCTTCCCATATGAAACGCTCCTAACGTAATTTATTTATACGATGCTGCTTTAGTTGCTAGGCGTATTGTGTGATTTCATAAACTCTTCAAAATCGGGAACGGTTGGGTTGGCAATATAATGGCCGCCCTCAACCTGGATGGTCTGACCGGTAATGAATTTGGACTCATCTGAGGCCAGGAATACGACGGTGTATCCAATATCATCGGGTTCCCCGTGATAAGGCAGTGCGTTATATTTCGCGAACATATCCAATACATCCGGAGGCATATTATTCTGGGCTGCCGGGGTCAAGATCAATCCAGGTGCGACAGCATTGCAACGAATGTTATGTTTGCCATATTGGGTGGCAATATACCTTGTTAGATTCACTACTCCTGCTTTTGAGGCACCGTAAGCAACCCGCACCGCATCGCCTGTAAAGCCAGCCATGGAGGCCGTATTAATGATGGAACCCTCACCCGCTTCAATCATATGAGGGATGGCGAATCTACAGCCGAGCAACACGCTTTTCAGGTTCACGTTCATCAGCCGATCCCACTCGTCCAGATCTACGTTAACCACGTCCAAATCCTTCTTCAGGTTAGTCAGGCCAACGTTGTTGAACAGACTCGTGAGCTTACCATATTGCTGCACCGTAAAATCCACAGCTTCCTTAATCGAAAATTCATCTCCGGCATCAACAAAAACGGCCACTGCCTCTCCGCCTTGAGCCTGAATATCCGCTGCCGCTTCTTTTGCACCATTGACATTGAAATCAGCAATAACGACTTTTGCTCCTTCTCTCGCCATCAATTGGGCTGCGGACAATCCTATTCCAGAAGCGCCTCCAGTTACAAGGGCTACTTTGTCTTTCATTCTCAACATGGTTCTCAAGCTCCTTTCATAAAGAAACCGAAAATAAATAACAGTTCTAATATTTAGATGACTAAATATTAGATGTCTAAATAATAGCAGAGGAATTGTCTTTCTGCAACGCATACGGCCCTGTATCCTTATTTTGGATGCCTTTAGCGAAGCAAGCGAAGTGTTTAAAATGGGAATGGAAAAACCGGATAAGAATAACCTTATCCGGTTGGCTTAATTTGATCATGTAGTTGACCCATTTTTAATTCAACAATTCAACACAGTCATACACCCACCCGGCACTTAACCAATTGCCCAAGTCGCTGGAGCCGCTGATTGGCGTAATGGTTACCGTGTTGGACCCATTAACAAAATAGGATGCCGGTATATTCCAGGAAAAGGTTGTATTGTTGCCTCGGTAGGTCCCAATCGTAAAGCTACGAGAGTTCGGTTGGGAGGAGGCTGCCGGATTGGTTAACGTCTGACCGTTAATCGTTACGCTGGGTCTTCCATTGTTGTATGCTGCCGTAATACCGATGTTAAGAACATGCGAAGATGCAGCTTGAGAAGAGTTTAGGCTAAAGGTAACGGTTGTGGGCGAGTTTTGTCCCCGGAACTGAATCGCTGGAAACTTGTTGGTTGCACTGCCAGTGGCATAACTGACGGGTCCCCAGCTTGGATTACGGCTATCGGAAGGATGACGGATCGGAATTGTCTGGCCGTTCAGGAACTCTGACGGTGTACCATCCCAATTCCCAATGCGCCAGATGCTGGATGCTTTACTTGGGTCATTGTTGATCGTACGCGTATTCAGCGTTGTCGTTGATCCTCCAGTGACGTTCACACTTTCCGTATAGACGGCTAGTTCCCCCTTATACACCGTCATGGTGTATGTACCTGGAATCATGCTGTATTTGGCAGCTGCCCCACTCGAAGAGGCATTCACCCAATATTGGGCGTTGCTATTGGCAAAACCAATCGTATATGCATAACCCGTATCTATACCAGAGAGTCCATTAAGCACGATATTACCTCGGCTGGATACCCAACCTGTCAGATTTAGACCCGACATCCAGCTAAAATCAGGTACACTTGGCGTTGCACCGGTGGTGAAAATCAAGGCATACGGTCCATGCAGACCCATACGCCAATTTTCGGTCTGGGCATGTCCTGAATTCATGTAATTGTAGACCTCCGTATCTCCACCACTCTGGAACTGAATATCACGGAAGAACGGACCTCCCGAGCTCTTCTCTCGGTCGCCATAGGCCATAAACACGCCCACACCATTCCCCGTAACGCCTCGAATGGTCAGATCCTTGGCCTGGTCGTTGCCGTAATACTTCGAGGTACTCTGTCCGTTGGCGTAACCAAAAACATCCTCGCTCTCAATCGCGCCGGTGTTATTCCGATTATTCGAGTTGGCCGGAACCCCTGTTAACACGCTGCCGTTACCCCGGAAAATATAGCGCAATTCACCCACAGACGGTTCTGCTGTGACATACGTTGCCATATAGATAATGTTCTCACCGCCACGTGATGCATAGTATTGGGTAAGCGTGCTGGTTGAGATGGTGATCAATAGGGTTGATCCCGAAGGAGATGTGTTCCAGGTTACATTGGCAGAGCCCAAACCAGAGCTGATATGGGACCCCTTGCTGGAGCCGTTCAGCTCTGTTCCGTTCATTTTGGCAGATATGATATCGCCATTGGTTTTATTCACCGTGTATACCAGACCTGCTCCTGTGTTCACTTCAATCCTCGACCCGTTATCCGTAACATTGATGGTGGCTGCGTGTCCGGTGGATGTTGGATATAATACCGCTGCTGCCATCATCACCATTAAAAGAAACGAACTGAATCCCTTCTTCACTAAACGTCTGCTCACGAGCTAATCCCTCCCTGGAATAGTTTTTTTTAACGTTTTCGTAATGGGCCAAAATCAGATTTAAATATCGTATATGTGATAGCTAAATCAAAATTAAAGCGCTTACATTATAACGTATGACAAACGAGCCTATGTCTCATCTCGGTATTCGTGATGCATGCGGTATATCCATGTGGGTCAACTTTCTTCCCTATCGTCCTCTTATGACAACACCTCCTGTATAGGAATAATCTGCAACTAACTTACTGGCAATATCATTAAAATAATACCATTATGTTACATAAAGTGGCAATGAAAATAGCTATCAGCCTGCCGTAATCTCTCTATGTTTTTTGTATCTTATACTCCTTACGGGCAATGTGGATTATGGCTGAGCTGCCTGAACGCAGCTAAACAATACATACGGTGATCTCACCATCAACATTACGTCCTTCTTCTACCGCATGGAATGAGAGGATTTCAACTGAAAAAGCTGCATCCTTTGTGACGGATGCAGCTCTTCAATATTTTGTATAACAGGAAGCTACAACCTTCTTTACAGTGAACCCTCAAGGTTTGCAGGTTGATTTCCCTCATTCACCAGACCTTGAATAAAGGTCTCAACATTGGGCGCAAGCCAAGTGATCTTGTAGCCTTCTGCTTTATTTACATGGACAACCTCGGGCTCACCGGCATTGCCGGATTCACGATAATCCAGCATCACGACCTCTGAATCGGAAGGGCACTCACACAGAATGACACCGATTTCGGGGTACCCCCCTTGTTCGATGATCACCCGGCTTCCAGCTTCTCCACACAGTGAATGTGCCTTTTCCCGTCCAATACCCAGGATATTCGATATTTCAACTTGAATCTTCCCATCATTCTCCGCCTGACTAACCGGAAAATAACGATAGTGGGGAACACCACCATTATGTAGTTTCATCATGTTCACATAGAATGTCGGCAGCTTGAACACCAATTGATCCTCCACTGCTTCAATTTGCTCTTCAGTAGGTGGGGACAACACATATTGATCGACGTTTGCTGGACTGTCATTCCAGAAGCTCGTCGATTCGGCATGGATACCAGGCGCAGCTTCGATGGTGATTTCAGTCACCGAGTGGACTGTATCCACGGGCTCCTCTACCACTTCTTCTGTAAGCTTGTCTGCTGTTTTATTCCGAATCCATTCCAGGAACTCCTGTGTATCCTCATCTCCCGGCTCCAATCGGTCCGCTGCTTCGAAAGCTTCACGCGCGTTCTCATATTGCTCCAAATAATAATACGCCAGACCAATGCGGTAATGCCAAAGCGGGTCATTTTGTCCCTCTGCTTCAACCGACAGGAATTGCTCCACTGCCTCCTGGTAACGCTCCATATTATTCAACGCTCTACCCAGATGGTTGACCAGAATATAATTCCGCTCCTCTTCCGGAACCTCTGTAATCGCATCTATAATCTCTTCATAATCATCCTGTTCATGCCAATCCTCTAGCCGTTCCAAGAGTTCATCATTCATTGATCTTGCCTCCCTGTCTTATTCGTTGTAGAAATTATATCATTTAGGCGCTGCCCACTCCAAAAAAGGCGATTTCCACCAACTTAGCTCCAGATGAAATGTTCAACTTTCGGGACGATAGAGTGTCTCATTTAATATCTTTGTGACGAACGCGGTTTTATTGTCACAATAACGATCGATATCAGATCGATACTGCTCTGCTAACCTGATTTTTAATTGTTGGTATTCATTGCTCGCCATCTCATTATCTCTTAAATAGTCTCTTAACGCGATATGTTCCAGATACCCTTTTCCATCCTTAGGACAAACATATAAATGATACTTCATATGTTCATCTTGATATGTCCTTTGAAAGGCTTCTCTTCCCTCAATGCCGAGATTCCCTTGGTATTCGTACCCTTCTAGTGCCAACCGCTTAATAATCTCTGGGAGTACATCATAGCTATCAATGACAACATCCAGATCGATAACGGGTTTAGCTGATAAACCCTCAACCGATGTACTGCCCACATGCTCTACTCTTAGAATTAAGTCACCAATATATCTAATTATCATTCCTTTTATCTGTTCAAAAGCGACTTTCCATTGCGGATCGTATGGAACGACCTCAATAATAGGTGTTTTTTCGGCCATGATGATCCCCTCCCTAAATCCATGGTATTCGTTATCCATTATCTCCCCTCGTTCATGTTGAATTCACAATTGTGTATTACCGTTAAACAATACTTCAACTACAGTCGTCAACATTCACGAGGAGGATATTCCTTATGTATCAGATCATTATTGAGTTTGTAAGTATCTTTCTAGCCGGCATCCTGGCTGGTGAAGAGTTTGTGGTACGGTATGGAGTGCATGTGTCCCTGGCTAAGCTGGATGAACCTTCGCAGATTCGGGTTCGACAAGCACTAATACTAAAATTGCGTTTACTTGTACCTGCCATTTTTCTACCCACGGCCATTTCAGGCGTTGCAGTACTCATAATGAGTGGTTCCGAACCCGGATTCGGCTTCCGCTTGGCAGGCGTTCTTGCTTTACTTATATTTATTTTGACTACACTTATCGGTACCGTGCCTATTAACAAAGGTGCACTCGCCTGGAATCCCGATGCACCACCACGCAATTGGAAGCAGTTAGTGAGAAGATGGGAGCGATTAGATGTGGTTCGTTCTTCGGCGGCAATTTTGGCTTTTGTGTTCTTCTTGACGGCAGTGGCGCTGCAGTTAGTCGGGAATTAAAGCGGGCCTAGCTGCCTATTCTTATTTTGTATTCATAACAAGAGAATACTTATTGAAAATCCATGAGTCCTTCAACTCGTTTACAGCACGTTGGCTGACACGAACGGATGGCTTCTGCTCTTGCATGGCATCTACTCCAGGTGCGGAGAAACGCAGCAGTTTGGTGATTTTTTCAACTCCACTCGCCACCTCTTCATAAAACGCATAGGTTAACGGCAAATGCTCTCGAATATCTTCGTATATATAGTATTTCCCCTTCTCATCCTCCAAATTGATCTGATAACCTTTGGGGAGCGACAGGGTAATGCACGGTAATTCATCCTCAGCCCATTGTCCAACATAGGGGAAGTTAATTCCTTCGTTTTTGACGAAAAATCCGGAATTGTGCTGATCCAGCGTAATCAATACTGAATAGGCGAGATATGGGTGATACCCCTCCCTTTTCTCTGCCGCGGTAAAAAAATGATAAAATTGCTCATATCCTTCAAGCACCTGATTCGTATCATATTGAGTCTGATCATAACTAGGACGGATAAACTTTGCTCGTTTCTGCTCAAAAAGTGCCAACAAGCTTTTGAATTCATCCGGTGTTATGAAAAATTTCAGTTTATAAAATCCACTGTGTTTTAATCGATCCAATTAGCTCACCGCCAAATATAGACTTATAAAAACCGATCTCGTTTGCAACGTCAAATCTAGGATGCAGTTTGATACCTACTTCCACAATTTCAACATATTATCCTGCTAAGGAAGCTCTATTCCTCCCTTACCCTAGGATGAGTGTTTGTATCGGAACACAGGACATTCTCCATAAGTAAAAGTAAAAGGGCAAAAACGGTTCGCATTACACGAACCATTTTCGCCCTTTCGAATTTATTAAGAAATGCTATTCTCTTCAACCGAGTCTTCCACTCTCGCTCAGAGCATACACATTCTTTCAACCACTATGTTTACAAACCTTCGATCAGTGCCTTGATTGAGCTGTCACTCTCCAGTGCACGGATGATAATCGTCACAGCTTCAGCACGTGTAGCTTTGCCGCTCGGCGAGAACACGGAAGAGGATAGCCCTTGCACCAGATTGGCGGATGAAGCCTGGGCAATTGCCGCCGCTGCCCAGTTACTGCTGTCCACATCACTGAAGCTGGTCGGAGCACTAGTTGCAAGTGCATTCAGATTAAGCACACGAGCAATAATCGTCACCATCTCAGCGCGGGAGATCGTCGCATTAGGTTTGAAGTTGCCGTCTGCATAGCCGGTAATGACTCCCTTGTCAGCCAGAGCGCTGATATATCCGGCTGCCCAGCTAGACTTCGTATCTTTGAAGCTAGCCGAAGCCGAATTCTTGCCAAGGCCAAATGCCCGGGCAATCATTGCGGTAAATTCAGCTCGGGTGACGGACGCATTAGGCCGGAACGAACCATTCTCGTAACCATCCACCATGCGTAATTTCACGGCAGCACCAATACTTCGGTTGGCCCAGTGACCAGAAATACCGCTGAATGTCTTTTGTTCATTTTTCGTTGCCGCTATGGCTTCATTAACTGTCTTCAGTACCGTTTCCTGGCTCACAACACCTGATTTGAACGGATTAACCTGTGTTGCTGGCGGTACCGTTGGTTCTGTTGTAGGAGGTGTGGTAACCGTACCCGAATCTGTTCCAGAACCTGTTGATGGTGTGGATGGTGTTGGTGTAGTGACGGAGCCACCACCTGTACCAGGTGAAGTCGGCGTTGTTGGCGTAGTCCCCGGATTTGTTGTATCCGTAATCGCCAGTGCAATGCGGTTGCTCTCATATTTCACCTGGGCATTATATTTGCTTGGCAGGCCATCCACCTGAACAGAGGCGAACTTTCCGCTTTGCTGATTGGCGCCATGGCTTACAAGCGTAATCTCACCCGCACCAGGTACATAGCTGCTGGCAAAATTCACATGCAGTGCTCCGGCGGAGTTCACCGTACCTTTAACGTCGAGCACGTCATTTGCGGAAGCCACGTTGAGCTCCAGCGTACCGTCAGCAGCCTGCACGAAGTTGCCTTCAATGTTCCATTTGCCAGTTACGCTCTCCGTAACCGTCCCCCCGTTGTTGACCACATCGCCACTACCGAACGCAGTAGCTGTATCACCTTCCAATGTGCCCGCGCTAACCTGAGTACCTCCGGAGTACGTATTAGCCCCCCGCAGTTTCAATGTACCGCTGCCTTCCTTCGTCAGCTTGCCGGTACCGGAGATGTTGTTCCGCCAAACATCCACCGTGTTAAAACCACCCTTGCTGGCATCCATCACTACCGTTACATCACTGTTGAATGCGCCATATCCGTCTGCCGCAGCGAACAGATTGAGGCGTCCCCAGCCTTCGGGATCATCCAATACAGGGTAGCCGGATGTAATTCCGGTTGTCGCCAGTACAGCACGACGCTGATCCGCACTAAGATAAGGCTGTCTGGTCTCAAGCAGCACCTCTGCTCCTTTAGGGACTGGCATAGGCTCCGTTGTGGAACCGATCTGCGGGAAGCCATAAGTCAGACGTTGGGTATACTCGGCCTTGTTTTTCTCGTAGTCGGTAAATCGGTCTTCTGCTGTTCCGGTCTCCTTCAGCAGTACATTATGCGCTTGATCGTAAGCTGCCTGCTTCAGTTCAGCATTCTCCGGATCATTCAGAGCACCTGCTGCGAGGGCAGTTGCAAGTACACGACCGCCCATGACATCCAATGGGGAGTGCATTCCGGCAACAACTCGGTTGTTGCCCATTTCCGAAGCACGGGTTACCAACTCCTGAAAACGTTCAGGCACGGCATAAGCGAATGCAATTGCGGCAAGGTAGGACGCATTGGTATGCCCGCTCGGGAAGCCGCCGTCCGAGGCCGCCTCTGCCTCATCTTTAATTGCTGGTCTCAGCGTTGGCACGACAACCTCATGAGTATTCAACCAGCGGAACGGACGCATATAACTGAAGAAATTTTTGGAAGGGTTGGTTGACGCCGCATTACCGCGCAGGGCTCCGACCAGATCAACCATTTTACCTAGATCGGAATCGGAATTTCCGGCTTTGTTCGTTGTATTACCGTCGTCATACTTCTTCGTTGTGGCATCGTCCGGGATGCTCGTAATGGTCGTATATGTTCCTGATTTTTCACGATATACATCAGCCAGTGAACCCAGACCCTCGGTTGCACCGTAAGTTTGATTTGTACGATCGGTATAGTACGCGGCGTCCTCCTCCGCTTGAGTGCGGTTTGCTGCGATATCCGCTACATATTGAATGTTATAGTCCAGTATGTCGGGTTGAACCTTAGTGCCATTGTTCCAGGAAGAACCTGGTGTCCAGAGATCCAGGAACTTGGACAATGTGCCAAGGGCCGGGTTGGTCTCAAGTGTAGTGTTCGATGAGTTATTATTCTTATACGTATCTACAAAATAACCCCAAGCCGGCTCCTGCGGTAATGGAACTTGCGAATCACTTGGTGCCGCAAGCACAGCAGTTGATGCAATTGAATTGGATATGAGCACGACACCCATAGCAGCGGTCAACATTTTCTTTTTGTTTTTGTTGGCTTTCGTTTTCAAATCTTTTCGACTCCCATCGTTTGGTAGTTGGTCTCGAATCGGTCTCAATGTAGCACCCGGCACGTTTAACCAGCAATAAAACAATTTCGCCATTGTATCAATTTCGGAGCAATATCGCCTGTTTTCGACATTTAACATTCCCTTCATATAAATCGTGAACTTTGGTGGAATCAGGTAGTGTATAATCGTCGCCGGGAGGAATGCCTCATGAAAAAATGGAGCTCCGCATGGGCGGGTTTGGCGATTTCGTACGGTTCCATCGTGGTCGTCATTGTGCTGCTTATATGCTCTTTCTTCTATATCTATTTCTCGCGCAGTTACAATGAGGAATTGCAGAACAAGAATCAGCTGATTCTTGAAAATACAACACGAACCATTGAAGGAACGATCCTGCAAAGGGTGCAGCAGATCTACCTGGACTTGTCACTCGACAAGTCTGCGGATATTCGACTGTTCGCGGAACCATCTACTCGAAGCGGGCTAGACAGCGTCATTGACCTCCAGGAGTTACTTAAGTCCAAGGTTGCCGGCAACGCGGACATGATTCAGGCCATACATCTTTATTATCCTGGACAAAACATCATGCTATCGTCGCTATACGGCCTGCGCTATAACGCCGATCAAGGGGAAGGCTCGGCTTATTATTCAGATTGGCTTCAGGATATGCGGGCCAGCAAGCAAAATAGCCTGTGGACGGCTTCACGTCAGGTACCGCAGGACATTTTCTCCAGCGTGCCAGGTGGCACAGCTGACAGTAGCAACGCCCTGTTGACGTACACGCACAGCTATCCTTTTCAGTCCACAGGCGAAACCGGTGATGTCTATATTGCAATAGATGTAAAAGAAAGCGCGATTAGCAGCATTATAGAGAATATGATGCCCTCACAATACAAAAGCACATTTATCGTTAACCATATGGGTAACACCATTAGTAATGCCAATACCGACACTCTGGGGCAGCCAGGCGAATACGTTGCGAGCATCAAGAATGCACTACAATCTGGAAACGCGAAGGGCAGCTTTGACGACAAGATCGACAATACATCGGTTGTTGTGTCCTACCAGACCCTGCCTTCGACAGGATGGACTATCTATAGCGCAATGCCGGCCAGCTTCTATTATGAGCAGTCGATCATGGTACAGAAGCTCATCCTCGGCATCTGCATGATCGCCATCGTGATCGGTCTGGCGCTGTCAGCAGTTTTGCTCAGAGCGAATTACAGCCCGATCAAACGCCTCGTCAGCCGGATTAAGGACCTATCCGGACCGGCAACAACGCATATTACGAATGAATACCGGCTGATCGACAGTGCCTTCATGCAATTAAACGATAAGGTGAGCAGCCTTGAGGAAACACTGCTGGCGAACAGTCCGGCAATCAAGCATAACGCTGTACTGAATCTGCTGCATGGCGGCTATAGCCGAGAACAGTGGGCAGAAGAACGGACTGCACTGGGCATCTCACATCCATATCAAGCATACAGCTGCTTGCTTCTGAATACCGGGGTAGCCCATATGGGACTTAGCTCGGAGAATCTGCCATCCGTCATATCGAGATTTATCCATGGGCTGGAGTCGCTACCCTTGCCAGATAGTCACCTGATTGCCGAGGAGCTGCCGGACAAGAAGCTGGCGGTTATTCTGTGTACGGATATAGCGTCTGGACCGCTGCTAGACAAGCTGTCCCAGCTTCTATTGTCAGAGGCACGACAGCAGTTCCAGCTTGATATTCAGCTGTCGTTAGGCTCCTGGGTGCAGGAGCTGGCCGATGTGCATAGAAGCTTCAGCGAGGCCCAGGCGTTGATGAAATACGCTTATTTCCTGCCCGATCTCTATATCCTGAAGGATCGCAGTATTCTCCAGCGGGAGCACAATATGGATGAAATTCCTCAGAGCATGCTTGCCAAGTTCAGGGACAAGCTTCATGCCAGGCAGCCGGATGAGGCCGTTGCCGCCGTTGACCAGTTCATTGCCACGATGAGGGAAGGATTATATCCCGCAGACTATTGCCATTTTATGCTGGCGAATGCGGTATTCGTCTACTCGGATGTTGTGAAGAACGTTCGTTACAAGCATCCCCTTCAGCTCGGTCATCCCGATCTGTACCATGAGTACATCAGTATCGCCAATATCGTGGCATATCGCGACTGGCTGGTGGAGTCGATCACGGTATTTATCTCCGAAACGGAGAAACGGAACAGCGACCGGGCCGTTTCTACCATCGGGCTCGCCAAACAATATATTGAGGAGCATCTGTCCGAAGATCTGTCACTGGAGGCCGTAGGAGCGCAGGTGTTCATCAGTTCCAAATATTTGAGCAAGCTTTTTAAAGAGGAGCTTGGCGTTACCTATACTGACTATGTCACCTCCCGGCGGATGGAACGGGCCAAAGAATTGATTGAGAACAACAACATGACTATTGAACGGATCGCAAGCTCCGTCGGCTACGGAACCACTGCCTATTTCATTAAACGGTTCAAGGAAATGTACGGCTGTACGCCGGGCCATTATTTACGCAAGACTGCTTCGGCAGGAATCGCGGATGCTGGATCTTAAGATGAGGAAGGGTTGCGGATGAAAAAAAAGGGATGGCTGTGCGCTACAGTGCTCCTCGCAGTGCTGATTCCGGTAGGCATGATCAGTATCCTCAGCGGCTGCGATCTGCCACTCGGGCAGAAGACCACAACGGATAAGCAAGAAGCCAATTCGGCTTCCCCCAATCCGCGCTACCACATTTCATGGACGATGCATCAGAATTATCCGGTGCCGGAGGATGCGGAAATGCTCAAGTACGTGGAGGACAAATTCGACGTCGATCTCGATGTGTGGAATCTTGAAAATAACAAATATGAATCCCTTCTCGACATGAAGCTGGCCGAGGGTGCCATTCCCGATCTGTTCCGTATCCGCCAGCCGCAGGACCTGCTGAAGTACCAGCAGCAAGGCGTACTGGCCGAAATTCCTGTTGATATGCTCAACACATACGCCCCAAACCTGATGCGGATCATCCGGGAAAATGCGCCTGCTTACGAAAATGCCGGAAGGATTGACGGAGCCTATTATGGTATTCCCGTCATTAATCCGACCAACATCTATCGCACCCCGGTCGTTTTCCGGCAGGACTGGCTGGACAAGCTCGGTCTGTCGGTTCCGCAAACGCTGGCTGATTTTGAGAAGGTAATCTATTCCTTCACCAACGATGATCCTGACGGCAATGGGATCAAGGATACCTATGGCCTGTCCAGCGAAGGCATGAACGTTGTATTTGGCGCCTTTGGGCAAATTGTTTTCGCGGATCAGCTTTACTTCAGCATGAAGGATGGAGAGCAGGTCATCGGTGCCCTTCAGCCCGAAATGAAAGAAGCACTGCAATATTTACGCAAATGGTACCGGGACGGCGTGATCGATCCCGAGTTTATTACCGGGGAGAATAAGGGCAGCTACAAACACCTATCCCACGCCTTTATTAACGGCAGAATCGGAATGACATCGATGGGCAATTATTATCACTGGATTCAGGATGGTGATTACCTGGACTGGAGTTATGGTTCGAATGGTCATGCCGTAGAGACTCCGGTGCAATCGACCTTTAACGTGAAGGAGCTGACCGCCAAGAACCCGGAGGCCCGGGTGGTGTTCGGCAGACCTTTTACCGGACCATACGGGCAGCGCGGCTCCAAGGGATACGATATGTTAATGAGCTTCACAGCCATCGGCGCCGACGCTGTTAAGGAACCGGGCAAGCTTGCGACGATCCTTCGAATTCTGGATGATGTCAGCGCAAACCCTGATCCGAACGAGGCAGCTACCATGGCCTTCGGCGTGAAGGGCAAGCACTGGACTTGGACTGATACGTTTCCGCAGAACACGGTCATTCTGCCTCCGTACGATAAGATGTTCAGTTATCAGAACGGAATTGGCGCCAATTTGGGCATGACCGTGCCCCTGAAGCAGACCGGACGGCGAGAGCAATGGGCTTCGACCCTCGGCCTAGATCAGGGTGGTATCTACAACTCACTTGAGGTAGCAACCCCCTCCCTTGCCAAAAACGGAGCAGAGCTGATCAAGCTGAAGAACAAGGCCTACATCTCCTTCATTACTGGCGAGAGACCGCTGAGCGAATTTGATGATTTCGTAGAGGAGTTCATGGCCGCAGGCGGCGCGGAAGTACTAAGCGAAGCGAATGAGTGATTGATGTGAATGAGTGACTGAACCGAAAAAAGAGCAGCTCCTCGCTGCTCTTTCCTGTCTCCGCCCCCATATTCACATGTGATGGGCTTAAGTCAAATATTCCGCCATAATCTGCTCGATATCAAACGGGGTAATTCCTTGCTCCACCGAATAGATTGTATCGGCCTGATCCAACGTATCCACCAGTTCACCTCTGGCCTTGGCATGAAGCATGAACAAGTCGTATAGGTCCGGTTTGCGTAGCGTGGTCAGGGCTTTGCCCATCAGGACCATCCCTTTTTGATTACCCTCCACATTATTGTAATATTCCGGGTGCCTAGTCAGCGCCAGATCCGTCCAGATTACCGTACGCTCCACCAAATCCATAATGACGGGAATCGCGATCTGCGTATCTGCTGTGATATCAATCTTGTTCGACACCGTGGACGGCTCGAAGATCTCGCCAGAACCCGGCTTCTTCCGCATCATCCAGCCCACAAAGCATTCCGGCAAATCGCAATATGGATGACTCGTAAAGGAAAGCAGACTCGCCACCACATAACGTCCACCATAATCAACAATTGACGGAATATGCAGGTCAATAAACTCACTTGCACCATGAGGCGCTGTCACGATATCCCCGCTGTGAACAGCCTTGTAGTTGGATGAACGCAGATTCGTATAGGAGATGTGCTCTACATAGTTCCAGTTCTCATCGTACATCACCGCAGACAGATCGATATCCACGCGCCCCGTTGCTTGACCGTTCACGGTCCCTTCCTTCCACCAGTTGAAGAAACGAATCGTATCTCCCTCGGCCATCGGCACCCGGCTTCCCCGAACAATCGTATGAAGGGCCTTGCTCGCCGATCTTTGGGAAAAGGGAACCAGATAATCATGGAGCTGTGGATCGACATACGTCTTTCCAAGCGAAGGAAGGGCGGCGAAACGCTGCACCAGCGCCTGCTCACACATCTGCACGACGGCACAACAAGTGTCATCGTCCATCTCGGGAAGCTGATTCGGAATGGCGAAAGCCTTCGCTACATTGCCTTTCGGGAAGAATACACGTAGATCCTGCGGCTCATTACGCCGGGCAAAATGCTGCTTTACCTGCAATAATACCGGGGTTGATACGTGCTCCAGAATTTCTCCGAACGCCAGCAATACATATTCCTTATCCGTGGTAGAACGCAACAGGTGATCCAATCTTCTCGCAAATTCACCAGGGCGCTGCTTCAACAGCTCAATCAAACTCCACACATTCTGATATTGGAAGGCCAGCTCCACACTTCCGTTAAAGGTCGTAAACGACTTGTTATTACGCAAAATATCAAAAGCTTCCTCGCATCGTGGGTACCGCAGCTTATATTCAGATGGATGCAGAATTTCGCCCAGACGAATCCAGCGATCCTTATAACGGAGCATGTCTTCCGTAACCGAACCGCACTGTTCCAGAAGACCAAGCAACAGGCGTCTCTCACGCCGCTTGAATTTGCGAAAAGGCAAAGCTAGAGCCAAGCTGACATCCCCACCCGACCAAGCCACAGCGAGACGAAGCACATCGGTTGCCGTTCGGAAATACGGGCCGATTCGGTCGATATTGGCCTTTTCATACGTTAATAACGAAGCTACTACGAACCCCACATTTTCCTTAAAAGGAATCTCAGATGGCAACAGCGCATCTACTTCATCCGGTTCCGTATGTTCCAGCACCGTATCGATATCTGCTTTGTCCGTCTCCGAGATGGAGCCGTTGGCTTCGATCAGTTGGCGGATGAGCGTCTGGAAGTCAGCCTTGTTGCCGAGGCCAATGACTTTCAGGTTTACTTTATCCAGCAAAGGTACCCTTTCCAGCGGTTCACGAATCGGATATACCAAGGTCAGATAATGAAGGATAGCATTCAGGTAGAGTTCCACCTCATCTTCCTCCATCACCTGCGCCGGGAATCCAGGGTACATCGGTTTGTAGTCCACATGTGCACCGACCATGATTCTCAGATCAGCCACAACCTGGGCCATCAATGCTTCAAATTGTTCCTTGGATAATGTTCGCACGGCCTGCATCAACTCATCCGAGAATGTGTATCCAAGCGTTTCTATATTTTTAAGGGCAGTCGCCAAATAAACCTTCGGCAGCTGTTTCTCCCCTTGTTCTTGCTCGATCATGAGTTTCATCGCTCTGCGCAAATAGATGGTATTGTTCATGATAAAAGAGTCCAGGAAAGCCATATCCCTACAATTAGTGGTCTGCTGTAGAAGGAAGGAATATGATAGCCTGGACGCCTCCTCTCTGAATTGAGATCTTCAGGAAAGCGGCAACCCTAAGTTCGCCAATGAATTAGAAGGAAGGATCGCCCTAGCCTGAAGGCCAAAGGTCCGAAGCTTGTGACCCGAACCTTTGATGAACCCATCATCTCAGATTCCACGATCTCCCAACAGGGCGAAAGTATTACGACTGAATAACTAAGGGTGAATTCTCCGACTTGCATAGAGTAGTTCTGGAGGGCGGCATACACTAATGGTACATAAAAAAGAGCTAAGCACGGTTTTAGCCGGCTTAGCTCTTTATCGCACCTACTATAGATCAGGCCGCATATATCTCGTTACATCCGAACGACTGATTTCTCAGCTGTCAGCCCAAGCACCCGAGCGGTTGAAGCATGTACTTGGTTTAGAAGACTAAGATTGTCAACCAGTGATTCGCCATAGGAAGGAACCATTTCCTTGATCTTTGGTTCCCAGGCATCCATATGCTGCGGGAAGCACTTCTGGAGAATCTCCAGCATCACGTGAACAGCAGTTGAAGCACCCGGTGAAGCTCCGAGTAATGCTGCAATCGAGCCATCCGCCGCAGTGACTACCTCCGTGCCGAATTGAAGAGTTCCTTTGCCGCCTTGAGCCGTGTCCTTAATCACCTGCACACGCTGGCCCGCCAGTACCATATCCCAATCCTCGCTCTTGGCATCTGGAACAAAGTCACGCAATTCGGCCATGCGTTGTTCCTTGGATAACATGAGTTGTTGGATCAGGTATTTGGTTAGTGAAATTTCTTTGACGCCTGCCGCGAGCATCGTGAGCAAATTGTGCAGCTTCACGGAAGTAATCAGATCGGCATTGGAACCTGTTTTTAAGAATTTTGGCGAGAACCCGGCAAACGGTCCAAATAGCAGCGACTTCTGATTCTCAATAAATCGGGTATCCAAATGCGGAACAGACATTGGCGGAGCACCCACCGAAGCTTTTCCATATACTTTGGCATGATGCTGTTCCACGACTTTCGGATTTTTGCACACCATGAAGATGCCGCTAACCGGGAAACCGCCAATATGTTTACCTTCAGGAATGCCGGATTTTTGCAACAAATGTAAGCTGCCGCCCCCTGCCCCAATAAACACAAACTTCGCTGTGTGGCGCTTAACAGCACCACTGCCCAGATCTTTCACTGTTAATTCCCAAGATCCATTGCTTGTGCGTTTCATATTCTTCACGCTATGTTGGTAGTGGATATCCACGTTTTGGCTCTTTAAGTGTTCCATTAGCATACGCGTTAAAGCACCAAAGTTAACGTCCGTACCGGAGTCAATTTTGGTGGCTGCAATCGGTTCATTGCCCGTGCGGTTTTTCATCATCAGCGGAATCCATTTCGCCAGTTTTTTCTTATTATCCGAGAATTCCATGCCAACGAATAACGGATGTTTCGATAACGCTTCAAAGCGTCTTTTTAGAAACAGGACATTCTGCTCTCCATGTACATAACTCAAATGAGGGAGCGGCATAATGAAGTCCCGCGGATTACGAATCAGATTGCTTTTGACGAGATAGGACCAAAATTGCCTTGAGATTTGAAAATGCTCATTCACCTTAATGGCTTTGCTAATATCTACGGATCCGTCTGGTCGTTCAACGGTATAGTTAAGTTCGCACAATGCTGAATGCCCGGTTCCGGCATTATTCCATTCGTTGGAGCTTTCCTCCCCCGCACTGGCGAGCTTCTCAAAAACCTTAATATTCCAGTCTGGTGCCAATTGTTTAAGCAAAGTTCCCAAAGTTGCACTCATAATTCCGGCACCAATCAAGATAACATCTGTACTCGTTTGTCCCTGGCTCATGTCTACCGTCCTTATATCCTATATTTGCCAAAAGGATGTAAGCGTTATCGATTTGGCATTGCAGCAAGCCCCATTCTTGAACAGGCCCGCCCCTTCTCTGAATGATATAACCTTGATCTAGTGTATCAATAATATGGATCAATTTAAATATGCAATTTGAAGATATTTGCTATTCCATCAGTATACGCTAGTTTATGTCAGATAGATAACCCGGTTATAGGGCTGAAAGATTAATTTGTTCAATAAAAAGAGACAATTCTGGTTGCGTGGCCTGAATTGTCTCTGAAAGGTGAGTATGCTGGTACCTTTGCCTTTAATAATTCGTCCTAAAAAAAGATCAAGATGCTAATCTCTGATGTTATCCCTGATACAGTTCTAATTTCTTCATGAAATTAGTCAACAACTCAGTATACTCTTCCTGATCCTCTTCATCAGCCCATTCAATATTAGACAGGTTTCTGTTAATATCCTGGAGCAAAGATGCAAGCTGTGATACATCTTCAAATTGATTTAATTCAATCGAGTAGAGTATTTTTAATAAATGACCATCATACATTTCCCCAGCAAGTGGATCACCTTTTAAAATTTCCAAAGCTTTTTTTATACCAAGATCCATAAAAACATTTTGAGCTAGCATTCTACTAACATCTTCTAATTCTATCTCATCTATTGTTTTATCGATAAGTCTGTTGTACCACTGATCCAAAGGATACTCAGATTCCTCTGTCTGAATATTTTGATTTAGTGAGTATATCTCTTTAATTGGTTTGTTCATTCATTCCAATCTCCCGCTGGCAGGATTAACTTATTATTCAAAGATAGAACAAAAGGTTCAGCTCTATTTGTAATATTAAATCATCTTCGGATCTTTATAGCACCAATCAGAGTCATAAGTCATTGAATGTATCTTTTGTATATCTTCCCAGGTGTAGACCCAATCGTAATCAGCCACCCAAAAATAGTCCGATCTATTAAGATTCAGATATTCATAAACAAAACTAAGAATGACCCCTTCTGCTCCAAACACTTCCTCTATTGTCCCCACTCGAATGAGTTCGTAATTAGGATCTAAATCAAGATCTTCATAGTCACTGAATATTACACTCTTATTTTCTTTTGCCTTCACATACATAATGAATTGATGATTATTCTCCTCACTATTATAGGAATGAGCCAGTATATTCAACGTTGTAGAAGAAAATATTCCGTTTTCAAGATTTTTATGATTATCAAATAAAAGTCGGTTGTCGGAGTTAAACACCGCAATCATGGTGTCGGATAAAAATTTTTCTGGCGTATACTTCTCACGCTCCGTTAAGAAAAATGCAGTGGTTCCCATTTTATTTTATTACCTCCTTTAATTTTTCCAACGAATTGACGACGGTAACGCCATAAGACTTAATATCTTTTAACATGCTCTCATGCTCATCTCTTAGTTTATTTAAGGGTTTATCGATATATAGGATAACTTTTTTGTTCTCAGGATTGAAGAAATCAGGATGATCGCGCTGAGTCATTTTCAAAAATTGCTCAGAGTCTACAGCTTTAATGGAAGCCTTCACTTCAATTATTACATCATTAGTAACAACATCTAAATCTCCGGCAGGTTGACCATCTTTTTTTAATACCTTTAATCCAAATCCAACGATTTCTGTTTCGTCTCTTACAAAATTAGCAACCTTTGCTTCCGTTGCTTTACCAATGTTGGAGCTACCCAAAAAGTTATCAACATCCCGATTAATATTCTTTGGATGCTGATCTACCCATGTGAGTTCAGCGCCAGCACGGTTAGTGTACGTTGTTTTGCTCTTTTCCTTAACTATAGTTCCGCTATTTGTAATCTTTTGTGTATTCACAGAAGCAACAGTCTGTGCCTTATCACTCTTCGCCTTAGCAGCCTCTATATTCTTCTTAATTTTCGCCACGGCTGGACTAGATGATGGTAAGCGAAATGGACCCTTGCCTCCCGGAACACTCCCACGAACCATCTGAATCGCCATAAACACTTGGGCAAACTTTAGAGAGGTAACCATGGTTCGAGCATAAGAATCAGAGACAGTTTCTCCTGTATAGGGATGTATTCCGTTCTGGAATGCCTTGATCTGTAGTGTGAATATATCATCCCCAGGTGGTTCAACCTTCACACCTTCCATGCGATTAACATCCAGATGTCCATGATCCTTCTCATACGCCTGAAGGGCAGCCTGATCCGCATCACCATCCTCGTTGACAGGCATCCACACCCACTTTCCAAACATATTGATTTGTGCCATCCGATATCCCTTATCACCCGAGCTTGAATTACCTGCTGAATTGGTCATGATTGCTGCGGCACCGACTGCTCCAGTTGCACCACCCAGACTTACCAACTGAGCATCTGCATCCTGGAAGCGCGTAGCGATGTCCTTCAATTCCTTGGATGTACTCACCATACTCTCCAGCGCTTTATCCAGTATAGGGCGCGATTGCTCAAACTCATAGTAAAATCGCTCCTGCGTCGCACCCATCCACATCATCTGAATGAACATGATCTGTCTCGTCAGATCACCCCGTATACTCTCCAACTGTTGTCTGGCCTGATCCACCTGATTTGATACGTGATGCAGTTGTTCAGGGGTTACTTTGATTGTACTCATACGTTTCTCCGCTCATTTAAAATATGATTAACCTATGTTAGCAGAAGTTTATAATACAGGCCATCCGGCTAACATCCTGATTTCACCATGATAAAAACATAAGCTATACCCCTCATCGGTGCTATGGTCCTATATGCCTTTACCCATTTCAAAGCACTTATCACCAGCAAATAACCCCATTACCCTATCTCCTCCAAAAACGTCCGATACCGCCTAATCTGCTCCCCCGTCGCATCTTCCCGCAACGATTCCATTAGTGCTGCGCATTTTTTGAAATACCGATTCATCTCTAGCTCATCCGCTAATCTGATTGCCTGCAAAATGAACTCCACCGCTTTCTTTCTCCTTCCCATCCTTTGTTCGTACAAAGCCAGGTGATAACAGTAATGGTACATATCGTCGTTGTTTGAAGAATCTATTTTTACACCAACACCCTGAACCTGATTCGCAAACATATGTAAAACTCGATCAATCTGCCAACGATACCGAACCGCTGCCTCCACAATCGCTCTTAGACCTGTTATACATGTCTCTGGATGCTCTAGCAGAAAATTCACATACTCCTCCAACAACTCTGCATGCCCCGTTTCAATCTCCAACGCATACCGATTCACCTGCGCTCGATGCCTGAACTCCTGCACTACCTGCATTCCCGCATCATCCAGCTCTTCCATCCACCCTAGCTCTGCATACTGATTGATACACGCACGCGCCTGATCCACCTGTCCCATCTTCCGGTGAGCCAACCCTCGCATCTGGAGGCTGAACCCGTGATAATAGATCAACGGATGCTCAGTATGGATGTATGGTAAAGGTAATCCCTTGGTACGGTGCTCCTGTCGCTCTTCATGAATGCACTGCACACATTGATACAACATGTCCGCCCTCTCCATTACCTTGTTCCAATTTTCAAAAGCCTCAGCCATGTCCAACATTTCAACAATAATATCCGGTTTAAGTGATTTTAGGATAGATTTTCGCAAAGAGAAGCCCTCCTTTGATAGTATAGGCATAATGATTTCCTAATTACTCCTGTGAGGTAATGATATTCATTCATTATACTACTTAAAATGCGTAAATAACACCATTATTGCTATATATTTTAACCTGACTTTTATGACTCATCTTATCTAAGCTTATTATGAGGTGATTCAAATGTCAGAGTTACGCCAATTAATAGGTACACGAATTAGAGCAATGCGAAATGCCAAAGGACTTACTCAACAAAAGCTGGCTGATATTGCTGGGTTAGATTACAGATATATTGGATCATTAGAAAGAGGCGAAAGAAACTTTTCCATTGATACTTTGGAGAAGGTTCTAGTCGCCCTGAATATTGGGATTAGTGAATTAATGCTATCTGCTGAGAACCAAAATGCAGGATTAAAGCAAAATGTAATTGATGAATTCATTTTAGGCATGAGTCAAATGGATACTGAACAGATACAAGCTGTTCAGTTTATAAATCAAAACATAATGAAACTAATTAAATAATGCTGGTAGATTAGATTTAGTATACAAAATAGTCCACTTTTCTTGACATTGTCTTATGGAGAGATAATAAATACCTACAATACATAAAGCACTTTAGAAAATCTAAAGTGCTTTAATGCCTACAAGTGTATTTGAAGTTGTTTCTTTACCAGATAAAAGATTAATCTCAATTGTTTCTTCAACAGTCGCTTCTACCCTCAAAGGAACCGTAAATTTTTTATCTCTGAGCGCTTTGGATATTGTACCGTAAACATGCTCATCTTTATCTGTAATTAAATTAAACTTATTACGACTAACATTGATACCTACTAGATCACCAGCTATTTTTAATGTGTTGTGTTCATGCTTCGTTTCTTCATTAATTGCTTGAATAGCGTTGGAAATTACAGAACGGTCTAACCGTGACACACTATGCTTTGAATCGGGTGAAGCCCACTCAGCGGTTAGTTCTATCTCTTCTTCATTAAGCAATTTAAGTAATTCATAGTAAATTTTCGTAACTTTTATATTAAGATTTCCTATACACTTTTTAAATTTTTGTATATTTTCTGTAGATTCAATTAGTTTCATTAGTTCCTGTAAAGTTTGAGATAATTCCGTGTCCCCTAGTAAATCAGATTCGACCTCAGACTCTAGTCTGATACCAAAAGAAGCGGCATAAAGTCCCACAGCCTTAAGCTTTCTTTTACTACTTTGGTTCCTATCAAGCTTATATCTCCCTGACTGTTTTTTTTCTAATGACATATAGTTGACGATCTCTTGGGTGTACACCAAAGCAGAACCTAAAATTAAAGCATCCATTTCATACTTATGAGTTCCTTTAACATTAAAAGATAGATCCAATACGTCCCTTTTACTAAAAAGTGCTACCTTCCTCGTATCACCTTTAGGAGGCAATTTACTCAGTTGTTTGTTTTGCTTTCTTTCTACGGGTTCAGTTTTACTTTTGTAGTATTCTTCTTTAATCACTTGCCCACTATTAGCCACCTGACTTACTACTGTTGTACTAGATTTAAAATTCTCATCATCAACAATTACATCTACAAAGGAATCCTCATCAGGTAACTCATCTTCAATAATACTTGAGATTTTCCTTTTGCTAATTACAACTTCCCCTATTCCCTTGGCAGGAGTTACTACCTGAAAAATGTTTTTTCTTTCAGAATTAATGATTACTTCTCTCAAAGATACTTTTCCTGTATTTACACCTCTTAGCCTTTGATTAGAAACAGGCACATAGAACCAAGTATCTGTTGTCGGGGAAGTATCTATCCAATTAACTATATACTTTTTTCCAAATTCACTAACACATGAAAATACCTTTGGACCATCTATGTATTCGTAAACATCAATTATTTTTAAAAAACCAATTGGTAATGGCAGTTTAAAGTCCATATTCATTCCCCATTATTTAAAATATTGATGAACTGTTTGCCCTCTATAAACCCACCAATCAACATGAGAGGTTGTATTTGACTCATGGACAACACCTGTATTATGCTTAATTGTCCCCTCAGAAATGTATCCATTTTTCCTATATACCGGAATCTTTCTTTTCTGCTTTATTACATCCTCCATTTTTTTATATACTGATATTGAAGCAGCTTCACAATCAGAACCAGGAGGATATTGCTTTCCGGATTCAATGTGACTTAGAAAATCTTCTGCTATAGGTGGGTTATTTAAAGCCAATCTATAAACTTTCTCAATATCCTTACTTTGTGAAGATCCTGGTGGACAGTTTTCTTCCGGCATTGGGCTTCTGTAATTATTATTATGGCCAATATTCAAAAATACCTACCCCTAACACTTATTTTTGATTTAAGCTTTTATTTAGTGTCCTGTACAGTTGCACATCCTTTCATCAGAAAGATATCTAGGCAGTGTGGAACTTGTGAAGATCATGGGCTAAGCTTTATTATTTTCGTATCTATCATACTTTAACGGCGAGCTCTTACATAACTACACTCCCTGAACCGAAATCTATAAGCACCCTTTTAATTCAATATCACTAATCTCTCAAAATTATATGAGTTGATGTAGAAATTTAATTTGTGTAGCTTATTCAAGCTCATAACAATTGTCTACTTCTAAAAATTTAATTTTAATTGATTTTTCACAAAAAAAATGTAGATATATGTCGAAATAAAAAATATATATATTCGATATGGCACATTAGCCCTACACTAACTGTAAAAAGGGACATCCAGCGAGATGTCCCTCATTAATAAAACTGACAGATTGTAATATGAAGTGCGACACCTGCTGTGCTGGAAATAAATAAAAAAGGGCCCATGGCCGGATTCGTTTAGAATGAAGTCACCACAACAACCATGCACACAAGGAGAACGTCAAAAAACCTTAGAAACAAGTGGTAAATTCACCATTGGCCGGACGATTTCAGAGCGACCGAAAGAAGTACGTTCAAAAACATTTGGGCTGGGAACTGGATACTGTCGTATCCGGTGGGGGGAAAAGTAAGGGTGCGTAGCCACGTCCATTGAATGGAAGACCCGTCTATATACCGCCATTCTCATGCCTGATCGTACCGCATTGTCCATGGAAATTGCACTCGGTGTAGTCATTTCACAGTACCCTAAAGGCACTTTCCTTACGGCTACGGCAGACAGAGGCAAGGAGTTTGCTTGTTATATAAACGTGGAAACCACCCCTCGTTTGAACGTTTATTTTGCCATTCCGTATTCTTCCTGGCAACGCGGTTCCAACGATAATGGGAATGGCTTACTGCGAGAGTCCCCCCCAAGGGTACAGATCTCGATCATTCACTCGATCTAATTAATAACAGACCACGAAAATGTTTGGGCTGGAGAACTGTTCACGAATCTTTCACAGAGGAACTGTCGCACTTGGCTTGACAATCCGTATATAATAAAAAAAGTTCATCTACAAATTATAGAATACAATTAAAAAAGACGTAACAGGAACTCCATACCATAGGTGTTCCTGTTACGTCCAATACTTAAAAACATCACTAATAGCATAGTTACATTAATTCATTTTTAGATTTCTCATGTAAATTACAACTTTTCAAAGCATCATCAATTATCACCTTAAGAGATCGTGGCCACATCTCTTCTAAAATCGAATTAGTTAGTAACTCTGCATCACTTTGTTTTTTCTTGTATCTCACTCCATATTTCTTACATATAGCATCGATAACTTTATCTCCAGGTACTATATTTAATTTGTTTTTTTGCCACAACGATTCAAATTCCTCAACTTCATGTTCTATTTGATCTGTATACTTAGTTAATAGATTTTGGCTCATTTCGACTAACGCTTCTAACCCTTCTTTGACATGGATAATAGATTCTCCAAGAGTTGTAACAACATTAGTCCGTTCAATTAACCTATTTAAATGAATAGATTTATGATATTTCCAACTCAAACCAAGTCTAAATGTTTCGCTTTTATACTCCTCAATATACTGATCTAACAAATTCTTTATGTCATCAATATTTGGGGATATATTTTTAGAACCAGACTGTATTAATTTCTGAGTAATAAATGTCGTAATAATCTCAGGCACCAAGAAGAAACTTTCCATAGATCTGACTGGCAAGACTTCTAATTTACTAAACTTAGGATGATTATCTACTAATTTCTTAATTTCATCCAATCCTTTACTGTCTTTGTCCACTATAAACAAGGTTTTTAGTCCATATTTAGAAAACATACCCAGAGTATTCGCGTTTGCATAATACATGTAATTTCCTACTCCAGACATTTGTACAAACCCTATATCAGAGTAAGAAATATGGGGATAATATTGTGTTATATAGCTTCTGATGACAAATTCATCAGTGGGGCCCTCAACAAAAAATAGAAACTTAGCAAACACAACAGCACTTAAATCGACACCCAGTTCATTTAACAACTCAGTAATCTCATTATCTCTCAATGAAGTCGCAGAGGTGTTTTTATTTTCTTTCCTTATAAGAAATATGTTACTGGTATCAGATCTATCTATAAAACCAGTCGAGTGCGTTGTAGTAAATATCTGTATTCCGTGTTCTAACGAATATCTTACTAAATGAAAAAATAATTTTCTTTCGAGGCCGAAATGAAGATAAACCTCAGGCTCTTCTATTAAAATAACTTGGGGACTAGTAAACTCTATATCTAGCAATAATCTAAGGGATTCTTTAATGCCAGTGCCATTAAGATCTACTAAAAAATCATCAATATCAATTTCAGCTGTATTATCCTCTTCGTCACTTGTGTAAGCACCGATTGTTGCTCCTAAAAGGTCTTCAACAGTTCTTTGTAAGTTATTGTATTTTTCGCCTTTACCTCTTTTATTTTTTAACCTTAACAACTGTTCTGCATCTTCTTGATCAATCTCAGCCTTTTTGTGTAATTCTCTTAAGATCTGTGTTCCTTTTATAATTTCCAATAATTTATGTATATGCATTGGAACCTGTTTTGAAACACCTGAAAATAAAGTGAATTCATTCTGGTACGAGGAATTTTCGACTTCCCCTATCTTCTTATCCAAACTTTCTATCTCCTCAGATATTAGTCTCCTAAACTCCTGATAATCAGTTGCCTTTTCAATAAATTCGTTTAAATTGTCAAAAACATCTTTATATCTCGGAATTTTCACGATCGCTCCTCTTTCACGAGCTCTTCTAAAGGTGTGACTATCAATATTCTCCAATGCATCGTTCATTTGTTTATACTGTTTATTAAGATCCTTCTTTTTGAGCGCTTTCCCAACAAATTCATTAATCCCATTTTCATCGATTGAAAAGAGAACCGTTTCTTTAATTCCATTAGAGCCAAAAGGGCTTTCATCAGACAGTGTGATTTTTTCAATATACGAAAATATCCCACTAAATTGATCATTGCAAAAACACTTTGTATACAGGTTAATAACTTTTAGATTTTTCAAGTTTTCAACCGCTGCGATCAGCTGTGGATATTCTTCTGTCATTGTATTAAAAAAATCATTTTTCATTTTTATCTCATTTGTGTTAAAAATTAATGATCCGCTAATTGCTATAGCTTCATTAAATTGTTTATTCCTAAAGTCATCCTCTGAAAAAACTTCGGTTACCAAGGAAGTATCCATCATACTAAAGAAATAATTGATCGCACTAATGACTGTTGATTTACCTGCATTATTCTTACCAATAAACACATTAAAGCTTCCTAAATTTTTTAGACTTAATAATTCAATGCTTCTGAAATTACGGACATTTAGACCAACTAATCTCAACGAATTCACCCTCATTTTGTATTTTTCACAATCGTTTTATCTTGAATAATATACCATTTCACTTATGAATTAGCGACATTATAAAAAACGTATTTTCCGGTGGATTCCTAATAGTCTCACAGCCCTGTCTAAACAATTCCCCGTTCAAACGCCGCAAATTCAATCCGATTACGCCCATTCTGCTTCGCCTGATACAACGCCTTATCCACCGCAGCGAACAGTTGAATCAGATACCCCTCCGGGTTATCCGGTACATGCTCCAATTCAAAATCCTCAATGGACAAAATTCCTATACTGATCGTAATGGACACCTGTTCAATCTCGTGATCCACTACAATGCGGTTGGACTCTACCGATAATCTCACGCGTTCTGCAATTTGATTAGCCACGTCATGCTCCGTATGCGGAAGGTAGATCATAAATTCCTCCCCGCCATATCGGGTTAGAATATCGGTGCTCCGAATGGATTCTTTGACAGCCTGAGCCGTGCGATGCAGCACTTCATCCCCGATGACATGTCCGTAGCGATCATTGATCGCTTTGAAGTAATCAATATCCAACAGTATGAGTGAAAACGGCGTTTTATATTGAATGTTGGTGATAACCTCGTGATTCAGATGTTGGGTCAGATAACGACGGTTGTAGCAGTTCGTCAGACTGTCCGTCAGGGCGAGTTCTTCCAGCTTGCGATTGGCCTCGGACAACTCCAGACGAATGCGATCCAGGGCATGATTACGCTCCTGAAGCGTCTCATTCTGCCTATTCATTTCTTTGACATAGAAGCGCTCTTGAGAGACATCCTGGAACGTAAGGATATGACCCCTGGGTGCGCGCGCAGCATCCACAATGGGAGACGCTTGGAGGATATAATGACGGATGTCATCCCGCCCCACGAGTACTTCAATTTGAGACAAGGTATTGTCTTTTTGCTTATACTCCTCCAGGAACTTCTGGCGGCTACCCTCTACACGAACAAAACCCAGAAATGCCTCCATATCAAAAGAATCCCCCACATGCAGATCCATGAAGGATCGGGAGGCTTTGTTCAATTCAATAATCATCTCATTCTCATCCAGTACAAGGATGCCGTAAGGAATGGTATTGATTACATCCTCATGGGCGATGGAAACCAGATCAAACACATTGTACCTTTTTATGACATAGACGAAGAAAAGGTCGGACACGAAAATCCCCAGCGAAGTCAGTCCGGGAATGATGAACGGTAAATACGCTCTTAGAACCACATTAAGCAGAGCGTCGATTGTTGCAAAAGCAGCCAGCACGAATATGCCCCATAGCGTAACTTTCACCTGATTTTTAATCATGGAGGACGTTCGAGAAGAATAAAGTGCCCGGAACAAAATAAAGAGGGACGTTACAAAGTAACTCACGAGTATAGCCATGACAACCCAGAACCAGTGTCCATATTCCCGCTCGATATAACCGCCTTCCAGCGGAGTTACAAACCAGCCCCACGGGTTCAGGATCACGCCAACCGCTCCAATAACCGCAGGGATGAACAATAGTAAGGATTTTTTTTGGCCTATTCGCTCCGCTTCACCCGTAATGAAGATCGTAAGCAGCAACCAACCACTCCCTAGTAAGGAAACGGCGACAAAAGATAACGTAACATAGAACAACTGCAAGCCGGGGTCCTTCGTCAACGTACTCGCAAATTGACAGAATGGCCAGAGCATCATCAACCCATGAAACAAAAAGTAAACCTTATGTAAGTTCGTAATTCTAACCGTTGCAAAAACATATACGTATACACCAAACAATAGGACGAATAGAAAGAGATCATACCATACTAATGGGCTCACGAATCTTCTCCTTTTTGCATGCGACAACGAGGATAGTATTGAACTGGGTTATTCCTTAACGCTATGTGAATCTTCGATAAACCTATAAAAGATATTCCTATATTATTGCTATTGGTTAATTTAACCACATCTTATCACACCGCTAATGGGGTGAGTAGCCCATACAATGGCAAACCAACCAACCTCTGTTTGAATTTTGCGCAATTTTTGCGTTTTTGTGAATGAAATTGAACGTTTAGATGTAAACCGGGAGGAAAGAAGACCTTGTTAGCTGTCGTAAGAAGCAAGCAGGTACATATGTAGAGCCCTCCGTCACCGGACGGCCCTCTCCTCATTCGTGTACAGTAGTCAAAGGCAAATTGTCCGAGAACAAATCCGGATTATCTTGGAGCATGCTCGTGATTACTTCCGTCAACAAGGCCGCATCACACACTCTGACAACCGCATCGCCAAGCTGCCCCTTACGCATCGCACCTTTACGTTCAAGAACGTCATCCACTTTCCAAAAATGCTCCGACCACGACAATCCGCAATGTCTCCGAGAAGGCACCGAAATTTCGGTTCCATCGGGTAAAACCGTGCGTAACATCTCAGGCTCATCCGTTAATCTGCCTGGGATGTCGACCCATTCTTCGATACCATGGATAAACGTATTCCGTTTCAGATCAACGCCCACCAAAAGGATGGTTGCCTTCCGATCGAGCAGCTTCCCCCAGGCCGAGCCTCTAGCACAAGGTGTATCGAAAAGATGATCGTCCTTCGTAAATGCTTCGGCGTCGCGTCCCAGAGCAGCTACCGAATGTGTAGGGTGCCAAGAACGTACTACTTCAGGTCGTTTGCGAAATAGCTCAGGCAGAATACCGACACAGCATGGTGAGGATTCCACGTGGAACATCGGATTGTCCGCATTGATCGTGGACCATGTATGCGTTGGCAATACCAGCAGTCCGTCCTTCATATACTCGGTCAATGCATCCAACACCGTATCCGCACCGCCTTCGACTTCGCCCATGCTTTTCATGGAAGAGTGAACGAGCAGCGTCCCTTGATCGTCAATGCCAAGCTGGCGCAGTTGGTGGAGCAAACTTTCTTGGGTATGTATCATTAATAGATAACCTCCTTTGGGCTATTATAGCAAAATAGAACGTAGACGACGGTACTAACGTTATCCTTTGTATTGGAGAGAGCATGAGACCCGTTTCAGGCCATACACCATGCGCCTCACGGCAAGACAAAGGGCCGGGGAACCCCCCGGCCATAAGGAAAGAATTTGTATAAGTTCATGATTAACAAAACTATTTAATCACAACGTACTCCAGGTTCACCAATTTCGCATAGGTCACGATTTGATCCGTAGTCAGGTTCAAAGATACTACGGTATGGTGACCGCCGCCATTCTCGATCCAAGCTCTAACCCCATCCTGGAAGTTAGGCTTCACATTCCACAATACACGGGCTACCGGCAGATTAGGTGCTGGAACGGTCGGTTCAAATGCAGATACTTCGTTGATCAGCAGTTTGTAATGTGTACCGAAGTCTGCCATGGATACCACGACACCTTCGCCTGCTTTGCCATCAAATACAAGACGAGCCGGATCTTCGCGATCGCCAATACCCAGTGGGGACACAATGATTCTCGGTTTGGTGCTGGCAAGTGTCGGATCTACTTCAAGCATGTGAGATTGCAGGATCGCTTCCTGTCCAGCAGCCATCTCGTATGTGTAATCTTCCATGAAGCCCGTATTCTCGTTATGGGCCATGATTTTCAGTAAACGATCCAGCGCAGCTGTTTTCCAGTCACCCTCACCGGCAAATCCGTACCCTTGAGCCATCAGGCGTTGGACAGCCAGACCCGGAAGTTGCTTCATGCCATGCAGATCTTCGAAGTTCGTGGTGAAGGCACTGTATCCACCCTCGTCCAGGAAACGTTTGATCGCAATTTCATAACTTGCTTGTACACGTACGCTAGCTTCCCAAGCTTCTTTACTGTTCGTGCCATAATCGAATTCATACAACTCTGCATACTGAGCGATCAAATCATCGATTTCTTGCTCCGTTACGGCATTCACGTATTGCACGAGGTCGCCGATACCGAAATAATCGACAGTCCATCCGAATTGGATCTGTGCTTCTACTTTATCGCCTTCGGTTACGCCCACATTGCGCATGTTATCACCGAAGCGAGCAACTTTGATGTTAAAGCTTTCATTATAAGCTACCGCTACGTCCATCCAATCCGCAACCTGCTGCTGCACTTCTGGACGCTCCCAGTAGCCAACGACGATTTTATTTTGTTTTCTCAGGCGTGCATTGATGAAGCCATACTCACGGTCACCGTGAGCGGCTTGGTTCAAGTTCATGAAGTCCATGTCGATTGTCGCCCATGGAATACTTTCATTGAATTGTGTTGCGAGATGAAGCAACGGTTTTTGCAGTAATTTCGTACCCCGAATCCACATTTTTGCAGGCGAGAACGTATGCATCCAAGTGATTACACCCGCTACCTCGTCGCGATAGTTCACTTCTTTCATGATGCTCGTGATTTTATCTGCGCTTACCGCCAAATCCTGCAATACGAGCGGGTATGGCAGAACGCCGCTTGCATTGAGGGCATCCGTAATTTTCTGTGCGTTGGCTTTAACCTCACCCAGTGCTTCTTCCCCGTACAGATGCTGCGAACCTACGACGAACCAAAACTGTTTAGCTGCTGTTGCTGACATGTAATCATCCTCTTTTCATTTTTATAGTTGAACAAATGGGTTACACTTACCACTCCGATTGCAGTACCATCTTCCGATCGCTGGTTATCCCCGGATTTCTTTGATCAATTTTAATAAGGATGATATCCGGTTATAAAGGCGAGCGCTTCGCTTCTACAGATTGGTACTGCACTCTCCGTTATCGTGTAAAAGTTTGATACAACTTCATTGGTAGTAGTAACAAACAACTTATTCGCTTGAATTATTATCAACCGATCGCTACATAACCAAATTACTTCTGTCCGTAGTAGGCGTCTTTTCCGTGTTTCCGCAGATAGTGTTTATCCAAAATGCCTTGCGGCAGTTCTTTTGCAAAGTTATTCAATTGCCGCGCATACAGGTTCATTTTGCATACTTCCTCCAGCACGACGCTGTTTACAACCGCCGACTTGGCGTCTTTCCCCCATGTAAACGGTGCATGTCCATGAAGCAGAACTGCCGGGATTGCCATCACATCCAGCCCGCGCTGTTCAAATGTTTCAATAATGAGACGGCCCGTCTCCGCTTCGTATCCGCGATCAACTTCATCCTGGTTCAAGAAACGGGCACAAGGTACGGCACCATAGAAGGTGTCAGCATGCGTCGTCCCCATCACGGGTACGTCCAGACCAGCTTGCGCCCAGATGGTCGCCCAAGTGGAATGAGTATGCACAATGCCGCCGATTTCCGGGTAATGTTTGTATAGCACCGCATGTGTCGCAGTATCCGAAGAAGGCCTCATGTCCCCCTCTACTACATTGCCGTCCAAATCCACCACTACCATGTCGCTCGCTTTCATCTTGTCATAGCTGACACCGCTCGGTTTGATGACAAACAGACCACTTTCCCGATCCATCGCGCTGACATTACCCCATGTGAACTTCACAAGTCCGTGCTTCGGCAGCTCGAGATTCGCCTCATAGACCTCTTCTTTCAGTTGTTCTAACATGTTATTCCCTCCCGTTCTCTAATAGTGCGTGTTCAAAAAGTCGGTTTTCAGTACCGAGAAGATGGGATGAAGCTAGAAATGGAGTAGCGGAGCGTAGATAGAGCTACGTGAGCAACGGACATTTCGGCTGAATTCCATATTCGATGTTGATGATGCCACTAGGCATCCTTCGTAATCAAAAGCGGTCTTTTTGAACAACCTCTACCAGATGATCTACCGCCGCCTGCTCAATCGCGAGGCCCTTCCGATAGCGTTCGATAAATGCTTCAAACCCTTTGACATCCGATGCATCCGGTACAACTTCCTCACCCTGAACATCGCTGAAGACCTTCTGTTCCAGGAACACATCCAGACTCTCCCGCTGATCCTTGTTGATCATATACGAAGCCAGAAGCGCCATACCCCATGCGCCGCCTTCACCCGCTGTAGACATGACTGACACCGGCACGTTCATCGCTGCGGCTACAATCCGCTGACCGACGACAGGGGTCTTGAACAGACCACCATGAGCCAAAATGCTGTCAATCGCCACATGCTCGTTCTTCGTCAAAATGTCCATGCCAAGCTTGAGGGCACCAAAAGCTGTGAACAGATGTGTACGCATGAAGTTCGCCAGATTGAAGTTGCTTTCCGGTGAGCGGACGAACAATGGACGGCCTTTATCGATGCCCGTAATGTTTTCACCCGAGTAATAACCGTAACTCAGCAAACCGCCACCATCCGGGTCAGCCTCCAACGCCTTATTGAACATCACGCTGAACAATTTGCCGGTGTCGACTTCGTATCCCATCGCCTCGGAAAATTCACGGAATAATCCAAGCCAGGCGTTGATATCGCTGGAGCAGTTATTGGCATGCACCATGCCTACCGGACTACCGTCCGGCGTCGTAACCATATCGATCTCGGGATACACTTTGGACAATTCCTTCTCCAAAACGATCATCGCGAATACGGATGTGCCGACGGAGATGTTGCCCGTACGCTTCCTCACGCTATTCGTTGCTACCATGCCCGTTCCGGCATCGCCTTCTGGCGGACACAGTGGAATGCCTGACTGCAAATCATTCGAAGGGTCGAGTAGCTTGGCTCCCGCTTCGGTTAACTCACCAGCATTCTCACCAGCGAGGTAAACCTTGGGAAGAAGGTCCTCGACCTTCCACGGATAACCTTTACTTGCGATCAGTTCATCGAACTGCTTGATCATGGATGGGTGATAGTTATGCGTAGACTCGTCGATTGGGAAAATGCCCGAAGCATCGCCGATACCGATGGCTTTATTGCCCGTCAGCAGCAAGTGTATGTAACCAGCCAGAGTTGTCAGGTGATCGATGCGAGGCACATGGGTCTCTTCGTTCAAGATCGCTTGGTACAAATGAGCGATGCTCCAACGTTCCGGGATATTGAACTGTAGAAGATCCGTCAGCTCCCTCGCAGCCCTCCCGGTGGTCGCATTACGCCACGTCCGGAACGGTACCAGCAGTTCTCCCGCGCTATCCAAAGCGATATATCCATGCATCATGGCGGAGAATCCGATGGAACCTACCGTTTGCAACGTGATTCCGTATTTCCGCTCTACGTCTTGCTTCATCTCACGATACGCAGTCTGAAGACCTGTGATAATATCCTCTTGGTTGTACGTCCAATATCCGTCTTTCAGGAGGTTCTCCCATTCATAACTGCCTGACGCGATGGTCTCAAAACGTTCGTCAATCAGCACCGCCTTGATCCGCGTCGATCCAAATTCGATGCCTAGTGAAGTGGCTCCCTTGGTAATCGCTTCTTTCATATCCACATGACTCATGATCACGTAGTCCCCTCTCTGACCACATTAGGTAAAAGTAAAAATATAATTGGCTTAAAGATGATTGAATTGGATTCATATTTCGGTTTATTGAAAAGAATGCGCTTTCCTTTTCTGACAGCCTTAGTATATTTTTTGTACGTACATTTGTCAATAATATATAATAGTTATACTTACATTAGTTGAGATATAACGTCTAAACGATCTCATTTCTGTGCTTAAAAGGTTATTTTGTAGGGTACACATTTCTGTTTAAGGATGGGAATTGTACGGTTTATTTTGTAAAACTGGCTGTTACATAGCCATTCCATTCGAATCATGATAAAATATGTACGTACAACTATGAATATGACGATGTTTTTTATAGATAAGTAACGATGAAAGAAGTGGACTGTGTGAAGCCAAAGTATCAGGTCATCATTGACGATATCAAAAGCAATATCCTATCGGGAACCTATAGCGTAGGCGAACAAATCCCTACCGAATCCGCACTGCAGGACAGCTACAACGTGAGCCGCCAGACGGTGCGCAAGGCCATTTTGGAGCTATCGAACGAGGGCTTTTTGAGAAGTGAGAAAGGTTCCGGCACCTATGTAAGCAATCTGTATCGATCCAGAACCGGCGGGAACACGATGAAAAAAACAATCGGCGTCATCACGACGTATATCTCCGATTACATCTTCCCCTCCATTATCCGCGGTATTGAAGGCCGATTGAATGAGGACAATTATTCGTTGCTGTTAGCCAGCACCAATAACGATGTTGAACAAGAGAAAAAGGCGCTCGAGATGATGCTGTCCTACGGTGTGGATGGCCTGATCGTCGAACCGACCAAGAGCAACTTGTACAACCCCAACATAGCGTACTACCTTTCCTTTAAAGAGCAGGATGTACCGTTTACAATGATCAATGCCTTTTATGAAGAGCTGGAGGTGCCTTTCTTCTGTCTGGATGACGTGCAGTCCAGCTACCTAGCTACCCGGGAACTGATCGCCAAGGGACATAGCCAGATCGGCATTATCGCGAAAATGGATGATTTACAAGGGAAGTATCGGATGAAGGGATATATCAAAGCGCTGGGCGAAGCCAAGTTACGGTTTCATCCCGAGCAAGTGCTTTCGTTCGATACGGCATCGAAGCCAGACCTCTCCACCAATTTGGAGGTGTTCCTGGAGGAAAACAGAGATGCGCTGACATCCCTTGTCTGTTACAACGATGAGGTGGGGCTAGAAGTCGTACATGCATGTAGAAAGCTGGGGATTTCCATTCCTGACGAGTTATCCATTATCGGCCAGGACAATTCTTATATCGCCAAGAACGCAAACATCAAACTCACGACATTAACTCATCCCCAAGAACAAATGGGCCGTGACGCAGCGGATTGGGTCATCAAAAAGCTGCAAGGCAAAAAGGATCTGCCCACCAACACCTATTACCAGCCAGTGCTGGTTGAGGGCGAGACAGTAAAAGAGATTGAGTTGGAATAGTATTGGGACTAAGCATGAAAAAAGGGCCGTTGAATTATTCAACGGCCCTTTTTTATATATAAGTAATTAACTTACTCCCACCGAGTAGAAACCGAATCTACTTCGTTTCAGCTTCATCGTCATATTCCAAACTTACAATGACACCTTTCTTCTCCAGTTTTTTTATAACCTGCTCCGCCTGTTCATTCAACGGATTGCCGGCCAACGATACCTCTATTAAATGGGGTATGGTGTCGAGCACTGCAATATCTTGAATGAGGTTATCCTCCACATAAAGATACTCCAACGTCGGATGGTTCTTTAACGGACTTAAATCTTGAATTTTATTTCCACCCATAATAATCCACTCTAGATTTATTTTCTGAAGAGGACTTAGGTCTGCTACCTGATTGCCGCTGGCAAGCAAACTGGTCAACTTATGTAAATTTTTCAATGGTGTTAGATTTTTAATTTGATTACCACTAATCAAGAGACTTTCTAGATTACTTAACCCGGAGAGTGGGGATAGATCTGAGATCTGATTCCCTTCAAGAACTAAGAACTCTAGTTTTTTCAACTTGCTGAGCGATGTAATATTTTTTATTTTATGACCGGGCATAATTAGATCCACCAGGTTAACGGCATGTTCAAGTCCTTGCAAATTGGAAATCTTGTTTTTGGTATCCTCGGCATATAACGATTTTAATTTCTTCAGATCGCTCGTCTTGACTTCTTTTTTAGATGATATCTTCAATGTTGCCCGAATAACTTTTGCCAGAGCCACATCTTTAATAACAGGTGCAGCCGACATGGTTGTTGCCGGTAATAATATGAGAACCAAACAAAATACAATCATATTTTTTACGAATTGAGTAGGCATTTCAGTCTCCTTTAAGCATCTTAGATTATGTGTGATATGTATATATAAAATTTCCAGAAAAGTACATATTTTACGATGGTACTTCCTTTCTACAACTTTGTCCATGATGAAGAAATTTGAACCCAAAACGCTGGATAAGCTCCAGGATGCAATTGTGAACGGAAAAGACTAGAACAGCATTCTTCAAAGCTTCGCCAAAAATGTATCGACTAATCAGGACTGGTTGAAGGAATACAAAGAGGACGTAGCCAAATCTACGGGGAATATCGCTGGGGAGAACAGATTCGAAAAAGCCTCTACTTCCAGCTTGTCTGAGTTTGCCCAAGATATCAAGAACATGATCGCCCATACTGGATTAGAAAATAACGCTTTTCTTACAGACAATATAGAAGCATTTATGCGAACCTTGGCAATCCCGAAATCCAATGGATAATGGAGAAGATTCTCCAACATGAGTGATAAGCATGCCACTGAGAATCAAGATAAGAATGTTATACATACCTACAATTGATTCTCAGTGATGCCATGCTCTAGACCACTTTTCTCCTATTTGAATTTAATATCAGCCACTTGACCACTTTTAACAAAACCTATGTTTTGATAAACCTTATTCGCATCAGGGTTCTTCAAATCAGCATATAGCATCGGATCTAAACCCTCTGATATGAGGATAGAACATAATTCTGCTACAACTGCACTTGCATATCCTTTCTTACGAAAGGCAGATGGTGTATATACTGCATTAATTCTCGCATGTCTTGGAGAGCGATGTGCAATATTAGCCATGGACACAGGGTGACCATCTACCAGCCATAGATACAGATTACCTGTTTCTATAGCCGACTCTGCTGCTGAGAGTTGACTAGATGGTTCAACTTTAACTCCATAAGCCCCTTCTGAGAAACCAGCTAAAAATTCCGCAACTGTCTCCAAATGCTGTCTTGTAGCTAGGTGCAGTGTCCCTTCTACATGAACTGGTTTCCTTACCTCTGAACAAACGTAGGATTCCATCATCATATAAGGAACACATTGAACCTCGTTAGCCTCTGAGTATACCTCAGAAAAGTGTTCAACAGTCGCCTGATCTCCTGGTATCCCCGGAAGCTCATTTCCCTTGAGAAACTCTAAAAGTTCTTGCAAGAGCTTGTTCTTTGGTTCAGCTGCAAGTTCTTTGGAAATCCACAACCAAGCGTTGTGCCCTTCGGTCTGGGCAAAGATCATTGTTTCATTAGATGCTTTTAGACAGGTTGAACGCTCTGACTCGCATATACGATGAATAAGATTGTACTGGACTTCATGGGGCATAAACATATTCTGATGCAGCACTTGATCGTTTACACCAAACTTCTGCAACATACCCATTCCTCCTCTATTCATGTAGAAGACACAAAAGCCCCATCCGTAGCCAAGAAGCGTACCGTAACGGTCGTTCCAACACCTTTTATACTTTCATAATTAATTTCCCCGTCATATTTTTCTACAATATTAAAACAGATCATTAATCCTAGTCCGGTGCCATTACTTTTTAATGAATAAAACGGCGTCCCGAGCGACTTCACCTCATCCTCTGACATTCCGCTCCCTTCATCCATAATTTTGATCTCAATATAATGTTGATTCCTCTTGGCAATCACAGTGACGGGTTTCCCCATATTCGATGCTTCCAATGCGTTTTTAATTAAATTCATCATCAGCTGCTTAAACTCAATGGGATTAATAAAAATGAAGCAATCCTCTTCTGCCTCGATATGCATCTGATTATCAGATAACATCGCATAGGAACGAACCAGACCTGTTACACTCTGAAGAGCATCGTTCACATTCACTTTTTCTGGCTTCTGATCTTTATTCGGCTTGGAAAGGGTTAGAAACTGAGAGGTAATCTGTTCAACGGTATTCAACTCATCAATCATCAATTTGAACTTGTTTTTGACTGGATCATCAAATGCAGGATCTTCTCTGTATAACTGCAAAAAACCTCGAACAACGGTGACTGGATTTCTAATCTCATGCGCCACAGCAGCCGTCAAATGGGCTATCATCTTTAAACGCTCCGATTGTTGTAATTGTTCATGATAGAGCTGTTGCTTTTTCATACGACTAAAGGACAGATGGAAAATGAGAAATAATAATATCTGACTCGCTATAATATTAATGAGGTTCCCTAGGATGTCATGATGTAAATACGAATATATATTACCTTGATCGATCAGGATGATGTAGCCAAACGTGATCAAAATTAAAAATCCATTCAGAATGATGGAGAAATAAAACAATTTTAAATCAAAAAACAAAATGGCAAGTGAGGGAATCAGACAAATGAGAATGTACGTAGTCCAGGTCTCTGGATATAAGAAGAACAGGGTATAGAAATAAGCAAAACCAAACAGGATGATGATCTTTCTGAAAACATAGGTTTCATGCTTCGGGTAGATCAACAAACAAACCGCTAGAATGGCCACACACAAAAAATGGATAACATACCCCACTGTAATTCCGCTTAATTCTGTCGTCGATAGGATTAATCCAGATAACATAAGAGCAATGAGAGTTAACATGGAAATATAATATGTTTTTCGGTTCACCTGACTGTACAATTCTTTCATCCACTCACCACTTTAAATTAATGTCGACACCTCGGTATGTATGTAGCCCTTTTCATTCCTATATTTAAAGGCATCCAACTGGATGCCCTTATCTATAATAGCATTGTATCTCATTTAACTAGCTATACAATATGAAAATTTGAAATAAATGATTCCCAACAACATAAACCCAACATTGGTCAAACTAAGGCAAGGCCTAGAATGCCAAGTAGCCGTACGGATCACTGTCCGTACGGCTAATCTTGGCTAAAAATATGCTATTAGCTTATGAACTATTTCCAGAGCTCTTCAGCAATTTCTTTGATAAAAGCAAGCTTCTGCCATTGCTGCTCTTCTGTCAGATGATTGCCTTCTTCCGTGGAAGCGAATCCGCATTGCGGGCTCAGGCAAATCCGGTCCAGATCCACATATTGCTTCGCTTCTTCGATACGCTTCAGAATATCTTCCTTGCTTTCAAGCTCACCAAATTTGGAAGAGAACAAACCAAGCACGACCTGTTGGTTATCTTTCAGGAAACGAAGTGGCTTGAAATCGCCTGCCCGCTCGGTATCAAACTCCAGATAGTAGCCGGAGTAGTTATCAATGTTCAAGAGCGTTTGCGCAATCGGCTCATAACCTCCACCGACACCAGCATATGTTGATACGTAATTCCCACGGCATACATGTGTCGTTACCACGAGGTCCTCCGGCAAACCGGATATAACTTCCTCGTTCAACTTCGCAAGTTCGTTCGCATAATCGGCTACATTTACGCCAATCTGCTCCATGAATGCCATGAACTGCTGATCGCACAATGCGCCCCACGTGCAATCGTCAATTTGAACGCTTCGGCAGCCCGCTTCATACAAGGCCAAGATCGCCTCTTTGTACGCTTTGGCAATATCCGAAAGAAGCTCTCCCCGGTTCGGGTAAATGGCTTGCGTACTTTCTTTATTTTCTGCCCGGTCCAATTCAAACAGGAACTGTGCAGCAGCAGGAATGGATTGACGCGCAACGACGTCATCGCCAGCAACACCTTTTAAGAATGCATAATGTGAAACGAACGGATGAGTGCTGAAACTTACTTTGCCCGTCAGACGTGCTGTTTCGGGTCTGGATTTGGCACCGTTAAACTCATAGCCTTGATCAATGATGGTCCGGTCAACACCGTCAAGTCCCCAGAAGAAGTCCAGATGCCACCAAGAGCGACGGAATTCCCCGTCCGTTACAGCTTGAAGGCCAACTTCTTTTTGTTTTTGCACGAGCTTCACAATTTCAGCGTTTTCTACTTCCTCTAGTTGCCCAGAAGTAATTTCACCGTTTTGGTATTTCGCTCTGGCCTCTTTCAACGCGCTTGGGCGCAAGAAACTGCCCACAATATCATATCGAAATGGAGTGACGGTCCGCTGTTTAGGTTCTGTTTGAATGCTCATCGTTTAATCTCCCCGTAAATTAATTATAAGATTAAATATAACATGTCCGATCGGATTTACTGTTCTATGAAAGAGCTATAGCAGGTTATAGTTATAAGCTATAGCTGAGTCCAACTTTCCTTTACCCGTGAGGTATCTCCCATCCAAAAGATAAATTTATTTACCTTATTGACTTAAACCATAGTTTAAGTCGTATGCTATTCCTGTCGACAGAGTTAACACCTATTTGGAGGTCTCCAACATGAAGTATTTTTCCATTAGCGAAGCTTCAGCCCAATTGAATATCCCAGATTCAACGTTACGTTTTTATGAGAAAAAAGGACTTCTACCCATGATGGAGCGTGATGATGCTGGCAGGAGATTATTTTCAGAAGTTCAGATGGCTTTACTGGAAACCCTTGTTTGTTTAAAAAACACGCATATGCCCATTAGTCAGATTAAGCAATATATGGACTGGATCATCCAAGGGAACTGTACGCTTGAAGCAAGGCTTGAAATGATGCAAAATCACAAGCAGGCAGTGCTGGATGAAATTTCGTTGATGCAGGAATCCCTAAAGGGCATTGATTTTAAAATTACACGTTACACCCGTCAAATAGAGGAAAGAAACGAACAAAAAGATACCTAAGAGGAGAGATACTATAATGAAACTTTCAGGAAATACAGTACTCATCACCGGTGGAGGCTCTGGGATCGGATTAGCATTTGCAGAACGTTTCTTAAGAGCAGGAAATACTGTCATTGTTACTGGACGACGTGAAGCAGTACTTCAACATGCAAAAGAAACACACCCGGACCTTATTACGTATGTGAATGATCTGAATATTGAATCCGAGCGTGTAGCGTTGTTAGATTGGGTAACCGTAAACTATCCAGAAGTGAATGTGTTAGTAAACAATGCCGGTATCCAACAACGGTTTAATATGCTGATAGCGGATGCGAAGAACGATTGGAGTTATTTTGCCAAAGAAATTATAACGAATATTGAGGCTCCTTTTCATCTGTCCATGCTGTTCGCTCCTTACCTTGCAACCAAAGAAGAAGCCACAATTATTAACGTTACCTCTGGATTAGCCTTCACACCGTTTGCCATTGCTCCGATATATTCAGCAACCAAAGCCGCACTTCACTCCTTTACAATCAGCCTGAGACACCAGCTTTCGGATACGTCTGTAGAGGTCATTGAAGTTGCTCCTCCGGCAGTAAGTACAGATCTGGGTGGAGCAGGCCTGCATACGCATGGAGAGCCATTGGATGCCTTTGCAGATGGAATTTTCGAAGGATTACAAGAAGGTCATAAAGAAATTGGATACGGTACCTCTGTTGCCCGCCTACGCATGTCCCGAGATGAAGTCGACAAATATGCAGAAAGCATGTATCACGCAACGAAAAACCTTATTGAATAACTCACCTACGAGCTATGTGCTGCTATTGAATTTGGTTCATCACACACATTCGTGTGCTTCAAATAAAAGAGGCAGATGCAAGCTAAACGCCGCATCTGCCTCTTTATCATTCTATCCATGACCCGTGAACAGCCCACTATAAATGTCGATCTAAGTCAGCGTAAGAATGATCTGTTCTCCGGAACGGGTAATCTTGTAGATACCTTCCTTCATGTCAATACCATAGTGCTTTTTCAGCAACCACTTTGCGTTACGATCCGTCTCCACGACGACCAGATAATCGTATCCACTCAGGAGGTTGTCCATATTATCCTCATAGAACAACACAATCCCGTCCACATGCGGAGCATACAAGAAATACTTCCCGACATACTGCATGTAATAATTCGTGACCTGCTGGTCCCTATCCGAGGCGTAGAACAGATATCTGTTGTTGTCCTCCTGACCACCTTTATACCAGCGATCACCGGTAACCGCATGGATTTTGTAAGGGAGCGTTGTATCGTAGGTTTTGGCAATCGAGACGATCCCGTTGTATTCCGATAAAAGGATGGTCGCCGCAATCGCCATACAGCCGATGATTCCTTTTTGATAATGCCCCTTCGTCTCGACCGTCTTGAAGGCTTGATAATCAGGCACTTCACCAATCCGATAGTGGAATGAACGCTCCAGGTCGATTGCAGCGCATAGCACCAGCCCACCGGCGAACAGCACCACAATACTCGAGGCATAACGCTCGAAGCCTGCCAGCACGATCGCCTCATCCATCGGCATGGAGAAGAGATACAACGCCAGAATGCCTGCATAATACAGCAGCAATACAACATCCAGTGCGATGAGTGCTTTCCACAAGTTCCACTTCTTCTTGAGTACTACATAGGCAAATACCGAAGCCGCAATCGCTACAATCTCGAAAATGACAATACCGATGACCGGCCGTGTCGTAATATCCGTACTTGATTTTAAGAACAGCCACAGAATCTCATGCATCTGCTCCGCCGTTTTGCCGGATTGAATTCCGGAAGTGGCCACATCGAATTTGTTATCGACGCCCTGAAACACCGTTGCCATTCGCCAGCTCCAGCCGAAGTATGGAATCAGTGAACCGCAGATGGTGCCAATAACAGCCAGCGCAGTTTTCCAACTGAACTTTTGTTTGTGTTTTAGCCATGTATACACCAGGAAGATCAGGCCGATGGCTGCGAAAATAATGCCTGTGCTTTTGATGACTGTCAGCACACCTGCAAGCGGGAGCATGATTATGCATGCTCGCTTGATATCATGACGATATTGGTATACGACCGCCAGGATGGCGAGCGCATAGATAGGAAGCAAGAAATCCACGAGCAGGTTGGTAATCCGAATCGTAAGATTGAAGAAAGACAGTGTAGATAACCCGAGTCCGAGAAACGCATACAGCAGAAAACGTTTCTTCTCGGAAACGATGCCAAACATAGCGTAAAAACAGGAAAAGATCAGCAAACCTTGTGCCAAGAGCATCACGGACTGGTCATGCCCCATAAATCGACAGACGTAATAAATAAATGACGAAGTCCCTAGCGGATAATTTTTAAAATCAATTAGGTTTGAATCCGGTATCGGAAAAGTATCAGTGCTGAGCATCTGCTTCAAGACAATCGCCCAGTGGGAGAAATTATCGTAGTGCGTTAGTTGATTTTGGAAGAGTACCAGCAAGAAAATGAACGTCCCTGCCAGGAATGAAAACTGGAATAAGGAAAAAGAAATGCGAAAGGCTGCTCCTCGGCGCATTCCGAGAAACACCATTCCTCCATACAATAGTAATCCGACGAGAAGAAGGACAAGGCTGCCAATGTAAAGTTGCCCAACCAAACCGCTAAGAAAGACAATACATGCTATGGAGGAAAACACAAATACAGGGATGAACTCCCAACGTATAGATAGTGCCTTTCGAACAAACTGCATGTAACCCATAAAGGAGAATATCAATAAAACTCCCATCACAAATTGAAGCAAATACAGCATATCTATCTCTCCTAACCCTCTCTGGTGAAACGCTCGGCATGTGGATGGGTCAAATCACTCAGCAATTGATCAATCAAACCGCGCTCCACGATATCATCAATATTCTCCACCGAGAGAAGTACTTCGCGACGATTCGCTGTTGTTTTCCCTGTGTGCAGCAAGATGACTTCAATATTACTCTTCGTATAAAAAGTAACGACCTCTCCTGCCGTAATATCACCATGAAGACCCGTAGCGGAAAAGAAACGATAATTAAAGCTGCGCAGCGTACATCCAGCATGATTGGTGAAATGAACTGGAAGCTGAAGGGAAAGCCTCGGCATTTTTCGTTGATCCGATCTAGGTTGAACAATACGTTTTTTTACATTGCGAAGCATATCGTCGTAAGCCGTATCCCACCGATTCATCTTCTCTGGCAATGAGTGTTTACGATCGTAGATGATTTGCATGTATTGACGGTTATCCGTCTCATCAATCGGCTGAACCGTCGCGGAATAACGCCAGCCTTCTCCATCCTGTTTCACATAAACGATGACCGCTTGAAGATTGGCCTCATACCGCTCGGATTTTACGACCAGAGAGATCGTCTTCTGTTCAGGTAGATAAATGGGATAGGGGACATAAAAAGCAATACCTTGTTCAGATACATCTACTGTCTTGGCCTCATAGCGCACATTCGTGTCCTGATCGTGGATCATGACATCCTCCTGCGCCCGAATCCGCTCTGTCTCCCGATATGCACGACGGCCGATCATGAAGAACAGGGCATAACACAGCGCAATCATATTATGAATGAGCCAGAAAATAATGATACTGCTGAAGAACAGCGCGATGCCATATTTACCGTTAACGTACCGAATCACAGCCGCAATCGAAAGCAAAAGCAGGAAGATATGCGGAAGTGCATATAACAGAGCAGACATCCATTTCCGACCGTTCGCTCTGCTTTTATTCGTAACCTTGAATTTTTTCTCGCGGATGCCCAGCGTTTCAAGGAGAACCGGCCATATCAGATAAGGCATAAATATCGTATCAATAACCTGACTCCAGCGCTGATTCCGAATATTGCTCGACAGATAACGCATCGATACACTGTAGAAGAAATAGGACGGAAGCCAGAATATTAAGATTTGCCAGAAGGTTGTGTTTACAATCTTGAAATCGAATAGTGCAAACAAAATGGGTGCCAAAATGAAAATCAACCGGTTAAAGAAGGACCACCAGTATAAGAAACTGCTTAAATAGGTTACCCTCGTCCAGAAAGGAAGCTTCTCTGATATAGGAGCACGTGTATTCTGCAGGCTCTGAATAATACCCCTTGCCCAACGAATTCGCTGCTTGATCATGCTCGGAACAGTTGTTGTCGTCTGCCCGGCAGCTTGAACCTCTTGAGTCGCATAGGTAATATAGCCTTCTTGCTGTAAGCGGATGCTTGTCTCAAAGTCCTCGGTGATTGTATTCAGCGGAAAACCGCCGATGTCTTCCATACCTTGCCGGGAAATGATCGTATTACTTCCGGTATAGGCTACCGCATTGGAGGCATTACGCAGGATGTTCACTTCTCTGGAGAAGAAATCCTGTTCATTCGGAATTCCTTGCTCTGCATACAAGTTAAACTGGAACAGATCCGGATTATAGAAGCTTTGAGGGGTCTGTACCAACCCCAGCTTGAACTTTTTATCTATTTCATCCTCACGGCGAAGCCGCCATCTCCCGTTCTCTTCTATAAACGTGGAGAGCAGGAAATACGGGACTGTTTTCATCAAAAAGGTATGTTGCGGGATCATATCTGCATCAAAGGTTGCAATGAGTGGAGAAGAGCTTTTGCTCAGGGCATTATTCAGGTTACCTGATTTGGCATGCTTGTTGCCGGGAAAACCCAGATATCCTACGCCAAACTGCTTCGCAAGCTCCTCCACCTCAGGTCGTGCTCCATCGTCACACAGATAGATGTGAACCTTCTGCTTGTCAGGGTAATCCATGAACGTACAAGCATTGACGGTTTTATACAAAAGATCAACCGGCTCGTTATGGGTGGCAATGAACACATCCACATGAGGATAAAAATCGGGAGGGACGATGGGAAAGTCGAGCTGCGTACGTTCCTTTTGCATCTTTTGAAAAAACAATTCAAAGGTGGTCAGTACGGTTACCGTCTCAGCCACAATTAAGAGCATGCCGAAGATGACGTTCAGAACGCCTTCGCCCCATGGCAGTGTAAAGAACATCCGCCATAGCAAATAAATCGACATCAAGATCATGGTGATGACAAAGAAAATATGTTGCCTTTTTTCGTTTTGCACTACAGCTGCTTCCTCCTTGCTGCAAATACCCATCTTCGCTGCAATTGAAAACTGAGCAGGAACAGCAAGGCATCACAGACAAATTTCGCGATTTTCTCATCCACGAAGAAAACCGTATGGAACAAATATACCCCCGTACTGGAAAGCACAATCACGAATCCGCACAACGTCAAATAGCGCCATAGACTGCCCTGACTATCCTCTTTACGGAATACAAAGTGCCTATTCAGTACATAGTTGACGACAATAGAAATAATTCTCGCAATCACGGTTGCGAGCAGAATTCTTAGATAATCCTGCTGACCCAATATAGGCCGCAAAAAGTCGATCAAAAACCATGCAATTCCCAAATCAACGACAGAACTCGCAACGGAAGAGGAAATAAACCGCAGGAAGTTGGAGAACAGCACACCCATCACCCGAGCGCTGTCCTGAATCGCTTTAAAATGTGTCCCTGCATTTCCATTCTCATAGATGACTTGAATCGGCATGGTATGAATCGGGATACCGGACTGAATACACGAGATGAGCATCTGCAGCTCATATTCAAACCGGATACCGCGAACATCTTGCATGAAAGCAAGTAGTCCGGGGCCAAAAGCTCGCAGTCCGGTCTGGGTATCTGACAGCTTTTTACCGTAAAGCAAAGCAAAAATAAAGGACGTCATCCGATTGCCCAGCAAAGATTTCGGCGGTATGCCTCCCTCGCTGAAGTTCCTTACCCCGAGAACCAATGCATCAGGATGCTGCCTGGCTTCTTTCGCAAGTCTGTATACATCCTCTGCTGCATGCTGCCCATCTGAATCCGCAGTGACGACGAACGAAGATGCATCGAACTGCTGTCCGATATACTTAAATCCGGTTTTAAGTGCAGCACCCTTTCCTAGATTTTCCGCATGCCGAAGCAAGACACACCCGTCCTCACTCAGCTCTTCGAAAATCGACTGATACGCCTCACCAGATCCGTCGTCTACAATGACAATATGGGTCAAGCCATATTCTCGCAATTGCCGTACATAGGCTAGAAGTCTCTCATCTGGCTCAAGCGATGGAATAAGGATGATCGTTTTGCCGTCTTCACTTTTATCTATAATCATCCTAGTTAAGCCTCAATTCGACATATTTTCACAAATTCTTTTTGAATACTGTGAGTATAACATCGAAAGAGTATACAGTAAACGAACAACTTGTATATATTTTGGTAAAAAAGTTGTATACACATTCGCATTAATGTATAGGCAAATAATACTAGAAATAGGACTGTGGTATACACAACGAAAAACTCGCCATAATTATGGCGAGTGCATGTTCAGATATCATGTAACAATGCTATTCTATTCGAATTGCTTCGATATAAAGCTCGATGCTTACTTCATTTCCGACGACAATTCCACCCGTTTCCAGAGGCGAGTTAAAGCTCAAACCAAATTCATTACGATCGATACTGGCAGTCGAATGAAATCCCACACGTTCCCGGCCTCGAGGGTCTTTATTAAACCCTTCAAAAACGGTATGAAAAGTAATAGGTTTTGTTACGCCATGCAGCGTTAAATTGCCTGCAAGTTCATATTGCCGTTCGCCAGTAAGAACGCAGTTGGTACTTTGAAACGTAATCGCTGGATACTGGGCAGTATGAAAGAATTCATCGCTCCTCAGGTGTTCATCTCGTTGCCGCTGGCGAGTAGTAATACTATTTGCGTCGATGGAAGCTTGAATACCCAGGGTTGTTACATCGTTGGGGTCAAAACTTAAAACCGCTTCGAACTGCTCGAATACACCTTTGATTTTATTAATCATTAAATGCGTCACCGAAAACTCAACAGAGCTGTGATCCGGATCCACTTCCCATTTGACATTGCTCATAAATAAATTCCACCTCTATAATCATATGATGAGAAAGGTCGCCCTATCTCCAAAGCACTGCGCTATTCGCATGCTCTTAATATACAAAAAGGCTACTGACAACGTGATGTCAGTAGCCTTTTAACGTTCTAGCATTTTCTCATAAATATAGACGAATGGCCGCTTATGCTGATCCCTAATTTGAATTAGAATTACCGTAGAAGTCTGGAAAAAGGCTGTGATTCCAATGTTAATCAAAAGAGATAAGTGGCTGCAGTATCGCATTCTCCGCAATGCATCCTCTCTCGCCGGACGGTTACCCGAAACACAGTTACTTAAAAAGGACACTTTAACGAAGATGCTGCTTCAATATCAAAGCATCGTACTGAAACCTCGTAACGGAAGTTATGGAAGGGATATCATTTTTATCAAACGTAACGGTGGGAAATCCTATCGTATTCAAAATGAAAATAATGTGGTCATCATGAGAGACACCGATAAGGTATTCCAATGGCTCCACAAAAGAAACAAAAGTGATAGATACATTGTCCAAAAACGTCTGTATCTCGCCCAAATTGGGCACAAGCCGTTCGACATTCGAATCATTGTTCAGCGCAAAAAAGGCTCTTCAGCCAATTGGAACGTTACCGGCTCCTACGCTAAAGTTGCGGCGCAGGGATATCTAGTCACGAATGTGACTAGCCGCACCATTCCAGTGCTGGAGGCTCTCAAATTAGCTCGAATCGAAGATCCGAGCTTGCTTGTCAAAGCGGAACACATTGCACTATCTTCTGCCAAACGACTGGGAGAGCATTACCCTACGCTTAGACAAGTCGGGTTCGATATAGGTATCGACAGGAAACATCGAATCTGGATCATCGAAGGTAATTATAAACCGGACCTACGGCCTTTCCGGCTTTTGAAAGATTCCTCAATGCATCGCAAAATATTATGGTACAAGAAACATTAAAGCAAAAAAGAGACGACCAGCCTTTTTCTACGGCCAGTCGTCTCTTTAGGTTAAATTTTGATGCTTATGATGATCATGATCGCTTCAGTTATTACTTGAGGCGTCTCGCAGCACTTGTAACACGTGTCACTTGGAATTTATTTACCCCTACCTGTATAATGGCAAACTGGCTGTAAGAAGTACCGGAAGAAGTATACGGCTCGGCTTCAATATTCCCACTTGGCGTTCTAACCGTTGCAGTGATTCTAGTTACCAAGCAGACTCCACGGCTGGAAGCTCTCCAAGTCTCGTCACGCAGAACACTATAGTTGTCGTCACTACAAAAGATGGATGCATATTCAACTTTTCCAGATGCATTAAACGAAGTAGAGTTATAGATCTGAACGGGGTCATAACCACCTCTTGGTCCTCCTGGTCTTCTATTTCCCATTATCAAAACCTCCTTATTATTGATAGTTTTATTAAATGCATTTCAATTGTTTTGGTAAGGTATAAATGTGGACAAGGAACAAAAAGTGCGTTTGTCCAGTGGCCTGGGGAGCCTTATATTGATGTTCCTCAAAACAAAAAAAGAACCACCTGTGTTGTTACACAGGTGGTTCGAGAATGATAGATTCTTTTTAAATTATGAAGCTTTTGCTGCAACAGCTTTTTGAATTAAAGCTTTTGCATCGTTAGTAGAAAGACCTTGTTTAGGTTGAAGCAGATTTTTCTCTGCTGCACTAAGAATACCTTTGTCAATCAGTTTTGCCATAGGTTTCACCGCATAGGTAGAAACGGTTTTGCCATCTTCAAAACCTGCAATAATCGTAGCCGCATTTTTGTCAGAAGCTTGATCTTTCACCAATTTAGCAAGAATGGTAGCTGCTTCTTCACGAGTGATATCACGATCAGGATTGAAATTACCACCGTAGCCTTGAATGAATCCAGCATGAGTCGCTTCAGCGATTGCATCTGCATATGAAGCGTTAGCAGCAACATCCTTGAATGCAGGTGCTGCAGCTACTTCGTTCAGTTTCAACAGGTCTACTAGAGCACTAACAAATTCAGCACGGGAAATAAATTCTGTTGTTGCAGGTGTTTCTGTTTCTTCTTTAGATGCAGCTAGATTCGTGATACGTCCTTCCGTTTTAGCCACAATGTCAGCGCCTTTATACGTATCTACAATGTACTGGTAGAATACATCCAGATCGATAGGACCAGCCAAGGATGATTTAGCATCTACCAGCACTTTATAGTTATCTCCACCTGCAGCCATAAAGTTGTTAACTACAGCCGTATATGTTTTTGCAGGATCAATAGGTGAGCCATCTTCAAGACTAAGACTAGTAACACGTTCCGCTACTGGTTTATTGAAATCTGCAGTATATTTCAAGCCAGAGATCTGTAGAGTTTTGGTGTTTGGTGTACCGTCAGCGTTGGTACCCCATTGTTGCTGCAACAACGTTTTAATTTGTTCGCCAGTCAACTCCAGTTTCACTAGAGTATTACCAAACGGTTGGATTTTAGCAAGATCAGCAAAGGTCACATCGCCTTTTGGCAGATCCGCACGAATACCACCTGGATTCATAAATGCAAAGTCAGCAGCACTTGCCTTATCCCCAAAGTCTGCTTCACGCATTGAATCTGCAATGAGGTTGCCCAGAGCGGCTTCGTTATTATAAGCATCTGTACGGGTAACAGAACCATCCGTTGTACCTACTGGCTTAGTCAGCTCAGGATGCTTGTCTAATGATTTTTTAATAATAGCTAAAGATTCAGGGTCTTCTTTTACACCCTCTTGGAAAGTCGATGTAACTGTAGCTGATTTCTCAGTTACATCCCCAGTTGCAGGGTCAATCATCAATTTAATATCTTCAAATGCCGTACCATACGAATACGCTTGAACGATCAATTTTCCATTCACTTCACCGTTAGCTAAGGCATGATTGTCACCTGCAACGATAACGTCAACAGGGGAATCTGCTGGCAAAGCTTTTGCTAAATCAGCCGCTTCTCCAGTGGTTACGCCTTCTTTGGTTGTTGCTGGATCATGCGCCAAAACGATGATCGTTTCTACACCTTGATCTTGCAATTCTTTTGCATATTTATTAACGGCTTCAACTTCTTCTTCTGCGCTTAAGAAACGCACACCAGCTGTCCCAGATGGGGATACTTTGGCAGGTGTGGATTTCGTCACTAATCCGATGAATCCGATTTTGACTCCGCCTACTTCTTTAATAACATACGGCTTAATCAATGTTTTGCCAGTGGCAGTTTCAATGACGTTTGCATTGACGTAATCAAATTTTGCACCAGCATGAGTTACTTTTCCTTCTTTTGGATCAAGGCCACCAAAGATTTGTGCCTTCAAAGCAGCGACACCTTGGTCGAATTCATGATTGCCTAGAGAAGCTACATCAAAGCCCATCATATTCATCCATTCCATGGTAGGCTCGTCACGATCGAGAGATGAGACTGGAGCAGATGCACCCACAGAGTCTCCATTATGGAAGAGTAGGGAATGCTCATATTTTGCTTGAGCTTCTTTTAAGTAGGTTGCTAAAATTGGAGCCGTTCCTGCCTTTTTATCGCTAACGATCGATGTGGTATCTAACTGACCGTGGAAGTCATTGATACCAATCAAGTGTACTTCTACATCTTTGCCTGCGGCAGAGACAGAACCTGCTGCGCCCAATAGTTGGGTAAGTAGTAGTGCAGCAGTTGCCACACGAATTGTGCTTTGGCCCAGAACTTTTTTCCAATACATGAATTAACAAAACCCCTCTCCAATTATAGATCCTGAAATATTTTACCATAGTTCAATTCATAAAAGTCGTAGAATATATCAAATGGATGTAAAAAATTTAAAGATTGATAGAGAAAGGAACGTAGTTTTATCTGTTACTACTTCGTAAGAAGCGGATTAAACAAAAGTTCAGACCTAAGATTCGCCCAAACTCAACGATTACAGGTGTGCTATAATATGCTCTAACTGATGAATTAAGAGAATAGGTGTGTGAACCGATGGAAATAAAGCCGGGACATCTACCCAAAGAAAAAAAACCGCTATACCTCACCGTATACGATGAACTATTCAAAAAGATCATGAGTGGTGTGTTCCCCTCCAATAGTCAATTGCCTGCTGAACCTGAACTTGCCAAAATGTTCGACGTAAGCAGAATGACGTTGAGACAAGCATTAGCTCTATTGCAAGATGACGGACTGGTGACGAGTATTCATGGTAAAGGGAACTTTGTTACCCGAACTCGAATGGTGCAGAGGAATGTTGGGCTGGAGAAAATCGGAAATCCTATTTATAAGTGCCATACAGAGGACATTGATCATGTCGACATCCAGTTCAGACTGGACCTTGAGAGTGACTACACGAAAGAGGTTCTGAAAAGAAAAGCCACAGCTGTAGTAGCCATTGAACGTTGGTATATGAGTAAAGGACAAGCGGTGGCTTACGGATTTACCTTTATGGCCATTGAGGCCGTAACAGAATTGAACCTGGATCTCCAGAATGAAGAGCAATTGCTGGACATGCTTGAGAACAAGGTATATGAGCTGGCTAACTCTGCAACGGTAGAGGTCAGACATTCCACCGTGATGAATGCCTCATCTCAAAAATATAAACTGGATGCCGGCGAGGGGTGCGATTTGCTGCTGGAAAGTCTATATGTAAATGAACAGTACCCTATTGTATACAATAAATATTATATTCCTAAAGAATTTAGCCAGATTGTAATTAATGCTTCGAAACCATAGGACTTATTATCATTGCAGGGCAGTGACTTCTCCATATAGGAGAGGTCACTGCCCTTTTGCATACAAGATCGACTACCAGGAAAGAATGCGGGAATTTATTCCATAAAAAATTAGTTGATAGAGAATGCGATGTGTGGTACTTTATTCTCATACCAATTAGACAACTTTTTATACAACTATACCAATTTATAAAGAAGAGGAGATTTGAAATGAGCACATCCCCTAAAGAAACGCCGCATATTCAACCTGGAGGAGTAGAAATCGCAGAGACGATTCTATTGCCAGGCGATCCCTTAAGAGCAAAGTTTATTGCAGAGAACTATTTGGAAAATGTCGTCCAGTTCAATAATGTTCGCGGTATGCTGGGCTATACGGGAACTTTCAAGGATAGAAAAATATCAGTGATGGGTACCGGAATGGGAACACCAAGCATGAGTCTGTACTCATGGGAGCTGATTCATGTATTCGGTGTGAAGAATCTCATTCGTATTGGTTCCGCAGGGGCGATTCAAGATCATTTGAACCTGTATGACATTGTTTTCGCGATGGGTTCTGCAACCGATTCCAATTATGGACACCAGTACAACCTTCCGGGTCACTATTCGATTACGGCATCATTCGAACTTTTGGAAAAAGCCAAGAAAATAGCCGATGCGCAGGGGCAGAAGGTTCATGTAGGCAATGTGCTCTCCAGTGACATCTTCTATAATGCGGACCCAACGGCGCTGAAGAGATGGAGCGAGATGGGAATTCTATGCGCCGAGATGGAATCTGCTGGCCTGTATATGAACGCAGCACATGCGGGCGTTAACGCCCTGTGTATTTTGACGATCAGCGATCATATTTTCAGACATGAATCCACGACCTCGGAAGAGAGACAGACCGCTTTTACTAAAATGATGGAAATTGCACTGGAACTTGCTTGATCATCTGATTCCGGAAAGGAATGTGGCGAATGGCTACAATAACTGAACATACACCGCAAAATACCCCGCCCTTTCAAGCGAAAAGGGCAGTCCCTGTCATTCTGCTCTTTTTCGTCTTTGCCTTAATCATCGATAACTCATTCAAGTTGGTTTCAGTAGCAATAGGCGATGATCTGGGAATCTCGGCAACCATGGTTAGCTTGCAAGCTTCATTAGCGGGACTTGTGATTGGGATTGGCGCCGTCATCTATGCCTCTTTGGCCGACTCCATCAGTATCAGAAAGCTGTTGGTTGCAGGGATTATATTAATCTGCATAGGTTCGATTATTGGGTATATTTTTCAAGACTCTTATCTAATCATTGTTATTGCTCGTATGATCCAGACTGCAGGTCTGGCCGCAGCTGAAACTTTATATGTTATCTATGTAATGAAACACCTACCCAAAGATGAACAGAAGAAGTTCCTGGGTCTCAGCACAAGCAGCTATTCACTTTCTCTTGTTATCGGTTCCATTACTGGGGGGTACGTGTCCACCTATTTAAGTTGGTCAACATTATTTTTAATTCCGCTGCTGTCCTTAATCCTAATTCCCTTCATTCTTAAATATTTGCCAAAGGAACGATCTCGGAAGAGCCATGTTGATCTCATCGGTCTGATTCTCATATCGGCCATTACTACTTCTGTGTTGATGTATTTGACGGATTTCAACTGGATCTTTATTATGAGTTTCGTAGCCACTGCAGCACTTTTTCTTGGCTATATCAGTAAAAGTAAGAAGGCGTTCATTGGGATTTCCTTTTTTCAAAATAAACGGTTTGCATCCGTACTTGCCATAGCCTTTGTGATTTATTCCGTTCAACTGGGCTACATCTTTATTTTCCCATTCCTGCTTCAAAAGTTGTATGATCTTCAGCTCGATACGATCTCACTGCTGCTGATACCAGGCTATGTAACGGCGATAATAGTCGGTTCGCTGTCTGGAAAAATAGCAAAAGTATTGACCAATAAGCAAGCCGTTTCCATTGCTATGGGCATAATCGTATTCAGCTTGGCTTTACCCGGCCTTATTGGAGGCTCGATTCCTGTATATGTTCTCTCCATGCTGCTGTTCTCGGGGTCATTCGCATTCATGTACGCGCCTTTGCTTGAATCCTGTGTACGCTCCATCCCTGCAGAAAAGTCAGGAACAGCCATTGGATTCTACAACTTGGTGTTAAATGTATCCGCTTCCATAGGCATCACCTATACCGCATCTCTTATGGATGTAGTATCTTTTGGAACGGTATTATGGATCCTTTCAATCATTACCTTGTTCGCACTAGTGATGTACGGATTGCTTGTGGGCCGACTCACTGAGTCGAAGTAATTAAAGGTATCCATAGATTAAAACGCTCAAAACCACCATAAACACTCTCAGCCTTCCAGAAACAAAGTAAAAGTTATTGCCGCATAAATAAAGGATTGGTACAATATAATGAAATATTAGGGCACTGCTTCACTAGCATTGCTAGAGACAACCCCGCTACTTGTAGCCGGGTTGTTTTTTGTTTTTTTATTAAAATCACAAGGTGGAGATTCCAATGATGATCATGAAGGAAACAAGAGCGATCCTAACCAAAGAAGACCTCATTCACAAGTTCAAAAGCTGCGGACTCATGGAGGGACAAACCATCATGGTTCATACTTCGTTAAGCAAGCTCGGTTTTGTTGTAGGCGGAGCAGAGACGTTCATTCGATCCCTTCTTGAAATCATTGGAGAAAAAGGAACTCTGATCATGCCATCCCAAACATGGAAAAATCTCGACCCTTCCACAGGTGTGCATTGGGAGGAGCCCGTAGAGTGGTGGCCTACCATTAGAGAACACTGGCCCGCTTATGATAAGGAGGTTACCCCCGCAATCGGTATGGGTGTCGTAGCCGAGATGTTTCGCAAGTGGCCGGGAGCTCATAGGTCACACCATCCTGCGCGTTCCATAGCAGCGGTGGGCAATCATGCGTCATATATAACGGAAAATCATGATTTAAGCAACATTTTTGGAGATGGCTCCCCGTTGGATAAGCTGTACCAGTTAAACGGCCATGTGCTTTTGGTTGGCGTCGGCTACGAAAAAAACACGTCGCTGCATTTGGCGGAAACAAGGGCAAATTTCCCTGGCAAGAAGTACTCCGAGGAAAGTAGCGCCATGATGATTAACGGCAAGCGCGAATGGGTCACTTACAAGACCCAAGCCGTAAACGACGAAGATTTTATTGAATTAGGGCAGCACTACGATACCGAAAAAAACGTGAAGATTCATAAAGTTGGAGACGCTGATGTCCGGTTCTTGGAACAACGACCGTTGATCGATTGGGCAACAGCATGGATGGAGCGCACTAGGGTGTGACGATTGCATTTATTACTAACTATTCCCCCTTATCTACTTCTATATTTGGAACAGCATCAAGGTTGTATGCTGACATAGAAAATAGTGGATACTAATGTTTTGGCAAAAAGTGATCTAATTCTGGGCTAAGCTGGATGGAATACAAAAATTTTTGTTCTGTTACCCTTGCAAAAACATGAATTGGTGAATGTGATGTATAGGCTGTCAATCGGCTTCATAGGAGTAGTTTAGTCAGGTTCGTGCTATAATAGTGTTCACATAAATAACATTCATCATTCTGCCGAGATGGCGATGATTAAGGAGATTGAATTTTGACGAACAACCATGATATTGGAGCAGTTAACGAACTACCGGAAAACCTTGAAGAGCTCAAACGGGCAAGCAAAGGGACAGCAAACTGGAGAGAAAGACTAAATGCGGTGAATGAATTGGGGAACTGGGATACAGCCCCTACCATTAAATTGCTGCAAAATGTTTTGACAAATGACCAAGTGTTCCAAGTGCGCGAAGCCGCATATCTCAAGCTCAAGCAATTGGATGAAGATGTACAAATGCCTGCTAAAAATAAGGGCGAGCTGTTTAAGGGCCTTAACAAAATTTTACTACGGATTAAAAAAAGCCTTCCTGAAGGTCACACATTTGAGCAATTTAAGGAAAAACTGCAAAAGACACGTCTGGATATCTATGATACTTACGAGGGCGACAGAGATGCTGAGTTCGATTCCTGGCTCCATGAAATTTGGGAGACACTAGGTAGAAAATAGCCGCCGAAGCCGATTAGCGTTCCGTGGAACAATGAAAAAAACCGTGTTTTGGCTAACAAGCCAAACATGGTTTTTCTTCGATTTATTTCTTTTCTCGGGGTCATCAAATAATATGTTCCTTTATGACTGGCACAGTGAAAAATAATAAGCTGAAAAATGAGTATTGGGAACGAGTGGCTGCTTAGAATTTTTCGTCCTACTTGTGGTACGGTTCATTCCGGTTAATCTTCACTGCGCGATAAATCTGCTCCACCAGCACCAGCCGCATGAGCTGATGCGGCAGGGTCATGCGCCCGAAGCTCAAGCGCTGCTTCGCGCGGCGCAGCACCTCATCGGAGAGCCCATGGCTTCCTCCGATGACAAACACGACATGGCTCGTCCCATAGGTGCCGAGCTTGTCGATCTCTGTTGCCAGCTCCTCGGAACTCCAGAGCTGGCCGTCCAATGCGAGCGCAACCACATGCGCCTCGCTCTTCACATGCGCGAGGATGCGTTCACCCTCGCGCTCCTTCACCGCCCGCACCTCAGCTTCGCTCAGGGTGTCGGGCGCCTTTTCGTCTGCGACCTCGATCATCTGAAACTTGATGTACGGGGCGAGCCGCTTGGCATATTCCTGAATGCCCAGCGTCAAATATTTTTCCTTCAGTTTGCCTACGCCAATAATCTGAATCAACATGAAGATTCATTCCTCCTAATCGTCCTGCGAGATAATCTATAAGTAAGATGCTTCAACACATCGTTTGTTCCAATATTTAAAGCTAACGAACTCCACACACCTTATCTAGCCCAATTTCGGCTCCTTTAAAATCTAAAGAATCTGAGAAACGCTATTTCAGGCAAAACACGCCAAAAACACAAAAAGAGCGCTCCGACACGCTCTCTTTGCTTCTTGCCTGTGATGTTCATACCGGATGGCAGGCGAGCGAGTGCATCCATGACAGACGCACCAACTGCGGATGCCTACACAGTACGCTAGACGACTAGATACTCGGCCTTTTGTTCGCACTCGGCGCACTTCGCAGGCGGGTCCCAATCGGCAAATTCCGTCTCCTTCAGATCAACGATATCTGGAGCGTCCTCATACTCATCAACAAACATGTCGATGGCGATGTCCACGTGTTCTTTGCATACAACGTACATCCGTTCAAGCATCCTTTCTGTATCCAGCTATGCTCCCGATTCACAACCGCTTATCCATACAGGATAGCCACTTCTCTGTTCTATCACACCTGCCGCGGAAAAGAAACCCCTAGCCCCCATTTATCGTGTCCAACTTCCACCAGTCCTCTCATTTCAGCACAAAAAAAAACAAAAAAGCGTCACTTCTCGACACCCCGTTGGCATCCCAAAGTAACACTTCTCCCAATTCCGAATCTATCCCACTCATTCGTTACTATTCAGATTACCGCACATATGAAAGCCATCGTCCTATTGTATTCGAATCCATACTCAATGGATATCGATCTTACTCCAGCCCCAACTGCGCCTTCGTCAGCAGCTTGCCACCCTGGAACGCAATTACTGCATTGGCTCCCGAACCCCCGGTGCCCTTATAGTTGTAGACCACCATATTTTCCGCTTCGCTCAATGCTTCGCCTTCACCGCCAAGGATATCGATAACTTCCTCTACCGCCATGCCAACCTCTAGCTTTTCATACTGGGCAAACGTAATCAGCACCCCATCTCCCTTTCCAGCCGATCCGTTGTTTCCCGAGCCAACAGGTGCTTTACCTCCAGGCTCATTCACCGCAATCACGGTGGTGCTCAGCTCCTCCAGCTTTTTCTCCAGATCCGCGATCTTCTTGTTCTGTTGACTATTCTTCTCGCTCTGGTCCGCAAGCTTCTTCTCCAGACCTGTAATCTGCTCCTGTAAACCACTAACATCAGCAGTCCCTGACGGGGACACCTCAGAAGTACATGCGGACAAAACAAACAGTGCAGATACCAGACTTGTTCCCCCCACCATGGTTTTCGTCAACCGTTTCATTGAATTAACCCCTTCCACTCCAGATTGAGAATACAGATCGACAAACAGATGTTACTCGCACAGCCGCCCATCACCAACACATTCCCAACAGTTTACCATAACTGGAACCCTTTATAACAGAGACTTTGGCTCTGGTCCTAACCTATCATTGGGAAACGACAAAATCCCCACTGTAACCTCATGAATGTGGTTTATATGTAAATCAAGATTAGTGCAATAAAAAAGAGCGGATCAACAAGTTGATCGACTCTCCTTTATTACCCTATTTCTGTGTGCCATGTACATGAAAGCAATTCTCTTACTCCGGTTTATCCGTCAGCTTCACCGACACCTTCTCGGCGTTGCCATCCCGGTAAAAGGTGATTTCAATCGTATCGCCGATCTTCTTCTTATCGTACAGATATTTCCGCAGATCAAGCGTAGAGGTAATTTTTTGCCCATCAAATTCCGTAATGACATCATTCAGCTTCATGCCCGCTTCGGACGCCGGACCGGACGCTTCCAGTACAACCACACCGCTGTCCACGTGGGATGGCAGCTTGAGGTCTTTACGCTGCTCGTCATCCAGCGGAGCATATGGATTGCTCAGATCGACAGTATATACGCCCAGATATGGACGAGATACTTTGCCGTTCAGCAGCAAGGAATCCACCGTTTTCATCACTTCGTTCATCGGAATCGCAAAGCCGAGGCCTTCAACGCCTGTATCCGAGATCTTCATCGTGTTGATGCCGACCAGTTTGCCGTTCAGATCGGCCAGTGCCCCGCCACTGTTGCCTTCGTTAATCGCCGCATCCGTCTGGATCACGTTTTGTTCCCAGTCATACACACCGTCCTGATTAATGGATACCGGCAGAATCCGATCTGTGTAACTGACAATACCGGATGTTAGCGTACCGCCCAGACCGAGCGGATTCCCGATCGCCAGCACCGTTTGACCGCGCTGAAGTTTGCTGGAATCACCAAGCTCTGCGGCTGGACCGATGCCCTTATCATCTTGCACAGACAATACCGCAATGTCACTAACCCGGTCTTTGCCCACCAGCTTCGCTTTATGCGTTTCCCCGTCCACCGTAACAATCTCCAGATCACTCGCACCCTCCACGACGTGATGGTTGGTCATGATGTAGGCTTTGCCATCTTCCTTTTTGAAAATGACCCCTGATCCCAACGCAGAATCTTCCATCGACAGGCTGCTGCCCGTTTTATGGTTCACGATGCTCACCACGGAAGGGCGAACCTTCGCAGCTGCCTGGATAATCCGGTCGTACGGATCAGCCGCCTGCGCTGTCTGTGTACCGCCTCCGCCGTTCCCTGCAGCGTTCGCTAGAGGTAATGATGCAGGCTGCATAATAAAGCTGAACAGCGTAACGGTCACGATGGAGCTGATTACCGAACTGATCACGGCTACCTTGACCGTGGAGCTAAAACCCGAGCGTGACTTGCGTGGATTCTGCCAGCGGTCCCGTCCCCTGCCCCTGCCTCCAGGGCGAATGATCTGAAGTTTACCTTTCTGTTCAGGTTCGGCGCGTCTTGATACTTTGGTTGAATAAAAATCGTCTCCAAACAATCCCATCGTGATCCTCTCCCCTTCGTTGTCACGCATCAAGACCCTGACTGCCGCCCGATCGTTGTCGCATGGCCAACGACTGTGTCCTTACGTTACCCCACTCCGGCCACAGCCGAGCTTCCGATCGCTGTTACTCACAAATTTTATTAATTACCCTCTAAATAAGGTGAAAATTTGTTCATAAAGGCGAACGCTTCGCTTCTCCAGCTTCGTTCTGTGTCCTCCGTTACGCGTGTACCGTAAATACCAACTCATTCTTCCATGCGTTCCTGCATAAAAAATCGTTAAGCATATCGCTGCCATTCCCATTAACGCGGAATGAAGCGTCTATGTACAACAGAACGAATATCCCATTCTGTCTGTGACTCTATCAGAAATGCTCTCGCATTCTACGACATGCCTTTTTGCGCGCAAAACAGCCTCTACTATAAAAGCTCCTTATATACTAAACACGCCAAATCTTAAAAAGTTGCATATTTACGAAGATTAACGGAAATTTCCGCTATAACGCGCTTAACAATAAAGGTCCCTAGTATCTATCACCACAAAATCCAGTTGGCTAAGCGCAATTTTGCCTATTCCCGTGAACTTTTTCATCTTTTTAAGCAAAATGCAGCCCCTGGTTCAGCATACACGTCCCTTACGTGTAATTATAGCGGCAAAAAGAGGAATGTTTTCCATCAAGCCTGACTACAATAATAGTAAAAGACAATTCGAAGCTTCATAGAAGGAGGATTCACATTATGGATCGCACGCGTACACTCACAGCCATGGATGAAGTTCATATGGCGGCCAAGCTGGCCGATCTCAAGGAAGAGCATTACCGCAACACCCTTGCCCTAAGCACGATTATTGAACTGCTCGTCGACAAAGGCATTCTGACCCGCGAAGAAGTAGAGCGCAAAGCTACCGAACTCGACAGCTTTATGGCTCACCCACCCTATCCCATGGCGTAGGCCGATCATAATACGTATCACAGAGCTTGAACTCATGATCCCGATAAAAGCAACCACGGCTCTCCATCGCATCACGCACGGTCATTTTCGCCAAGTCCATCATATTATGATCCCGGCTCAAATGTGCCAGATACGTGCGCTTGATGCGTCCGTTCATCAGTTCACTAAGCGCAGCTCCCGCCGCTTCGTTCGACAAATGCCCAATGTCGCTCAGAATGCGGCGCTTGGTGTTCCATGGATACCGCCCCATGCGCAGCAATTCGACATCATGATTCGCCTCCAGCACAAGTACATCCGAATCCGAGATCGCATCGCGAACCTTGTCGCTCATATATCCGAGATCCGTCGCAACGGACAGCTTCTCACTGCCATCATCGAATGTGTACCCTACCGGTTCCGCTGCATCATGGGAGATGCCGAACGATTCCACGCGAAGGGAGCCAAAATCATGCTTTTCACCCGTCTCAAATACCCTCCGGTTTTCCTCTGGAATCGCCCCAACGGACTTCTCCAGTGCCGCCCACGTATTCGTATTTGCATAGATTGGTAAATTATATTTCCGAGACATCGCGCCTAGTCCTTTAATGTGATCGGAATGTTCATGTGTAACCAGAATCCCGTCCAGCTCCGTTCCCGAAATCTCCCGTTCCAGAAACAGTGCCTCCAGCCGCTTCGCACTGAGACCTGCATCAATCATGAGGGATGTGCCCCCATGCTGTATAACCGTGGCATTCCCTGTCGAACCGCTGGATAACACGGTAAAATAAATCCCCATAACGCATTACTCCCCTGGTTTGTCTGTCTTGGGACTGAATACATCCCCACTGATGCCCTGCACGTACAACACTTCGCCACTTTCCAGCACGAACCGCCATGCCGGCATCGCCACCTGCATATCTGAATTGAACAACTGGCCGTAATAGCCCAACTGAATATCTTTAACAATCGCATCATTTGGCAAAAAGTTCTCGATCAGCGTACCCAGCGCCTTCGACGCCGGAAGCACCTGCTGATCGCTTTCCTCCGCTGTCGTAATCCGCACCGGAGTCTGACGGTAACCCGTAATTTTCTGATCGCTGTAGAATAGCTCCAGACTAACATTGAAGAGCGGCCATTTGCCATCCACCAACGGATGAAGCACAAATGCCCCATCCTCCGCCATCAGCTGATCCCATCGATACGTACCAATCTGGGGAATCTCGTCCTGTAGTGCATCCTCCAGCTCGCTTTGCGAGAAGATCAGCTTGCTGTCCACTTTATTTTCCAGTTCAACCTCAATGCCTGTCTTGTTATCTTCAATGAACTCATACGACAGCTTCGGCAGCTTCGGCGTCTCATTCGGAATAGGAGCCAGCACTTGAATGCCCTTCTCCTCCATTGCCTGTTGTGTATTATCCGCCAGCGAGGTGAAGTCCAGATTGGCTCCGGCCGTCTCCCGCGCATCCATCCAGATCTGGTATCCCAGCACCAGATTGAGCAGCAGGAAGGCATAGATCAATACATTTTTCGCCCGTCCCCAATCCAAAACATCCACCTCCATCATTTGATAAATACGACTACTATCACACTTACCACTCCGTGGTCAGAACAACCTTCCGATCGCTGTTATCCCCAGATTTCTTGATTCCCTTTTCCCAAGGGAGAAATCCTGGGATAAAGGCGAGCGCTTCGCTTCTTCAGGTTATTTCTGCCCCCTCCGTTAACGTGTAATTCTAAACCTCGCCCGGATATCAAATGACTTCATATCCTATAACCCATCAAGAAACGGTGGTTTCCTCCCCGTTCCCAAAGCGGATTACCCATACCGGGATGAGCTTCAGTCCATCCTCAATGCTGGATGGACGGTACGCCGGATACACGTCTACGACCTTACGGTTGGTGCCCGCCACCTTCTGGATGAGCGCCTTCAGCTTGTCCCCACCGGGCAGGGTGACCGATTTCTTCGTCTCCGCGCCTTCGTTCAGATATTCGAGCGAACGTTCATAGCTGGATACCGTCTCCTGCTGCATCTCCATGCTGATCGTGCCGAACCTGAACTGCATCGAGTCCATAATCGGGAAGCTGCTGTAATATTGCTGGAACTGAAGCTTCGTCTTCGTATCGGTTGTATCCAGCATCATGCGGGAACGACCTTTCCAGCCGCCATGCTGATTCACAAAATCAACCGCGGACAGCGCATCCTTCGCTGCGTCAATCTGTCCCGCAGGTGGTGCCGCCGGATCGGTGTAGCTAATCCAGCGCTGCTCTTGCTTCACTTGCAGACTGCGCTTGCTGTCTGTATAGATCTCCGATCCATCTTTTTCCCGAATGTTTCGGGTCATGCTTGGATCAAAGAATAGGCTGCGCTGCATTTGTTCGACAGTGAACTGGCCTGTAGGCACGTCAGCCTCAATCGTTTCCAGTGCTTCAGCCGGGATATAATAACCGCCGTCCATCAGCGTATAAGGTGTCCAGCTGCTGCCGAAGTCGACATGCTGTTGCACGTCCTGTACTGTCAGATCCGCCTGCGTCGCCTCGTAGACCACGTCGCCTTTGGCGCTGAAGAACAGTGCGTGTGCCTTTGTTTCATTTTTGGCCGTATAGATCGAGATCCGGTTAATCGTTTCCCCCTGGAAGAGAGAGTCTGTCCCGAGTCGCATCACGCGCTGTAACAACGCTACAGGGATGCCTTCCTTGAACGACAGCTCAAAGCCAGGATTCTCCTTACGAGTCTGATTCCAGTTGACCGACTGCACACTCCGACGCTGGAAATCATCAAACGTACGTCCCTGCAACCGTGAATAGATCAACTGATAGAACGTATTGCCCGGATAAAACACCGTATGTTTGTCCTCTCCCAGATGAATAACCATCTGATCAGGGAAAATTAAATTTTCAATATTGCGCTCCTGGCCCATATTCTCGGTTTTCACATAGTTCGTCTCTGACGTCACAATCGAATCGCCCCCACCGGGCAAACGATAGATCAAGAAGTAACTTTGTACCAAACTGGCAACGACGAGGGAAGCAAGCACCAGAGATTTAATCCGCTCTTTCAAGGTGCTCACCTCCTTCCTCACGCATGGGCAGTGTGAACGTTACCGTCGTCCCCACGTCCACCTCGGACTCCAGTGAGATATTGCCATCATGGGCCTTCACAATTTCCCGGGCAATGGACAATCCGAGCCCTGTACCGCCCATACTGCGGGAGCGAGCCTTGTCTACCCGATAAAACCGTTCAAAAATGCGGTCCAGATCCCGCTGTGGAATCCCCATCCCCGTATCGGTCACTGATATGGCGAGAGTATGATCATCATTGCGTCTGGCTGCGATTGTAATCGTGCCACCTTCAAGCGTGTATTTCAGCGCATTGGACACAACATTATCAAGCACCTGATCAATTTGGTCGCGATCCAATGGAACCGCTGGAATCCCGTTCTCTACAGAAAGCACAGATTGAATATCCTTCTGATGCATCTGGAACGAAAAACGATCCGACACTTCTTCCAACATCTCCATGATGTCGGTTGGCTGTTTGCGCAGCATCGCTTCCTTGGAATCGAGCCTGGACAGATGCAGCAAATCCGTAACTAATCGAATCATACGCTCCGTCTCATTCTGGATTACCCCAACGAATCGTCCAGCGAGCTGGGGATCTTCGAGAGCTCCATCATCCAGCGCTTCTGCGTAGCTCTTAATGGTAGTCAGCGGTGTACGCAGCTCATGAGAGACATTCGCCACGAATTCACGCCGTGAAGCTTCCAGTTCTTCCTGCTCTGTAACGTCCTGAAGCACAGCAATCGTACCTGTAATGCCTAGCTCGCGACGATGGACCGGTGTAAACGTCATGCGGATGACAACGGGATCTTCCTGTCCCGCAGGCGCAATCTGGAGCAGCGTCGAGCCTGTAAAACCACTGGCTAACGCTTCAGCATCTTCCGGATCAATGCCCAGCAATACGGCAAAGTGCCTTCCTTCAATGTCCGCCGGACGCATGCCCAGAATGCTGCTAGCACGGCGGTTCACCAGAATGACTTTGCCATATTCGTCCGTTGCGACCACGCCATCACTCATATTGGTCAGAATGGACGTCAGCTTCTCCTTCTCCTCTTCGTTCTGGGAGAGCGCATCCCGCAATCTGCTAGTCATATAGTTGAACGCCCGACTGAGCTGCCCAATCTCATCCGTTCCGAATACAGGCGTCTGCTGATCGAAGTTGCCTTCCGCGACCGCCGTCGCCCTTCGGGTAACTTCCTTGATAGGCTGCGTAATCGTATGTGACAGAATGACACCAAGCACTGCGGTTAATACCAAGGCAATCAAAATGCCTGAGATAAAAATCTTGTTAATGCCCTCCATTGTGGCATATAACTCATTCATCGAGGCGGCGATGTAGACCGCGCCGATAATCTTGCCGCCGGACAGCACCGGCTTGGCAACGACCTTTTTGCGAACATTATCCTCGTCCACGATATATTCCTCATTGTCCCGAATGCCTTGAAGCGCACGGCTGACAACGGTCTGGGTGTTTTTGCGTCCAACATAGTCTGAATGGGAACTTAGCGAGGTGGTCAGCACTTTGCCGCTGGCATCCAGCACCTGAATCTCCGCTCCGTTGATGTTGAACAGGTTGTTTACCAACACACGCAGGTTTTCCGTTTTATCCTCGCCAGCCTCGGCTTCTCCACCAGCCATCGTCTCTCCCACAAGCACAGACAGCATCTCAGCCCGTGCCTGCAAATCCTCAGTGAAGTTGCTGGTCAGCGAGTTCTTCATCGCACTCACAAAATAAACGCCGATCAATTGCATCGCAATCAGAATCAGCAGTACATAGATAATAATCAGTTTCGCCTGAATCGTTCGAAAGAACGAAAATCGCGAGAAACGCCCCATTATATCCCCACGCTTTTGGGACTGCGCACGAGATAACCCAGCCCGCGGCGAGTCAGAATCGTTTCCGGTTTGCTCGGGTTCTCCTCAATCTTCTCACGCAGACGACGAATCGTAACATCAACGGTACGTACATCCCCGAAATATTCATATCCCCATACAGCTTGCAGCAGATGTTCACGTGTCATTACCTTGCCGGAATGCTTCGCCATATAATAGAGAAGTTCGTACTCACGGTGAGTCAGATCCAGCGGTTCGCCGCCTTTGTAAGCTGTATACATGTCCATATCAAACGCCAGATCAAATAAACGCATGACCTGTTTCTCTTCGTCTTCCGGCGCTTCAGCCGTAATGGCAGGCTTCTGCCGTCTGCGCATCTGTGCTTTCACCCGGGCGAGCAGCTCGCGCGTACTGAAAGGCTTCGTCACGTAATCATCCGCACCTAGCTCCAAACCGAGCACCTTGTCGATCTCCCCATCCTTTGCAGTCAGCATAATGATCGGCATCTCCAGATGGGCACGCACCTCGCGGCACACATCCATACCATCCTTACCTGGCAGCATCAGGTCCAGCAGCATCAGATCCGGCTTCTCGGATAACGCCAATTCAACCGCACGAATGCCATCAAATGCGCAGATGACCTCGTACCCCTCTTTTTCCAAATTAAACTTCAGAATGTCCGCAATGGGCTGTTCATCGTCCACCACCAAAATCTTCCCCTGCATCGGCTGTCTTCACCCCTATATCCTGCTTAATCCGCCTTAGCGGTCTATCTCTCTTAATCAACTTATATAAATTGTGTTTCCTACGTTTTCATTGAATATAGTTCATATCATATGGCTTGTTGCCTATAGTCTATAGTTTAACATACCTGAAGCACCGTCACATCCCGATCAGGGCCAATGTGCAGCCCAGACTGAAAAATTTTTAAAGCAGCAAAAAACAAGGCCAGCATCAACTGCCAACCTTGCCCTGGATTGCGATATAACTAGTTCAAGTATGTCAACGGATTTTCCACCGTTCCGTTCTTGATAATCTCGAAATGCAGATGCGTTCCGGTCGAACGGCCCGTGTTGCCCATTACGCCGATGCTCTCACCTTTTTCAACGACTTGTCCAACCTTAACACCAATGCTGTTCAAGTGCCCATAAAGTGTTTCGTATCCATTACGATGGTTAATAATAATAACATTGCCATAACCACTCTTCTGTCCTGCAAAAGTAATCACGCCCTCATCAGACGCTTTCACGTCACGGTTACCGACAAGATCGACACCTTTGTGCTGGCGACCCCAGCGTTGTCCAAAGCTGCTGCTCATCGTAGCGTTTGATACCGGCCAAGCAAATTCACCTGTACCTTCACCGACCACTTTGGTTCCACTCAGAACCACTTCAGTAACTGCTGACTTGATGACTTCCTGGCCAAGCCATTCCTCCTGAACGACCTCACCATTTTCCTTCGTTATCCGATATTGCATGCTTTTCAGACCGCTTTGACCTGGACGCACCACTTTGGTTGTGCCTGCTTTGAGCTCAGCACTTTTGCGTACTTCCACCTGCGGTTTAATCTCAATCTGTTCAACCACCTGCTCAACTGATTTAACGGTAACAGCTGGTTTTGGCACCGTCAGTGTAAGCTCGTCCCCAATTTGCAGTGACGTTTCTTTGATGCCCGGATTATGTTTGCGAATCTCACTTTGCGTAATTTCGTATTTGGCAGCAATGGAAGAGATCGTATCTCCTTCACGCACGACATAAGTTACAGGCGCGTCTTTACCAACGGTTAAAGCTTCAACCGCCTCGGATACATCCCATATTTTGTTTGGGTCAGCCTTCACCACATCTGTCGCTACATCTTCCTTGATGCCCACCGACTTCAGCGTAGTACTCGGCCCCTCGGCTTTCTTCGATGAGTTTGCCGATACCGACTTCGTCTTGAGCGAACTGCGCACAGCCGATGCCGATATGTACTTGTTCTGCACTTGTTCCAGAATCGCGTCTGCTGTTGCCTGATCCTTCACAATGCCGATTACTTCACCGTCTACCTTGAGCTCTACACCCTTGGCATAGGCGGTAAGCATGTCGCCGAGCTTGTCCAGCGTCTCATCGCTGTTCACTACGGGTTTGTATGCTTTAATGGTTTCGGTCGTGATGCCATCTGTGTTCAGCACCATTTCCGCTTCTGGATATTTATTTTGGAATTCCTCAGTTTTGTCTGCAAATAATTTCTGTAATTGCGTCTCATCCGTGATGGTGCCAATCTCATTTCCTTTAACCATCACTTTATAATATGGGACGGTGTTTGCAGCAACGTATTGTTTGCCTGCGAATCCGATCGATGCAGCGATAAATAAACCACATGCTGCTGTAATGATCCATTTGCGCGAGGCCAGAACGCGCTTTTTATTACTACTGATGTTGGACATGCTCATGTTGTTTTTGTCTTCGGCCGTCCGGTGTTCCCCGGATTGTTCGTGTTCCCGGTTCTTGCCCGGTTGGCGTATGCCTCTGAAACCTTTCATGATTCTCTCCTTTTCAGCACTTCTCAGTTCGCATTTCTGTCAAGACATCACCCACTGTGTCTGTCCCATGCTTGTCGATATTTGTATTCGGGTGTCCGCAAATCAGGACTTTAGCTGCGCTCGTAAAAGTGTCAAAATTTTAACCTTTTATCACACCCGTATACTTTAACACAGGTTTTACACTCATTTCAACTGTACACGTCACAGCGCAAAGCCGCGCCACGCTTGGTTTCCCTGTATTATCCATAAGATGGCAGATCAATATTCTTCCCCATATCGCCTCTACTTCAGGTATACTATGTACTTTTGATCATTTTTTAAGACTAGGTTCTAAGACCCACCGATATGTGTTTTCTTTTTCATAAAAATACAAACTGAAATCCCTCGTCAGATCATCTCTGGTGAGGGATTTCGTTAAACTCTTGCTATAGAGTGCCTCATATTGGCTGGATTGTATGCTAACCAATTTCTGCTTTTATTTCATTGCCCGAATGGCCTCATAAATTAAATTTCTCTAATTTATCGCTCAGGATTCGATTTTCTGATTCCTTTATGAATATTCAGCAAAGGGTCGCAGATTTACGGAATTCCCTATATGAACTTAGTTTATTCCGCCTGAAGGACTTCCATTAGATTATCGTATTCTTCGCTCGTCAGATACTTGGAGATCACCTGCTCAATATCCCGCAACTCCTGCTCAGTCAGGCCGCCTTCCATGGCGCCTGAGATTTGCTGCATCTCTTTCTGGGGCAGCTTGTTCATCAGCAGACTGAAAATCTTTTCTTTTTCCTCCAACGGCAGCTTGTCCTTCTTGCCTGTGATGTCATCCGGAGATACTACAATCTCATCATTCCCTGAAGAAGGCGTGCCATTGGAATTCGTACCTGATCCGTTGCCCGATGCTGTACTGTTGCCAGGCGTTGTCCCAGAATCACTACCCGCATTTGTGCCAGCATCTGCGTCTGTTCCCGTGCCTGAGCTGCCCCCTGGGCTAGATCCCGTAGCAGAAGAATCCGTTCCTGAGCCTGCTCCTTGACCATCGTCTGTTCCCGTACCCTGTTCAGAGCTGTTGCCTGTATTCGCGCCTGTTTCTCCACTTTCTGTTCCATTGCCCATGACAGATATCGCATCTTCTGGAACGTGTTCCTCCTCCGCTCCTGCCGGCTGATCTGTCGTGCCCGTTCCTGGCTTCTTCTCTTCACCGGACTTACCACCTAATGCACCCTGAAACATGGCCGTTAACCCCATGGGCTGGCCTTCCCACTGAATATTGAAACTCGCCAGCAGCGATTTTACATATGACTGAACGATTAATCCGGTTGTCAGCAGGGTCAGTGAACTGACCAGCATCACGGTAAGCAATATTTTAATGAACCATTGAAGCAACTTCATTCCCGTTCTCTCCCTCCGTTTTCCGACCCCATATCACATTCGATGTTTCAGGATCTATGAGTCTACTGTTAACCAGTATTGACGGAAATCCGGGGATTATATCAGGAAGGCGTGCGAAAAACCCCAGCCATCGCTATTTAAGCGATAACTGGGGCTCTATGATGCCTATATAGGCATATCATTTGGATGAACGTTTACTTCGTATTGCCGAGTTAACCTAGCTGCTTATTCGTAGATAGGAAGAACCTGATTCGTTTGCTCACGGTTACGACCTACAGAGAAGATGGCAATTGGAATGCCTGTCAGTTCGGAAACACGTTTCACGTAATTCTGTGTGTTCACAGGCAGGTCTTCCAGTTTCTTCGCCGCAGTGATATCTTCGCTCCAGCCCGGAAGCTCTTCGTATACCGCTTCACATTCTGCCAGCATTTTCAGGCTTGCTGGATAGTGAGTGATAACCTCGCCGCGGAATTTGTAGCCTGTGCAGATTTTCACCGTTTCCAGACCTGTCATTACATCCAGGGAGTTCAGGGACAGACCCGTGATTCCGCTAACACGACGAGCGTGGCGAACAACAACACTGTCGAACCAGCCGACACGACGCGGACGTCCAGTTACAGTACCGTACTCATGTCCGGTCTCACGAATTTGGTCACCAATTGCATCATGCAGTTCTGTCGGGAAAGGACCATCTCCTACACGTGTTGTGTAGGCTTTAGCCACACCGATAACCTGCTGAATACGGGCTGGGCCAACGCCCGAACCGATACATACGCCGCCTGCTGACGGATTGGATGAAGTAACAAATGGATAAGTTCCTTGATCAAGATCCAACATAACGCCTTGTGCGCCTTCGAACAATACTTTTTTGTCCTCATCGATGTATTCGTTGAGCACAACTGATGTATCACGCACATAAGGACGCAGAATTTCTGCGTATCCCAGGTAATCTTTCAGAATTTCTTCTACATCTACAGGCTCGCCGCCATAGACCTGCTCGATTACACGGTTTTTTTCTTTTACCAAATGACGCAGTTTCAGTTCGAACTCTTCCGCATCAAGCAGATCAACCATACGAATACCGATACGAGCTGATTTGTCCATGTAACATGGGCCAATTCCTTTACCTGTTGTACCGATTTTGTTCGGGCCTTTGCTCTCTTCTTCCAATGCATCCAATACCATGTGATATGGCAGGATGATGTGTGCGCGTTCGCTGATGGACAGGTTTTTGGTCGTAAAGTCATTGTCATGAATATAGTTAATTTCTTCGATGAGTGCCTTCGGGTTGATAACCATACCGTTACCAATTACACATGCTTTGTCTGTGTAGAAGATACCCGATGGAATCATCGTCAATTTATATTTTTTGTTATCGATCAGAATCGTGTGTCCTGCATTGTTACCACCTTGGTAACGAGCAACCACGTCTGCGGATTCCGCCAAATAATCCGTAATCTTGCCTTTACCTTCGTCTCCCCATTGCGTTCCCACTACAACTACCGTTGACATAGTACATACCTCCGTGGGTGCCTTGCGCACCTTTGTATTGGTCTGTCCGTCCTCTATCTCGGCAGGAATTTGAAGTGAAATTACCAGCGGAGAAGCGTGCTAACGGACAGTGAAAATCCCCCTCGGTTTACATCCAAGGGAAGGTTTTCGCTGCTTTAACGCAGCAGTACTAGTGTACCAGTCCCTTTTTTCAAAGTCAAATCAAATGGCGAACAATTAGATATAGTCAAACTATAATGTTCGGAATTGACTCCATATTGCGACGCAAAAAACCGGCGAAGCCAGTCAAATCTTGCTTGACAGCTAACCCCGGTTACTCGCTACGCGTTTAAATCCAACGCTATATGTCGTATTCACAACGTATTTATGAGTTCATATGATCTAATGGTTGATGTCGGGGACAGACGATTTCACTTCCCTATCGAAGCAGTCTGTGCCTGTCCCCTACATGGCAAAGGCATCATTATGTGCCCGCTCGTAGTTAACGAATTTATTAAAGTTTTTCAGGAAGACCAGTTCCACCGTACCCACCGGACCATTACGCTGTTTGGCGATAATAATCTCGATAATGTTTTTCTTCTCGGTTTCCTGGTTATAGTAGTCATCCCGGTACAGGAACGCAACGATGTCGGCATCTTGCTCGATCGAACCCGATTCCCGCAAGTCACTCATCATCGGACGTTTATCCTGACGTTGCTCTACACCCCGGCTCAGCTGAGACAGGGCAATAACCGGAACTTCCAGTTCCCGGCCAATCTGTTTCAGGGTACGTGAGATCTCGGATACCTCTTGTTGACGGTTCTCGCCGGCTTTACCACGTCCACTAATCAGTTGAAGGTAGTCGATCAGAATCATGCCAAGGCCTTTCTCTTTCTTGAGACGACGGCATTTAGCACGAATGTCAGCTACGGTGATCCCTGGTGTATCGTCAATGTAGATATTAGCTTCGTTCAAGGCTGCAATGCCCATCGTCAGCTTTTGCCAATCTTCATCACCTTTAAAGTCACCCATACGCATGACACCCGCATCCAGATTGGCCTCTGCACAGATCATACGCTGTACGAGCTGTGCGGCTGACATCTCCAGACTGAATATCGCAACTGTCTCCTGCGCCCGAATGGCTACATTCTGAGCGATATTCAGGGCGAAGGCGGTCTTACCTACAGATGGACGTGCCGCTACAATAATCAAGTCACTCCGCTGGAATCCGGCGGTCATCTTGTCCAGATCGATGAACCCGGACGGAATGCCCGTTGTGGTGCCCTTGTTCTGATGCAACGTCTCCACACGGTCGAATACTTCCATCAGAACATCCTGAATGGCTATAAAACCGCTACTGGAACGTCGGTTGGAAATCTCCAGAATGCGCCGCTCTGCTTCTCCAAGCATAGCCGCGACATCCTCACCGCCCGTGTATCCTTCACTCACAATTTGCGTAGCTGTACGAATCAGGCGACGCAGCATGGATTTCTCTTCGATAATCTGAGCGTAATAATCCACGTTCGCGGCAGTCGGAACACCATGAGCCAGCTTCGCCAGATAACTGACGCCGCCGATGTCCTCAAGCTCGCCTTTATCCTTCAGTAGCGAAGTCAGTGTCACGAGGTCAATCGGTTGATTTCCCTCGCCAAGCTGGATCATCGCTTCAAAAATTAATTGATGGGGTTTATCATAGAAATCCTCGGTTTGCACCCGTTCCATCGCTGTAATCAGGGCTTCGCCCTGCAACAGGATTGCACCCAGCACGGCCTGTTCGGCTTCCAGGTTCTGTGGGGGAATCCGGTCGAATAACATTTCGCCGCCCATCTTACTCCTCCGTTACCTGTACCTTCAAGGTAGCCTTCACTTCAGGGTGAACCTTGACGGTGACTTGCGTTACGCCGAGTGTGCGGATAGGCTCGTCCAGTTCAATTTTGCGTTTGTCGACTTTCAGACCTTTCGCTGCCAGAGCTTCTGCGATTTGTTTGCTCGTGATTGCACCGAACAGACGGCCGCCTTCGCCGGATTTTGCTTTCAGTTCAGTCACTTCAGCTTCAAGCTTTTTAGCCAGAGCTTCCGCTTCTGCTTTCTCTTCCTGCTTACGTCTGTCTTCCGCTGCCTTCTGGTTGTCCAGTGTTTTCATGTTTCCGTCTGTTGCTGGACGTGCGATTCCCCGTGGCAGAAGAAAGTTCTGTGCGTATCCCTCGGACACTTCCTTCACTTGTCCTTTTTTGCCTTGACCCTTCATATCTTTTATAAAAATGACTTTCATTCGAACAAACCCTCTTCCTTTTCGATTTCAGCCAGTACGTTCGTCAGCCGTTTTTCCGCCTCTCCAAGCGTTCCTTCAAGCTGCACGGCAGCATTCGTTAAATGTCCGCCACCGCCCAGTCGTTCCATGACCACCTGAACATTCATGCGCCCCAGCGATCTCGCGCTGATGCCAATCAGTCCATCCGGGCGTTCACTAATGACAAATGAAGCGACCACGTCGGTCATATTAAGCAATGTGTCCGCCACTTGGGCGATCATCATCTGTGGAATCTTGTTGCCAGGGTCCGTGACCGCCAGCGCAATGTTCCCGTATACCATTTTAGCATGCTTTATGATTTCTGCCTTAGCAATATATTCTGACAGATCTTCTTTCATAAGCCGCTGGATCATAATGGTGTCTGCACCACTGCGACGCAGGAAGCCTGCCGCTTCAAACGTTCTCGATCCCGTATGGAGTGCAAAATGCTTCGTATCCACCGTAATCCCGGCTAATAACGCCGTCGCTTCCAGTGGAGTGAATTGTACCTTGTCATGAATATATTGGAGAAGCTCAGTCACCAATTCTGCTGCCGAAGAAGCATATGGTTCCAGATAGATCAGAACTGCATCGTTAATGAATTCTTCACCCCGACGGTGGTGATCCACAACCACGACACGCGTAGCGGATTGAACCAGCTTCGGCTCCATTGTCATGGATGCCTTATGTGTATCGACAACAACAAGCAGCGTATGCTCCGTCATCATCTGGGTTGCCTGTTCCGGCGACACAAAGGCTTTGGACAGCTTCTCATCCTTATTCACCTGTTCCATCATGCGTTCAATGGAAGGGTTGGGTCCATCCAGTACAATTCGTGCCTCCACATTGTACAGACTCGCCGCTTTCCATACCCCAATAGACGCGCCAATCGCATCCATATCAGGCATTTTGTGACCCATGATAATCACTCGGTCACTCTCCTGCATCAGATCACGCAATGCATGTGCGATAACCCGAGCTCTTACCCGAGTACGTTTCTCCACCGCGTTGGACTTTCCACCGTAAAAGGACAACCGCTGTCCAGATTTTACGGCAGCCTGATCACCACCACGGCCAAGTGCCATATCCAAACTGGACTGAGCCAATTCTCCCATCTCACTGATGGTATCCGAGCCAAATGCCAGTCCAACACTTAGTGTCATCGGCACCTTAAGATCAGCCGTCATCTCCCGGACTTCATCCAGGATGACAAATCGGCTCTGCTCCAGTTCCTGCAAAGACTTATAATTCAACATCATGAGATAACGATCAGAAGAGAGGCGGCGCAGGTATACCTCATACCGTTTCGCCCAAGACGTAATCTCGCTTGTTACACGGGCAATCAGCGCAGTCCGCTGCTGGTCGTCCATGCCCTGGGCTGCTTCGTCCAGGTTGTCGAGAACCAGAATGCCCAGTGCCATGCGTTCATTCTCATATTTATCACGAAGAATGGCTAGCTCCGTAATCTCGTAAACATATACATACCGCTCTTGCGGATTATGAATAACTCCATAATATCGATCATCCAATTGGAATTCGTCGTGAAGCTCCTTAGACGGCTCCTTGGTCCCATCCTTTTTTTCCTTCGGTTGAGGAAGTTTGGGAAACAAATTTTGCAGCGGATTACCTACCATCGTCTTCTCTTGGAACATGTCCGCGACGAAGCGATTATGCCACTCTACGGTACGATCTTCGCTGTACAGCACAATACCGAATGGGAGCATGCTGACCGCTTCCCCCTCCATTCGTTTGATCCGAATGGAAAGGCCATTAATGTAGTCGTTAAGCTCACGACGGAACGCGAGCTCCGCCTTAATCATGACGATTCCCAGCGCCGAAGCCAGTATCAGACTAATCAAACCAAGCGTCCAGTTGTAGATGGTCACGAACATAACAAGCAGAAGCAGCAGTATGAACGCCCATACGGTATAGTAGCCGTGCCAGCGTTTCTTCAGAAATTTAGGCATGACTCATCACCCTATCGTTTTGGTTTCGATATTGCCTCGCGAAGCGGGAACGCCAGATCGATAATCCCGATAATCCGCAGCGGTCCAATGAAGAAGACTGCTGCCGCCAGCAAATACGGTACAACCGGATTCCATTTCTTTGCATGTGAGAGAAAGAAGAAGAATCCGATGGCTTGAATCATGAAGCCCAAATTGATTAGAGGCGACAAGTTCATGGCGATCATGGTCCAGTACGTTCCGTCACTCTGCCTGGATATCACTTCGAACAACAATGCCAGGAAGTAATACCAGATCAGGGCACGCGGCATACGCCATTCACGCGCAGGTGGAAATTTCGGTACAACCACGCCCATTACGTTTAGAATCGGACGTGCAATGAGATGTGTGATTAGAGCCATGACCAGAGACGTGACCACCAAGGCGAATGGAATCATAAGCTGCGTCTGTCTTGCGACATCCTGAGTCATTTCAGGTGTCCATACAAACCCATTTACCATCTGACTGGATGTATTCGTCAGGGGTTCAATCGTCAATCTGACCACATCATCAATATAACTCGACAAATCAAATTGGAAGATTACACTTCCAATCAACAGGAGCAACAGATACTCGGCCAGCATGGCTCCACTTCCTGCCATTAGGGCGAACAGGGCCGATTTCTTTTTCTTGTAAGCATTGCCCATAACAATGGCGGGCAGGGTGAACAAAAGCAGTAATAACAAATAAATCGGACTAAATATGACCAAAATGATCGCCACTGGGACGAGATGCCATATAAATGATTTTACCGGTAATGAAGCAAACAAAATAACTCCAGGTATCATCATGAAAAATATGGCCAAAACCGATAAAGGAGTTAACAGCGAAAGTAGCAAGAGCAGATAAACTACGCTCCAGACAGCTGATTTAAAGCTAAATTTCAACAAATTCACCTCTTACGCATGTGATCTTCTAGCGCGGAAATATCTTGGTACCAATCTTCCAACTGGTGACCTTCCTGTTTATGCTTTTTCAATTTCTCAACAAGCAGTGCATCCAGATCCTTGAAAGGAATACCGAGCCTGCGGCCCAATATGTAACTACTCATCATCAAACTGGCGAGACTGTCCCCGATTCGGGTTGTACTGCCTTCCCATAACGCTTTGAATAATCGGGATACCTGATCAAGCACTTCGGTTTTAAGCCATTCAATCACTTTAGCGCGTTTGGCTACATCCAGTTCTTTAGGCATATTGGCGAAAGTCACTCTCCCCCGAAAAAGCTTTATTCTCCATTATAGCATAAAAAGGGGGGCCGCAAAATTACCCCAAAAAGCGGAGAAGTCCTCCGAAACTTATCTCAGGTACTTTGCGGGGACCCCGTACAACGAATTCGTATTTTATCTTGTCGAAAATTCATTTAAGTTCGCTCTTGTTCAGCTCTTCTTAAGTTTAACATGATACCGGACGGCTGTGATTATCCACGCAGTTGCAACAATATCGAAATTGGTTGCGACTTACTTCACTTTCATGGATTCCTTGGCTACAATACCCTCGCAATACTCAATAATCTGACTCCGTCTTACGATCCCAATGAAGCGCTCCATATCATCGACAACCGGCACAAAGTTCTGCACTTTCGCGAGATTAATCAAATCCTCCATGTTGGCTTCGATGGATACCGGTTTGATATCCAGCCGAAGTGGAACGTCCTTAAGCAGGAATTTTGAAGCGTTTTCAAATGTAATCTTTCCCTCGGCGTTCTTCATATACCACAGCAGATCACCTTCGGTAACCGTGCCGATATACTTGCCTTCCTTATTCAAAATGGGCACCGCCGTGAACCGATGATATTCCATCCGTTCCAACGTTTGCCGCAGAGTAGAATCCGACGTTACGCACGTAACTTCTTGTTTGGGCAGCAAAAAAAATGCGATGTTCATACCCTTACGTATCCTCCTTGTGAAATTTCATCAGTCAGCTTATTACATTCAACTTACATAGTACGCATTAGAACGCAAGATGTTCCAAAAGGACATGATTCCTTCTACAAAGTAAAAAAAACAGCAGCCCGCCAATAAACGCACTGCTGATCGTTGTCTAAAACATAACGTCTGTATGGAATTGGTTACTCGATCTTCTGCCGGTCAGGAATCATCACTTCACCGGCTGGGGTCGACTCATCCATCCAGTTGTTAATCAGCTCTTTGGCATATTGGACGTCTTTCTCATCTGCCTTGCCATAATAAATTCCGTTTTTCCGCATTCCTTCGCCCAAAATAGTGAAGCTTGAGATTTGCGGTTTTTCCTGAGTCAGTACCTGTTTGGCCAGATCAATAATGAAGGAAGGCTGCATATCCGTCTGGAAGCTGTCTCCCATAATCTGAATCAATTCTGGAATTTTGCTGATGGCGTTCAGATTAAGCATCTCATTCGCCATGGCATTCAGGAAAATCTGCTGCCGCTTGGTGCGATTAAAATCGCTATCCTCACGGTATCTTACATAGTAAAGTGCTTCCTGCCCGTCATAGATCGGCTTACCGCCTTCTATTGTGAACTGCACATGTTCAGGGTTCTTGTTCACTATGTCCTCATCAATCGGCAGCTTCACGCCACCAAGCGCATCAACGACTTTTTTGATCCCGTCAAAGTTAATTGTTGCATAATAACCTACATCCGCATCGAGAAATTTCTCCACCGTATTGATAGACATATTCTCCCCACCGAAGGCGTAGGCATGCGCGAGCTTGTCATAATCATCCTCACCATCCTTGTTAGCATCACGTCCAACAATCTGCACATAGGTGTCACGAGGAATGGATACCAGGAGTACGCGGGATTCTTTCGGACGAACAACGGCATAGATAACCGTGTCTGAGCGCCCACGTGTTTTCTCATAGGCACGTTTGTCTGAGCCTAGCAGCAATACCGAGAACGGTTCTTTGCGATATACTGTTGGGTCAGGCGTATTGTTGCCCTCCTGAGGGACATAGGAACGAGACAATTGGTCTTCAACTGAACCAGCGAGAAACAGATCGAAGGCCGCTACAGCAAGCTGCTGACGAAACAAATAGCCCCCGATTAACAAAACAACGAGCGATACGAGCGTTATATATAGACCTTTTCTTCTTTTCTTCTTCTTATCTTTAGTTCTGCTTGTCATCCATCGATTCCTTCTTCACTGTCAAAATGAAATTCGATACTACTACTATATAAGTTGAATTTAACTTATCCTGACCCCGCAACGGTACAGTGTTAATGATCCGTTCAACTTATATAATTACCATTAAACGTGCGCAATGGCTTGTGACACGGTGTTCTCTGAAGTTTTCTCTATCTCAAAAGAAAACGCCGCTCACGCTCGTTCTATTGTAATCATTGCTGGATGATGAAAAGTTACAATACGGTTAAATTGAAAAGAACAGTGCTCCTTTTTTACTGGCAAAAGGTGCACTGTTCTCTTCATGTGGAATGTCCATCCATTCCATTTGTTGATGCTGTCTCCACCCGATTCCTCTTCTCTTTATGACGCTGTCGCCCTGTAATAAACGCAGCGACCAGCGTGAGTACACTGAAAATAACCGCAGACCAGAACAGTCCACTATAACCCTCGCCGATTGTCTGATGAAGAGCCTGTAGCAACACATCTCGAATGCCCGGATCAGGAATTTGGGATAGTCCTTCGGTTAAGCTGGAAATATCGCTTCCTGAAGCTGCACCGCCGACAGACGCATATTGTTGAAGCGCTTCGGGCGGAACCTGGATGCCCTGATCCGTGAGACCCTGCTGAATATTGGAGCCCAGGTTGGAGAAGGCACGAGCCAGGAAACCGGCAAAAATGGTTGGCGCGATCGCCATAGCCATCTGACGGAACAAGGAACTGGTCGCTACCGCAATGCCCTTGTTGTTCTCACCCGCTTGCTCAGTAACGAGCACGTTCACTGGAGCTCCCAGCATCATACCGAAGCCAATCCCCACAAGTACACTCGCAATCACGAATTGCCAGATATGCTCTACCCACAGCGGGAAGAGCAGGAAGCCGATAGCCGACAGCAATCCGGCTACAGATAACGTCCAGATTGGCCCTTTGCGGTCAACCAGATAACCGCCACCACCTGCACCAATGCCTGAAGCCAGAGCAAGCGGTGTAAACCAGTAGCCGGAGGCTGTGTTGGATACCCCGAGGTATTGCTCAACAAAACCTGGAATGAAGATCACGGATGCCAGAATGGCTCCTGAGAAAAAGGCAATCAGCAGCGTCCAACGAAAGGACGCAATGCCCAGAAGCTGTGTAGATACAACAGGTTCACGTTGTGATCCTTCCAGCCTTTTTTCAAGAAAGTAGAAGAGAACCAGAATGACCACACCTGCCAGGAAGAAGCCATAGAACATCGGTGAGCCAAGACTTTGCAGCATATTTACGCCATCCAGATTGCTAAAGCTGTACATCAGACTGAGCACACCCAGCGTCATGACCGCGATACCACTCCAGTCCACCGCCTTACGACTCAGTTCCTGTTCTTCATGAATATAACGGATGCCTGCAATAAACAACAAAATGGCGATCGGTACATTGATCAAGAACAACCAATGCCAATTCCCCGTAATGTCCAGGATAAAAGCACCGATATTCGGCCCTAGAATCGCCGCAACCCCGTTCATACCTCCCAGAAGACCCAAGGCTGTGCCCTGACGCTCCGCTGGGAACTTGCTTAATACATAAGAGCTCGCAATGATAAAGATCCCGCCACCACCCAACGCCTGGACGACACGAGCAATCAGGAAAAACGTAAACGATGTGCTTAGTGCAACGAGTAAAGACCCAATTCCGAACAAAGCCACTTCAATAAGAAACAGCTTCTTGCGTCCATAACGGTCGGAGAGCTTACCCGCAATCGGCACACTCACCGCAAGTCCGAGCGTATAAAGCGTGATTGTCCATGCTCCCCACGTCGGCGACACGCCAAATGACGCATTTAAAGTCGTCAGGGACGACGTAATAATCCCGTTATCCAGCGCAGCCATAAACACCCCGATAGCAAATAGGATAAGCGGCCATTTCATTTGTTTTTGCATTACATGTTTCCTCCCCGATCAGATTGCAATCCAGTAGCTTAAGGCTGTAATGATACATATATATTAAACCGAACCGAACAATAATGACTCACTGGTCATTTTAAATCAGAATGATTACATATGTCAATTTGTTAATATGCTTGGATACCTAATTCAATTCCCTGCTCCACCAAATAAAACCGTCCCTCAGGTTCGATGGAACCCGTGGGACGGTTTTATTGTTGAACTTAACTACTATTGCTGCATCAAGTGGCGATTCAGGAATTTCTCAATTGCACGATACAAATCCAATTGATTTTCAACATTGCCGAAGCCATGTCCCTCATTGGCTTTTAACATATATGGCACATCTACTCCACGTTTGCGCAGAGCCTCCACGATCTGATCAGACTCAGCCTGTTTCACACGCGGATCATTTGCGCCCTGGACCACGAACAATGGGGCTTTCATCTGGTCGATATGGAACAGTGGTGAGACAGCTGTCAGCAGCTCCTTGTCTTTCTCCGGATCACCCATACGTTCATAGAACATGTTGCGCTCCGACTCCCAGTAAGGTGGCAGTGAATCCAGCAGCGTGAACAGATTGGATGGTCCAACATAGCTAATTCCTGCTGCATAGACTTCTGGTGTGAATGCCAGTCCTGCCAGAGCTGCATATCCACCATAAGATCCACCGTAGATAGCTACACGCTTCGCATCAACCGTTCCCTCTTCAACCAGCCAATTTACGCCGTCTGTGAGATCGTCCTGCATCGCTTTACCCCACTCTTTGTTGCCCGCATCCAGGAATTCCTTACCGTATCCAGTAGAGCCACGGAAATTCACCTGTAGTACGGCATAACCACGGCTTGCGAGAAATTGAATTTCGGGATTGAAGCCCCATGAGTCTCGGGCCCATGGTCCACCATGCGGAACAACAACCAGTGGCAATTTGGAAGCCTCGGCTCCTTGTGGGAGCGTCAGATAACCATGAAGGGTTAAACCATCACGTGACTTGTACGTAATGGGTTTTACATCCGACATTTTACTCTCATCAATCCAAGGTGCGGCGTCAGCTAATTTATCCAGCTTACCTGTCTTGGAATCGTAGAAGTAATACGTACCCATGGATTTGTCGCTATACGCAACGAACAGAACCTGACCTTCTTCACTTATGTTTGAAATGCTTACTTCTTTACCCGGAACTTTCGCCTGGATATCCTGCATCAACTTTTTGAAATCATTGTCGAAGTATTCATAGTTAACCTTGTCCGTCTCATAGACAGCTGCAAGGATTGTGCCTTTTTCTTTAGAAGGAACGAAACTGGATACATCCACATCCTTGTTTTCATAGACGGTTTTCGTTACTTTTTTGCTGCTTGGGCTGTATTCGACAATCGCTGTTTTATCCCGCTCTAAATTGGATACAGCATAGATGTTTTTGTTATCATACGTGAACATCACCGGCGCAAAAGTTTCTCCGAGCTTGGTGGTCATCAAATTCTCAAATGGTTTATCTTCTGATTCACGATACATTAACGAAGAGACATTACCATCACTCGATATGGCCACACGAATTTTACCCTCATGGTCCGTAAGCCATCCAGTAATATTGCCCGGGTTCTCTGCAGCAAGTACAGCCTCACCTGTCTTGATGTTAATCCGGTACACGTCAAAGATCCGTGGATCACGTTTGTTCATACCTACTAGAATTTCATCCGGAATATTCTCCAGGGAGTCTACCAGGATCGCTCTTGTATTCGGGTATGGCGTCAGATCCTTGCTGTTCTTACCATCAATATCCGTTACATAAATATGATAGTTCTCATCCCCTGCTTCATCCTTTACATACAACAGCTTATCCTTTGTCGCCCATACAAATCCCGCTATACTGCGTTCAGTCTCACTCGTGATACGTACCGACTTGTCCTGACCATTCTGTTTCACCACGATATTCATTCGGTTGTTCCAAGGCTCCATGTAAGCCAGATGTTTACCATCCGGAGACATCTGGAATCCTGCTTGAGCCGGCTGTTTGAAGAAGTCTTCCAGAGGTGTTAGACCTTCTGACTGCACATCAAGTCCAAGAGCGAGGTACAGCGCATCAGCAAACTCACCATGGGTCACTGAATTTTTGGCGTTAAACGCACTGCCTTCAATAATAAAATGCTGCTTCAGACGAATCGCATCCTCCGTATGTACCTTCGGAATTTGCGCCATATCACTGTATACAACCTGAATGCCATTATCCTTTAGTTCAAATGCCCGAGTAAACAACGATGCCATCTGTGCTCTTGTGAGAGGTGCATCTGGTGCATATCCTTTGGCTTGCCCTTGAATAAGACCACTTTGCTTCAGTGCGTAAATGGCAGGAGCAGCTTCATCCTTAGCCAATACATCTGCAAAACCTGTAAGAGACGCTGGAGCATCCAGTTTAAGTACACGCTGCAGGATGATTGCGGCCTGAGCACGAGTAATTGGCGTTTGTGACTCTTTCATTCCATCTCTTGTGCCATCTATGTATCCCAGTTGCTGTAGTGTCTGTGTTGCCTTCGAAGCAATGGATTCAGCGACTGTCGCCGTAGGCTTCACCGCTTCTGCTGCCTGGACCGCTGGTTGAATCAGAGCGATTGACATCGCCATGGTAAGCGTGAGAGCATATACTTTTTTACTCACTACGTTCAAGTTATTTCCCCCTTTAAAGTGAATTACACGATAATTTGGAATTATACGTAAATCATTTTACCATGATCCACCATAGGTTAACAGCGTAGAACACCCCTCGAATTTCCCTCTCAGAGCATTGATTGTGTAACATGTCATGTAAATTTCAAATAACCCTTACTTTGAACTGGAAAAACCATAATTGAATAGCTTTCGTGTCTCGATAAAACGTCCCTCACGACTATCCGAACCCAGTACAACGGAGATCAGTCGCTTGCCATTTCGCTCAGCCGTTCCAACGAAGTGATAGCCGGAATCCTCATCATATCCGGTCTTCAATCCATCGTTTCCATCGTAAGCATAGGGTCCGCCAATAGAGGACAGCATCCAGTTGGTGTTGCTCATGTACATTCCTTTTTGGTGCATCGACACCTGCATTTGGCTGGAAACTCTCAATATTTCGGGGTAGTTATTCAGCAGATAACGTGCAAGTTTGCATGCATCTACGGCAGTCATTACGGTCTGCCCTTGTATTTCCTTCGGATGACTCGGACCAAGTAGTTTTTCACTTAAACCTGTTGCATTCGTAAACACCGTCTTATCAGACAGTCCGATCTCGGTTGCCTTCTCATTCATCTTTTGTGCAAAAGTCTGCTCTGTCCCACTGATATGTTCAGCCAGAGCAATAGCGGCATCATTCGCGGAATAGACGGCTACAATCTGGAATAGCTCCTGCACAGTGAATTGCTCCCCTTGTTTCAAACCCAGGTGGCTGCCACCTACTGAGCTTGCATACAAGCTGATATTAACAGGGTCGTCCCAACGCAACTCTCCGTTGATCACAGCCTCCATTACTAGTAGTTCTGTCATCAATTTGCTAATCCCTGCCGTTGCAATTTCTTCGGAACCGTTAAAGTTGATTAAAATCTGCTCAGAGTTCATATCCATTAATACAGCCGATTCAGCCTTAATCCCCGGTTTGCCCACCAGCATGTCCGGTTTTACACCCAAATATATAATAACCAGTAGAGCCAGCAGCATTCCTGCCCGTATCCACCATTTTTTCATCGGAAAATCACCTCTTACAGATATAGACGAAGTGAAGAGGCATTTTGTCTGCAATTTTTATAAAAAAAGTTAAATTTTTTTTATTTTTTTGTTACCAAAAAAAACATGGACCCCATACCCCCATGCCAGAGTGTACGGAATCCATATATTTAAGGAATTATTCTAAGGGTATAACTTTAAATATCGCTGTATTCTATCGCCTATTTTCCAGCTAAAAACTCGATTTATACAACAAGTGAGTCACCCTAACATTAGTTTGCCTGTGTATCAGTAATTAAGATAAAAAGGCTCTGTCAGTTACACTCTGAGCATTCGGAAGCGAGCGTGTTTTATAGTCCAACATCCAATACAGTCCGACCAGTATAACTACAAAACCACTCCATCCAATAACCTCCTTTCCATCCGCCATCTGACCCACAATTCCCCCTATTAAGGAACCAATAGGCATAGCAATTCCACTCAAGCTATAGGCAGCTGAAAAAACTCTTCCTAGCAAATTCGTAGGTATACCCTTTTGCAGATAAGTATTAATCAAAATGTTAGTTACACCACCAGGAAACCAAGCTAATCCGTATACGAATATCATCAACCACGGATAGGGACAAAAAACAGAGAGCGTCCACAGTAAGCCACTAAGCATGAAAGCTACGGCATAAATTTTCCCCATTCCTATTGATTCTAACCTAAGATAAGGTGCCGACAAAGCTCCTAATAGACTTCCCAACGCTTGGGCCATTAGCAATAAGCCATATATCTCTGCACCTCCATATCCCTTACTGAATTGCGGCAAAACGACGAATGTTGCACCGCCCACCAAATTAATCAAGATTATTCCAAAAAGAAGGCGTGAAACTGTTTTGTTAAATAAGATTTGAATCCCTTCTGTAAGTTCAGAACCATATTTCTTGACAATCTGTATTAAATTGTTAGGTTCCTCTCCCCTTGACTCAAGGTGCTTGACCCTGGAGACTTTGATCATAGCAAAGAGGAGCGTACTCATCATGAACATAACCGAATCAAGAAGATAGATGGAAATTGCCCCAATCGATACCAACAGTATTCCTGCGAGAGCGTTGCAGCCTGTTTCAATGCCTTGATTGGCAAAGGTGAACATGGAATTAGCCTTGGAGAGATTTCGATCCTCAACAAATTGTGGTAGGGAGGACATCTGGGCCGGATAGACAAACATGTTAAACGTGGAGATAATGGGAGAGACGGTAAGAACAAGACCCACAGTTAGGAAACCCATGTAGTGAGCAACGGGAATTAATAAAAGCAATACCGCCTGTATTAACTGTGTATAGATTAGAAGAGTACGGATATTAACCCGATCGATTATAGGACCTGAAAAAAATTGAATAAACCTAGGAATTATCGTAAGAAACCCAGCTAATCCTGTATAAAAAGTAGATCCTCCCAATTCAGAGACCAGCCACATCGCTGCTACGGCATAAAGGGAATCTCCGATATTCGTGACCACTCTCCCAAGAAACATAAGTAAAAAATTACGGTTACGCAGCATACTCATTGTTACACCTCCGTATTGTCACCAGTTTCTTTTTTCTCCTTTGTTGACTTGATCTGGATTCCTACGCTATACTCCTGACTTATTGTTATTGCATTATCCGTCATATGCATTGACGTTTTATCCACCCACCTCTCAAGCAGCTGTTTAAATTCTTCATGTAATTCATCCTTTTGATCGTTGGTAAGATCCAAACGAAGGATCAATTTGGTTACATTACTCGAGTCAAACTCATCAGCCAACACGGGATCGACAGCTCCAGATCCTATCGTATTGAACCATTTAGAGCGGGAAAGGTAGTATTTTTCAGTAACTCCGCCAACTTTCTTTTCCTCCACCATCTTAATCAGTCCACCCTCATACAATTTCATCATATGGTAATGGACATTCCCCCCTGATTCTCCGAGCATATCCGCTACTTGTTTTGCCGTCCTTGGAGTATGTAGCAACTGTTTAATAATTCGTACTCGAAGCGAATGTCCCAACAGCTTCGCTTGCTCAATAGAAATGTTAAAAGATTCATCGCCGCTCATTCATGTTACCTCCTCTTCAAAAATAATTGCACTAACGATCTGATTTTATAGATTGACGATCTGCATAATTAGATTATCATGCTGAGCCGATTCTGTATACCCTTATTTTTCCTAAAAAATGTATAAAATTTGTGTTTATTTGTCACAACCGCGCTGTAAAATATGATTTTTTTTATCTTCGTACGTGGGGATGTACACTACAATATTTCAAGCCAAATACCCGCTTTCCATGTAGAAAGCGGGTATAGTCACCATTTTATAAATAATCAGAATATAAAATCCGAATAGATCCTTCATTCCTTACTCGTACATAAAGAAAAAGACTAAGTTAACGTATAATTCACGTCACATTCCTTCAATACATTTGAGTCATGCGAAACTAAAATTATGATTTTATCTAATTTAAGCTTATGCAAATAATTAAGTAACCTCGATATAGATTGCATATCCATAGCTGACGTGGGCTCATCTAAAATTAGTATTTGAGAATCTTTAAGCAAGGCTCGAGCAATACTAATTTTCTGCTTTTCTCCACCAGATATATTTTTACTCTGCTCATTAATTATGGAATCTAGCCCTTCAGGGCTTTTGTTTATATAATGATTTAGTCCAAGAATCTCCACTATTTCTTTCAATTTATTATTTGACACATTATTAAACTCAAGATTATTTTTTATTGAATCGTATATAACTGTAGATGCCTGGTCTGAATATCCAAATATCCTGCTTCTTAAGGTAACCATATCGATTTGCTCAATAGGCAAGTTATTTATATAAATGTTACCTTCCATCTCTTTAGTAAACAAACCCATTAGAGAGAGGATAAGTGTAGTTTTACCCACACCATTCCTTCCAGACAATGAGTACAACTTTCCTTTTTGAAATTCGAATTGAATCTTTCCTAGCAAAGCGTCCTCATTATATGAAAATTCGAAATTTTCGAACTTTATACTCTCTACAGAGTGTACTACATTCTCTCCGATTTGCTCGGAATCCCAGTTCATTAACTCATTGATTCTTCGATACGAAACCAGCGATTCCTGATAATCCCTTCCTAAATTAAAATAATAACTTATGGCATTCATCAACTGTTTAAAATAACCCGCAATAATTACAAATGACCCTAAAGCAATATTCCCGTTAAAAATTTCTATAGCACATATATAATAAACAACAATTTGCGCTATCCCCATGACCATCTTATCTAAGGAAAGGAAAAAATGAGAAAACTTTTGGTATCTCATAAAGCTATCTTGAAACATTATATAAGCATTTTGGAGTCTGTTTTTAAAAAAATCATGAAGTGAGTGAACTTTAACGAACCAGGATAGATGAAGTTGCTCATTCATTTGTCCAAAATATATGCTTTGTTTCTCTTTAATTTCATTGGAGTAGAGAAATATAACTTTTCTAAGAAAAGTGTAGAGGAAAACATATACAAGTAAAGAAATAAATACAACAAAAGCAATCATAATTGAAAGCTTAAATAGAATAACTAGACACAATGTAATCGTTATCCCATTTTTTAAGCTTAGTGTTATCGTTTGGAGAGTAAATTTAATTACAGAGCCTGCATCTTGACTTAATCTTTGATTCAAATAGGCAGAATTTATATTATTTAATTGTTTGATGTCCGCTTTATGAATATGTTGAACCACATCGCAACTGATATTATATGCAATATCAACTTGTAGTCTAGAATAAATAATCCCTGTTATATAGTTAATGACAATGATACTTATATTGGTGAATGTAAGTAAAAATATAATTTGCATAATGGAATGCAGATTTTCTGAGCTTGACAAAAGATCTATTAAAGTCCCTGTTATATAAGTCAACAGCACAATTAAAACTGTAACCAGAATACCTAACAAAACATAGCTTAGACATAGGAATTTTCTTTCCTTGATATAATATAAGCCGTATCTAAGTAAATCCATGCCTATTCCTCATCGTATTCTGAACAAATTTTTTTAAATTCTTTTATTAGATAGCTTCTATCTTCCCTGCTAATCATTATGGGGTTGCTATTGAGAATATTAAGTGTTTTAGGATCGGTTATCTTATCTTTAGGAATATGTCCTGACTGTTTTCTCAATTCTTTAATAAAAGCAATGTTATTTTTCATTAAATCTTCTGTAGTACTATTAACTACACTAAAGAATCTATCCAATTGATTGACGAATTCATTGCAACTTTTAAAGGTAATACGTTTGGAGTCGGCCATATGACCAATTATTAAATCTGCGACCTCTGAGGACAATAATTCAACCTCTATTTTTTCAGAATCTTTTGAAATACAATATTGGAAGTCTAATTGAAGTGCAGCTTCTATATTTTTTTGTATTTTACTATACATAACACTGAAATGATCCTGCACTTCACCACGTATACTTTTAACACAACAAACCTGACGGTATATATTATATTCGTTAGCCTCCAGAATAGCTTGCGTGTCACCAGTTACTAAAATGACGGGGATGCCTTTGCTTCCCAACCACCTACAATATAATTCAACTTCTCCTATAGCGTTCTTATCTAACCATATATTTTTTATATCTTGACGTAATGTGTGCGGATATAAACCGTCACTTCTACTTTTCCCGTGAAATCCAGCCATAATGGCAAAATCATATTTTTGATCAAATGAAACATTCGTTACTTTGGAGACCAATTCAACTTGTCCGACAAGTACACCTTCACTCAGGTAGTCCCCATTACTATGAGCATCACAAACAATGATCTTGTTAATCCCCTTTTGATTTAAACATTCAATGTATACATTAATTTCATCCGAAAACAATCTTCTGCAATTCTCAATTTCATCTAAAGATTGAACGCCACTTATACCCTCCAAATCAGCAACAATCAATGCATTCATGTCATCGGTATCCCCTCTTCGATTTTAGATGTTATTTATTACTTTTGGATGCTTGGTGTTATAAATGTTGGGTATTTGCTCATACAATTCATCCATGCAGTAGCTGCAATTTGGCAACATCAAATTATCATCATTAAATATCAAAGGACAACCGCCTCCACATAAAAACGCATATTTACATTGACTGCATTGTTCAATATTACTTACATTTCTATTAATAATAGAATTTTGCTTCGTTTCGACTTTCGGATAATACTTTCCAATTGAGAACCTTTCTTTCCCTACCGAAAGAATACAAGAATAAATGTTTCCTTCTGAATCATAAAATCGACTATTTGTATGCGCTCTGCAAGGTGTAATTATAGGTTTAATGGGCTTGTTTAAAGTAAAAAACTTGGTTATAGGAAGCGAGGAGCTAAGATATTGATTAATGGATTCTTTCTTCTTAAAAACTGTATTTTTTAGGTCATTCTGCATTAGTTCCTGATTTATTTTTGAACGTTTTTCTCCAGACGTATCGAATATGGTTGCCATTTCAAAAGATAGAATATCGGTGAACTCCTTGTACTGCTCCAATAAGATATCCCTGTGGTTAATACATTCAACATAGTTTTCTTCACCCATATTCATTCTGATCTTTATAGGTATACCGTTCTCCAGATAGCTTGTTACTCCTTTCATGATTTTGGAATAAGTACCTTTCCCATTTTTCAAGCATCTACTAAGATCATGAGTGGCCTCTGTTCCATCAATGGTGACTTGCACTTGCTTTACATCTATTTTATTAAATATATCGATATATTCATTTAGGTAGTATCCGTTTGTAATCACTGAATAGCTATATTTGTTATATCTAGTTGTTATATAGTTAATTATTTTCCTATTACTAATTAATAAAGGTTCTCCACCAAAAAGGGTTATGTGTTCTAAGTGCTCCCCTGATAGTGCAATTGCTTTATCTACCATATCCTCAGTTATTACCTTCTTATTCCCACTTTCTTCAAGCGCCTCATAGCAATACGGACAAGAAAAATTACAATTATAGGATAGAACCAGAGCTATTTCTTTTAACTTTTCTTTTTCGTTTTTATTTTGATCCAAAAGTTGATTCATTAAAGTTTCCCTGACTGAACTTTCTATATCTGCATTCTCGACTATGTACCCCCTTTTACTCATTTGTTTATACAAAGTTTCTTCGTCATGATTCAGACAATTAACCCCCCCCTCTTCCTTCCACCTTTCAATGGTACTCATACTTTTGTTATCAACTACATCCAATAATCCATTTAATGTGTTCATAAGTAATATCTCTTGAGGATTTAATCTTACATTAACCAAATTTTCTATTAGTATCATCTTCTAATCCTCCTCAAAGTTTTTAGGCCTTACTCTTCTTATCTCCTAAATATAGAAAGGAAAACTGATCTATTAATTGGCTGTCTTTGAATCCTCCACAATACTTTTTAACACCCTTCATTTCAGCATTTATAGGACATCCGCCTAAACAAACAAATTTATAAATACATTCCTTACACTCCTCATCATCGAAAACATTGCGATTAGCCAGTTCTATAACTTTCTCACCATCAAAAGATACTTCTGGATAGTACGTGCCAACAATACCTTTCTGAACATCCAAACAATCACATAAGTAGACAGAACCATTAGGCGAGAAAAAGTAGTTTGAAAGAAATCTAGTATCACATCGATTAAAATTAGGGGACATCCTAGAGTTATGGTCTCTTTCTAAGATCTTAGATAAACAAGAAAAGCAATGATAAAAGTTCATATTATGCATACCGAGATCATTTGCGAAGTAACTCTTTATTTTATCAATATCATCTGAACTATTATATCGTTCATTAATATCCAATGGATTTTGAAAATCATTAACAACATTAATATTATAGGTGCAATTAGGACTATTTAATATTTGTTGAATCTGTAAATACTTCAGCAATTCTGAAACAAATATATAGTTAGTCTTGTCTATTGTCACTTTTATCTGTATATCTTGACCATCATTAAGCAATTTTTTGATACCATTAATAATGTCATCATAGATACTATCTTTAACCTTCTTATTATTGTATCTTCTTTCTAAATGAACGTCTTTGATCCCATCTAAAGATATACAAAATTCTTTAATTTGGGAAAAAGGTAACAGGTCATAATACTTAAGTACGTTCACTCCATTTGTGTATAATATCAATTTCGAAAGTGGCCATTTAGTGGCGATATAATTTATTATTCTAATAGTTTTTTTATTTAGTAATGGCTCTCCACCGGTAATTCTTATATACGGAGTTTTTGCTACCACACCAGATTCATAAGAGGCGATATAATAGAATTCTTGAATTGCATCTACCTGATCCTCGTTCATAAACGTATGACTCCTATAATCTTCCTCAAAACAATAGTAACAGTTCATATTGCATGCATGGGTCAGTTGGATCGAGAACCTAAAATCCTCACGAGTAACAGATATTTCCTCTATATATCTTTCATATAGTAACTTATCTATTTTTCTTAACTCTTCTTTTTCTAGAAATTGTCTCTCATTAATCAGTTTTGTGTGTAGTTTCTTTTCTTCTTCTGTAAAGTTAGCATAGTTATGTTCTTTTTCTATCATCCCTAGCAGAATTTTCATTTCAGTCTTCTTCAAAATCCTCCTTCTAAAAGAAGAGAGATTTAGAAGGAAAGGTGGATAGTTACTCGAAATATTCACTATTAAGTTTCCATAAATATTCATTAATCATTCCCCTTTTTTACACTATTCGGTTATATCTTCTCATTCTAGAAGTATCTAAAATTTGTACTTCTTAGGCTTTGAAATCGAACTTGCGTTTTTGAAAAGACGCAATTTTAATTTCAAAGCCCGATAAAGAGAACTAGAACATATTATTCTTAAGGGTTCCTGATACTACAGAATTGAGCGTTTACCATAGAAGGATCATGACCAGAGCCTCCACAATTTGGTGCAATGCATGTATTAGTCATAAAAGCATTAACCATCTCATCCAGATCATCATCTTCAACCTCGTCATTCCATATCAAATCAATAAGAGACTTCATATATTTTCACCTCCTCTCCTGGGTTAATTTGAAAATATATATTTCTTATTTTCACTTTATACTTATTATGTAAATTCATCTATGAAAATTATCATTGACTTTTGTATAAAAATCCCTTTTATTTCAAAAACAAAAAAGCACATGTGACGGCAATATTGCCAATCACTTGTGCTTTTTTTAGATGGCTTTCCAACTCGTTCAGAACCCCAATTCCATAAGTTGGACATGCCCATATTTAACTCTTTACTCGTTAGACCAGGTGACAAGCTACAAAATGTTGAGATCCGACATCACGATATTCTGGTACCTGTTGCTTGCAAATATCAGTAGCCAATGGACAGCGCGTATGGAACTTACAGCCGGAAGGCGGATTGGCTGGACTTGGAATGTCTCCTTTCAGGACAATTCGCTCACGACGCAACGTTGGATCCGGTATAGGAACTGCAGACAGCAGCGCCTTGGTATATGGATGAAGCGGATTACGAAACATTTCTTCCTTGCTTGCCATCTCTACCATGGAACCAAGATACATGACCCCGATACGGTCACACAAATGCTCCACCACACTAAGGTCGTGGGAAATGAAAAGATAGGTAAGCTGTTTCTCCTGTTGCAGATCAGTCAAAAGATTAATAATTTGAGCCTGAATAGATACATCCAAGGCAGATACAGGCTCGTCCGCTACGATAAAATCAGGATTCATAATCAATGCCCGAGCAATACCGATCCGTTGTCGTTGTCCGCCGGAAAATTCATGTGGATAACGATCATAATGATAGGCCGCAAGCCCGCAAATTTTTAGTGTCTCAATGACTCTGTCTTTCACTTCACTCCGGCTGCACAGGCCATGGTCAATAAGAGCCTCACCAATGGCTTCGCCTACCTTGATTCTTGGATTAAGCGAACTAAATGGGTCCTGGAATACAATCTGCATTTTAGGTCGAAGGGAACGCAGCTTAGTTTTATCCAATGAATGTATGTCCTCACCCTTAAACACAACCTTGCCATCCGTCTTATCCAACAAACGGAGGATTGTACGACCAATCGTACTTTTACCGCAACCGGACTCGCCTACAAGTCCGAAAGATTCACCTTTATTAATTTGAAAAGAGACGTCATCTACGGCTCTTACGTTTCCAACTACCCGTTTGAATACTCCGCCAGTGATTGGAAAATATTTTTTGAGATTTTGTATTTCGATCAATGCCTCAGCCATATTATTTCGCCTCCTCTTCATACAACCAGCAAGCAACTTTATGGCCAGTAGCGTCAGTATGTAGAGGTGGTTCCTTCTCACGGCATACATTCATACAAAACTCGCATCTGTCGTGGAAATGGCAATTCTGTCCCAATTCAATAGGATTAGGAACCTGACCCGGGATGGAATACAGTCTATCCTGCTTCTGATTGATCACTGGCTTGGCTTTTAACAAGCCCTGCGTGTATGGATGCTTGGGTGACTTGAACAGCTCATAAACCGAAGCCTCTTCAATCACTTTACCTGCATACATGACAACCACATAATCGGCCATTTCTGCAACGACTCCTAGATCATGAGTAATTAGCATAATGGACGTATTTATTTTATCTTTGATGTCACGCATCAAGTCCAGAATCTGAGCCTGAATCGTAACATCCAATGCAGTTGTCGGCTCATCAGCAATCAAGAGCTTAGGATTGCAACTCAGAGCAATTGCAATCATAATCCGTTGCCTCATGCCACCACTGAGTTCATGCGGATAAGAATCATATATTTTCTCAGGGCGAGGAATTCCCACCAATGTAATTAACTCGATCGCGCGCGCCTTGGCTTCCTTACGGCTCAACAGTGTATGGAGCAATATGGGTTCGGTAATTTGCTCTCCAATCGTCAATACCGGATTCAGAGAGGACATCGGTTCCTGGAAAATTACAGATATATCATTACCACGAATTTGACTCATATCACCTTTGCTAAGCTTCAGAAGATCCTTGCCTTCAAACAATATTTCCCCACCCGCAGGAGGAGTATCCACGAGGCGCATCAGAGACATCGCTGTAACACTTTTTCCGCAACCTGATTCACCCACAACACAGAGAGTCTCTCCTTCACGGATATTGAAACTCACGTCATCGACGGCTTTCACGACTCCAGCAGAGGTATGAAAATGCGTTTTGAGATTGCGGAATTCAACTAAGTTTTTTGCCATATCGCATCTCCTACTTCTTCATTTTTGGATCAAGCGCATCACGCAGTCCGTCTCCAATTAAGTTAATCGCTACAACCGTAATCAAGATACATGTTCCTGGAGGAATCCAAAGCCATGGTCTTTTACGGAATTCAATGATACCGTTTGCTTCAGAAATCATGTTCCCCCAGGATGGCGTAGGCGGAACTACTCCGAGTCCCAAGTAGCTAAGCGCGGATTCAGCCAAAATCGCTGAAGCCACTCCCAGTGTTGCGGAAACAATAATGATTGGGACAGTATTGGGAAGCAAATGTCTAAATATTTTACGACGATCGCGCAATCCTAGTGCCTCAGTAGCCTGCATAAACTCTTGCTCCCGTAGCGTTAGAATCTGTCCACGAACCAGTCTTGATAGACCCGGCCACGACAGAACACCCAGAATTAGCATCAGAAAATAAATCCGGTCCTGTGGAGGTACCTTCAAATCAGACAACAACGCCCCTAGAATGATTAGAAGAGGTAGCGTAGGAATCGACATAAAGATCTCAGCAATACGCATGATAAAGGAATCTATAAATTTTCTATAAAACCCCGCTACAGCGCCAAGAGTAGCACCCAGAACAACAGAAATAAACGTAGCGACCACTCCGACCATAATTGAGATTCGGCCAGCTAGCATAACACGAAGTAACACATCACGGCCCAGTTTATCCGTTCCCAACCAGTGCTTTCCACTTGGTGCTTGATTTTTGTCCGCCACATTATAGTCATTCAGATTGTAGGGAGAAAGAAGCGGCCCAATATAACAAGTTAGAACCATTAATACAATAATTAAAAGCCCCGCTAACGCAAGTCGATTTCTTGCAAAACGGCGTACTGCAATACGCCAAGGAGAATCAGGCTGCCGGACAGGAACCTGTGCTTTCGATTTTAGTGGTGCAGCCTCAAGTGACAATGACATCTCCTCCTACTTCAATCTAATTCTGGGATCTGCTACCCCATAGAGAACATCAGACAACAGCGTACCAAGAAGGGTAAGAGCAGCCATAAAGATAGTGAATCCGAGCATAAACGGATAATCACGCATCGTTATTGACTCCAGATATACCTGTCCTACGCCTGGCCATACAAAGATTTTCTCAAGGATAATAGCTCCACCGAACAAGGCCGGCAATTCAAATCCCATAAGAGTAATGGCAGGAAGCATGGCATTACGAAGTGCATGTTTAAAAATAACTGTTCTCTCTTTTAATCCCTTTGCCCGAGCTGTACGGATATAATCCTGACGAATGACTTCAAGCATACTTGTTCTGAAATAACGGGTGAGACTTCCAGTGCTTAGCATTGTTAAAACCAAGACCGGCATTATTGAATGGTAGCCAATGTCAAGAATGATGTCCCACGTAGAACCCGCTTGACCAGCCGTAGTCATTCCGCCTACTGGGAACAATTTAAGGTCAATTGCAAGAAACTTAATAAGTACTAAACCTATGAAGAATGAAGGTAGAGACATGCATACAAAGATAGCCATTGTTATTATCTTATCGAAAAAAGAATATTGAAATTTAGCGGAAAATACGCCACTAAAAATTGCTATAATCCAAGAGAGAATTAGGCTCAGAAAAGCAATGATGAACGAATTCCACACATAATCCCCGATAACATCCGTAACAGGACGCTTGTGTTGCAAAGAATCCCCCATATTACCGGTAAGCATGTTACCTACCCAAACAAAATATCGTTCCACAGGCCCTTTATCCAGACCATAGATTTCTCTTAACTGTGCTGCTTTTTCAGCTGTCATACTTGGATTTTGCTGAGCTGTAATGTAATCCCCTGGAACCAATGTCGTGATCGCAAAGACAATGATTGTGATCCCGATCATTGTCGGAATCATTTGCAGCAGCCGACGGATAATGTACTGCTTCATAATATTCCTCCTGCATCATAAGTAGATAAGCTCAGCTCTGGCCAGAGCTGAGCTTATCTACTTCATGTTGATATTCTTATTGTTCCAGTTCAGCTTTGTATAGATCAACTACAAACTTTTTGTACGGAGTAATATCGAGACCGTTTACGCGACCATTGATTGCCCATCCATCTCTTCTTTGGTACATCAGAATGTCCGCAATATCCTTATTCAACTCTTGATATGCTTTTGCATAAATTTCTTTACGTTTCTCAAGGTCAAGTTCTCTTTTACCTTGTTTCATTAGGTCATCATAAGTTGTATTGGAGTATTTAATACGATTTTGTGCTCCATTTGACAAATATACTGTCGAGTCGGGATCAGGCGTCAACCCCCATGCCATAAAGTACATATCAAAATCGCCTTTGTCTGTTTTATCCAGGATTGCATTAAAATCTAGTGTTTCTGCTACAATATCAATTCCCAGTTCTTTATAGTTTGCTGTCATAATTGGCAAGATCGCATCTACAACAGGGTTATCGGATGTTCCAGAGAAATCAATTTTAAACTTCTCCCCATTTTTCTCACGAATCCCGTCACTGCCTGCAGTCCATCCTGCTTCATCAAGAAGAGATTTTGCTTTTTCGATATCAAATTCATATTTTTCAATACCTTCATCTGTAAATGACCATGATTGCTTGGATTGAGGTACGTTAATTACGTCGGCAAACTTACCATATACGGCTTGAACAATTTCAGCACGATTTAATCCATATACAAGTGCTTGTCTTACTTTAGGGTCTTTAAATTTTTCCTTTTCATGGTTCATACCAATGTATCCATATCCATTAGTCGGAAAAATATTAACATCAAGGAAGCCAAGAGCTTGAATTGCTTCTACGTTATCTTCATCTACAGTGACCATGTCCATATCAATCTCACCGGATTCAAGCATAGCCAATTTAGTTTCGTCTGTAGTTGATTTGAAAATAACATTTTTAATTTTTGGAGCTCCAGCAAAATAATTTTCATTTGCCACCATTGTTACTTCTTGCCCTGGTTTGAAAGAGGTCAAAATATATTGGCCTGTACCAAGTGGCTTATCATTTAATGCTTTTACTGTCTCTACATTACCTTGTTTATAGTCTTTACCATAGTAATGTTCCGGAAGGAAGGCTATACCACCCAAGAAATCTTTCGTCAAGGCTGTAACTTCAGTAACCTCAACCTCCACTGTGTTATCATCTATGATTTTCACACCGGAAATTTCATTTGATTTTCCATCGTAATATTCTTGTCCACCTTTAATTGAATAGGACAACGGATCAGAAGAACCGTCATAGCTCTTGTCATGGAGAACTTTCAATGCGAAGTAGAAATCTTTAACCGTCGCAGGTGTACCATCTGTGTAAGTTACGCCTGGCTTCAACTTAAAGGTGTACTTTAGACCGTCATCACTGACATCAATGCTTTCAGCAAGGTATGGAGAATATGTCCCGTCACCATTAATGGTCTCAAAACTGTCAAAAACCAGCAGGTTGATCATATCATCGTAAGCTGAGTCCTGAAATAAAGGATTAAATACCCCTTTAGGTGAGGTGGTACCTACAACTAATGTGTCTTTACGGTTTGTAGCAGTTGATGGATTCAGCGACAAGTCAGTTGCTTCAAATAGCCCATCGTTTTGAGTCGAATCTTCCGGAGTCGGATTGTCAGTGGATGTTTCCGTTTTCGGTGTGTCTTTTGGAGTTGGTTCAGCACTCTCTCCACTAGAACATGCTGCCAATACAGTTACCAACATTAGCATGATGACCAGCATTAAAGAAAATCTCTTCTTCATGAAAATCCCCCTCGAAAGTTTTCTGATTTCTCACTTCTAATAAATTATCTGGATAAAGTATCCATGAATAATTACGCATATTGGATCATGCTGTGAAATCTTGATGTAAACTATCTAGGAATGATTGATTTAGACCGTTGGTCAATTAATACTAACAATTCCTAGCGGAATAATAAAGTAAAATAATTAATGTAATCATACGTGTAAATTTAGGTGACGTCAATGCTTATTTTGAGATTTATGGTATAAATGTTTTTTATAGCACAGTTCTGGGTATTAGTTATACTTTAAAGGGAATAGATCAAGGAATTTCAGAGCCAGCCAGATACTTTAAATGGTAGAGTTTGAATCTTAAATATACCGATTATCTAAATACATGACATTAGCATTACACAGTATGTGTAGTTAAATGTTATAAATATAGATATAACAAACTATTATGTTAGGTATGAGGGAATTGTAGAGGAAATATTTTGTTTGGAAGTGAAATTGGTTTCTATCCAAATTTTGTGCTTTTAGAGGTGTGATTTAGATATTACCAAAGGATTAAAGTTAAATTTCTAGTTATTATAGTATAGTTTCATTTAATCGCTTATGTAAAGAACAAATTGTCATCTTTTATCATTTATTTTACAAAAGCAAGCAAAAAGCCCTGCAAAATGCAAGGCTTTTCTAATATATATACATATAGATGTATATATAATATTGTAATTACTGCGTAACCGGAGGTCTTTTCCCACGCTTCAAATCGTTGATGCTTAATCCAAAGTCCATCTGCAAGTGAGGATAATCCGGAAAGTTATCCCAATCTCCTCCCCACGTAAACCCTAGTTCTTTGGCAAGTTCCACAACTTCCAGCCAATCTGGCTTTCCATTGCCGTTATCATCACGTTCCATATCCCACACTACATCTCCTTCAGGAGTCCGCAACGCAAAATCAATGGCTAAACCATAGTTGTGATAGGACTCTCCCCCTTTGGCGTTGGTAACGATATTTCCGGAAAGAGAGCGTCCTTGATTATAGAGGGCATCTTGTTCGTTTATGCTGCGAAAATCATGTGTAATCACGATTTCAATTCCTCGTCTAGCTGCCTTTCGAACCAACAACTTCTCACTTTCCGCGACTACCGGGTGAAGTCCAGTGATCGGCACTGCTTCTTGTACATTGGTCCGTGGCCAAATATCATAGGTATCTCCTTTTTGCTGTAACCATACATATATAATGGAAAGCAAAAACGTAGCTACGATCCAAAATCGCAGACTACTCTTGCGTCTCTGTTTTACTTTACGTTTGGATGTATTCATGCTCTCTCCTGATGGTGAAATCTTTATTCGTTTATACTCACGCTATCTGATATCAGCAATATAATAGACTCTATTATAAATCATTTACGCCTTAATTGCTTCTATCGCCGCAGCTCTTTGCCAAATCCAATTACCTGGAGAGAACCAACCTTAATTATTTTTAGATGCAAAAAAACAGTCGGCTATAAGCCGACTGCTTTGTATCCATGCTGAGTAAGACTACTCAGTTGTGTATGGTAGCAATGCTATTTGACGGGAGCGTTTGATGGCAATCGTCAGCATGCGTTGATATTTAGCGCTAGTACCTGTTACACGGCGTGGCAAAATTTTTCCGCGCTCGCTGATAAATTTACGAAGCAAGTCCGTATCTTTATAATCGATGTGAGTAATTTTGTTAGCTGTGAAGAAGCACACTTTACGACGTTTATTACGGCCGCCACGACGTGCCGGTCTTTTATCGTTGTCTCCGCCTTCTCTTTGCTTGAAGCCCATGCTTTTCAGTCCTTTCCTATCATGTAACCCATATCTCATTAGAGTATCGGCTCACGTTAAAATGGCAAATCATCATCCGATATATCAATCGGTTTTCCGTCATCGGAAAAAGGATCCTGATTGTTGCTACGCGAATTATTGTTATTGTTCGCGCGCCCGCCGCCTCCGTAAGAAGGCTCTTCACGCATCGGTTGACCACCACCGCCGCCACCGTTATTATCACGGTTAGCTGACTCCAAGAAACGGACGTTATCGGCAATGACTTCGGTCACGTATACACGTTTTCCTTCGTTATTCTCGTAATTCCGTACTTGAATGCGTCCTTCGACTGCAGCTAGGCGTCCTTTGCGCAAATAGTTTGCACAAGTCTCAGCAAGCTGTCTCCAGGTTACGACCGGAATGAAATCCGCTTCCTTTTCTCCACCTTGGCTTGTAAACGGTCTGTCCACTGCCAAAGTAAATTGCGTAACTGCTACTCCAGCTGGAGTATAACGCAACTCAGGATCCCGGGTTAACCGGCCGATCAGAATGACACGGTTCAACAATGTAATCCCCTCCTTCAGAGCGTATTGGTGCATTGATCACGAGTTGTCTTAAGCAGACTTAACGTCGTTTGTAATGAGATAACGAATTACTTCGTCAGAAATCTTCATGAGACGCTCAAGTTCAGTAACTACTGCTGGTTCAGCAGTGAAGTGTACCAAAACATAAACACCATCACGGAATTTCTTGATCTCATACGCAAGACGGCGTTTACCCATAACGTCGTGAGCTGTAACTTCACCACCGCCGTTGGAGATGATGCCTTGGAATTTATCGACTGTAGCTTGAACAACTTCTTGCTCAACATCAGGACGAATAATGTACATCACTTCATATTTGCGCATAATTTTCACCTCCTTATGGACTCTGGCCCTCAATCTATGTTGAGAGCAAGGAACGAGCACAAACTCGAACTATATTAATATAACAAATATGATGTCTCAATGCAAGCAAACGTTCCCTCTTCTTAAAACACATGATCATAACTCCAATGGAGCACACTACAGAAGCAACATTGGAATCCATTACGCCGAGGAGGTTTTATCATGGGTGAAAGAACCGAGTTTGAACCAGGAGACAAAGCTCCAAACGATGGTGAGTACACCGAGGTTGGTGAGAAGAGCTTTCATACGGAGATTAACAATCCGAAACGGATAACCCTCCAAAAGGGTGAAGCTTTCCCTGAAACAAGCAATCAGAATCGCAAGTGGAAAAAGCTTACCAAAGCCCGCGTCCACTAAGCGTAAAGATTTTTTCAGACTGCTGTATATAAAACGTACTAATGCACATAATACAATCAGGCGATGCACGAGAGAGGTGTGGTTCCGTTGGACAACGAAGCCGAACATTCACTGTTGGAGATTCATCACGTAATTTAAGAAGCAAGATGGTTGTGTGTAAGGCCTTTGTCTGAAGCACGAGTATTGCTACTTGCAGTACACCAAGTTTCTGATCGTTACGACCGATTGTTTCCTAACAAACCGAATGCATCGCCGAATGAAGGGCCCTTAGGGGCTCTTTGTTTTTTCAATTAAGAAGAGTTGTTAGACAACAAAAAAAATAAGAAGACCTTCCAGCTGGAAGGTCTTCTTGCATGTATAGAACTCAACACACGTTGAGTAAGTTGTTCAATTACAATTAAAAAGCAATATCTATTAGTGGCGGAAAGGGTGGGATTCGAACCCACGCACGCTGTGACACGCCTAACTGATTTCGAGTCAGCCCCCTTGGGCCTCTTGGGTACCTTTCCGCAGCAATAATGATTATAGCATGATCATTTACAGAACGCAATACTTAAGCTATGCCTTCATGTAAACGTTATTATGGAGTGCAAATAGAGTAAACATTACCGCATTTTTTCATTAGGATTCAGAAGAATCCTCTGTCGAACGAAGTACTTTTTTCATGTTTTTCTCGAATTTCGCTCTGGGAATTAATACGCTGTGTTTACATCCTACACACTTGATGCGAATATCCATGCCCATCCGAATAATCTCCATCTCATTACTGCCACATGGATGTTGCTTCTTCATCTGCACAATGTCCCCAAGCTGGAAACTTTTACGCTCCACCTATGCCATCCCCCTCATCCTTCTCCTGAGCTGCTGCTTGCTCTAATGCTGCCTGATTGCTCATCTCATGATACTCCAGTGTTTTCTTCACATCACTCTGAATTTGACGCTCTACAGATGCCCTGGAGTTCGGCAAGCACTCAGCAACAATGCGAACCACATATTCCGAGGTAGACATCGACTGGATACCAAGCACGTCAGGTACTTTAACGATGTTCAGATCTCGATCCTCAATCCCAGTCAAAGCTCGTTTCACCAAGTGCACTGACTCGTCCAGGGTCTGTTCACCCTTCATGGGAATGTCCACAACTGCAAGGGAATTAGACATCGAGTAATTAGTTACACTTGCAATCGTACCATTTGGAATGATGTGCACCTCACCCTGCCAGCTAACCAGCTTGGTTGTTCTCAGGCCAATGACCTCAACCGTTCCTTTATAGGTACCTGTTTGAATAACATCGCCCACCGCGAATTGATCCTCCAATATAATGAAGAAACCCGTAATAACATCCTTCACCAATCCTTGGGCACCAAAACCGATAGCCAGTCCAAGTACTCCCGCACTCGCTAACAATGGTCCAACTTTCACGTTGATCTCAGATAACAGTAACAGAATCATAATGAAATTACATGTTATGGAGGTCGCATTTTTCATCAACTCTCCCACCGTTATAAATCTCCGCGGATTGACGCGAATCTTACCTTCCTGCTTACGTGCCATCGTGCGATCTATAATACGTGATACAATCTTAATCACAATACGCGTAATAATGAAAATAATAACGATGCGGATTGAGCTGAACAGAATATTAAACCACATATCTGCATCAGCGACTTTATCCCATAATTGGTCTGTCCAGCGAATGGCTCCCTTTATAGTCCTCCCTGGATCAGGCGAGGTCTCAGCAAACTTAAAAGGCAACATAGATCAAACCTCCTCTACATGGGTATGTTATCATAGCTGTCAGCGGTTTTGAAATAGAGGCCACGGATCTCCACAAATTCGTTACGAATGATTTGTTTCACTCTCTCCAGATCTTCTTTTGGAAACTGAATACATAGAGCACAGCCCGCTGTGATCTCTTTTGGGGTAGGAAATAAGTCGATCTCAATCTCGGCAAACTCCAGCAGCATTTCTGCCCGCAGCGCCTGCTGGGTGGAATCAAAAGCAATCAGCATCCAATCATCAATCCACTCGTCCATGTCCGGCTCCTTTCGTGATACATTCATCCCTTTGAAAAAGCTTGTCCCCACGAAGTATAAAACGTTCTATCCTTCCATATACTGTTACTACTATTCCAAGGGAAAGGATAGATCCTATGAATCCCATTTCGCATTCCTTCTCATCTCAAGACATGGCCAGTTTGAAAATCCCACATACAGATCCAGGCATTCACTCAGCCATCATTCATCGTTTAATGTTTCATCTCTATAAAGCCCATTCTTTACAAAATGTAGTTGTCGTCTGTATCGGTACAGATCGCTCTACTGGGGACTGCCTTGGCCCGCTCGTCGGCTCGTCACTTGCCAAGTGGGACAGCCCTCTATTCCATCTCTATGGCACATTGGATGAACCCGTACATGCAATGAACCTGCAGGACACCCTTCACAAAATACACACAACACATCACAACCCTTATGTGATCGGTATTGATGCCTGTCTCGGACAGTCTTCGAGTGTTGGATGTATCCAGGTCGTGAATGGACCGCTCAAACCAGGAGCGGGTGTAAATAAAGAATTACCGCCGGTCGGCGATATCCATCTTACAGGTATCGTTAACGTCGGCGGCTTTATGGAATACTTTGTTTTGCAGAACACACGTCTCAGTCTAGTCATGCGCATGTCCGAGATTATATCCAGCAGTCTCTACTCCGCCATTCGCGAATGGCATACCCGTTCTACTCTGCTTGCTGTGCCAGAGTAATGGCTTCCTTTTCCTCAGGGGAAAGAGTATACGTGGACTCTCCCCCTTTAAGAGGTTTAGCATATACATAGGAACCGTCTCGATTATAGATACCAGTCAGTACCATACCGTCCTGGCTATCGTTAACCATCGCCATGGAGAAACTCAGATCACTGCCAAGCTCCCCATAAGCGTTGTACCGTTTCACGCCCACTTTACCCTGGATGCGGGTCAGCTTCTGCATGACAGTCTTTAACTGATCCGTTTGCAGTGTATGCTCATCCTCAATGCTGTCCATCTGAATTTTCAGATTGATTAACAGCGACTCCAGATCTTCGACTCCACTGCCAGCCATCATGGCCTCATATTTCCGTTTAAACTTCCGTAGCTTTGCGCCTTGAGCAATACTTATGATAAGCAAAATCACCAAAAGTAATGCCATGCCGCCAATAATCCATATCAGCTGTTCCAGAATCAGCTCATTTAATTCAGCCATGTAGTGCAACTACCCCTCTGTTGGTTTGTTCAGGTTAACGTTTGTAGCTTCAAACGTACTCCACATCATCGATCCATTCAGCCAAGAAAAGCCATCCAACGCACTAATATAACCCTCAAGCTTACCCTTATTATTCACCAGATAACCCCTACGGTTAATCACTCGTTTTGGCTTCTTGCCTCTTTTGCTTTTTGCTTATTCAAGCGATTGAAATTCACATTTCATTAGGGTTGCTTCATACAGATTTGGATGCTGTTAATTCGATAACTGCTTCGATCAACGCATCGACATCTTCTCTTGATGTACTATATCCCACGCTCGCTCTGACAGCCCCACTTGCCGTTGTGCCAGCCGAATCATGGGCAAGTGGTGTGCAATGAAAACCTGAACGCACAGCGATGCCATAATTTCGGTCTAATTGAAAAGCGAGTTGGGCCGAATCATATCCTTCAACAGTAAAGGATAACAATCCGGTGCGCGGCTGTCCAATTTCAGGACCAAGCATTCGAATCCCCTGTACTGATGATAACCCATCCATCATATGCTGAGTCAAATCCCACTCCTGTTTGTATATGAATTCAGGCGTCAGTTCAAGCACATGCTGCACTCCGGCTGCTAGACCTGCTATACCCACGGTATTCGGCGTACCTGCCTCATAGCGATCAGGACGAACAAGCGGCTGCTCAATCGCCTCGGATTGGCTTCCTGTCCCTCCGTGAAGCAATGGTTGCACATCCAGCTCAGGAGCGATGTACAGCCCACCCGTTCCCTGCGGTCCCAACAGTCCTTTATGCCCGGGAAAGGCAAGCATATCGATGCCAAGCTGCTTCACATCCACAGGGATAATTCCAGCACTTTGAGCAGCGTCAACAAGCAAAGTCACCTGGTGTTTTTGACACATCAGTGCAATTTCACCAATGGGCAGAATACTCCCCAGTAGGTTCGAACTATGCGTGCAGACAACCAATCTTGTATTGGAACGAAACAAGCGTGCGAATTGGACCAGATCGATCTCCCCGGCTGCATTAACAGGCACATAATCAACCTCTACATTACGAGATCTGCGCATGTACTCCAAGGGCCGTCTTACTGAATTATGTTCAGCCATCGTAGCAATGGCGTGATCGCCTTCTCTTAACCACCCTTGAATAGCTAGATTCAAAGCTTCTGTGGTATTAGAACCCAGTGCAATATCATTGGCATTACGAACACCCAAAAGAGTGGATAACGCTTTTCTGGCACCAAATACAACTCGGCTCGCCTGTACAGCCATCCGATGACTTCCTCTGCCTGGGTTGGCCCCTGCCACATCCAGAGCCTGCATCATGGCTTCCCCGACAGCAGGTGGCTTAGGCCAAGATGTCGCTGCATGATCCAGATAGATAACTCCCTCCACCTCATGACCACCCCTGTCCCTAATTGATCGTTCTGTTTGGATGAAAAATTCCCTATAAACAAACAATGACATATCGTTTCTCCATGGTACAGAGGCGATATGTCATCACATGAAAAAGCCCCGCATGTTGTTCATCGATCATGGAGTCATGACTATTATTGCAACAGTTCCAACAGTCGCTCCAGATCTTGTTTGCTGTAGTAGTTGAGCTCAATTTTGCCTTTATCTTTGTTATGCTTAATTTTCACCGTTGTTTTGAACCGTTCACGTAAAGACTCTTCCAATGTATCAATAAATGGATCTTTTTTCTTCAACTTGGATTTGGCTTTCGCTTCACCCGTTTTGGAACGATCCAATTGTTGAACAGCCTCTTCCAGTTCACGTACACTCCACTGCTGATCAATAGTTTGTTTTGCCAGCTGCTTCACAAGGCTTTCATCCTTAACACCGACGATAGCACGTGCATGCCCCATTGACAATGTTCCACGTGAAACATGATCCTTCACTTCTTCCGGCAATGATAACAAACGTAGGAAGTTAGCGATGTGAGAACGTGACTTACCCACTTTTACGGAGAGCTCTTCTTGGGTTAATCCAAACTGGTCCATCAACCCCTGATAAGCAACTGCAACTTCCATCGCATTCAGATTTTCCCGCTGCAAGTTCTCGATTAAAGCAATCTCCATAACCTGCTGATCACTGAAATTACGAACTACGGCAGGCACAGTGGCATTACCGCAATATTGGGAAGCTCTGAAACGACGTTCACCAGCAATGATCTCATAACCTCTCAAAACAGGTCTTACAATAATAGGTTGTATAACACCATGTTGACGGATTGATTCAGCGAGTTCATGTATCGCATCCTCATCAAATACTTTACGAGGTTGGTAAGGGTTTGCCCGCAGTTGACTAATCGGGATTTCTACGACTTTATCATCGTCATTAATTGAAAGCGAAGGAATGAGGGCATCAAGACCTTTTCCAAGCCGCTTACTCATAAGAAATCACTTCCTTTGCGAGCTCTAAATAAACTTCAGCCCCTCGGGATCGAGGATCATACGTAATGATAGACTGACCATGAGAAGGTGCCTCACTAAGCCGCACATTGCGCGGAATAATGGTCTGATACACCTTTTGTTGAAAATACTTCTTCACTTCTTCAATCACTTGAATGCCCAGATTCGTACGAGCGTCGAACATCGTCAGCAATACCCCTTCAATCTGCAGGGATGTATTCAGATGTTTCTGCACCAAACGTACCGTGTTGAGCAATTGGCTCAACCCTTCGAGCGCATAATACTCACACTGAATCGGAATAATCACCGAATCTGAAGCTGTCAACGAGTTGATCGTTAACATGCCTAGAGAAGGTGGACAATCGATCAGTATGTAATCATAGTTTTTTTTCACCATGGCGAGTGATTTTTTCAAGCGAACTTCCCGTGATATCGTGGATACCAGTTCAATCTCGGCTCCGGCAAGCTGAATCGTTGCAGGTATGATATGAAGGCCTTCAATCTGAGTTTCCACAATCGCTTCCTGAGGGGGAACTTCATTAATGATGACATCATATATACAATTGGCCACATCTGCTTTGTTGATTCCGACTCCACTGGTTGTATTCCCCTGGGGGTCAATATCGACAAGCAATACCCTTTTCCCGAGCGAAGCCAGTCCTGCACCCAAGTTAACAGATGTCGTCGTTTTCCCCACACCGCCCTTTTGATTTGCTACGGCCATAATCTTAGACAATTACTTCACCTCAAATAAAATAGGAGTCTTTTCTTGTAGGTTGTGAGCTACAGTTAACAAAAAGCAGGTGGCTATCATCCACACAAACATCAACTACCGTTTCTTCATGGTGCTATTCTACGTTGTTCATGCCACTCTCAACTTTATAGACAGAAAAAGCGGCCCATTGCCGCCTTAAGCTTCAATTATTTGCGTTTCGGGATATGGATAACGATCTCGTAATGGTCCTCATGGTCCGCTTCCTTGGTTTTGATGTCTAGACCGGAGCCCGATACCATATCAATGGATTGACGAATCGTATTAAGTGCAAGTCTAACGTCCTTGGTGAATGAGACACGTTTGGATTTTTTGATCTTCGAGGATTCCTTGTAAAAGGCAACCCGCGCTTCCGTTTGTTTTACATTCAACTCTTTATCAATAATTTCGCCGAGCAATTTCATTTGCAACTCTTCCGTATCCAATGAAAGCAAAGCTCTGGCATGACGCTCCGAAATCTTACGTTCCATCAGCGCTGTCTTAATGCCATCTGGAAGCTGTAGCAACCGGATTTTGTTGGCGATCGTCGACTGGCTTTTGCCTAATCGCTGCGCAAGACTTTCCTGTGTAAGTTGGTGCAGGTCAATCAATTTCTGATAAGCAACAGCCTCTTCAATGGAAGTGAGTCCCTCACGCTGCAAGTTCTCGATCAATGCGATGGACGCTGCCTGAGAGTCGTTGAATTCACGTACAATGGCCGGGATATGATCCAAACCAAGTTTTCGAACTGCACGCCAGCGACGTTCCCCGGCGATAATCTCATATGATCCATTTCGTACGCGGACGACAATCGGTTGTATAACTCCATGTGTCTTGATCGTCTGCAACAACTCATCAATTTTATCATCATCAAAAATAGTACGGGGTTGATATGGGCTGCTCACAATTTCATTGACCGGAATTTGTTTAATCTCATCTCCGTTATTGCGCTCCGCCAAACCAAACAACTTCGAAAATTGTTCTTTCATTCCGTATATTACCACCTAGTTTCGTAATAGCTCCCGCAAGGTGCAGGTGCTTCTTATTCAATATGCGACCTGTTCAAATGCTGTCGTTCTTCGAATAAGTTTTGCCTTCCATGACGCTTTCTGTAACCTATACATTAATGCTCAAAAAATCTATCTATACATATAATCTATGATCTCTGTAATCCAGGACCGGATACTTCTATTCTATCATCTTTTCTTCCATAATCCTATGTTTACCTATTCTTTAAACTCTCCTAATTTTCCTGCTTTTTCTTCATGAACATTAGCTATATGACTGCTTATACACAATAAGATATAGAGAATCTCTGTAGACAGGACCTGCTCATAGTAGCTACATTATGTACTCATTTGATACCATGTGAAAATGGTTTTTCAAAAGAATAACTCGGTGGCAGGAAAACCTCTTTCTTACGTATCTCCCTTAGCTTGAACAAGAACAATAGTTATTCATCAAGAAAACTTCTATTTCAAAATAAATATTATCGATTTCACTTTTCTCTGCTCAATGTAATCGTAATGCGGATGTTATCTATACCTAGATAAAAAATCAAAAAAACAAAAAGAGGATGTTTCACGTGAAACATCCTCTTTACTCTTATTCAAAGTTCTCCATTAAATAAACGAAGAATGATCATCTTACCTTTTTAATACATACGATGTTGCGCCAAGAACTATACCAAAGGTGTTTTTAATGGTGTCCCTGGTTTACGTGGATATTTAAAAGGTGTCTTATCAAACTTCTGAATCAGAATGATATGACGTGCCGACTCTTCAACCGGTAGCTGGAACGGATGAACTGCTTTTACCCGTCCTTTCAGCTGATTAAAGCTGAATTCAGCTTCCTTCATTTCTTCCCGCGGGTCTCCACCCTTCATTGCAGCGAATAATCCACTTTTGCGAACAAATGGCAGACAGAATTCGTTAAGCACTGCTAGCTTAGCAACTGCACGCGCAGTAACAAGGTCATAGCTGTCACGATATCCTTCTTTGCGTCCAAGTTCCTCCGCACGACCATGAATCAATTCTACATCGGTCAAGCCGAGCGTATCTACAAGATGCTGCAGAAAGCCAATACGTTTATTTAGCGAGTCAATGATCGTCAGCTTAATATGCGGGAAACAAATTTTAAGAGGTAGTCCTGGGAAACCTGCCCCTGAACCAATATCTGCGAGTTTGTTTACCTTAGACATATCTGTATAAAACGCGAGCGATACCGAATCATAGAAATGCTTTGTATATACTTGTTCACGTTCGGTGATCCCGGTTAAATTCATCTTTTCATTCCAAGCTACCAGCTCCTGAAAATACAACTCGAATTGCTCCAACTGGCGTTCATCTAGCTCCAGTCCATGTTTCTTCAGGCGCCGTTGTAGCTGCTGTTGAATATCGTCCATTATTGTCCCCTTGCTGCGGTTACACGGTTATAATGCTCCAGGTAAACCAGCAGAATGGAGATATCCGCAGGAGTAACCCCGGCAATACGGGACGCCTGTCCTATCGAGATTGGACGAATCTTAGCGAGCTTCTGCTTTGCTTCCATAGCAAGGCCATGAATTTCGTCATATATAATCGTGTCCGGAATTTTTTTCTTCTCCATTTTTTGCAAACGTTCCACGTGGATCAATTGTTTCTCAATATAACCCGCATATTTAATTTGAATTTCTACTTGCTCTTTCATGTCAGCAGTCAGTTCCACCTCAGAAGGTGAGATCTGCTCAATCCAGTCATACCCGATCTCTGGGCGGCGCATCAATGTAAGAAGTGTGCTACCATCCTGAATCGGTGTGGAACCGATCTCTTCCAGCTTCGAATTTACTTCGACAGGGCGAACTTTAGCTGCCTTCAAACGAGCCACTTCCTGTTCAACTTTTGCCTTTTTGTCCAGGAATTTAGCGTAACGCTCATCAGGAATCAACCCAATATCGTGGCCAATTTCCGTCAAACGCATATCGGCATTATCATGACGAAGCAACAAACGGTATTCTGCACGGGAAGTCAGCAGACGATAAGGTTCATTCGTACCTTTTGTTACGAGATCATCAATCAGTACACCAATGTACCCTTGGGAGCGATCCAGTACGACAGGCTCTTTATCCTGTACTTTACGTGCAGCGTTGATACCGGCCATTACGCCTTGTCCTGCCGCTTCTTCGTACCCGGAGGTACCATTAATCTGCCCTGCTGTGAACAGACCTGGCAGACGTTTCGTTTCAAGTGAAGGCCACAGTTGTGTAGGCACCATCGCATCATATTCAATAGCGTAGCCGTTACGCATCATTTCTACTTTTTCCATGCCCGGAATTGAGCGGAGGACCGCCAATTGAACATCTTCTGGCAGACTGGTAGATAGACCTTGTACATAGTATTCCGATGTGTTTTTGCCTTCTGGCTCCAGGAAAATCTGATGCTTCGGCTTGTCGCTGAAACGCACAATTTTATCCTCGATCGAAGGGCAATAACGCGGTCCGGTACCTTCAATAACGCCTGAGAACATAGGTGCACGGTGGAGATTATCGTTAATAATCTGGTGTGTTTCCACAGACGTATACGTCAACCAGCAAGGCAGCTGCTCATTATCGGAAGATTCCGTTTCATAAGAAAAGAACTTCGGTTTATCATCACCTGGCTGAATTTCCGTTTTGCTAAAATCAATCGTATCCTTATGCACACGCGGTGGTGTACCTGTTTTAAAACGAACCAGGTCAAAACCAAGCTCACGCAGATGCTCGGATAACTTAAGGGAAGGCTGTTGATTATTCGGGCCACTCTCGTACATCAACTCACCCATAATTACTTTACCGCGCAGATACGTACCTGTTGTCAATACAACGGCTTTGGCACGATATTCTGTACCCGTCTGAGTAACCACACCTACACACTGTCCGTCTTCAACGATCAGGCGATCAACCATGCCTTGGCGCATCGTCAGGTTGCGTTCATTCTCCATCGTTTCTTTCATCGTATGCTGATAAGAGAACTTATCGGCCTGAGCACGAAGCGCATGCACAGCAGGTCCTTTACCTGTGTTGAGCATTCGCATCTGAATAAAGGTCTTATCAATGTTCCGTCCCATCTCTCCACCAAGTGCATCAATCTCACGTACCACATGTCCTTTTGCCGGTCCCCCAATAGATGGGTTACAAGGCATGAAGGCCACCATATCCAGATTGATGGTAATCATCAGTGTTTTCGAACCCATACGGGCTGCAGCCAGTGCCGATTCCACACCAGCATGTCCTGCCCCTACGACGATTACATCATATATATTTATCATAAATAAACCGCCTTTATTTGGTTGAATTATTCTTTATATCTCCTCCATCATAGCACTATTTTATCTAAAATCAATTCACACTAATTAGAATTGTTACTTATTGTAAGAAGACAATTGTAAATTGTACAAGTTCATGTATTTCCCTTTCTTGTTCATTAAATCGGAGTGTTTACCTTCTTCCAATATTTCCCCATCTTCTAAATAGTAGATGTAAGAAGCATGTTTAATTGACGAAAATCGATGTGTAATGTAGAGCCCTATCTTATCTTGCATGATACTCCTAAAATGATTAAATACTTCTTCTTCAGATTCTGCATCCAATGCTGAGGAAGGTTCATCCATAACATAAAAGTCTGCATCCTTTATATATGCTCTAGCTAAAGCAATTTTTTGCCACTGACCACCTGAAAGTTGGTGTCCTTCAGGAAACCATTTTCCAAGTTGTGTATCTACTCCGTTAGGCAACTTATCAACTAATAGTTCTAAATTTGCCTTTTTTATACTATCATAAAGTAAATCTTTATTATTGATTTGCTCCAAATTTCCAAATCCAATATTTTCACGCATTGTTAGTTCATAGTGTACAAAATCCTGAAAAACTACTCCTACCTTTTTGCGTAAAGAATCAACATCATAACGATTAATGTCTATTCCATTAATGAATATATTTCCCTCAAAATTCAAGTATAACCGTGTTATTAGTTTTACAATGGTTGATTTTCCTGATCCATTTTTTCCAACTAAGGCGACAATCTGTCCCTTTTTTAGTTCAAAGTTAAGCTTATTTAATACATAATTACTTTGCCCCGGATACATAAATGATACATTTTCGAATTTAATAGATTCTATATCAGTGAGATTAATTTGTTTATTAGCATCTAATTTCTGTTTTTCAAGTGGTTCCTTATTTAAAAATTGGAACAATTGTGATAAATACATTGTATCTTGCATAAGAACCGTGTATTCACTAATAATCATTTGAGAAGTACTTGTCGTGTTGACTATCCCCTGTAAGTAACTAAAAAAACTCCCTGCCAATATAACTCCAGTTAATGTATCTGTCAGTGCAACATACATCGTTAATCCTATGACAGACATATTGAAAATTAAAATTGAGACGTTGACTGTAAATTTTCTTTTATTTATATATTTATCTTTTTTATAAAACTCTCTATATATATTGCGAAAATTTTCGATTAAGTATGAGCCAATATTAAATAATTTTACTTCTTTAACCACTCTATCATTCGTTAAGAGATAATTTAAATACCATGATTTCCTTGTGACCGTTGTTCGGTTTATTATTATTTCATATTCTTGTTTAGTAACTTTCATTAGGGCAATGATGGACCCTAAAGGAAGTATAATTAGTAGCAAAGCAATCCACCATTTCCAAGACATTAAGAATGCTGCTATGGAGAGTAATGAAATAACACTTTGGAATAAAGAAAGTATCTGGATATAAATTTGAAATGGTCGATATGAACCTTCGTTATTTGCTCTTCGGAGCAAATCGAGGGAATCTGAATCCTCAAAATCAGCTAATCCTAACTTTTGACATTTCTCCATTATCAATACATTAACATTATTGGATAGTGTTATTTGATATAAAGCTTGATAATACTGAGAAGCCGCCAGTAATATTTCTTTAATCGTGAGAATAGACACATATACTACTAAAAAATATAAAGAATATTTTAATACAGGGTTACTTATAACTAACGAGTTAACCAGTAGCTCAGTAGAGTATAGTAAGGCTGCGGGAATAAATGCAGATAACATGCTAATGATCAGCAATATCCAGAAGTAATATTTGTTTGTCTGATAAACCAGTTTAATAAAATTCTTGAAGATACCTTTAATTACCGGAGCCGATTCCAAATCTTCTTCCTTGCTAATCATAAAATCCCCCTACTCCTAACTTAGTAATAATCCTTTATTCCAATAAGCATCTGTATCTTCTCTCAAAATGGATATCCAAACTAAAAAGACACCGATCTTTCCGTTTAATAAACCATGATCTAAACTTAGTTGTGTATGATGTCCTTTATACTTTTGTAATAGATGACTTGACAATTGATCACAATATTCTTGTAACCCATTTATATCAACTTTGCTTTTTAATAAGTACATCTGATACAGTATTCCTGCATCACCATGACACAGACCAATATCATCATTTCGCAAGTATAAAGAAGATTCAATTAATCCTTTAAAGGTACTTGTGATCAAATGGTCATAAGAAACTTCTTTTTTTAGCGAATGAAGCCTTATTAAACTTTCTATAAAGCTAGGTTCACCATAACACCAAGAATCTAATCTGGTCTTTTGATTCTTTACGATTCCTTGATTATATTCCCTAGGTCCGATCATTTTGGGCCATATTATGCCTAATTCGTCTCTGTAACTGAATTGTTCAATTAACTTTATAACTCTATCGATAGCTTCTTTTTGTCCATCTACTTCAATGTTGTTTTTCAAACTGTCAACCAGTATACGAAAAGGGCCTAAAATTCCATGTGATAAACTACAGTTTAAATAACCATCAGGATAAAGATCCCTATCAATATCGTGAAATAAATTTTGAGGAGTAATGTGCCAGTTTGGTACTTCTAGATTATTGTATAATTTTGAATTGTTGATTAGTTTTACAAAATACTTATTTATTAAAGAGATAAAATAGGTACTACTTTCACTTCTTGGAGAGGAGAGGAGATACATTGATACTCCAGCAAGTCCCGATATCACATCATAATCGCTCATTTCTACTTTAGAGCATTCTAAATTAGACATGGCTTGATCCCACACTATAGGGATTTGTTCATAGATAAGTTCCTGAAGGAATTCGTAATCTGTCCTGTATTCATTAAAATTTGGGGAACAAACATAACTAAAAGCTACACCACATAATCCGTTCCATAATGACAAAGAGTCTATATTATCATTGTTAACCGCTCTAAAAATTTCATTAAAATATTCATTTTCAATAATTCCCCAGTTTCCATCAGGTTCAAATATAGACATTTGTCCATAAAAAATAGCAAGTGAGGGTAGGCCCTCCACTAAACTTAATTCCATCCAATTATCTTTCTGATTAGCAAAGTTTTTTGGGTCTATATAATGGGTAGCATGCTTTAAGATTTCTCCTTTTATGAACTTTTGGTCCTCTATAACTCTCAATTTTTACGAACCCCTCTCCTAAAATTTTAAACATCTTGTTTATAACAAGATGTTTAAAATTAATACATATAAAATTTATTTAGTAACTTCAATTTTTTTAATAATCTCGTAATTATTTAAAAGATGTCTGGCTAAAGTCATCACTTTCTTCTCTTCATTTCTGTCAGTCCCACATAAACGATTAATGTGCATATGAAGGATGCTAAACGCGATATCCTCATAATCTGCTAAGTTTTTCTCCTTCAGCTTTTTATAGTACTCCTTTAATCCTAAGGTTCTCCATTTAAGAACAGTACTAATTTCTTTTTCCAAATCAGATATGTCTTTTTCATTTCCAGTTTTATGATATGACCAGAAACGGATAAGTTGTTTCCTACGTGCCCTAAACTCTTTTAAATAATTCTTATAATTTATAATATTACTTAATGCATCTATATGATTCTCAGAGTCAACAAACATTGAATCATATAAATCGCAAAAAGATATGATTGCTAAATCTAACCGATCCATAGAACGAGACACTATATTTCTGAGCTTACCTGTTGCTAATGAATCAATCATAAAAAATGACTCAGCATGTTGAATTAACTGATTTCCACCATATCTATGTGATTCAGGGAAATAAGTGTCATATACTACAACTTGAATTAATCCTTCATTTTGTAAATACTCTGTCCAATCTATAATCTTTTGCATATTTGAAAAGAGTCTATTTTGCTTATCTTTTAATCTGAAACGAACATGATTTCTTGGATCTATATAATTTACATAAAAACCAGTTTCTATTATATTATCATCATGTAGTTTATTGATTAGTGAACATACTTCAGTAATTAATTGCGGGGATTGATCTAAAGAACAGTATAGTTTTAAATAAAGCCACTCTTGACCCGGTAAGTGAACTAATTGTTTGTTAGTATATGGATAAAATTCTTTTTTTTCTAATTTGGCTGATTTAGTATACATTGGAAAAACAAATTCAGCATTATAGTTATGCTTATTTGTATCTATAATCCAATTCTCTCCAAAATCCTGATAAGCTTCTGTTAGTAATATGCATGTATAATCATTTAATTTAGTGAATTCTTTATAAAGATCATCTATGAAAAGAGGATTGTCCAAATCAAAAAGAATTCTTGCATCTTGCTCAGTCAAATAAACAAATCTAGGAACTAGACTTGTTTTTCTCCAAATCTGAAACGCACACTTAAACTCTTTTATTTCTTTGATATGTCTAAATTCAACACTATTTAGTCCAATTTTCCAAGTAGCAGAACTCAAAATCATATTTTTGTACTTAATTCTAGGAACAAAACTGAATTTCTCTAATCCTGGTAAATCGAATAGTGGATAAGGACCAAGCCTATGAATACCCATCTCACTAAGAAATCTATATAGGTTTGGTGTTCCTGCAAGACTAGAGTACATATGACTTGTAAAAGGGATCACTTCTTTATTATACTTCTTAGATTTTAAATACATCCTTTTTTCATCTGCTAGTAATACAATGTCAGAAACGGGAATAATAGCATCATCACTTAATGAAGCATTAGTGCCTAGTGGTATTTCATAATTGAATATGGACTGGTTTGATACAACATTTCCATGTCGTGCTATTTTAGGAAGATACGTTACTTCTGCGAAAATGGCTTCGTCATTAAAGCTAGTGTAGATATCCCGAATTTCAGCTAATAACGGTTCGTAACTATCTTGTAATAAGTGGCTAAAACGACCAAAGATCTTACCCATACCATAAGAACCTTGATTTGCCCCTATAACTAGCTCATATTCCCCCCGATTAACCGCTTCTTTGTCTATTGCATGTATAGAAAAGCACATCTCTACTGAACTTGGAGGCGTGACTTCATTCTCAATTGACTTATAATCATTAGTGAAAATTTCAATATCTTCTTCTTTTAAATTAATTTCAATCTTCTGATTTCTTAAACATTGCTCATATAATTGAAAGAAAAATGGGTGCATTTTATTCATTTCGATAAATCCATTCTCGGAAAGTATACTAGGGGGATTCTCATATGAGTATGGCGCTCCTAACCCTAAATCCAATTCCAAAAGTTCAAGTACAGGCACTTCATTTCCTGTTCCATATCTATCAATAAATTCAATATGATAATTGTTGATATATTGAAAATTCCTCTTATTGGATAAAAGCCAAATTACTTCTGTAGCTTTTGAAATATCTTCCTTAAGCCTACTTGACAGATTATTCTGAAGCATAGAAATAGACATATCAATTTGGAGTGGTGATTTGCAATTATGTACATTCTTCATTTTTTTGATAATGTTACAAACCAACTCTTCGCCTTCTCCAAAATTCGTCCTTTCATAACTTTTTATATCACGATTAATATCCGTTATTATAGGCAACAAAGTTGAGTCTGGAGCATTTACTTCTAACCACTCAATTAAGTAGTCAAAAGCTGAGGGAATTAAAAGTGGTGTCCTCAAATTTGTAAAAAGATACTCATTTTTTATAAGTTCTTTTAAAAAATTGAATAATATATTTCTGTCCACAGCTTTGTATTCTTCTTGCATTCTCTTGAGTAATTCTTCAAATGTAATTTCCCCCTCTATAAGTATATTTTTGATAAACAATACGGCCTCAGTACTTCGAATAGTACTATGTTGCAACAAGTGAGATGAATTTTCATTTCTTTGTTCGTCGTCGTTACTTTCAGAATAAATAGATAGATTAGGAATTTTAATTCGAGATTTATAATCTATAACTGTAGAGTTAACCGATAAAACTGTTTTCAAAAGTGTTGAATCCTCATTCTCTAATGTTTTGGTGATGGATACTATCCACTCCATATCAGGTTTAACTTTTTTTTGATTGCGGGAATCATTATTAATAACAATTGAATTATCATCACCCCATTTTCCAATAGCCACCCCAGAAAAAAGGCCGAATGGGGTTGTACGTGAAGTCATTCTAATAAGATATCTTATTAACCCCCTTAACGTGCTTTCTCTTCGTTTATTATCTTCACTCCACAACAACGGTATTGATTCATAAAGTGAAAAGCTTGCGACAGCAAGTGCTTCACGAAAGTGTGGTTCTTCTACAATGCTTCTCATAACCTCAATTGCTTCACCTATTGAGTTATAACGTTTATTCACAAAATATTCAGTATATTTACTTAATGAATAGAAAGAAGTACGAAACATATAATAATTCAAAGGAATAAAATCTAAATTACTCATTTCAACCTCCAAAGGCAATTTAATATTAAAGAAGAGGGCACTAATATTTTTTAATTAAGTATTTTAATTATTATTTTATTCTATACGTGACACAATGGTGTTACATTACAAGTATTAGTTGGGCAGAATGGAGTACATATAATTGGTTTTGTCCAGAGAGTCTTCACAGTAGTAATCCCCGCTGGCTGAGCATCCAATTGAGAGTAAGTGCTAACTTTTGAATCGAGATTAAAAATATCATTATTCATTTTTATTCAGCCTCCGATAAGTTGGTTTTAATTAGTGCCCTCTATGTTAATATTAAACCTTATAATAAATGTTGTTAACTTCAAATTATAAGAAGTATTTAAGGGTGAACATATATAATTTACATTTAATTATATTTTTATACATTATTGATGTATTAATGTCACTGCTTATTTATTATAGAGGTTTTATACATAAATTAGGGTAATATTATTCCAATATATTGTCAATATGTATCATTATATATAATAATTTTTATTTATTGTAAATATATAGAACTTTATACCTATAATAATAAAATTTAGATAAAACTTATGTCGATTTATGTTTATAAGCTAACAAGTACAGCTAGTATTTTATTTATATCTACTATAAGTAACTATTATTTCTATATGGATTGCATTATTATGAAAATTTTAATTTTAAAGTCACCCTAAAAGTAAAGTTTACTTAAATGTTAAAAAAGTTGTAATTCTCTCATAATGATAGAAAATTAAATATAAAGTTGATACCTAGAATTGTGCTTTATTATGAAAGCCGTTGTCGCTAAATATGAAGAATGAGAAAGCACTTAATCTGTTTTTCATTTAAGGAATTAATAGAGCACGATTTTCATATCAAATAAGTGGCTATTTCCGCAGTAGAAGTAGGAAATAGCAGAGATAAAATTAAAACTTCTTTTCTTAAAGTGTAATACTTTTGTTTTTGACAAATTGGCAAACCAAGTGCGACATTTCCTTTGTGAAAGGTTCGTTAGCGGCTTTCCAACCCAAGCATTTTCGTGGTTAATTAGATCTAGTGAACCGGCGAGATCTTCATCCTCCACTTGAGCGAGATCGATGCCTTTCGGGGAAAACTCTCGAAGCAAGCCATTCGCATTTTCATTGAAACGTGTTGTCAAGACGAATATGGATCAGCAAAATAAACGTGTAGTTCTTGGCTTGTTTCCAGATTGGCATAGCATACCAACTCATTTGCTCGGTAAGCTGTGGCTGTAAGGAAAGTACCTGTGGGATATTGTGAGGTGGCTACGCATCCTTTACTTTTTCCACGACCCGATACGACGGTATCCAGTTTCCAATGCCCAAACGATTCACGGGAACGAACCTCTTTGGGACGATCCGAGATCGATCTGCCGATAGCGTATTTACCGCAAGTTTCTGTGGGTTTCTGACGCTTCCCTTTGTGCCGATTTGGAACCATCGTGGAAAGGCCGGCGAAATTCAAGACATGGAGTGAGGAAGTTGGTACCTGTTGTCGGGGTGGATGTGGCGAGAGGTTCGAGTGTGGTGCAAGCGTTTAGGTTACGAAATGAGCCGTTTGGCAAAGCTGTAGACATCATGCAGGAAAAGAGTGGATTTGAATAATTCTCGGGAATGCTAGACATGCTTCAGTCGAAACAGGGCTCGCTCTAGTAGTGGTTCCTGGAAGCCCCAGGACACTACCACCGTGCATTGGTTTCGTGCCTGGACCGAAGCGGCTACACGTACTACATTTCAATCCGTTGCAATCCAAACGAGCCAAAGGAACGCAGTTACACAAAGTGAAAACGGACGCGACGGATGCCTGGCATCTAGCTAGCCGTGAGTCTGCCTGAAGTGGAACTCGTGAATAGTATTCCTGGGATTGGAACAAAGCTGGCGGCTGCCATTATAGCCGAAATGGGCGATGTCAGGTGGTTTAGCGATGCAAAGCAACTCGTGGCGTTTGCAGGTCTTGACCCTTGAATTTTTAGTTCAGGAAAGTTTAAGGCTACAAGCACACGAATAACGAAACGTGGCTCAAAAAGGCTTAAAAGTTCTTTATATCTAGCGGTACAATGCTGTATAGGGGAGAGTGCAAATGCAAGAATCCATTCGTACTACGAGAAAAAAAGAAAAGAGGGCAAGCCCTACAAGGTGGTCGTGATCGCCTGCGCAAACAAGCTTTACATCACATTTATGCCATCTTGCAAAAAAGCAAGCCCTACCAAGTGTAATCCATATTTAACCAAAACCTCTATAGCCGTTGAGGTTATTCGTGTTGATGGAAAAAGTATAACACGAGAAGAAAACTCAGCCAACCTGAAACGCTTGACAAACATTAACTGGTTTTTATTTATTTCCAAGTAGGTGCCGCACTTCATATTTCAATCGGTTTTTTTATAAAAATTCAATAATCTTTTATTTTCCTAAACAGAACTGGGAGAAAATTTGATCAATCAACGCATCATGAGCTGTATCGCCCACGATTTCACCCAGCTGTTCCCATGCCAGACGTACATCAATTTGGATCATATCAATGGGAATCAGCTGCTCTGCCGCTTCATAGGCATCAATGAGCGATTGCTTCGCTTTTTTGAGCAAAGCGATATGACGCACGTTGCTGACATACGTCAGGTCTGCCGACTCCAGCTTTCCGCTGAAAAACAACGTCGAGATGGCATCTTCCAATCGGTCCACGCCCAGATCATCTTTCACTGACATCGGAACAAGCCGTTCCTCAGGGATGTAACGAAGCAGCACTTCGCGGTCCACCTGCGGCGCTAAGTCCATTTTATTCATAATAATAATTGATTGTCTACCGCGTATTTGTTCCAATAATTCAATTTCGTCCTGATGCAATGGCTCGGCAGCATTGATAACCATCAATAACAGATCTGCCTCATTCACAGCAGAGCGAGAACGCTCCACTCCAATCTTCTCCACGACATCCATCGTTTCCCGAATGCCTGCCGTATCGAGCAGCTTGAGCGGTATATTATTAATTGTAACAAATTCTTCAATGACGTCACGCGTTGTCCCCGGAATGTCCGTTACAATTGCGCGATTGTCCTGAGCCAACGTATTAAGTAATGAAGACTTCCCTACGTTTGGCCGGCCCACGATAGCGGTTGTAATTCCTTCACGCAGTATCTTGCCTTGCTCTGCTGTTACAAGCAATTTATCGATTTCAGTCATGACCTGACTGGATTTTTCTTTAATAAATTCAGATGTTAGTGACTCTACATCATGCTCAGGATAATCGATATTAACTTCGATGTGAGCAAGCGTCTCCACCAGCGTGTATCTGAGATCACGCAGCTTGGACGACAATTTGCCCTCAACCTGCTTGAGTGCAACGGAGAAAGCACGATCGGATTTTGAACGAATGAGGTCCATTACGCCTTCTGCTTGGGAAAGATCAATCCGTCCATTAAGAAAGGCTCGCTTCGTGAACTCGCCGGGTTCAGCGAGACGAATATCCAGCTGCAGCAACAGATCCATTACGCGTTTAACCGACACTACTCCGCCATGGGCGCTAATCTCCACGACATCCTCTGTTGTGAAGGAACGTGGCGCCCGCATCACCGTCACCAAGACTTCCTCAATCTTCTCGCCAGTCCCCGGGTCTATAATATGACCGTAATGGACCGTGTGAGATGCTGCCTGTGTTAGTGGGATTTTGCTGCGAAAAATCTTCTCCGTCTCCGACACCGCATCCGGGCCGCTCACCCGGATTACAGCGATACCCGCTTCTCCGACCGCTGTTGATATCGCTGTAATCGTATCACTAATCATCGTTATCTCTCCTTGCTCTATTTTAAAATTGCGCCCTCGGGGCGCTATATTATTTTCAATAATAGTTCAGTTGTTCGGTTACACAACGCTTCTAACCGCATCATTCATATCTTGATATGGCTTAATTGAAGTCGCTCTATAGTTTTGGAAAAGTACTTCTGTACGAAAAAAGCAATGGCTTCTGCACCGGGCAGGAAGCCATTGCGTCTTCAATTTCGCGTTATTTCGTCGTAATGACCACGCGCCGATTGGGCTCCTCGCCCTTGCTGTATGTCTTAATCTGCGAGTGATTTTGCAATTTCGCATGAATGACTTTGCGTTCGAGTGGCGGCATAGGCTCCAGCACAACTTCCTTGCCAGTGCGAATGGCCTGTCCAGCCAAACGTTCAGCCAGATCCTCCAGCGTCTTGCGTCGACGTTGACGGAAATTCTCAGCATCCAGTACGATGCGAACGAAACTTTCCGAATAACGATTTGCTACAATGTTCGTTAAATATTGAAGGGCATCCAGCGTCTGTCCACGTCTGCCAATAATCATGCCCAGATCTTCACCGGCAATATTGAAGATATGTCCGTCACGCTGTTTTTTGATATGCACTTCAACATCCAGTCCCATACCTGCTGCCACTTCTTTTAAGAAAGCCGCCGCTTCCTCATAGGGATTTTTAGCAGCCACACCCTCAAGTGTTGCTTCAACCTGAGGTATATGTGCGGCCGGCTTGATCGGCTGTGAAACAGGTTCGGGCACAGGCAGAAGTTTCACTTCCACTTTAGCGGCCTTCACCCCGATCAAACCCAGGAATCCTTTTGACGGCTGCTCTAACACTTGTATCTCGACCTTGTCCCGGCTTACGCCAAGCTCAGCCAATCCTTGGTTTACAGCATCTTCAACGGTTTTTCCTGACGCAATGACTTTGGTCATTTCGATTTTTTGGCCCCTTTCGAACCTTTTCCAGAGACAGTTGCCTTACCACCGTTTTTGCGTTTAGCTCCATTTCCATTTTTGGAAGAGCTGGTCTGCTTCACGTTGACCTCAGCCACGACTTTATCATTATTCCGGTAAAGGAAATAGTTTTGCACGATCGTGTAGATGTTACTGTAGAACCAGTACAGTGGCAATGCAGCCGGGAACTGATACGACATAACGAAGATCAATATCGGGTACACCCACAGCATGAATTGCATCGGTCCAACCTGCTGTGCAGGGTTCATGCGCATCATCATCCACGTTTGAACGAATGTAGTGATGGCAGCCAGCACTGGCAAAATAAACAGGTGATCCGGTGATCCGAGTTGAAGCCACAAAAAATCATGTGTTCTCAGACTCGAGTTGCCGTAAATTGAGTTATAAAGTGCGATATAAATTGGCATTTGAAGCAACATTGGTAGACAACCCATAGCAGGGTTTACTTTGTTCTCCTGAAATAACTTCATTGTTTCTTGCTGAATTTTCTCAGGTGTATCTTTATATTTAGCTTGAATTTCTTTCAACTGCGGCTGAATAGCCTGCATTGCCTTCGTACTACGAATTGATTTAATCGTCAGCGGCAAGATTAACGTCCGTACAATTAACACCATCACAAGGACGGCCAGTCCATATTCACCGTTAAACCAGTTGGCAAATGTATCGAGCGCCAGTGAGAACCAATAAATAACATTGGCTTGCCAAAAAGAATCACTATTCCTCAGATCTTCCGTAGTAACCCCGGCTCCTTGTGGAGTACATCCGGCGAGTACAGTGACCATTGCAATGACTGCAATGAGGAGAATCCACTTCCCCTTTGATGTCTTCAATCGCGACACTTCATAACCCCTCTCTTAACCATTCCATTCCACCGTAAATCATACCATAATTAGGAGGACAAATAAACCGAAGCTTACCGCTTGCCCGACTTCAAAAGAGAGCCCTTGCGCATCGCATGCAGCAGGCTTTTTTCCATATCCTTATAGGACATGTCCAATGCACCTTTTCTGACGATAAAGATCAGATCCATCTGCGTGACAATCTCTTTCTCATGATGACGTACAATTTCCTTAATCATGCGTCTCATCCGGTTGCGTACGACAGCGTTTCCGATTTTCTTACTGCAGGATACACCTACTCGGAATTGTTCTGTATCTTTACGACGACAGCCATACACCACAAACTGATGATTGGCAAACGATTTCCCATACCGGTATACGCGGCTAAAGTCCGCCCGGTTTCGTAAACGCAGTCTTTTATACACGGCGCTTCTCCTTGCTGTTTTCCACCAACATTATTGACGAATGCCTCATTACTGATTTAGTATAGGCTTTCTTGAATAACGATAAACCGTCTTGGCGGCAACTTCATTTGGGATGATTGTTGATCAGTCATTTCAACTGAGCAAACATTCATCCTTATATAAGGAACGTTTTCGAAAAAACGGACATCTCATTCTCATTCGTTGAACATATAGGTGAAATTATGCTTTTGCCCAGCCGATTCAGACCTGACCTATACCAGCATCCAGTCTGAAAAGACCTATTTTAAGAAAAAAAAGACCACCTCGGTGGTCTTCACATGCATTAAGCACTCAGGACTTTACGGCCTTTAAGGCGACGTGCAGCCAGAACTTTACGTCCGTTGCTCGTGCTCATTCTTTTCCGGAAACCATGAACTTTTTTACGTTTGCTAACGTTCGGTTTGAATGTAGGTCTCAATGTATTGCACCTCCTCACAAGGAAATACTTATGTGATGAATCACTTTCATCTTCACAGAAAACACCTTTATATATTTAACCATGAACACCTGGAAAAGTCAACTGCGAGCCTCTTGCCTCCTTTCTCCTTTTTAATGCCTATTCCACCCTACCTAAACGGCCATGGATTCGTACTCCTGTTTACTACCTTTTTAAAGCATCATTTAGAAGCTCAAAAAGTTATCCCCAGTTCCGCTTCATTCATCAAAAATCAGTTTTTACGGTTATCCACACCCCTCAAACCCCTTAACTCTTTTTTTAATTACCATTTCAAGTTATTCACATGTGGATAAGGAATATTTATCGATGACAGACTGTTTCATTGGCTCTACTTTTGGTTAATATTCCTACGTTTCTGAAGAACTTCAGTGGAGCAGCAATCCATTAGATAAATACTTTAAATTTAATGTATCCGCTTTATTCTATGGTTTACAAGTTTTCGAGAAAGTTGTAGGATAAAAAAAACACATCTTGTATACAAGTATACTTATGGGAAGTACAGTACCGATCCAAACTCATTTATAAGGAAGATAATTATTCCTCTAGCTCTTTGAAAAATCCATTTGAAGCAATATGACGTTCCTAAATTCAGCATACGCACAGAGCATACAGCCATTTATTCTCGTTATAAGGATTGGTGTAAAACGCTCAATCAGCAAAATAGTTGTGCTATGATCAGTATTGAACTGATTACTTATAATAGGAGCGTTAGCCATTATGCTGTTTCCTTCATCCTGGCTTCAGGGAGCTTCCCGCGGGGAAGCCATTGCCTGCGAATTAAGACTACGGATCATTAGCGGAACCCTTCGTCCTGGCGAAATTTTGTCAGAAAATCGGATTGCCGCTGATTTTGACAGCAGTCGATCACCTGTACGTGAAGCGTTAAGAACACTGTCGAATGAAGGGCTCATTCGGTTGGAGCGTATGGGCGTGGTTGTCATTGGATTGAAAATTAAAGATGTCGAGGAATTATATGACGTGCGTTTCCTGATTGAAAGTTTTGTGCAGCAGCGACTTGCAGGGGATGTACCAGAACAATTGATTACCCAGTTAAGTAATGTGATAGACAAAATGGACTTGGCTGGACGTCACCAAGATGCTGTTGAATTTGCTTATCAGGATCTTACCTTTCACGAGACTATTATCGAAGCCGCCCAGCATTCGCGTATTTTACATCTATGGAAAAGCATTCGTTATGTTGTCATGACGGTTATGCTGCTCACCACCCGCAGGGTTTTTATTCAGGGCGAGCAGAAAGTAAGCGCTGTAATAGGTAAACACCGCTTGTTGATTGAGGCACTTGAATCGGGTGATAAAACACGCATTCAATCTGGAGTTCGCACGTATTTTCAGGATTCAGGCAAGACGCTGCACGAAAGCTTTGATTCCTAATGACATGTAATGGAATTTTATTCATCACTTCATGGAATATCTGTGCAGGGGTTCGCAATCATATCCGTTGTGAATGATTGCCCCCCAACTTGTCGACAAGTATACAAAATGCGATTTGTTTCAATTTTTTGGGGCATATTAAGAGGGATTAAGCCGCCCGCGCTACATGAATTGTAAAGTGTCTTCCCTCCACCTGGTCATGGATCAGTTGTAAGCGTTATATATCAGAAAAAAAGGAGCATACCTCATGAGCACTCTTTTTGGGCTATCCCATAATGCAACGTTATTGGTCTGGACATTGATTGCGATTGTATTCCTGATCGTGTTGATCTCCAAATATAAATGGAATCCTTTCATTACCCTTTTAATATCTGCATTAATGCTTGGATTACTTACAGGCATGAAACCCGCGGACGTAATTACTTCCATTACGGGAGGACTTGGCGGCACACTCGGAACGATTGCCATCGTCATCGGCCTTGGTACCATGCTTGGTAAGATGATGGCTGAATCGGGCGGAGCCGAGCGTATTGCTACCACACTGGTAGATCGTTTCGGTGTGAAACGTGTGCACTGGGCGATGATGATTGTTGGATTTATTGTCGGTATTCCAGTTTTCTTCGAAGTCGGCGTTATTCTACTGATTCCGATCATTTTCACCGTTGCACGTAAAACCAATATGTCGCTGCTGCAGATCGGTATTCCGATTTTGGCAGGTCTCTCTACTGTACATGGTCTGGTTCCACCTCACCCGGCTCCCATGATTGCCATCGAAGCGTACAGCGCCGATTTGGGTAAGACGATCTTGTACTCCCTTATTGTAGGTATTCCGACTGCTATTATCGCTGGACCTCTGTTTGGTAAATTTATCGGTAAAAGAATACATACCGAACCACCTGCAGAGCTGGCTGAACAATTCGCTACGAAAAAAAGTAACAACTTGCCCGGTTTCGGCATAACCTTGTTTACCATTTTGCTGCCGGTCATTTTGATGCTCATTGGCTCTATCGCCAATATCGTAGATCCTGACGCCACAAGCGGATTTACCGTATTCTGTGAATTTATCGGCCATGAAATTATAGCCCTGCTGATCTCCGTCGTGTTCGCCCTCTTTTCACTCGGATTCTCACGCGGGTTCAACAAACATGACATCTCCCGCTTCACCAGTGAATGTCTGGCGCCTACGGCGACCATCATTCTCATCATTGGCGGTGGCGGTGCGTTCAAACAGGTGTTGATCAATAGTGGCGTAGGTAATGCCATTGCTGAGGTCGCCACACATGCCAATATTAATGTGATCCTGTTCGCCTGGCTTGTAGCCGCACTCATTCGGGTTGCTACCGGTTCAGCAACTGTGGCAATGACGACAGCAGCTGGTATTGTAGCTCCGGTCCTTGCACTAACGCCTGGTGCCAATATAGAGCTGGTCGTACTCGCTACCGGTGCAGGTTCACTTGTACTTTCTCATGTGAACGACGCAGGCTTCTGGATGATTAAAGAATTCTTCAATATGAGTGTCTCTCAGACGCTGAAGACGTGGACCGTTATGGAAACACTATTATCTGTTGTTGGACTGATCTTTATTTTGCTGCTGAGTACAGTCGTATAAATTGACTACCTATATAGAAGAAGAAAATAAATCCACACCATTAGAGCTTTAATTTTATGGGTTCAAAAGAAAGAAGGTTTATGTAAAGTGAACAACTATATGATTGGTATGGATATCGGTACAACCAGTACCAAATCCGTACTCTTTACGGAACAGGGTGAAGTTGTAAGCACTTCGACTCAGGAATATCCTTTATACACCCCAGCTCCGGATGTCGCTGAGCAGGATCCAGAACAAATTGTTCAAGCTGCCCTTCGCTCCGTACGCGGCGTGATGGAGCAAAGTGGCGTAGCTGCGGAACAAATTATGTTCGTGTCCTGCAGCTCTGCCATGCACAGCGTTATTGCGATGGGACAAGATGGTATGCCCCTCACTCGCTGCATCACTTGGGCTGACAACCGGAGCGCCGCCTGGGCCGCCAAACTGCAAGAGAACGGAATCGGGCATCGTATCTATTTGCGAACAGGTACACCGATTCACCCCATGTCGCCACTGACCAAATTAATGTGGCTGCGCCATGATGAACCTGAACTTTTTCAACGTACCGCCAAATTTATCTCTATCAAAGAATATTTGTTCTTCCGTCTGTTCGGTCAATATGTCGTGGATCACTCCATCGCATCCTGTACCGGTATGCTCAATCTGGAACAACTGGATTGGGATGCCGAAGCACTTGAGGTTGCAGGCATTACACCTGACCATCTATCGCAGCTCGTACCGACCACACATACTATAGAGGGAATGGATCGTACATGGGCTGAAAAAATGGCTCTCTCCCCCTCTACTCCCTTCGTCATCGGTGCAAGTGACGGGGTATTGTCCAATCTCGGTGTGAAAGCCATTGAGCCTGGCGTTGTTGCAGCAACGATCGGCACCAGCGGCGCGATTCGCACCGTCGTTGACCGTCCTGTTACCGATCCAAAAGGTAGAACGTTCTGTTATGCCCTCACCGAGAATCTTTGGGTGATCGGTGGACCTGTGAATAACGGTGGCATGCTTTTCCGCTGGGTACGGGATGAATTCGCTGCCTCAGAAGTGGAAACAGCCAAACGGCTCGGCATCAATTCCTATGATGTACTCACCAAGATTGCTGAACGCGTCAGCCCCGGTTCGGAAGGGCTTCTATTCCATCCGTACCTTTCAGGGGAACGCGCCCCTTTATGGAATCCGGACGCCCGAGGTTCCTTCTTTGGTTTGACCCTCCACCACCAGAAAGAGCATATGATCCGTTCCGTTTTGGAAGGGGTTATTTTCAATCTATATACGGTACTGCTGGCCATGGAAGAACAGATCGGACAACCTACCTCCATTCAGGCAACGGGTGGTTTCGCTCGTTCCCCGCTCTGGCGTCAGATGATGTCCGATATATTCAACCAGGAAGTCATTGTGCCCGAGAGCTTCGAAAGTTCCTGTCTGGGGGCCGTCGTGCTCGGTCTTTATGCTACAGGGCGAATTCAGTCGCTTCATGCTGTTTCATCTATGGTAGGTACAACGCACAAGCATACCCCTATCAAAGAACATGCATCGATCTACCAGGAGCTGCTCCCCATCTTTATTCGCATTTCGCGAAAATTGGAAGAAGAATATGCAGATATCGCGGAATTCCAACGTAAATTTTCTGCTCATAACGAGTAAATCATCCCTTTATAACCACCAACCAAAAAGAGGTTGTTCTCTTTGACCACCATTCCGGTCTTAAAGAACAACCTCTTTTTGGCATAAAACAAATCTGCTGCAATGAAGTCACATCCATCTCCAAGGTTTGCGCGCATATCCATCCTACCTCTTTTAGGAATAAATTCTACGTTCAGTTCATACAAATCAGTAAACGCTCCTTCCGTTCAACAGGCCCTCTTCTTGATCTCCTCTGCCTTTGATTTTGTCGTTTCCTCAATTCCTCTCTTCGAAAAAGGAAAACGGGCATGAAGAGTCACTCTCCTGAAAATCCCCAAAACGGTCATTTTCACTTTACGGTTATCCACAGAGAGGTTATTCACAAACAGAGAATACTTTTACACACAATTCAGCATCATTTGACGAATAACCTGTGTATAAAATAATTTGGGTTTTTGGGTCATCTTGTCGAAAGTTAAACAATTTATAAACAATATATTGTGTTGTGATTAAAAATTATACACAAGTTATTGAATTTGTGGATAAAATCACGTGATACATTGAAATGCCGGGCTTCTTTTGCTATGATTGTATTACTTTTGGATGTGAATATGTGATCTGACCCATAATATTATCAACAGCCTGTGGATAAAGTTGTGAACAATTTTCCGTTGTTCATTCTTTTTTTGTTTTCGACCTGCGGGGGTTTGGGGATAAATTCAACAATATATCTCGTATTTCGACACTGCATCATGGCTTAAGCCACACTTGGAACATGTAAAAGGAGTGACAGTCTGTGGACAGCCATACTTCTGATTTATGGCAGCAAATTTTATCAATCATACAAAACAAGCTCAGCAAACCCAGCTTTGACACTTGGTTCAAAGCTACCAAAGCTACCAAGCTGAATGATCGTTCGATCGTCATATCCGCACCAACCACGTTTGCCGTCGAATGGCTGGAGAGCCGTTACACCAAACTGGTCGGATCGACGGTATATGAGCTGCTTGGCAAACAGGTCGATGTGAAATTTGTCATCGAGGAGAACAAGCCTGCTGAACCGGACCCTCAACTGCCAGCGCCAACGCCTACAGTTGTTCAGGAAGAAGCGGTACTCAGCATGCTCAATCCGAAATATACATTCGATACATTTGTCATTGGGCCGGGCAACCGTTTTGCCCACGCCGCATCGCTGGCGGTCGCTGAAGCGCCCGCCAAAGCATACAATCCTCTGTTTCTTTATGGAGGGGTAGGTCTCGGCAAAACTCACTTGATGCATGCGATCGGACATTACGTCCTGGAGCATGATCCGGGCAGCAAAGTTGTTTATTTGTCATCTGAGAAATTCACGAACGAATTCATTAACTCGATCCGTGACAACCGCGGGGAGAGCTTCCGTAACAAATACCGTAGTGTCGATATTCTGCTCATTGATGATATTCAGTTCTTGGCTGGAAAAGAATCGACGCAAGAGGAATTTTTCCATACGTTTAATGCGCTGCATGAGGAACGGAAACAGATCATCATCTCCAGCGACAGACCGCCGAAGGAAATTCCGACCCTAGAAGAACGGCTTCGTTCCCGTTTTGAATGGGGGTTAATTACGGATATCCAGCCTCCTGATCTGGAGACACGGATTGCTATTTTGCGTAAAAAAGCTCGTGCGGAAAACCTCGATATTCCGAATGAGGCGATGATGTACATCGCCAACCAGATTGATACTAATATTCGTGAGCTGGAAGGGGCCCTGATTCGGGTTGTTGCCTATTCTTCGCTGACTAATCAAGATGTAACCACTCATCTAGCAGCTGAAGCACTGAAGGATATTATTCCTTCCAGTCGTCCGAAAATGATCACTATTCACGACATCCAACAAAAGGTCGGCGAGTATTACAGCCTTAAGCTTGAAGATTTCAAAGCACGGAAACGGACCAAGGCCGTTGCGTTCCCAAGACAGATTGCTATGTATCTCTCTCGTGAACTTACAGACTTTTCTCTGCCCAAAATCGGTGAAGCATTTGGAGGGCGAGATCATACCACCGTCATCCATGCGCACGAAAAGATCTCCCAGGCGATTAAAGTCGATCAGGATCTCTATAAAGTTATCAACAACTTAACCGAAAAAATTAAGAATCCAACCTGAATAAGTCCCAAGCCTGTGCACAACGTATACACATGTGGATAGGCTTGGGCTTATGGGTTTATACCCACTTATCCACATATTCAGTGCCCCTATTACTATTATTACTATAAAGATCTAAAAGATATCATCTCCAAATAAGCGATTTCGAAGCTCAGCCTTCGGCCTTTTGAAAAACACATTTCAACACCTCTACACCAAAAAAACCCGCTAGGAGTGAAACCATGAAAATCAGCATAATGAAAAGCTACTTGAACGAATCCATCCAGCAAGTATCCAAAGCCATCTCAAGCCGTACGACGATCCCAATTCTGAGCGGTATCAAATTCGACGTTAATCATCAAGGTGTGACGTTGACAGCAAGCGACACCGATATTTCAATTCAATCCTTCATCCCGCTTGAAGATGGTGATAAAAGTGTTGTTCAGGTGGAACAACCTGGTAGTGTTGTACTGCCAGCCAAGTTTTTTGTCGAGATCATCAAAAAGCTGCCTTCCCAAGAAGTGCACATGGAGGTAAAAGAGAACTTCAACACCTTTATCTCCGCAGGAGCTACCGAAATTCAACTGGTTGGTCTTGATCCAGAAGAATTCCCAGTATTGCCAAGCATCGAAGAGAACCAAACCGTCTCCATTCCAGGAGATTTGCTCAAAAATATGATTAAACAAACCGTGTTCTCCATTTCCACACATGAAACTACGCCGATTTTGACAGGTGTACTCTGGAGTTTGGGTGACAATGAACTGAAATTTGTGGCAACTGACCGTCATCGTCTTGCTACTCGTTCAGCAATGCTGGATAATGCAGAAGGTGTGAGATTCAACAATGTGGTGATCTCGGGTAAAACGCTGAACGAACTCAGCAAAATCGTGCCCGATCAAAATACACTTGTGGATATCGTTGTCGCTGACAACCAGGTTTTGTTCAAAATCGACCGTGTTCTGTTCTATTCGCGTATTTTGGACGGAACTTATCCGGATACTTCTAGAATTATTCCGACTTCGTACAAAACAGAACTCGTTTTGGATACAAAAAAATTAAGTGAATCTATCGACCGGGCTTATTTGCTGTCGCGTGAAGAAAAAACAAACATTGTGCGGATGCAAACGATGGATTCCGGATCAATCGAAATTTCTTCAAGCTCTTCCGAGCTGGGGAAAGTAAGAGAAGAAATCGAACCGGCCGACTTTAACGGCGAACCACTGAAAATCTCGTTCAACTCCAAATATATGCTGGATGTGCTGAAAGTGGTGGAGAGTGAGCAGCTGATGATCGCTTTCACTGGTGTCATGAGCCCTATCATCCTGAAACCGCTGGACGACAGTCACAGCTTGTACGTCATATTGCCTTACCGGACGACCAACTAACGAGAGGAAGATCATAGTGAACCAAGTAGCGATTCGTACGGAATATATTAAGCTTGATCAATTTTTGAAACTGGCCGACTGCATCCCAACCGGAGGTATGGCCAAAGCATTGCTTCAGGATGGGCTTGTACGTGTGAATAAAGAGCCTGAGGAACGCCGGGGACGCAAGTTATACCCTGGGGATATCGTTGAGGTGGACGGAGAAGGTTCGTTCGAAGTTGTCGCACAATAAGAAGACCAGTTAGATCCTGCTGCCTCCTGACGGACGGGATAAAAGGGAGGATACCGCGTGTTTGTAAACAGCATAGATCTGCAGCAATTCCGTAATTATGAACATCTGAGACTAGATTCTTTTGGTCCTGTGAATCTTTTGATCGGGCAAAATGCCCAAGGCAAGACCAATCTTGCAGAAGCCATTTTTGTGCTTGCACTCACTAAGAGCCACCGTACATCCCGCGACAAGGAACTGATTCGTTTCGGTGAAGAACGTGCCAGGCTTGCAGCAGAGGTCGACAAAAAGTACGGATCGGTCAAGCTCGAGCTATCTTTGTCGCAACAAGGCAAAAAAGCAAAGATCAACGGACTGGAACAGCGAAAGCTGAGTGATTTTGTCGGAGCGCTTAATGTGGTGATGTTTGCACCGGAAGATCTTGAGATTGTCAAAGGCACACCGGGGGTCCGCCGCCGGTTTCTTGACATGGAGATTGGACAGGTGGCTCCAGGCTACCTGTATCATCTGCAGCAATATCAAAAAGTGCTCGTCCAGCGTAACAATTTGCTCAAGCAATTATGGGGGCAGAGCGCTTCAGCCCAGACCATGCTTGAGGTGTGGAATGAACAACTGGTGGAGCATGGTGTTAAAATCGTCAAAAAAAGGAAACAATTCATAAAGAAACTGCAAAAGTGGGCTGAAACAATTCATCAGGGCATCACCGGAGGCGGAGAAGTCCTGCGTCTGGCCTATCTTCCTTCCTTCAGCGAAGCCGCTGAGGAAGATGAAGCTGTCTTAATGGACCAATTTATGATAAAATTATCACAAATGAAAGAGCAGGAGATTCGCCGAGGCACAACGCTTAGTGGGCCGCATCGGGATGACCTGTCCTTTTTCATTAACGATCGGGAAGTACAAACGTATGGCTCGCAGGGGCAGCAGCGCACAACGGCGTTGTCCCTTAAACTTGCGGAAATTGAACTGATTCATGAAGAAATCGGAGAATATCCGGTCCTGCTGCTGGACGATGTACTGTCTGAACTGGATCCTTTTCGTCAGACGCAGCTGATCGAAACGTTCCAGAGCAAGGTGCAAACCTTTATTACGGCTACCGGAATCGAGAGCTTAAACGTTGACAAGCTCAAAGATGCCAGTATTTATCACGTTCATGCCGGACAGGTTGAACGCTAAGGAGTGAGGGCTTATGTACATTCATCTGGGCGGTGAGAAGATTATCCGATCTTCCGAATTGGTCGCTATTTTTGATATATCGATTGAAAAATCCTCAAAAATTTCCAAGCAGTATGTCACGCATGCCGAGCAGGAAAAAACAGTGGAGCATATTGGTGAAGAGGAAGCCAAGTCCATTGTCGTGACCAAAAACATTGTGTACTACTCGCCTATTTCCTCAGCTACGCTCAAGAAGCGAGCTCACATTTTTCCTGATCTCTAGCCTATCGGCGGTACGAGTTATTGTACCTTTTGCTGCTTTTCTTTATTTAGATTGCTTACTGGAATTAAGGGAATATGTTCATTTCAGCATGCATTCTTAGTTAACGCATATTTACGATATTGAATCTATAGAAGTAGGTGAAAGGCATGTCTATGAATCAACCGTCATATGGTGCAGATGAAATTCAGGTACTTGAAGGGCTGGAAGCCGTACGTAAACGTCCGGGGATGTATATTGGTTCCACCAGTGCCAAAGGTCTGCATCATCTCGTTTGGGAAGTAGTGGACAATAGTATTGACGAAGCACTCGCAGGTTATTGTGATCATATCGAAGTTACTATTCATGAAGATAACAGCGTCACTGTAGTCGATAACGGGCGGGGGATTCCTGTCGGCGAACATGCCAAAATGAAACGTCCTGCACTTGAGGTTGTAATGACTGTTCTGCATGCAGGCGGTAAATTTGGCGGTGGCGGGTACAAAGTATCCGGTGGTCTTCATGGTGTAGGTGTATCTGTCGTCAATGCTCTATCAGAGAAAGTTGTTGTTACAGTTAAGGTTGACGGCCATGTGTATCAACAGGAATACCGTCGGGGTGTTCCGCAGTATGATCTGAAAACGATCGGTACAACGGAGGAAACGGGAACAACGGTTACGTTCCATCCGGATCCGGAGATTTTCACGGAAACAAGAGTTTATGACTATGAAACTTTGCTGACTCGTATTCGTGAGCTCGCGTTCCTGAACAAGGGAATTGGTATGACTTTAACCGATGAACGTACAGGTGTAACCAACTCTTTCCTGTATGAGGGCGGTATTATCGAGTATGTCTCCTTCCTGAACCAGAAGCGTGAAGCACTGCATGAAAACCCGATTTATGTAGAAGGGTCAAGAGACAACATTCAGGTTGAAGTTGCATTGCAATACAATGACAGCTACACCGAGAATATTTACTCGTTTGCCAACAACATCAACACACATGAGGGCGGAACGCACGAATCCGGATTCAAGAGTGCCCTTACCCGGATTATCAATGATTATGCGCGCAAAGCGGGCGTAATCAAAGACAGCACAGGTAATCTGTCCGGGGATGATGTACGTGAAGGTCTTACAGCGATTATCTCGGTCAAGATCCCTGAACCGCAATTTGAGGGACAGACCAAGACGAAGCTGGGTAACAGTGAAGTGCGCGGAATTGTCGAATCCCTGTTTGCTGAGAAGCTGCAGGAGTTCCTGGAAGAGAATCCTTCCGTATCCCGTCGCATTTTGGAAAAAGGACTGCAAGCTGCCCGTGCACGTGAAGCAGCTCGTAAAGCACGTGAACTGACGCGTCGTAAAGGTGCACTCGAAGTCAGCTCTTTGCCAGGTAAATTGGCCGACTGTTCATCCAAGGATGCTTCAATCAGCGAATTGTACATCGTCGAAGGTGACTCCGCCGGTGGATCAGCGAAGCAAGGACGAGATCGTCATTTCCAAGCGATTTTGCCACTGCGTGGTAAGATTCTGAACGTGGAAAAAGCACGTCTTGACCGGATTTTGGGTAATGCGGAGATCAGAGCGATCATTACCGCAATGGGTACAGGAATTGGCGATGACTTCGATATTGCCAAAGCACGTTATCACAAAATCATTTTGATGACGGATGCCGACGTCGATGGCGCTCACATTCGGACATTGCTTCTGACATTCCTTTATCGCTATATGCGCAAAATCATTGAGGCTGGTTATGTATACATTGCCCAACCGCCATTGTTCAAGATTGAGCGCAATAAAGTGATTCGTTATGCTGGTTCCGAGAAGGAACGCGATGAAATTATCGCAACTCTCGGCGAAAATGCGAAATTCAATGTCCAGCGTTATAAAGGTCTCGGTGAGATGAATGCCGGACAATTATGGGAAACGACGATGGACCCTGAGAGCCGGACCATGCTTCAAGTATCGATCGGCGATGCAATGCTGGCCGATGCCATGTTCGACACCCTGATGGGGGATAATGTTGAACCTCGTCGTGACTTTATTCAGGAAAATGCAAAATACGTGAAAAACCTCGACATCTAACCATATTCGAAGAGGCGCCTGCGAGGGCGCCTCTTTTACATTGTGGGATTATAGCATAGAGATTTTAGGTTGGACTCTGGAGTGCCTGCTACCGATGTGTGCGGCTTTTGGTAGAGGAGGCCGGGGCTTTGGGAGAGGTACGAGATGTTTTCCCTTTTTTGGAGGGTAATCTGCCGTACGCTCTCGCATAACGCTTGATCTTTCGGTACGTTTCCTTATCAGGCAATAGGCCAAAAGCATAGATACCCGGCAATGTGTTGACTTCAATAATCCATGGCCGTCCATCTTCGTCCAGTGCGATATCGATACCAATCTCTTTGAGTCTTGGAAATGACTTCTGTAGCTGTACCGCTGTATGAATGCCTAAACGATATAGCTCACTGCGTAGTTGCTGGAACCGCTCCTGGTCAAAATGAGGGCGTACCAACTCATTAAAGGTGGCCAATCGTCCGCCGCCATGAATGTTGGTAATGATCTTGCCCGGTGCAGCAACTCTCCCCAGGATACCTGTCGTTTCCCAATTGCGTTGTAGATTTTTCTGCGTCAGTACCCGCAGGTCAAAAGGCAACCCATCATGTTTCATCAGCGGAATGCCTTGCTGAATGATGTAGTCGCGCTTCTGGATACGTTCAGTGAGCGCCAGATCCAGCTCATCGAGGGAATGGAAGTGTTTCTCCTCCGTCCCATATCGAAGTTCATACGTTGTCAGGGGGACTTCAGCAGAGATCTCGGCACCGACTTCAGCTGTGGAAGGGAAGAGTGGATCAGCAGAGATTTCTGATGTGTTTGCATCGGTAATCGGGTGTGGATTCATACGGATGGTTTTTACCCGCATGACGCCATTGCCGTAGGTTCCCCGATCCGGTTTGATATAGTTTGACTCGAATAATTCAGTCATCCGTTCCAGGGTCTGGCGATTATATTGTCGTGTTACCGGTATATATCCATTCACATTACGGCTGCGTTGTAACACAGCTGTCTTGGTCCATTTGCTGGAGACACGCTGGATGCCCAAGAGCCATCAGTCCTTTCGTGTTTTAATGGGGTTTATAAGAGTGGCAGACGCGGAGAAATCAAAGGACAAGAGATGATTTCAGTGGTATAATAGAGAAATATGGCGTTTTGTGCGGTTTTGTTGCACAGATGTAGTTTGATCGTAGAACGGGAACGGTCTAAGCCTGAATATACACAGTACAATTGCCGCTTTTTCTAGCATTGTATGTGCAAATGGGGAGGAAGGCAGGGCGAACCCCCAGACTCTCTAAAGTTCCCGGAAGAAAGGCTATTGCCCAGCGGACGTTTAATTGTTTACCTTTTGTGAAAGTAATATAATAAAGAGTAGCGTCCTTGTGCGGTTTTAGCCTTGTTAGGCTCTTCACATATAATTAATTTTTGAATGATTGAATGGAATGTTTGTTGAAGGACAAGAAGGAGGTCCAGCATGGCGGAAGAAATGAACTCGCAGGTTAAAGATCGGGATATTGGCGTCGAGATGCGTGAATCGTTTATGGATTATGCGATGAGCATTATTGTGAGCCGTGCCTTACCTGACGTGCGTGACGGATTGAAGCCGGTTCACCGGCGTATTCTGTACGCAATGTCCGAGCTAGGCATGACACCCGATAAACCACATAAAAAATCAGCCAGAATCGTCGGCGAAGTTATCGGTAAGTATCACCCACACGGTGACTCTGCCGTATATGAAACGATGGTACGGATGGCACAGGACTTCTCCCTGCGCTACATGCACGTAGATGGACATGGTAACTTTGGATCGGTGGATGGCGATATGGCAGCAGCCATGCGTTATACGGAAGCCCGGTTGTCCAAGATTGCGATGGAAATGCTCAGAGACATCAACAAGGATACGATTGACTTCCAGCCGAACTATGACGGTGAAGAAAGTGAACCTGTCGTTCTGCCAGCTCGTTTCCCTAACTTGCTTGTCAATGGTGTCGGCGGGATTGCGGTAGGTATGGCGACCAACATTCCTCCTCATAACCTGGGAGAGGTAATCGACGGCGTACAGGCCATGATCAAAAATCCGGATATCACTTCCATGGAATTGATGGATTATATTCAAGGGCCAGACTTCCCAACTTCCGGTTATATTTTGGGACGTTCCGGAATTCGCCAGGCGTATCAAACCGGACGTGGTTCAGTAACGATGCGGGCCAAAACCAACATCGAAGAAAACAACAACAAAGCACGGATTATTGTTACGGAACTTCCTTATCAGGTGAACAAGGCAAGACTCGTTGAGAAAATTGCTGAGTTGGTACGTGATAAAAAGATTGATGGTATTACGGATCTCCGTGATGAGTCTGACCGTAACGGTATGCGGATTGTGATTGAGCTTCGCAGAGACGTGAACCCGGGTGTAGTGCTGAACAACCTGTACAAGCATACAGCGATGCAGTCCACCTTTGGGATTAACATGCTCGCGATTGTAAATAAAGAACCTAAGATTCTGAATCTGCGTGAAGTTTTGTATCACTACTTGCAGCATCAGATTGAGGTTATACGTAGACGTACACAATTCGAACTGAAAAAAGCGGAAGCACGCGCGCACATTCTGGAAGGCTTGCGTATCGCGCTGGATCATATCGACGAAATTATTGCGTTGATCCGTTCATCCAGCAATACAGATGCAGCCAGAGAAGGTCTGATCGAGCGTTTCTCACTCAGTCATGATCAGGCTCAAGCTATCCTCGATATGCGTCTGCAACGCCTGACAGGTCTGGAACGTGAGCGCATCGAAAATGAGTATAACGAACTGATGGTCAAAATTAAGGAATATCGTGAAATTTTGGCCAACGAGCACCTGGTGCTCGAAATTATCAGCACGGAGCTGCAAGAAATCCGTGATCGCTTCAGCGATGATCGTCGTACCGAAATCACTGTAGGTGAAGAGAGCATTCTGGACGAGGATCTGATTCCGCGTGAAGAGGTTATCATCACTATTACCCATACAGGCTATGTGAAACGTCTGCCGGTATCCACATACCGCAGTCAGAAGCGTGGCGGACGTGGGGTTGTGGGAATGGACACCAAAGATACCGACTTTGTTGAGCATCTGTTTGTGACCAACTCTCACAATTACCTCATGTTCTTTACCGACAAAGGTAAAGTGTACCGTCTCAAAGCTTATGAGATTCCAGAGCTTGGACGTACAGCACGGGGAACGCCGATTATCAATCTGATTCAGATCGAGCAGGGTGAATCGGTTAATGCCGTGATTCCAGTTCAGGAATTCGAAAGTGACAAGTATCTGTTCTTTGCTACCCGTCAAGGGGTTGTGAAGAAGACACCACTTGAGGATTACACCAATATTCGTAAAGGCGGTCTGATCGGGATCTCCCTGCGTGATGATGATGCCCTTATTGATGTTAAGCTGACAGACGGACTTCAAGAGATCATTATGGGTACAGCTCACGGGATGTCCATCCGATTCTCGGAAGGAAATGTTCGTTCCATGGGACGGAGTGCAACCGGGGTTAAAGGGATTACACTGGATGAGCAGGATGTCGTAATCGGTATGGACGTTGTTGACCAGGAACTGGATGTTCTGATTGTTACAGCCAAAGGTTACGGTAAACGTACGCCTGTCAGCGATTATCGGATGCAGACTCGTGGCGGTAAAGGGATTAAAACCATTAACGTCACAGATAAGAACGGTGCGGTAGTCAGCCTGAAAATGGTTAAGACAGAAGAAGATCTGATGATCATCACTTCCAGCGGTACGTTAATTCGGATGAGTATGGAAGGCATATCCACTATGGGTCGATACACGCAAGGCGTGAAGCTGATTCATATTCGCGATGAAGATGCCGTAGCTACAGTCAGCCGAATTGACAAGAATGAGGAAGAACCAGATGACGAAGAATTGATTGAAGGTGCAGAAGCTGCTGATTCTGAAGGTTTAGAGTCAACTCTTGATGAGGACGCGGTTTCCGATGCTGAAGTTGAGGGCGATGATTCAGGTTCTGAAGCATAGAATCAATTTTCTATAAAGAAAATCATTTCATGATTCCAATGAAATTGGAGGGCTCCCATATGGGGGCCCTTTGTTATTTTCACAGCTCCAGGACCATTCTTCTCGAAATCTGGGATGTACAGCCTGATTTTTGAGTAATATAATGGGAATTAACGTGAAAAACCGGGACTATGGTCTTGATATCATTATAGAAGAACGATGAGTGAGGGGAATGAACATGGGATTAATCACCCTGTCTGAAGTCAAACCAGGACTTAAACTGGGAAATGACGTGCAAACGCTTCGTGGCAATGTTCTGTTTCAGAAGGGCAAAGTCATTCTGCCCAAAGATGTGGAAGTACTCAGAGCCTTTATGATTCATCAAGTGGACATCGAGCAAGAAAGAACAGGGCCAAGCACTTCAGGTTCTAAGGCTTCGTCGGCCTCTTCAGTCCATGTAGCTAATGAAAAGAACGGAGAGCGGGCAGGGAAAGGCAGCAGCGCAGTCTCAGCACCCGTCTTACCGTCTCTACATGAAGAGTATGAAAAGATGGTAGGACTGACCAAAAATGCTTTTCTATCCTCCCTGGCGGCTGAATTACCTGTATATGAGTTGCGTACACAGCTGGAAGCATTGTTTGTTCATCTTAAACAGTATAATGTGCTTACCTTCAGTCCACGAGTGATGCAAGAACATGATTATGTTTATCATCATGCAGTCTTGAGTGCCATTACATCTTATCAGTTGGCCCAGTGGATGGATCTGCCGTCCAAAGACTGGATGCAGGTAGCTTTTGCAGGATTGTTCCATGATATTGGTAATAACAAAGTGGACCCACAGATCCTTCATAAACCCTCTACGTTAACTGCGTCAGAGCAGGCAGAGATCCGACAGCATACGAAATATGGCTATCAGGTACTAAAACAGGCGAAGGCCATCAATGAGGGAGCTAGACTTGCAGCATTGCAGCATCATGAAAAAGTGGATGGGTCGGGTTACCCGCTGCAGCTCAGCGGCACGCAGATTCATATCTATGCCAAGATTGTAGCTATCGCTGATATCTTCCACGCTATGACTCTGGAGAAGATCTATCGTAAGGCACAGTCACCGTACTTGGTACTTGAACAAATTCAGAGCGAGGCTTTTGGCAAATTGGATCCTGCCATCGTAAATGTATTCGTTCAGCGTTCCACACAGATCCATAACGGTATCCGAGTGAAGCTCAGCAATAATCAAATTGGTGAGATCATATTCTCTGATCGGGATCATCCTACACGGCCGATGGTATCGGTAGAGGGAACAATCATCAATCTGATGCAGCAAAGGCAGCTACATATTCAGGAAGTCATTGGCTAGTTCAATCTTCAATTCATATAGAAGAACAGGGCCTTTCCAATATGGAGAGGTTCTTTTTTATAGAACTTAAAGTAAAAAATAACTTTATTGAAAATAAAGCTTGCGTTCCGAATCTGTACATGGTATATTCTAATTCCGGCCAAGAAAACACGAGAAACACGGTGC
>NZ_JBZVDZ010000013.1:0-155226 GCF_058408365.1 Paenibacillus sp. MDV22-iso6 | reverse complement strand
GCCGCCAAGCAAAGAACCACTGCCGATGTTATTCGGTGGTGGTTTTTATTTGTTTTATACGAAGTATTTAATAAGTATCTAATATAAACCGTAACAGCCCGGAGAAAATCCAGGGCTGTTTTTTTATTTCAATTTATGTGAATGTGCTAAATCTTTTATAGTCAGATTAATTTAAGTAGGTTCTTTCTATTTAACCATTTGGTTGCATGCCTCCCCTAGGCTTAAAAGTGAGTTCTCCAATGCATGCTGTGTTTCTGAATCAAGGATGACTCCTTGTTTATTCATCTTCAATGTAATATGAGGAATGGTTAGAGAGGCCTCATGTAAGACTTGAGCATTAATCATGTTTAACGTCAGCAATAGTGAAGCATGGGCTTTGTCACCGCCCATGGGGCTGGGAGAAGCAGCGATGGCAACGGTGGGTTTATTGAGCCATTCTCCTGAAGATACAATCCAATCTAATGCGTTTTTTAAGACCCCAGGAACTCCGTTTCCATACTCGGGCGTGCAGATAAGGACTCCATCCGAATGCTTCAGTTGGGCTCTAAAATTCTGCACGGACTCAGGACCTTCCTCGACATCGAGGTTAGGGTTAAAATGCGGTAGATCATTTAATCCACCATATACTCCAAACTTAAGGTTAGGAGGAGCTAGCTTAATCATGGCATGCATTAGTAACGTATTGGAGGACTGATTACGCAGGCTTCCGGAAATCGCAAGGATATTAAATTCTTTTTTCATGGGTATACATCATCTCTATTCCTTAGTAATGTAGGGCAATCTGTTTATTTTCCTCCTGTTGGAATGGACTGTCTATAGAAAACGCATTTAATTAAGGCATTCTTCATGTTACTCAGAGGATATCCACAATTCTTCATCAAAAATGCATGCGATAGTTTGCATGACTCTGGGTAATAGGATGAAGAGAGCGCTTAAAATAAACAACTGACGAATGAATCATAATAAATATTTTTAAAATTTGTACCAAGTACTAATACTTAGTGCTATAATGATAAAAAACAAACGAGGTGACTACCGGTATGAATCAATCAATGTCAACCATTACCGCAATGGGTACGTATGTACCGGATCGAATATTAAGTAATGCTGATTTGGAGAAGCTCGTCGAGACGAGTGATGAATGGATTGTACAGCGTACAGGGATGAGAGAACGGCGCATCGCAGCTGATGATCAATTTGTATCTGACCTGGCCACCAAGGCTGTAGAAGATATGATGCGCCGTTATAATGTTAGCGTAGAAGATGTGGATATGATTTTGGTTGCTACCAGCACACCTGAATATTCATTTCCCAGCACAGCATCTAGAGTACAGGCGAATCTCAAGATTCCACATACGGGAGTACTTGATTTGAATGCGGCATGTGCAGGATTTACGTATGGATTGCAGTTGGCTGATAGTCTCGTAACCAGTGGCATGTACCATAAAGTGTTGGTTATTGGAGCAGAGACGTTGTCCAAGATTACCGATTATACAGACCGTACGACATGTGTATTGTTCGGCGACGGGGCAGGAGCCTTTTTGGTAGAAAGAGCTGCTGGAAAAGGTGACTTTATGGCAGCCATCTCAGGTACGAGTGGAGAAGGCGGTATTCATCTCTATAAGAGTGGTCTTTCTTCTGAGATGAATAGTGTACCTCTGCAGGGTGAGGGATGCCTTGTCCAGAATGGCAGAGAGATCTATAAGTGGGCAGTACGCACGATTCCAGAACAATTGAGTGGGCTTATAGCCAAAGCAGAGATGAAACCGGAGCAGATTGATTGGTTTGTACCCCATAGTGCGAATCTAAGAATGATTGAAGCGGTGTGTGAACGCGGTCCTATTCCATTGGAACGTACTTTAACAAGTGTGGAGTACCGAGGAAATACCTCGGCAGCTTCCATTCCGCTCGCTTTACAGCTTGCAGTAGACGAAGGGAGATTAAAGAACGGGCATCAAATAGCCCTTTTTGGTTTTGGAGGCGGCCTGACCTACGCAGGTCTTGTGCTTAGATGGAGTGTACCGGACAGTCCTTCAGCAAATGAGGGATAAAATATATATACAGTGCCGTCCTCGAAAATGTATGAGTCCTTTGCTTTAAATATCGCTATAGTTACTAGACAAAAGGGGTACAGCTCTCTAGAAGAGCTGTACCCCATATTGTTACTGCCAAGATAAAGGTTCAATTGAATTGAAATCGACAAGTTTATCAGATACATAGTATGTTAACTGTATGCTTTCAACATCATGAACCAATTCACCAGTACTTCGCAGTATTGGAAAGATCTCAGCGAAGTAAGCTCCATCAAACGGGATGATAATAGGCGCATCCAAAATACTTAGTCGCTCATAAGTGTAGAACATAGCTTCTCCGTTTACTATTACTTTCAGATCCACAGGTGCTTTAGCGCTCAAAGCGAGATAAAGTGTTGGAACGTGATCTGCATTAACTAGAGCAAAATCATCTGAAGTACTCATTGTTGATACATCATCCTTGTACAAAAACAAGCTTGTTCCATTGGTGACATCTTCATCTTTGGATGGCTTTGGCACATAACCTGTTCCGCCATAATACTTATAAATCCGATGTAGAATCACTGTCGTTTCGGCTAAAGTTACCTTTTGATTTGGATAAAAGTATCCTTTGGAATTGGGCTTCATCACGCCCTGCTGGGAAAATCCGAGCAGAGCATCACGTTTTACATAATCAAGGTCGGAACCTAAATGATTTTCATTTTTGGATTTAATAATGCCAAATTCGGGTGCTAATGGTTGGTAAGCATATTTCCATTTTTCATAAGTATCGTAGGAATTAAAATATCTTTTGTGAATATCCTTGAATGTTTGCAGTTTGGTGAGTGATTCTTTCTCTGACATTTCATCGACGGAGTAACCGATATCCGGAAAAAGAGTATTTAGTGTAATTAATAAGTCCCAGCGAGATAAGATCTTACTAGGTTGATATGTAAATGTCCCATTGTTGTAATTGATTTTATCTGCTGCTGCAATTAATCCTGAGGGATTGCTAGGGATACTACCGTATACGTCTCTAAAAGTTTGATAATATGTACTGGTTGCAGGAACACCAGGGATTTCTACATCTTTACTGCTATCTACCCGGAACTCTTGGAATAAGAGGTAAATCATACGAGTAAGTTCTGCTTTTGATACGTTCTTGCTTAAATTCTTCTCTTCTTGCTTAAAGTTCTGCATGACCTTATGAGATGCCATAAATTCAACAGATGGTTTGGCCCATTCATATTTGCTTGAGCTTGAAGCTGCGTTTGCTAGTGACGTAGTGAACAGTGATAAACTGAGTGTCAGAATAATAATGAAAATACTACACTTTGGATATCTCATTCGAACCTCCTATGATTTTTAAAATTAGAATTACATCCTATTTATTGTAGTCGACAAATGATGGTAAGATCAATTTTAAATTGTATAACTGAGTAAACTTAATAAACGTACACCTCATGTAATCCATGAGGTGTACGTTTATGTTTAAAAATTTTCTTAATCCCATGAACGATTTATGGCGTGAGCTTTGGTGCTTGGCGGTGATGAGTCCCTTGCTCATAGCTGTAAGCCAGCTTGATCAAAGTTCCTTCATCAAAGGCGCGGCCCAGGAATTCCATACCTACCGGCAGACCTTCAGTTGTAAATCCAGCAGGTACGGTAATTGCCGGGAAGCCAGAGAATGGACTCAATCGGTTGTTACCACCGGAGTTTTGTCCTTCGCCAATAACACCAGCGGCTTGCGTGGACGTCGGATAGATGATGGCATCCAGGTTGTTGTCGGCCATAACTTTCAGCAAGGACTCACGTGTGATTTGGGTACGTTTCAGGACGATATCCTTATATTCGGCAGTCTCCAACGTTTCCCGTGCATCGCGAGTCTTCATCGACTGTTCTTGTGACTTGTCGAACTGTCCGGAAGCAATAATCTCGGACAAGCTGTGATAAGGGGCTTCGTCACCAAGAGACTCCAGATAGTCATTAAGTTGGAATTTGAACTCGTATCCACTCAAGCTTGGGTATTTGTTGATTTCCGCCAGGTTTGGAATGCTGATCGGGACTGCCGTAGCTCCCAGCGTTTTGAGTTCTTCTACTGCGTTGTTAATCACGTCAGCGACGGCTTTTTCTTCAGCTTTGGTGCTTGGAATGAGTTCGGTGGCCACACCGATCCGTGCACCTTTCAGACCGTTTACATCCAGGAAGTCTGTGTAGCTGGAAGGGATTTTGCCTACAGCATAAGCTGTAGCAACATCATTTTTGTCATAGCCGGCTGTAGCATCCAGCATAATTGCGGCATCACTTACGGTACGAGCCATAGGACCACCGACATCCTGTGTCAATGCAAGAGGGATGATTCCTTCACGGCTGGACAGTCCGATTGTTGGACGAATACCGACAAGGCTGTTGAAGCTGGAAGGGATACGGATTGATCCGCCGGTGTCAGTACCCATGCCCGCAGCTGCAAAGTTTGAGGCAATGGCGGCACCCGTACCACCACTTGACCCGCCTGGATAGTGATCCAGCGCATAAGGATTCAGTGTTTGTCCACCCAGTGAGCTGGACGTGGTAATGCCGAATGCGAATTCATGCAGATTGGTTTTGCCCAAAATAATGGCCCCGGCTGCTTTGAGTTTCTTCACTTGTTCAGCATCGTGAGCAGGTACGGAATCTTTCAGACAGATACAACCTGCGGTTGTAGGCATATCGTTGGTATCGAAGTTATCTTTAACTAAAACCGGAATACCATGTAAAGGTCCGCGGGCACCCTGAGCTGCACGTTCTTCGTCCAACGTTTCAGCGATTTTGAGGGCATTCGGGTTCAACGTCAGGACTGCGTTAATGCTCACACCCTGATCATCATATTTTTCAATGCGATCCAAGTACTTCTGCACGAGTTCTTTGGATGTCAGCTTTCCTTGCGTCATGGCAGCCTGGAGATCCGTAATGGTTGCTTCCTCCAGAACAAATGGTTTTATGTAGTTATAAATGCGGTCTTTCAATATAGCGACATCATTTTGGGTAAGTACTGCATTAGGAAGGAAGAGGGCGTCGGTATATCCTTTCATCAACCCCGCGGTGTTCAGCGCACCAACGGCACCGGCAAAGCTCGCCTGATCCGGAACATCCTTGAACGATTCTGGAGTGGACTCCAGCTTCAGCCAGGTTTGCAAAGCTAAAGCAGCATCTTTACGCTGTACTGTTGTGCCGGAAAGTTTGTCCATGGAAAAAGGAACACCTGCAAGTGTAGCCGCTTCTTCCATGGCTTGAACAAATGCTACTGCTGTGACAGGTACCTTACCAGCTGTTACGGCTGCAACCGTAGTTTTGCTAGAAGGCGTTGCCGTTGCAGCTGACGCTGAGGGAACCGTTCCTCCCCATGTTGTGACAACAACCGCTCCGGCCAGTAACAAGGCCCCACTTTTTTTCAATACAGATCCATGATAAGTCATGCATCCACGCTCCCTTCCTGTGTATCAATGATGTGTGTTGGCGAATCTGATATAGTTGCTTTTTTCACATTCTAAGTACATGTAAGGTATTCTTACAACACTCATATTTATCCAAAAAAACGTATACATACTATTTTTCCGCTATAGAACCTACCAAATGCTCCTAATTCCATGCGCGGAAGAAAAATGTCGAAGAATATTGTGTTAACTAATATGACATAAGAGCCGGAAGATAGGCATCTTATGGGACAAATCGTTATTTGTGAAGCCAAAGCAAACCAATACCATGAAATGATATAATGAAAAGATAGAAGTAGAAGAACTCTTTTAATTACGATAGAAGCAAGAGAGTCATAGGTTTATCAAAGAAAGGAAGATATGGATTGAAAACATTAGTACTCGCAGAAAAACCATCTGTGGCACGAGAAATAGCCAGAGTGATGGGAGCGCGTGATAAACATAAAAGCTATATGGAAGGCCCGAAATATATCGTGACCTGGGCGCTTGGGCATCTTGTTGGATTGGCTGAACCAGAGGACTATGACAAAAAGTATGCAACCTGGAATCTGGAGGATCTGCCGATTCTGCCTGATCGCACCAAGCTGAAGGTACTCAAAGAGACCAACCATCAATACAAAGCGGTACAGCAGCTGATGAAACGTCAGGATGTTGGTGAATTGGTCATTGCAACGGATGCAGCACGTGAGGGTGAATTGCTGGCTCGCTGGATTATGCAAATGGCCCAGTGGAAAAAGCCGTTTAAACGGCTGTGGATATCATCCCAGACGGACAAGGCCATCAAGGATGGATTTGCATCACTGAAGCCAGGCAGCCAGTTTGATCGTCTCTATGAATCGGCACGTTGCCGGGCAGAAGCAGATTGGATGATTGGTCTTAACGTGACGCGTGCATTGACGGTTCGATTTAATGCACAATTGTCAGCTGGACGGGTACAGACCCCTACACTTGGCATGATTATGGACAGGGAAAATGAGATCAACGGATTCCGTTCCCAAGAGTATGAGACGTTAACGGCCGATCTGGGAGGTTTTCAGGCGGTATGGCGCGCTGCAGGTGGGGATTCACGCATCTTTGATCCGCAAGAGACACAAGAATTGAAGAAACGAATTGATGGTCGTAAGGGTTCGATTGCCCAAGTGAAAAAAAGTGAAAAGGTTGAGCCGCATCCGCTGGCTTATGACCTGACGGAATTACAACGGGATGCCAACCGGAAATATGGTTTTTCCGCCAAGCAAACATCGAATGTGCTGCAGCGTCTTTATGAACAGCACAAGCTGGTAACCTACCCACGTACAGACAGCCGTTACCTGACATCGGATATGACGGGAACGCTGAAAGAACGACTGGATAGTGTAGCGATTGGCCCCTATGCGTCTCTGGCTCGTCCGTTGTTGCGCAAAAATCTGAATATCACCAAACGTATCGTGGATGACAGCAGGGTAACGGATCACCATGCGATCATTCCAACAGAACAGACGGTTCTCCTCAATCAGCTGAATCCAGAGGAACGTAAGTTATACGATCTGATCGTACGCCGTTTTATCAGCTTGTTCTATCCGGCTGCGAAGTACGATTCTGTTGCGATCACTGTTCAGGTGGGCAACGATTCTTTTCATGTGAAAGGCACAACGGTGAAAGAAAGCGGCTGGCGGGAAGTGTACGGCGGAGATTATAGCGATGAGGATGATGATCGTGCTGACGATTCCTCAGACCATGATCGTGCGCTTTTGCCAGACGTGCAGCAAGGTCAGTCCGTGACGGTTCAACGTTGTCATATCAAAAGTGGACGGACGATGCCGCCCAAACGGTATACAGAGGCAGCGCTGCTTTCCCAAATGGAGAAGCATGGACTGGGCACTCCGGCTACACGAGCGGATATTATCGAGAAGCTGGTCAGTTCCGACACCATTGATCGTCAAGGGAACAGCATGCATCCAACGGGAAAAGGAAAACAGCTGATTGAACTGGCTGCTCCCCAGCTGCGTTCACCGGAGTTAACAGCTCGCTGGGAAGCTGAGCTGGAACGAATCGCCCGTGGACAAGGGAAGCCTGAGCCTTTCCTGGAGAGCATCCGTTCGATGGCGAAAGAGCTTGTATCTACAGTAAAAGGAAGCAAAGCGGAGTATAAGCCGCATAATGTATCCAATAGTCACTGCCCGGATTGTAATGCCCGCTTACTGGAGAAGAAAGGCAAACGTGGCAAGTTCCTCGTGTGTCCAACGGAGGATTGCGGATATCGTCGTTCGGCAGAGAAACGATTATCCAACCGTCGCTGTGCACAGTGTCACAAAAAGATGGAAATTAAAGAGGGTAAGGCAGGTTTGTACGTGCAATGTCTGCCTTGCGGCATAACGGAAACGTTGGATAAAGACAAACAGCATGTGAACAAACGTGATCAGCAAAAGCTGGTCAAACAATATGCGAAACAGGAGTCGATCGGTTCCAATTTGGGAGAACTGTTGAAGGCAGCCATGGAGAAAAAGGGAGAGTAAGACTGTCGTATAAGATTCTCCTTTTTCAGGCAACGTAAGCCTAGGAGGTGATACGCAGATGCCACATAACAAACCAGAGAAGATTCATAATCAGCAGAACAAAGACAGCATTCAGGAAGAGAGTATCTCTGTACGTCCCGAAAAGGCAGCAAAAAGAGCACCAAACCTGAATGGTATTCCTAAACAGGAGTCATAGGTTAGGTATTCGGGATTCATTGCTTCTAAATATCTTTGCGGTTCCCTTCTCGCGTTGATCATGTTCCTTCAGAGGACTATAATGGAGGTACAGGGAGATGTCCCGGGACAGGGGGACCGCTAGAATTATATGCAAACCGGATTGATACTGTGGTTTTTATTTATCAATGTCGTAGGTTACCTGGTCATGTCGGACGACAAGAAACGTGCGCAGCGCCGTCGAGACCGTACACCCGAACGAACGCTGTTTCTGCTGGCCTTTATTGGTGGGGCATTGGGGGTATGGATTGCAATGTATCGTAAACGTCACAAGACCAAACATCCCAGTTTTACGATCGGCATTCCGTTGTTGTTATTCCTGAATGCGGTAATTTATGGTTATTTCCTGCAATAAGGTAGAATTTAATGGTTAGGATCTGCTGTACTCCAGGTGAGTGGCTAGAATGATTATGTAAAATGTTTCTTATAAATGGTTCATTTTGACCTGGGGACGTTTAAGGAGTTACATGGTTCTTGGATTTTATGTCAGACCGAAGCTGGCTTCGAATGTTCTACATATAAAGGAAGGGACGGGATTTACATGTTATTCTCCAAAATACTAGTTGCTTATGATGGTTCGAAAGCTTCAAATAAAGCACTTGATCGTGCGATTGAGTTAGCCAAAGTTTCTCCGGGTGCAGTCTTGGATGTTATTCATGCCTTTGACTTTCCACGTGTATTCATCGGGGAAGGATTGGCACCTTTGCCACCTTCTTTGAATAATGACTACTATAATCTGGCGGTGCAAACGACGGATGAAGCGAAAGAGCGGATTCAGGCTGCTGGCGTTACAGCAAACGTGGATCTGATTCAAGGAGCTGCTGCCGAGGTCCTTCTCGATTATGCCAAAGAGAACGGATCGGATATCATCATTATTGGTAGTCGTGGTCTTGGTGGAATTCGGGAATTTGTCTTGGGCAGCGTTAGTCACAACGTAGTGCAGCATGCTCAGGTTCCAGTACTTATCGTGAAATAATTATAGAATGTGTGTATACACATAATAGAGAAAAGCCGGCTGTCTTCGATAGGTTGAAGAGGGGTCGGCTTTCTTTTTTGGAATAAAAGGGATGCAGTATCTCCGAATGATCGGTTATTTCCGAACATTAAATTTGTCAATATGTTAAATGTTCGTCTTTAAGTTGACATTAGCTGTAGGGGATTGTTAGAATGTTAGATGTGTCGATCAGTTATATATAAGGTCGAGTAGGTTCGAAAGATGTGGAATTTTCAATTTTATTGAATTAATTTGTTGAAATAGATATTTGCTCGTATAACGCCGGGAATAGGGCCCGGAAGTATCTACCCGGGAACCGTAAATTTCCGGACTACGAGGAGATACGGCTGAGAGACGCATGAAATCAGATGCGGACAGCAAGCCTGCCTTTGGCATGCCCAAATGCGGGATACGTATTTCTTGGAGTCCGGTGTCCGGAGAAAATGTGATGTTTTCGCGGGTAGCGGATTTTTTCATTTCACAATAAACGAGAAGCAACAGGATGAAACCAAAACGCTCAGACGGGAGTTGGATGTATTCATGTCAGTACAGGTGGCTGTAATTATGGGCAGTAAGTCGGATTGGGAAACGATGAAGTATGCTTGTGAGGTGCTGGACGAGCTGGAGATTGGGTATGAAAAAAAAGTCGTATCCGCGCATCGCACACCAGATTTGATGTTTGAATATGCGGAGCAAGCGATTGACCGTGGATTCAAGGTTATCATTGCGGGTGCGGGTGGGGCAGCTCATCTGCCCGGTATGGTCGCTTCCAAAACGATGCTTCCGGTCATTGGAGTTCCCGTGCAATCCAAGGCGCTAAATGGTCTCGATTCCTTGCTGTCCATTGTTCAGATGCCTGGTGGCATTCCCGTCGCAACGGTAGCGATTGGCAAAGCAGGTGCAACGAATGCCGGATTGCTTGCGGCTCAGATCATCGGTGCTTTTGACCAGGATGTCCAACGTCGCAGCGAAGCCCGCAGAGAGCGAATCAAACAAGAAGTGCTCGAAAGCAGTGACGAAATATGAATAGTACAAGAATACAACCCGGATCAGCAGGCAAAGCAGAACGTGTCTTGCTCCCAGGAAAAACAACCATTGGTGTTTTAGGAGGCGGGCAGCTTGGACGGATGCTGACACTTGCCGGAACAGCGATGGGTTATCGGTTCGTTACACTTGATCCGGCAGCAGATGCTCCTTGTGGACAAATTACCGATCAGATTGAAGCGGGATATGACGATGAAAAGGCTGCACTCGAACTGGCTCGGCAGTGTGATGTAATCACCTATGAGTTTGAGAATGTAGACGCAGATGTTGCTTCTCTCCTAGAAGGGGAATCCTATGTACCGCAAGGAAGTGCGTTATTGTACACAACCCAGCATCGTTTGCGTGAAAAACGAGCCATTGAGGCGGCTGGTGTACGTGTAGCCCCTTACCGGGAAATTACAAGCAAGGACACAATGAAGGCAGCCGTGAGTGAACTTGGTGTTCCTTGTGTACTGAAGACAGTGACAGGCGGATATGACGGCAAGGGTCAGCGGGTTATACGAGAAACAAATCAGGCGATAGCTGCCTATGAAGAACTCGCAGCTACCGGTGCTGAACTGGTATTGGAGCAATTTATCAAGTTTGATTGCGAGATTTCAGTCGTTGTTGCACGCAGCACGAATGGGGAAATTAAGACGTTCCCGCCTGCGGAGAACATTCATGTGAACAACATTTTGCATGCTTCGATCGTACCAGCAAGAGTGGCGACCGAAATACAGATTGAGGCGCAGAAGTTGGCGGCAGCAGTGGCTCAATCCATCCAAGCCGTTGGATTGCTGGCAGTGGAGTTGTTTGTTGCGGCAGATGGAAGACTGTATGTGAATGAGCTGGCCCCTAGGCCGCATAATTCCGGCCACTATACGATGGAGGCCTGTGCCACATCACAATTTGAACAGCATATTCGTGCGATTTGCGGATTGCCGCTTGGAGATACTTCATTATTAAGCCCGGTTGTTATGGTCAATGTGCTTGGAGAACACCTGGAAGGTATTATTGCCAGAACGGGTCAGGCTGACGCGGAAGCGTTGGAACTCGGTGTAATTCCTAAGCTTCATATATATGGTAAGACCGAAGCGAAGACAGGACGAAAAATGGGGCATGTCAATCTGCTCTGTCAGGATGTCGAAGAAGGATTACAATGGATTGAACAAACTAATCTTTGGAGGAATACAAATTTATGATCGAACGTTATAGCAGACCCGAAATGAGAGCCATCTGGACGGAGGAGAACAAATTCAAGTCTTGGCTGGAAGTTGAAATTTGTGCATGTGAAGCTTGGGCAGAGCTTGGAGTCATTCCTAAGGAAGAAGCAGCATTGCTTCGTCAGAATGCTTCTTTTGATATCGACCGCATTTACGAGATTGAAAAGGAAACACGTCATGACGTTATTGCCTTCACACGTACGGTATCTGAAAGTCTGGGTGCTGAGCGGAAATGGGTGCACTACGGACTGACTTCCACGGATGTCGTTGATACGGCTCTCGGATATGTATTGCGTCAGGCAAACGAAATTTTGGAACGTGACATCGTGAATTTTATCGAAATCTTACGTGACAAAGCGAAGACTTATCAGCACACGCCAATGATGGGACGTACACATGGGGTACATGCGGAGCCAACGACGTTTGGTCTGAAAATGGCACTCTGGCATGAAGAAATGAAACGGAATCTGGAGCGTTTCCGCCACGCGGCAGACAACGTACAGTACGGTAAAATCTCAGGAGCAGTTGGCACATACGCGAACATCGATCCATTTGTTGAAGAGTTTGTCTGCGAGAAGCTGGGTACGAAGCCTGCACCGATCTCGACTCAAACGCTGCAACGTGACCGTCATGCAGAATACATGGCTACACTGGCATTGATCGCAACATCTCTGGACAAGTTCGCTACAGAAGTACGTGCACTGCAAAAGAGTGAATTCCGTGAAGTGGAAGAAGCATTTGCAAAGGGTCAAAAAGGATCTTCGGCAATGCCGCATAAACGTAACCCAATCGGCAGTGAAAATATCTCCGGTCTGTCCCGCGTCATTCGCGGACATATGGTATCTGCATACGAGAACGTGACACTGTGGCACGAGCGTGATATCTCACACTCTTCCGTAGAGCGTATCATTCTGCCGGATGCAACGATGCTGCTGAACTACATGCTGAACCGTTTCGGTAACATCGTGAAGAATCTGACGGTATTCCCTGAAAATATGAAACGTAATATGGAGCGCACCTTCGGCGTACCATTCTCCGGTCGAGTGATGACCAAGTTGATCGACAAAGGTTTCAGCCGCGAGCAGGCATACGATACCGTTCAACCACGTGCCATGCAGGCATGGGAAGAACAACGCCAGTTCCAGGATATCGTGAAATCCACACCGGAAATTACTGAAGTGCTGAGCGAAGAGGAAATCGCAGATGCGTTCAACCCATCGTGGCACCTGAAGCACGTAGACACCATCTTCAAAAAGCTTGGTTTGAACGACTAATATATTAAGGTTTTGAATTATTCCACTCCCTAAAAGTATAGGTTAATTATGTGTTCACGCTGGAACGGAGAAGGCAGAAAAAACCTGAAGAAGCAAAGCGCTCGCCTTTATCACCGGATTTCCCCCTTGAGAAAGGGGATCAGAAAAATCCGGGGATAACAGCGATCGGAAGGTTGTTCTGCATTCGGAGTGGCCCTGCGTGATGAGGGGAATTGGACGTATACTTTACATCTCCTGAAAGAAGGTGAGCCTCCATGGCGCTGTCCACTGCGGCAGATCTCGTTAAAGCTCCTTTGTTATATAAGGGAAAAGTACGTGAGTTGTACGATCTGGGTGAACATTTTCTCATCGTGGTTACGGATCGGATTTCGGCATTTGACTATGTGCTGGACCCAGCCGTTCCCGAGAAGGGCAATGTGCTTAATAAACTGAGCAGCTTCTGGTTTGAACTGACGGGCGACATGATGGATAACCACGTGGTGCATACGGATGTAAACCAATTGGGCGATATCATTACTGATCCTGAACTGCTCAAAGACCGCATCATGGTGACCCGCAAAGCCGAGCGCATTGATATTGAATGTGTGGTGCGTGGATACATTACCGGTGGCGGATGGAGACAATATGAGAAAAGCGGAGAGGTCAACGGCATCAAGCTGCCGGATGGACTTCGCAAAAACGCCAAGCTCGACGTTCCCATCTTCACCCCAGCAGCTAAAAACGATGTCGGTCATGACGAAGACATCCCGATGGATCGAATGAAAGAACTTGTCGGAGATGCTCTCGCGATTGAGCTTCAGGAAAAGAGCCTGCGTCTCTACGAATTTGCTCGCGACTATTGCGATCAGCGGGGAATCATTCTCGCAGACTGCAAATTTGAGTTCGGTATGGTCGATGGTAAAGTCATTCTGATCGATGAAATCTTCACTCCAGACGCTTCTCGCTTCTGGGCCAAAGAGAATTACGAACTCGACATCGAGATCGATAGCATGGATAAAGAGCCGGTACGCACATATCTGTTAGGCAGCGTTTGGGACAGGAACAGCAAACCTGATCCGCTGCCACAAGAGGTAGTGGAGGCCACAACCGCAAGGTACGTCGATATTTATAACCGTTTAACGGAAAAGTAAGTTTGAGTAAGGGACGTTTGAGTGTAGGCTACGGGAAAGTTTGGCTTTCGATCGCTGTTGCCCCCGGAATGTTTTGATTGGAATCCTTTTTTCAAAAGGAAACATTCCGGTTGCAAAGGCGAACGCTTTCGCTTCTCCAGCTCAAATCTTTCCCTCCGCCAGTTTCAAACTGGGGATGAGGCAATTAAGTGCGGAGGCTTCCCACAGGTAGGGAAGCCTGAAAAAATTACGAGAATTAAATTCATTGATTACTAAACTATGTTATAGACCATTCACTGTTTTCACGTAATGGTCAGACTAGACCATTATACACCGTGCAACGTAAAGGGTTTAGGCCTTTAAAAAACGTCGCATGGACTAGCGGAGGGGCGGAATTGTTCTTAAAGGAGCGATAGCGTTCGCCTTTGTCCCCGGGTTTTGACCGCACAGCGGTTCAAAACAATCAAAAAAACCTGGGGACAACAAGCGACCGGAAAGAACAATCTGCCCCGGAGCAAGCTCCCAAGTCACTTTTTTAACAGCGTAAAGCATTTATCCCGTTCATTACTGAGGAGGAACATAAGGATCATGATCAAAGCAACCGTCTATGTCACTATTAAGCAAAGCGTTCTCGACCCGCAAGGAGTAGCTGTTCAAGGTGCCCTGCATTCGATGGGATTCAATGAAGTGGAAAGTGTACGGATTGGTAAAGTCATGGAACTGACTCTGGATACAACAGACCGTGCGGAAGCGGAGAAACGATTGACAGTAATGTGTGAAAAGCTGCTGGCTAACACCGTTGTTGAAGATTACCGCTACGAATTGGAGGGTTAATCCCATGAAATTTGCAGTTCTTGTGTTTCCTGGCTCCAACTGCGACATCGACTGTTACAAAGCAGTAGAAGATGCGATTGGACAAGAGGTTGATTATGTATGGCACACGGCTACAGATCTATCGGCTTATGATTGTATCCTAGTTCCAGGTGGTTTCTCTTATGGTGACTATCTGCGTTGCGGAGCGATCTCCCGTTTTGCACCCGTAATGAATGAGGTAGCTAAGGCTGCTGAACAAGGTAAATATATTCTCGGCATTTGCAACGGATTTCAGATCCTTACTGAGGCAGGATTGCTTCCTGGCGCTTTGATCCGCAACATGTCGCTGAAATTCCGTTGTCACGATACGGTGTTGAAAGTAGCGAATGCAGATACTCCATTTACACGTGACTATGCACCGGGGGAAGAGATTGTTATTCCAATTGCTCACGGTGAAGGAAACTATTACTGTGACGAGGAAACACTCGCGAGTTTGCAGGCAAACAACCAGATCGTCTTTACGTATGGCAGCAACCCGAACGGTTCCCTGGGTGATATCGCGGGAATCTGTAATGAGGGTGGAAACGTGGTTGGTATGATGCCACATCCAGAGCGCGCGGTGGACTCACTGCTGGGTTCGGAAGACGGCAAACGTATGTTTACATCTATTTTGAAAGCATGGAGGGATCGGCATGACGCAGCAGCTATCCGCTAAGGAACCGACAGCAGAACAGGTCGCAGAACATAAACTTTACGCACAAATGGGCGTGTCTGACAGCGAGTATGAGCTGATCTGTGAGTTCATGGGGCGTAAGCCGAACTACACGGAGATTGGTGTTTTCAGTGTTATGTGGTCGGAGCACTGCGCATACAAAAACTCCAAGCCGTTACTGCGTCGATTCCCTACAAGTGGACCGCGTGTCCTGATGGGTCCGGGTGAAGGTGCCGGGATCGTAGATATCGGTGACAATCAGGCCGTTGTATTCAAAATTGAAAGCCATAACCATCCTTCCGCGGTTGAGCCTTACCAAGGTGCGGCAACAGGTGTTGGCGGCATTATCCGTGATATTTTCTCTATGGGAGCAAGACCGGTAGCTTTGTTGAATTCCTTGCGTTTTGGCAAGCTGGAAAGTGATCGCGTTAAATATCTGTTCGAGCACGTGGTAGCAGGTATTGCTGGATACGGAAACTGTATTGGTATTCCTACTGTTGCTGGTGAAGTCATGTTTGATGAGAGCTATGAAGGCAATCCGCTGGTTAATGCTATGTGTGTGGGTCTTATTGATCATGACAAGATCCAGCGCGGTGTAGCTAAAGGTGTGGGGAACCCAGTGTATTATGTTGGGCCACCAACAGGCCGGGATGGTATTCATGGAGCAACCTTTGCATCGGTTGAACTGACGGAAGAATCCGAGTCCCAACGGACAGCGGTTCAGGTTGGTGATCCGTTTATGGAGAAACTGGTGATGGAATCCTGTCTGGAATTGATCGACACGGGAATCGTGCTGGGAATTCAAGATATGGGTGCCGCTGGTCTGACATGTTCGAGTGCAGAGATGGCGAGTAAAGCAGGTAATGGTCTGGAACTGTATCTGGATCAGGTGCCACAGCGTGAAGAAGGCATGACACCTTACGAGATGATGTTGTCCGAGTCCCAAGAACGGATGTTGTTCGTCGTTGAGCCGAAGGATGAGGCGCAGGCGTTGGAAATCTTTGAACGTTGGGGCGTAATCTGTGCCAAAGTCGGTAAAGTAACGGATGATGGTCGTCTGAAATTGATTCACCACGGCGAAGTGGTTGGAGACATGCCGGTAACAGCACTGGTTGACGAGTGCCCTGTGTATGACAAACCATCTTCTGTACCTGCTTACTACGAGCAAAGTGCTTCCATCGACACGCTTCGTTACGACGAAGTGTCGGATCTCGGCGGTGCATTGAAACAAGTGTTGGCATCCCCAACAGTGGCGAGCAAGAAGTGGGTTTATGATCAATATGACTACATGGTGCGTACAAGCACTGCCGTTCGTCCTGGTTCGGATGCAGCCGTAGTTACGATTCGTGGTACACGCAAAGGTCTCGCGATGACAACGGACTGTAATGGACGCTATGTTTATCTGGATCCTGAAGTAGGTGGACGGATTGCCGTAAGTGAAGCAGCGCGTAACATTGTATGTTCCGGTGCAGAGCCGCTGGCGATCACGGACAACCTGAACTTTGGTAACCCGGAGAAGCCGGATATTTTCTGGCAAATGGAAAAAGCAGTAGACGGTATGGCGGAAGCTTGCCGCGTGCTGGATACACCAGTTATTGGTGGTAACGTAAGTCTGTATAACGAAAACGCCAAAGGCTCCATCTATCCAACACCAGTTGTCGGTATGGTAGGTCTCGTTCATGATACGGATCATATCACGACACAAGCATTCAAATCCGAAGGTGATGTTATCATCCTCCTCGGTGAAACGAAAGCTGAACTGGGTGGAAGTGAGCTGCAATATGCGGTTCATGGCAAAACGGAAGGCCGTCCACCGCAGCTCGACCTCAACACGGAAAAAGCACTGCTTAATACGGTACTGGAAGCAATTCAGTCCGGCCTCGTTCGCTCTGCGCATGACTTGTCTGAAGGTGGTCTTGCTGTAGCATTGGCTGAGTCTTGCATTAGCGGCAACGTGGGTGCACAGGTTAATGTTGAGACGGCATTGCGTGCAGATCATACGCTGTTCAGTGAGAGTCAATCTCGTATTCTGCTGTCGGCTTCGCCGGAGCAAGCTGGTAAGCTGGAAGCTTTTGTACGTGAACGTGGTGTGCCTGTAGCTGTTATTGGACGTGTAGAAGGAAGTAACCTGACAATTGAATTGAACGGAACATCAGCCGTGAACGAACCTGTAGGAGGTTTAGCTCAGGTCTGGGAGGATGCGATTCCATGTCTCATGAACTGACGACAGGACCATTGTGGACAGGTGATTATTATAACGAAGGGTCCGGCAAGGAAGGACTCGACAAATTAAAGGAAGAATGCGGAGTATTCGGGGTGTTCAAACACCCTGACGCCGCATCATTATCCTATTATGGCCTGCATGCCCTTCAACACCGGGGTGAAGAAAGTGCAGGGATGTGTGTAAGTGACGGTAACGAGTTTCACTACCACCGTGGTATGGGTCTGGTGAAGGAAGTTTTCACCAAAGACCTGATGCAGACGTTGACCGGGGATATCTCTATCGGACACGTTCGTTATTCAACCAGTGGTGACAGTAAGCTGACGAACGCACAACCATTGGTATTTAAATACCGCGATGGTGATCTGGCTGTAGCAACCAACGGAAATATCGTAAATGCGCCAACAATTCGGCGTGAATTGGAGCAGGGCGGGTCCATTTTTCAAACGACCAGTGATACCGAAGTTATTGCCCATCTAATCGCGAGATCTCCCAAAGGATTGGTAGAAGCCGCGAAGGATGCGTTCCAACGGATTGTGGGTGGTTATGCATTTCTGATTATGACCAACGACAAATTGCTGGTTGCTTCTGATCCCCATGGTCTGCGTCCGCTCACAATGGGTAAATTGGGAGATGCGTATCTATTCGCATCCGAGACATGTGCATTGGAGACGATTGGTGCAGAGTTGATTCGTGACATTGAACCGGGTGAACTGTTGGTGCTGGATGCGGATGGTCTTCACGAGGACCGCTTCGATCATCACAAACACCGTAAGGCACTGTGTGCGATGGAGTATATCTACTTTGCCCGTCCGGACAGTGACATGAATGGTGCAAACCAGCATGCTGCGCGTAAACGGATGGGTAGCCGGATGGCGATTGAGTCGTTTGTCGATGCAGATCTGGTAACAGGTGTACCGGACTCCAGTATTTCCGCGGCAATCGGCTACGCTGAGCAGACAGGGATTCCGTATGAGATGGGTATGATCAAAAACAAATACACCGGACGTACGTTTATCCAGCCAAGCCAGGAACTGCGGGAACAAGGCGTGAAGATGAAACTGAGTGCTGTGCGCCGTGTGGTAGAAGGCAAACGCGTGGTCATGATTGACGACTCCATCGTACGGGGAACCACTTCCCGCCGAATCGTGAACATGCTGCGTGATGCCGGAGCAACAGAGGTGCATGTACGCATTACATCACCACCGTTCAAAAACCCGTGCTTCTACGGCATTGATACGCCTGACAGTCGCGAATTGATTGCCTCCCAGCTGTCGGTGGAAGAAATTTGCCGTGAAATTAACGCGGACTCCCTGTCGTTCCTCAGCCCGGATGGGCTGATTACGTCGATTCAGGGAGATAATCAGGATGATTACAAAGGCGGGCTTTGCCTTGCATGTTTTGATAATGATTACCCAACCCGCCTCGATTTCGGCGGCGAAGAGAAATTCGGCTGCAGCTGCTAGCTGTTATCCTGCGAGACAAACGTAACTCGTAGCCCGCGCCCTTAAGCCCCGCCTTGCGGAGCAACAGGGGCCCAGGGCAGCGGTGCAAAGCAGCTGCCCCCGGGCGCAGCCCGGCCCTTAGCCCCGCCTTGCGAAGCAACAGGGGCCAAGGCAGCAGTGCGAAGCAGCTACCCCCGGGCATAGCCCGAGCCCTTAGCCCCGCCTTGCGGAGCAATAGGGGCCAGGGCAGCCAAGCGAAGCAGCTGCCCCCGAGCGCAGCCCGGCCCTTAGCCCCGCCTTGCGGAGCAACAGGGGCCGGGCAGCCAGGCGAAGCAGCTGCCCCCGAGCGCAGCCCGGCCCTTAGCCCCGCCTTGCGAAGCAACAGGGGCCAAGGCAGCCAGGCGAAGCAGCTGCCCCCGGGCATAGCCCGAGCCCTTAGCCCCGCCTTGCGGAGCAATAGGGGCCAGGCCAGCCAGGCGAAGCAGCTGCCCCGAGCGCAGCCCGGCCCTTAGCGCCGCCTTGCGGAGCAATAGGGGCCAGGGCAGCCAAGCGAAGCAGCTGCCCCCGCGGGCTTGCCCCGCAGCGCAGCCGAGCGGGGTTCGCCGACCGATGGCCTGCGGCCAGCGGAATCGGCGAACAACCACGCGAGCACACGAACGAACCAACCATAGCAAGATCATACCAGCCACCCCTGCACCGCTTGTTTGGCGGGTGTCCAGAGGGCCTGCCAAGGTCCTATGGGGTCCTCCCGGGCGGGAGGATTTAGGAGGGGCGAAAAATAAGGAGCTGATTCCACTTGTCCGAAGCATACAAAAACGCCGGCGTCGATATCGCGGCAGGCAACGAAGCGGTTGAACGGATGAAAAAACACGTGAAGCGTACCTTCCGTCCGGAAGTGATGACAGATCTGGGAGGCTTTGGCGCCCTGTTCGGTTTGAACAAAGATAAATATGATGAGCCGGTGCTTGTATCCGGTACAGACGGTGTAGGAACTAAGCTGAAAATCGCATTTGCCATGGACCGTCATGATACCATCGGAATCGACGCGGTAGCCATGTGTGTGAACGACATTGTGGTACAGGGTGCAGAGCCGCTGTTCTTCCTCGACTATCTGGCATGTGACAAAGTCATCCCGGAGAAAATCGAAGCCATTGTTGCGGGAATCGCAGAAGGATGTCATCAGTCTGGCTGTGCTCTGATCGGTGGCGAAACGGCTGAAATGCCGGGCATGTACAGTGAGGGTGAATACGATATTGCCGGATTTACCATAGGTATTGTGGACAAAGCGAAAATCATTAACGGTACAACGATCTCTCCTGGCGACACAGTGATCGGACTTGCATCCAGCGGAGTGCATAGTAACGGATTCTCCTTGGTACGCAAACTTTTGTTGGAACAAGCCGGATTGGGCTTGCAGGATGAAGTCGCTGAATTGGGCGGCAAGCTGGGTGATGCACTGCTGGAACCAACGAAAATCTATGTAAAACCACTCCTGTCCCTGCTTGAAAAGGTAAAAGTAAAAGGCATGGCCCACATTACTGGTGGTGGCTTCATCGAGAACATCCCGCGTATGCTGCCAAGCAGCGTGAATGTAGATATTGATTATGGTTCTTGGCCGATTCTGCCAATCTTCAATCTGTTGCAAGAAAAGGGCTCCGTTTCGAACCGCGACATGTTCACCACGTTTAATATGGGGATCGGACTTGTGCTGGTCGTGAATGAAGCTGACGCAGTTGAAGCATTGGAACAACTGAAAGCATCGGGTGAAGAAGCGTACATCATTGGACGTGTGACCGAAGGAGATGCGCGAGTAACCTTCACGGGAGCGGATGTTTAATGGCGAACTACCGTATTGCTGTATTTGCCTCTGGTGAAGGGTCGAACTTTCAAGCATTGGTTGATGCAGCACGGAATGGAGGGCTGGGGGCATCCATAGATCTGCTGGTATGTGACAAACCGGCTGCACGTGTGGTGCAGCGGGCGCAGGAGGCAGGCGTGGAATGCCATCTGTTTACTCCTAAAAATTATGATTCCCGCGAAGCCTACGAGGCTGAGATCGTGGAAGTTCTTGAATCCAGAAACATTGACCTGGTTGTTCTTGCCGGATACATGAGATTGTTGACTTCGGTAGTCGTGGATCGCTATGCAGGAAGATTGATTAACATTCATCCGTCATTGTTGCCAGCGTTTGCAGGCAAAGATGCCATAGGGCAGGCACTGGAATATGGCGTTAAAATCACCGGGGTTACCGTCCACTTTGTGGATGGGGGAATGGATACAGGGCCGATTATTGCCCAGCACCCTGTTCCTATTTTGCCAGATGATACGCCTGAGTCAATTAGCCGTTCTATTCATGCGGCCGAACAGCAGTTATACCCCGAGGTTGTTTCCTGGTTTGCGCAAGGTCTGGTTCAGTTAGACGGACGTCACGTCACTGTTAACAAACCGGTTTGATATAAGTTGAAAATTTTTTTACACATTAACGGAGAGGATAGAAAAAACCTGAAGAAGCGAAGCGTTCGCCTAAAAGCTTTCTGAAAGAAAGCTGCATCGGAAGCATACGCTTTATCACCGGATTTTCCCTTTAAGAAAAGGGAATCAAAAAATATGGGGATAACAGCGATTGGAGGGTTGTTCTGTCATCGGAGTGTCCCGTGTAAACATCTTGGTTCAACTTGTATAACAGAAGTCGAAAATTGGTACGCATTTTGTGATATTTCTCGGGAAATAAATCGGTTGTGTTTCGCCATGAAACGCGAAGCCATGGGACATTAAAGGAGGAGCATATTGTGAGTATCAAAAGAGCGCTGGTCAGCGTATGGGATAAAACAGGCATCGTGGACTTTTGCCGCGAGCTGTCGCAAATGGGTGTGGAGATTATTTCGACAGGAGGTACAAGCAGTCTGTTGTCGAAGGAAGGCGTACCTGTCATCGGAATTTCGGATGTGACCGGATTCCCGGAGATTATGGACGGACGTGTTAAAACATTACATCCAGCAGTGCATGGTGGTTTATTGGCTGTACGTGACAGCGAAGAGCACAAGCGCCAGATGGAAGAGAATGGACTGGATTATATCGACCTCGTTGTTGTAAACCTGTATCCGTTCCAGGACACCATCGCCAAACCGGACGTAACGTATGAGGACGCAATCGAGAACATCGATATTGGTGGTCCAACCATGCTTCGTTCTGCTGCCAAAAACCATGCTTATGTTAGTGTCGTTGTAGACACAGCAGATTATGGCAAGGTGCTTGAAGAGGTCCGCAGCAATGGGGACACCACACTCGAGACACGCAAACGGCTTGCGGCAAAAGTGTTCCGCCATACAGCGGCATACGATGCAGTTATTTCCGATTATCTCTCCAACCTGAACGGTGATCCACTGCCAGAGCGTCTGACGGTTACTTACGAAAAACTCCAGGATTTGCGCTACGGCGAAAATCCACATCAGCAGGCGGCATTCTATCGCAAACCTTTGGCAGCCCAAGATACGTTGACAACAGCCGAGCAATTGCATGGCAAAGAGTTGTCCTACAATAATATCAACGATGCGAACGCAGCTTTGCAGATTGTCAAAGAATTTGAAGAACCGGCAGTTGTGGCGGTTAAACATATGAATCCTTGCGGCGTAGGTATTGGCGAAAGCATCTACGAGGCTTATGGCAAAGCTTATGCGGCTGATCCAACCTCTATCTTTGGTGGAATCGTGGCAGCCAACCGCATTATCGATAGCGATACAGCGGCTAAACTGAGTGAAATTTTCCTGGAAATCGTACTGGCTCCTGACTTTACACAAGAGGCACTCGACATCCTGACCAAAAAGAAAAATATTCGTTTGCTCAAAACGGGTGAACTGAACGCTGCCCGTAATCGGGAGAGTAAGTTCGTAGTTACCTCCATCGACGGCGGTATGATTGTGCAACAAAGTGATGTGCATTCTATTGAAGCAAGCGAGCTCAAGGTAGTTACAGATCGTGCACCATCCGAAGAAGAACTGAAACAGCTGTTGTTTGGCTGGAAAGTGGTTAAGCATGTGAAATCCAATGCAATCGTGCTTGCAGCAAACGACATGACTGTAGGTGTCGGCGCAGGGCAAATGAACCGTGTCGGCGCAGCCAAGATTGCTATTGAACAAGCTGGAGAACTAGCCAAGGGAGCCATTCTGGCATCCGATGCGTTCTTCCCAATGGGCGATACACTGGAACTTGCAGCCAAAGCTGGAGTTACAGCCGTTATTCAACCAGGTGGTTCGATCAAGGACGAAGAGTCCATCAAAGTAGCGAATGAATACGGCATTGCCATGGTCTTCACTGGCGTTCGTCACTTCAAACACTAGAGCGAAAAAGGTTTAATAAGGGGTGTCGCCTGTCATGCTTATGACTTATGGTACACCCCTTCTTTTTTAGGATATTTCAACACGTAATAGTATTACAAAACCAGTTATACACGGAGGGGGAACAACGCTAATGGATATTCTGGTAGTGGGCGGCGGTGGTCGGGAACACGCAATCATATGGGCACTGGCGAAAAGCCCGAAGGCAGGCAAGATTCATTGTGCTCCAGGAAATGCGGGCATTGCGCAGCTCGCCGAGTGTCATCCGATTGCGGTAAATGAATTCGATAAACTGACGGCACTCGCCGTGGAGCTTAACGTGGGATTGGTTGTTATTGGGCCAGACGATCCGCTCGCAGACGGCATTGTGGACGCTTTTGATAAAACAGGTATTCCGGTATTTGGACCACGCCGCAATGCAGCAGAGATTGAGGGCAGCAAAACGTTTATGAAAGACTTACTGCACAAATACAATATTCCGACTGCAGCCTATGAAAAATTCGACAATTACGAACAAGCGCAGGCTTATCTGAATGAGCAGTCCATCCCTGTGGTAATCAAGGCCGATGGGTTGGCGGCTGGAAAAGGTGTTACTGTAGCCTATTCCCGTGATGATGCTGACCAGGCACTCCGCAGCATTATGGTGGACAAAGTATTTGGTGAAGCAGGAGCCAAAGTTATCATCGAAGAATTCCTGGCAGGTCAGGAAATGTCGATTTTGGCTTTTGTCGATGGGGAGACCGTTCGTCCGATGGCTGCTGCACAAGATCACAAACCGGTATTCGACAATGATCAGGGGCCAAACACGGGCGGAATGGGTACGTACTCACCATTGCCACACATTCCAGTCTCCATTATTGAAGAAGCGGTAGAGACGATTATCAAACCAACAGCCAAAGCGATGGTATCCGAAGGGCGCCCGTTCCAAGGTGTATTGTTTGCCGGGCTGATGATTTCACCAGATGGTAAACCCAAAACGATTGAGTTCAATGCTCGTTTCGGTGATCCTGAGACGCAGGTTGTGTTGCCGCGTCTGAAGAGTGATCTGTTCGATATTTTCTGGGCAACCGTGCACGGGAAATTGGCGGATATCGAGATTGAATGGAGCGACGAAGCCGCTGTATGTGTGGTGCTTGCGTCTGGAGGTTATCCTGGTCCGTATGCAAAAGGTGTAGTTATTGAAGGACTGGATCAAGTCGATGAAGCAGTGGTATTCCATGCTGGAACATCACGCAATGAATCTGGAGAATGGGTCACCAATGGTGGACGAATTCTAGGCGTTGTGGGTCTTGGTTCTGATATTGCCGAAGCTAGAAACAAAGCCTACGCTCAAGCGGAACGTATCCATTTTGACGATAAACATCAACGTTCTGATATTGCTGCCAAAGCGTTGGTATAACTAATTCTAATTAATTGTAACTTGATAAAGTGAAACCTAAGGGCCCGTAAAGATGTACACCGAAAAAGGTGTTTGCATCCCGCGGGTCCTTTTCAACGTATACATGATTATGGTGTAATTGCTGGACGTGTCGCAGTCCGGATACGGCAAAGAAGAATGGCTGTAAATAAAGGCCTGTAGCAGGTTTAATCGACTAAAGTAAAGGGTAGCATTTCTATAAACTGGTCTATACTAATTATGTGAACCATATCACATAAAATGAACTGTAGATGCGAGAAAGACCACATACATAAAAGTTTATTTTGTGAACTCATTTTATAATCTATATTCCAAACCATAACGTGCAACTGGATGGTTTGGCGTAGAACATGTTATACTTTTCTGAAACAGGAATGAATAAGAGGGGAGGTGGATATCTATTGGGAAGGCGATATTGTAAACTGTCCAAATGGAGAATTTTGGTGGAGTAAATCGAGAAACAATGACAGCATGAGGGGGAACCCTGTTTTTAGTGAAGTAGTTTCTATAAGTGATTGACTTCATCCTGAATTCCTGTTTTGCAATTTTACAAGGTCAAAGTACAACCTATACACACTTTATCTTTTCGATTTCATATAAGGCATACGCCATATTGAACGTCAATCAGCTGTTGAATGGTTAACGAAGTTAACCGATGACGCTGTAACTATCTCTGGAGGTGAATCCCTGAGAAGCGGGGAAATCATTGGACATAATCACCATATTAAATATTGTATTACTCATTATCTTGATTGCGTTGACCGCATTTTTCGTTGCATCTGAGTTCGCTGTGGTTAAGATTCGTACATCAAGAGTGGATCAACTGGTTGCCGAGGGGAATAAAAAAGCCATATTGGCCAAAAAAGTAGTCTCGGACCTCGATTATTATCTGTCAGCCTGTCAGCTCGGTATTACCGTAACTGCCCTTGGATTGGGAGCGCTCGGTAAGCCAACCGTTGAAAGGTTGTTATACCCGGTATTTAATTATCTGGACGTATCAGCTTCCATATCGGCGGTTGCTTCCTATGCGATTGCCTTTATCCTTGTCACGTTCCTGCACGTTGTGGTTGGGGAGATGGCTCCCAAAACGATGGCGATTCAATTTTCGGAAAAATTGATGCTGTTGCTCTCGCCGCCGCTATATTGGTTCGGAAAAATTATGTATCCCTTCATTTGGGCGCTGAATGGTGCATCCCGCGTGCTTCTTAGGGCATTTGGCGTGAAGCCTGCCGGACATGAACAGGCCTACTCGGAGGATGAGATCAAAATCATCATGAACCAGAGTTATGAAGGAGACGAGAACAACAAGACCAAGCTTTCGTATCTGGAAAACGTATTCGTGTTCGATGAGCGTGATGCCAAAGACATCATGGTTCCGAGGACAGAGTTTGTGACGCTGAATCAGAATATGACTTACGACGATATCATTCCGATATTGGATGAGCATAATTATTCACGTTATCCCGTCATCGAGGATGGGGACAAGGACCGAATTGTCGGTGTAGTGAATGTGAAAAAGATTTTGCCTGACATGGTTGCCCTTAGGGAGCACCAACTTATCGATTTTGTTCGGGAGATTCCTTTCGTTTCTGAAGTTACAAGTATCCAGGATGCGATGATCAAGATGCAGCAGGAACGCGTGCACATGGCTGTGGTCGTGGATGAATACGGAGGTACTTCGGGAATCATTACAATGGAGGATATTCTGGAGGAGCTTGTCGGCGAGATTCGTGATGAGTTCGATGCTGATGAAGTTGCTGACATTCAGGTAACCGGAGAGAACCAATATCTCATTAACGGCCGGGTGTTGCTGGATGAGTTGGAGCGGCAGTTTGGGATTGTCTTTGAAGGCAACGAAGAAATGGATACCGTGGCCGGATGGATTCAATTCCAGAAGGGTGTCGGTGTGGAACAAGGCGATACGGTAGAACACGGTGATTATGTCTGGACCGTTGTGGACGCAGAAAATTTTCACATTAAGCAGGTGCTGCTTGAACGTGTAAACGGTGCTCAGGTCGAGGAATCTTCCAGTGACCTGGCGTGATGTTGGTTCGATCATGACTGTAATCTAGGGTATGACTGCCCATTTGGCTACTGCCCTCAGAATTTAAAGTAGCAGTGTAGGGGACGGAATCGATTCTGAAGAAGCGTAGCGTTCGCGTTTGCAAACCAATTTTAAACCTTTGAAAACAACAATTAGGGGAATTTGGAGGCAATGGCGATCGGAAGAACGAGCCGTCACCGGAACGTCACTCGTGCAACCTTAATATAAATTTTACTTGGAGGTGAATCCCTCATATTGAGGGAAATCATTGGACGGAATAATAGCCTTAAACTTATTTTTAGTAGCCGTATTTATAGGACTGACCGCCTTTTTCGTTGGAGCGGAATTTGCAATTCTGAAAGTACGGATGTCCCGAATAGATCAGCTGATCTTGGAAGGGAACAAAAAAGCGGTGTTGGCCAAAAAAGTGGCTCACAATCTGGATTATTATCTATCTGCGTGTCAATTGGGTATCACGATCACAGCACTGGTATTGGGTGCGTTGGGTGAACCCACTGTTGAGAAAATGCTGCATCCGCTGTTTGAGCGATTGGAAGTCCCAGCGGCGTTGTCTACGGTACTTTCGTACGGGATTGCCTTGGCAATCATTACGTTCCTGCATGTGGTTATCGGTGAATTGGCACCGAAAACACTGGCGATCCAGTTTGCAGAGAAGATGACACTATTGCTCGCACCACCGCTGTATTGGTTTGGTAAGATCATGAATCCGTTCATCTACGCCCTGAATGGGGCTGCACGTCTATTGCTTGGAATCTTTGGTATAAAACCTGCCGGTCACGATACGGTTCACTCCGAAGAGGAACTGAAGCTGATTATGGCGCAGAGTTACGAGAGTGGAGAAATTAATCAGACAGAGCTGGACTACCTCAAAAACATTTTTGCTTTTGATGAGCGTTTGCTTCAGGAGATTATGATCCGCAAAGAGAAAATCGTTACGCTGGACAAAGAAATGCCGCTGGATCGTATGATCGAGGTTCTAAAGCAGCATGAATATACACGTTTCCCGGTGATCGAAAAAGGAAATCAGGATCACTTCGTTGGATTTATTCATACAAAGGAAATGCTTACGAGTGTTGCCGCAGGCCGGGCTTTCAACATGGATACGTTTGTACACGACATGTTGAAATTTTCGGAGTTATCGCCGATTAAGGATGTCTTGGTCCAGATGCAGCAAAGTCGTTCCCATATCGCATCAGTGCATAATGCAGAAGGGGAAACAGTTGGTCTGGTTACGATGGAGGATATTCTTGAAGAAATTGTTGGGGATATCAAGGATGAGTATGATGGCAAAGATCTGGTTCAACCGCCTAAGCGATTAAAATTAACTAAAGCGTAATACGAAGTTTCAAGGATTGATGTTGTGTGGTGGCAAGCAATTGAATAAGATTTAAGGAAAACAGGTTTCCGAGTGATCGGGGCCTGTTTTTTTGTCGATCTCAGTATACTCAGGCGGAATTCAGCAGGTTAAAAAGCATATATCTTAACTTTAAAACAAAAGCTTGCTTATTTAGTCCCAATGGATTAATATAAATTTAAAGAATCTTAATTTAAAGATAAATAACAAAAAGTGTTGCATAACAAACTGCTAAGTATAACAACGATACAAATAAAACAACGATACAAATAAAACCAAGGGAGTGGAGATTATGTTCAGAACTTCAGGAATCCATCACGTTACGGCTTTTGTAGATGATGCACAGAAAAATGTTGATTTTTATGCAGGTGTATTGGCACTGAGACTGGTGAAAAAAACGATTAACTTTGATGCACCGGATGTGTACCATCTGTATTATGGCAATGAGGATGGGGCACCGGGTACTATTATCACCTTCTTCCCGCAGCAGAATGCCAGAAGAGGAGTTATCGGTGCAGGACAGACTGGCGTAACTGTATATGCGATTCCGGTGGGCAGTCTGCCATTCTGGAAAGAACGTCTGACATCCTTCGATATTCCATTTGAAAATAAAACAAGATTTGGCGAGCAGTACATTCGCTTCTTCGATAAAGGGGGTCTCTTGCTCGAATTGGTCGAGCGTGATGGAGGCCAGCCAAGTCAGTGGGCATTCAACGGTGTGCAGTCTGAACATGCCATCAAAGGTTTTGGTGGAGCTGTGTTATTCAGCCATGTACCTGACAAAACAACGGATGTGCTGACAACGATGCTCGGTCTGGAGCAGGTAGGAGAAGAGGATGGAATCATTCGTCTGCAGGCGAGTGGTGACATCGGTCAACTGATCGACATTCAATCGACTGGAATCCAGCGGGGAATTGGCGGAGCAGGGACGGTTCACCATATCGCATGGCGTGCAAAAGATTATGTCGAGCACGAACAAATGCAGCAGGAGCTTCAAAAAGCCGGATATCATCCAACTCAGGTCATTGACCGTCAGTACTTCAACGCTGTGTATTTCCGGGAACCAGGAGGTATACTGTTTGAACTGGCTACTGATCCTCCAGGATTTGCACGGGATGAACCACAGGAGAGCATGGGCCAAAAGCTAATGCTGCCTGATTGGTATGAACCACAGCGTGAGCAGATTGAACAGCTGCTGCCACCTATTCAAGTACGTGAATGGAAAGGAGAGTCCAAATCATGACTACTACCAATGCAATGAAACATATTTATAAAGCAGGTTCTCAGCCAGAGGCACCCACCCTTTTGTTGCTGCACGGGACAGGTGGAACGGAGAACGATCTGATAGGTCTGGCCGAGATGATCGCGCCAGGAGCAGGTATTCTGGGTGTGCGTGGTAATGTATCCGAAAATGGAATGCCCCGTTTCTTCCGCCGTTTGGCGGAAGGGGTGTTTGACGAAGAAGATCTCATTGCACGGACAGCGGAATTGGGTTCATTTGTGGATGCAGCTGCTTTGGAGTATGGCTTTGATCGTGCCAATGTCTTCGCACTGGGCTATTCCAACGGAGCAAACATCGCAGCAAGTCTGATTTTCCATCAGGCTGATGTTTTTAAAGGAGCGATTCTGCACCATCCAATGGTACCGCTTCGCGGTCTGCAATTGCCAGAACTGAAGGGGCTGCCTGTATTCATCGGAGCAGGAGAGAACGATCCAATTGTGCCGAAACGAGAAACGGATGAACTCGCTTCACTGCTTAGTGGAGCAGGTGCAGCCGTGCACATGCACTGGGAGCGTCAGGGACATCAGTTGACTCGTACCGAGGCGGAAGCTGCTGAGGCGTGGTTTAAGACTCAGGCTTAAAAATTTGACTAGTTGCTTTAAATACTTCTTTTAAAAGGGATGTCCCATAGGTCATGAAAATGACGGGGATACCCCTTTTTTGCCGTTTATACGGTTTAAGGAACCGAGCAGCATGCTACTCGTGCAATTTCAACGATCCACTTTTCAATGAATCAGAGCGACGTTACGCCTTGTCCTAAAGTATGGAATAATCTATAATCAAGTAATTGATAATGATTTTCAATTAGATGCGGTTTGTTTGCGAATGGTAAATGATGCGAGCTCAGGCGCAAGAACAGAACAAAAGTGATACAATAAAAAGAAAAAGCAATGCTTGCATTGCCAACCAAGATAAGCGGAGTGTGGATAAGAGATGAAACCAGTGGAACAAGAACCAACGGGAACTGCCAATCCCGGCCGTACCGGTGTTGGCATGGAAGATATCGTGCGCGCACATCATGTGCTGCGTGAAGTCATTGTAAGAACACCGTTGCAGCGGGATGCTGTATTGTCGGCCAAATATAACTGTAATGTGTATCTTAAACGGGAAGATCTACAGGTGGTCCGTTCGTTTAAAATTCGTGGAGCATACAACATGATTCGTAGTCTGACTCCAGCTGAACTGGAGAAAGGCATTGTCTGCGCGAGCGCGGGTAACCATGCGCAGGGAGTTGCTTTTTCCTGTAACGCGCTTAGCATTCACGGGAAAATCTTCATGCCAAGCACAACTCCTAACCAGAAGGTGAAACAGGTACGTCGATTTGGTGGAGATAATGTTGAAGTTGTGCTGACAGGTGATACGTATGACGATGCTTATGAAGAAGCTATGCGTGCGTGTAATGAACAGGGTATGACGTTTATCCATCCGTTCGACCAGCCGAAGATCATTGCAGGTAATGGTACGGTGGCGATGGAAATCATGGAGAGTCTGGATGAAAAAGCGGATTATGTATTCGTCACAATTGGTGGCGGCGGTCTGGCTGCTGGCGTTGGAACCTACATGAAGACGGTTAGCCCGGAAACACGTATCATTGGCGTAGAACCACTTGGCGCGGCTTCCATGAGTGAGGCCATGTTCCGTAAGCAGGTTGTCACGTTGGATGATATTGATAAATTCGTGGATGGTGCTGCGGTGAAACGTGTTGGTGACCTGACCTTCGACATCTGTAGTGAAACGTTGGATGACATTGTGAAGGTGCCTGAGGGCAAAGCCTGCACCACCATTTTGGAGCTATATAATGAAAATGCTATCGTTGTGGAGCCTGCCGGTTCTCTAGCGGTTGCTGCACTGGAGCAGTATCGCGAACAAATTGCGGGTAAGACGGTTGTCTGTGTGATCAGCGGCGGCAACAATGATATCGATCGGATGCAGGAAATCAAAGAACGTTCGTTGATCTACGAAGGTTTGAAATATTATTTCATGGTCAATTTCCCACAACGTGCGGGAGCTTTGCGTGAATTCCTTGTGGAAGTATTGGGACCTAATGACGACATTGCCCGTTTTGAATATACGAAGAAGCATGATAAGGAAAATGGACCTGCCTTGGTGGGCATCGAGTTGATGTACAAGGAAGATTACCAGCCGCTGATTGAACGTATGAATCGTAAAGGTCTCGCGTATACCGAGCTGAACAAAAATCTCAATCTGTTCAACATGTTAATCTGATGAATCATTCCAATGTGAAGTCGGACCGTAGTGAGGCGCAGCCTCTGTTGAGACCTGCTCGCAAAGAAGATGTGGCACAAGTCATTCCTCTGCTTTATCAGGCGATTGGTGATATTGCCTATGCTCTGGCGGGTGAAGGTGAGCATGAGAAAGCGATGCAGATATTGCAGCAATTTTACGTACAGGAAGACAATCGGATCAGTTATCGCAATATAACGGTAATGGAGCAGAACGAACAGGTCGCTGGAATACTGGTAGCGTATGATGGCGGTGAAGCAGATCTTCTGGATCAGCCAATACTGGATCGGCCTGGTCGGAGTACAGATGAGAAATATACGTTGGTCAAAGAAACCCGTCCCGGGGAGTATTATCTAGATACTCTATCCGTAAGCGAAGCGTATCAGGGACAGGGTATCGGCAAGGCATTGATGGCTGCTTTTGAGCAGCAGGGGAGGGAACTTGGACACTCCCAGGTGTCCCTCATTGTTGAACGTGACAATGGTCGTGCCTTAATGTTGTACGAACGCCAGGGCTATATCAAGGATGAAGTAATTGTCATTGGTGGACATGAGTATAACCATATGGTCAAGCCAATTCTGTAGTTCTTGAATCTGAGTTAGCCTGGTATAGAGATTCAATTCATCAATAGAATCCAAAGAAAACCGACATGGGAGCGAAGCCTATGTCGGTTTTCTTTGTGTTCATTATGTGCTTTAGGTAATTAATATCATGAATTATTTAATAGCCGGCATCCGCCCCGGTCGGAACATTCTGTTCTAACCATTTCTTCACCGCAGCTGTATTCTCATACTTTGCTTCCTTAACCACATCCATAAAGGCATCCAGCTTGGTGAGGAATTCACTATCGACGGATGCAAGACGCTGCAAGACGCCGTTGTATCCTCTCTGGGCGTTCGCAACCATTTTGTTCGTTTCATAATCAAAGAGCGGTGTATTGTTCAGCCCATAAAAGGTATACAGGGTATAACTGTTCAACAGATCCTGCACCTGCTTGGCCCGATTCGATTTCGGATGCAGCTCCAAGAATCTTTCCTGGCTGAGTGCTCGAAGGAGAATTTCCTGATAGCCAATGACCAGAGCTCCGTCATCCGCAGGCAAGTTTTTCGTTTCCTTCATCATGATGATGATGTATCTTGAAATATCCTCTGTAATATCAGAGGTATATTTCACGAGTGCCGCATAATTCATAATGGGATAGAGGGAGCCTTCGAGCATGACGAGGCGATAACCGCTGTCACGGGCTTCTTTTAACAGTGCACGCAGATCGGAATCCTGGGTACGCTCCATGAGTTTGGTGAAGCTGTCGTTCGTTTGGTATGCCTTGAGCATCTTGTCCTGAACGTTAGGAACGAGCAAGCGGTCCGTCATGGAGGTTAGAGTCTTCAGGCGTGCATTCTCCAATTGAAGCACCATCAGGGTGGCATGATGTTTTGTTACTTTTTTGATATTGGATTCCAGAAAGGTGTCAGCGGCGGGTAAGCCGTTCTTTTTTTTGAGCATGGACTGAAATGTTTTATATATGGCGGTTGAACTGCTGGTGGTTACTTTGGTATCCGGGCTTGAAGGAGCGGCAGTAGCAGCTCCAGATGTAGCTGCGGTTCCTGTAAAAATTGCAGCAATGGTAAGGACTGTGATGTAGAATCGTACCCTTTTGCATTGTCCATATAAATACGATGATGTCATCTGTGTGAACCTCCCGTAATTTTAAAAATAAAAGGTTGTTATTCACTATACATTAAACGAATTTGGGAAGGATGTTGTTGCGGAATAATGACAAATTCTTCTGTTATTTTTAACCTTTGGAGGGTAGATGGTGCAAGGACATTTCTGCGAAAATATTTTTTGTGGGATTGGAAACTTTTACTGATGTTCATACGTCTTAGATATGCACAGGAAATTACAGGAATAAAATGAAATTCAAAAACGATCACAATTTAACTTAAACAATGAAGAGAATGGGGATATTGGATATGAAGAAAGCGGGAGGACGTCAAGTGAAAAAGGTGATGTCAGCACTGGCCGTATCGGCCATGTTAATGTCTGCACTACCAACGTCAGTTATGGATGCAGCTGCAAGAATCAGTATTTATATTAACGATGCGGAGTTATCCTCTGCACAGGCCCCTGTCATGAAAGGTGGACGTGTACTGGTTCCATTACGCTCCATTTTCGAAGGCTTGGATGCCACTGTAAAGTACACCAATAAAACCAAAACGATCACTGCTAACCGGGGAGATCAGGAAGTATCGCTGAAACTGGGTTCCAAAACGGCTTACATCAACGGAGAAGCGGTAGCGCTAGATGTACCTGCAAATACCATCAAGGGAAACACAATGGTTCCAATTCGTTTTGTCAGTGAAGCTTTTGGAGAGAAAGTATTCTGGAATTCCCGCAATCAGCGAGTAGATATCAAAACAACGTCCACTCCTCCTGTGGATGAGACGCAATATGCAGCATGGAACATTTACGGTGCTGTGTCCGGAAGCAATGGGGATGGTCGAGATCTGACCGTAAGCTTCACACGTCCGACGTCCGAGAAGGCTGTGTCGGCATATCGGATTATGCTGGTAAAAACACGTGATGTGAACAGCTTTACTGAGTCTGCGGCATCGGCTGTGCCTGCTTCGAACTATACATCCGTTACTCCAAATGGTAGTAACCCTAGACTGACACTTAATGCACAGACCCGAGACGTGAACGGGGATCTGTTGAATTCTAATGAAACATACCGTTTATATGTACTCACGGTGGGAAATAGCAACAACAGCTACAAAAATCTGTTGGCCTGGTCTTCCCAGTCTTTGAAATTAAACAATGTGAAAACGACGGTTCAACCTGTGACAGGTCTGCGGATTGCAGATATCAGTGACTATGGCGATGGACGTGATCTGGAAATTAACTTCACACAGCCGAGTACAACATCTAATATTACGTATTACCGTGCCTTTGTAGTCAAGGCGAAAGACGCTTCTTCATTCAACCTGACTACGGCCAACAATGTGTCTAGCTCTAATTCAACCATTATTTACAAAGGTAACAGCACAGCGGTCAAAACCCAGCTCAGTTCCTCGACGCGTGATACATCCGGGGAATTGATCAAAAACGGCACATCCTATGTCGTCTACATTGTATCCGTGAGCTCGAATGCGGCAACAGCAGACAATAAACTGTCCACAGTATCCTCTTCGCTCACGCTGGGCGTAAATACTGCAACAGCTCCTGTTATCACGCAAGTGAAAGACAATTCGGATTATGGAGACGGTCGTGACATTCAAGTGAGCTTCAACCGTTCATCCGATGAATCCAAAGTTGCTAATTATCGAATTTTCGTAGTGCGGAACTCGGTATCCAGCAGCTTTAATCTGACTACGGCGAGCAATCTGTCTTCCAGCTTGTACTATAACGTGAACAAAACAGGCAACAATATTACAACAACACTGCCATCCTCCATGAAGGACACAAGTGGTTATAACGTAACAAATCTGCAAGACTACCGGATCTATGTTATGGCTGTAGGCAACCAGCAGAATGGATATACCAATGCGTTGTCTTCCTCGTCAACGCTGCTGAGACTGACAACGAATAGTAATGCTGGAGTTGCAAGCAACATCGGTGTGGCTGATGTGAGTGACTACAACGATGGACGTGACCTGAAGGTTTCGTTTAATAGAGCTTCGGATGAAACTAACGTTTCAGCGTATCGGGTATATGTGGTACGTTCTGCTTATGCAGGCAGCTTCACACTGAGCACGGCTAACGCATCGAACAATTATTATCAGGTGAGCAAAACGGGTGGAAATCAGTCATTTACTCTTCCGAGCAGCGCGGTAGATACTAATGGATCTCGAATCTCTAATGGTGTTTCTTATCGTGTGTTCGTCCTGTCGGTAAGCAATAGCGGCAATTCCAGCCAGAATGCATTGTCATCTTATTCTTCACAAATTACGCTAGTACAGAACTCGACTGTGGCCGCTCCGACCTACGTGAATGCAGCGGACATCGGAGATAATGGAGACGGTAGTGATTTGCAGGTGACATTTAATAGATCGTCTAATGAGACGAATGTTTATCATTACCGTGTTTTCGCAGTCAAAACGGCGAATTTGGGTGGGTTCGATTTGGCAGAAGCAAATCGGAACTCAAACTTTAAGGTTGTAAATAAAGCTAGCGGAAGCGGAAATTATACTTTGACTTTAAAGGATGTAAAAGCAACAGATGGTACAGATATTCGCAATGATGAGAACTATCGTATATTTGTGCTTGCAGTAAGCAATACCAGCAACTCTTCCAATGTGCTGTCCACGGCGTATGCTGATATTAAATTGTCTGTAACAAGTGCCGTTGGAAAAGTTAAAATCACTGATGTAGAAGTTAAAAATGAAGAGCAAGCTGCTGGCGATGCAACGGATGTGACTTTGAGATATACGGAACCAGCTTCAAAAGTAGGGATCAGTCGTTATGTTGTAATGATTGCCCCGACTGGAAGCGGATTTAATCTTAATTTGGCGAAAGCTATTGCAAAAGAAAACAATTCTAACGTGATCAAGTCAGTGGACACGACAGGGGGCTATTCCATACTTCCGAATGCACTGAATGATATCAACGGCCAACCTATTGTACCGGGCAAGTCGTACACGGCTTACATTTTATCAGAATCCTCCGACAGCAAACGTGAATCAAACATAGATTCAGCTACTTTCAGAATTAATGCTAAAAAACAGTCACCAACATTTGTAGAGAAGGTAGCAGATGTGAAGGCAACGGCAACCGATACTTCGATTAGTGTAAGTTTCACCAAGCCAGGTAATGAAACAGGAATTTCTCGTTATGATGTGTACGTTGTTAAAGCTAAGAGTGGTTCAGGTGATACTGGAACAGCTTTAGAAAGAGTGAATATTGGTAGTAACCCAAGAACAGCAACTGTGAATATTGGAGTTTCCTCCAATGATTCAGACGGTTCAGTTTTTGAAGCGGGAGAATACAAAGTTCTGGTAGTTTCTGTGGCTAGTGATATTACGAAGTATAAAAACAATTCAGAAGTAGCTACATTTCCAATTCCGGTAGCTCCTACGGGTACAGACCAAGGGAGCAACAATACACCAGCAACTGCTGGAGATACACCATCTTCATAATAATAGAGAAAGTTTAACGTTGAATAAGTTGAGTTAGTTCTTTTTGATGAGCTCCAGAAGTAGTGGAGGGGACGGAATCGATTCTGAAGAAGCGGTAGCGCTCGCTTTTGTCTCCGAATTTAAACCTTATAGAGGTTGAATCAAAAAAAATTTGGAGACAACAGCGATCGAAAGAACGATCCGTAACCGGAACGGCCACTCCAAGAACCAACAATCTTATCTTTCAGTTATGTTAACAACTCAGGCTCCCTTTCCAAAAGTGAAGGGGAGTTTTTCTTAATCTCAAAGGTTGTTCTGCTAATGTAGTGAATTCTCTGAATCAAATATACTGCACTATAAAATCCTGTTACCAAAAAGGTTCCTTTGGCCTTTGCTGCAACGGGGCAACCGATGGATAATAGGAGAAAGAAGAGCATGATCCGAAAGGACTGATGGGATGCTTGCATTTCGCTTGACCGGCCTGCCGGATTCCCGGTTGCCTCTGTATCTGTATTGTGTGGGAACACAAGAAGAGAAAGTTCAATTTAGACCGGATGGATTTCCGGTGTATCAGCTTTTTTTGTTACGCAGCGGCAAAGGGGAATTGAAAGTTCCGGGTGAAGGAGTGTGGACAGTGTCGGCGGGTGAACTGTTCGTGATGGAGCCTGGGGTGGCCCATGAGTACATTCCGCATTCCAAAACACATGGGGAGCTTGGATACATCGGCATTGGTGGAGAGGCGGCGGGGGCGGTGCTTCGGTCGGCGGGACTGCTGCCGATGAGGCCATGGCGCTTGTCGGAATTTGAACAGTTTTGGTCACGTGTTACGGACATCTGGCACTCGCTGGACAATGGGATGACTGAAATGTGGAACAGCTCAGCGGTCATCTACCAGCTTGTTCTGGACCTGTCCCGGTCCATTCTCCCTCTGCGTGAGGAGACAGGGGAGCGAGTAGCACGGAGTGGATCATTAACACGTTCTGAGCGCGTGTCGGAATCGGCAAATGAAGCATTCACCCGAGCTGTGTCACTGATGCAAACGCACTACCAGGATGATCTGCTGCTGAAGCATGTAGCTGAAGCCGTTGGTTATTCGGTGCAGCACCTGAACCGATTATTTCACCAGAGGCATGGGATAACGGGACACCAGTACATGCAGCGATTGCGTTTGCAGAAGGCGTCCGAATGGTTGGACAAGCACCCACAAGCAAGTGTAAGAGAGGCTGCGGAGACAGTTGGTATGGAAGTGAACTACTTTATCCGCATGTATAAGCGAGAGTTCGGAGAGACTCCGGGCAAGGAAATCAAGCATCGCATTCAGCTCAAAATGGAGAAAGACTCTACGGGCCCTGTGGATCATCTATATGAAGTATGACAAGGTCATCCTTTCGGATATGGATTCAGTTTCAAACGAGCTACTGGCCATAATATAAGGTTACTTATGAGTTATGGTAAGTGATTATCTTTACCTATGCTAGATAAAAAGCATTATGGGGTTTACCTGAACGGTCTGAAAATAAAAAATAGCTGTCGAGAACTTCTCAACAGCTGGCTAGGGGCCATAATGGCCCCTTTTTTGAAACTCGATATTCTATCTCATCACCAAATGTCGTACTTCGTTCGTACTTTAATCTTCGCACACCACATAACTGGGATATACCCAATGCTGCTGCCCACAAAGGGCACCAACATCCTTATGCTTTCTTTTGTCCGAATAGTGGTCTCAACGTAGCCAATCCCACAATCCCGATTACGAGACTAATCCACGGAGCCAGCGTAAATACGGGAAGGCTGTCACGCAGCGGATATCCTACAAATAAGACAAGCACAACGAGAACGATATAGATGACGATTCCGCGAAGATTGACCTGTGGTCTGGCCGTCTTGTCTGCTCCCTGATCATCTGGACGCTCAGCAAGGCGGCGAAGCATTTCAACCAATGCAATACCTCCAACCGCCGCAACGATTAGGGAGAACAGGCTGATATGGCTAAATGGTTCCGTATCTCCACCCGTCCAACCAATAAATAGCCCAACTGCACCTTGAATCAGCATGACAAAAGACAAAGCTGCCCAGGAGATCATGAAGTACCATTTGGGCGTCCGTTTAACTTGATCCTTAGTCTCCGCAGGCTCGGCTTCAACTGCTGCTGCCTTCTTGGCTGACGTACTGGTTTTATTGGATTTGCTTCCGCCCCGTACGGCCGTACTTGAAGCTCTGGATGAGTCCATATTTGATTCACCAGCAGTTGCGGACGGATTATTGTCTGCTACTCCTAGTTGTGAATAGATATCCTTTTGCATATCAGGTCCATATAACTCACGAGCAGGCTTGCCGTCACGCTGAGCTTGTACGATGGCTCTTCCAGCCGAGAGAATCCATTCTTCCTGCGTTCTCTCATCGGCAGGTGCTTGACGCGCAATGGTGCTGATCTGATCAAACAGTTTTACATGTTCCGGTGTCATCTTACTCATTTCGGTCATTTGCCGATTCTGTATTTCTTTCAACTTCTTATAGGAAATCCCCAATGATTGCTCCCCCTGTCTACACACGTTCTGATCCCCGGTGAATCTGGAGACCCTGACGGTATTTTAGTATACGGGAAGGGCTCTCGTTTCGCAAAGTCATTCCTTATAAAACAACTGTTTACGATTCGACCATAGGCCTGCGCAGGCCAGAATGACACAGGTGCATAGCAGCACCAGTTTTCCGTGACTACGAATCCATTCCAAGATGTGTTCCATGAATTCAACCCTTTCGCCAGAAGGAATCGGAGGCAAATGTTGGCTATGATATATGGCTTAGGTTCTCCGTGGTCCGCCGTTAATATGCGTAAGTGCTCATCCAGTTCTAACGATTGTGTGAAGAATGAATAAAGTACAGCCGATTCCACCACAATAGTAGCATTTCCAACAGAAACCAGGGATTGGAGTGTGGCAGGGATGGATCAACAAACAGAACAATTAACAAGGAAGCTGCTGCTAAACAGCAACTCCCGCGGAGTAACGGATGAGGTTGTGCCAATGGAGGAGACGTTGGAGGATGCTGAATATGCGGAAGAGTATACAGAAGGAACCTTTCAGTCAGGGAGCTTCTGGGGGAGCTCGAATTCGGCTCATGAACATGAATGGCAGGGGCGTGTGGAGACCCATGAGATGTTCCGTCGAAGTTATGAGTAATGGCTTCAAGTATTAGGAATGATTCGAGTCAGCTGTGTTCAGCTTGGCTCATTTTTTTTGCGAAATTGCCGATAAAATGTAGACAAGGTACGTCTAGAAATGGACATTTACTCACGTTGACTTGAGGTTCACAGGATGATAATATACTAATATCATCTTAATACACATTAAACTTATCGGATTTATATATAATTAACAAAATGAACATGAGCAGGGAAGAATGGAAAGGGGAAATGGGCATGGAGCGTCAGATCAGTATTCGTCATGGGCAGGAAGAATTAACAGCCACGATACATTATCCGGTCGTCAAAGACATTAAGGAGGGAAATCACCAACAGCGCGTGCCTCTTGCTGTCATCTGCCATGGATTCGTAGGAAGTCGGATCGGTGTGGATCGTCTCTTTGTGAAGACCGCCCGTGAGCTGGCCGAAGATGGATATTTGGTGCTGCGCTTCGATTACATCGGCTGCGGGGAGAGCAGCGGTGAGTATGGAGCTGAAGGACTTGAATCCATGATTACCCAAACACGTTCTGTGCTGGACTATGCGGTAAATTGCAGTGATGTAGATCCAACCCGTGTAACGCTGATCGGTCATAGTCTGGGTGGAGCTGTTGCTCTGCTGACTGCTGTCCGTGACAAACGGGTCAAGAATCTCGTCATGTGGTCATCCGTGGGATATCCGTTCAATGATATTGTGAAGATTACCGGACGTGATGTGTACGATGAAGGGGTGAAACTGGGGTCTGCTGATTATCTTGGCTACAAGTTTACACCAGCATTCTTTGAATCACTGGCTGAACATCAGCCTTACCAGGAAGCCGTTAAATTTAACGGAGATGTTCTGGTGGTGCACGGCACGTCGGATGAGATCATTCCTGTCGATTACGCATTCCTGTATCAAAAGGTATTCTGGATGCGCCAGGAAGGCCGCTGCGACAAGGAGATTATTTTCCAGGGCGATCATACCTTCTCTTCAGGTAAAGAGCGTGAACAGCTGATTACGCGTACGAGAGAATGGCTAGGAGAGCGTCAGAAGATTGAACAGGATTGGCAGCACTGGATGATCTAAGAGGGCTAAATATCAATCTCTATGATTAGGCTGGAGCATTCTATAGCCAACATGGATCGGTCCATAAGGTAACATGCGCGTCCATATTGCATCTGATTGGGATGTTAGCTTGGAAAAGCGCCTTCTTCGGGGTAAAATAGAAGGGTAAGCATCCTATCCGTGTCTGGAGGTTGGCAGCAATGACATTACCCGCACTATTCATTGCGCATGGTTCTCCCGCTCTGGCGGTGGAGAGCAATGACTACACTCACTTTTTGAACCAGCTTGGAGACAGGCTGCCGGCTCCGAAAGCCATTGTTGTATTTACGGCGCATTGGGATCGTCCCGAACCGTCTGTGACAATGGATGATACACATCAGACCTTGCATGATTTTTACGGATTTCCCTCTAATATGTATACAATGAATTACCCGGCTCCTGGTCAGCCAGACCTTGCGAATGAGATCTGCGCTCTGTTCACTCGTAGTAATCTTCCACATCAACCGGTTCGAGGCCGGGGATTGGATCACGGGGTATGGGTACCGCTGTTACACATGTATCCAGAGGCCAATATTCCTGTTATTGCGGTATCTGTCGACTCGTTGCGTTCCCCGCAGGAACAGTATGATATAGGCCGGATGCTGGAGCAGCTGCGTCATGATAATGTGCTGATCATTGGCAGCGGTGGAACGGTTCATAACTTGCGTATGCTTGGCAGTAATGATGAACCGCCGCAAGACTGGGCAGTGGAATTCGATAACTGGATTGGCGAGCGGCTTGAGCAGTGGAATACGAGAGAGCTGTTTCAGTATGACAAAAAAGCGCCCCATGCCCGCACAGCAGTTCCATCTTATGGAACGGAGCACATTGCGCCTTTGTTCTATGCTATGGGTACGGCCGATATGTCACGATCTGCAAAACGTCTATTCCAGTCGTATCCTTACGGTACGCTCAGTTTAAACTGCTGGCAGTTTGGTGACGGCGTATAACTTGGAACAAACAAGAGTATGTGAACAAGTCTTTGAGTTTTATTTTGCAAATACACCTAGTTCATCGACCAGACAGACTTAGGTTATGAATTAGCCGAACCAAAAAAAGGTTTCTGCGGCCAGCGTAATGGGCCTCAGGAACCTTTTTCTATGACTGAGCATTCTGCATTTTAGTATAATCACTTGCGAATCTCAAAAAGCTCACATGCTGTACGCGAGTGATATGCCAGTTCACTTACACTGGACTGAATAACAACGGTATTGCTGTCAAAACGGATAATGACGCCACCGGAATCAATCTGGTGATTATCTTTAAAAACACGAACTTTATGCTTCATTTCCATGGCTTCCTGGAAGTCGGCATCGGTTTCAAGGCGGCGCTGGGTTGGCATGTCATGTACTCCTTTGATTGTAATCGATCGATATGTTCATCATAATACGTGTTTCTGTCGATGGGCAAGTCAGTTGACCTACAAGCATATATAAAAAACCAAAAAAAGTCCTGCTCTCCAGGGGGAGGGGAGCAGGACCGGAAAATGTCTATTTAATATTTAGGCTGTTTTGTGTGTATGATTTATCGTTGGTGTATCTTTAGGCTGACTGCCTTTATTGCGAGTGAACAATCCGCGAAGGTAAGGCATTACCCAATGATCCAAACCGATTTTACCAGCATTTGCACCAGCGACTACAAGGAAGATTTCCATCAGAACTAATTGAGCATTCGTGCTTACTGTTCCCGAGAAGAGGAACGCGAAGTTCATGACCATCGCCATCAGTGCTGCGAGTGTTGTAAAGCATCCAAGAATGAGACCCAGACCTACAAGGAATTCACCCAGCGGGATGATGAAGTCGAACAGTCCTGCGTTTGGTACCGCGAAGTTCTCAAGGAATGTTCCCCACCAAGCTTGAACGGTTGGGTTTTCACCCGTTGCTTTTCCTACAGCGCCTGCAAGGAATCCGCCAGCTTGGAATCCACCTGTTAATTTGCCCCATCCGTGTGTCATCCAGTCGTAACCGATATACACCCGAAGTACTGTCAAAATCCACATTGCCACTTTGTTTTCTCTAAGCCATTGGTTGAAGCTGAACATATAAACCACTCCTTCATGGAATTTAGTGTGTGTTGTTTTTTTTTTTGTTTTTCTAAGTGATCACCTTTGATGTCTTTATTGTATAGTTCAAAAGTCATTCTGTTTGTGATTATTATCACAATCTAGTTCAAATTTTAAGTAAGGTTTGAGAAGTTCACATTTAGGACATATTTTTCATCCTGTCTCAAGTTTCAAACGTAAAATGAAGGGTAGAAATTGCTCTCCATATCGAAGACAAATGGTGCTGTGTGTGATTAAATGGAAAGAAATACGTGAAATGGTCACTTACATAAGAGCAACTACAGCCTAGATTTCAGCCATATCGTCCAGGAGGTACATATATTGAAGCAACTGAAATGGAACAAAACGACATCAGTGGCGTCGCTGCTTATTCTGGCCCTGAGTCTGGTCGCTTGCCAGAGTAAGGAGATGGTCCAGATTCCGAAGCCGGAGTCCGTTCCCACACCCGTACAGGAAGAACAAGAAACGGAAGAACCTGCCACATCGCTCTACACAGCACCGCTGACGGGTCTGCCTGTTGATGAAGCAATTACGCGCCGTCCGCTGGCAGTTATGATTAACAATGCACCTGCAGCGCGGCCCCAGTCAGGTCTGAGTGCGGCAGATATTATTATTGAAGTGCTCGCTGAGGGAGGTATTACCCGTTTTATTGCCATCTTCCAAAGTGAAGGCGGGGCAGAAACGGTTGGACCCGTGCGCAGTATCCGTCCGTATCTGATCGAGCTTGGTGAGAGTTACGATGGGGTATTGGTTCATGCGGGTGGCAGCCCGGATGCCTATTCTATTTTACAAAAGCAGCAGAAACAGCATATGGATGAGATATCGAATAGCGGCCCTTATTTCTGGCGTTCCTCCGATCGCAAAGCACCGCACAATCTATATACGTCGGCGGACAAGCTGAGAGAAGGCGCGGATACCAAAGGCTATAGTCACGACTTTAAGTCCCCTGTATATACGTATAACGAAGAAGGTGCCACGTCCGCCGGAGAGTTGGTCAAGCAGTTCGATATTCATTATTTATTGGAGAGTTACCGGGTCACGTATGATTATGATGAAGTTAGCGGACGATATATGAGATTGGTGAACGGAAAGGCAGATCAGGATCTGGATAACGGCAATCCCATTGGAGCGGCCAATATTATTGTAGCGGGTGCAGATCACAAGGTGCTCGACAATGTGGGCAGAATTTCCGTTAATTTGGAGCAGGGTGGTGAAGCCATGCTGTTTCAAAAAGGCAAGATGATTCGAGGACAGTGGGTCAAAAAACCAGGTGACATTATTCGATTTGTGCAAAATGGGTCCGAAGTTGCTCTTATTCCTGGCAAGACTTTTATTAGTATCGTTCCGAATCAGCCTGATTTTGCAGGGCATGTCGAAATTGAAAATTAATCCAATTTGAAGAGAAATGTAAACGCAGTGTAAAATTTCATCATCATTTTTCCAGCCATTCCAAATAATTAAGATTCATTTCAGATTTATGTGATAAGAATATAAAAAAGGATCATGCCTTATGTACAAACCGTGAAACATTTATGATAAGATATCAAAGGTTGTCATTTCATGTTTCATCGGTTATCGGCAATTTCTCGTAAAGGGGATAGAGCTATGAAGCTTAAGAAGAAGAAGGATATATTTTTTGAGACACTAGAGAACATGGCAGATACGGTCGTGCAAGCGGCTGATTATTTCTCCCAACATGTTTCCAACCTTCAGGATGTGACTCTTTTTGCCAATGAAATGAAGAAGTACGAGTCCCAGTGTGATGATTATGTGCATACCGTCATTACAGAGCTCAACAAGACATTTATCACGCCGATCGAACGCGATGATATTATGGAACTGACAACAACACTTGATGACGTATTGGACGGGCTTGAAGCAACGGCTTCCCGTTTCTATATGTACCAACTGACTGACCCGGACGAATATATTGTTCAATTCGCTGAAATTTTGCGCCAATCGGCTTACGAAATTCAGAAGGCCATTCATTTGCTGTCTCAGAAAAAATTGCTGGCGATTCGCGAGTACACGATTCGTTTGAACGATCTGGAAAACCAGGGGGACGAAGTGCTGCGCAACTGTATCAAGAACCTTTTTGCTACCGTGCCTGATCCGATTGAATTGATCAAGCGCAAAGAAATCTATGAACGTCTTGAGACGACAACGGATGCTTGTGAACATGTTGCCAATGTGCTTGAATCCATCATCATGCGTAATTCTTAAGGAGCCAGAGAATAATGGAAACAACGATTTGGGTATTGGGTATAGTCGTCTTCCTTGCACTGGCGTTTGACTTCATCAACGGATTCCACGACACGGCGAATGCCATTGCAACTTCGGTCTCGACCCGAGCACTGACGCCACGCCGAGCTATTCTTATGGCTGCGGTGATGAACTTTGTCGGTGCCATGATGTTTACGGGAGTTGCGAAGACGATTGGGGGGAGTGTAACCGACCCCACCACGCTAGATAACGGGATTGAGGTCGTCATAGTCACCTTGATCGCGGCGATTATCTGGAACCTGGTTACATGGTGGTTTGGTATTCCGTCCTCTTCCTCACATGCATTGATTGGAGCCCTTGCAGGAGCTGTACTCGTTGGCGCAGGCGCTGATAAAGTCAAATGGAGTGGATTCATTGACATCGTCGGAGGATTGTTATTATCACCTCTGATCGCATTTGCCATCGGTTATGTGGTCATGACCATTCTCAAATATATTTTTGCCAAACGCAGTCCGCATAATGTGAACAAAGGTTTCCGTACGGTACAGATTTTCACAGCAGCGCTCCAGGCGTTTACGCATGGTACCAATGATGCGCAGAAGGCAATGGGGATTATTACTTTTGCACTGGTCGCAGCAGGCGTACAGGATCATCTGGATGTTCCGTTGTGGGTTAAAATCTCCGCGGCAACAGCGATGGCACTCGGTACTTCCATCGGTGGTTGGAAAATCATTAAAACGATGGGAACCAAAATTTTCAAAATTGAACCGATTAACGGGTTTGCAGCTGATCTATCAGCCGCATCTGTTATTTTCTCGGCAACCTTGCTCCACCTGCCGGTGAGTACAACTCACGCAATCACATCTGCCATTCTGGGTGTTGGTTCCGCGAAACGTTTCTCAGCCGTGAAATGGGGACTTGCCGGACGTATCATTATTACGTGGTTTATTACGATTCCGATTACCGGGGCGCTGGCAGGATTGTTGTACTGGATCATTTTCTAATTCGAAAATGTGTTCCGGGACAAATTCTGGGTTTCAGACAAACTGTTCATAACTATGTGAATATCGGGATATGTGGACAATTATACAACCAAAAAGAAGAGACGCCTGTGCATGAACGTGTGGACAGGCTGGATATGTGGATAGCCATCCGTGGAATGATAAACCAAAAGAAGATATTCCTGTGGATACAGAAAACTGTGGATAGGGAAATGAGAGAAGCCAACAGGGTTGGCTTTTTTTGTTGTCGCGTTTGCAGGATAACGTGTGTATAATGGGCTGTTGCAGGAGACGGTTCAGTGGTTAAAGTTGTACAATAACGTAAAGGATACAAGACAAGGACGTGGTCTATTTTATGATTCGTACACTCGCCATCTCACGGGATCATCAGGTATCTGTAAATGTACCGCTTACACAGCTGGATCTGCAGGATTACGCTTGGGTATGGGCAGATTTCAATCAGCCTTCCGAAGAGGAAAGCCAGTTGCTCGATACATATTTTCATTTTCATCCATTAGCTATTGAGGATTGTATGCATGTATTGCAGCGACCTAAGCTCGATTATTATGACAATTTGCAGTTCCTCGTGCTGCATGCACTGAATCCGACCACATTGGAAGCGGAAGAGGTGGACCTGTTTCTGGGTGCGAACTTCCTGGTATCCTTTCATCACGGGGCACTGGAGGAAGTTGATGAAGCTTGGGAGAGGTTGCTGCATCATGCGCACGAACGAACCATCTGGGCCCGAGGCCCGGTGGCAGCGGCATATACGGTGATGGACAAGCTGGTCGATCATTATTTCCCGTCTCTGTTTGCCATAGAGGATGAGCTGGCTGAACTGGAGAACCGGGGCGGCAAGGAGTCGGTGGAAGACCTGATGAATCAGGTGTTCGACTTGCGCAGTCGACTGCTGAAGCTTAGACGGACGGTAGTGCCTATGAGGGATCTGCTCTATCGTGTAGTCAATTCTCAGCATGTGCAGAGAACAGGAGAGCATACCGTATATTTTACCGATATCTATGACCATTTGTTGAAGCTGACGGATATGATTGAAGCTGATCGGGAGATGACGGCTGACCTGCGCGACAGTTACATTTCGCTGAATTCCAACCGTATGAACCAGATTATGAAGACCCTCACCGTGATAACAACAGTCTTTATGCCACTGACGCTGATTGCAGGGATCTATGGTATGAACTTTGCTTATATGCCTGAGCTGCAATGGAAGTTTGGGTATGGAGCTGTGCTGCTGTTGATGTTTATTCTGGGCGGAAGCATGGTGGCCTGGTTCGTGAAGCGGGGCTGGTTTAAGTAAGGAAGAATAGAAACTGAATAGCAAGTGAAGAGTTAGCGATCTCCACAGATCGCTTCTTTAGCCTGTGTATGATGTGCATAAGAGGGCAAATAAGAGTACATATAGATTCATTTTCGGAATAGATGTCCACATGTGGATAAAAGTAAATGAAGAAGCATCATGTGCATAACTTTATTTGAGGGGGAGTTTGGCTGTTACGAACAGGATGGAAAAAGTAATAGGCATCTTCAGTACTGAAGACGCCTTGGGGAATTTCTCAAGGAATGGATGCTATGAGCTGAATTTTAACATGGGATTTATATCATAAAAGAACCTTCCTACCTTTTTATGATAAGTTGGATGGCTACTGGCCCTTCGCAGGTTACTCTGTTTGCTCCAATACAAATGTGGCTGTAGCTGTAGGTTGTCCATTAACGACAATCGTTAGCGTATGCAAACCAGCGTAATGCTTTCTCGTCGTAATGACTTTGAACGATTGCTTCGTTGCAACCTTGGTTCTTCCGGTAGGGAAGGTTTTGTCAGAGCATTTGAACCGCTTGGGTGCCTGCTTGCCATTTGCTTTCATATATCCGATTTCATATTCGATTCGCAGCATCTGTGACTGACCACTTTCATTAACGACATCAAAGGAAAAATGGAGATCTTCCCCGATGGCCACGGTATCTCTTGCAAGCTGAAGATGCTCGATATGTGTCGCATCCTGCTCGACATAACCAAAGAGACTCAGCGCCTTCGGATGTCCCTTTTTCAGTAATGAGCGGCTTGCATGACGAACGATCCAGTCCGTATGTTCATGTTGTCCGTACCAGCTTGAGGCCAAATCCAGGACCAGTTCTGGATGGTCTTTCGAGATGTCGTTCAGGTGATTGGCTACACTTTTTCGGACATACAGGGACTCGTCCTGCTTCAATTCATGCAGAATGGGAAGTACTGGTGTTGGATCGGTGATGAATTCCCGAAGTTTGGAACCCCATGGAAGACGTGGACGGCTGCCCTCACTGGCAAGCCTGCGTATATGTTCATTGGAACTTCCCGTCCATTCCATCATGCGTTTCATCGTTTCGATCGGGTAGCGTTCAATAAACGGGCGTACCGCGAACTCGGAACTGGAATAAGGTGTGAAGAGGGTCAAGTACTTCATGGATAGTTCGTAGTTTTCCGGCGCAAGTCCGTTGACTTCAATAAAATCAGGAACGAACAAATACTCGACCCCTCGCATCTGTGGTGCTGCCTGTTCAATCACGTGTAATGCCTCTTCATAGTTGTCAGGGAGAACTTCGGTCAATGCCGACGTAATGCGGCGGATACGAGCTTTGAATTCCAGCTCTCCCCAGCCTTCGGCAAATACAAGTTCACGAAATTGCTGCTTGTCCAACTTGGGGTAGAAGTGGTGTAACCTTTCTCCTGTCCGGTCGATTAATGCGGGAGTATATTTGTCTTTAAACAGTTCCATAATCCGCCTCCTTTATCTATAACACAGTATACCTCAATTCACGGGAATAAGAACATAGGTTCTTAAGAAAAGGTTATGAATATTCTCTTATATGAAAGAATGAGTGGATTGAAGGGGAGAATAAGATGGAAGTGGATTAAGGCCCCCCCTTATGTAAGAGGGCGCCTGGGAAAAGAGTTAGAGCTTTTTGCTTTTTTTAGGACGATGTTTGGTAGAATTGGATTTATTCCGGCCAGTTTTACTATTCGTGTTCCGTTTGCGCGGAGCAGAGGTCGTTTTTTTACGGCGTTTGCGTGAGCGAGGTGGCGAATACTCTTCATAATCTTTATCCGCAACACTGCTTCCTTTTTTTCCTTTTCCAAAAGGCAGAATCCCCATCACTAGTTTCATCATGGGTGCCATCTGCTGGAAGCCGCCAACGACCTTTTGCATTTTGCCGATTCCACTCATGATGCCATCAATTCCACCGAAGCGGTCGATCATTCCTTTCAGTTCTCCGATGTTGGCCAGGGAAAAGCCTGAGGAAGACGCAGGAGCTTCCACCGGAACAGGGGGAGCAACAGGAGCTCCCCCGCCGAAAAAGTTTCCACCGGGTCCCCCGGGACCACCTGGACTATAAGGCACAAGTCCGGATGCTTCAACCTCTTGGAATTGAGGGTAGTAAGGCTCTACTCCAGGATACATGGGTGGAACCTGAGCTTCATTCAATGCCCGTGGCGGCATATAGGCAGTAGTATGGGCCTGCCGTTGCGTATGGGAAGCCGGACGCTGCCGTGGAGCGGGCTGGCGGTGATAATAATGCTGTGGCATGAACTATCACGTTCCTTCTATGTTGGATTTCGGAATTGCGTTCCTTCAGCTGCTGGACGTGCATAACAGACCGAGTTGGAACTCCCTTTTGCTATACTGTATGTCATTAGCGGAGAGACGGCGTAGGCGAGTATCCCGTAAAACGGGATATTTGCGGATTTGGGCGCAGGAGAGTATGATAGGTTCGCAGTGGAATTATATGGTTTGGACACAAATTTGTCACATTTTAAACATAACAATTCCTACATAATTAATCGGAAATATACGCGGAAAAAGGGGATAAATCGTGAGATAGAGGGGGATTGTGCGCGCAGGGAGGACATTAATGCTATATGAAAGCGGTAACATGTATTTTTATTCTGTAGTGCGTGAAATCGTTAACGCTTGAAATACCAACTCAGGCTGGGTACAATGAAGGTACACAGTAACCGCTAGGGGATGATGATGAAATGCAGCTGAAAAAGCTAAATGATAAAAGCATTGAACAATTATTTGAGGCTATTTTGACTCTGAAAGATATTGAAGAGTGTTATGTGTTTTTTGATGACCTCTGCACGGTAAACGAGATTCAATCCATGTCCCAGCGGCTGGAAGTAGCGCGTATGCTTGGCAAAGGAAATACCTATAACCAGATTGAAGCTGAGACAGGTGCAAGTACAGCCACGATCTCTCGTGTAAAACGCTGCCTGAACTACGGTAATGACGGTTATAAAATGACGCTGGAACGCCTGGGACGTTAAGGATGAAGAAACCGGGTGTACTCATCATTAGTCACGGTTCTCAGGAGAAGACCTGGGTAGAATCCGTCGATGACGCGGTCTCCCGGTTGAATCTGCCTGAACCCTTGCCCGTTGAAGCCGGGTTTCTTGAGCTTGTGGAAGGACGCCTGATCCAGGACGGTATCAACCGACTGGAAGCACAGGGCGTAACTGATATATTGGTCGTACCTCTGTTTGTTTCGTCCGGTAGTACACATGTGGATGAGATTGAGTATGCCATCGGTGCCAAAGACGCTCCGGAGCGTGAGACGGATCTGGAACCCTTCGAGGTGAATCCACAAATTCACTTCGGTTATCCTGTGGGTAACGACTCGGATATTGCGGTTATGGTCTGGGACAAGGTAAAGGCCCTGTCGCAGCAACCAGAACAGGAGACGATCCTGTTAGTCGGACATGGGAGTATTCACGATGGATTCCGTCAGCGCTGGGAAGCGGGCATTTCTTCACTCGCACAGCGGGTGCAGGAAGTAAGCGGTGTTGCTCATACCGATTATGCGCTGCTAAATCCGGATAGTGTGTACGACAAGGCGAAATACTGGAGTGAAGAGCGGGGGAGCCGGGTTATTGTGGCGCCGCTGTTTTTGAGTGCCGGTTATTTCACCATGAAGGCGATCCCGGGCCGGCTGAAGGAACTGGATTACGCGTATAGTGGTGAGGCACTGCTCCCACATCCTTTATTAGGAAAGTGGCTGGAGCGCCAAATTCAACTTTTACTGGAAAGATGTAATAAGGTTAGGTTTTAATTCAGGGAAAACAAGTCGCTGCTGGCGATTATTCCCGTTATCTCTAACAATAGCTTAAACACAAACGGCAGAGATGCCGTTTTTTTGTTTTTATATGTATTTTAGACAAAACACGCCGAATCAGGCGTGTTTTTTTGCATTAGGCCAAACCCTTTACGAGCCGAAGTTCCGGGTTCAATCCGTTCATACAGAGTGGAGGTGAGGGTTTTAACTCAGAAATGATTATCTTTACAGGAAAGTTTTTGTCTGATAAGATGTCAACATTCAATTGTTAACCTCAAAAATAATTTTGGTTAACAATTGAAATGATCTAACGGAAGGTGATATCTTGTGACACATTATGAACGGCTTGCAGCTATAAATAAGGCCCATTTATGGAACCCTTTTACGCAGATGAAAGATTACAATAACTCTGATCCTCTCATCATTGAACGAGGCGAAGGCGTCATGCTCTATGACGTCCAGGGACGTGCTTATTATGATGGCTTCTCCTCGGTTTGGCTTAATGTTCACGGACATAACATACCCGAGCTGAACCAAGCCATAACGGATCAGTTGGAACGTGTTGCACATTCTACGTTACTCGGAATGGCTAATGTGCCAGCTATTGAACTTGCTGAGAAACTAGTAGAGATTTCCCCAGAGGGATTAAATAAAGTATTTTATTCCGATTCGGGCGCAACGGGTGTTGAGATCGCAGTGAAAATGGCGTTTCAATACTGGAAGAACCGAGGAGAAACCGGTAAAACGAAGTTTATCACGATGAATCAAGCCTATCACGGAGATACGATTGGTGCGGTGAGTGTCGGTGCAATTCCGTTGTACCATGATGTGTTCCGTCCCATGCTATTTCCTACTCATGTCATTCCATATCCTTACATTTATCGACATGAGGACGGCGAGCGGGAAGCCATGGAAGCTACGTTAACCGCATTGCGTAATGTACTTGAAACCAGTGCAGATGAAATCGCGGCTATTATCGTGGAGCCGATTGTGCAAGGAGCTAGCGGCATTCTTATAATGCCAGAGGGCTGTCTACGCGAGATGGCAGCACTTTGCCGTGCATATGGTGTACTGTTCATAGCCGATGAGGTGGCGACAGGCTTCGGCAGGACAGGTGCTATGTTTGCTTGTGATCTGGAAGAAGTTTCACCTGATTTGATGGTGATAGGCAAAGGCCTTACAGGCGGCTACTTACCTGTGGCAGCGACACTGGCAACAGATGAGGTGTACAGCGCATTTTATGCCGATTATGAGGAGCAAAAAACATTTTTCCATGGTCATTCCTTCACAGGTAACCCGCTCGGTTGCGCAGTTGCTTTGGCTAACTTGAAACTATTTGAAGAGCGCAACCTAGTGGAAGGTGTAAGAGCAAAGGCGGCTTTTGTAGAGCAGAAGCTCTCAGTACTTAAAGATTCTCCGCACGTCGGGGATATCAGGCAGAAGGGATTGATGTTAGGAATTGAGCTTGTACGGGATAAAGCAACTCGGGAACCGTACGATTGGGCCGAACGTATTGGCGTTCGGGTAACGGAGCGGGCCAGAGAGCTTGGCATGCTTACGAGACCCCTTGGCAATGTTATTGTGTTCATTCCTCCTCTTGCTAGCACAGAGGCTGAGCTTGAAGCAATGATTGATATCTTGATGCAATCCATTTTTGACGTCACCGAAGGTGGTTTGGAATCATGAATGTAATTCGCGGATTATTCGTAACAGGTACGGACACAGGGGTTGGGAAAACAATCGTTACAGGGGCTCTTGTGGCTGCGCTTCGTGCTGAAAAACGGAATATAGGCGTCTGGAAGCCCGTGCAATCCGGTGCACTTCTTGGCAGCGGAGAAACCGATGCAGAACGCCTGTTGCAATACACCGGAATTCATGAGCGTGCCGAGCATGTGGCGCCATTTACATTCCAAGCTCCACTGACCCCGATGCTCGCTGCTAAGCAGGATGGGGTGGATGTTACGTTACAGGAGATTATCAGTGCGGGTCAGCAGCTGGCAGATCGATACGAATCGGTACTCATTGAAGGAGCAGGCGGTGTCGCTGTTCCTCTGACCGAAGACTCTTTTGTGGTGGATTTAATCTCGAAGCTACGGACACCGGCTCTGATCGTTGCGCGGACAGGTTTAGGTACGATTAATCATACACTTCTTACAGTGTCATACCTGCAGCAGCATAGGGTACCGATCGTAGGTTTTATTCTTAACGATGGTGAATCTGACGAGATTTATAACGATTCCAGCATCACAACAAACGCGGAGCTGATTGAACGTTATTGCGGCATACCCTTTCTTGGACGTTTTCCTCGCTTGATGGACGAAATGAATACGGAATTGTTGATCCAGGTGATTCGAGAAAAGATCCAGTTAACACCAATCAGACACGCACTAACAGTTCAATCCATGGAGGAGGAATGAAGTTGAAAACAACGGTAACTAATCTAGAATGGTCGTCGCTTGCGAATCGATCGTTGAATGGCGAATGTTTAACAATGGAAGAAGGACTTGCCGTGCTTGAAGCAAGCGACGATGAGGTACTGCCGCTAATGCAAGCGGCTTTCCAAGTGAGGCAATATTTTTACGGCAAAAAAGTGAAGCTGAATATGATCATCAACGCCAAAAGCGGCTTTTGTCCCGAAGACTGCGGTTATTGCTCACAATCCATTGTATCCACCGCTCCCATCCAAAAATACAGCTTGCTCGACAAAAAAACGTTGCTTGCAGGAGCACATGAAGCTATGGCGCGTAAAGCAGGAACCTATTGCATTGTAGCTTCAGGGAAAGGTCCCACGAATAAGGAGCTGGATCAAGTGGTAGAGGCGGTAAAAGAAATCCGTGAAACGATGCCCCTTAAAATCTGTGCTTGTCTAGGAATCTTGAAGGACGGTCAAGCAGAACGTTTAGCTGAAGCAGGTGTGCACCGATACAATCACAACCTGAACACAAGCAAGGCCAATTATCCATCGATAACCACAACGCATACCTATGACCAGCGGATTGAAACTGTGGAAAAGGTTAAAGCATACGGCATGTCCCCCTGTTCCGGTGTCATTATCGGTATGGGTGAGAGTAATCAGGAAATTGTCGAGATGGCTTTCGCGCTCCGTAAGCTTGATGCGGATTCAATTCCGATTAATTTTCTCAATGCGATACCGGGGACCCCTCTGGAAGGAGCTGGACGCACTCCGGCTATGAAGGCGCTCAAGGTACTGGCACTATTTCGGCTCATCTGTCCGTCTAAAGAGATTCGTGTTGCGGGTGGACGCGAGATCAACCTCCGTACATTGCAACCTTTGTCGCTGTATGCTGCAAATTCACTCTTTGTAGGTGATTATTTAACGACAGCAGGTCAGGAAATATCGAATGATCATCAAATGATTGAAGATTTGGGTTTTGAGATTGAGTTAAATGCACTTTAAGGCGGTACGGACTATGAATTGGATGGAAAAAGAAATTGCGTTATTGGCTGATGCCTCCAATGAACGTTACTTGCGTGATAGTGCCGTGGTTCCAGATAGCCCTGGTTATACGTGGAGAGGAAACCGGGTGCTCCTCAACCTGGCCTCCAATGACTACCTGGGACTTGCTCGACATCCCGCTATCATCGATACAATTCGCGAGACGCTTCTTACCGAAGGAGGAGGCTCGGGCGCATCTCGTCTTGTTACTGGGAGTCGACCGCCTTATGGCCGTCTGGAAGAAGCGCTGGCCACTTGGCAGCAGAGTGAAGCCGCGCTTGTTTTTGCGAATGGCTATATGGCTAATTCTGGTGTCATTCGTGCGCTCGTGGGCCGGGGTGATGTCGTTTTTAGTGATCAATTAAACCATGCCAGCATCGTGGACGGTATTGTGCTGAGCCGCGCGGAACATGCCCGGTATCGGCATAATGATATGGAACATCTGAAGCTATTATTGAACAAATATCGGGATAAACGACGTAAGCTGATTGTCTCGGATGCCGTCTTTTCAATGGATGGTGATCAAGCACACTTGGAAGAGCTCGTTGCGCTCAAACAAGAATACGGGGCAATGCTGATGGTGGATGAGGCGCACAGCGGGGGCATCTACGGGAAACGGGGCGAAGGACTTTGCTTTAAGCTTGGATTGCATCATGAAGTGGATGTGCACATGGGGACGTTTAGCAAATCATTCGGTTTATATGGAGCTTATATCTGCGGCAGCCGAACATTAATCCGCTTTCTCGTTAACAAAGCAAGGCCACTTATCTATTCAACGGCATTGCCGCCTTCTCTGGTAGCTGGTATATCAACAGCGTTAACTTTGGTACAAGCGGATCATTGGCGCCGGGAACGTCTCTACTCGGCAAGTCAATTATTTCGTTCTTCGTTTAGGGATGCCGGATTTCACGTTGGGACCGGGGACTCTCCTATTGTGCCGATAATTGTTGGTGATAACGAAAGGGCTCTTCGTTTCAGTGAGGCACTTGAAGCAGGCGGTATTGCTGGGGTCGCTATTCGACCGCCTACCGTTCCTGATGACACAGCGCGAATCCGCTTCTCCTTATCTGCCGACCATACCCCTAAGGAACTGAATGATGCCAGCGCACAAATCTGCAAAATCGGGCTGCAGTTAGGGGTGCTGAGCTTATGAATGCCTTGGATAATAGTCCACTGCAAATTGAGCAGGAGACAAGTGGAACCATACTATGGCTAACGGGATGGAGCATGCCTGATGCGATGTTTGACCGTCTTCGCCTGTTATTGCCTGAATTTCGTCATATGTCTGTAGATTATAGTGTTGCGGATTCTCCAGAGGAAATCCTGTGTTTAACTGAAACAGCAGTTAGAGACATGTTAGGTATTGAAGGGTCAGTTTGCAGGGAGAGAGTAGCACACGGTCCGCTTCTGATATCAGGTTGGTCGCTCGGAGGTTTACTGGCGCTCAGACTAGCGGCTAAAGGTTACGTGGATGGCCTTGTGCTGTTCGGTGCAACGGCTCGTTTTACCCGCTCAAAAGAAGAGTTTGACCGCGGCTTGGCAGATGCATACGTTAGGCAGATGATCAAAGGGATTTTAAAGGATCAACACGCAGTGGAAGCCAATTTTCGAAAGATTATGTTTACGGAGCAAGAATGGGAGGCGGGTCTTGCTGAACGTCTACCTCCTATGGGGGGCTGGAAAACGCAAGCGCTACTTGCAGGCCTGCAGATTTTACGAAGCGAGGAATGCTTGTCTCAATTGCCGAATATCGATTGTCCGGTTCTACTTATTCATGGGACTGAGGATAGGATATGTCCTTACGGTGCTGGCTTGGAACTTATGACTCAATTACCTCAAGCTAAGTTAATTACATTAACAGGCTGCGGGCATGCACCCTTTTTGGGAAAAGAAGTACACATCGCTGATGAATGGAGGAGATGGTGGCATGACCATTGGAAGAAGTAGTGTTGTTCAACGCCAATTTAATCGTAGTGCCACTTCTTATGATGCACATGCTCATATTCAGCGTTCTATGGCTGATCAGCTAGCAAGATCCCTCGAGGAATGGAAGAACAAAGGGGTCTTAAGTAATCCGAGCATTCTTGAGATCGGTTGTGGCACAGGGGCTTTGACTCAAATCCTAGTGAATGAATGGCCTAATGCGAATATTACTGCACTTGATATTGCACCCGAGATGATCGAAGTGGCTTCAAAACGGTTCCGATCAGCACAGCATCCAGGTGAAGGGGATTGTACAACGGATCGTTTGCGTTTTCTACAGGCGGATATTGAGACATGGGCCGTAAATGCATCGGAGTCCTCAGTGGATATCATCGTCTCTAACGCCTGTTTTCAATGGCTAAGTTCGCCGAAGGAAACACTGGGTCACCTGCGGCGAATGCTGCGCCCGGGTGGCTTGCTCATATTTACGACCTTCGGGCCTGATACATTTCGTGAGATGCATGAGGCATTTGATGAAGTTTATCGTGCCAACGGGATGGAATCACAGCGACATGGACTTTCGTTTCATTCACCTGTTCAATGGGAAATCATGCTTCAGGAATCCGGATATTCTAGTTTCCATTGTGAGCGTTCGATTCATATGGAAAAGTATGCTTCGGCAAGGGATTTTCTGTATTCGGTTAAAGGAATGGGAGCCAGCACTTCAGAAGCAGCAACGATTCCTGGGTACAGTTTACGACGTTTATTCACCAACATGTATAAGCAGTACGAGGACAAGTTCAGCATACAGGGAGGAGTCTCGGCAACATATGATCTCCTGTTTATTCAATCCGTAGCTCCTTATTAACCCTTTACCTGAGAAGGAAGAATCAGATGAAGCTCCAGCAAAGACATCAGTTCTTCGACAATCTCCTGTGCCGGATAAGGCATGGAATTCATGATCCACCATTCCAGCAGCCCAGCGGCGGCAGAAGCCAGAAATTGTACAGTGATCTCCCGATTGATACCTTTGTGAATGCCGCACGCATCAACCTGCTCTTCCACTCCCTGAATCAGGATTTTCATCAGCCGGTTTCGAAAGGCAGGAATGCCTTTTTGGGTTAATAGCGTGGTATAAACAGGGGCGTGCTGCTCCAGATAACAGAAGGTTCGGAGCATCGCCTCCTTGACGGTCATGGGCGTTGTAGGACTCTCTACCATACAGCTCTCCACCAGCTGCTGCAAATACGTCTCAATGCTTTGATCCAGCAGATCGAACTTGTCCGTGTAGTGCAAATAGACGGTACCACGGTTCACATTGGCCCGATCAGCAATCTCATTAATCGTAATTTGCTCGAAATCCTGCTCTTCTAACAACCCGATAAAGGCATCGGTTATAGCTTTTCTTGTTTTGACCACTCGTCTGTCCATGGCTCCCCCTTTGATGTTTTCAACAATATGGATCCATTCGTTGATTATTCAACAATAACGGATATTTTAGCGATTGAAGCGTTGCAGATGCTTTGTTACTCTTATTTTATCAACAAATGTTGATAAAGCAACGAATATCCATAAAAAATTGAAATAGAGGGATAACTAATGAATATATTAGTGTATGGCGCAGGCGTTCTGGGCAGTCAGTTGGCGCAGGTTCTGGTACGTGGGGGAAATGACGTTACCATTCTGGCTAGAGGGAGGCGGGCAGAGGAACTGGAGAGAGATGGTATTGTCATTCGTCATGTGTTCCAGCTTAAAACGACCGTTGATCCGGTTCGGGTAACAAGAACGCTGGAAGAGAAAGATGAATATGATCTTATTTTCGTGGTTATGAAGTACAACGATTTTCCATCAGTACTGCCTATTTTGGCAGCCAATCAGAGCAGGAACTTGGTGATCGTCGGCAACAATGCAGATGTAGGAAGCATGCAAATCTTTTTGGCGGAAAACAGCAAGGTGGAAAAAAGGATAGCGTTTGGTTTCCAGGTCAGCGGTGGGCGGCGGCAAGAAGACCGTATGTTATCCATTGGTGGAGCAAGAGGGCAAATGGTGATTGGTGGACTGGACGGTGAGATTGCCTTTAAATCGATACTGGGTCAAGCTTTTGAGAAGACGAAATACAAGTTGAATTACCTGGACGATATCGATGCCTGGCTGAAAAGCCATATTGTGCCCATTCTGATGCTTAATGCGGTGAGCTTTAATGAAAAGCGTGAGATGATCAAGCTGGACGGAAGCAGAAAGCAAATCCAACATATGATTGGGGCGATGGATGAGGGCTTTAGCGTGCTTGAGGCTATGGGCATAACGATTATACCGGAGATTCAGGCGAAACTGATTCGCAAACATCAGCGGATGTTTTACCTTCTATTAAAGATGTATAGTAAGCTTCCGATCTATAAACTGGTTGCGGGTTCTTTTGGGGAGATCGAGGCGTTAAATAATGCATTTACAGAATGGAAAAAGGCTACAGGTGTACCAACACCGCATTGGGAGATCTTGAAAAGGGACTATTCCATCTTATAAGCATGATCAAAGCAACTTCCTATTGCTCTTACTTCATTTACAGACTACAATTAAACCAACTAATAAAATGGGGATAAGGAGATATGTAGATGCGGGAAGTGCCTATGCGCTATGTCAAAGCGAACCAGATTGGGATTGTGCTATTTGTTGTCCTGTCATTTCTGTTCAACCAGCCGTTAATTCTGGGAGCATTATGGATCATTCAAGTTGTCGGTCTGGCATCCGGAGGCAAGCTTAATCTGTTTGTGCAGATTGGGAAGGCCGTGTTAACTGGAAAAGGGACAGAGACACAGGCAGTGGAACTGCAACGCTTCAACAATGTTCTGGCCGTATTGTTTCTCACGCTGGCACTTGTCTCATTCGGCCTTGGTTGGCAGGTAGCAGGTTATATTTTCTCGTCGATGCTTCTCCTCGCTGCAAGTGCCGCATTGCTCGGTTACTGTGTGGGCTGCACCGTATATTTTTGGTATAAACAGCTCCGAGCTGGCAGAAAGATTGGTTTTTAAACTACATGATTTTGCAAAAACAATCCCCTCCAAGTTCTGTATCTACTTGAAGGGGATTTTACTTTTTTTATCTAAACCAGGCCTTGTTTAAATTGTTTGTAAAATTGCTGTCATTCAACGGAACATTGGCACTGCCAAAATCAGTTGTATTCAGCGCATCGCGTGCCGCAGACGTCAGATCATCCCAGCCGATCAAAGGCTGCATTCCACCGACGGTTCCAGTAACGCCAAGCTCATGGTTTAGAGGCCAAGTACTGTTGTAACTAATCAAAGGATTCGTACCGTTCAGGTTCGTGTTACTTGGTGCAACATTCGTGAACTGCCCATGTCCTGAATAGGCGATGGAGAGGATTTGAGGATTTGGTGCTGCGGGATTGTCTACCCATACAACGATACCTTCCCAGTCATGACGATGGCCGAGACCGGAGGAAGGGGAGTCTTTCGGGAAGTACCATGCGTACATAATAGCCCATACGCCATTATGCCATGCCGAACGGGAGTACACTTGCCCTGTACTTGAGCTGCAATTTCCATTAGGGGAACCGGAGGTTTGCAAGCCTGCATTGGTATTGCCTTGTTGATCCACGGCGGGGAATGGAACACATCCATGGTAGACTTTTAAGTAGGGTTGGAAACGCTTGGCTGTTATTTGCGTGACTGTGACGGGAGTTACTTCCTGGAATCCGACAACCTGATCATGGTTAATGACTGCCGCTTCAACGTCTGTGACAAAGGGAATACAGGCCAAGAGCGAAACCATAAGCAATAATACGAGTTTTTTCATTCGGTGATCTCCTTCATGGGTATGATATTGGAATGTGTTGAGGATGCACTAAGACTATATTGGAGAAGGTTTCATTTTATTTGTCATCTCATTCGGGTTTTTGTAAATTTTTTGCAGGATATGGTTGTTCTCATGATTTGAGAAGGTATTAGACTATTTCCGGCCCAAGCGGGCAGAATGGTGATGGATGGTTATAAATGACAGGAAATCCATAGGATTAGATTCAAGAGGAGTGCTAGAGGTTTATTTTGTAAAGGATAGACAAGTTCGGAAGTGAACAGAGAGCATGCTCGTCATTGCTGGAGTGGGATAATTCTTTAGGTTTTATCGTTATCGTTATCCAGATGTAAAATTTCGTTATAATCGATATGAAAATAATTACTTATGTATTACAGGCTAGGACATCTTCACATTTGATGATATGATAGTACATAAAGGCTTTGGAATGAGACGGAATTCCTTATGCATATATATAAGTAGAGAAAAGTGTTGGGGCAGGATTAACGGACGTGAGTCATTGTGTAAAATGATGCCCGACTACGGTCACTCTCGGATAGTAAGAAAATGAGGTCGTTCAGACTCATGGATAATGTGGAATAGGTGGCGTATGAGATGAAAAAAGCTCGCTTGATATATAATCCGACTTCAGGCCGGGAAGAAATGAAGAAACGTCTGGCTGATATTTTGCAGCGTTTGGATCAAGGTGGTATTGAAGCCTCGTGTCACGCAACAACGGGTGAGGGGGATGCAACCCGGGAAGCGGAGCTGGCGATTGAACGAGGATATGACATGATTATTGCTGCTGGCGGCGACGGTACGTTGTATGAAGTCATTAACGGCATGGCCGAGCGGGAGAATCGTCCTCCGCTGGGTGTATTTCCTTTGGGAACGACGAATGATTTTGCGCGTGCGCTCGGTATTCCGAGGCAGTGGGAAGATTACGTGGATCTGGTCATTAACCAGCAGCTTCGTCCGCTCGATCTGGGCAAGGCGAATGATAAATATTTTATCAATATTGCGGGCGGGGGTTCGTTAACCGAACTGACCTATGAGGTGCCAAGCCGACTGAAAACGATGATTGGGCAACTGGCCTATTATATGAAGGGTATTGAGAAAATGGCGAGCCTGTCTCCGCAGGAATTGGTTATCCGTGCCGCGGGTCAGGAAGAAATTCATGATGAATTCATGCTGTTCCTCATTGCCAATACGAACTCCGTTGGAGGCTTCGAGAAGCTGGCTCCGGGTGCGACCATTGATGATGGTCTGTTCGATGTGATCGGTGTCCGCAAGTGTAATCTGGCTGACATGATTCGCCTCGTAACCCTTGCGCTGCGTGGTGAACATCTGAACGACAAGAAGGTCGTTCATTTCCAAACGGATTATATGGAAGTAACGTCGCCGGGCTATGTACAGTTGAACCTGGATGGCGAGCTGGGCGGCACATTGCCTGCGACATTCAAGAACCTGCGTCATCACCTGATGTTGTATCGTTAAGCGTAGTATGGATCGGGGAGAAAATGTGATTTCCTGTTGCCGTGTGCAGTGGGATCACGTATAATCTCATGGTGCCTGAAAATGAATGGAATCTCCCTTGCACAAGGGATGAACATATATGAAGAAAGAAGTGAATGTACGTTGTCTAATACGAACCGCAGCGGTCGTGGAAAAAACCGCCGGAATTCGGCTGCCTCACAGGGGCAAGGGAATGCTTCAGCATCCCGCCAGCCGAGCAAATCATCTCGTCCATCTACACGTCAGCAAGGGAAAGAGGTGCGGCCACAAGGCGCATCTCTTTCTGCCGTTCGTCCGAAGGGACGGGAACGTGAATCTGCACCAATTGAAGGACTTCCTGTTAGCAAAAATGAAGAGACCGTCATCAACATCATCGGTATGAACCATGACGGTGAAGGTGTCGGCCGTGCCAATGGATACACGCTGTTCGTGCAAGGTGCGCTTCCGGGCGAAACCGTACGCGTGAAAGTGATGAAAACCAAGAAGCAGTACGGCTACGCCAAACTGCTGGAGATTGTGAAGGCAAGCCCGGATCGTGTATCCGCGCCTTGCCCGATCTACGATCAATGCGGCGGATGCCAGATCCAGCATATGAGCTATGCCGGACAGCTTGCGTGGAAACGCCAGCTGGTGGTGGATAATTTGCAGCGGATCGGCAAGCTGAATGTGTTGGTGGAGGATGATGAACAGGCAATCCAAACTGAACAAACTTCTACTGAAGAACAAATGAACGGCAGCAATCGTATTCGCCTTCGCATGGAAGGTGTCATGATCGAAGATGACACAACGCAAGGTATCCGTGTGCTGCCAACGATGGGTATGGATGAACCATGGCGCTATCGCAATAAGGCACAGGTGCCGATTGGAGCAGCCGAGGGCGGCTTGGTGGGTGGTTTTTACGCCAAAGGAAGTCATCGGATCATCGACATGGACACCTGCCTCATTCAGCATGAGCATAACGATGAAGTGGTCGCCAAGGTCAAGGAGCTAGGCAGCCATCTCGGTATCAGTGCGTATAACGAAGAGACAGGCCGTGGTCTGCTTCGTCATGTGGTTGTGAAGAAGGCGTTTCGTACAGGCGAGATGATGCTTGTTCTGGTCACCAATGGCCGCGACATCCCACACAAGGATGCATGGATCGGTAGTATCCGTGAAGCAATTCCGCATGTGGCGAGCATCTGCCAGAACGTAAACAAGAAACAGACCAACGTTATCTTCGGCGATGAGACCCGCGTTCTGTGGGGCCGTGATGTGATCTATGATTATATCGGTGATGTGCAGTTTGCCATCTCGGCGCGTTCGTTCTATCAGGTGAATCCGGTGCAGACAGAAGTGCTGTACGGGAAGACGGTAGAGTACGCAGGACTGAGTGGTAAAGAGACTGTCATTGATGCCTATTGCGGCATCGGGACGATTTCTCTTTTCCTCGCACAACATGCGGATCAGGTGTACGGGGTAGAGATTGTGCCTGAAGCGATCGAAGACGCACGAAGCAATGCGATGCTGAACGAGATGAAGAACGTGAAGTTCGAAGTGGGTGCTTCCGAAGATGTCATTCCACGCTGGAAAGAACAAGGCATTGAAGCAGACGTCATCGTTGTCGATCCGCCGCGTAAGGGTTGCGATCCACGTTTGCTGGATACGATTCTGGAGATGAAGCCGGAGCGCGTGGTGTACGTGAGCTGTAATCCGAGCACTCTGGCGCGTGATTTGCGTGTGCTGGAAGATGGCGGGTATCGCACGGTTGAGGTAACGCCGGTGGATATGTTCCCGCACACGGTGCATGTGGAGTCGGTGACGATGTTGGTTAGGGTGTAGTGTTTTGAAGCTACATTTAACTGTTTTAATATAGCTAATTTGCCCGAGGCTTCTAAAGCTCGGGCTATAATTGTTTTATTGCAGTTATTCATTCAGCGAAGGGCATATGATGAGGCTCCCATTCGTCGGATGATAGTTTTATATTATCTTAGTTGAGTTGATGTTGGTCTGAACAATATCAAGTTTTCCAGTTTATCCGTTTTCGATACTTGTGTGTTGTTCAGTGTTTTCTAATGCCGAGTTAAGACGTGGCAAAGGTATACCTAACTTTTTGGCTTCTCTCACAACTTCAAGTACTGCAAAATTGGATGTACTATTATTGTATTCAATGAAAAGTCGTGGTAAGCTGCCCTTTGCAAAAATGACCTTGTTAAACAGCGTGCCGATAAGTGCCGGTGGGATCTTGGTCAACAGTAGAGTAATCGCGTCCATCTTTGCGCCTCTTGCTTTAAGAACAGGCTTCATTTCCCGCATACTCTTGCCGACATTTGTGAATGAGTCACTATGATTCAAGATTGCTGGGAAACTTCCCCGTTTTAACACCTCGGTCTCCATCGCCGCATTCATGGCATAGTGATTCCATAACCAGCTTTGCATATCCTTGATCCAATTGATTTTAAAATGGGCGCCTTCAAATAGTTCTCTGACCTTGTTGTTTATCTGTTCCGTGCCTACCCGTGGTTTTTCCAGAAATATCATTTTTAAAAAGCCGCCCCTAAGCTTATTGTCCTCAATGCCGCCTCCTGCTCCTGGGAACCCAAAGACAACATTGTTCATAGACAGGGGCAAGATTGATGATTTTAAATCCTTCCAAATATTATTGAATATTAGGATAGGGGTGTTACCCGCAGTAGTCGAAAGTAATTTTGCTGCTTCGGGAAGTTGCTCTGTGTTGACACTCGCAATAATGAGATCGTAATTTGGGCTTATCTCCTCATGCAGCTTGATTTTCCAGCTTTCTTGGATGAATTGTTTCCCTTTTCGTGCGTCCCACATTTCAAGCGCTATATGACTTCCGAACTTTTCTTTTCTCCCTTTTCTAACGTAAAACTCAACGGTATGCCCTGCCTTCTCTAAAGCCCAAGCGTATTGGGTCGATATTACACCTCTACCGAAAAATAAAATTCTCATCTTAGCCTCCTAATATCCATATTCATCCTTGTTAATGATCCAACAACGTGTTGTATAATGTTATTGTATAGATTCACTATACGGTCATCAACCATCAGATTTTTAATATCTGTCGTATAATCAATTGAACAGAAAATGGAGGTCAATCATGAATAAGCAACCTGAAATTACGGACAAAACAAGGCAGACATTCATAAATGTATTCTGTGATTTATATTGCCGAAAACCAATCGAAAAGATATCCATTCAAGAGATTGCTAAACAATCAGGATATAATCGGAGTACATTTTATCAATACTTTACAGATATCTATGAGTTGTTGGACTGCGTTGAAGAGCGTGTTTTGAAATCCATTAAGGAGGAAATGGCAGGCAGAGAGTTTTCTACACATACTATCCAAGATGCACTTCAATGCTTGGAAAATGCAGAGGAAATTTCAGTTCTTAAAGCTATATTGGGCGACTATGGTTCTGTTCATTTTGTGGAACGCTTGAAAAGAGAAATTCCCTTTGAGCGATTGATTATGGATTTTTCAACAGATGATGTCTTGGCACCATACATCATTGAGTTTTACATATCAACATTAATATCTATGTTTCGTCTTTGGATACACAGAGACAAAGATCTATCGTCGGAGGAATTGATCAAGCTGATCGATAGTCTATTTTCAAAGGGGATAACACCGTATCATATCTTTGGCACGGTCAATCCGCAACGCTCTGGAGTGTAGCGATGATGGTTAGAAACTAAACATAAACAGAAGGGGTTCGAGAATGTATACATTAATTCTCGAACCCCTTCTTGTCTTTGTTCCAATACCATCCATTAACTAGTCTAAAACTCCCTAACATCCCAGGCGGTTATTAATATACATGCACACCCGTACCAAGCACGGATTTGTTTTGTACGGTATTACCGGATAGATATACCTTTTGCAGATTAGGCAGCTGGCTTAGGGTCTCTATATTGGAAATGGCATTGTTCTCGAGATGAAGCTCTTCTATGGCCTGCCAATTACTCATAAATTCGAGAGAAGCCAAATTGCTGTCTTGCAGAGTGAAGGAACGCAGAGCGGACATTTTGGCAAAGTAAGGCATCATTTGGTCAATGTCATTAACAGAGGTGTTGTTTATGCTGAAGTATGGCTGCTCTAAGGTCAACTGTTCAAGCACGCTGTTCTCCGCGGCCGCTTTTTGTTCAAAGTTCAGCCTGCACTCGGAGCACATCAGAGACTTCACCTGCTTCAAACGAAATAAGGCATCGCTTTCCTTGAACAGTGACGAGTCGTAAATGCTTAGGGTCTCTAGGCGGGACAAGCCGTCCATGGCGCCTAGACGTGTGATTTCACTGATCTCCCAGAGGGAGAGTTGCTCCAGTTTCGGGAATTTCCCCAGCGTAGCCAAGTTTAAATCCCCGCTTCCGCCACGGAGCGTCAGGCTGGTTGCGGCGGGCGCCTTTAGCCCCGGGAGAAAGGAGCCTGGGACTTCCACCCGCACTACATTTGGCAATGTCAGCGCTTCTGTTTTCTCGTAGTAACCGGACAACGTTAATTCCCGTAGTGAAGACAGACTGTTTATGGTCTTTACCGAGCCAAGCTGACTTAGAGAAGCCAGGCGTAGTTTAGTAATGGAGGCCTTATCGGCCAAGCGCTCTAGGCTGGAAAAGTTTACATTTTCAATATCTAGCGTTTGTAGAGCAGGCATGTTTTGCACAAAGTCGATGGATTTCACATTCGTTAAAAAGGACAAATGAAGCTCCTGAAGCTGAGTCAAGGCGTACAGCGGCTGCAGGTCTGTGGTTTCACTGTACTGTATGGATAAGGATGACAGCCCGGTCATGGAGGACAACCATCCCAGTTCATCGACAAAGGTGAGCGACAGGGACTTGAGCGGCAGTTTATTCAACAGAAAGAAATCCGTTACAGACTCATCCACATAGGTAATGGATAAAGAGCTCAGATTAGGAAATTCCAGCAGTAGGGCCAATTCCTGATTGCTGCGAAGCTGAGTGGAGAGCTCCGTAATTTTAGACTTGTCACCAAAGTAGCCCGAAAATTTGCTGAAGGATTCGTTAAAAGCGCCTCCATAACTTTTTAATCCGGGCATATGGGCCAAAGTGGTTTGGTCCGTCTGGGAGATTTCATAGGTATTTGTCAGGTCCAATGCCGTCAGTCCCTTAAAAGCTTCAAAATCTCGCTGATCAATCCGCTGGCTATTCAGTTTCTTGTCCTGAGTAATATAAGTGATCTTCTCGGCCTGTTCATCGCTGAAGGGATCGGAGAGGCTATATGTAAACGTCCACTGATCATTCTCCGAATGCTCTACGGTTAAATAGCGAAGACGAGCCAGTTCCTCCTCTGTCGGCAAGGCAGACCCCTTATCGAAGATATCTCGCAAAAATGAGAGCAGAACCTCGCTTTCGGGCATCTTTCGCACAGGCAGATTGGCTTCTGTTTTTGGATAGGTGGAGCTGTTGCTATAATAAAAATAAGTACCGATGGCGCCAGTTAGGACTAACATCAGCATCAGCAGTAGCTTTACGGAGGCAGCCTGCTTCAGCGGTGCTTTAGGGGGCGTTCCGTGGTAATGATTAATGGTCTGGTCTACGTAATGGACATGATTTTGCTTCAATAAAAGCTCTGTTTCGCAATAGGGACACTTTAAAATCTCACCTTCTTTGTATTCAATTCTTCCGTTGCAATTGGGACAGTTTAACGGGATAAACGCCACGAATGTCCCCTCCTTCATTATGATGGTCATAAGATCATGCTGAACGGTCATCTGACTTCATTATACCTTGTGAATTTACGTTTGATGAGAGAAAGAAGTTTCACATAGCGAAGGAGCAGGGAAATCCTGCTCCTTTTTGATCTTTTTAAGTATGGCTGGTGGTAAGCATTATTAAGAGGGGATCTGTTGTGGTGCTGCGACGAATTTATCTGCCGCGGCCTGATCATCGGAACGAAGAGCATGACCATACCCGTATCAGACTTGGTAGAGTTCTGTAAAAAACTAAGATTCCCCTTTAATTTGGAGTAAGAATTCTCTTTCATGAAGTGGTATTATCTGGGGTGAAAGGAGGCTGGTCACAACAAATTATGTAAGCGCTTTATATGTTTGATGAAAAATTTGGTGTGGGGGGAATGCTTCGAATGAGGAAATCATTTAAGCAGGTCGTTTCCGGGTTACTCGCAGCGGCTCTGCTTCTTCCGGGCGGCTTGATAGCTCCGGCAGTTAACGCAGCGGATCTAGTGGCAACTAATTCACAAATTGTGTATCAGGAAACATTCCAGAATGGTCAAGGCAAGGCAACTCAATCAGGCGGTGCCCAGCTGGACGCAGTAACAGGCAAGCCGTTTGAAGGCAATGATGATGGAGCGGCTCTACATGTTAGTAACCGATCTAATAACTGGGATGGCGTGGACCTTGCTTTTGATGACCTTGGTTTGTCAGTTGGCAAAGAGTATTCTGTAACCGCTTCCGTATATGTAGAATCTGATGCTAACCCTCCTACAGATGGGAAAGCCGTTCTGGAAATTGCAAGCAATAAGGGTGTTGCTGGATCTGAGGCATACACTGGAATTAGCGCTGCTGACTTTAAAGCAGGACAAGGCATTACACTATCCGCCGATCTCTCCGTTAACAGTGTGGAGAATACAGCTCTGCGAATCAAGTCTGATGAAGCAGGTAAGGGTGTCTCTTTCTATATCGGGAATATCACGATCACCCAGACAGTAACACCCGTCGAACCCACGGTAGTCCTTAACCAAAGCTTTGAAGACGGGAATACCGGTGGATGGGGCAAACTGGGTTGGGGATCGAATGGGGACACTACGGTCGTTAACGACGTAGCCTCCGAAGGCACGAAATCTCTGAAATTCTTCAACCGGGCCGATGAGAAAGCCGTCCCTGCTCTCGTACTTACAGGCAAGATGAAATCCGACCATAAGTATGATATTTCCCTCAAGGTTAAACTCAGTTCAGGTGAAGGCCAGTTCCATCTGGCTTCCAAGATAGATTCTGAAATATTAGCCGAAGACCAGAAGTATCCTTGGCTTATAGGCAATAATGTTGTAACCGCTTCCGAATGGACGCTATTTGAAACCAAAGGCTATGAAGTACCTTCCAAAACGAATGAGGTCATCATCTATGTTGAACCATCAGACAATACGTTAACCTCGGATATTTACATTGATGAAGTCATTATCACCGATGTAACTCCTGATCAAACTGCACCGGAAATTGTAGATAAAACGGGCATCTCTGCCGATTTTGAGAATGGCCTGAATGGATTCAAAGCACGGAACGGCCGTGAAACGGTAGCTCTTTCCCAAAACGATAATCATACATCTGGCGGCAAACAAAGCTTGCTTGTGACAACTACGACACAATATGATGCAGCCTTGGTTAACGCTGATGGCAAAATGGCAAAGAATCACGAATATGAGCTGTCTGCTTGGGTGAAAATGGCACCTGGACAAGAACCCACAACACTTCGTATAAGTGTTCAATATGCGGACAGCGGCTTTGCGAACGTGTCTCCAAATGCAACCGTTACAGATCAAGAATGGGTACACTTAACGGGTAAGTATACGCTCACCACTACTCCAAGCGTACTTAATGCTTATATTGAAACAGCAAACAATGACGGCGGCAACCGTACCTTCTACTTGGATGACTTTGCTCTAAAATATCTGGGACCTGTAACTGCCGCACCTCCGATTCAAGAAAACCTTCCTAACCTCAAGGATATTTACAAGAATGATTTTCTGATCGGGAACATTGTTAATCCGGCTACCTTTGACGAGACTCGACTCAAGCTTCTGACGAAACATCACAATGTCGTTACGTTTGAGAATGACATGAAGCCGGACTATGCATATGACGCGAACAGACAATTTGATTTCACTGCAGAAGATGCTCTTGTTCAAAAAGTAAAGGATGCAGGCCTTGATTTGCACGGTCACGTGCTCGTATGGCATGCGCAGTCTCCAACATGGCTTCATACGGCGGAGAGTGGTAAACCATTGAGCCGTGAAGAAGCTCTGACGAATCTAAAAACACATGTTAAAACGGTCGTTAAGCACTTTGGTGACCAAGTTATTTCCTGGGATGTTGTCAATGAAGCGATGAACGATAACCCGGCTAATCCGGAAGACTGGAAAAATGCATTGCGTAATTCTGGCTGGTTACAAGCCATCGGCCCTGACTTTCTTGAGGAGGCATTCCTTGCAGCCAAAGAAGTCATTGATGAAAACGGCTGGGATATCAAGCTTTACTACAATGATTACAACGATGACAACCAAAATAAAGCTACAGCCATCTACAGCATGGTGAAAGAGCTCAATGAGAAGTACGCCGCAAATCACCCTGGCGAGAAACTGATTGACGGCATCGGCATGCAAGCCCACTACAATTTGGGTACGAGACTGGACAATGTTAAGATGTCGCTCGAGCGTTTCATTTCTTTGGGAGTAGAAGTCAGTGTCACCGAGTTGGACATTATGGCAGGTACCAATTCTACAATTACTGAAAAAGAAGCAAAGCAGCAGGCCTATCTGTATGCCCAATTGATGGATCTGTATAAGAAGAACAGCGAGCATATTCCGCGTGTCACCTTCTGGGGATTAAATGACAGCACCAGCTGGAGAGCCGAGCAGAATCCAACCTTGTTCGATAAGAATTTTCAAGCAAAAGAGTCGTTCTACGCGGTCGCTGATCCGGAGAAGTACCTGGCGGAAAACCCGCCTGAAGAGCTTGATTACAAGAAATCAAGCGCGCACTATGGGACACCGTCGATGGATGGATCTGTAGACAGCATATGGAGCAAAGCTCCAGAATTGAAACTGGATACGAAGCAAATGGCGTGGTCCGGTGCGACAGGAACGGCAAAAGTACTGTGGGATGACGACAATCTCTATGTGCTCGTTCAAGTCAGAGACGATCAACTGAACAAGACCAATCCAAATGTATGGGAACAGGATTCCGTCGAGGTATTCGTCGATGAAAATAACGGCAAAACGTCCAGCTTCCAGGATGATGATGGACAATACAGAGTGAACTTTGAGAATCTAGCTTCCTTTAATCCTGCGGAAATCGCTGCAGGTTTCGAATCCAAAGTCTCTGTTTCCGGTACCAACTACACGGTTGAAATGAAGATTCCGTTCAAAAAGGTTAAGCCTGCGAACAATGCCAAAATTGGCTTTGATGCGCAGATCAATGATGCCAAAGACGGCAACAGAATCAGCGTGAATGCATGGAACGATCCATCCGGTCAAGGTTACCAGGATACTTCCGTATTCGGTGAATTGACGCTCACTGGCAAACCCTCTTCTGGCGGAAACAATGGCGGAGGAAACGACGGTGGAGGCAACAACAGCGGGGGGAACAATGGTGGTAGCAGTGGCGGATCAAATTCCGGGACTACTCCGCAGCCACAACCTCAACCACAGCTTCCAGGCAGCGATTCGGCGATTGTGCCGGTAATTAAAGTCGAAAATGGAACAGCCACAGCAACCATTTCAAGCGACAGCCTGAATAAAGCGATTGAAAAAGCTTCTCCAGGTGCAAATGGCAAGAAGCAGGTTACCATCGAAGTGCCGAAGCAAGCAAATGTACAATCCTATGTTGTGCAATTGCCGACTTCAATCCTGCAAAGCAACAATAATGTTGAGTTTGTGCTTAAGACGGAGAATGCAACAATTCAAATTCCGTCCAATATGCTTTCTAATATTACGGAGCAAGCAGATCAAGTCTCTATTCAGATTAACAAAGTCTCGGCAGATCGTCTGAGCGCAGATGTTCGCGCTATTGTGGGCAGCCGTCCGGTGATCGATCTAAGTGTAAAAGCTGGTGACCGTCACCTTGCCTGGAACAATCCAGCGGCACCTGTAACGGTATCTGTTCCGTACAATCCTGCTGCACAGGAGCTTTTCAATGCACATCAGATCGTGATTATTTACATTGACAATCAAGGGCATGCAACAGCCGTGCCAAGCGGACGCTATGATGCTAAATCCGGTTCAATGGTGTTCAAAACAACTCATTTCAGCACGTATGCTGTAGCCTACGTAACCAAGACTTTTGCCGATGTGCAAAATGTCCTGTGGGCAAAACAAGCAGTCGAAGCGCTGGCTGCACGCGATATTATTAAAGGAATCTCTGATGACAGCTTCGCTCCTGCAGCTTCTATCACGAGAGCCGACTTTATCACCTTGCTTGTAAGAGCACTTGAATTGAAGGGTACGGGAACGAACACGGTAGCCTTCAGCGATGTAAAGCCAACTGCTCACTATGCACAGGCCGTGGCCATTGCCAAGGAACTTGGAATTGCCTCTGGATTCGAAGACAACACATTCAAGCCAGGCAACAGCATTTCCCGTCAAGACATGATGGTTCTTACGGCGAAAGCCCTGAAAGCAGCGGGTAAGCAATCTGCCGGCAACGGAAATCTAGCTTCATATTCCGATGCTGCAAGCATTTCCACTTATGCGATGGATAGTGTAGCTTCCCTCGTAGGAAGCGGAATTGTCAACGGCAAAGATGGCAAAATCGCACCAGCCGAACCATTGACCCGTGCTGAAGCAGCGATGGTTCTCTACCGGATCTGGGAAATGTGAAGTTTAATTAAACCAGCTAAAAAAAGACTCCCCCCGTTAATCCAGACGGGGGGAGTTCTACTATTTCATATCGAAGTAAAAGAACTCGTCTATCACTCTGCAGAAAAATGAACAACTGCACTATATAACATCTTGTTGCGAAACGGGTCGAACGTCACTTGATGCTGAACCTGCTTCACTCGAAGCAGCAATGCCTTGTTCATTCCGATTCGGTCCTCGATCGCCCGTTCCAGTTCATTGAAGTCATAAGCCTGCAAGCATTCGACTTTGTCTTTGATAATATCGAGTGAAATTTCCATGTTTGTTTCAGGCCTCCTCCATGTCACGATTTGCAGGTACAAAAGCCTGCCGAACTTTTATTGTAGAGGAGCTTGTCTGGTTCGGCAAGAGCGAACAAAGCGAATCATTAGAACGATGGAGGCTGTCTGATTTCTATACTGGGGGGGCCAAAACGAGAAGGTAAAGTTATGCTTCAAATAATCACTAATAAACCCGTGCTGAAAATCAACTAAAGACGTGGTAAAATTGGTGGAGTGATAAATGGAGAAAAGGAAAACACGGACCCATACGGCCATTAGCAAAGGGGGCATCGCCCCTCTTTTTTATGCGAGTCTATTGAAGAGTACGCTTCTCTTCGGGGTAGGATATATTCATCTTGATGTCATTAACAGATACTGATGTTTGAACGAAGTTACACTTGCATGGTATAAGTGAAGAAGAAGCAAGGACATTAAAATGTAAATTGCAACGAATCTGCTAATGTAATTGATACGATTGCAAATGTATGGCTAACGATTTTTTACTATTAATGAGGACAAAGATTGTCCTGGTATATATAGAGGAGTTCTAATATGAAAGAAAATTTTTGGCGTGATTTGCCACGACCGTTTTTTATACTGGCACCCATGGAAGATGTGACGGACGTAGTGTTTCGGCATGTCGTTAGTGAGGCGGGAAGACCGGATGTGTTTTTTACGGAGTTTGCGAATACAGAGAGTTATTGTCACCCGGAGGGGAACAAAAGTGTCCGCGGGCGTTTGACGTTTACAGAAGATGAACAGCCGATTGTGGCACATATTTGGGGAGACAAGCCGGAGTTCTTCCGCGAGATGAGCATCGGCATGGCCAAGGAAGGTTTCAAAGGCATCGACATTAATATGGGTTGTCCTGTAGCCAATGTGGCAGAGAATGGGAAGGGGAGCGGTCTGATCTGCCGTCCTGCCCTTGCAGCGGAAATCATTCAGGCGGCTAAAGCCGGAGGACTGCCCGTAAGTGTAAAAACAAGGCTTGGGTTCACCGAGGTGGACGAATGGCGCGACTGGTTAACTCATATTTTGCAGCAGGACATTGTAAATTTATCCATTCACCTGCGGACAAGAGAAGAGATGAGCAAAGTCGATGCGCACTGGGAGCTGATCCCGGAGATCAAGAAACTTCGGGACGAGATTGCACCGAATACGCTGCTAACCATTAATGGAGATATTCCTGACCGTGCGACCGGACTCAAACTCGCCGAGCAGTACGGTGTGGATGGCATTATGATTGGACGCGGCATTTTCCAGAATCCGTTTGCTTTTGAAATGGACCCAAGGGAGCATACCACGGAGGAGTACCTTCATCTTCTGCGACTGCACCTAGATCTGCATGATCAGTATTCAGATCTTGAACCGCGTTCGTTCAGCCCACTGGCCCGCTTTTTTAAAATCTACGTCCGTGGATTCCGCGGGGCAAGTGAGCTGAGAAATAGCTTGATGAACGCCAAAACAACGACTAGAGTACGCGAATTGCTCGATGAATTTGGTAATAAGGAGCATGATGGGGTAGAGGAAAATGAATAGAATACAGGAGGTCATATGTCCTGGAGTAAATTGAAGCAGCAACTGGAGAGTTTCCTTAGTCCCACGTTAGTTGGAACGGTCGAATACCGGGCAACCAGCTACCGCTATTCACCTGATAAATCAGGAAATTGTTACATTACCGTAGACAAAAAGAACGTACTCAATATGAGTGACATCACTGGCTCGATCAGATGGTATCAGACGGAGCAGGAGATCAAGAACGAACCGGATGTCCTGATTCCTGTAAGTCATGAAGAGATTGAAGCCGTCAGAAAAGAAACCAAAGGGACCGTTCCAGAGGATCGCCTTCAAGTCATAGCAAGAAGCAGAAAAAGCTCAGGACTTGCAAAGGAGCTCCTGTCAGCACAGTCATCATTAAGTAAATCCAATTTTACTGTTGTAGCGACTACGTTTTTATCTACTTCGATAGAGGATAATCTGGAGAGCAACGATATCTTATTGAATATTCTGGCTTTGATAGACAGACGAGTTGGCAAAAAGCGAATTCTAAATATGTCTGAGCAGATAAAGTTAAAGCATCCAGCTGTGCAGTATTTTTATGAATTAAGGCGCAGTACGTTGTGAGAATTAATAAATATCAATGACGGGGCACCCTTTATCGAGGGTGGTCCTACTGAACATTAGCTTAACAAGAGAAGAGATGATCAAGTAGACTTCAACCTGTGCATGTTGAAAAGTTTACTTTTTTATTGTTCAATTTCTTTTCTGTTATAGCTTTTAACTATAACTAGTTATGGCATTTAAGTATCTCAGCCAACCTCGTTCTGCATGATATGATAATGGTATACAACGAGGGGGTTTTTGACATGACTGATAAGTTCCAGATCGTAGGTAGTTTGTTGCGTCCTGAAGAGCTGCTGACATATAAAACGCAAATTGAACATCGTGATGATATCAAATATCCATTCTATGAAAGTTTTGAAGGTTATGAAAAATGCGAGACTGAGGCCATCAAACAAGTGGTGAAAAAAGAAATCGAGCATGAGCTGTCGATTATTACAGATGGAGAGTTCTCCAAATCGATGTGGCATCTGGATTTTGTGTGGGGCTTTGGTGGAGTTGAGCGTTATATTGCAGACCATGGCTATTTTTTCCGTGATGTCGATGGATCTTCAAAATATGAAACACGTAAAGATATTGGCCTGCGCATAACGGGCGAATTGAGCGGTAAAAATCATCATTTCATTCAACTGTTCAAACAACTGCAAGACACGGCGGGTGACCAGCAAACGAAACTTTGCGTTCCGTCCCCATCCCATATTTTTGGTGAACTCTCCTGGTCCGATAATATCGGCGGTACGGATGCTGTTTATCAGAATATTCAGGAGCTCAAAGCGGGTCTTGTGAAAGCATATAAGGAATTTGTGGAAGAATTCGCTGCGGTAGGCGGTAAAATTCTGCAAATGGATGACTGCTTGTGGGAGCTGTTTGCAGACGACAACCCGAACTCTCCGTTTACAGGGGAGCACATTAATCAAGAGGAAGTACAGGGTCTCGCTACCGAATTTATTGATATTAACAATACAGTGATTGACTTCGGTCATAGCCTGGGCTTGAAAATGTGGACACATAATTGCCGCGGCAATTATGATTCTCGCAACATGGGCGGTGGATCTTACGCGAAAATCGCTAACCTGTTCCTGAAGCAATTGAAATATGACCGTTTCTTCCTGGAGTGGGACGATGATCGTGCGGGTTCTATCGAAGCCTTGGAGGTTTTCAAAGATAGACCTGAAACGGAAATCGTATTAGGTTTGTTGTCATCTAAGACAAGTACACTTGATGATGAAGAGCGCGTAATCCGTTTGCTTGACGAAGCATCTAAAATTATTGATAAGGATCGTCTGTTGCTTTCGCACCAATGCGGCTTTGCATCCTGCGATGGCGGTAACGAACTAAGCGAAGCTGAGCAATGGGCCAAAATCGTACAAGGTCAAAAGATTGCCAAGCAATACTGGGAAAACTAATTCCGAATAGTAGCATTTTCAGCTATAAGAGATGACTCGTAGGACCAGCAATGGACCTGCGAGCCATCTCTTTTTTTTATACCTCTTTTCTCCCCAAAATAACGTAGTTTCTTGCTTAAGGTTGTAGGACCATACTCGAATAGCATAACTAAGTGAGCCTCACAGGATGTATCTGTTCCGCCATTGTATTGCGCGATAAGTGGCTCTTTCTCAGATCGGTGATTAAGACACTGTAGGAGAGAAAGGAGTTGTTAGCATCATTGGTGAGGTTGGAATGGGAGTGAATTTAGTGGAATCTGGATGTATAGCGTGACAACAGGCTGTGATACAATGAAAATGAAATTGTTGTACGGATCATCTTGGCAGTTGTATTCCCTCTAAACGACAAATTAGAAATGTATATATCCTATGAAAAAGGAGAGTTTTACAAAATGAATTTGGAAGAGGTTATGCATGAGCTAGAAGCGCTAGGGAAAGAACGAACAAAGAAAATATATATGTCCAATGGTGCACACGAACCGCTTTTTGGAGTAGCTACTGGAGCGATGAAACCAATCGCCAAGAAAATAAAAAAGGATCAGCCTTTGGCTGAGCTGCTTTACGCTACGGGAAACTATGATGCCATGTATTTTGCTGGTGTGATAGCCGATCCCCAAGCGATGACGGAAGCTGATTTTGACCGTTGGATTGATGCTGCTTATTTTTACATGATCTCTGACTTCATCGTATCCGTCACGCTGGCAGAGACAGATATTGCCCAAGCGGTTTCGGACAAGTGGATTGCGAGCGGGGATGAATTGAAAATGTCTGCAGGCTGGAGCTGTTATTGCTGGTTACTCGGTAGCCGACCGGATAGCGAATTCTCCGAAAATAAAATGATGGAGATGCTCGAACAGGTAAAAAAGACGATTCACGAATCTCCGGAACGAACGAAATATTCGATGAACAACTTCCTTTACACCGTCGCGACATCCTATCAACCGCTGCACGACCAGGCCGTGGAGACAGCCAAGGCCGTGGGACCTGTTGAAGTCGACAAGGACAAACCTAAGAGCAAGTTCCTGCAAGCTTCCGAAAATATTCAAAAGGCAGTGGAAAAAGGGCGAACTGGGTTCAAACGTAAATATGTAAGGTGCTGACGCTTTCGCCTTATCGTCAGTTTTGGCATAGGGAACGTCCGAATCTGTGAATTGAAATCCACAATCACCATGTTATAATAAGGACAGAAACAGCTTATAATGCAAAGAGAGCCGTGCGCTAACACGACTCACTGATGCAATAGCCGCTTTTAAGGGCGGTGGGCTTAACAAGCAGGGTAACGACCAAATAGACCGCATCCCTTAGCCAGAGGGCGGTCTATTTGTCTTTATTGGACAGCAGCGCTACAATCAGCAAACCGAAGGTAAGCATTAGCATAATTGCTTCAAATACTGTCACAAGGCATCACCTCCCTTCCGGGAGATTAGCCGACCGCCCATATAAGCCTTTCCATTGCTCTGTGAGTATACCATATTTTTCTTGGAGCTAATAGATGAACAATATTCGTTTTCATAAAAGTCTTGGCATGATAATTCCCCAGTACAGTGAATGCGAAAAGAGCATTACGGTGGCTAGTATGAAGCATTATTTAGTTGAAAACAAATAAGAGAAAACACGCCATTTATAGGCGTGTTTTTTGTGTTTACTGCTGAATAACAAAAATTAAACAGCATCAAAGTTACGCATTTTATAAGGGCCCGGAGCGTTTACTTTTTAATTACTTCTAACCATTTCTTTGGCTTGCTGCCTGCCCGCCGCGAGAAAGCTGTCGCTTAGTTCAGGATCATTAACAGAGCGTGCAAGAACAAGCGAGCCGACTAATGTACTAAACAGTGCACGACTTTTGGATACATCCATATCTGCCAGATTGGAGATAAAAGTGACCATCCGCTCCAGTTCATGAGTGAATACCTGCCTAACCTCTTCGGAAGAGCGGGATATTTCGCCGGAAAGGGCAGGGAAAATGCAGCTCATTTCCGTTTTGTCGCGGTGATAGGGACTGAGATAATAATCGATGACTGTATTGATTTTTGGGTTCTGCTCTTCCTGATCCGCGACTTTCTGAAGAAGTGCGATGGTATCGCTAATGGCATATTCACAGGCTTCGGCGACCAACTGTTCCTTGTTGTCAAAGTGTGAATAAAACCCTCCATGAGTTAATCCGGCTCCCTTCATAATGAACGGTACACTGACGTCCTGAATACCATTGGTACGAAAAGCCCGAGCCGCACTCTCAACAATTTTACCTCGTACTTTTATTTTATGGCCTTTGGGATAGGGCATTATCATTCACTCCATAGTTTCATCATTCTGCTTTTTTAAAATATTATAGTCATCATAATAAAGCCTGTCAATTTGTCGACTGGATGTCTTTTGATTTACAAAAGGGCCAAATACGGTTGTTGACTGCCTTAAAATATGATGGTTATAATATATTACGATCATCATATTTTAAATCGGCTTCAAATCGGGAGGTATCAGGACATGAGTAAACTTGAATCAGTAGATACGTTAGTTATTGGATCAGGTCCGGGAGGATATGTGGCGGCGCTTCGTTCTTCGCAACTGGGGATGAAGACGGCAATCGTCGAACGTAAACAGCTCGGCGGGGTCTGCACGCATGTGGGTTGCATACCATCCAAGGCATTAATTGCGGAATCACATCGCCATGATTTGTTCAGACAGTTCAATCAAGCTGACGCGGCAGCGACATTTAAGATTGCTCAGCATTTCAAGCAGGGGGTTGTGAATAAACAGGCAGGTGGCGTCCACTATTTGTTAAAGACTGCGAATGTGACCATTCTTGAGGGCGAGGCCAGTCTGATGGATGAGCACACAGCGATGATCCAGCAAGCTGGACAGGAGCAAATCATTTCTTTTAAAAACCTCATACTGGCAACGGGGTCTCGTCCAATTGAACTGCCAGCATTTCCAGTTGGAGGTCGTATCTTGTCTTCCACAGAAGCACTGTCTCTGCAGGAGGTTCCGAGTAGTCTGGTTGTGATCGGCGGAGGGTATATTGGTGTGGAGCTTGGACAGATGTATGCCAAATTCGGAACAAAGGTGACGATTCTGGAGGGAGGAGCACAAGTATTGCCCGGATTCGAGGCGGAACTTGCAGCACCTGTAGTCAAACAATTGAAGGCGGATGGCATCCACATCGTAACCGGAGCGATTGCTGAAAAGGTGGAGCAGAAGGCTGATTCCATTACACTGCATTATTCGAAAAATCAAGAGCAGCACCAAGTCACGGCGGAATATGTATTGGTCACAATCGGCAGGAAACCCAATACAGACGGCCAGTTAGGACTGGAACGCATAGGTGTGTCCGTAACGAACAAGGGACTGATTGAGACGGATGAACAGTGCAGGACGGTTATTCCGCACATTTATGCCATTGGAGATATTACGGCTGGTCCGGCACTCGCTCACAAGGCCTCCTATGAAGCAAAAGTAGCAGCAGAGGCCATTGCGGGTCTTACCTCCAAAGTGGATTATAAGGTGATCCCGCTTGTCGTCTTTTCTGATCCGGAGCTATCCAGTGTTGGAGTAAGTGAGACGCAAGCCAAAGCACAGGCCATTCCGGTGGTTATCGGAAAATCTTTTTTTGGGATCAACGGAAGAGCATTGGCATTAAGGGAAACCGAAGGATTTGTAAAAATTGTAGCTGAACCAACCTCGGGAATTGTCATTGGTGCGCAAATCGTTGGCGTGGAGGCATCCACACTGATATCGGAGCTCACACTTGCAATTGAGATGGGTGCAACCGTAGAAGATCTGGCCATGACGATTCACCCTCATCCCACGTTGGGAGAAGTGATTATGGAGGCTGCCGAGAACGCGGTCACCAAAATGATAATGAGAACTAAAAATACGCAGCAAATTTAACCATATAAATTGAACTAAACATTTACACGAAACGGAGAGGACAGAAAGAACCTGAAGAAGCGGAGCGTTCGCCTTTATCACTGGATTTACCATTTATAAAAGGAATCAAAAAAATCTGGGGATAACAGCGATCGGAAGGTTGTTCTGTCATCGGAGTTTCCAGTGTAAATAATTTTTAGTTCAACTTATATACACGAGGATTGGGAATGGGAGAGATGAAAGAATGAAGATAAAAGCAGGTCTGTATATGGGAATTGCGATGGTGTTTATTGTTGGAGGTTCACTTCTGGCTGTTAAAGGGAAGGATGCTGTAAGTCAGGCCGAGAGCAGGAAACAAGGCATGCTTGAGGCAGAGCAAACGACGTTGTTTTATCAGAATAGTCCTGGGGCCATTGTAGAGGCGGGTGCGTCTGCAGGTGGCTCCGTGAAGAAGGGAGAGGTGCTATTCAAAGTGAAGTCAGCTGGGGAAAGAGATGTGGATGTACTCGCACCGTATGATGGTTTGGTTGACCGAGTTGCTGTAAAGCAGGGAGATCAAGTACAAGCAGGAGTGCCGCTGGCGGTTCTGCAAAAGAAAAATTACTATACGGACCTCTACATCCAGGAAAGTGAAGTTCAAAAGCTTGAAGTGAATCAAGCCATTGATGTTCATTTTCCCTATTTGGATCAGCCAACACAGGTGAGTGGAGTTGTTACTTCCATCTCATCTGCCCCACAATTTGCGAGCTTGCGCATGTCACGGGAAAAAGGGCAAGCCGATTTAAGTATGTTTCTGGTCCGAATATCGATGGATTCGAATGCTGATTTGCTTCCCGGGATGACAGCAGAGGTGAAACTTGATGAAATCACTGATTGACGAGTGGAAGTACGTATCGGGAAGTAAGTATGTTCGATTGATTTTTATCGGCCCGCTTATTGCAGCCTTATTCTTTGGTTTAATGTTCTCGCAGAATCAAATTAGCAAATCGCCAGTTGTGGTCATTGATGAGGATCATAGCGAATATTCACGGCAGTTGATCTCCAAAATAAATGCCTCGCAATATATGAGCGTCAAAAGCGTATATGCGAGCCGAATGAGTCCGGAAACATTGCTTGCCAATGAGCAGGCTGTAGCGGTCATTATGCTTCCCAATCAATTGGGATTACGTCAACAACAAGGGAAATCGACGAATATCGGCATCTTGATGGATAACACAATGCCCTCGGGGCTAACCGGAATCCGGACCGCGATTCAGGAGATCATCCAGACGGAAAATATGACCCTTTCCATGACACGTCTAATCCAGAAAGGGATGGATGCCGAAACGGCTAAAGGAATCGTGTCGCCGATCTCGCTTCAGCAAAGGATGCTGTTTAATCCAACCTCCAGTTATGTCGGTTTTATGGTACTAGGATTTGTGAATATCGTAGTATTGATGATTACAACAAGTGCAGCGGGCTCGATTGCACCTCGGCTTCGTCAGGAAGGGGAGTTATTTACAAACGGAAGGTCACCTTTCCAGCTATGGGTTAGGAGTGTGCCGTACGCTGTGTTGAGCTCCCTATCGCTGCTCCTATCCTATGGATTGTTAAAGCAGGTGGGGGGAATGCGTTTTGAAGCGGAGCCTTATCTTTTTATCATCCCATTGGTTATTTATGCCTTCGCCTTGTCACTTCTGGGTATGTTGATTGGATACACAGCCAAAGACATATCCAAAGTCAACCTACGAACCAGCTTTGTATTGTATCCTTCCTTTCTGGCAACGGGAATTCAACTAACGCCGCTGGCGTTTCCAGAACCGTTTCAAATTTTCGCATGGGCACTACCAATGAACTGGCTTAACCGCCTGATTCGTGGAATGGCTTTTCGGGACGGAGCGCTTACAGCCTACAGTCAGGAGTTGGGGGCATTGCTAATTATTATTGGCGTTGTGTCCTTGTTCATGGGGTTACTGTTTTTGCGTGAAGGGAGCAAAGTGTCTCCCAGCCGTGAACCACTTTTGAATGCAGATATGTTGCCGAGCAGCAGTTAATTGAAAAGATAAGCAGTGAATCGAAAAACAGACGCACGGGAATCATTCCTGATGCGTCTTTCTTGTTTATTTTGTAGATGACATATAACGATAAAGGTCCTTCTAGCGAAGGTTTTTTATATCGTTTATACTTGTAAGGCCAATTTACTTGAGGAGTTGTCTAACGAATCATGAATAAAAAAGAAGTCGCGCATATACGCAAACAGTTTAAGATGGATCATGATTTACTGAATATTTACGATATTCTCAACGTGTATATTACGAAAGAAACGAACGAGATCTATCATTGGGAACGCCATCCGTTTGAGCTGGTGGATAGAGAGAAACAGGAACTGTACATGGGCAATTTCAAAAAATTGCTGACGGGTGAGCTGGATCAGAAATTGTTTGAGCTGAAGTTCCAGGAGCAAGCGGAGGAGCCGGCTCAGGTGATGCTTCACCAAGCACTGGTAACAGGAGATCCGGAGGAATGGCAGGACCTGATGTTGCTATTGGTGGAAAGAATGTTGGTGGATGCCAAGTATGAACGGGATATGGTGATCACGTTTGTTCGTGGACAGTATTACTTGCCAACCAAGGCTCGGAACGATGAAGCGGAAGAAAGCGAGAAAAACGAAGTGTTCGCACATCCATTCATTCTGTGCAGTGTGAATTCCACGGAGAAGCAGCGGAAAACGCTCTTGTTTGATTACGTGGAGAGAGAATTTAAATACAATGTCATTGTAGATCCGGTTGTCAAATTAAGCACACCGGAGCAGGGTTTCCTGTACCCGAGCGTAACGGACAACTACTCCGATGTAAATCGTGTTCTATATTGCACAGGTAAATCCAATTTCCCGGATCCGCATTTTGTCGAAAATGTATTGAATGGAGAAAGGTCTGTGACAGCACTGGAAGAACGGGCGATCTTCGAAGATATCGTGAAGGAAGTGGCCGGTGAACAGCTCGACTCAGCCACAATTGCACATGTGTACGAGGAGATCAACCGGGTCATCGAAATTAACGAAGAGTCACATGAAGAAGAACCTCCGAAGCTCGATTATAAAGATCTGGAACGTGTGCTGACAGCAAGCGGTATAGAGGACCTGACGTCGGAGAAAGTGGAACGGGCATTTGAAACCATCGTCGACAACAAGAATTATGAAATGAAAGCGACCAGTGTTATGCCGAAGTTTACGTCCAAGTCCATTAAGATTGAAACCAAAGTTGCTACGATTTCGGTTAGCCCACAAGATTTGAGATATGTGAAACAAGTGAATTTTCAAGGCAGACGGTGTATCATGATTGAAGTTGACGAAGATGTCGTCATTGAAGGGTTCACGCTTACGACAGAGGTACTGTAGTTAGCATAGTAATTAACTAAACATTTCAGTTCAAAGAAGACGCTCGAGACTCGCTCCCGAAGCGTCTTTTATTTGCCTATAAACTCTATCGCAGATATCCCTTCCCTACATCCACCCCGTAAACTCCAAAATGGAGGCTTTCGCAGATTGCACTTCGGACTGTGCGTCTTTGCGCCATTCTTTCGGCGATTTCCCCATAAGTCTGGAGAAGCAGCGGTTGAAGCTGGAAATGGACTGAAAACCGACTTGTTCGGAGATTGAAAGAATGGAAGCGTTCGTGCTTTTTAATTGCTTGCAAGCTTCTTCAATCCGTGTGCTGTTTAGGAAATCCAGAGGTGCTGTTCCCATAATGTCATGAAATTTCCTGCGAAAATGGGTGGTGCTTAGGTGGCACAGATCAGCGAGAAAATCGATGGTAATGGGCGACATATAGTTTTTGGTGATATACTCCAGAACCGGAGAAATAACAAGATCACCTTTTAGATTATGCTGCGTTTCTTGATCTGCCAAGGGTTCATTCCGGGAATGGATTCGCAGGAGTTCGATATAAAGGGATAACAATAAGCCATAGGCACTTTCCTGATAAAAAGGATTTTTCTGCTTTAATTCCTCTACCACAGATGTCGCAAGGGTATAGATCCTTGGATGTTCCTCTCTATTTAAAATGCAGTTCAATCCCTTAATTGCCCTCAAATTGGGCTCAAAGTTACTGTAGGCACTTTTTTTAAACGATTGTTGAAAGAGGTCCTCGGGCGAGAAAAAGAGATAAGACCATAAGCTGGCTTCATTGGGTGAACTATACGTTGTATGAGGAAGATATCTGGGGATAAAGGTTACATCGCCGGCTTTAAAAGGTACAGATTCACCTTTGATCTCCATAATGCCGCTATCTGAATGGCAAATACCAATCTCCAGATGGTTGTGAAAATGAAGATGTTCACTTTTGATATCGGATATTTTCCAGCGTTCACCGCTTAACAGCAGAATAGGAAAATGGATCGGCAAGCTATAGTGGCGGTATTCAATAATAGGCTGCTTTTTTCTGGGCACATTCGATAACTCCCATTCATAAATGATTGAAATTGCGCAGTTTTGTTGCGAATATGCTTAGATTGACACTATTTTACTGCGTACAATGGAATAAGTAAAGCGTTTTCAAACCAAGGACGGACAGCTCTCAAGCGCATTTGGGGGCATGTGCGCTACGAGAGGGGAATCACCGATGCTTCAAGTGAAATATGACAGGGAAGAAATTTTAAACGTTATTGATAACGTTACGAAAAAAACACTGGCGATGGATTTGACGTGGGATTGGCCTTGCGGTGTGGCATATTATGGTGTATCCAGAGCTTACCAAACGACCGGGAATCAAGAGTATTTGGACAGGCTTGTCCAATGGGCGGATGAATACATCGAGCTGGGCTTGCCGGACTGGACCGTAAATACATGTGCCATGGGCCATATGCTGATTACTTTATATGAAGAAACAGGGAACCAAAAATATTGGGATATTGTAATGAGCAAGGTGGATTATCTACAAAATCATGCGCTCAGATTCGGAGATAACGTGCTGCAGCATACCGTATCCATTTCCAATGATTTTCCCGAGCAGGCATGGGCGGATACCTTGTTTATGGCGGCATTTTTCCTGCTCCGTGTAGGAAGCAAATTAAAGGATCAGGATATGATCCAGGATGCCCTTAATCAATATTACTGGCATATCAAATACTTGCAAGATCCGAGTAGTGGTTTCTGGTACCACGGCTACAATAACGTTAACAAGGACCATATGTCTGGATTGTATTGGGGAAGAGCAAACGCTTGGGGTGCTTACACCATGTCGCAAGTAAAACCACAGTTGAAGGACTGGTATCTGTATCCACAGTGTATGGACGTGGAGTGTTCGCTGCGGGATCAACTGGCAGCTCTGAAGCTCGTGCAGACGGAGAATGGCTTGTGGCGGACAGTTCTGGATGACGAGCAGTCGTATGAAGAGGTGTCGGCTTCCGCTGGTATTGCAGCAGCCATGATCAATAATGGTAATCCGCTCCATACCAAATACGTTCAAAAGGCATTGGAAGGCATCCTGAACAACATTAGTGAAGATGGACGTGTGCTTGGTGTATCGGGTGGTACGGCGGTGATGAAGGATCGGGATGGATATCGGAATATTCCAAAAGACTGGATTCAGGGCTGGGGTCAGGGCCTGGCGCTCGCTTTCCTGTCCGACATGTTGAAATAGGGAGGGAACCAAGTTGTCCAAACTAATCAAAGGCTCCTTTACACTACCCGGCGAATCCGGTTATGAGGCACTGACTTTGGAACTTGCCGAACGGTGGGGGGCCGATGTCATTCGTGACAGTGACGGCACACAATTATCCGATGAGATTATTAACGCGGGGTATGGTATTTATTCGACCATCTGCATCATCCGGGATCATAACGAGTGGGCATCCCAAAATCAAGATAAGCTCCAGCAATGTTTTTTAATTACGAATCCGAAGGTAGCTGTACAAGATTATGTATCGTTCTATCTGATGGAGGATTTTTTTGCTGAACAATTCAAGGTGAATGATTCCAAAGAAGCCTTTAAGTATTGGCAGGTCTTTGACCGGACAACCGGGGAGGAAGTGCCAAGAGGACAGTGGAATTATGAGAGGGAATCCGGCCATGTAGTCATTACCGGCATCGTTCCTTGGCATAAATACACGGTAAGCTTCATGGCCTATCGGATCTGGGAAGAGATCTCGATGTACAATCACACCACAAACCATTGGGACAAGGAGCACTTGATGCAAATTGATCCGATCTATTCGGAAACGCAGACATATCTGCTGGAATGGATGGAGGATTGGTGTCAGCAGCATCAGGAAACAACGGTGGTTCGTTTCACCTCATTGTTTTATAATTTCGCCTGGATCTGGGGCAGCGACGAGCGTAATCGCTATCTCTTCTCGGACTGGGGTTCATACGATTTCACGGTAAGTTCGAGAGCGTTGGATCTGTTTGCTCAAAAATATGGGTATTCACTCTCGGCTGAGGATTTTGTGAATGGCGGCAAATATCGCGTGAGTCATATTCCGGCGCAGCAGCGCAAGCTGGACTGGATGGCGTTTATCAATGATTTTGTCATCGAATTTGGGAAGAAGTTAATTGATATCGTGCATAACCACGGCAAGCTGGCGTATGTCTTCTATGATGATAGCTGGGTTGGCATGGAGCCTTATAATGACCGCTTTCAGGAGTTTGGATTCGATGGGATGATTAAATGTGTGTTTTCCGGTTATGAGGCGAGGATGTGTTCAGGTGTCAACGTGGATACCCATGAGATTCGTCTGCATCCCTACTTGTTTCCGGTGGGATTAGGGGGGCTTCCGACCTTTAAGGAGGGTGGAGACCCTACGCTGGATGCCAAAAAGTATTGGATCAATATCAGGCGAGCTTTGCTCAGAGAGCCGATTGACCGGATTGGGTTGGGTGGATATCTGCATCTAGTTGAGCCTTACCCGGACTTTTGCGATTATATCGAGAAGATTGCGGACGAGTTCAGGGAAATAAAAGAGCTGCATCATGAAGGGAAGCCCTATCAAATAAAGACAAAGGTAGCGGTTCTGCATAGCTGGGGCAAACTAAGATCGTGGACGTTGTCCGGCCACTTCCATGAAACGTATATGCATGACTTGATTCATGTAAATGAAGCCTTGTCAGGCTTACCGGTTGAAGTGCAGTTCATTGATTTTGAAGATATCCGTCAGGGAGTGCTGCAACATATAGATGTCGTGATCAATGCCGGCTCTGCCGGTTCAGCCTGGAGCGGCGGAGAACATTGGAATGACCACCAATGTGTGGACCTGCTGACCCAATGGGTGTATGAGGGCGGTACTTTTATTGGCATCAACCAGCCATCGGCGGTAGAAGGGTACGACAGCTTTTTCAGAATGGCACATGTTCTTGGGGTGGATGAGGATACTGGCGCCAGGGTGGTTCATGGAAAATGGACATATGAGACTCGCGATGAGCATGGTTTGTTGCCGGAAGGGGCAAAAATAGCGCCGAAGAATAACATATACCTTACCGATGGAACAGCTGCTGTGGTGGATGAAACGGATGGTATGATTACATTGTCTACACATGATTTTGGTAAAGGGAAAGGAATCTACCTGCCTTCATTCGAATTCAGTTGGGAGAACACAAGGTTGCTGCTGAATCTGATTCGTTTTACGGGCCGTGAATCTCATGAAACGAAGTACATTACGGATAACTTATTTACAGAGTGTGCTTATTATCCGGAGAGTAAAATGTTGGTCGTCATTAACAATAGTGGTCAGGTTCAAACGACGACGATCGATACCGAGTATGGAAAACAAACCGTGGAATTAGATCCTTATGACACCAAGATCACACATATTGGCTTAATAAAATCAGTATAGAAACATAAAAAGCAAGCAATAAGACGTTCGGGACTAATTCCTGAAGCGTCTTATTTTGCATGGTGTAATACACAGCCGATCCCCTGAATATGGACCGGCTATGGTTGTAATCAGAATCTAAAAGGACTTCTTTTTAACTAATCCTCCAGTCAATCCCGTTATTGCAGCTGCCAGAGGGTTGGTGTTGCCGAAGGGATCCAATCCACTTGAGACGTGTGTGTAAGAAGGCATTTGTAAGTCAAGTTATTGTAGCTCACGATTGTACCCGCTGTGTATTGAGTATTAGCTGCCCATGCAGGTGCAGTAGAAGCAGCGGCTGTTTTACCGCTGACTGTGCTAGCAGCAGATTGGTTGCCTGCTGCATCAACAGCATAAACCGAAAAGTTGTATGTTGTGTTCGCTTCAAGATTGGTTACCGTATATGACGTTGCCGTCCCGGATGTCGTTGTAACTAAAGTAGAGCCGTTATAAATTTTATACCCTGTCACGCCTACATTATCCGTGGATGCCGTCCACATCAGTTGAATGCTGGACGCGGTTGGTGTTCCCATTACATGCAGCCCGCCTGGAGATGTAGGTGCGGTAGTGTCGTTTGCAGGAGGTGCAGTTGTGGTAACGCTTACACTATTACTGGCTGCAGATTCATTGCCTGCTGCATCGACTGCTTTGACAGTAAAGGTATAGGCCGTGCTTGCTGTCAGCCCTGTGACGGTATAGCTTGTAGTTGTGCCGGATACATTGCCGATTAAGGTAGTCCCGTTGTAAATTTTATACCCCGTTACGCCTACATTATCTGTGGAAGCCTTCCACGATAAGGATGTACTGGTCGCAGCAGTTGCAGTTGCCGCAAGTGAAGCTGGAGGTGTTGGTGCCACATTATCAACCGGGTTTGTCCCGGAGAAGTTTACGTCGATGACATTATAGAAGGCGTTGGGAGTATCCGCAACCTCCCAGACTGCTAGAATGACATGATAACCGCTACGTTCGGGTACGTTGCATGAGTTGGTGTAGCTAAATGGTGGTTGGCTGCCATTATAAGGAACTGAACAGAACGGTGTTAGGTCAAACGAATCACGGGATAGAGGTGCATTCGGATTCCAGTTCGTTTTCGTAATATAATATTTCCAGCTTGCCGTTGAATGGTTAGCTGTCAGCTTCCAAGTAAACGTATTACTGCCACTAGACATATTCACTTTCGACCAACGTGTGGCGGATTGCTCATCGAGCTTAGGGAAGACGCCGTTAGCGCTTGCAATATGGCCGTCCGTAGGTCCTGCAGTAGGGAAGCCTTTAGGTGCTTCCAGGCTTTGGGGTTCATACACGATACTGCCGCAATCTTGATTGACTCCCGAAGCACACAGTGCAGCTCGGCTCGCCGGCCCTTCTACGTAACCATGTGACAACGCCTTTGGACTGTTGAACAGCATGCTTACCGTTGTAAGCACCAGCAGACAGCAAATCAATACTAGCTTTGAAGACGGTAAAATGAATCTGAACATTCGATAGCCTCCTGTATCATTTTTTTTATATAAACTCAAGTAAGAGCTTATATCGTAATTAAGGAAGTGCTATGCCATATACCATATATGGATATCGTTTGATAAAGAAATCGATATACGGGAATTTCTAAAGTTATTGTAAAGGACCTACATTTGCTGAACAAGGATAAATTTGATAGATAATCCAGTTATTCAAGACTTAGGTAGGCATACAAAAAGGCCTTTGCGGAGAGATCATCTCTCCACAAAAGCCTTTATTTCCGACTGGATTGATAAGTAAAATGCGTATTATACATCGATTTTACAGAAAAGGCAAGAGGAAAAAGATTGCTTTTAAGTGGGGAATGGTTTATGCTAAAAAAAGGAAGTTTACTATATTTGAAAGGAGGAAGTTGAAATGGAAAATATGTGTATGAACATGATGATGAACATGTGTATGGAAGAAATGATGTGCAAGATGAAATCCATGAAGATGATGATGGAATGCATGGAAGACAAAAGCATGATGGAAGGCATGGACATGAATAAAATGATGTCCTGTATGCAAGAATGCGACGAAATGATGACCACAATGATGGGCATGATGAGCAACATGAAGAAAGCATCCATGTAATTATCGATCATTCATTTCATGTAAAGCTGGCGGGCTTTATATATGTGTGGAACAGTTGACTGTACGCATCAAAAGAATAGCAAGCCTTTAATCAAGGCGGGTTAAGCAGACGAACTGCAGACCGGCTTTTTTTCTTGTTTATTTTATTTATATTGAAGAATCTTACGAGAGACATCAATTCGCATTAGCTTTAATTTGAACCATTGCTCCTGTAAAGACTCAGTCTGGTAACCCTCTGAAGCGACTCTCAGCTTGCTGAAAATGTCTACCAGTTGTTTGTTGATCCGGTCGTAGCTTGTAAGCAGCTCACGGAGCAGTATCGCTTTTCGTTCTTCCTCCAGTAACGCGTCCTTCTGATCTTGAAGCTTCCTGAGAATATCTTCAGCCCATTCCGAGTCTTCTATGGTACGGGCATAATTATATAGGTCCAAATAATCGTTAACCCAAGTTTGTGTCAAAGAATCCATGGCGTTATCACTCCAGTCAGCTACTCTTTTCTATATACCGAGTATTATACCCGGAATAATACAATTTACAAGGGCTGAATATGATTTTTCTGGTTTTTTTTCAATAGTCGTCTCATATATGCATTTCATGTGATGCATCCTTAATAATATTAATGATTTTGTGCTCTGCATCCTTGGCTTCAGGAATAGGGTAAAGCACAAAGACATGATTCATTTTGGGATATACAAAGGTATTATGGTCAATGCCCTGGTCGGTAAGCAGTTTGTCGAGCTTCATGTTGTCGGGAAATAAACCTTCATGAGTTCCGATGAAAATGGTAATCTTTCCGAGTCTTTTGAAATCTCCATAGATTGGACTAATCAGTGGATCATCCAGATCTTTATCTGCCGCCCATATTCTCCGAATCACATCATAGCCTTCCACAGCCAGCATCGGATCTCGGGTCTCATAGTCGAATATGACCGGGTTGTCCAGAACCATATCCACACATGGAGATAACAAAATGATATCTTTGGGTTGAGGAAGAAGATTCGTCTTGATGTAATGTGCAAAGCTAAGCGAAATATTTCCTCCCGCTGAATCTCCCATAATGGTAAGTTGTGCAGGACTCTTTATCGATTCAATGATTTCACGGTATAAGTTCAAGAGTCTTGGATATGTATGCTGGTAGTTGAAATGAGGCACTTTGGGATAGATGGGTGCTATAACTTTGGCATTCAACGATTGTGCGATGCGGTCCATGAACTTCCAATGAAAGGTTAGAGGCTGGTGCGTATGAGCGCCGCCATGTATATATAGAATCACTTTTTGATCAGCAGACATCTGGTCATTCAAAGTAAATACCTGCATGTCTTCAAAGGAACGTTCATTTACTGAAGAGATTAATTTAACCTTACCCAGCTCATAAGGTTTAGTGTTCTCTACACCCATGTGTTCCAAGTGCTTCAGGGTGTTTTCTCGCGTGGATAAATTCTTCTTGCTATCTAAAGTTCCAATGTATTTTTCTAGTAAATAGCTCTTGATAGAGCGTTTTTTGTTATATATATTCACACTCATCTGTGCGCCGCCTCTCATCCATAAAGTATGATATCTATAGTATAAAGCCTGAAGTATACTTCAAGGTCAAGGCTGGGAAAGTGATTGGTGCGCATAAAAGAGGCGAAATGAATTCAGCTAAGGATTCACCCGATTAAATATATATTCTGGAAAATAAATTAAAAATATACTATGTTATAGGTTGATAGATGAAGGGATCATTTATCTGTAACTATAGTGATGATCATATCAAACTGAAGGAGCATACATATGTTCAATCAAGCGACTGCTTTACGTTCTGTGCTCAACCCTAAATATCTGGAGTTTGTATTGAGTGATCAATATGACATCGGATCGTGGGAAGAATGTTTATTTTGGCTGAGAGGGTTAAATGATACCTACCGGGTACGTACTTCTTCTGGCATGTATATTCTTCGTGTCTACCGTACTGAAATTACGGAGGTTGATGTTCAGTACGAACTCTCCCTGTTATCTCAATTAAAGGGCATTTTAGATTCATCTGTACATACCGATATTGGAGAACACATCGAGAAGAAAGATCATACTGGATATACGGTGTTGGAGGCCGCGGAAGGCAAGCGGGTTGCTGTGATGTTTCGGTATATTGAGGGTATCGAAAACAACCTTGAAGATGAAGAGTCGTGTTACGCTTTTGGTCAGTCTGCGGCTGAGCTGCATAAAGCGATGGACCAAGTGGTATTGGAGCAGCCTCGATATGAGTTGGATACGAAGTTTCTCATTGACGAGCCTCTTGAACGAATCATCAACTACATCGGTGAAAAAAATGAAGCAGCATCATTTCTAAATACGTTTGCTAGAGAGTTAAAAGAAAGAATCGGCGTCGCATCCAAACTAGGTTTGGACAAGGGGCTGTGCCATGGCGATATGCATGGGAACAATAACGCTTTTCAACAGGGGAATCAGTTCATCCATTATGACTTTGAGTGGGCGGCTAAAGGCTGGCGTGCCTACGATCTGGCGCAGGTGAAGGCTCGAAAGAGACAGTCTGGTGAGCAAAAAGAAGTGTTATGGAGTGCGCTGATGGCAGGATATCGTTCGGTAAGAAGCTTCTCTGCCGAAGATGAACAGGCTGTTGATCTTTTTATTATTGCTCGCCGATTCTGGGTTATGGGTCTTGATGTTGCTTTTATCGAAAGTGATATGGGTGCGCTGGATTATGGTTCGGATTGGTTAAATAGTTTCGTGGAAGAGTTCCGGGATACGGGAATTGTTGAGTAGTGATGGCTTAAAGCAATTGGATTCAAATGAAGAAGGCCTTCTGGATGGTTCCAGAGGGCCTGTTTTATTTTGTAAGATTCATGTCATGACCTTTACTTAGTTCGATGAAGTCGAAGCTACGACGGCAGCCGATGTTGCAGCAGCGGCCATGGCGGCCTGTTGGGCAATGATAATGTTGGTGATGCTGGTGGAGACCGTCGTGGTCAGGACGCCGTTTCGAAGATCCTCCACATATTGCACAGCCACCAGCGAGGACGAGAGCAGCAGCAATTCCTGTTTGTTAATTGACCAGGCACCAAAGCCCTTTTGTGTGCGTAACCATTCATACGTTTCCTCAACTTGTTCTACTAGCGTATCAATGTCAGCGGGCAGTAAGGAGAGGATCCCCAGAGCCGGCAGGGTGTACATTTTGTCTAATCGTATTCCCCGTCTGCGGAATGCCTCATTTAACGCTATCACATGAGCCCCCGCCTCCGGATTATCATCGCCTAGGACCAGCACCTGCGTTAATGCCTGCACACTATTGCCCGGTGAGAACTCAGGTTTTAATTCTGCATAGAGCTGCTCCATACGGGTCACACCGGATTCTACGTCGAGATCGGAAAGGGCCAGCATGGCAGCGAAAATATAGTCGTCCTGTCCGGTAAGAAAGCGGTGTTGGGCTTTCATGTGATCATAAAATGCTTTGGCTCGTTCGACCTTAAGCTCGAATTGGTCAGGCGCCGCGTGAGCTGCAATCTGATAGGCGGCAATAACCAGAAAATCGGACGTACGAAATTTCACTTTTTTCAGCAGATCATAGATAAAGAGAGTGTCTTCCAGTTTCTTTTCCTGATCTGTTGTAAGCGAGAGCAAGGTGGCGACGCTGATCGCCGAATTTCCCCTGAAGGCCGAGAAGAGATTGGTGTTTTGCTTAATCAATTCATGACTTTGACGAATAGCCTCGCCATCGGCTTGTTTATATTCCGCTGCATATAGTAGGGCCGCCAGACGGTGCATCATCACATTTTGCCACTTGAATGATTTCTTGATGATCTGAGTGTTGGAAACGAATAACTCGACTCGTGCAGCATGTTGCTCGTGCATAAGCAGACCTCCCGAGAGATTGGACCTTTTCTCCAGTTTACTATAAATGGGGCCTCACCGTTAACAGATAAAAAGCACCCCAACAGAAGTTTATGGATTCCTTGGCAGGCTCCAATTTGTACTTCTAAGAGGTGCATTTTTGATTTAACTGAAAGAGTTCATGTATTTAAATCTTCATATAAGAATAGTTACTATGTGTTCGTTCGTATTGTTAATTGAAAGAAATTGTGTAGGATACGGAAGGGTACAACGTCGTGGATGCGGGTGCGCGTTCTACCACAGTGACCAGAGTGCCAGGATTGTAGTAGCCTGATCCGCCGTTGTAATTGGTGCTATTTACGATGGCTGTCCCCAGATCGATTGTCGTATTATTGTAGCTCCAGTAGTAGTGCAGTTGAAGTGCATTGGCTGCGGATGCCGTAATTTTTACGCTCGTACCGGTGGTTTTGGCATTCGGGAGAATGTAGGTGTATCCTTGACCAGCAGTGAGCGTATTGGAATAGCTGCCTCCATAACTTACGATGGCGGGATTAGCTGATGCGGTCAGGCCAAACATAAGGGATATGCCCATAAAAAACACAAATAAGGTGCTGCTTAGTTTTTTCATCGATACCTCATCCTTTCAAAATGAAATGTTTTAAAGGGTAACCTCACTAAAACGAAAACCTTTTCGAAAATGGATGGAGACATCCTCCTTTTTTCAGTTTATGTTAGCGTTAACATTCCTGACGGCTATAATATATACCAATAAAATACAGTTGTAAATAGCGGAAAAGAGTATACAAAAAATGACCGCTTTAGGCGGTCATACGGTTTCTTATTTCTCAATGTACGATCTAATGAAATTACAATAATAACGCTAACAAATGGATGGCCCCAATAATCCCCATGGGGTAAATGAATGATCTGGAAAATGAATTCTTAAATTCATTACGAGGGTGTTTTTCGAAAAATAGGTGCAGTACCGCATGAATGATAAAAAATATATCCAGCACCCAGAACGTAATCGTTTGATATGAGCTGAAAAGCAGTGCGAGTATGACGGTGTAGAGTGGTAGGTGAACGAATGTGAAGCATTTATAGGCTTTTTCATCTTCCATATCTTTCAGCACGATAAACAATTTCCACTCAGATCGTCTAATGGCGTCCATTTCGTGCAATAGAAATAAAGATAAATTAAACAAAAACAAGACTAGTAAAAAGTCAGGCATACCCATTCTCCCTTTCTTATTCAACCTTCCCCTATCTTACTAAAGCCAATTATATTTGGCAAAATATGACTAAAAGGTTCACGCTCCGTTCATACGTTCTTGATATGCTCTCGAAAGAAAGGCGAGGAACAGTGATCAACACAAAATATACGGAGTGGTGGAGGTTTGTTATGTCATCGTCGATAAGGAAAATGGTTTGCAAAATGATGTTACTGGTATTGTTGGGTGCTACGCTAGGGGCAACTTGGTTAGGGATTAAAGCTCCCGTATCAGCAGAGGCTTACTCTTCCGGATTGAGTTCTGGTACACAAGAGAAGGGAATCCCTGTTAACCTGGATAACAAAGAACAGTTAGGAGCATTCATTGATGGGATTATGGATGTTCAAATGGATTCTTTACAGATTCCGGGTGCAGTCATTTCAATTGTGAAGGATGGGAAGATTCTACTCTCCAAAGGGTACGGACATTCGAACATCGAAGAAAATAAACCCGTTGATCCCGAGACCAGCCTGTTTCGGATTGCGTCGACAACAAAGCTGTTCACATGGACCGCAGTGATGCAGCTGGTTGAGGAGGGAAAGCTTGATCTGGACACTGACATTAACACCTATCTGAAAACGGTGAAAATACCACCAACCTATGCGGAACCAATTACGTTACGTCATCTCATGACCCATACGGCAGGCTTTGAGGAAGGCGGTGTTGGATATCAGATTACCACCGATCCAGAGAAGCTCCCCGTTTCCATTGCAGAAACAATGGCAAACCATATGCCAGCACGGGTCATGCCTCCAGGCGAGATGATGGCCTATTCCAACTATGGTGCCTCACTCGCGGGACTTATCGTCGAAGAAGTTGGTGGCATTGCTTATAATGACTATATACAGAAAAATATATTTGATCCGCTGAGCATGAAGTATGCTACGGTGGAGGAGCCTGTTCCGGCATCGTTGAAGCCTTATGCCGTACTTGGATATGCCCGAGCTAATGGCGAGTATGTAACCAAACGCCCTACGTTTGAAGGCGGCTTCCGACCTGCAGGATCAGGCAGTGTCTCGGCGAATGATATGGCTCATTTCATGATTGCCCATTTACAGGACGGACAATATGAGGATAAGCAAATTCTCAAGCCGGAAACCGCCAGGCTTATGCATTCCCCGGCATTCCAGTTTGACGAACGTTTACCCGCCATGGACTTGGGCTTTTATGAGTTGGACATGAATGGACTGCGTGTGATCTCTCATGGAGGTGCCGACGAGCTATTTAATACAGCGCTTTATCTTGTACCAGACCAACAAGTCGGCATATTTGTTTCCTATAGTGGAGGGGACGGTGGAACGGCAGCAGGAGGATTGGCGCAAGCCTTCTTTGATCGTTACTATCCTGCCCATATTACGAATCAGTCTGCTGCAACCTCTATTGAACTGGGGGAGCCTCTGGAGAAATATGCAGGTTCCTATCAATTTACACGTCGTAATCACACGAAGATCGATAAGTTTTTCAGTTTTCTGACTCAGATCAATATTGAAGTTTCGGATAACCGGTTGTCGATTGGAAGTGGTGCAGATCAGCAAGTATACACTCCGATTGGAGTGAATCTATTCCAGGAAGTCGGCGGCAAGCATCAGATGGGATTCCGTACGGATACAGAGGGCAAGGTCACGTATCTGTTTCTGGATATACTCAACCCCATGCCACTGGAACCAACCCCGTTAATTAATCAATCGAAGTTCTGGCTTCCGTTGCTCGGTATCTCGGCCGTTCTGTTCATTACCGTACTACTGGGAGCTGTTTATCGTAGACGCAAAATCAAAGCGATGCCAAGGGCGCAGAAATGGGCAGTCCTGCTGTCGGTAGTTACGTCCGTGTGGTCATTGGTGACCTTGGGAGCTACACTTCTGGTGATGAACATAGATCTGATCGATCGACTCAGTCATATTCCACTATCTCTACGTCTTTATCTGTTCATGCCTCTGATTCTTGTGGGATGGAGTGTGGCAATCGTAACAATGAACGTTCTGGCATGGAAAAACAAATATTGGACGTTACCTAAGCGTGTGTATTATACGTTCGTAACTCTAGCAGCAGTATCCTTATGTTTATTTTTCTATCATTGGAATCTGTTGGGCTGGCATTTTGGTTGAACCCTCCACCCAGGTGGAAGAGGAGAAGAAATATATTGGAGGCATGCATTTGATATGACCCAAATCCTTGTCGTGGACGACGATGTGCACATTCGTGAGCTGATTACCTTGTTTTTGCGGAATGAGGGATTTGAGATCGTAGTGGCTAAAGACGGTGCAGAAGCATTGGATATTGTTGAGAAATCCCCAATTGATCTGGTTATCCTCGATATTATGATGCCAAAATTGGATGGTTGGGAACTATGCCGGGAGATCCGGCGCATGGATCTGAATATGCCGCTCTTGATGGTTACGGTAAAAGGGGAATCGGCTCAGAAAGTGAAGGGATTCCAGCTTGGAACAGATGATTATTTGACGAAGCCCTTCGATCCACTGGAGCTTGTGATGAGAGTGAAAGCATTGCTGAAACGGTATCTGATTGTCTCTTCCCAAACGATTCAATTGGGGGGCATTACACTGAATCGCCGCAGCTTTCAAGTGATTCGAGGGGAGGAGACGCTTAATCTGCCTTTAAAGGAGTTCGAATTGCTGTTCATGCTGGCGAATCAGCCTGGGCAGATATTTACCCGGGAACAGCTAATTACGAAAATCTGGGGGAGCGACTATGAAGGGGATGACCGAACGGTTGACGTTCACATTAAGCGATTAAGGGAAAAATTCGCTGGTGATGCCCACCATTTTCAGATTGAAACGGCCCGAAGTCTGGGCTACCGGTTAGTGATCACATGATCAAGACCTTATACGTTCGCATCATTATCACATTTCTGGTTGTCATTATTTTCAGCCTGCTGTCGTCTTTCCTCATAGGGCTCTTTCTGTTCAAAAAAGAAGTAAACCATCTCGGTCAGAATGACATGATTGCAACAGGTGAGGAAATGATACGTCTCTATGAACAAACACACCCGGAGGACCGGGAGGCATTCATTAAAAGTATGGTGAAGATATCCACCTATCCCATTCATCTATATGATGTTTCCGGCAACGTAACATACTATGATCTGGACAATACGCAGACCGTTCAAATTGCACCAGAGGTGGTTCAAATGGTATTGCAGGGTCAGGTCTATCGTTCTCCGGCTGAGGTGGATCAGACCTTTATCGGTCTTCCTTTCCCATTCCAAGGGGAGCCGCAAGCCGTGTTTATGCAATATTCCCCGCAGAACGAAAATATCATTAATCGGATGGTCCTCCTGATATTATTACTCGCACTGTTTATCGGAAGCCTATGTATTTTTATTGCTGCAAGGTACTTGGTGAAACCGATTCAGGTATTGACTCGTGCAACCAAACAGCTGGCGAAGGGTGATTTTGACGTGGAAATCCAAACGAAACGTGTGGACGAAATGGGAGCTTTGACACACAGCTTTAATGAGATGGCGAGTGAGCTCAAACAGTTGGAACAGATGAGACAGGATTTTGTTTCCAATGTATCTCATGAGATTCAAACCCCGCTGACCTCTATTTCCGGATTTGCCATGGCGATGAAAAATAGTAACCTGGTTGCCGAAGCTGATCGTAACTATTACCTCGATATCATTATTACGGAGAGTGGACGGCTATCCAGACTTAGCGATAATCTGCTGGAGCTTGCATCTCTGGACTCCGATCATCATCCGTTCGAGGCGGCTACCTATAATCTTGATGAGCAAATTCGGCAAATTATCGTTACCTGCGAGCCGCAGTGGTCCACCAAAAATATTCAGGTTCATCTGGAGTTGGCAGAACCGATTCAAGTTACAGCAGATCGGGATCAGCTCGATCAGGTCTGGATGAATCTGCTGGGGAACAGCATCAAGTTTACGCCAGCAGGTGGGCATATTCATATACGGACGCACCAGTTAGAGAACAAAATTCTCATCACGATAACGGATACGGGCATTGGAATAGCGCCAGAGCAGCTCGATTATGTGTTTGATCGGTTTTATAAAACAGATCTGTCGCGAAACCGCAGCATCAGTGGTAACGGTCTGGGCCTTGCGATCGTCAAGAAAATCGTGATGCTCCATCACGGAACCGTCGAAATGAAAAGCCAGGAGGGTGAGGGTACGACGGTGCTGGTTCATCTGCCTATAGGATAATTAAAAAAAGTAGCTGAGGGCTGCCTAACATTAATTTGTTGGTAGCTCTATTTATGTTACTGTACACTGAATCCGCTTCCTTACATTCCTTGTTGTATTTCTGTGGTACATCTCGTACAATTTGGTGAAGTAATTCTGCATTGCGTTAATGTGAATGTGAAAAGGGGAGAATCGTTTGGAATCAAAGCAACTATCTAGAGGGCTAAAGCCCCGCCATGTAGAGCTGATTGCACTCGGAGGTACAATCGGGGTCGGATTGTTCATGGGATCGGCAAGTACGATCAAATGGGCAGGTCCTTCGGTGCTGCTGGCCTATTTGCTGGCCGGGATCATTATCTTTTTTGTCATGCGTATTATGGGGGAAATGTTGATTCAGGAGCCTGTCACCGGTTCATTTGCCACATTTGCTCATAAGTATATCAGTCCACTCGCCGGGTTCCTGACTGCCTGGAGTTACTGGTTCCTCTGGGTAACGGTTGGTATGGCGGAAGTCACCGCGATTGGGATTTATGTAGGCTACTGGTTCCCGGATATTCCACAATGGCTGCCTGCCTTGGCTGGGGTGCTTATTATTGCAGCAGCGAATCTGGCAGCGGTAAAGTACTATGGAGAATTCGAATTCTGGTTTGCACTGATCAAGGTGACGGCGATTGTCTTCATGATCGTGATTGGAACCGGACTGATCTTCTTCGGCTGGGGGAACGGAGGGCAGCCCATTGGGCTATCGAATCTGGTGAGCCATGGCGGATTTTTCCCAGGAGGGATCAAAGGTTTCCTCTTTGCCCTGTGTATCGTAACAGCTGCTTATCAAGGCGTTGAAATGGTAGGGATTACGGCAGGTGAAGCAGAAAATCCGAAGATCACGCTGCGTAAAGCGATCAAAAACATCGTGTGGCGTATTCTCATTTTTTACGTTGGGGCCATTTTTGTCATCGTGACATTGTATCCTTGGAATGAAGTGGGAGAGACGGGAAGTCCGTTTGTACTGACGTTTGCCAAAGTCGGGATTGTCGCTGCTGCGGGAATTATCAACTTTGTTGTGCTTACCGCCGCGATGTCGGGATGTAACAGTGGGATCTATAGTGCAGGACGTATGCTTTACACGCTTGCGGAGAATGGACAGGCACCGGCCTTTTTCAAAAAGCTGTCCAAAGGCGGGGTTCCCCGCAACAGTATTATCATTACGATTTCCTTGCTGCTGGTGGGTGTGGTACTCAACTACCTGATGCCGGACTCCAAACTGTTCCTGTATATCTACAGCGCAAGTGTTCTTCCGGGGATGGTTCCGTGGTTCGCACTCGCCTTCAGTCAGTTCAGGTTCAGAAAGCGTTGGGGCAATGAGATGGCTGAACACAATTTTAAATCCAAATGGTTCCCAATCAGCAACTATATCATCATCGTATATCTGACGCTCGTTATTATCGGTATGGCATTTAACCCGGATACGCGGCTACCCCTGATTGTCGGGGCTACATTTATGGCGATCGTTGTGATCGGTTATTTTGTATTTGGCATAGGAAAAAGACAGCGGGTAGATGAAGGTGAAGATCACTAGCCTCATATTATAAAATCGTTGATGTTAATATCGTAATATCATACGTGCATTCCTTGAATACATGGGAGAACCTTCGGGAGATCCAGTGTCATACAGGGAGTGCATTTTTTTTGTTTTCAAAATTCATGCTTGAATCTCCTGTTACTGGAGGTTTTATGATTGGAAATAGAAGAGATGCTGCACGATATATTTTAATTTCAGTTGTGGCAGAGAAGGGGGCAAGGAATAATGAGAACACTGGAATGGATTTATCTTATTTTCAATGTAGTAATGCTGGTGTGGTTGATTGGGGGCCGAAACAAACCTCGGAAAATGGTGTGGGGAGGATGGGTCATATCGGTTGTATTATTGCTGGTACATGGGGTGCTGGAGGGATTGCGTTGGCCCATGATTCCGGCGTATTTGCTCACACTGGTTCCACTGATTGTGTTAATGGCTAAAAGGTCAAAATCAGCCGTTATGCGGAAATTCGGACGTGTTCGAATCATCGGAACATCGCTGTTGGTATTGGTATACGCTGCTGTGACAATCGGGCTGCCACTCCTGTTCCCGGTATTTTCGTTTGATAAACCAACAGGACCTTACGGAATCGGTACGGTATCCTACGATTGGACGGATGAGAGCCGGGAGGAATTGCTGACGAGTACTACCGGAGACAAACGGGAACTGATGGTGCAGATCTGGTATCCAACGGATAAAGACACCAAGGGAACAACGACTCCTTATGTGAATGATCCGAAAGTGTATGCAACAGCCTTTAATGATGTGCTGAAGCTGCCAAAGCTTTTATTTTCAAACCTGAGTCAAGTCAAAACCCATGCTATTCAGGAGGCATCATTGTCTGATGCGGAAGCCAAGTATCCGGTCATTCTTTTCTCTCATGGCCTACACGGATATGAAAGCCAAAATACGTTCCAGGTGGAGCAACTGGTCAGCCAAGGTTATATTGTTGTGGGCATTAATCATACGTACAGCAGTCTGGTCTCGGTATTCCCGGATGGGCGTGTGTCGCAATTTGAATCGGAGGGCAAGGAAGGATTCGATCAACTGCAGTTCAGTTATATGGACAAGCTCAACGAGACATGGGTGAAGGATGCGCAATTTGTGCTGGATCAAGTGGAGAAACTGGCTGCCAATGACGCAAACGGGCGTTTTAACGGTCATCTAGATCTGGACAACATCGGCATGTTTGGACATTCATTTGGCGGGGCAACAACCGTACAGATGCTGATGGATGATCCTCGTGTCAAAGCAGGTATGAACATGGATGGCGTATTGTTTGGAGAGAAGCGTATTCCTGCTGAAGGTGTAGGCAAACCGTTTCTCATGATGAGCGCGGATACAACCGTTGCAGGTACAAGTGTCATGAGTGACGACGAGATTGCAGCTATGGGTACGACTCGTCCGGAAGCCGAGAAATATTACGAAGAAGTGTATGCACGTTATGAACCGGTGACCGCGGGAGGGAACTACTGGATGGAGCTGAGTAATACCAAACATTTAAGCTTCTCGGACCTCTATCTGGTATCTCCCATTCTGGAATGGTCACAGGGTGTAGATGCAAGGAAAGCACACCAAATTGTAAATGATAAAACAATCGACTTCTTTAACCACTATCTGAAAGGGCAACCGCTCCAGTTGGACAGTGAAGTGGGAGAACACACATCCTATTCATTGAAAAAAGGTTGAATGTAAAAATGGAAGAGGACTGGAATTCAGACTTCTTCCATTTGTTTTAACCGCAGTCGCATGCCTTCCTGCAACAGATTAATGCCGTCCACGATCTCGCTCCATTCAGGATTCACGATCTTGCAGAGCTTGTTAAAACGAAGGATGCGCTCTGTAACGGAGTCGAGCATATATCGAGCTTGTTTGCGGAAAAATGCTTCCGGATCTCCAGCATGTTCAATACTGGCGTACATCATCACAAAATCCCACACCATGCTCTGCACTGCAGGGCTATCTAACGGCCAACGTTTGTTTAGAGCTTCGGTGGCACGAATACGGATGGTCTCCATTTTTTTCACCCAGGCGTCTGCTTCAATCTGTGGATGATTCGCCATGGTGAAGAAGGGAAGTTCGAGGCGGGCCAGATCGGCGATGTAGGCCGGATCGTTGATGATTTCCTGGATTTCCTTCCATGCCAGTGTTTGCTGGGCAGACAGCTTTGTATCTTTCATCATGTATTTATCGAAAAAATGCAGAAACGAAACTCTCCATTCGTGGGGGATTCCGTCCAGCAGGTGAGATTCTTCCATTTTGGCGGAGATGAATTGTTTTCTTTTTTGAGCATTGACGGTCAGCGAATCCACCAGGCTTGAAACATGGGTAAGAGACTGTCCGGAATGAAGCGTATCTTCTACTTCCTGCTCTTTGGCTTGTTGCAGAATGGAGAGCATGGAATTCATGGTCCCGATCTGAGTTTCCAGGGCTTCAATTTGTAGATCCAGCGCCTGTGACACGCCAAGTTCACCGGACATCAGCTTGCGAATATCCGATATGCCAAAATTCAAATAGCGTAGCGTTGTGATAAGTTCCAGCCGCCATACGTCTTGCGGTGTATAAAGACGGTGACCACCTTCTGTATGAAAAGAGGGCCGGAGCAACTCGATTTCATCGTAATAACGAATCGTTTTGACAGTCGAGCCGATCATTTTGGCAGCTTCACCGATCGAATATGTATCTTTGCTTTGATTCAATAAAATCACCTCAGGATCTATTATACAACCTCCAGTTACAGGAGATTCCAAGTCGGAAGGTTTGCCATGGAAATGTTCAGAGCCAGTTTAAATTCCACCCATCTCGGTTACAAAGGAAAGAGTGCAACTTTTATGAAAACAACATAATAAATAAATTTAAATTTACACAGTCTATTTAAATTGAACTTATTTTCTACACAATAACGTAGAGGGCAGAGAAAGCCTGGAGAAGTGAAACGTTCGCCTTTATCACCGGATTTCCCCTTAATTAGGGATAGAAAAAATCTGGGAATAACAGCGATCGGAAGGTTGCTCTGACCGCGTAGTGACCAGTGTAGAATCATTTCGTTCTATTTATAGAGTGTAAATTAATCCGAGGAGGAATTGTACATGGCTAATCAAGACCAGCACACCATGCAAGATCCGACGACACAATATCCGAAGGCAACATCAGATTGGAAGCAGCAGCAGGATGAGCCCGGGCTTCAACGTGAAATGACTCCTGTACCTGATGCAGGTGAGAAAAGCTACAAAGGCAGCGGCCGTCTGACCGGACGTAAAGCTGTTGTAACCGGAGCAGACAGCGGTATTGGTCGGGCAGCCGCCATCGCTTTTGCTCGTGAAGGTGCGGATGTCGTTCTGGCTTACCTTCCCGAGGAAGAAGCCGATGCGAAGGAAGTGGTCAAGCTGATCGAAGAAGCAGGCCGCAAGGCTGTTGCGATTCCAGGTGACCTCAAGGATGAGAAATACTGCGAAGAACTCATTGAATCTGCTGTAAAAGAGCTCGGTGGGATCGATATCCTCGCCAACGTGGCAGGTAAACAGCAGTTTGTTGAGCAGATCGCCGACCTGACTACAGAACAATTTGATGCGACATTCAAAACCAATGTCTATTCAATGTTCTGGCTCTGTAAAGCAGCTGTGAAACACATGAAGCCAGGCAGCTCCATCATTAACACGTCTTCTATTCAGGCATATAAGCCATCTCCAATCCTGTTGGATTATGCGACAACAAAGGCTGCAATCAACACCTTCAGCAAAGCGCTGGCCCAGCAAGTCGGCAGCAAAGGCATCCGTGTGAACGTTGTCGCACCAGGTCCGGTATGGACGCCGCTTCAGGTGGTCGGTGGACAGCCCGTAGAGAAGCTTGCTGATTTTGGATCTAATACTCCGCTTGGTCGTGCAGGGCAGCCTGCGGAAATGGCGCCAGCGTTTGTGTTCCTGGCGAGTCAGGAATCGAGCTATGTGAGCGGTGAAACACTGAACGCCAATGGCGGTACAGTTAGTCCGTAATATAGGGATAGAGAAGGTACTACGTCTAGAAAGGGCGGAGTACCTTTTTTTATTCATAAAAGTTTAATAAATGTTAACTAACTACTATAAATTTAATTAGTATTTGGAAGTTGCAGGAAAACGATTAGTAAATGATAATTCCTTCTGGTACAATGCATGATAAAACGAAAAATGGAGTGGATCGGATGACGCCAGAACAGATTGTCAGAACCTTTTTTGAAGAAGTGCGCTCGGGTCGCAATCTTGATTATGCCAATACACTAATGGCCGAGCAGGTACTGGCTCACCAGGTGATCTCAGAAGAGGAAGTGACAGTCACAAGAACGCCCTCCGTCTATGCGGATCATGTGAGGGGAATGATTGAGGCGTACGGAGATTTTTCGCTGCAGATTCAGGAGTTGCTTGCACAGGGGGATAAAGTATATGTACGCTGGAGACAAGTGGGTACTCATGTTGGAGAAGTGGATGGATATGCACCGACCAACCTGCCCGTGATTGAAATGGCGAGTGCGGTATATCGAGTGGAGAATGAGAGAATTGCAGAATACTGGATTCAGATCGACAGGCTGGGGATCGAAAAACAATTGGAGCGCAATCAGAGCTGATAACCAGCTCTTTCACAGGAGAGATTTATTAAACTGTATAATACAGAGATATAGCAGGTGGAGGTGACATCATAAAACACATCACAAAAATGGCAATGGCTGTTCTAGCCGCCACCGCGATCATTACTACAGTAATAACAACAGCATCAATGAATAATGAAACAGTTGTCACTACATCCACGGCATTATCAGTAATTAATAACGAGGAGCTCGCAGGTACTGCGACTACGAAACAGTTTAATATCCCGGTGGGATTTGAATATGTGAAGGTGAGCTTTAAAAACACAGGTTCGAAAGTGTTTACGTTCACGATCAACCAAGGATCTACTGCTGGAACCGCAAAAATGAATTATACTGTCCCAGCAGATGGAAAAGAGCATACTTATTGGAGTGACCAAGCTTGGTCAAGGGTTTGTTTTATGTGAGCGTGTCTTCTGCACAAGGGATGTCCGGCAGATTGAGTGTGTGTCTGGGTACCGACCTCAATAAACTGAAAAGTTTGTAAATTCTAGCCCCCTCGGCTCATGGTGGTGAAGTGATGGTAGGATAGCCTAAGCTTTCTTGACCCTATACCAGTATGTATAGATTTCCGAGAATCCAAGTTTGGCATACAGTTTTATTGCGGGAGCATTATTAGCAACTACTTGCAGGTAACTGGAGGTAGCGCCATTCTCTTTTCCCCAGTGCAATAGATGAAGGATCATCTGCTCGGCTAATCCCCGATTCCGAAAGTTAGCGTCCGTAATAATGTCATACAGTCCAATATAGCCTCGTTCCACCACACCGAATCCACAAGCAACGACTTGTCCGTCGATGAACAGCGAGATGAAACCTGTGCGCGTACGGATGTTGGTCAACATTTGTTCCATCGTTCCCCGATGCAGATCATTTACCTGATTTAGTCTGCAAAAGTGATCCAGCCACTCTCCGGTTAACTGTTCGTCCATTTTTACAGCAGAGTGCTCAGGCTCCTTAATGGTATCCAAGCTCCGAGTCTGGACCCGGCTCAGATCCACAACATCATACCCCTTTTCATGTAAAAGCTGGTCGAGATGATCCGGCTGGATAAACGGCGTAATCTTGAATATGGTACTTAATTGATTGGAAGCGTAGATTCGCTCGCATTGCTCGATCTTTTCATGCACATCTTGGGTAGAGTAGTGAAGGGGTTGAATGGAGTTGGCGCGCTTCGTATATCCCTGTGCAAAACGCAGTACCCATCCGTCAAAAAGTAAGGTGGATAAGGGCTGCCAATGGTTGAGTGATAGTTCCTCAATGGTTTTATAATCCGAATTCGATGTAGGGATCATATCTATCCTCCTATCTTATAATTTTATAATAATACATATTAATGAATAAAAATTCAATATAAAATATGTAATAGCGCTGAACATTATGCATAGAGTCACAGAATGGGTTACAATTTGAATGAATAAATCCAAATTATGAAATTGAAATATCGAAAGAAGTGGAGCAGGTTATGCTATCTATTGAAATAAACAATCACATCATTAACTGTCACATCGAATATGGGAAACGGAAGAAAGCTTCCATTACGATGGATTTACCCTATATGGTCACAATCAAGGCTCCCAATGGTACCAGCGAAGACATGATCCGGCAGCTTGTTGCGCAACATGGGGAAGTAATTTTGACAAAATCTGCTCTGATGCAACAAGCGTTGGACGGTCCTCAAGCGAAAGAATATGAAGAGGAGGGCAAAGGGAAGTTTCTGCTCTTTGGCAAAGAACATGCACTGCATGAGTTAATTGACGTAGAGGGATGTTCGGAAGAGGAATTGCGTACGAATCTGAAGAAGTTTTATTTTGCCGAGTGTAAAAGAATGATCGGTGAGCGCATCGGCCGTTACCAGCAGGAGTTAAAGGTGAAGCCGAAGTCTGTGGATATCGTAGAATCGGCGACCAAGTGGGGAAGCTGCAGTTGGGATAAAAAGCTGACGTTTAACTACCGTTTGGCGATGGCTCCACTAGAGGTGATTGATTACGTGATCATTCATGAGTTATGCCACATCCATCATATGAATCATGATCGTTCGTTCTGGCGCCGTGTGGGCAGTATTATGCCCGACTACAAAGCCAAGGAGGATTATCTGATGCGAAATGGCCGAGCCATGACGTTGTGAAAAATGCCCATACCACGAATGGACGTGGTGGAAGGAGTTCAAGATGTCAGAGAGTACCTCTTTTGATGTGTTGGTAGATGAATATATCTCCCAATTTCCTTCGGATGTACAGGTCAAATTACAATCATTAAGACAGGTTATTCGCGATTCCGCTCCCAATGCCGTGGAGAAGATCAGTTACAAGATGCCAACGTATGCAGAGCACGGGAACTTGGTTCATTTTGCAGCCTACTCCAAGCATATCGGATTTTACCCAGGTGCCAGTGGGATCGAAGCGTTTAAGGAAGAACTCTCACGGTATAAAGGAGCCAAAGGATCGGTGCAATTTCCCTTGGATCAACCATTACCAGAAGAATTAATCCGCCGGATCGTGGAATTTCGGGTGCAGGTCAATGTGGAGAAGGCTAAGGAAAAGAAGCGAAAGAAGTAGTGGATTTGGGGAAACGCCTATCGATTTACTAAAGCAAGGGGAGAGCGCATGAACAAAGCCCTGATTGTATTGGATGTGCAATACGGGATTACGTCATTGAGAGATTTCTCAGCACAGCTAGGCAAAATTGAAGCGGTTATCGCTGAATTTGACCAGCGGAATGAACCGATCATTTACTTGAAACATGTAGACTATGATCACGAGGGGTCTTCACTTTTTTACAAGAATGCTGCGGGTCTGGAGATTGTAGTCGACACTGGGCGGCATACGGTTCTGGAAAAAAGTAAACCTAACGCCTTTAGCAATCCGGAGTTGAAGAATTGGCTTCATGAACATCAGGTGGAACATGTGTTTATTGTTGGATTTAACACAGAATATTGTTGCCTGTTTACGGCAATTACTGCGGAATATGAAGGATTCAAAGTCACTCTGATCGAGGATGCAACGGGTTCGGTAAACACAGAAGAGACGTATGAAATGCCAGGGTTGGATATTCAGGACTTTGTTGGTTCGATTCTAAACTGGTCCAATTGTATTGAGGTTCTATACTGGCATGAATATAAGAGAATGTACGATGATTAACACGGTTTATATGTGACTTCAAAGATTTGAGTATGGTATAATTAGAGCAGATTAGACGTAAAATGCAAAGAGAGCCGTGCTGGTAACACGACTCCTCTGAGCAATAGCCGCTTTTAAGGGCGGTGGGCTTCGGTAACATAAGGGCACGATGAAATAGACCGCGATCCTTTGCTATGGGGGCGGTCTATTTGCGTTTATCGGACAGAATGGCAACGATGAGCGTACCGAAGGTAAGCATCAACATGATTGCTTCAAAAACTGTCACAGGGCATCCCTCCCTTCATGGCGAGGTAGCCGACCGACCCTTTAAGCCTATTCTATTGCTTTGTTGATTATAGCATATTTTGTAAGAAGCTATGGCGTCAGAATCTTTGTATATGTAACTCGCTCATTAGTTGCAGGGCATCCCGAAACCCTTGTAAATAAATCTCTCTTTCCAGAAGTGTTTGCATAGAAAGTTGAGTATCTTCATATAAAAAAATGGTCTGATTCAGATGTTCAGGTAAAGCTTGACGGATGGTATGAAAATAATGATCAGATTCTTCAGATAGTTGGGTATAATCAGGCTGCGTGTGAGACAAATTGTTGTATAATAACTCTAAGCGCGTTCGGATTAACGGTTCTGCCAAAGATTCCAGAGATTCTATCATGCATTCTCCTACTTTCTATGAATTGAACTATAGAGATTTAATAACTCATAGAGTTATGATAACTTAATTAGTTATTAACGTCAAGAGTTACTATATTTTATGTTAAGGGATGTTTTCAGATGATCAAATTCACTCTCGAACAAGTTCTGAAGGATAAGGGTATGTCTATGTATGCTTTGGCTAAAAAAACAGGAGTTCGTCCGAATACCATTGGACAATGGGTAACGGATAGCGGTTTTGAAGTCAAATCGATCACAATCGAAACCCTTGAGAAAATTTGTATAGCACTGGAATGTCAGCCAGGCGACTTAATCAAGTATATTGACGAGAAGTGATGTTTAACAGGCAATATTAGGCTGAGGTGCACTTTTACAATCATGGGGTTATACCTGTTTTGTATGATTAAGATTCATTTATCTCGCATTATGGGAGAGAAAAGAATTAACATTGCCGATTTATCCCGATTTATCCCGACTAACCGGACTACATAGAAATGGGATTGCCAAATTATATAATGAGGAAACAGATGGTGTGAAGTTTGATACGCTGAATCGATTATGCGAGGCTTTGGATTGTGAGATCCAGGATATTATTGAGTTTATTAAGGATGAGAAGTGATCTTCAACGATTAGCTTAAAGCCCACACACTCTTTAAAAAAAATAGAAATACGGACCGTTACCTTATCCAAGGAATGGTCTTTTTTTGTGCTGTAAATCATCCTTCAATGAGCATTCTTAAGCACGAATCTGAATTCAGCCTTTTTTCAGGTAGAGGCATTATACTATTCCCGAATCCTGTACTGGAAAAGGAGTTTTGGCATGTCTAAGGTGATCCATAAGTCGCTTTATCTCATTCTGCTTGTTTTTGTCGGCGTGTTTATCGTATCGTCCCTGTTTGTCCGGGCGCAGTACAACTACACCTTGTATGGGGATAATCCGATTCTGGGTACGCAGCAGTGGAGTATTTTTATCCCGGTGATTGCTTTGCTTCTAGTATCGGGTATCGGGCTATACCGTCTTTGCCTGAAGCTGAACAAATACAGTCCAAAGGTTGTCATTCCGGTGGTGCTGCTATGTTCTCTTGCCATTCAAATCATCATTATCTTCGTGTTTCCACGAGTGCCTACGGATGATTCACAGACCGTGCTTTCACTCGCGATGAACATGCTTTACGATCACGATTATTCTTCGTTTGAATCGGGCGGATATCTGCACATGTTCCCGTTCAACTTTTCCACCGTCTTGTATCTAAAGACATTGCTGTACCTGTTCCCGGATAATTATCTGGTAATCAAGCTGTTCAATATTTTGTTTGCAACGGTAACGACATTAATGATTTATCTCATTTATAAACAGTTAAATCATAAGTCCGCGGAACGTGATTACGGGGTTCTGATCTTTGCAGCCACGTATCTGCCATCCCTGTTCCTGAACAACCTGATCTATAACGATGTTATTGCTACGGCATTTCTGACATCTTGTTTATACTTTTTGATTCGGTTTATACGTGAAAAGTCTTGGCAGACGATCGTTATTGCCGCCATTCTGCTCGCCATTGGCAACTACTTCCGAAGCATTGGCGTAATTGTGCTGATTGCTGCTATGTTAACCATCCTGCTGAATATGCGAAGTATTGGATTCAAGAAAGTGATTGCCTCCATCTTCGTGCTGGCTATGTTGTTTAACGTCCCAGGATGGACTCAGAATGCGGTATTAAAATCTTCAGGTGCTGTAAGTGAGCCTGTTGGGGAAAATTCAGCACCGGTCTATATGTGGTTGAACATGGGTATTAATTTGGAACGATTCGGCTTCTGGGACAACATGGAGAGCTACCAAATTTATCAAAGAGAAGCCAACTATAATAAAGCTGAAAGTACAGAACTGTACAAGCAGGAGATTGAACGCAAGTTGTCGGAAGCTAGCTTAAGTGACTTGGCCCAGATGTATTACAAAAAGATCATTTGGACCTGGACCGAAGGGACCTACCAAATGGATCGATATGGCATCGGCAACGAAAGCTCCTCGGGTATGGGAGGAGGAAGAGGTGGCGGAATTGCCGGCTCCTACAGTTATACCAATGCGGTAACAGACTTATTCAAGGGAGATTCCGTCTACCGGACGGGGGTGCTTTGGATCGTTTATGTGATGAATTTCATGATGTACTGTTTTATTTTCATTCGTTTGGTCGGTGCAATTCGTGGAAAGCGGTATGACGAAGTCTCTTTGATTCTAGTTATTCTCGGATTTATCGGGTTCTATATTCTGTGGGAGATTAAATCGAGGTATATCTACCCCGTATATCCGCTGCTGATTGTATTGTCGTACGTGGGATTTAAAGATGCGTATAATTTCATGTTTCATAGAAAACTTGGCTGGGAACGTCCTTCCCTGAGAAAAGGGTGATCCGTATGCGAAAAAATGGTTATCTCATATCGGCTATGCTCTTGCTGCTGACCTGCTCCGTTTTGCTCTCTGCTTGTGATGTTATTACTGCCCAGAACATTACGAATACCGGTTCTGCACAAGGCATGAACGGTGGCGGAATGATGAATGGCGGTGGCCCGGGCATGAATGGAGGAGCACAAAGGGGCGGAGGGCAAGGGATGAATGGCAGAACAGGCGGTCAGGACGATATGCGGGGGATGATGAATGCCGATCTTACAGGCAAAGTGATCTCTGCCACAGGGAGTACCGTCACGATCTCGTTGCTTGAGGTGGAGGATAACTCATCCACAGGCTCGACTAATGGAAATGAAAGACAACCAGGCTCCTCCAGAGGCGGAAGCATGGAAATGAAAGATACGGGCATTGAACTGAAGTTGGACATCAGTGAGGATGTGGATATCACGGAAGGCATGGGTGCCCCAGGCAACAACCAAAATGCTAATTCATCCCTTCAGGTGTCTGACCTGAAGGAGGGAGATGTCGTTATGGTTTGGTATAAGGAGAACACCGAGACCGTAGAGCGAATGGTTGTTACACAGTCTTGATATTCGTTGCCTAAGATCACTTGATGGAGTATTATGGAAATAACTTGATTTTCGGAAGGAGTGAGCGTCATGAAACGACGGGCTAAGATGATGCAAAGCGTTACTACAACAATTAAGGTGATTACGAACTGAATAGATCCGGCAGAGCAACGAACACATGGCGAAGCATTTGGAGTCTGCTAATGTGACGATCTGAAGTCTGCCGACATATAGGGATATAACTGCTCATTTTTCCTGGTATGCACGAGGTTTGTTTATTATGCAAGTAAACCCCATGTATCCAGAATTTTTAAAGCCGCAGGCATAGCCTGCGGCTTTTTGCGCGCAAAAATAGGATTCGGAACGCTAAAAGCGTTCTATATTAAATGACCACTAAGGAGATATGCCCATGTTAAAACTTAAATATTTATTCCATAATAACGATCTCGCCGAGATGATTTTGAAAAACTGGAGTTATGATCCGGAGTCACTGGACATGTTCCAGTATTATCGTATATCCTCCAATGCCGTGTATCCGTTCAGGGATCAGGGAGAGGTTTACTTGCTTCGTTTTGCCCCTGTAGAGGAGAAAAATCAAACCAATCTTGCAGCGGAGCTGGAGTTCCTGTCCTATCTTAAACTAAATCAATATGGCGCCATGGAAGCAGTACCTTCCCATGCAGGAAAAGAGCTGGTAGTGGCTCATGCGCCTTGGGGAATGTATTATGCCTCTGTATTCAAACGAGTTCCTGGTAACCAGATGGGCAGTATCGATATAAATGACCAGATCGTGCACAGCTTGGGTGAGGCATTGGGTAAGCTGCATCGTTTATCTTGTGAATACACACCCAAACAGGCAAAACGCTGGACGTATACCGATGTACTGGATTGGATGAAGGACGTTCTGGGGGGGGGGGTCCCTGGCGAGAATGCGGCGCTCAATGAGGTAGAAGTTCTCCGGAATTATTTTGCAAATTGGCCCGTTACAGAGCAGAACTTCGGGTTAATTCATTATGATTTTGAACTGGATAATGTCTTCTATGACGAGGAGAGTCATTCCTGTTACGCCATTGATTTCGATGACGCCATGTACCACTGGTACGCAATGGATGTGGAGCAGAGTCTGGATAGTTTACGGGATGAAATTCAGCCGGATGAATGGGAACAGAAGAAGCGAATATTCTTGCAAGGGTATTGGAAAGAAGCAGGAGACGCCTATGATATGGAGTCGATGTTCCCAGCATGTCGTCGCTTTGCCAATCTGTACGGTTATGTACGTGTGCTTCGATCTGGGGCAGAACAATGGGCAAATGAGCCGGAGTGGATGAGTGGATTAAGAGCAAGGCTGGATAAAGAGATGACAGTGAAATCAAAGCAGTTTGGTCAGCAGCAGCCCCTCCAACTACCGGCAAATTGATCCTCAGTACTTTTTCGGTCAAGATGATTAAGCTTAAATCTGGCATCTGCATAAGTGCAACGAAATAATGATTGATTTTTTATTCGTCTCCATTGTAACATTAGATTAAGCGCTATACCTTTTATTAGAACATCAATGTTGGATTACATGGTCAAGTGGAAACCGACAATTCGTTTCACCAATTGAATGAAGAGGACGGTCATAACGAACATGGACGACAAAAAGTTAATTATCTTTTTTGACAGCGGCGATACCATTGTTGATGAATCGACCGAGATTCGGGACGAAGAGGGAATTGTTCTGAGTGCGGATCTGATTCCGGGTGCGGATATTACGATTCAGAAGCTTCATGAAAAAGGGTACACGCTGGCCCTAGTTGCTGACGGCGATGCACAATCCTTCAAGAACGTATTTAAGCAGCATGGACTTCATGATTATTTTAGTGCAATGATTATTTCGGAAAATATTAAAGCCAGCAAGCCAAGCCCGCGGATGTTTAAGGCAGCAATTGGTGCCCTTGATTTGTCCGAAGGGGATTTTTCAAGAACAGTGATGATTGGCAATAATCTGAGTCGTGATATGAAGGGAGCCAACGCACTTGGCATCACCAGCATCTTTCAGAGCTGGACGCCACGTTATCCCCATGAGCCATTGGATGAAACAGAACGTCCAACTCACACAGTTGGTGAACCGTTAGAGCTGCTTGAACTTATTGAACGGCTAAATGCCGAAGTCAAATAAATAAATGTTTGCTTGCATGCCCTTGAGCAGAAGGATTGAATGTCATTCTACCTTCTGCTCAAGGGCTATTTTTACTTTTTCACATGAGAAAATGATAGAATGATCGTAAAATCCGGAATTGGGGTAGGTGTTCACATGGAGGAACCACATCGGAAGCCGTTGTTGTACTTGCAAACTGCCGATTTGGTGATGGAAGAAATCCGTAACCGGAAATTGCAGCCACATGATCCCGTGCCATCAGAAGGCGAGCTCGCCAAACTGTATTCTGTCAGCCGTATGACAGCCAAGCTTGCGCTGCAAATTTTGGAGAAACAAGGTATTGTCTATCGGTTGGCGCGGCGGGGGACATTTGTGTCGGGTGATTATTTGGGCGGCCCGGGTAAAGAGTTTTTGTCGGGGAATGTAATTACAGAGAAGAAGCCTATGAAGCGCAGAATTGCCCTGCTATTCCCCAATATGGATGATTACGTAGCCAGAATTATTGCATCCGTCGAGCGGGAAGCACGTAAATCAGGTTGCCAGTTGCTCATTCGAATTACTATGGATAAAGAGGATGAGAGCTTCTGCCTACAAGAGTTGTACGAGGAAGGAATCGATGGAATTATTCTGTTTCCAAGGGGACGAACACGCTGCAGTGAAAAGGTGCTGGAGCTTAATCTGCTGAATTATCCTTTGGTAATCATCGATAGGATCTTTCGTGAGGTCAATATTGATTGTGTGTACCATGACCATTATCAGGGAGCCTACAACTTGACGGAATATTTGATTGATAGAGGACATCGGGAAATTGGGTATATCTCTATGCCGTTTGATGGAGTGACGAGCCGGGAGGACCGCTATAAAGGTTATGTGCAGGCCATGCTGGACTACGCACTGCCTGTTAACGGTCGCAATATTTGCCTGGATTGTGCAGAGGATTACATGCTCAACCTGAATAGGCCGAATCTGCAACTCAAGGATTTCATTCAAAGTAATCCCGCAATGACAGCCGTTGTCTGTGCGGATGATTATATCGCGACTTCTTGTCTGTACACGGCCTTATCCATCCACAAGCAGGTACCTGAGGAACTGTCCATCATTGGTTTTTCCGACATCCAGTTGGCGAGTCTGCTGCCCGTGCCACTGACTACGGCAAGACAAACGACAGAGAAGCTTGGACAGGCAGCAGTGAATTTGCTGTGCAAACGTATGGAGAATTCCCGAGAAGGTGCTTTATCCATCAAGGTGAACACAACCATCATCGAACGAAGCTCCGTACGTAATCTTAATCAATGAGTGTTGATGCGGTTCCGTTATTCAAGCCAATTTAAACCTTCCTTATCTCGTTTTGATGATAAGGGAGGTTTTTTTATATGTCAGTGACATATGTGGTTTGCTATCTTATTCAAACTCAACAATGCAAAATTTGTTATGCTTGTTACCGTTTTATGCAAATATAATGTAAATAATAGTAGTTATATGAAGTTTATTTGGAGAAAAATTTACATTTATATCATTGTATATGTCAATGACATATATTAGTGTGAAGATATGCCACTTATCTTTCAAGGATGAAGGGAGGATATTTCGGAAAGCGCTACCATACATCCTGGGAAATGACCTGCAGAGCCAAAAGAAATGTAACGTACGAACGTTGGCAATAATCGAAATCATTATTCGAAGAGGAGCCCGAATATGACAATTAAATCCTTGCTTGCAGCTTCGTTCTTGGCAGTATCTCTTTTCTTTCCACTGGCGCAGCCCGCGCAGGCGGAAGAGGACAACGCCGTAACGGTTTACCAGGATGGAGATTTTGGAGGCAGCTCCCAACCGTTTGGGATTGGCCAGTTCAATGTGAATCAGCTTAACGTGGTTGGCAACGACAAAATATCTTCGGTAAAGGTAGCTCCGGGATATCGATTGACCCTGTATCGTGACAAGGATTTCTCCGGTGACACCAAAACCCTGACCGGCGATGCGGGATGGCTTGATGATTTTAACGACGCGACCTCCAGTCTGAAAGTAGAGAAGATTGGAGGCTCCAATAAACCAGTTATCGCATATTCCAATTCGCCTTATGGAGGTTTTGAGCAGCAGTTTGATATCGGCAGCTATAATGTGGATGAACTAAAGGCTGGAGTAGGCAATGATGCCATCTCTGCACTCCGGGTAGCCCCAGGGTATAAGGTCACATTGTACAAAGACTACAATTTCGCTGGATATTCCAAGGTTCTGACCGCAGATGCGATCTATGTTGGCGGAGATATCAATGATTCGGTATCGAGTCTGAAAGTTGAAGCCATCTCGCCGCTCGATGCCACCTCGGTTGCCGTCCCGGGTAACGATTACAGTGACACAGCCAAGCGTGAAATATTGCAAACCTTTGCTCCTAAAATCTGGTTTGCCCAAGGCGAAGTTTATTTCCCGTCCTCGGTAGAGCATACCCTGCCGCATGTGGATCGCTATGTGAATCCAGGTTCAGGTTTGTATGAATTTAAGACCAAAACGGAATTGAATCCATATACCCTGAAACTACCTTATTTTACGGGCGATCTGGCTAATGCGCCGATCTATGCGTTTTGGGTGGAGAAGGAGTATAACAACGTCGATCTGGTATATTTCCAGTTCAGTCCCTATGATCTTGGGAAAACGGTGTTTGGCACGGAAGTGGGAGATCATGTCGGAGACTGGGAGCGGGTCACGGTCAGATTGGCCAAGTTCACCGATCAGAACAGTAACTATGTGAAGCCGGTTCAAGTTTACTATGGCGCGCATTCTTTCGGTACAACCTACTCCTGGGGTGAAGTGGACAAAGTAAACAATACACATCCTGTTGCGTATTCCGCGTTTGGTTCCCATGGGATGTGGAAAGATCCTGGCAATCATGTCTATCAGGAACTCGTCGTGACCCAGTTGATTGATGTGACGAATCAGGGGACGGCATGGGATACCTGGAACAATATCCAGGCTTTTCAATATTATCCGAATACCCGAACAGGCAACGGTCTGGGTAATGCTTGGCCATCATGGCTGGACAGGGATTACAGCAATCCGAACAGCTTGTCTGTCTATAGATTCGGAAATCCGTCCCAAGGCTCCTTCTTTGGTCAGCCTCTACTTGCAGGGGGACCAACAGGACCGCAGGAAAAAGGCGCATTAACGAATGATGTTATTTTAGATTAGACGATAATTAACGAGGGGACTCGCTTTCACATGAAGCGGGTCTTCCATGCTTATTGTTCAAATAAACAGTATTAACTGTGAATCTAACAACGGAGGCTCAGACAACCATGACTAACCGTAAAAAAGTACATGTTGTTTTTAAAACTCACCTGGATATCGGATTTACGCACTTGGCGGAAAACGTCGTAAAGCAGTACTTGGAAGAGTATGTACCCAAAGCTATCGCTTTGTCCGCGCAGTTGGAAGCAGAGGGGGGACGAGAGCAGTTCATATGGACCACGGGTTCCTGGCTGATCCGTCATTATCTGAATCATGCGTCCGAAGAGGGTAAACAGGCCATGGAACAAGCGATCCGCAAAGGTCATATCGTATGGCATGCATTACCGTTCACAACGCATACCGAGCTGATGGACCCCTCATTATTTCGCTACGGATTGTCCATCGGATTGGACCTTGATAAACAATTTGGCAAAACGACCATTGCAGCAAAAATGACGGATGTACCCGGGCATACCCTGTCCATGGTGCCCTTGATGAGTGAAGCGGGTATCCGGTACATGCATCTTGGGGTTAATCCAGCTTCCATGCGCCCGGATGTGCCTAAACTGTTCAGATGGCAGGCAGCGGATGGCAGTGAGATCATTGTCAATTATGCGGACACCTATGGTGAGGCAGTCGAAATAGAAGGTATCGATGATATCTTGTTGTTTGCCCATACGGGCGACAATTGCGGACCGCCAAGCGCAGAAGAGATTCGTGAACAATTCCAGCATATCCAGGAAAGATACCCCGATGCAGAGATTATGGCGTCGTCTCTTGATGCATTTGCAGTGCACCTTGATCAGGTTCGGGACCAATTACCTGTTGTACGTGAAGAGCTCGGGGATACTTGGATTCACGGAGGAGGTACCGACCCGCTTAAAATAGCCCGATTCCGCCAGTTGCAGCGGTTAAGAGACAAGTGGCTGACCGAAGGCCGGATCGATCCGGCAAGCGCTGAATATAAAGGTATGAGTGATGCCATGCTGCTGGTTGTGGAGCATACGTGGGGGCTTGATGTGAAGAAATGGCTTCCGGATTTCCGGAATTATGCCAAGCCTGACTTCAACCGCGCACGGGAAATGAACGACGTCGATGTGGAGGATATTCCTGCAAAATTTCAATATATCGGTGCCTTCGCCATGGATGAGTTCGACAGTCATTCCAGCGGAATGTTCTCTTCGGAGACGAGCCGTCGTACCTATTCCATGATAGAGAGCTCTTGGGCGGAACAGCGGGGATATTTGGACACGGCTGTGGCGTGCCTGAGTGATGACAAGCAGAAGGAAGCGCGGCAAGCTTTTGAACAACTAAATCCAGTTAAAAGTGTGTTTTCCGGTAATGTATCTGCGGTAAGTCATCAAGTTTATAGCAGTGGTGGATACCGGCTGGCCTTCAATAACAATGGTGCACTGATTCAGCTGACGGACGAGAAGGGAAAGAATTGGGTGGACGCGAAGCATCCGTTCGGAGCCTATGCCTATGAAACCTTCGGGACGGAGGATTACGACAGGTATTTCCGTACCTATATGCAGAACCTGCCTGTGACCCATCCTTGGGCGGATGCCGACTTCAACAAACCTGGCTTTGAATTTGTGCGCCCACTGCCAAGCCATCAGGTGTACTTGCCAATCGTGACCGATATGCACAAGTCCGGCAATGCTCATAGCGATACGTATGGGTTCCGGTTGTCCATGCCAACAGAAAGTCATGAATTGTACGGAGCACCCAAGGAACTGGAACTGGTATATACGTTTTCACAGGCAGGAGTGGTAGAGGTTAGTTTGCAATGGTTTGGAAAAGAAGCGAATCGTCTTCCAGAGGCCAGTTGGTTTGGATGCGGACTGAAGGTGGATAACCCCAATCTGTGGATGATGGACAAGCTTGGAGGACGAATCTCTCCGTTGAATGTTGTAAAAGACGGCAACCGCAATCTGCATGCTGTAGACAAGGGAGTATTCTATGAGGGCACAGATGGTCAGGCCTCTATTGAAGCACTGGATTCCGCTTTGGTCGCACCTGGACAGAGAAGATTGCTGCAATTCGACAACTCGTTTGTTTCGCTTGAATCCGGATGGCAATTTAATCTGCATAACAATATCTGGGGCACCAATTTCCCAATGTGGTACGGCGAGGATGCCAAATTCCGCTTTCGACTAAATACAGCTGCAAACCGCAAATAAGAGAAGTTGATGTAGAATTTTACCAAAAATTGATGATCGGATAATAATCCTAGTACAATTGGAATCTATACTTGGATTTGTGAGTGAGGATGCTGTTTGAGCAGATCTGAACTGTTCGGAACTGTTTCTGAAATGAATTTGAAAAAACAGAATTTTTTTGTAAAATCCCTATTGCTTGAACGTAGTCATCCATGTATTATATACAAATAAAGCGTTTACATTTTCTTATATGTCAATTAAACCGGTTTAATTCTATGAGATGTTTTCCCGATTGAGAACCTCTATTGCATAAAAATTAAACCGGTTTAATTGTATCTACATCTGTACATAAAGGGTTTATTTCGTTAGGGAGGTGAGCGCCAACCAGAGCATATTCAGGCAAGTTAATGGCAAATCCAAACGTGGAGGGGTTTAGCTTGAAAAGGAAAATCAACTTGTTAATTGTTCTTGTCCTAATCACGACATTACTAGGGGGATGCTCTGCATCTTCGTCTAACAACGAAAATGAGGAATCAACAGTGAAAGAACCTGTTGTTACGGACAACAGTGCCAAAGAAGCCCCGATGCTGGCAAAGCTTGTCGATGAAGGTAAATTGCCTGCCCTGGCTGAGCGCCTGCCGGCTTCCAAAGACATTATGGTTGAAGAGGTCGTCGAGGAAATCGGGCAATATGGTGGGGATTGGAACATGCCTTGGACTGGTGTTCCTGATAAGTGGGGGATAGGCCAACCGACAGAGGAAGCACTGTTTCGTTTCAACAAGGAAGGAAACAAGGTTGAGCCGAACGTAGCCAAGAGCTATGAAGTGAATGATGATTCCACCGTGTTCACCATCCATTTGCGAGAAGGCATGAAATGGTCCGACGGTGTTCCTTTCACAGCGGATGATGTTCTCTTTTATTGGGAGCATATGTTGACCAAAGAGACCTTTGGTAAAAAGATCTATGACGCTTATTATTCCGTTGACCCTGTTACCGGGGATAGAGCGTTGGCTGAAGTGAAGAAGGTAGATGACTACACGTTTACCGTAACTCACAAATATCCAAGTGTGCTCTTTCTGGAACGTGTGGCCATCGATAACAAGTGGTTCTTCGCTCCTGCACACTTTCACAAAACCATTCTTCCTGAGTTCGTAGGGGATGCCAAAACATTGGAGATTACGAAGCAATGGGGCTATGAAGATCCCAAAGTATTCTTGATGGAAACCGGGTATACGGATTGGCTGCACTACCAGATTCCTACACTCCGGGCATGGGTGCCAACCAATGATCCTAATGGCGATCAGTTTGTCATGGAGCGCAACCCGTACTACTGGAAAACAGATAAAGAAGGTAAACAGCTTCCGTATATTGACCGGATTGTAGCGACTAAGATTCAAGATCCGAGCCAAAAGGTACTTGGAACGCTTGCCGGCGATTACAACCTGGTGATTTTTGATTCCAAAGACTTCACGGTACTGAAAGAGAATGAGAAAAAAGGTGACTACCGAATCATCCCTTGGACACAACCAGCTTGGTCCAGCGCGGGAGTACAGTTAAACCAGACTACGGAAGATCCGAATCTCCGCAAACTCTTCCAGGACATCAAGTTCAGGGAAGCACTCTCCATTGGGGTGGATCGTAACCAGGTGTCTGAGATTGTGACCAGTGGGCTGGGAGAACCGATTCAAGCTTCTGTACCGGAAGGCGTAATGGGCTATCAGGAAGGGTGGGCCCAGCAGTGGGCGGAATACGATCCTGAACGCGCTAACCAAATTCTTGACGAGTTAGGTTTGAACAAGCGGGATAAAGACAACTTCCGTCTGAACCCTGATGGTTCCGAGTTGACGCTTACGGTGATTGAGAGCACGACTGATACAGCACCATTCCTTGAATTGCTTAAGAAATATTACGAGGATATGGGTCTGCGAACGAACCTGAAAGTGGTTGACGGAGGTACTCATTTTGATATGAAATATGCCAACAAGATTCCGATGACTACCGAGAATATTTCTGTCGTCAACGTAGCCTTCCGACCGGATACCATGGTTCCGCTCCGTGTGATCACACCATGGTTCGGCCATTACGGCTTATACAGTCAATCTGGCGGCAAGGAAGGTGTCAAACCTGAAGGGGATGTCGCTAAAATCCTTGAGTATTGGGAAAAAGTGAAAGCAAGCAAGACACTGGATGAAATCAATCAGTATAGCAATGAGATCGTGAAACTGCACCAGAAGAATCAGTGGGTAATCGGATATGCGGGACCAACTCCGGTGCTGATTACAGCCTCGAATAAAATTCATAACATCCCTACGGATCTTATCTGGTCCGATGAGTATCGCTCGCTGGGTCAAGGCCATCCGGCACAATTTTTCATCAAGCAATAGCTGGTGAAGCATTCAGGTAAACAATAGTGAGGAAGGGATTTATCCTTGCTATTGTTTCCTTTTGTATCATTCACGCGGTGCAGAGGAGAGGAATAGATGTTTGAATACATTTTAAAACGAATCCTGTTGGCCATTCCTGTTGTTGTTGTGATCTCCTTTATCGTCTTCTACATTATTCAATTGCCACCTGGCGATTACGTATCCTCCTACTCGGCCAAGATGTCCGCTTCCGGCGATATCATGACCCAGGCTGAGATGAATGACATGCGGGCGAATCTGGGACTCGATCGGCCAATCTATGAACAATACTTCGTTTGGGTAAAGAAAATAATCCTGCATGGAGACTTTGGTTTCTCATTCAACTACAACAAACCGGTGATGGCGGTGATCCAGCAGTATATGGGACTGACTCTGGTCGTCTCGCTGGTGACAATGGCTTTCCATTATATAATCGCGATTCCGGTTGGGATCTACACGGCGGTAAAGCAGTATTCTGCGGGCGATTATTTCTTCTCCGGCCTGAGCTTTATCGGAATGGCAACGCCCAACTTTTTGTTAGCCATTATTCTCATGTTCTTTTCCTATAAGTGGTTCGGTAATCCATTGCTCGGCTTATTCTCCAACGAATACGTGAATGCGCCGTGGTCCCTGGACAAGGTAAAAGACTTAATGCAGCATATGGTGATTCCGGTTATTGTTATCGGACTTTCGGGTACTGCGGATCTGATTCGTATCATGCGCGGACAAATGCTCGATGAGTTGAACAAACCGAATGTTATTACTGCCCGCGCCAAGGGCTTATCAGAGATGCAAATCCTGTTCAAGTATCCGACACGTGCAGCCTTGAATCCTATTGTGAGTACCTTTGGCTGGTCACTGTCCTCCATCTTTACCGGCGCTACCATTACAGCAATCGTATTGAACCTGCCGATTCAAGGGCCAGTTATGCATAATGCATTGCTCGGTCAGGACATGTATCTTGCTGGAACCTTTTTATTGATCATGGCTTTGCTGACGGTTCTCGGAACATTGATTTCCGATATTTTGCTGGCTTGGCTTGATCCCAAAATACGTACAGAGTTCAGAGGATCCTAATGATGAGACCACTACCGTTATTTAAAGGTCAAAGGCCGGCAGTCCCAGTTACAGCAGCACCAAAAGAAACTGTATACAGCTCGCAGTGGCGGCTGATATATCAGAAATTCAAGAAACACAAGTTGGCCCGGATCAGCATGTACATTCTGGGCGCATTTTACATCATCGCACTGTTCGCACAGTTTATCGCGCCGTATGGGCTGCAAAGCTATGACAGCAAATATGTGAATGCCCCGCCAATGGGACTTCGATTCGTTGATGCGGACGGCAAGTTTCACATCAAGCCGTTTGTATATGAATTGAAGAGCGAGCGTGACCCCGAAACATTGCGTAAAATGTTTGTCCCGGATACCGAAAAAAAGCATTTCTTCAAGTTCTTTGTAAAGGGAGAAGAATATAAGTTTCTTGGTCTGATCCCCATGTCGACGCATTTGTTCGCTGTAGATGAGCCAGGGCGGATATTCCTGCTGGGTACGGACGGTATGGGGCGTGACCTGTTCTCCCGGATCGTGCTGGGCAGTCAAATCTCACTAAGCATCCCGCTGGTCGGCGTAGGCATTAGCTTTATTCTGGGTTTGATTATTGGAGGCATCTCCGGTTATTTTGGCGGCTGGATTGATTCCATGATACAGCGCATCATCGAAATCATACGTTCCTTTCCGACGCTGCCGTTGTGGATGGCACTATCCGCTGCAATTCCGCCACGTATTCCGGTCGTGACCATGTATTTATACATCGTTATCATCTTCGCATTTATTGGCTGGACGGATCTGGCACGGGTGGTCAGAGGCAAGTTCATTTCGTTGAAGAATGAAGATTATGTAATCGCTGCAAAGATCGCTGGTGTAGGAGACGCAAAGATTATTGTCAAACATCTGCTGCCAGGCTTCATGAGTTATTTAGTCGTGGCGACAACCCTGGCGATTCCGAGCATGATTCTGGGTGAGACGGCTATGAGCTTTCTCGGTCTGGGCGTTCGTTCGCCGGCAACCAGTTGGGGTGTGCTGCTTCAGGAGGCGCAAAAAATTGAAAATGTGGCCCTGTATCCATGGAAGCTCATTCCACTCGCTTTTGTCATTCTGACTGTATTGACCTATAACTTCATCGGCGATGGTTTGCGCGACGCGGCTGATCCGTACAAAAAATAATTGTCCAAATACTAGGCAAGCGAGGGGATAGCATGGCAACTCAAGCTGTTGAGAAGGAGCAACCTTTACTGTCCGTTCAAGACCTGAAGATTCGGATTCAGATGGAAAATGGCGTCATGAATGCCGTGGATGGAGTCGACTTCAATATATACAAAGGCAAAACCCTTGGACTTGTAGGGGAATCGGGCTGCGGCAAAAGCCTGACAAGTCGATCGATCATCAGCATCAATCCCAAGGAATGTGAAACGAGTGGAACAATCACTTACAATTCCGACTCTGAATCGACTCTCCATGGTCTGAATCTTTTGTCTCTTAAGCCGACGGGCAAGCAGATCCGCTCCATCCGTGGGCGCAAAATCTCGATGATCTTTCAGGAGCCGATGACGGCCTTCTCTCCGATGTATACCATCGGGAATCAAATCATGGAAGCGATTCGAATTCATCAGACGAGGAATAAGAAAGAGGCCAAAAGAATCGCGTTAGAGATGCTTAGCAAAGTCGGGATTTCCGATCAGGCCAAGCGTTTCGATCAATATCCGCATGAATTCTCGGGAGGTATGCGTCAGCGGGCGATGATCTCCATGGCATTGTCCTGTAACCCCGAAATTCTGATTGCGGATGAGCCTACGACAGCGCTTGATGTGACTATTCAGGCTCAGGTACTCGAACTTATGAAAAGCCTGCAGGCGGAGTTTGGCATGGCCATTCTGCTGGTGACCCATGATCTGGGTATTATCGCCGAGATGTGTGATGAGGTTGCGGTGATGTACCTCGGAAGAATTGTTGAGCAGGCTCCAATGAGGGAAATCTTCAACAATCCGAAGCATCCCTACACGAAAGGGTTACTTAAATCGATGCCTAGACTGGGAGGGAATAAAAGCAAACGGCTGGATTCCATCGAAGGTTCCGTTCCGATGCCGATCAACATGCCTCCAATGTGCGGATTCTATGATCGCTGCAAGGATAGAATTGAAGGCGTATGTAATCAACAAGTTGTACCGAAAACCGCGATTTCCGACCAGCATATGGTCAGATGTTTCTTGTACGCGGACCAGAGAGAAGGAGAAGCATAATGACCAAACCCATTCTTGAAGTCCTCAACCTGAACAAAAGCTTTCAGGTCAAATCCAAAAAAGCCCTGTTCAAAAAGCCTAAACCCATTCATATTTTGAATGAAATTTCATTTGAACTCCTTGAAGGGGAGACGCTCAGTATTGTCGGGGAATCTGGATGTGGAAAAACGACGCTCGGACGCTGTATCGTTAGAGGTGTGGATGCTTCTTCAGGCAGTGTAGTCTATCATGCGGAAGATGGAAAAGAAGTGAATTACCTAAACTTGAAGGGCAAAGAGATCAAAGCATATCGCAAGGATATCCAGATGATTTTTCAAGACCCGTATTCCTCACTCAGCCCCCGGATGAGCGTATTCGATATTATCGCCGAACCGCTGATTGCGAACTTTAAGCTGAGCAGGGCTGAGGTAGAAGCGAAAGTGATGGAGATTGCCGAGAAAACAGGTCTGAATGTAGGTTACCTGAAACGTTACCCACATGCATTTTCGGGAGGACAGCGGCAGCGGATAGCCATTGCGCGTGCGCTGATTACACAACCCAGACTGATTGTCTGTGATGAAGCGGTCTCTGCGCTGGATGTATCGATTCAGGCTCAGATTATCAACCTGCTCAAAGATTTGCAGGAGCAATTCAAGATCACATATATCTTCATCTCGCATGATCTTTCCATCGTACAGAACATTTCCGACCGGGTAGCAGTTATGCATCTGGGCAGAATTGTGGAACTGGCGACAACGGAATCATTGTTCTCGAATCCTCAGCATCCCTATACGGAGGCGCTAATGTCAGCCGTGCCCCAACCGAATCCGGATTTTAAAAAAGAACGAATTATACTGGAGGGGGAAGTACCGAATCCGGCCAATCCGCCAAGCGGCTGTCATTTTCATCCCCGATGCTCGTATAAGACGGATAAATGCATCCAGCACGTTCCTGAACTCCGTGAAGTAGGATATAATCATTTTGCTGCCTGTCATTATGCAGAGCAGCTTCAGCTTCGCGGCGTTCCAATCGAGACTGAGGATGAGATGCAATCCAGGACATCCTAACCAACGACATGAACCTGACGATACCATCAGTCATCTTTGAACTCGCGAGCACGAAATCGAACTAGTGTTGAGGAGAGGTTGTTCCTAATGGCAAAGATTGATGATGTAGCCCGTCTGGCGGGTGTATCCAAGGGAACGGTATCCAACGTATTCAGCCAGAAAAGGCCAACGAGCAAAAAGGTAACCGAGAAAGTACTGCAAATTTCGAAGGAATTGAATTACGTGCCGAATCATATTGCAAGAAGCTTGGTTACCAAGAAAACAATGGCGATCGGGCTTACGATTCCGCACGGCAAATTCTTTTTCAGCGTGTTCCATAATCAGTTTATCAATGGTGTCATTCTGGAAGCTTCCAATTACGGATATCGGGTGCTTCTGGATATGATTGCTGCCGAAGAGGTGAAGACACCCTCACTTGCGAGCTATCCTATTGACGGGGCTATTGTGCTGGGGCCTACAGAAGAGGATGACCGGATCAATCTGCTGTATCAGCATGACATTCCGTTTGTCACGATTGGCAAAATCATTAACAAGGGACTTCAGGGTGTATCTACCGTCAATAATGATAATAAACAGGTCATGCGCGATATTTGCGATTATTTGCTTGGACTGGGGCATCGGAACATCATGTTTCTGAACGCCGGGGAGCAGATGACGGTTTCCATTGAGCGGTCGGAAGAGTTCGTCAGGGTACTGCAGGAACATGGTGTGACGATCCAGCCCGGAATGATCCATTACAAACCAGGTATTCATTCAGACAAGTATATTAAATACGGCTATGATGAGACACTTCATAATGTGAAGAACCCCATGGGCAGGGTTACGGCCATTATTGCAGATGACGACCGTACTGCATTTAGCGCTCTTAATGCCATTAACGACGCGGGTCTTCGTGTGCCGGAAGATATCTCATTGTTTGTCATCTGCGGTGATCAGTCCATGATGCATCAGGTAAGACCTTCTTTGACGGGAATGGATCTGCAACCATCTGAGCTGGGTGTTCAGTCGGTAAGGTTGCTTATGCATAAGCTGGGTATTCTAGAGGGATCGTACGAGAATAACAAGATTGTGCCTAGCAAAATCATAGAAAGAAACTCTTGTTCCTCGATCAAGAATTAGCAAGAATGAGTTTCGGATGTCGTGAGGTTAAATATGATAACGTTTACATCCTGGATGGGCAATTCTGTACCTTTTGAATATTATGTTCGAATTCTGATCAGTGCTGTGCTTGGGCTGTTAATCGGATTCGATCGGACCCATAAGAACAAACCGGCAGGCGTAAAGACGTATACATTTGTCACGGTCGCTTCTGCGCTCATTACAATCGTATCCATTGAGAGTGTTGAAGTGTACGGACAGCTGCATAACCGAACGATGATGGACCCAATGCGTCTGGCGGCTCAAATCGTCTCGGGCCTTGGCTTTCTCGGAGCAGGGCTCATTATGAAGGCCGGATTTGAAGTGAAAGGTCTGACATCTGCAGCAATGATCCTATTTGCAGGTGGGGTCGGTATTGGCACGGGCGCCGGTTTCTACGGAATTGTGACCTTTTCGATGGCGGTAGCTTTCTTTTTCATCCGGGTTGGGGGTTGGATTGAGAAGTGGGAGCACAAGAAGCTGGTGGCAAAGGAAGAAAAGAAAGACTTGAGTGCTTAAATGGTTGAGTATTTTCTGCAAACGAATAAGCGTATTCGATAGAAAGTTTTGAATACGCTTATTTTATTCAAATAACGAAGAATGCATAGTTATCCCAATCCTTATCTAGAACACTAATTTATAAATTACATAACCTATCATCAATAATATAATGAGGATTCCAGTGCCTTTCCATCCCAACCCGCCAACTAAATCTGAGAAGCTTCCAAATTGAGCACGATTTATGCTATCACCAAACGTACCCATGGGGTTTCCCTTTAATTCTTCTTGTCTCAAATGTTCTCTCTTTTCTTCGCGTGTATCTTCTCGGAAATCCATGTAACCACCCCTGAGATTTAATTTTTTTTGGTAAACAGAACCTATATTCAAAAAGAGCACAGGTGATCCGGATAAGTCAGGAACGCTTTGTGCTCTTTGCTGTATTCAAATGATGTAGGACTTATGGTTAGATGCTAAGATCAAAATTGGGCTCACACATATAGTCGATCGGGTAGAGATCGTCTCTCGCCGAGATTAATGCACGGAGCTGAAGGTAGCGATGATGGGGCTGTTCCACAACACCACCGATAGAATAGGGGACAAGATCGGCTACAACGAAAACATCATCTGCATGGTTACATTTGAAGATTACGTTGTTCGGGTTACACACTTCCTCCATATAACTGTAGGTCATGACATGGAAGGAACGTGCTTTCCAATTCGTCTTAATCACTTTATAGGACTGTGTCCGTACAAGATCAAGGTAACGATTCAGTGCAAAGGTATGCTCGAACTGAGTGATGTACCCCTTTTTATCCACATCAATCGTAAATTCCACATCATAACTTACGTGAAACTCTTCCTGGTACGTTCCCTTCATCATCTTCATCGCATCAAAGTATGATCCGAATTCGGGATCTTCCATATAGGGAATGGCAATGAGTTCAGCGTTAACGTGATGAGTAATCTCGCTGTTGCTTGAAACACCCATATTAAACTTGGTAGGTTGAAGATCAATTGACCCAATCATGTTCCCTGAGAAACCGGGACTGCAACTTATTCGCATAGTCATCTCCTTCGTTGTTAGTTAATCATTAGACGAAAGAATGAAGGTAAAGTTGCACCAGAATAAGGAAACTAAGGCTGGTTATGCATGAACCCATTTCCAATCGTCTTGCTCTTTTGATACAGTATTTATAGTAAAACCCGGGAGGATATATTGTATATGGAACAATCGCTTCAGGAACTGCTGCGCAATGCGCGTGCGGAGGAGAATACCTTTTTGTACATGTTGCACGAGGAAGCGCGCATCGACCAGTTGTTATTCTGGAAGTATGTGAACAGTATTGTGGAATTGACCCGTCTTACCGCGGACCAGCCGTTGGATCGGGAAATGGCGAGCGCCGTTAGCTTCACGTATTCCAAAATCATGGAGCATCTGCAATGGCATCATTCGGATCGGGATGTGTACGAGATCCAACAGTTTCCCTATGAATATGCAAATCTCATGGTGGATTGTCTGGGCAGAGTGGTTGATGGTTTCTTTAAGGGCATCGTGCTGGAAGAAGAGAGATTTGACGAGGAGTTTCCAAATCCGGCCTCCACAGGGGAAATGGCAGAAGAGCAACCAGCCGTTTTGCAGCTGGGATATTATAAACAAAATACGAATGTGCACGCGATCGGTTTTCGAGAGGAAGATGGGACGTACCGAATTGTTTTGAATGAAGAAGAGGATCGGGAGCTTTTTGATTCCAAGCTGAGCCGCCGAGAGGTGGAGGGAACGTATCTCTTCATGGCTCCGGATGCCAGCAGCGCTCACCAATTATTTCATGAATGGGTGATGGGTAACCACACTCCATATCGTTCTGCACTTGATCTGAAAGGAGCCCATTCCATGAATGTGAAAGATAACTTGATTGAACAGCAGTCCCTAACTTTCGTAGGCATCAAAAGAACGTTCTCTTGTGTGGATGGCGAGAATTTGAGAGAGATTCCAAAGATGTGGCAGGAAGCTTTGGCGGACGGAATAGAAGATCGTTTAAACGAGTTTAATAACGGGGCCGTCTCCGGTTTGGTCGGCATTTGTATAGATCAGAGGGAATTACACAGCGATCAAATGGAATATTGGATCGCAACCTCACACTCCGGGGAAGTGCCTGAGGGTTTGTTTTCAATAGAGATTCCCGCGTCCCACTGGATGGTGTTCGAAGCCGATGAATTGGCGCCAGAAGCGATACAGCGGTTGTGGAAGTATATTATAAGCGAATGGTATGGAGCGACCCCTTACAAGCACGCGGGAATTCCGGAACTTGAGGTATACCGAGGTCAGGGTCTTCCTCCTCAAGTATGGATACCTGTTAAACCTTTGTCGTGATTTAACGCATAACAGGCCTGGTTATATCGTTATATAGATAAATATACTAGTACCAGAGGGTTTACTCATCATGGCTGCAGCATGTTCGATTCATTAGGAGGCTTAATATGTTATCCAATAAAGTGATTGATTATTGTCAAAATCAGGGCTGGTGGCATGAAGATGTGCCAGCAGAGTATGAAGAAGCTTTACGTAAACTGGGTATTGATCTTGAATCTGAGTTTGCACATTTTTATTTGCATGCTGATGATGGTCCGACCTTTTACAGCAGACATCAGGAAATCTATCAGATCTGCTGGGTTATGGAAAACACCGTTTATGTGGAGGACATGACGGTGGCTCAACTCACATTGGGATTGCCAGAAGCCTACATCCCACTGGACAGCTTTGAGGGAGAGGGTGGGTTCTTTTATAACCGTCAAACGGGAGATGTGGCTCTGGTGGAGCTTGGTGAGTCGATCGAACGTTTCCTGAGCGGTGAAAGTACACCGCAGTGGGCGAGCTTCAATAGCTTTCTGGAATGGTATTTCGAACTGGAGGAGGAGGTTACGGAGTGAAGGATCTGACACCGGAACATCCCGAACTGGAGAGACAAATTATTGAAACGGTAGAAGCAGGCAATGTTCTGGATGAAACCCAGCAGCATGAGCAAGCCCTGATCTATTATGACCAGGCTTGGGGGATGTTGCCCGAGCCGAAGACCGACTGGGAAATAGCAAGCTGGATCGCTTCCTGTCACGTGAATGCACATATGGACTTGGAGCAGTACGCACTGGCGAAGCCGTGGGCTGAATTAGCATTGCAAACCCGAGGTTCGGATATTAATACCGGGCCGTGGATTGAGCTGGGTGTAGTCTGCATGAGGCTAGAGCAGCATGATGAGGCTTTTGCAAATTTGGATCTGGCGTATGCATATGGCAAGGAAAGAGCGTTTCAAGGCAGCCCGCGTGACGTTTTGCAATATTATAAGGAACAAAAGGCGAAGCGTGAACGAAACTGATTCTATTGGATTACAAAAAGAAAAGGGTACCCTGTCTACCAGATCATTGGCTGTGGGGTACCATTTCTTGTGTTTGACTACAAGATCATACCGGAACGGAGGGGGCAGAAAGAATCTGGAGAAGCGAAGCGTTCACCTTTATCACCGGATTTCTCCCTAATAAAAAGGGATAAAAGAAATCTGGGGATAACAGTGATCGGAAGATTGTTCTGCCACTGTAGTGGTAAAGTATGATCCTTCACCAAGTTAATCTTTCGATCCATAAGGGAAAAATTCATCTACGAGATCCTGCGGCGATATGGACACAAAGACGTGATCCAGGTCGGTTTTGCTAGCGAAATCCATGATGTCTCCCGTATAATACCGTGGATCAATCAGATAAATCTCAGACACGACAGTCGACAGGAAGGAGATCATCGGCACTGCGAGAGAGTCCTTGATGAACAGTACCTTGAGTCCGTTCGGTTTGTCTTTGTTCACCACATGAACGATTCCCTGATTTCCGTACAGGTACGTAAAGTACTTATCAGCGGTTAGATCATAGGTAGCTCCTTGCACATTCAGCGGATAGGTCGTAAGCAGAGCATCCTCAAAGCGGCCGTTCAATGTGGCTTCCGTCTCGCCGGTTTTGAAGTAAAAGGAATAGTCCGTTTTGAACTTCGGATAAATTAGATCAAAGTCATCGTCACCAGCAAAGTATTTCCCGGCTTTTCGACCCTGTGATCCAATGAAAATGTCCTGATACGGAACCACATTATAGTTATTTAAGTCCGTGAAATAATGATCCGGGTCCAGCGGCTTGTCGTACATGCCGTCCAGATGATTCACGAGCTGGCCGAAGGCCCAGAACGCGGTCTTGATTTTCCAGTGGTGATCCGTGGTGAAAAAGAGATCCTTTGCCGGAATACCACTTTCCAACAGCCCTTCGCGCAGATCCACCGTATCAATGCCATCCTGCTTGAGATTGGCCAGAAAGCCATCGGCGGTTTCGTTGTTATAATTGTAAGGAATGCCTTCCGGGAACTGCGTATACCCACGTACGTATTTGTCTGGTGTCATCACATAGGTCAGCTTTGTTTTGGGGTCCAAATGTGCTCCCAGCGCTGCAACTCGATCCGACAGATCTTTCGTATCCGTTGGCCCTGTAGCGAAGTAGGTATAGTGCAGCTTGCCTTCCATGTCTTTTACGACTTCGAAGTTGTTCTCCTCGTTCTTCCACATGAGTGACTGCATATATCCGTACGCTTCCACGAAGCCGAACTTATCGAAGACATGTTCATTAATGTCGTTATCCAGTTCGTGAATCAGTTCTTTGGCTTCAGAAAAATGGAAGTCCGCTGAAGCCAGCGTCTTTTGGATCGGCCCGAAGGATTGAATAATGTTCAGAACAGAGAATGTCACGAGCACGAGAATGAAGAGGAAAGCCGTGATTCTCTTTTTGGCAAAAAAGTTGTGCATGGTTGTGCCTTCTCTCAGAAATTGAAATAAATAAACGGATTGTATGTACCTTTGACCAGATACGATACACAGACCAGGAATAAAACGATGATCGTGACCGGGTACACCAGTTCCAATGGTTTGCTGAAACGGGCGCCGTCGACCATCAGTTTGTTCATTCGCGGGGCAATCGGCATGCAGAACAGAATACCGAGGATGAAGAAGAGTGCGTACTCTTTCAGGAACATCCAGGTTGTATCACTCCAGAATCCATTGCCGTACAGTCCGAACATGTTGCCCAGATAGTTGCCAGCTTGCAGCAGATCCGGTGAACGGAAGATCACCCACCCGATGACCACAATAAACATGGCATAGAGATGCCGCAGCGGGTTGAAGCGGGTACCTTTATCAAAGTTAGAGATTTTCTCCAATGCAATGAATGCGAAGTTAATCAATCCCCAGACTACAAATGTCCACTCCGCACCGTGCCACACGCCAGTCAATCCCCAGACGATGAGCAGATTGCGAATCATTTTATCCTTGTTGGTGACACGTGATCCCCCGAGTGGGAAATAAACATATTCCTTGAACCAGGTGCCAAGCGAGATATGCCAGCGGCGCCAAAATTCAGTGATGGACCGGGAGATATACGGATATCTGAAGTTCTCTTCGAACTTGAACCCGAACATGAGGGCGAGACCAATCGCCATATCGGAGTATCCTGAGAAATCAAAATAAATCTGCAACGTATAGGCGATGGCTCCAAGCCATGCCAGACTTGCTGGAATATCTGAGGTGCCACCCATGCTAAAGATGTGATCGGCGACAATCGCCATGCTGTTGGATAACAGCACCTTTTTCCCCAGACCGACAATGAAGCGGCAGCAGCCCAGTGCGAACTTGTCCCAACTTTCCTTACGGTTGACCATCTGATCGGCAATTGTGTTATAGCGCAGAATCGGACCGGCAACGAGCTGAGGGAAGAAGGAAATATAAAGCGCGACATAAAAGAGATTTTTTTGCACAGCACCATGTCCGCGATACACATCGATGACGTAGGAAATTCCGTGGAAGGTGAAGAACGAGATCCCTAGCGGTAACGCAATATTCGGGATATTTAGGCCAAAGCTTGTATTCTCATTCACAATACGCAGTGCAAAAGCCATGTATTTAAAGACGAACAGCATACCCAGATTGACGATAAGCATCAACGTAATGATGGTGTAAGCGGCATTCCGTCGTTCTCTGAACTTGTCCACAAGCAGGGCGAAGATATAGTTGAAACAGATGGAGGCCAGCATGATGAGGACAAACCACGGTTCACCCCATGCATAGAAGAACAGGCTGGCAACCAGCAGCAGCATGTTTTTGGCCGTAATCGAGAATCTCAGTATGTAATACAGCCCCAGCACAAGCGGCAGAAAATAAAATAGAAAGATTACACTGGAAAAGAGCACTGCCTTTCCTCCTTGAGGATCATATAAGGGAGCACGTTGTATCAATTGATGCAACATGCTCAATTAAAAATAGACAGACACCCGCATCTTAGGATGCGAGTTGGTCTGCAAGGTTCGTTTACATGCGAAAAGGTCGCCGTGCTTGTCGATCATTGCGGGAACGTCGCTTTCTGGCACCCTGGGCATTCCGTTGTCTTCTCCACATCCAGTAGAGGACGAGTCCATGGATTCCGGCAGCTGTTAACAAGAGACGAATAAACCATCCCACCGATGTTTTCATCAGTGGGTCGGCAGGGCTGAGCACCTTGGTAACTTCAGATGGGTCAGGAATAGAACGTGGCGTCCCGTCTTTCTCCTGAACATTCATCGCTGAAGAGCGATCCAGCATGACGGTCTTTGTCAGATTCCATTTGCCATTTACAAGTGCACGTATGGTGGCCTGCTCAGCATCGACATCGGTATGCAGCGTCAGCAGTCCATCCGGTGTAATGGATGCTCCCTGAACGGGGGTGTTGAGCTGGAATTTTACATCGGGCGTTTCTTCTGAGGAAGATTGAACACCGTATTGGACAATGGATTCACCAGCTACGGGCTTCACCACACGTTCGTCACCAGTTATTTGCAAGGTGGTGAGCCCATTCTCCACAACAGCTTGCTTCTTGGACAATGGCTTGATGTTGCCGATGCGGAAGCTCAGCTTGGCGTTTTCGGGAGTTGTGGTTGTAATGCCCCAGCCAATGACTTTACCCAAGTTCACCTGACCTGCCGTGCTGGCCTTGTCCTGGACCATTAGGCTGGAAAAGGGGATGCGGATTTGTCCGACAAATCCCGGTTCCAATGCAATCAGGCCAGATAACGGACGAACCAGTTCAGCGTGTCCGGTTGATTTCTCGACTACGATGACGTTTCGATCATCAGACACAGTAAGGGAGGTTTTATCCCCTCGGGTCAGTACGATATTAAGAGGCAACCTTCGGTCCGATTCATTGCGGATGGAGAAGGTCAAAGCCCCATAGCCTGACCAGTCTCGATTCTGCAGCTCATAAACGTAGGCCGAATAGTATCCTTTTTTGAGCCCCTGCGTGGAGGTCTTAATCTGAATACTGCCTTGGTTATCAACGCTGGCGTCTACCTTGGCTCCATTGCTCCATTCATGGAGTGTACTCCTACTCACCTTAAGCTGCTCTGCCTGAACAGCCTGGATGGGATACATGTTCCATAACACAACAAGACTAGCGACAAGTGTAAGTTGTTTCCACTTCTTGATCATGCTTTCTTGCCTCCCCTCTATAGATAAGCCATCTCGTTCAGTTCGTCTGGAGAGATGTTGTTCTTGCCCTGGGATGCAGGGCCTGTTTTATCCAACTGGATATGTTCCTTATTCCACTGTTTCAGCAGAGCTTCCAAGGTTGGCATCTGATGGTTGCGAGCAATATCTCGAATATTGGTCACGCGGTACAAATTGCCTCGTTTGTTACGCAGGGACTGCACCCACACGCATTCCAGTGAGATGTCTTCGCTAAGCGGAAGTTGGATCTCATTGACCAAATCATGAGGCTCCATCTCCACCAAGACGAATTCATAGTTGAAATCCATCAATGTCACGGTTCCATGATCTGCCGTTGGCAATTCGCGATTTAGCGCAATTCGTGCCAGCTTCCGGTTGGACATGAACTCACTCTGACCCCGACGTACAAAATTCAGACGAATATCTTCAAATGTACTGATATCCTTGTCCAGCTTCTGAGGCAGTGTAGGTTCGCGATCATAGATGATGTGCAGCAGCTGGCGCTGCTCTTGTTCCGTGATATCCTTAACGGTAAAAGCATATTTCCAACGGTTTCCGATCGAAGCGACATGTGCCACCTTGCCTGTAAACTCGCTTGAATACCGGTCATTTACCAGTTTAATGCCAATCTCCAGATCACTTGGAATGTACTTCGGTGTATCCAGCATGACGGAAATGCCGCCTTCCGAGAGATCGTGAGTGATGCAGGAGATGATCTCCCCTTCCGTTGTGAGCGTGCAATCCACAGCAGCCATTGAGCGCTCGTGATTGCGGAACACTTTGCGTCCAGCCAGAAAGAAGATCGACATCATGATGTTGTAGAAATTAATCAATAACCAATACAGTACAACGAGGAAACCAATTGTTCCCTGGCTAAATGTCCAGTGGATACAATTCACGATTCCGATAATGGATAGTACCGCCAGAATCAGATGAGGAATCATCTGTTTAATCTGATAGTTCCGATCATCATTTTGCGCACCGTCTTTGCGGGTAACGACGAATTTGTTCATCGTGATGCCCAGAGTTTCCAGAATGACGGCGGGCAGAAGGGAAGGGAACAGAATGGTCTCATATACATTGGTCCATTTGGTGGTTCGAATATTGCCGGATAACATTCGCAGACAGGTGTTGGTCAACAGATACATCGGCAACCAGAACACGAGAATCTCCAGAATGGTACATTTCACAACCAGAACGCCGAACACGGCAAACAGTATGGGTGACATGATGTACAGCAGTCGTTTTAACCCGGAGTACCAGTAGGTAATGGAAGAAATGTAGTTCAGTTTTTGCGCAAAACTAAGTCCTTTTTTGAAGAGAAGGTTCATTTTTTTACCTGTCTGGATACAACCGCGCGCCCAGCGCTGACGCTGTTTGATCAGACTTTTCAGATCACCGGGAGCAAGTCCGGAGGCCAGTACTTTATTGGTAGCAAAGCAGCGATACCCTTTGCTCTGCATTTCAATACCAGTGGCAAAATCCTCTGTAATGGAACCGGTATAGAATCCGCCGACGTCTTCCAGTGCCTGTCTGGAGAGTACAGTATTTGTTCCGCCATAGATGACGGAATTGGATTTGTTGCGTCCCACTTGTACGTCCCGATAGAAATAGTCCTGTTCATTCGGTATCCGGTTCTCGGAGTACAGATTGTACTGGAACTGATCGGGATTATAGAAACTCTGTGGTGTTTGCACAAAACCAATTTTTTCTCCGGTCAGAAAATAGGGAACGCACGACGTCAGAAAATCATGTTTTGGAATCATGTCTGCATCAAAGGTGACGATTAGTGGGGAAGACGTATGCTTCATGGCATTGTTCAGGTTACCCGCCTTGGCATGTACATGCTCTGTTCGCGTAAGGTAGTTAATGCCCAGATGAGCAGCCAGTTCCCGCATCTCGGGGCGGTTGGAGTCATCACACAGATGGATATGTACTTTGGAGCGATCAGGATAATCCATGTTCAGACAGCCATTAATCGTTTTGAACAGAAGCGATGTGGGTTCATTATAAGTTGCGATAAATACATCCACATCCGGATATAAGGCTTCGTCAACAACGGGAAGTTCGGGATATTCGAGCCGGGTCATATTGTAAAAATGGACGGCCAGTTCGAACATACCTATAAGTTCGACAATGAGGAGGGCAAGACCTGCGGTTACGGCGAGAGGGCCATGTCCAAAAGGAATGGTGAAAAATGTACGCCAAATGACGTAAATACAAGACATAATCACAGTAGCTGTGACAAGTATCTTGTTGCGTGTACTTAAGTAGTTCAAGTGAATACCTCTTCCTGATTTTTCTGAGTAGTGCCGCCTATCGGAATAAAAAGAATGTGATCATTGTACTAGACGATTCTGAACAAATTCTGAAAAAAGAGATAGGACCTCGTTAAATATAGAGCCATTGGTTCAATTTTTGATGGTTAATTTTGTCGTATCACAATAATTATTGTAGTTATTTGTCGAAATTTGCGCAATATGTTTATTTATTTTTTTCGCAAAAATGAAAGTGGGGCTTGGATGTTATCTGAAAACACAAAAATGACGAGCTCAATGTGCAATGTCATTAAGTTAAGTAACTTAGTGATATTGCCCCAAGGACTCGTCATTTCTGCTTCAGTCTTCTGCCAATGTGATCAGCAAAAGGCATATATTCATTTCAAATTTAGTCGGAGATGTTGCGCGTATAATACTCAATAATATCCTTGCGACGGATAATACCGAGGAACACACGGTCCACATCCACCACAGGCACAAAGTTTTGATCTGCTGCCAGCGTCAGCATATCCTCCATTTCTGCCTTAATAAAGACACATTCATTATATACACGGTTGTCGATCTCATGCACTTGGACCTGATCCATCGTCTCAAATGTCAGTCCGGGAGTGCTCCGCATTTTCCATAACAAATCGCCTTCGGACAGGGTGGCAACATATTTTCCATCCTGGTCAATCACGGGAATGGCGGTATAATGCTGCAATTCAAGCTGCTCGATCGCATCTTTCATCGAAGCGGAAGACTTGATATAGGCCACGTCGGCTTTGGGGAGTAAAAAATAGCTGATTTCCATCATCGGGCTCCTTTACTGTAATCTCACTCTCCTTATTTAAACATATTATGTGAGCTTTCGGCTATTTTTAATGATAAATTCGTCAGATTTGTTCCATTGTTTAATTGAGGCTGGAAATCTATAGTGTATATTAGAGGTGATGTGATCATGAAATCGAAACGTAAAATTATTTATGGACTGCTTCCCATCTTATTTGCCGGTGGAATCGGAATGTACTTATACATGCAGAATAGCAAAACAGAGGAAGTAAAGCCTGAGGTAACCGTTAATCAGTACATAGAGCATCTGCAAAAGAAAGAATTTGATCAACTGTATACCCTGATGACGCCTGCTTCATTGACAGAGTCCGGCATGAACCGTGAACAATTTGTGGAAAAATACAATGCAATCTATTCGGGTATGGAGGTTTCTGCGATTAAAGCAGAATTGAAACCGAAAGTAATCGAAGAGGCATCGGACGGCACTGGTAATGAAAATAAAAACCAAAACCAAAACCAAAACCAAAACCAAAACCAAAACCAAAACCAAAACCAAAACCAAAATCCGGATGCCTACGAAGTGGACTACAGTCTGCAGTTAACGACCTTCCTCGGGGAAGTGGACGAGACGCATACACTGAAACTGGTGCGTGAAGAGCTTGAGGAGGGTGGCAAAGTCTGGCGGATCAACTGGAAGCCATCCATGATTCTGACTGACATGGTCAAGGGAAGCAAAGTTCGGGTGAAAACCCTTTTCCCGGAACGAGGAGACATTGTTGATCGTGAAGGGCTGCCCCTCGCAACAAAGGGAAATATATATGAATGGGGCATCATACCTGAGAAGCTGGGAGAAAATCCGGAGCCGATGATCGCCCGGATCGCGGAGCATTACAAAGTAACAGAAGCTATGATTAACACCGCACTTGCACAGAAATGGGTGAAGCCGGAATATTTTGTCCCGATTGCTTCAACAGAGGACTCCCGGGTGCCTACAGCACTGGCTGGTGTGCAAGTTCAATCCAAGGAAATACGATATTATCCTCTTGGTGAGGCTGCTGCTCATTTAATCGGTTATGTACGCAAGGCCACCAAGGAAGATTTGGAGAAAGATACGGAAGGATACTATCGTGCGGAAGATTGGATTGGCAAAGCCGGACTGGAGCAATCCCTGGAGAAACAGCTTCGCGGCGAACGAGGTGGCCTGATCGAGATCACTGATGAATCTGGAAACACTCGCTCTGAGCTTATTCGCAAGGATGCAGTGGATGGAGAGAATATTCAACTGACGATAAGCTCTGAGCAACAGCGCAAGTTGTATAAGACATTATCGAGTGGTGGTGACGCCGGAGCAATGGTGCTGATGAACCCAACGGATGGTAATCTGCTGGCACTGGCAAGTGCGCCTGCCTATAATCCGAACAAGATGGTTACGGGACTGACACAGGCAGAGTGGGATGCCTATTCAGCAGATGAAAAGCTTCCTTTTATCAATCGGTTTACGAACCGTTATGCACCAGGTTCAACCTTCAAAGCCATTACGGCAGCGGCAGGTTTGATGGAGAAGGTTACCACAGCGGACAAATCGCATGATATCTCTGGTCTGCAATGGCGCAAGGATGAGAGCTGGGGCGGTTACTATGTGAAACGTGTGAAAAGTGTATCCCCGGTGAACATGGTTGATGCGCTGGTCTACTCAGACAATATTTATTTTGCGAAGGAAGCTGTTGAGATGGGCAGCGCCAAGTTCATAGATGGCATTCAGAAGTTCGGTTTTGGAGACAACTTTGGACTGGATGAACTGTATTTGAAACCAAGTCAGTATGCAAACGAGGCACATCTCGATTTGTCATCCGAGGTGCTGCTCGCTGACACATCCTATGGACAGGGAGAAATGTTGATGTCGCCGATCCATCTGGCATCCTCCTTCACCCCTTTTATTAATGAAGGAAAAATGGTGAAGCCTGTACTGATAGAGGAAAAGGAAACCGCCGAACCGGAAGTTGTGATTACACCTGAAGTCGCAAATACGGTTAAGGATGCCTTGGGCGAGGTCGTGACCCGATCGGGAGGAACGGCTCATTCCTTGAACTCACTCCCTGAAGGACTGGCGGCTAAGACAGGGACTGCCGAGCTTAAGGCCAAGAAGGGGGAAAAAGGACAGGAGAACGGTTTTGTTGTGGTGTTTGATACCGAATCACCATCCTTCCTTATAGCCGCAGTCATTGAACAAGTGAACGGACGAGGCGGCAGTCATTATGTTTTGGATAAATTAAAGCCTTTCCTGGAGAAAAAGGGAGTAACGCAGTAAATTGATTTGCGATTTACGATGTATCTTTAGTATTTGAAGAGCCCATCCACCATTCATGTTACTAAAATGGTGGATGGGCTTTATTTTGCCTTTATGTTATAAGATTTATTTCCGAGCTGTCAGCATAAAACGTGCCGAGTTCGTTCGAATCCCTTTATCGCAGCGATTATGCTCAACAAACTGTTGGAAATGCTCTAAGTCGGATTCCTTCTCTCCAAAACCGGGAATGATCGGTGCATGGGTCAGTAGGAAAAGCAGATCATCAGGCGTGGCGTAATATTCTGTTGCATTATATTCGTGTGCCTCAATGTCACGAAAACCCGCTTCGCGAAGTTCACGTTTGTATCGTTCCATTAATGTGCCAGGCTGAACGCCCAGCGATTGTCCACGGTCAAAAGCCTTGGAGAGATTATATTTATCATGTTCACTGACTTGTTGGGTAAGGAATACACCGCCATCAGCCAATACCCTGAATACTTCTGTAACGCAGAAGTCGCAGTGTCTGGAGGAAACCACATTAAAGAATTGATCTGGAAATGTCAGTTGCTCTGCATTCATATGCACAAAACGGACATTCGACCTGGAACCAGATGCCTTAAGATTACGCTGGGCAGTCTCAATCATTCCCCGGGAAAGGTCGATTCCAACCAATAACAGTGCGGCATTCGAGATGGAAAGAACAGCTTCTCCACCACCTGTACCAATATCAAGCAATAGATCAGACGGTTCGGTGCAGCGTATAACTTCCTCGTAGAAATTCCATTCGATGCCTTCTGAAGTCACTTTCAGGGAGCTGAAGTCCCAGCCATTCAATTGCCCAATACGTTCGTAAAAAGTAGTATAGTCCATCTTTTTCTTCATTATATGATTCCTCCAATGTGAGTTCTTGATTCTAGACAGATGTTGTACCAAATCGTTACGATTAGATGCCGAACAGGCTCAAAAGGGCAGACGTATCCCATGTTAGCTGGTACGCGTTTTGACCCAGCCCGACGACTTATTACTTCGAACGATTCGGAATAACATCCGTGTCACCTCACAGTTTGGAATATCGTTATTATAATGAATTGACAGCGTATACGCGAGATGTTAATTTGAGGTGAAATCCATTCTATTAGATTGAGGTGATCGATGGTGGCTGTTCGCGCTAAGCAGATTTTTGTTAATTTGCCCGTTAAGGATTTGAAGAGGTCCGTTGATTTTTTTACCAAAGTAGGGTTTGAGTTCAATGTGAATTTTACAGACGAGTCTGCGACTTGCATGATCATTGGAGACAACATCTATGCGATGCTGCTGGTGGAGGATCGTTTTCAATCTTTTATTTCGAAAAAAATATCCAACGCGGCGGACACGGCGGAAGTCATCGTAGCCTTGTCGGTGGAGAGTCGTGAACAAGTCGATCTGATTGTACAAGCTGCCCTGGATGCTGGCGGCAAGCCGTATAATGATCCTCAAGATCATGGGTTTATGTATGGGTGGAGTTTTCAGGACCCGGATGATCATCTATGGGAAGTTTCCTATATGGATCTAAGTAGCTTTCCTACGCAAGAATAGAATACATTTGTCAGTGCCTTCCTATTAACAGGGAGGCACTTTTTGCGTTCATATATCCCAATAACATATGGTGTAATTTACCTTTTTACTATATGATAAGTGTCGATTCATGTATAAATAGCATAGTATACATACGTTCTTTTTGATGGAGGGATCAGGGTGTATTGTCACGTATGTGGGACCAAAAGCAATCCAGGGGACAGCACATGTAGAAAGTGTAGAACGAAATTAAAAGATTCAAGCTCTACAGATGAACAGATTTGGGCAGAAACAGCAGTTGGTCTGGAAAGTGGAACGGGCAAAGCATTAGATCAGTTATCCAGACAGCATCAGTCTGCACCGAAGCAGAGCAACACGGCACAAGGCCGAGCATTTAGCTGGATTATTCCACTGCTTCTGGCAGCGGTGATGGGGGCCTTGTTGACTTATTATTACAAGCAGGAGATGGGCATCAATGCGGAGGTAAAAACACTGCATCAACAGGCGGAGCAGGCGGGCTTGGACGGAAAATATCAAGAGGCGCTTCAACTTCTGGACTCGGCTCTTGCGAAACGGCCAAATGTTGATGGACTTGTGCAGGATCGCCAAATTACAGCCAAAGCCTTCAATCTAATGAATCAGCTGAACGAAGCTGCGACAAGTTTGAAAACGGGAAAACTTGCTGCAGGTGACAAGACACTTCAGGCTGTAGCAAAAGTGTTGAAAGAGCGAGAAGAACCGGTATTTGCCAAGGTACGTACGACTCTAAACAACAACAAGGTGACACTGGCTGTCCTGAAGGTAAAGAAAGAAATCGATAGTTTGACAACCGTACAGGCACTTGCTGAGAAATTGGACACGGTATCGAAATTGAAAGGCAAGGAAGCAGAGGCGGTTCAGAAACAAATCATCGACAAGCTGGCTGGCCTTAGCTATAAGCAAGCTGAACAGCAAGTGAAGAAAAAGGATTTTACGGCTGCATTGCAAACCGTTGATTTGGGACTGTCCTACGCGCCCGAGGATGACAAATTGACAGCATATCGCGAACGGGTGCTGAGTGAGAAGAAGGCTTTTGAAAAAGCAGAAGCCGAACGAATTCAACTTGCTGAGCAACAAGCGGCAGAAGAAGACCTGAAAAACCGCACAGCAGCGGTGAGTATTGTAGACGTAGAAGCGACGCTTGATATGTATGGCGATCTGTATATAAGCGGCTCAATCGTGAATAATGCCACTCGTCCTATCTCTTCCGTGACGGTTATGCTGGACATCTACAGCTCAGACGGGGCATATCTCGGTCAAACCTATGCGGATGTGTATCCAAGCTGGCTTGATGTAGGGGATCAGGGATTTTTTGAAACGTATTATTACGGTGTGTACGAGGAAGCTGAAGTTTCTGTAGTGAACGCAACGTGGTATCTGGAATAGGAGGACAGGTTGGAATGGCCAAACGAACATGGAGTACGATTATATCCAGTGCAATTATTATTGGAGCGGGAGCAGGAGGGGTGTTCTGGATTCATCAGTATTCAGCAGATCAACTGCAGGATGGACCAAGACTGGCTGTTGTCACTACGAAGGAAACGGCAACCACAGCGTCTAAACCGTCCTCCCAGACAGCCGTGAAGAAAACACGTAAACAGATTATTGAAGAGAGTCAGAAGAAAGTGGTTACGATTGAGAGCAGCAGCGGACTGGGTTCCGGTTTTCTCTACAATGATCAGGGGGATGTGGTAACTAATGCTCACGTGGTGGAGGGGTCGAAAGAAGTAACGATTCGAACCCTGAATCATGAGGAGTATAAGGGAACCGTTATCGGGATTGGAGAAGAGACGGATGTTGCTGTCGTCAGGGTGCCTGATCTGAAAAAAGTTAAACCGTTACCTATCGCCAAATCCAAAGCGGAGACGGGTGATGAGATTCTCGCTCTGGGTAGTCCGCTGGGTCTGGAGAACACCGTAACTACAGGCATTATCAGCGGAGTTGGACGCAGCTTCGAAATTGCCCCGTATATCTATAGTAATCTGTATCAAATCTCGGCGCCTATTACACACGGCAACAGCGGTGGCCCACTGATCAGTACAGAAACCGGTGAAGTATTGGGCATTAATTCAGCCGTTGTGGAGCAGGAAGGTGGAATTGGGTTCAGCATTCCTATCACCAGTGTATTGAAGCAGGTCCAGGCATGGTCTGAGAAACCATCATCGTCTAAAACGGCGGTTCAGACGAGTGGCAGTCAGGGATCGGGAGCAGACTCAGCTTCTTTGGAAGCGGAGGGTCTGGTGACCGAATTTTATATGAACCTGAATCTGAATGACTATGTTACCGCCTATGCCTTGCTTGGCAGTGAGTGGCAGAGCGGTATAAGTTATGCCAAGTTCCGTGAAGGTTACATCAACACCAGTTATGTTACCATTGCCGAAGTTTCGTCCTCAGGCAAGTCAAATGATGAAATAGAGGTCACTGCGGTTATTACAGCGGATGAACGAAAAGACAGTGAATTGGTCACCACGAAATATAAAGTTACGTATCAAGTCGGTTATGAAAATGGACAACTGAAAATACTTCATGGTCAAGGGAAAAAAGTGAAATAAAGTTGTGGAGGGAGAATGGGCACCAAGCCGATTCTCCTTTTTGATTGCTTAAGTATGATGGTTCTGTTAAAATACAGAACGAACGTTCAGTATGCAAGAGGCGGAGTGAAATGGATGAGTATGAATAAAAAGCAAATTCAAACCGAGCAGACCAAGAAGAAACTTGCGGATGCCTCAAGAGCTCTTTTTGTGCAAAAAGGGTATAAAGCAACTTCCATTGAAGATATTGTGGCTGCGACAGGCAGTAGCAAAGGCAATATCTATTACCATTTTAAAAGTAAGGAAGGCCTCTTTCTGTATCTGATTGATGAGTGGGATCGGGAATGGGAAGAGAATTGGGCGGCCAAGGAGCATCTGTATCATACTTCTACAGAGAAGATCTACGGCTTGGCAGAACAATTAATCCTCGACGATATGAATCACCCGCTAACCAAGGCGGCAGATGAGTTTTTTACCGGGGAAAAGAAAGAAAATGATATTGAAGAGCGAATATCTTTGATGTTTGAGCGGCATATTCAATTTAACAAACAATTGGTGGAACAGGGGATAGAGAGCGGAGAGTTCAAGGCAGACAACGCAGACAATCTTGCGCTCATTCTGGAAAGCACCATTATTGGACTTAGTCAACTGTCGCGCGGAATGGAGCCAGAACAGGCTCTTGCCTTATACCGCCAGGCGGCTAGCGTATTCTTATATGGAATAGCAAAAGATAAAGCTTAAGGCAACATTTTGACAACTACGGAGGATGGAATCATGGCATTACTTACACGGAACAGGGGCGCATTGCTGCTGTTAATGTTTAATATTTTTCTCGTTTTTACAGGTATAGGTCTTGTTGTACCTATTATGCCTGCGTACATGGATCTACTGCATATCACCGGGTTCACGGTTGGTTTGCTGGTAGCAGCATTCTCCTTCACGCAGTTTCTGTTTTCTCCAGTTGCGGGCCGTTGGTCTGACATCTTGGGACGTAAAAAAATTATTGTTGGCGGCATGTTAATCTTTGCTGTATCGGAGTTTATGTTTGGTGCTGTGAATGCACCATCGCTGCTCTTCGCGGCCCGGATGCTTGGCGGAATCGGTGCAGCAATGATCTTCCCGGCAGTTATGGCGTATACCGCAGATATTACGACAGATGAAGAACGCGGTAGAGGCATGGGATTAATCAATGCGGCAATTACTACAGGATTTATTATTGGTCCGGGGATCGGCGGATATATCGCGGACTTTGGCATTCGGATTCCTTTCTATGCCGCAGGTATTGCAGGTTTGCTGGCATCCATCATTACATTGATTATTTTGCCGGAATCGACCAGAATTACCGGAGAGCAAACCAAACCTGTTGCGGGTGCAGCGAAGGTCAAAAGCCCGGGCATGGTTTCCCAGTTGCTGCATTCGTACCGGGAGCCTTACTTTTTCAGTTTGATTATCGTATTTGTCATGGCGTTTGGTCTGGCTAACTATGAGACGGTATTTTCACTGTTTGTGGATCACAAATTTGGCTTCACCACCAAGGATATTGCATTCATTATTACGTTTGGTTCCATTGCGGGAGCTGTGGTGCAGGTCTCCATGATTGGCTGGCTGTTAAACCGGTTTGGTGAGAAAAAAGTCATTTCGGTCTGCTTGCTTTTTGTAGCCGTATTTGTACTGTTGACCTTGTTTGTGAACACCTACTGGATGATTCTTGTCGTAACGTTTATCGTCTTCCTTGGTATGGATATATTGCGTCCGGCAATCAGTACGCAGATGTCCAAACTGGCGGAAGAACAGCAAGGCTTTGTGGCCGGATTGAACTCAGCCTACACAAGTTTGGGGAATATCGCAGGTCCAATTGTAGCGGGAGCACTGTTTGATGTGAATATCAACTATCCTTACGTTTCAGCAGCTGTTGTTCTGGCAATCTGTTTCCTGTTATCTCTGCGGGTATTAAGAGGAGTTAACTCCACAGGCAACGCCAAAGCAGAAATGTAATCCTGATTTGAATATGAATGAGTGAGTGAACCAACACAAAAAGCCAGTCGGCTACACATGAACGATGTGTAAACGACTGGCTTTTTATTTTATAGTATTAACGCACTTCTCCATTGGTTTCAATCAGTTTTTGATACCAGTGGAAGCTCTGTTTGCGGATACGTCTTAATTCCTTGATATCGAATTCTTCCCGATCCACGTAGATGAATCCATAACGTTTGCTTGATCCCTGATGTGTACTTACCAGATCAATCGCAGACCAAGGGCAGAAGCCGAATACATCTACACCGTCTGTAATAGCCAATTGAATCTGCTCGATATGTTTATTGAAAAACTCGATGCGGTAAGGGTCGTTGATCACGTCGCCTTCCTCTAGTTTATCAAATGCACCCAGACCATTCTCGGTAACGATCAATGGCAGATGATAACGGGAGTAGATCTGGCGCAGCGTTGAGCGGAAACCAACGGGATCAATTTCCCAACCAAATTCAGTCTTTTGCAGATTTGGATTTACAGATCCTCTGTAAGCTCCTGGCTCCCCGACGATTTCATGCTGGTCTCCTGTATGGGAGAAGTCATTGCCATCATTCAAGCTTTCACCAACGGTCTGTGATGTATAGTAGTTAAAAGCGATAAAGTCAGGGTTTCCTTGAGCCAGGATGTCCATGTCTCCATCTTCAATAACAGGGGTATATCCTTTTTCTTCGAGATAACTCCAGGCAATATGATTGTAGCGTCCATATACTGCCATATCGAGATAGAGCCAGTTGCGAATGGCAGCATAGTTATCAGCAGCGAGCGTATCTTCCGGTTTGGAGCTCGCGGGATAGATAACACCGATATTGGGAGCTGGGCCGATTTTGGCTTCAGGCAGCATCTCATGACACAGAACCATGGCTTTGGCTTGAGCGACCAGCATGTGGTGATTTTGCTGATACAGAGTTTTTTGTGGATCAACAAGTGTTGTATCCAGGGTACCCAGAGAGCCGGGGTGAAGGATTAGCATATTTTGTTCATTGATGGTCAGCCAATATTTGACCCGGTCACCGTAGTTTTCATAAAGTGTTTTGGCATATTGTTCAAAGGCATCTATCGTTGCACGGTTGGACCAGCCCCCTTTTTCTTCAAGCGCATAAGGAAGATCAAAGTGATACATGGTCACAATGGGCTCAATACCGTATTTAATCAACTCATCAATCAAGGAATCATAAAATGCCAGTCCCTTTGGATTTACTTCACCTGCTCCTTGCGGATAGATGCGAGTCCAGGCGATGGAGAAACGGTAGGCTTTGAAGCCCATTTCGGCCATCAGGGCCACATCTTCTTTGTACATATGATAGTGATCACTGGTTACCTTGAAGTCGGTTACGCCTTCCACATGATTGCCCATGTCGATGACAGAAGGGCCTTTGCCATCTTCATCCCAGGCTCCCTCAATTTGATAGGCGGAGGTTGATCCTCCCCAGAAGAAATCTTTAGGAAATGGTTTAAGTTGAGTATGCTTCATTGTTAGTTCCTCCTAAATTGAATACATATGATATAAGTTGTGTTAGACAAGAGTTAGACAACCAAAGTCAGCAGGACATCGTTTTTCTGTACATGCTCTTGAGTCGTTTCGAATACATCCACTTCCTGCTGCGTGAGAGTAACAATGACAGGAGTCACGGTTTCGTATCCGGCCTCTTTAATTTTATCGATTTCAAATTGGATCAACAGATCGCCTTGTCTAACGATATCGCCTTCCTGAACGACAGGATTGAAATGTTTTCCCTTCAGCGCCACCGTGTTAATACCAATGTGAATCAAAATCTCGGTACCTGCGTTGGTCGTTAATCCCATGGCATGTCCAGTTGGGAAGAGTGAAGTTACAACGCCATCCACGGGAGCGACGACTTCACCAATCTCAGGAACAATCGCCAATCCTTTGCCCATGGCACCTGTTGAGAAAGCAGGGTCGTTAATGGTGCTCAAGGCTACAGCTTTACCTGTAAGAGGACTATAAATTTGTTCCTTTTTGATTTCAGTTGTTTTTGTCTCAGGTACGACAGGAAGTTCTTCCGGTGTACTTTCAGTCGATGTATTGGAGACAGATTCATTTTTTTCGGAAGCTGTGTCTTTGGTTTTGCTTTCATATCCGAACATCACGGTCAATATCGCTGCTACAGCAAAGGAGCAGGCAATCGCAATCACGTAGACAACCGTTGGTGTATAGACAGGAATGGCAAATATATTGTGGAACACATAAGCAGTCATTTTAACGCCAAAGTGACCATTAATGGCACCGCCGATCGCACCTGCAATGACAACGATAGGAATCACTCGTTTATAACGCAAGATCAGACCGTATACGATCGGTTCAGTGACACCTGCAAGTAAACCGGTAAGGCTGGTGGAACCTGCAAGGGTTCGCAGGGTTTTGTTCTTTTTGGCTTTCAGGAAAATACCAAATGCTACACCGATTTGTGCAAACACAGCTGCAGCTGCCATGGCTTCAATCGGATCGCCGCCAACCCCGATATTCTGAATCGTGATTGGTGTGAAACCCCAGTGGAGTCCGAAGACAACCATGAAGGTCATGAATCCACCCAGTACAACTCCTGACAAAATGCCGCTGACACCAATAAGCCAAGTTACGCCGGAGGAGATCCAGTCACCTACCGTGGTGCCGAATGGTCCGAAGGCCATTGCGGACAAAGGAACCATAATCATCAGAGCAATCATCGGTACCAGGAACAATTGCAGATCTTTCAAAATGATTTTCTTCAGTAGTTTGTCGAGTACAGCGTATATGCTGATCGATATGAAGATCGGGAATACGCTGGCTGAATAATTCATCATGACAACGGGTATGCCGAGGAACGATACATCCGAGCCTTTATCCATCAGTCCAGTAAAGTTCGGCTCCATCAGAGCGGCACCAATTACACCGGCTACATAAGGATTGGCTTTCAGTTTCATACCAAGTGTGATACCGAGGAAGATAGGCAAGAAATAAAAGACTGCGTTCCCGGCAGCAGATAGAATCAGGTACGTGTCACTTGTATCAGACATCCATCCAAGCATAGTCAGGACAGTCAACAAAGCTTTTAACATACCTGATCCTGCCATGGCCGGGATTAAAGGTGAGAAACTTCCGGATATAATTTCAAAAACTTTGGATAAAACCGATGTTTTTTCTCCTGTGGACTCAGCAGATGAGGAAGCATCCCCTCCAAAATCTCTGTTCTTCATGATCTCTGCATATACATGAGCCACATTGCTGCCAATGACGACCTGGAACTGTCCGCCGCTTTCGACAACGGTAATGATACCATCGTGTTTCTCGAGCGTTTCGCGTTCAGCCTTTTTCGAATCCTTCAGATCGAATCTCAGCCGGGTTGCACAGTGGACAAGACCATTGATATTGGCTTCTCCGCCGACGAGACGAACGATGTCATCCCCCATTTTTTTATGATCCATGTTCATTCTCCTTTGTTGTTAAGATTGCCTGAAAACAAAAAAATACCTAAACGAATGGCTATGATCATCGGAAAGATGACCCGTTGCCAATCATTTAGGTATCGCCTGCTTTACCAGTAACAATCCTTGTCGTTAAGTTGTGAGACCAACTATAAATGACGCCGAAATCGTTTGCAAGCTTTTTTTATTCAGCGTCCAGCATTTCGTTACGGGAAGTGACACGGTGAATATGGATCGTCAAATACACTTTTTCATCAATGGACATGGCGCTTTCAAACTTCTCTTCAAGGTATTGATTAATCAGTTGTGTACACTGAAAAGCCTTGGCATATTTGTCTTTAACCTGCTCATACAGGAAGTTATCACCCGATGCAAATTGCTCCTGTTCATTACTCAGCATTCTCTGCACAAAGTATTGCAGATGGGTAATAAACCGGGAATAATTAAATGAATTTTCATCCAGGGCGATGTGGTAATGATTGGTGACAATGTTGAAAATATCATCAATAACCTCGGTAATTTCAACCGTTTGTTTCATACCCTGACCATCTTGGCGAGCGTTGACAAAATGCATGGCAATAAAGCTGGCCTCATGTTCATCCATTTGGATGCCGAATTGTTCCTGAATCAGATCTACTGCATTCATGCCAATCCCAAATTCCTTTTTGTAAAACTTCTTGATTTGCCACAAAAGGGAATTCTTCAGTCCGACGGATTTGCGGTACCTTGTAATGGCGAATTGAATATGATCAATTAACGATATATAGATATTATCACTAAAAATATCGCCCATTTCCTTTTTGGCGTAGCCTACAATTTCGTCAGCTAATTTTAAATATTCAACCGATGTTTCACCGATCAGGTCAATCAATTTTTGCGGTATTTTATCCGATTTCAGCACAAAGGTTTTCTCGATTTTATCCTCATCCACGGGCTGTCCATTTTTCTTCTTGAAACCTAGACCGTTGCCGATGACAACAAACTCTTGGCCTACCTGATTCTCGGCACGAATGACGTTGTTGTTGAAAATCTGTCGGATGATCATGTATGTGTTCACCTCAATAGCTCGTAATAATAACAAAAAACCCAAACAAAGGCTTATTAGACAGCCTTTTGTTTGGGTATCGCCTGCTTACCAGTAACAATCCCGAAGAAGACACAGCTTCCTCTTTCAATTATGTCCACTATACCGCTTTCATAACAGAATAACAATACAATGATTTATGGAAATGAACGTAAAGACGTCAATTTTTGTTATAATAAGAAAGCTGGAAGTGAAGAAGATGGGCTGGGTTGCATAATAAGTTACCGAGGACGGTCATTTTTAAGCATATACAGGATTATTGGAGTGATAACATGAGCAAAGCAAAAGGAAAAGGCGGTACCGGCCGTGGTACTGGCAAAAAAGGCTGGAACCGTTGGCAAGCCGCCGCTAACCGGGCGAAAAGTGCCCCGAAGCCTTATAAAAGTAAAGGCACAAAGAATAAAACCGATGCCGAAACGCCAAGTGACAAGTCCGTGTAAATGGGCACGAGATAGAGTAGAGAAGGGAACTGACCTGAATACAGGGATGGTCTCTTTTTTATTTCATCGCAAGCGCATCATATTAAACGAATAACAAAAAACCGAGACGCAGGAGTACCCTCAAGCATCTTGGTTTTTGTTATTAACGTTCTTATGGTTTACTTGGTATTCAGCTCTAGTTGGCCCTTACTTTAAAGAAGGAGATCAGTTCTTGCAATTGGCCCGATACAGCCGAAAGTTCATCAGAGGCAGCAACAATGGAGGCCATGGATGATTCCTGTTCGGCAATGGATTGCTCAATCTGTTTGCTGCTATGTGCTGCTTTGCTGACGCTCGCAGACAACTCATCCGCAGTAGCGGACATTTCCTGTGTGCTGGCGGATATTTCTTCGGTAGAACTGGAGATATCCTGAATTTGGTTAGCGACTTTGTTCGTAGCTGCCAGAATATCTTCAAAAAATTGCCCCGTCTCCATAGTGACCTGAGATCCCTTCACCACTTCTTGGGAGCCAAGCTGCATAGCTTCGGCAGATTGAAGGATATCGCGCTGAATGCCGTCAATTAAGGTACGGATTTGTTTGGCAGAATCCTGGGACTGTTCAGCGAGCTTGCGGACTTCTCCTGCGACAACCGCAAACCCTTTTCCTTCCTCACCTACACGAGCCGCCTCAATGGAAGCATTCAGGGCGAGCAAATTAGTCTGATCTGCAATTTGCGTAATCATATTTACGATGCTGCTAATTTCGTTGGAGCGGCTTTCCAGAGACTGTATCGATTCCGACGTGTGCTTCACCGCACCAGAGATCAGTCTCATCTGCTCAACCACTTGTTGCATAATCTCATGACCTGTATTGGAACGTTGTTCCATGCTTAATGCCTCATCCGCTACATCTGCAGAACTGCTGGCAATCGTCTGCACAACGGTAGACATTTCTGTCATTGCTCGGGCACTTTCCACGCTCGCCTGATCCTGGGAGCGAAGGCCGTGAGAGATGTCCCGAATATTGCTGCTGATCATCTGGATATTATCATTATTTTTCTCAGAAATATCTAGTAATTTCTTGGATGAGTCAGAGAGGTGATAGGATGTCGTTTGGACTTTGAACATCGTGTCATTGAATCGCTGAATCATCGTATTGAATTTTTCATTGATAATTCCCAGATCATCCCGTCCGGTTTGGATGGTTACATCCAGATTGCCTGCGCTTGCAGTCTCAATACCCTTCATAAGGTCACGGATTGGCTTAAGTGTTTTCTTTAATAGAATAAACTGCAGTACCATAAACAGGACCAGGAAACCGATAAGGAAAATACTACTGTATGTAATCAGCTTATGAAGTCCTTTTGGAACTGCGTTTGCATCAACGTCGAAGTAAAGTGCGGCGTACATTTTTCCTTCGGCATTTTTAATAGGGTACATAATCGTAGTCCAAGTACCGTATTCGTCCGTATAAAAGCTGCTTAATGCAGGTTCCTCGTCGTTTTTCATACCTTCAAGAGCTATAACATTTTTCTGTGGTAATGGATACATTGAACCTGCTGCCATATTGCTTTCTTCAAAAGGCCCCAACAAATTAGTAGGAATCGCAATGATGGACGTTTGATTTCCTTCCTTCAGTTCAGTGCCGAAGATATAGGCTTGTGCAATATTGGGATATAGCTCGTGGATGGAATCCAGGTATTCTCTTAATTCTTTCTGAACAGGTCCAGAATAACTTTTCTCTTTTACTGCTTCAATTACTTTGTCTGTATCCAGATCATCAAACCATTTCTGTGTTGTAACTTCAGCCTGCTCGTACAATTGTTGACTCAGAATATTCTTTTGCAGTTGATATCCCGCAGTAATGAGGATAACCCCAATCAACATAATACTGCCGAATGAAATAACGAGATTTTTAGCAAAGAAGGGAAGAGTACTCCACCTCATCTTATTTAACAACATAGTTCACTCCTTTTTCTAATTATGACCATCTGGATGCGTGTTCGCTCTACGTATGGTGCTTCGTATCCATGTGATATATCGTAATAGGGTTAGACTAATGTTAGTTTTTGAATGAAAATGATGCTTTAGTACCAAGCTTTTCAGAATTTTCCTCATTTCTTTCATTATTGTGTTCATTATTAAAAAATGCGCAAATCTATAACGGTAATTTCTTTGAAGATTGGGGAAATTAAATGCCAAAAGGAATAAGGTCCCTTCATTTTAAAAAGTGAATTGTGCATAACATGTATATACATAAAGGGGAGAGGGATTTATGTTGAAATAAAGATATGCGCATATATGAAATACATTAATACGCAAAAATGACTCTAAACGAGACTTGGCGAATATCGAAAAGATCAATGAACGATATCCTATTACTGTAATGAAAGACAACAGTATATAGATGAAGCTAACTTAATAAGTAGTGACATTAATGAAGAAAAGTTTTCTGGCCCTACAAGACAAAATGTTCATTTGAGCTTAGGCGTTAGGATTACAGCCAGTATAGGCTATCCCATAGAACGCATAGAGCGGTTCCGTAGATTCCGTTAACTTAACAACCGCTGGAGACATTTATATTAGGAAAGTAGATCAACTAAATATATTGAAATAAAATTAATTTATAATATGGGTTGTAATTAGTATTAGAACATGATATATTATTAATCCGGCCAAGAAAACACGAGAAACACGGTGCGGCAAGCGAATGAAATAAGCTTCG
>NZ_JBZVDZ010000012.1:0-161196 GCF_058408365.1 Paenibacillus sp. MDV22-iso6 | reverse complement strand
CCGCACCGTGTTTCTCGTGTTTTCTTGGCCGGAATTAGAATATACCATGTACAAAAATAAATTGCAACCCTTAATTAATATTTTTCTATCTCCGTTTATGAGAACAAATAGAACCGTTATATCTCCCTTCTATTTATAATCAATCTTTGTCTTGCAATCAGCCCCATCTGCTACACTCAATAAATATGACAATGTTGAATATCATTAACTTATTGAGAAAGGTAATAGTTAATGTTCATAGTAAACTGAGATTCTATTCGTTTTGAAGAAACACTATTTAGTAGCTCAAGGGATACCTAGTCTTGTATCGCACATATCTATTAGCCTCTATAACAATATATGAAATCAGATTTTAAGAAACTACATCTAATAGATATTAACTCTCTCCATGAGAGATAAGTAGTTACTCGTGTATCTGTTCTTTCATATAAAAGAATAGTTATTGAATAATAAAAGGAGTGGCGTATATTGTTAGCCAACCTCTCACCACCACCTTCTCCCCCTCAGCCCCTGAACCTTCCCATCATAACTGTATCGTAATACCGACCGTCCGCGTGTCGTCGATCCTTTTTCACAGTCCCCTCTATCTCGAAGCCCATCCTTTTGTAAAGCTCCATCGCTTTATCGTTCGTCCCCACCACGTTCAATGCCATCTTCTCAATTCCATTCGTGTCTGCCCAATCTATTGATAGTTCGAGTAGTTTCTTGCCGATCCCGTAACCCCAGAACTCTTTCGCTACACAAACGCCAAATTCAACCTTATGAGAAAATCGCTTTAGATCAACACCTTCACACCTGGAATACCCGACGATTTGTTCCTTTACAATAGTAACGAGAAACAGGTTTCTCTCTTTCTCCGAGTCCAAACGGATTATTTGTTCAAATCTAGCTGGATCAATAAAGCCTTCACCTTGCTCACGATCCATATACTCGGTTTCTCCATCCATCTGTAAACGAAGTGAAGACAATGCCTCAGCATCCTTTTCCATTGCGGACCTAATTGAATAGGTCAATCCTTTTACGTTAAACTCCTGTTGATCGATGATCATACGTTGTAGTCCGTCCAATCTATTTTATTATGCTTACCCTATTGATGGCTCTACCCCACCTCAGACGGACTCTTGCCCGTAAGCATCTTGAACACCTGACTGAAATACGTCGCGTTGCGGAACCCAGTCATTTCACTAACCTCGTAGACCATGTAATGCCCTGACTGTAATAGTTCCAGCGCACGTTGAATCCGATACCCATTTACATAACTCACAAAGTTCTCTCCGGTCACCCTCTTGAACAGCTGACTCAAATATTTGGGGTGTACAAACAGTCCCTTGGCAATGGCTTCAAAACTAATCTCTTCAGCATAATGCATTTCAACGTACTGTTTTACCTGCTCCACTAGTTTATTGGTTTTTTTCTCGCCCATTTCTTTACGTATCTGTTCCATCCAGTTTCGAATAATACCATCCATCCAGCATATCAGATCCTGCAGCCCATATTTCGATTGAATTTCCCGCAAAAAATGGCTCATCGAGAGCGGTGTTGCCAGCATGGGATAATGCCGGTTCCAACTATGAATTAACGTGTCGAACAGGCTCACAGCCACAACCTGCACATCCTGAATACTGGTACCACCCCCTTCTTCCAGCAGATTGCGAAGGTGAACCCATATCTCCTCTGCCAGATCAGTCCTCATACCTGCCCATGACTCACTCCATTGTCGCAGCAATTGCGAGTAATCCGTTGCGCTCGGGGTTAACGCATCTGATGAATCATATCGATATACACGGCTCCCGCCTTGAAACTCTGCTTTCTCCAGCGCCTCTCTGCTCTCCAGATAGGAGTCCATCACTTCGCATAAGTGCTCTTTGGACGTTCCAATACCTGCGCTCATTTCGATTTTGAGATACGTAAAAATCTGATCAATCATCCGTTCAACAATGGACTCAAATTGCTCTAGTGGGTCCTTCTCGTCAAATAGAAGCAGCACTAACACCTGGTCCGAGTAATCCACGATCTCCACCTGGCAGTCGTTTATCTGCGAAATCTGCTCTTTGACGGTCTCCTGAATAATATCAGCTGCCCCATATCTTAATAGCTGCCAGTCCCTCTCTTTCATCTTTGTCAAAAATGCAGGCCGGTACAACTGTAGACTGATGGCGCGCACTTGAGAGGGTATACGAATGCCCACATAATCCATACGCTCCGCAGGTAACTCCTCTTCCCGGTAGCGTGTGGTTAACAACTCGTGGAGAAACAATTTGCGAAGATAGGGAACCACCCGCCCAATCTCCTGTTTGTACGTCTGCTCCAGCTGCTCTCGCCGCTCACGCACATCCTCTTCCAGTAGCACCTCACGCAGAACAGACTCAATCTCCTCCACTTCCGCAGGCTTTAGCAAAAAATGATTCACGCCCCAGCGCATGGCCGCCCGGGCATTCTCGAATTCGTCATATCCGCTAAGAATGATGATCGGCAGATGGGGATGGTCCCGCCGCAGCGCCTGCGTGACCTCAAGTCCTGTCATTCCTGGCAAATAGACGTCCGTCATCACAAGATCGGGGCGCAGCTGTTGGAACAGCTCCAGTGCGTCCACCCCATTGGAAGCTGTTCCTGCAATGCGGAGGCCGATGGATGGCCAATCAATATGGTCGGTCAATGCTTTTACAATATGCGGGTCATCGTCTACGAGCATAATGGTTTTCATTCATTTTCACCGCCCAGCCATAAGTTTAATTGTTCTTCCGTCTCAATACGCGGCAGTGTAATGGTCACTTCTACTCCGCCTAATTCACCTGCACATATATCAACGCCGTACCCAGTGCCACAATATAATTGAATGCGTTGATGTACATTTCGTATCCCAATGCCAGTCATCTCCTCCAACTTCCAGCCCTCAGGCAAGCCCTGTCCGTTATCCTTTATGCAAATGATGATTTTGGATGGTGGATCGTTGCTCTCCGATTCCCGTATATCCACCTGTATGCGAAGTTGTCCTTCCTTCGGATGCCCATGCATGACCGCATTCTCGATAAAAGGCTGCAAAATGATTTTGGGAATGTGACAGCCTCGCACTCTCGGATCAATCTGTTCCTGATAATCAATAGAGAAGGGCAGCCGCTCCGACTGAATTCTGACATAACAACGAGCATGCTCCAACTCATCCCGTACCCGGATGAATAATCTGCCACCGCTCAATCCAATACGCAGCAGTTTGCTGAGTTGTACAATCATGCGGCTGATGTCCTTGGCTTCATAATCGAGAGCACGCCAGTGGATCATGTCAAGTGTGTTGTACAAAAAATGCGGTTTGATTTGCGCCTCCAGTAAACCGGTCTGTGCTTCACGCTTCGCCCGGCTCTCTTCCTTGACCTGCTCCATCAACTCCGTCAACTGTGAAGCCATATGGTTGAATCCATACGCCAAATGGGCATATTCCTCAGTAAACGAAAGCTGAACCCGGGTATTGAAATCCCCCTTCTCCAGTTGCCTCATCCGCTTGATCAACTGACGTAAAGGACGAACAATCCGCCAAACGAACAGATAAGCAAGTACCGCTGAAAATAGTAATCCCAGCACAGCTATTCCAAGGACCTGCCATCCGGCCTGCCTCACAGGAGATAACAGGGTGTGAACAGGGATGGTCTGTACCAGTCGCCACTGAAGCATGGCAGGTCTTGAATACAGAACCAGCTGAGCTCCACCAGGCTTGCCGGAAACCACTTCAAATCCGTCCTGCCCATGTTCAACATGCTCCTGAATCCATGCACGATCGACGACTGGTTCGCTTTCCCCAGCAGCAGCTACATTAGCAGATACATTAATAGAAGGAAAAATTTTTGAGGCTCCATGAATTAAGCTTGAATCCTCAGCAGAATTCACCCCTAAATTGTCATCGCCCATCTGCATGACGACGTTGCCTGCGGTATCCACCAACAGCACCTGTCCATCCAGCACCATCGGCATATCCGCAAATCTGCGTACAATATCGGCGCGACTCAGGCGAATGAGCACGTAGGCTACCGTACCACCCCGGCTGTCAAAGATTCGCTGGGCGTATCCGATTAGCGATTGGCCTGATTCGTTTTCCCGCAGAGGTACCCAAGCCGCATCCGCATGCTCCAGTGCAGCAAACCATGAATCACCGGCAATCGTATCCACTGAATAGATGCGGTCGGCCATCGTGACAGTGACACCGTTGAAGGCATCCGTATACAGCTCCACTGAGGTAATACCTTCACTGACTACCACCGTATGATCCAGTATTTTGGATACCTCACGCCGTTGGTGGATCTGTGTCAGCCTTCCCGTTCCCTTCGTTTCCAGCAGATTCGACAGCTCACGGTTGCTCGCTAAAGAATAAGCCGTGCCTGTCACACCAGTAATAAAATCAAACCCGCGGCGTGTACTCTCGTTCAGAAGAGCAAGTCGTGCTTTGCTGATCTCGGTAAACGTGACGGCAGAGAACGACTGGTATGCCAGCCAAACAATAACCGAGACGAGCAGCAGGTTAAACGCAATAAAGCAAGTCACCATCAACGTGGAGAGCTTGCTTTGTTGCAGCTTATGATTTAGGAATACAGATAATCTTCGTTTCCGCATGGAATCAACTCGTTTCGTCTTGGAATTACCCTTTGAGCCCAGAGGTAGCGATTCCTTCCACGAAATACTTTTGACACACGATAAATACGATAAAACAAGGCACCAGTGACAGCACTGACATCGCAAACATCGGGCCCCAATCGGATTGGGAACTGGAATCGAGGAATAGACGTAAGCCCAGCGGCACCGTATATTTGCTGACATCACTCAGATAAATCAACTGGCTGAAGAAGTCATCCCATGTCCACAAAAAGGTAAAGATCATCGTCGTCACCAGCGCCGGAAAGGCCAGCGGGATGATAATTTTGGTATAAATTCGTACAGGACCACATCCATCAATCGTCGCCGCTTCATCCAACTCTTTGGGCAATCCCCGGAAGAACTGGACCATCAGGAAAATAAAGAAGGCATCGGTCGCCAGCCATTTTGGCACTACCAGCGGCAGATACGTATTCACCCATTCCAAATGGTTAAACAGAATATATTGAGGGATCAGCGTCACATGGTGTGGCAGCATGATCGTCATCAGCATTAAGCCAAAGCAAATCGCTTTGAACCGAAAATTCAATCTGGCAAAGGCATACGCCGCCATCGAGCAAGAGATAACATTGCCAAGCACAGAGCCCAGCGACAGGACGACCGAGTTGGTCAAAAAACGGGAGAAGGGATTGCCCTGAATCCCCGTCCAGCCATTGATGTAATTTTGCCAATTCCATGCTTGCGGCCAGAACCAGGTCTCGGTGAAAATCATATGTCCCGGTTTGAATGAACTACCCAGCATCCAGAGCACCGGGTACAGCATGACAAAGGCAATGACCGAGATCAGTACATGTTTGGCGACTACCCACGCAGCAGAGTTTCGTTGTCCAATCATGATTTTCCACCATCCTCATAGTGCACCCACAGCTTGCTGCTGCGGAATACCAGCAATGTAAAGACACCGATCAGAATCACCAGCACCCAGGCCATCGCGGACGCATAACCCATCTGGAAGAACGAGAACCCTTTTTTGTACAGGTATAAAGAGTACATTAATGTTGAATTGACTGGCCCCCCGCTGCCGTTACTGATGACAAAAGCCTGAGTAAATGACTGGAAGGAGGTAATCAGCTGCATCACGAGATTGAAAAAGATAACCGGCGACAGAATCGGCAGTGTGATATAAAAGAATCTCCGGAGTGGGCCTGCTCCATCAACGGCGGAAGCTTCGTCATACTCAGGTGGAATCTGCTTCAATCCTGCCAGGAAAATAATCATCGACGATCCGAACTGCCATACGGACAGCAGTACGATCGAATACAGGGCATATTTCGGGTTGGCGACCCAATCGGGTGCCTTAATGCCGATCATGGCAAGCACCCCATTGAGCAGTCCGTCACCGCCCAGCATTTTGCGCCACAGCATCGCAATCGCCACACTTCCCCCAAGCAGGGTTGGGATGTAATACACCGTACGGTAAATGCCAAGCCCACGAATGCCCTTGTTCAACAGCATCGCCACCAGCAGGGCAAAGATCAGCTTGATCGGTACGGATACGGCGACATACGTAAATGTGACTTTGAGCGATTGGATAAACAGTTTATCCGATGTAAACATCGTGGTGTAGTTATCCAGACCGACCCAGGAAGGGGCGGCCAGGATACTGTAGTCGGTGAACGAAATGTATAAGGAAACGAGCATCGGCCCAAGTGTCAGAAATAATAAACCAACCAGCCATGGGGCCAGGAAAAGAAGCGCTGCTCCATTATGGGCATATCTCCGTTTCACCCGCTGGGCTGTCACACGCTCAGTTCGTGCTTGACTGACCTGTGTTGTACTCATCTTCGCAACCTCCCCGCGGAATATGAAGTCTGGAACCGTTCAAGTGTTATTGACTTGATGCAAGTGTCGCCTTGGCCCCTTCAATGAACTGGGCAATCACATCCGGTGTGTTGTCTTGACCAAAGGCAATCTGCTCGCTTGCACTCTTGAAGCTGGTATCCACTTCGGAAAATCCTTGCGGGTATGGCGGATCAATTTCACTGGAGTTTTTCGATACCACATCGATAAATTGGAAGATAACTTGCTCCGCTTCTGGCAGTGTAGGCTGCATCTTCTCACGGATACTGGCATTGACGGGTACTCCGCGTTCCGAGCCGAGAATGGCGGTAGCTTCGGGATCATTTACCATGAAGTCGATAAACATTGCCACTTCCTTCGGATGTTTCGTTTTGGCATAACCGGACAGGAACTGGCCTGCTTTCAGGTATTCACCGATTTGCTTTTCACCCACACCGTGCGGAAGCACTTGTATCCCAAGCTTATGATCCTGGTTTTTGTTCACCTGCTGGAACGTCAGCAATTGGTTAGACCAGGCAAAGTCCATGGCAGCTGTACCAAGTGAGATCGGGCGTGTCTCCAGTGCATTCGTAGTGGACGCTGTCACTTCTGCGGAGGTAGCACCTCCGTTCTCACGAAGCGCCCCCCACATGTCAAACCATTGCTGAAGCTCCCCGCTGGTTGCTGTCAACGTCCCGCCATCAAATAGCCCCTTGCCTGTTTGCCGGATAAATACCTCAAACATGTTAGTAGTTCCCGATACATCCGCCGAACCGTAGAAACCGTCACCCTTCTCTGCTGCAATTTTGGCAGCTACGTCACTAAAATCTTTCCACGTCCAGCTTTCCTGCGGCTCCTCGATCCCGAGCTCCTGGAATACGGTCGCATCATAGATGACACCTGGCGCATTTACACCCAATGTAATGGCGTATAATTTATCGTCAATCGATCCGGCTTTGAGCATGCTCTTATCATGATCCTCGGTGCGCAGCTCCTTGCTCTCTGCGTATGGGGTCAGGTCAAGCAATGCACCACGCCGGGCAAAATCGGTTAGAAAAGCGTAATCCATCTGAATGATATCCGGTGCATTTGAACCGGCTACCTGTGTGGTCAGCTTGTCAAAGTATCCGTCCCAACCGGAATATTCCGGCTTGATGGTAATGCCAGGGTGTTTTTCTTCAAACAGCTTAATCACTTTGGTCGTAAGATCGTGTCGAGTCTGTGATCCCCACCAAGTCATACGAAGTTCAATATTGCCGGAAGTTCCCCCTTCTTCTCCTTCATTGGATGAAGCAGATGGTCCTGATGACCCTCCGGAACAGGCTGTAGCGAACATTAACAGGGATAGGCAGAACAAGGTTACCCACTTTTTGGTATTCAACATGAATGAATTTCCTCCCCTTTAGCTTTTATGGAATCGCTTACAAAAACTATTGTAACGGCCTATGGCTGCTCATGACATAAACAAAAGTAAGCTTTCCTGTCAAAAAAGTAAGGGGTTGGGACAAATGTCCATTCAATTGTCTTCAATATTCTTAGTGATTAAATAACCACCAGGAATGACGCTCCCAGTGGTTATTCATATATACTGCATTCCTCGTGCCGCGTACTCTACTTCGCTCCATCTCACCAGTGGTCATCCAGCCGTCTGCAATGAAACGTTAGAGTAGCTATCATGTGAGATTTCGATCAAGGTATCCTGTAGTTTTACTGACACTTTCAGGATTGCGTCACAGCAGTTGATGACACCTTAGGCTGGGCCAGATGTTTCTTCATCTTCGCCACTTCGGTTCCTGCCAGCATCATAATGCCAATACCGTGATTGTCATTCGTTACCGTGAGCAGGTCCTTATTGTAATATTCTGCAGTAAAGGCATATCTCGAACCACTGCATACACCATGTACATTACCCTGACGATCAATCGCTTTACGGGTTAATCCGTTCCAGGCCCGCTCAGCCGCTTCAATGTAACGTTCAGGTTGATATAACCAATCAAAACGTACTCCCCGTGCAAAACCATAAGCAAACATCGCTGTACAGGAGGCTTCCTGGTATGTTTCCGAATCATTCAATACCTGATGCCACAATCCACCCTCTCCTTGCAGAGCTGCATATCCTTCACATAATTCATTAAAGAAGGCAATTAAAGTCGGGCGCTCCGGGTGCTCTGTCGGCAAAGCTTCCAATACCTCAGACAGCGAAAAAAGCGTCCAACCATTTCCCCGTCCCCACGGAATTTGTGTCGCCTGTCCATATTTAAAATCGTATACGTGGGACATGATCTTGAATTCAGGCATGAACAGATATTTCCGATACAATAAAAATTGTCTAGCAGCTTCATCCAGTGCTGAATTATTTCCCGTCAGTCGGGCATACCGCACAAGAAACGGAGTGCTCATATAAAGGTCATCTGCCCACATCGTATTCTCGGCAAATTCACCGATACACTCACGGTAAAATGCACCGTCCTCCTGTCGCTCCAACCGGGTCAACATAAAATCTGCAATTCGATCGGCAATCGGCAAAAACGTCGGCTCCTGACATTCGGAATAGGCTTCCAGCATGGCTGAGCCAAAGGAGCCACAGTTATCCAGCATTTTCATCATAACCAGCTGCTGGTTAACCGCTGGGAAACCATACTGCTCCCGATCCCATAATGAGTACTCATCCATACGGGTACACGCCTGCACATGTTCTGACGCATAACGCGTAATGTCGGGCCGCTGCAAATAACGTCCAGTTTGCAACAGACCATATACGGTGACACCTAAAGGATAGTCCCAGCGACCATAGTTGGTTACACTGCCTACGGTCCATTTGTTACTGAGCATTGCATTTTCATAATAGGGGCGTATCCACGCATCCGGTCTGTCCAATCGCCAATATATGCGTTCCTTCCGTGTATGTTGGCTTCCCATTTCTTCTGGGTTATCGTTCAATACACTTCCTTTAAACACCCGATCAGTACGCATTAGATCCTGCAAATCAGGTTCTACGTCCTCCGATTCAAAAGGTCCTAGATATAGCCACGGCTCTCCAGAAGCTCCGTGCACACGCTGGGGAAGCTCCAGTTCCAATTGCTCTCCATTCACCGTTGCATTTATTACAAAATTCCATGACTCAGCCGTATCGCTACATTCACTGCGAATCAACAGGTCATTCCGTCCAAAAGATCCGGGTATGTTCACCTCGAATGGACCTGCTTCCTTCAATTGCACTGCCGATACACCGTTCAGCCATATATTCAGTGGTCCGGAAGATTGACCAGACAAACGGATCGGGCAATCACTTGAATCCCTGTTGATTAACCGTGTCCACGCATAGACTTGCTGACCTGGAAGATGTCCGTATATTCTCTCCAGGGATGGTTGCGTCTGTTTCTCCTCTGACCATTGCGCGTCAGGCAGCCAATCTAGTCTGTGATCCTCTTCTGACCCGAGCAGATTCCATTCCGGATGATTCTCCTCCGAACTTATCGGTTTGGAATACACCCATCCGGCCTGTCCCTGTCTCTCCTGGAAAGGAGCAAGCACATTCAGAATACGCACTTTCCCCTCGTCCGAGCCAAACTGGCATCCAAAGCCCGCAGGTGTATACTTCATCTCCAGCAACAACATATTCCATCCCGGTTTAATGTCGATTCCCAGTTTCACAGTCGCGTCCAGGTTGATCTCATCCATGACCGTGGAGCGATATACCAATTGCTCGTTAAAATAGAAGCGAACCGGTCCATAACAGCGGATCAGCACATCCAGATTTCGATCTTCATCCCCCCATACCAGCGCTGCGGCATAAGAAATCTGACCTTTCTGTGCATCAGGGAAACGTTTACTCAAATTCAGATCATACAGACCCTTCTCATTTTGCAAAATACCAGACTTCTGAAATACGCGATATACAAAATCAGCCTGCGCGTTGGCACCTATATACCTCTCTGCCAGCACCTTCAGCACCTGATCCTGATCTTCTCCGAATCGATAGTACATACTCTGCGGTTCACTGAAATACGTTGTCATTGAATGCCCACATTCCTCTCCCGATGGAATACATAGGTATAGCGCTTAACCTTTGTGAGAAAATCCCTTTTTGGTGAACGTTGATGATCCTCGTTTATCTTTGGAATAGCCAAATAATAAACCAAGTATAACTGACCTGCTTCCCGGTGGCTACAGATTTTTGATTACGCTTACAAATAAATAATTGTATTGTCAGTCTGACGATAAGACAAAACAACGGACTACATCGTTGTAGTCCGTCTCATGTAAATTAAAATTATCCGAAGATGTCAAATTTAACGAATAGCTTCTCTGTTTCTTCATATACAGATTTGGTTAATCCTTCGCCGTCAGCATCTACACGAATGATTAAATCATATTGACCTCTTGTCTCATTCATCTTATTTCCCAATTGCAAAATAATAGGTGTGCCGGGTTCTACATTTACTTTAAGCTTAAGCGTATGACCATCATTACTGATCTGACTGCTATCTATTGTATAATTCTCACCATCAATTTGGTAAGAATCATCTATGCTAAACTGGAACGCATCGGTCCAATACTCGATGGTGCCATCCACAAATTCTTCCCCTACATCGTAGTTTAGAGAAAATGGATTATTTCCATATTGAACTTGAAGATACTTTGTTTTAGAGTTGCTTGAGTCGAAGCCAAACTTACTGGAACCTATAGTCGGCACGTCTACTGGCATTTCTCCGTTTACAAGTGTAAAAGTAAATACATGCGCCGCATCTTTAGGAGACTCATTACCTGCTGAATCCTTGGCAGTAACCACAAATGTGTAGTCTCCTGGAGTCAAATTTTTCAATTTGGTAAGCGCAAGTGAACCATCCGATTTGCTTTTGGCAAGGGGAATTCCTTCTTCCAACTCTCCTTCATCCACGACTCCATTCGTATTCGCATCAGTCCAACTATAGAAAGTTACAACGGCTCCTTCTTCACTTACTGCTCCAGAATCCCCCTGAACTTGATCCCAGGTTCCGCTGTAATTATCGATAATGCTAAATTTGCTTACATCCACCGTTGGTGCTGTTGTATCCGCAGGTACAGATGGATTCATGTTCCCGCTGTCGCTACTTCCACCTGATGAGGACCCGCTATTATTCGAACTGGTAGATGGAGCCGGAGTAGGCACGGGCGTTGGTGTTACCTCTGGTGTTGGTGTTGGCGTAGGCACTGGTTCAGGTTGCGGACCTGTAGTTTCTTTTATCGTTTGCAGCAATCGAGAAGCCGTCAGTGCCGCAGCTTGACGATCGGCTTGTAACACGGGTTTAAACATGTTGTTTTGATCACCGATAATGTATCCAGCTTCGAGTGCCGCTCCAACCGCATCTTTTGCATATTTCGAAATAGTTGCGCTATCCTTGAACGTTAAGGAAGCAGCTTTGCCCGTTACGTCTGTTCCCTTTGCTCTCATCAGGGTTACGACCATATCCTGTCTGGATAATGTCTTACCGCTCCCGAATTCCCCGCTTCCCATGCCTTTAAATATACCTGCTTGATATACCGCTTCAACAGAAGCATAGGCATAGCTAGTCACAGGAATATCTGTAAATGTCGGATTGGATGGGACGTTATTGGTTACATCCAGTTTTAACGTTTTGGCAACTAGGATGGCAAAATCCTGTCTGGTAATCATACCGGACGGATTAAATTGGCCATCACTGAATCCAGTGACAATCCCTTCGTTTTGCAACTCTACTATGGCATCTTTGGCATAGGATTTATCGATATCGGTAAATGATACTGCGGCGTTAGCCTGTGTCGTCCACAAAGGTGTTGTCAACAAGGACGCCGCGAGAATCGAGCTGATGAAATGATTTTTTTTCAAAAGAATGCTCCCCCAATATGAAGTAAGTTCGTGTCATTCCAACGCAAAATCCAATCGAGGATCTTCCTTAAATAATATGGACATGTACGATAATGCACATTATATAGAGAGGCTCTGAACCGATTCTGAACAAATCGCCTTATTTCGACAACGTGGGGAGCAAAGGTTTAAAAATAAAAAGCCTCCGCTCACTTCCTTATAAGGAAGTGAGCGGAGGCTTTCGTTTTATTTTGATAAAAAATTGTGTACAAGGCTGACCTACTGTTAAATTTCCACAGCTACGCCATAATGGTCAGAGACCACAGGGCCGTTCTTTCCGTTGAGAACTACTGTCGAAGACTTCGCCTGTACCGGACGATTGGAGAAAATATAATCAATACGCAGATCGCGTTTGTTATCCGCCCAGCCGGCAATGGCTTTGACCACGGTTGCACCGTCATCCTTTTGCACAGCCGTCGTGTACAGGTCGTTCCAGCCCTTGCTCATCATATAATCGTAGCCTTGCCCACGTACTTCCGCGACATTATTGAAATCGCCCATCATATACAGCGGCTGGTCCATATATGGAGCGAGCTTGCTCTCAGTCAGTTCCCACTGCCCCTTGAAAGGCTCTTGTTCATCATCCCACCAGTTATAGTGTCCATTCACAAACCAGGTTGCTTCGCCTTGTACTTCAGTCTGAACACCTACAATTTTGCGTGTGCGGTAGTTATCGTAATCCCGCATGTGGGATACATACTCTCCAAAAGCCTTTGTGATCGGCGTCCGGCTCAGGATAGCCAGCCCTTCATCGTATTTTTGGAAACCGACATGGGCCGGAATCCATGTCCAGTAATAGGTCTCGGTCAATTGCGTAAGCAGAACGTAGGCGTAATTGTCTTTTTTGATCACAGCATCCGATTCCGTGGCAAAGTAATGTTTCAGTTCCTCCGCGGACAGCGCTGCTTCTTGCATCGATTGATTAACCTCTTGCATGGAGATCACATCAAATTGGTGTGTATTGATAAAATCAGCCAGCTGACTGATCTTGTTCAGTTGGTCTTCTTCTGCCCAAGCGTGCGTATTTAACGTAAGTATTTTCATATGCTCTCTCCTGTTGTTTAAAATTAAGCCGAATCCCGGCCTGCATCGTTCCTGAAAGGAATACATACGATAAGCATACACAAGACGAGCCTATTATGCATGGTTTATGGTAAAAAATAGAGATCGGTACTCTTGGGTTTCACCTATTAAAAAGTCCCATCCAAGTTCTCAGAACCGATGCACGGAGCACATGATAACTGATATGATGGATACATGAAATGTACACCATTACGTCAAGACGTGGTGATTACTGAACCTATGATTTCCCCAGGAGATGGAATGATGAACATACCTATTGACATGAACATGGATGATGCGCAGTGGCAACAGCTGATCAGGCAGGTCGCTGAACATTTTAACAACCTGACGATTATGCGCGGATTTCAATATTATAAACAGAAACGCGTCGGAACATTAACCTTCACTGAACAAAACGGAATTTTGGCTGAAGTGCAGGGCTCCGATGATTATAAAGTAACCCTGAGCTTGCAATCGTTGAACACCAGTCACTGCACCTGTCCGGTAGGATCTCATTGCAAACATATGATAGCCGTTCTAATGAGTTATGCGGAGCAACTGGGGCGACCCGTACATGGCATCGTCAATGCTCACTCCAGTACTGCACTGAAACAGGCTCCAAAACCTGCTGCTATGGCGACTTCAGGACGTTCGGATTACGCAGCGCACGAAGAGGATCTCACCATCCCTGATAACCAGTATAGCCAGATCAAGGAACGTGCAACGGAACTTGCAGAACTTGAAATCACGGAATGGCATGAGCTGTTTCGGGCATGCCTGAAACGACTCGGGATAGGCACGCCAAGTACATCGTATGTGCAGGCCGCAGCGGACGAGCTCTATTCCATTAAACCTAAGCTATCCGCTGGCATGGACCAGTTATTTGAGCTGCATGTTCAGTTGCACCTGATTCGCTTCTGTGTGCCTGGCCGCAATTCAATCACACATACACCGGTGTATCTGAGCTATCCTGCTCAACTTGCCGTGGATGCGCTCCAGAAAGGACTGGAACAGATCTTTAGCCGTCCGTTGGATCTCTCAGGTCTGAAGGGCACGAAGCTTGAACAACTTTGGAAAAGGCTTGAGGAAACCTCATCTTACCTGCGTACGCAGATGATATCCGAGACATCCAGCATGATGTTCTTCACCCCGATGTATCGACAGCTTTGGTTAAACTGGATCGTGCCTCATCTCCAGGAAAACCGAAAAACGCTAGAGTCAGAGCTAGCGTTTCTACAGGAAATGGAGAACGGACTGACTGCTGCTTCCAAACCCGCCAAACCTGGTGAGAGCGTGCTAAGCGTAGCGAATCTAACGGAAAATGGGCGCAATGCGCCGATTAAATCTGCCACTCTGCCCTTGCCGCTGGTATTGGCGCAGAGCTGGATGTATTTCCATTTGGGACAAGATGATCAGGCTTGGCAGCGATTGATTAGCGGAGGCTCGGCATATGGCATCCCGCCGGAGCATCTGCTGCATTTTCTTCATGTGCTTGCAGATTCTTCAGACTGGAAACGGCTAGGCGAGTGGTTAGTACAGCTCGGACCTCTGCTCGCGAACCGACGGAACTCCCCTCTGAATGATTACATGCAGTTGTGGGACACAGCCATTCATCATCTTCCTGATGTAGAACACCGCATGTGGGACACATTGGTCAGCATGCTGCCTCATTCCAGGCCAGCTTATGAAGAAGCAATGCATTCCCGGGGACAGTGGCGGCGGTGGATTGATTTTCAACTGAGCACGGAGACAGAGCCGCTAGAATTCCGGGTAGCGGTGCTACAGCCGATTGAAAAGGATGCACCCGAACTGCTTTTGCCTTTCTACCATCAAGCAGTGGATCGTTATATCGGACACAAAAACAGGGACGGATACAAAGCAGCAGTGAAACTGTTGAAGCGTCTGTCCAAAATTTATAAAAAATTGAAGCAGGAAGAACATTGGGAGCAGTTTATCACCACATTGGCTGTTCGCAACAGCCGACTGCGCGCCCTGCAGGAAGAGCTTCGGAAAGGTAAGTTGATCTCATGAGCCTAATGCACCCTTACACCGAAACAATTGAGGTCCATGTTGCATTGACAGGATACGGGGACGCCTTGTTCTATGGAGCGCTGAACACCCATCACTTTGTATCGGGACAATCGCTCAAGCAGCGATTATTTGCTTGGCATGCCCCTTCTTTCTACGGTACAGAACTTGAAACAAGACAGATCGAAGAAATTGAACTGGTCGTACTGCCTGCGGAAGAAGTGATTCCTTTCTTCAGCGAAATGAACACCCTTCTACACATAGAATGGAAATGGGACGAGCAGGCAGAGCATTTGATCCGGCTGGCCCCGGTACTCGCAGCATCGATTGAGAATCGTAAATACATCCCTAGCTTCACCGCATTTCGTACCGGACAACTGCAATGGACCTGGGACCCGGACAGCTTGAAAAAGCAGGATCGCACCACTCTTGGCAAAGCTCTGGAACAAACGGATGAGAGCTACGCCGAAGGGCTGAGTGCTGCCTTTTCCGCTTCCGTGTTCCAGCGATGGTACAGTACGGAGGAAGCGGCCACCGATCTGCGGCGAGAATTCCCGCAGTTGTTTCCACAAAGCGGAACAGCTCCGCAAACAGCCGGCATGGATGCCCAATCCTGGCTGGTGTCCATCGGCTGGAAAGCAGACGCAGCCCCATTCCGTCCACTCCTGCAATTGCTGGAGCCGGAAGATGATGAACCGGCTTGGCGGCTACGGCTGGTATTGCAGAACAAACTGGATGCAGCCGTACTCGTTCCCGTGAGGCTGGATTCACGTGGCCGGTTGGAAGGTGAATGGCCTGACGTGTGGACGCCGTTCATCCTTGATCGTTCGGCAGGATGGCTGGAGCAGCTGCGTGCACATCTGCCCCGAATTCGCCGCGCTATCAGTGGCAGTCGGGATGTGCTCAGTGATCCATTGGGAGATCAGGATGCTTGGCTGTTCCTGACGCAAGACAGCGGACGACTACTCGAAGCTGGCTGGCAAGTGCTGCTTCCGGGTTGGTGGGAAGCTGCACGCAAGAAGAAACCCAAGCTGCGTGCCAAGGTGAAACCGGAGGAAGGCAGTGAACGGGGACAGTCGTTCTTTGGACTGGACTCGATCATTCATTTTGACTGGCGTATTGCGATTGGGGATACGGATCTCAGCGAGGAAGAATTCGCTGATCTCGTGGCCCGTAATGAGCGGCTGGTCCGCTTCCGTGGAGAATGGGTTCCCCTCGATCCGGCCTTGCTTGAGCAGATTCGTAGGGCCATGGGCGGTGTGGATCAGGAACAGGGGCTATCGTTTCAGGATATTTTGCACCTGCATCTGCTGCATAATGAGCAACGCGAATATCGTAACCAGAAACGCAAAGAAGGACAGGATGAGGAAGAAGAACAGCCACAATCCAACGAGAACATTCGACTTGAGGTGGAACTGAACGAACACCTGAACCGGGTAATTGCACAGCTTGGCGGCGGGCAAGGCGGCGCTCCTTCCCTGCCTATTCCGGAAGGATTGCATGCTGAGCTGCGTTCTTATCAAAAAGAAGGTTTCGCATGGCTTGGATTCCTGCGTAGATTCGGTCTCGGGGCTTGTCTTGCGGATGACATGGGACTGGGAAAAACGATACAGTTCATTACGTATTTACTTCATCTCAAAGAGCATGAGCAGCGCTTGCCTGGGCAGGCCCCGGCCCTTCTCGTCTGCCCCACTTCCGTATTGGGAAACTGGCAAAAAGAAATCAGCCGCTTCGCGCCTTCAATTAACGTCAGTTTGCATTACGGGGCACGAAGACTGAGCGGAGAAGAGTTTCGGGAACAGACTGAACAGGTAGATATCATCATTACCTCCTATGCAACAGCTACTCTGGATCAAGAGATGTTGCAGTCATATACGTGGGCATCCATCTGTCTGGATGAGGCGCAAAATATTAAAAATGCCCAAACGAAGCAGTCCATGGCAGTACGCAGCTTCCCGGCAAAACACCGTATTGCACTGACTGGTACGCCGATTGAAAATCGGCTGTCCGAGCTGTGGTCCATCTATGATTTTATTAATCCAGGCTATTTGGGCAGCGCGCGGGCATTTCAGACTCGCTTTATCAGTGCGATCGAGAAGGATAAGGACGAGCAACGCATGCAAGATTTGCAGCAGCTCGTGAAGCCATTCATGCTGCGCCGCAAGAAGAAAGATCCGAATATTCAACTCGATCTGCCGGACAAAAATGAGATGAAAACCTACATTCACCTTACGGGTGAGCAAAGTGCACTGTATGACCAGTCCGTTCAGGAACTGATGGACAAAATGAAAGAGCTGGAAGGCATCAAGCGCAAAGGTGCGATTCTGTCTGCCTTAACCCAGCTCAAGCAGTTGTGTGATCATCCCCTGCTGCTGACCAAAGAAGCCTTGCCGGAAACGATCTCCTCGGAAGGCTCTGTAACAGAGTATGACCTGTACAGTCCGCAGGATATGGCCATGCTGATCAGTCGCTCCGCGAAGCTGGAACGACTGATGGAACTGGTCCGCGAACTACGGGATGAGGGCGAACGGTGCCTGATTTTCACACAATACATCGGCATGGGACAGATGCTGCAACAAGTATTGAGACAGGAGTTGCAGGAACCTGTGCTATATCTGCATGGGGGTACGTCCAAGACAGGAAGGGATCGCATGATTGATGAGTTCCAGTCCCGGACGTTGCCTGCGGCAGAGCAGCCGTCGGTCTTTATTCTATCCATCAAAGCAGGCGGCGTGGGCTTGAACCTGACCGCAGCGAATCATGTATTCCACTTTGACCGCTGGTGGAACCCTGCCGTAGAAAATCAGGCTACAGACCGCGCCTATCGGATGGGACAGACGAAGGATGTTCAGGTACACAAGTTCATCTCGCTGGGCACACTTGAAGAACGCATTGACGAGATGCTGGAGAGTAAACAGCAGCTCAGCGACAATATTATCACCAGCTCTGAAAACTGGATTACCGAGCTGTCGACGGATGAGCTGAAGGATCTGTTCACCCGGCGCCGCGACTGGTCGGGTTAACTCCAGACTAAGTTGATGCAACATACGCAACCTTGTAAATAGTAGAATACAAAAAGAGCGAAGTGTCGGAAATGTATTCCGTCTTCGCTCTTTTTTTACATTCCTAGCGCATGTTTCCGATGATAGACGATCTTGAATCCTGCATTTTCTTGATGAAGTTAGTCATCACATCAAAGGTTTCATTACGTTTGTTAGATAAAGACTGCAAACGCAGCATATCCATCTGTAGTGAATTGCCCATCGCATCAATTTGGTTTTTCAGCTTTTGAACTTGGGCAGTATCCCCGTTCTGAATAGCTGCCTGCAATTGTACGTTCAGCTCTGCAATCGCTTGATTTCGATTTTGAACTTCTTGAATTTGTGCCTGCAATTGGATATCCAGCAATTTCGTGCGTTCTTGCTGAACCATCATCAAAGCTGTTTCGATATCCATGCTGCTCAGATCAATAGCTGAAGACCCCACCGGATTTACCGTAGATACACTTGCTGCAGAAGCAGAAGTTACGACGGATACAGCTGCAATGGCAGCAATAACTGTGGAAGAAATGACTTTGCTTGATTTTTTCATAACGTACACCTCCCTTTATATTTGTAGATACCCCCCATTAACTGGCATCTTTCGACATCATATATCGAAGGTCCTAGATCCTACAACCTATAATTGCGAAGTTGAGACTAAATTGATACAGGTTGATGGGTAGTTCTACAGAAAAATGTGGTAATTCCCTAAGGTGAAAAAAGTGAGTTGCTGTGCTACAATAGAGGAATTGTGCATTCACAGACAGATATGTGGGTAAGGACTTGAATCTATCCCGATTCATCCATTATTTATCCATAACCATGCTGCCATTCTAGGGAGGTTTATGGAACAATCATGCTCATTATTGGTATCGCCGGAGGAACCGGCTCCGGTAAAACGACGGTAGCTCGCTCCGTCATAGACCGTCTTGGATCGGGCAAAGTGACTTTCATATCCCAGGACAATTATTACAAAGACCAGTCACAGCTCACCCCTGAGCAACGTCGACTCACCAATTACGATCATCCGTTTGCATTCGATAATGATCTGTTAATTGAGCATCTTACCCTGTTAAAACAAGGACAAACGGCATATGCTCCCGTATATGACTTCACCATAGATAACCGTGCCGCTGATGAAACGGTTGAACTGGCACCGAACCATATCGTTATTGTGGAAGGACTGCATGTCCTGATCGATGAACATCTGCGTGCCCTTCTGGATATCAAGGTATTTGTTGATACGGATTCCGACGTGCGTATTCTGCGCAGAGTACTGCGGGATATGGAAGAACGCGGCCGTACGATTCAATCCGTGTACAAACAATATCTCGAAACCGTCAAACCGATGCATGATGCTTTTATCGAGCCTTCCAAAAAGTATGCAGACATCATCATTCCCGAAGGTGGACATAATGAAGTCGGCATTCAGATGTTATCCATCCTGACTGAGAAATATCTGACTGGTGAAAAGTGGAATGGCGCATAATTTAATATGATGTTGCTGCATTAAGCGCTCTGCCCCGCTCACTTAACAGTGGGACAAAAACGGGCATCGCTCATACAATATCACCACTAAAATCCAGGTTGCGATTAGCGCAATCTGGATTTTTTGGGTATTTCTATTTTATAATGGACTCCATAGCTGAAAGGAGACATCACAACATGGCTACTTTTGAAGAGTTTATACAGCATGATATCCGCGTTGGTACAGTGGTAGAAGCCGAACCTTTTCCAAAGGCACGCATGCCTGCCATTAAAATGACCATCGATTTCGGCCCACTTGGCCTTAAACGTTCGAGCGCCCAAATTACGAAACGTTATACCCCTGACATAATGGTAGGTAAGCAGGTTATTGCTGTAGTCAATTTCCCACCGCGCCGAATTGCAGGTTTTGTATCCGAAGTACTGGTGCTTGGCGGCGTGCCTGGCGAAGGTGACGTTGTATTGTTAACGCCGGACCAGACCTTACCGAACGGAACGCCGATTGCCTGATTTTTTATCATATCGCTATTCCTGTGTTTTTCACCTTAAAGTATAAGGCTATGAATCTTCGGATTCGTGGCCTTTTTTTTGCATTTTTTGAGGTTCACAACATAATGAAAACTATTCTCCCTGTTCCATGCTTCTCGACCCTTTTGGAGACACACCCGTCACTCGCTTAAACATCTTGGAAAATAGTAATGGATCTGTATACCCCACAGAGTGGGCCACTTCACTAACCGACAGGGCTGAATGCTGCAGCAGTTCAGCTGCACGATTCATCCGGTATTCGAGAAAGAAAGCCTGTAATGACTTGCCGTACCTCTCCTTAAAAAGCCCTGACAGATATGTGCGATCCAAACCTACGGCTCGGGCAATATCTAGAATTGAAGTTCTCTGACTATACCTGTTCTCCATAAATTGAACGGCCTGCCTGATGTATTCCTCTTTAGTGGACAGTGGCCGTTGCAGCTGCTCTTCTGCGGGAGAAGATGCAATCAATTCGGCGATCAGCCGGTACAGCAGGCTCTGGTTGAACACATCTCCCCCGGTACGTGTTGATGCTTGAACCATCTCCGTATAAAGACGAGCAAATGTGTCTCCATCTCTAGCCTCAAATACAGGATGTTCCGGACTGATGTGAGCCCGCTGCATGAATGCCTTGGCATGAACACCCTTGAACCCGAACCAGGAATAAGTCCATGGCTGCTTCGCATCCGCTTCATAATGAATAAGCGTATCCGGAAGAATCACAAAGCCTTGACCCTGTGTAAGCTCGTATTGCTGATCCGCCATAAACACAGTGCCCCGGCCTTCATGAATGTAATGAACAATATAGGCATCCCGAACACCCGGACCCCAATAATGCGACGGATCACATGCCTGCCAACCGAAAAATAACAGTACCAATTCCATCTGCGTCAAATCCATAGGAACCACGTTCGTTTCGATTAATTTCAACATTCCACACTCCCTCCGTTCACCACAACAGGCAATCTCTTCACTAAAATTATAACAGGTAAATAGATGAATTATTAGCTGTAAGCGAATCCAAAAATGGGATTATGCCATGTTTCAGAGAGGTTGAGCCATAGTTATATAAGCCCAATCCGCCTATATTGGAGGTACACCATTTATTCAGGGAGGCTGAACTTGAGATGAACAAAATTACGTTCCTCGGTGCGGGAAGCACCGTTTTTGTCAAAAATGTATTGGGTGACGTTATGATGACCGAAGCACTTCAGGATTTTGAGCTGGCGTTGTTCGATATTGATGCTGAACGCCTAAGCGACTCAGAGCGTTTGCTTACCAGTATGGCCCGTTCGCTCGGAAGCCAATGTGCCATCAAAGCTTATACCGACCGCAAGGAAGCACTGCGCGGAGCCAAATATGTGATTAACGCCATTCAGGTGGGCGGTTATGATCCATGTACCATTACGGATTTTGAGATTCCGAAGAAATATGGATTGCGTCAGACGATTGCCGATACGCTCGGGATTGGCGGGATTTTCCGTAATTTGCGGACGATTCCGGTGATGCTCGATTTTGCACGGGATATGCAGGAAGTGTGCCCTGATGCGTGGTTCCTGAACTACACCAACCCGATGGCGGTACTAACGAATGTCATGAACGTGCATGGCGGAATCAAAACCGTAGGTCTGTGTCACAGTGTACAGGTGTGTGTACCGCATCTGTTTGATGCACTGGGGATTGATCAGACGGGTGTGGTCGCGAAAGTTGCGGGTATCAACCATATGGCCTGGCTGCTGGAAGTGACACGGGATGGTGAAGATTTGTATCCAGAGATTAAACGTCTGGCGAAGGAAAAGCAGAAAGAGCAGCATGATGACATGGTGCGTTATGAGCTGATGCAGCGTTTTGGATACTATGTAACCGAGTCCTCCGAGCATAATGCCGAGTACCATCCTTATTTTATCAAACGAAACTACCCCGAGCTGATCGAACGCTTCAATATTCCGCTGGATGAGTATCCGCGCCGCTGCGTGAACCAGATTGAAGGCTGGAAAGAAATGCGTGAGAAGCTGTTATCCAGCGAAAATATTGAACATACGCGCAGCCGCGAATACGCTTCGCATATTATGGAGGCCATGGAAACGGATCGCCCTTACAAAATCGGCGGTAATGTCATGAATAACGGACTGATCACCAACCTGCCTCGTGAAGCCTGTGTTGAAGTGCCTTGTCTTGTTGATGGATCAGGCATCAGCCCGACTTATATCGGGGACCTACCTCCGCAACTTGCGGCATTGAACCGTACGAATATTAACACCCAACTATTGACCATTGAAGCGGCGATTACGGGCAAAAGAGAGCACATCTATCATGCAGCGATGCTTGACCCGCATACAGCTGCCGAGCTGTCCATCGATGATATCGTTGCGATGTGTGATGAACTGATCGAAGCTCATGGCGACTGGTTGCCGAAGTACACGTCATAAGAAGTTCATTGTTTGCAATTCAAAAGCACTTGTCTCCTCTCAAGGAGGGGCTGGTGCTTTTTTGAGCTTTCATCTTGTTTTCCAGCCTAATCCTGAAGCAGAAAACGATAGCCGATTCCCGGCTCGGTCTGTATAAAACGTGGACGCGTGGGATCTTCCTGCAATTTTTTGCGCAGATGTCCGACATATACCCGCAAGTAATGGCTGTCCGACTCATGATGATGCCCTCCCCAAACCTGTTGCAGCAGCTGGCGTTGGGTAATAATTTTGCCTGCATGGGTTGCGAGCACTTTCAGCATTTCATACTCGGTTGGTGTTAACTTTACTTGTGATCCGTCCAAATCGACCTGTCTCTGGGCCAAATCAATCGTAAGCGGACCAAAACGCAATACCGGCTCATCCGTCGTTTTGGCCACATGGCGAAGGGCAACCCGAATACGGGCAACGAGCTCCCCCATGCCAAACGGTTTGGTGACATAATCATCCGCCCCGCCATCAAGTGCAGCAATTTTATCCTCTTCGCGTTCCTTTGCAGTCAGCACAATGACTGGTACCTGCGACCATTCCCGAATCCGCTGAAGTACATCCATTCCGGACATACCGGGCAAGCCCAGATCAAGCACAATCAGATCAGGATGCACAATGCTCGCCTGAATGACCGCTTCTTCGCCGTCGGCGCATTCGTGAATCTCAAATTGATGCGCCTGAAGCGTAACCTTCAGCAGTTTACGGATTTGTGGTTCATCATCCACAATTAATATACGCGCGCCTTGCGGTGCCGTCATGTCATTCTTCCTCTCCTTGTCCCATATACGGGAATGATGCTTCGGGTTCCTCTGTGGGCAAACAGATGCATACCCGCGTCCCGCCTCCCGGATTCGGTTCTGCGGTAATCGTACCTCCGTGAACTTCGACGATTCCTCTACAGATGGCAAGCCCAAGTCCCGTACCTGTCACATGCCGTGACGATTCGGATCGATAAAACTTCTCAAACACCCGCTCGCGCTCTGCTTCCGGAATCCCAACACCCGAATCAGCCACCACAATGGTCATTCGTCCATGCCGCTCATCCACCTTCACCGTAATGACGATTTCACTGTCCTCTGGTGAATATTTGATGGCATTGCTGATGACGTTGACCAGAACCTGCTCCAGCAAAACCTCATCCCCGGATACAAACGGCGGCTGATCGGGCAATTCAACCCGAATGCGACGGTGCTGGATGAATTGTTGAACCTGGGTTAGCACAATGCCGATCATGTCGCCCACGTCGCACCATTTTCTGCGCAGCTGCAACATGCCACTCTCCAGCTTCACCATGCCCAGCAAATTGGTTACCAGCCTGTTCATGCGAAGCGCTCCATCCCGAATATTGCCTGTCAGTTCTTTTCGATCCTCCGGGGTAAAAAGAGAATCATTCTCCAGCAAACCTGTGGCTGAACCAATGATGGCCGTAAGGGGTGTCCGTAGCTCATGGGACACCGAGTCCAGCAAAGCGGTGCGAATTCGTTCCGATTCAGCCGTCACTTGCGCGAGTCTCGCTTCCTCAGCCAGCTTGACACGGGCAATGGCGCTTGCTGCCAGCCCGCCACACGCTTCCAGCAAACGCAGCTCTTCCCGCTGCTCCTGAAGATCACTGGATTCCAGATTCACAGCAAGCACCCCATGTGTCTGGTCTTCTGTACGCAGCGGCACATACAGACCAGACGATTCCCGCAGGCTGGAGGAGCCGCGTCCGGCGATTTCGCCATGTTTATACACCCATTTGGCAATAGCGACTTCAGCTTCTCCTTCACCCCAGGCTATTGAATCCGAATCCTCCGAAGAGGAGGTAACCTGAAGTTCGCCTTGAGCATTCGGGAGATATATTGCCGCCGGAGCCCCAAGTGTCAGTGACACTTGTCTCACAATGTTACCGAGTAGAGTATGCAAATCTGTAACAGCCGTCATCTGACGGCTTAAAGCATATAGCGAATTCGTCGTAATCTCGCGTTGTTTTACCACCTCCAGCTGCTGCCGCAGGCGCCCCGCCAGACTCGCCGTTAATACCGCCACTGCCAAATACACTATAAAAGAAAACATATATCGCAAATCTTCAACCGTAAAACTGAGAAACGGGGGAACAAAAAAGAAGTCAAAGGCAACAACGCTAAGACTTGCTGCATATATGGCCGGACCCATTCCCCAGTACACAGCACTGACCAATACCGGAAAAAGATAAATTAGCCCCACGTTAACCAGGTCATCACTAATCCCTATCGCATGAAGCAGAATGGTTAGCAATGTGATTCCAAGGGTTACCCATATATATTTGGGAACACGGTTCAGCTTCAGCCGGACTTCTTCCCCTTTATTTCGTTCAGACACAGCACATCTCACATCCCGCTCAGATCATAATCGTAGTCCGCAACGATCAATACGTCCATATGTCTGGATAACCGCACCAGCCTGCTGACCACCGTTCCCTTTCCACGATAACCATTCAGCCACCAGACTCGTCTCGCTTGACCAACCACCAACTGGGTTGCTTTTTCTTCAGAAGCTTTACCCGCCAAAATACCAGGCACATCTCTCAGCCTCTGGCTATGATGAATATGAAATTTGCCGCCCAGTCGAACGGTCAGCTGTTCCAGCTCCTCTAACTGGCATTTCACTTCATTACTCATGCCTTCACCTACATGAACATGGTGCACATGCCAGACCGCCTTTAACCGGTAGGCTGTACGAAATCCGCGGCGAATCAGCCGCTCCGCATGCTCATCACTGCTTACGCAGACAAAGACCGCCTCCTGTCTGCGCCAGGGACCGCGAAGTGCACTTTTGCGCTCCTGTGATTCAAGGCGTTCATCCACATCATCAGCCAATTCCCGCAGGGCAAGTTCCCGTAAGGCAATCAGATTACCAATGCGAAAAAAATGACCAAGCGCTTGTTCCACCTTGGCTGCTGCATAGATTTTACCCTCCCGCATGCGTTGCCGCAAGGCTTGGGGGGCAACATCGATAAGTTGGACCTCATCTGCCATTTGCAAAATCTGATCCGGCACAGTCTCTCGGACTCGAATTCCCGTAATATGTTCCACCGCATCGTTCAGACTTTCCAGATGCTGTACATTCACGGTAGTGATGACGGAGATGCCCGCATCCAATAGAATCTCTACATCTTCGTAACGCTTTTGCCGCATGCTTCCCGGAACATTCGTATGCGCAAGCTCATCCACCAATACCACTTCAGGACATAGACGAAGAATGGCATCAGTGTCCATTTCCTCGAGCTGCACCCCTTGGTACACCCGCTGCTCTCGTGGAATGATGGATAATTGGCCAATCTGTTCCACCGTCTCCGCCCGATTGTGTGTCTCCAGCAGACCAATCCGTACATCGATGCCTTTGCGGAGCAGATCATTGCCTTCCCGGAGCATCATATAGGTTTTTCCCACACCTGGCGCAGCACCGATGTATACCTTGAACTTGCCACGCCGAATCTGACCAATCTGTGCCTTCATCTCCTGCTCACTTAACCTGCGATATGTTGGAGTCTCTGTATCCGACAATCGGGTCGGAAGTACCCGCTCGCCCTCATGCTGTGCCCGATCGGCAAGCAGAAACAGATCGACACCCCGCACTCTGCGCAGCAATGAATTAACAAATGATCCCCGCCACAGCTCCTGCCAGCGACTGTGCCGTGAGTGTCCCATAACAATACGGGTAATCTGATGCTGGACTGCGTAGCGTGCAAGCGTAGATGGAATGTTACGGCGGTGTAATACAGGCAATTCCTCAAACTGTCCCCCGAATTTCTCCACCAGTTTAATCATGTTTCGACGAAAAACAGTAGCTTCCTTGGTTAGCGGCTGCTTCATATTGCGAAAGGTCACGGCATGCAGATCCCCGTTTAATCTCTTCGCAATCTGCTGTCCGCGCCGAATATAGATGGACCCGTTCCAGTGATATTGGGTGGATACCAAAATGCGTTCCATGATGCCTGTCGTAACCGTAATTCCCATCTCTTCCCGGTGCTCACGCAGTGATTCGTTGACCCCTTCCGCAACAAGTCGAAGAGCCAGTTCACGCAAAATGCCCAAATTGCCATGCCGAAACACCGCTTCACCTTCATGTCCCCGAAGGTGTCCCTCCGCAAGACGGCTTAATACGGTTTCCGGGGTTACATCGATCAATTTCACTTCATCGGCCAGTTCAAGGGTATCGGCAGGTACAGTATGCTCTGCTGCAATTCCCGTTAGCTGGCGTGCAAGCTCCGTATATCCCTCCAGCTCATACACATTCACCGTTGTAATGACACTGATGTTGTGTCGCAGCAAATACCGAATGTCTTCCAGTCGGGTTGCATGACGTGCCCCTTTTCGATTTCTATGAGCAAGCCCATCAACGAGCACAACCTCCGGATTACGTGCCAGCAAGGCATCCAGATTCAAATCCTTCATTTCCAAGCCATCCTTCCAGCGAGACCAGTGAATGCTTGGAATCCGCTCCAACTCGCCGAGCTGCTCCACGGTCTCCGGTCTTTGCATGGTCGACACAGCGCAGATAACCACATCGATCCCCTGATGGCGTAATGTGTTTCCTTCCCTAAGCATATGATACGTTTTGCCCGAACCGCTGACCGGACCGATATATATCTTCAAGGTGCCCTGCTGCAGCTTCGTGATCATCTTCAAGATGTCTTCCGGGGACTTCCGCTTGAAGCTGTCTTCCATCCTGTTCACTCCCCCAACATAACCTTTACTTAAAACGGAGAAAGCCCCTTCCGAAGCTCGGAAGAAGGCCTGATACGAACAACCGAGGGAAGTTGTATTCCCCGTGGATCTACCCAACACGATGCCTGTTATTTTAGCTCAGCCGTCAACGCTTGATTCAGAGCGGTCACATTCACACGAGGCTCACCGAAAATGCCTAGCTGTCGCCCTTGTGTATGTTCCTCGACGATCTTGGCAAGCTCTTGCTCACCAAGGCCCGTTGCCTGGCTAATCCGGGGAATCTGTGCTTTTGCCGCTTCCGGTGACAGATCGGGGTCAAGACCGGAACCGGAACCTGTCACGAGATCTGCAGGAATTTGCTGCAAGCCCGGATTCTCTTGCTTGAGCCGAGCCACCTTTTCCTTCATTTCAACAATATACGCCTCCGAGGCCACGGCGCGATTGGAACCTGCCGAAGCAGTTCCATCATAATTAGCGTTCGATGCCCGGGGCTGGAACAGCCCCGGCGATTTTACTTCCTGCGCCAGCAGCGACGAACCGATGGTTTTCCCGCCTTGTGTGATCAGACTGCCGTTCGCCTGATTTGAGAAGAGCAGCTGTGCCACTCCGGTTGTAACCAACGGGTAGATAATACCGCAAATCAGCATAAGCACAATAGACAACCGAATGGCGGGCAGTACCTGTTTCATATGAATCACATCCTGAATTTATTATTAGTTGTACCATTAAACCAGATGAAGCCCCGACAGTACCAGATCAATCAGCTTAATACCGATAAACGGAACAATTACACCGCCCACACCATAGATGAACACATTTCGTCCAAGCAGCCGCTCCGCGGACATAGCCCGATATTTCACACCCCGCATGGCGATTGGGATTAGCAGTGGGATAATGATGGCGTTGAAGATCAGCGCTGACAGAATCGCGGACTGCGGTGAAGCGAGATTCATAATATTGAGTGCCTGAAGCTGCGGCATCGCTAGAATAAACATGGCCGGAATGATGGCGAAATACTTGGCAATATCATTGGATATCGAAAAGGTCGTCAGTGCGCCGCGGGTAATGAGCAGCTGCTTGCCAATGGAGACCACCGACAACAGCTTGGTCGGGTCGGAATCCAGATCAATCATGTTGGCCGCCTCCTTGGCCGCCATGGTGCCCGAATTCATCGCCAGGCCAACATCGGCCTGCGCCAAAGCAGGAGCATCGTTGGTGCCGTCGCCAGTCATGGCGACGAGCTTACCCTCCTGCTGCTCTTTTTTGATCGCGGTAATCTTGTCTTCCGGCTTGGCCTCGGCAATAAAATCATCCACGCCCGCTTCCAGCGCAATGGTCGCCGCCGTCAGGGGATTATCCCCTGTACACATGATCGTCTTGATGCCCATGGCTCGCATCTCTGCAAACTTCTCTTTCAGCCCTGGTTTCACTGTATCTTTCAGATAGATCACACCATAAATCTGGTCATCAATCGCAACAGCAAGCGGTGTACCCCCAGCCTTTGCAATTCGGTTCGCTATATCGTCCAAATCGCCGGGTATCCGTCCCCCACGGGAGGAAATATGGCGTTTGATCGCATCCACGGCACCTTTGCGGATCTGCTTCCCACCGCTTAGATTCAGGCCCGACATGCGAGTTTCTGCAGTGAAGTTCACATGTTCTGCATCTGCATATTCTGTCTCCACCCAGTTCTCGCCCTGCTTGCCAGCCAATTCAACAACCGAGCGCCCCTCTGGTGTCTCATCGACCACGGAAGCTTGCAGCGCAGCCCGGGTCATCTCCTGTGCAGATACGCCCTGAACGGGAATAAACTCCGAAGCCATGCGGTTGCCGTACGTAATAGTTCCGGTTTTATCCAGAATCAGCGTATCAATATCCCCTGCCGCTTCCACCGCTTTACCCGACATGGCGAGTACGTTGAACTGCGTGACCCGGTCCATGCCCGCAATACCGATCGCGGATAACAGCCCGCCGATCGTCGTCGGAATCAGACAGACAAGCAACGCGATAAGGGTAGCCAGATCAAGCCGGATGCCCAAATAGTTCGCCATTGGTACCATGGTGATGATGACAATCAGGAATATCAGCGTCAACACGGCGAGCAGTGTTGTCAGCGCAATTTCATTCGGCGTTTTCTGGCGCTGTGCGCCTTCAACGAGTGAGATCATTCGGTCGAGGAACGACTCCCCGGGATCGGTCTGCACACGCATCACGATATAGTCGGAAGTAACCCGCGTGCCTCCTGTAACGGAGGAAAAGTCACCGCCCGCCTCCTTGATTACTGGAGCCGATTCCCCGGTAATGGCGGACTCGTCGATAGAGGCCAGCCCTTCAATAATCTCACCATCCGTGGGAATCAGTTCGCCTGCTTCTACACGGACGATATCTCCTTTTTTCAACTGGGTCGAAGACACTTGCTTGATGGTCCCGTCTTTCTGTACCAGCTTCGCAGTCGTGTCCGATTTCGTCTTCCGTAGCGTATCTGCCTGAGCTTTACCCCGTCCCTCTGCCAGTGCTTCAGCAAAGTTGGCAAACAGCAACGTGAACAACAGGACGAGAAACACCGCGATGTTGTACCCTCGCCCTGCCTCGGATGCAACAAATAGATCCGGATTGATACATAACAGCAATGTGATGAGTGTGCCGACTTCGACGATAAACATCACCGGATTTTTGATCATGACGACCGGGTTCAGCTTCTTGAAGGCATCCAGAGATGCCTGGAGCAGAATGTCCCGACTTAATGTTTTGCTTCTTTTGGGCGTACCGGGATCCGTACCCGTACCTCTCGTTCCTTTACCCTGGGTTCTGATCGTGCCTCTGTCTAATCCTTCCACCGTCTGCTCCTTCTTTCGTTCTACAACATTCATTGTGATAATCCACCTCCGCACTTTACGTCCTTGCTCCTATTCCCATATCCGATCACCGTGTCGTTCATCATCGGATCATCGCCAAATGTTCTGCAATCGGTCCAAGTGCCAGTGATGGGAAGAACGTCAACGCCCCAACTACCACAATCATCATCACCAGAATGCCTGCAAAAAGAGGTGTATGCGTACGCAGTGTACCCGTAGTTACGGGAACAACCCGTTTGGTGGCCAGTGATCCGGCAATGGCGAGCATCGCGATCATGGAAATGTATCTTCCGAGCAGCATTACGACACCAATGGCGATGTTGTAAAAGTCTGTGTTGGCATTCAGCCCGGCAAACGCCGATCCATTATTGGCAGCCCCGGATGCAAAGGCATATAACACCTCGGTCAGACCATGCATGCCTGAATTCGAAATTGAAGCGACAGACGCAGGACGCATAAGCGCCAGCGCGGTCGGAGCCAGAATAATCAAAGGATGAACAAGCAGCGCGATGGACGCGAGCTTCACTTCCTTACCCTCAATTTTTTTGCCCAGAAATTCAGGGGTCCGCCCAACCATCAGCCCACAGATAAACACAGCCAGAATCACATAGAGCAATCCGTTGAGCAAACCTACCCCTTTACCGCCGAATACGTTGTTGAGCATCATCTCGGCCAGTGCAACCATGCCACCAAGCGGGGTAAGCGACTCATGCATATTGTTCACCGACCCGGTTGTGGCTGCTGTAGTCACCGCTGTGAAAAGCGCCGATTCGGATACCCCAAACCTGACTTCTTTGCCTTCCATATTACCTTGGATTCCCACCGCATCCAGCGCTGGCACACCGCGATATTCCGAAACAAATACCGTGGTCAGCATCACGAGGAAAAGTAAACTCATAGCCGCAAACAGCGTCCAGCCCTGCTTCCGGTTGTTCACCATGATGCCGAAGGCGTAAACCAGCGCAGTAGGAAGCAGCATCATGCAGACGATATGCACCAGATTCGATAACGCCGTTGGGTTCTCAAATGGATGCGCTGCGTTGGTTCCGAACCAGCCTCCACCATTGGTACCCAAGTGTTTGATCGACTCCAGCGAAGCGACCAGCCCGCGGCTAATCGTCTGCTGTGCCCCGTCCAGTGTGGTTGCGTTCACCGCTCCCGCCAGTGTCTGCGGCACACCCTGGAATACGAGGAACAACGCCACAATGAAGCTCAGTGGCAAAAAGATTCTCGTAATCGACCGTACCACGTCGACGTAGAAGTTCCCCAGTTCATCCCGTCGGCCCACCAGGCCGCGAATGAAGGCAATAGCGACCGCGAAGCCGGTCGCGGCTGAGGTGAACATTGGAAACGTCACTGCCAGCATCTGTGACAGATACGACAGGGCGTTCTCGCCCGTGTAAGACTGCCAGTTCGTGTTGGTCATGAACGATGCAGCTGTATTAAAGGCCTGTGCCGCAGGCATATTGCCAATGCCATCCGGGTTGAGCGGCAAATACTTTTGCAGCCGCAGCACCAGAAACATTAATAACAGCATGATGAAGTTCGAAATGAGCACGGCTGACAGGTACTTTTTCCAACCCATCGACTCGTTCTCCTTCACCCCCATCAATCGATACAGCAATCGCTCAGGCCCGCCAAATATCCGATCCAGTCCTGTTCGTTTGCCGTCAAACACCTTCACCAGATAACTCCCTACTGGCTTCACCAATAGTATGATGATCAGCAGCGTCACCGCCACTTGTAATAAACCGCTACTCATATCCGCATTTCCTCCCTAAAATCGACGATCCGAGTGCTTCTGGTTTCGTGCCCCAAGCGACCATCAGAACTTCTCCGGCCTCACTAGCACGTAACCAAGATAGACTACCAGTGCGAGCACAATCATGCCGATGACGATCATACGGCTTCTCCCCTTTCATGCCCTATGCATTCATGCTTTCTCACAAAATTTCACAAATCCCCAGAACACCACAAACAACAGCACGACCAGCCCAATTATCGTGGCATCATTCACCATGTGCTCCCCTCCCTCTCTCTACCGTTCTTGCAACCTTCTACATATGAAATCGTAATACGAAACGCTGTAAAAAGGGGGTAAAGAAATACCCTCCAGGGTGTAAAAAAAGCGTAAAAAAGACCCGTTCCACTCAGCGATTAGCTGAAGGAAGCGGGTCTATGTATGTTGGGTGCCCTTTATCCAAACGGATTCTGGGCCCATTGCAGCAGTCTCTTCCGGGTAATTTTCCCGTGTGACGTATGTTGAATAACTTGGCCGCCGTCCAGCAGCAGGACTTGAGGCGATTCATGGTGAACCTCGGTATCTTCCGCAATGCGGCGGGAAAGCGAGCGGCTTTCGATGACTTTGACGATTCGGTACTCCATCTTCTGTGCGGGATCTGATGCATTCGAGCCCACAAAGGCCATAAACTCCCTGTATGCTCTCGCACTGACTGGACAAGTTGTACTGTGTTTCAGAAGCAGCACCGGATGATCCTGCGACCGCTCAAGTACCTCTTCCCATTCCTCCTGCTTATACAATTCCTTGACATGTTCACTCAGCATATCATCCAGCCCCGAGCCTGCACGTTTGCTAACGACAGATCCAACCACGACGCCCATTGCCACACCAAAAGCAACCCCCAGAGCGATCTGGTTTGTTGCCACGCCAATACTCGTTCCAATAGCAATACCCACCCCAAGCCAAAGTGTTTGAGGATTCACTTTTTTGTCCATGGAGATCATCCTCCTTAAAGATATTTATAAAATTATATTAATTTTAATGTAGGAACAGTCACTCATTTGCCTGTATAAAATGGCTATGATAACATAAGAATAGACAACATGGAGAGGTGAAATCCTCTCACGGCGCACGTCTGTTCAGATGCAGAGCAAATCCCACCGCAGGCGGTCAACCTGTTTAACGGTGGGTTTTTGTTTATGACTTCATTACGGTAATGCCCACCCGTTGTCTACCAAAATTATACCATAGGCGCCTACGCAGGCGCTTTTATATTCCTCATCGAAGAGTCCACTTTTGTGATACACTGAGTGTAATTTGGCAACGATGAACATGAAGATATGATTGGAAAGGCGGAAATTCGTTATGGCATATGCTTTTATGATCGAACCGCAGTATTATACCGCTCTGGAGAACGAGGACGAGTTGATTGAGAAGTGCCAGGAATGGGGCTTGCTTTCGGAAAAAGCAACAAAGGTCAAAACGTTCTATTATAAAGGGAATGGGCTGAATATGCCTTGCACCATCATTGGCTTTGTCGATCATATGGCAGCAGTCATTCAATTGGACAATAACCAGAAACACTGCATTCATCCGTCTTATCTGAAAGAAATGCAGGCGTCCAGCTATAATGTAAAAAGTCCGGTTGGAGCGGGTACGGCAAAGGACAAATATAATGAACCAGTCGCTACAACCAACTTAGAAGAGCTCCCTAGCTCTGATGCTGCACCAGATCCTGTTACTGCTTCCTATTCGGATAAGATTCCATCCGGTATGAGTGACTTTGATTCCGATCTGGATGTGGACACGGATAACGACGATACCTCCTCCGAGCTAAAAGGCGACCCTGATGGTCTGGTGGAAGAGTATGTTGGACCCGCTAATGCAACAAGCAGTGCTGCTAAACCAAAGGCAAAAACCGCAGGTAAAGCTAAATCGCTTAAGATTGAATTGCCGGAGGGTAAAGTGAAAATGTCCGCTGTTGTGAAGGAATTTACGACCGTGCCGAACCATTTCTCCGACAATGATGATGAAGTCATTATCTATGAAGCTCTTACGATCACCGAGCCCGAAGTTATTGACGTTGGCGAAGCCTGGTCCAGCCACAGTGCCACGATCAAGAAGCAGGAGCTTGAGGTTGGCGATGTGCTTACTTTTGAAGCAAAGATTATCAAGAAAAAGCTGACCAAGAACCCTGTTCCCTACAAAATCAACAATCCTTCCAAGATTCAGAAAGAAGTCTAATTTTTAGATTAGCAAGTATACACACTCCTTGCAGGAGTCACAAAAAAACCTCCAGACACGTTACTCATGTCCTGGAGGTTTTGTAGTTTTATCTTCTATGTCAGAGACACTAACTTACATTTTACTGATGGTTGGCTGCTGTACAGCTGATCTGGAACTGAACGCCAAATTTATCGATAACCATGCCGTAGGCTGGACTCCAAAATGTTTCCTGGATCGGCATTTTCACTTCACCACCGTCTTGCAACTGGTTGAAAATTGCTTTGGCTTCATCCGCAGTATCCGTGTTCACCGTAACATTCACATGATTACCCACAATATATGGCATACCAGGGAATGTATCGGATAACATCAGTACAGAACTGCCAATCTGCAAGGAAGCATGCATGATGCGGTCTTTCGCTTCGGGAGGTACGGGGTGGTCTGGGTTAGAAGGACCATCGCCAAATGTCTGGAGAGCCAGCACTTCCGCTCCAAATGCCTTTTTGTAAAATTCTACTGCTTCACGTCCGTTACCATCCGTTACAAGATACACATTCAAGCTAATCGCCATTCGTGCTTCATCTCCTTGATATCATGTAATTGAACCATTCCTGCCACTTGCGACAAGAGTATATACGAATAGGTTGTCCATTGACAAGAAGGTATTTCCACAAGCTCCTCTAAGAACAAATTCCCCTCTCCAAAGGGGCTCTGACCACTATTCATTCCACTTCCAGCAGTACTGGGGCACAAAAATCATCCAGTGGTAGGATTGTCCTGTATTCCTTATTTTATCCCCGGTTTGTGCGAGCGAAATGAAAGATTGTTAGGATAATACCCGGTACCAGCGCAGCAAAACTGGCAGAGATGAGACACCATTTCAGCAGAGTAAAAATCGGAGTCAATTCTGCTACCACGGGAGTATGTACAGGATAACGATACATCGTCAAGGAGGCACCTGCATTTTCAAGCATATCTAAGGCCCATCCTCCAACTGGAAGCAAATTAAGCCTTCGCCAGCGATTCTTTGGCGGAATCACTCGATACAGAATAGACAACAAAACCAACAACAAGAACAGATAAACGATCGGCCAGACGAGATCAAATGTAAAACGTGCCTGGATATAAGCGCTACGCCCTTCTTCACCATATTGTTCAGCCATCTGGTAGAGATCATTTGCCGAATACAGGAAGGATGTATCCGGTGATTCTCCACTTCCTGTTACTTCTTTCGACTTCGCCGCCTGCCAGGGAAGAATGAATGCAATAAAGCATGCAAAAATAACAACTGAAGCCACCACCCATTTCCAATTCACCCAATGGTATAGCCCTCTCGAGAGTTTGCTCAGCATGGTCTGTTCCTCCTATTTCAAAAAAAAAAACCACTCTCCCGAATCCTGTCGGTAAAATGGCTGCGGTCGATCCTATGAGGTTAGCGCGTTTTTACGATGCTATCTATTTCACTTTTCAACAAGAGGTATCGGTGAACACTTCTCATGATCGGGACCTTAGTTAGTTTATTCTTGTCTACATAAAGTTTCATCTGATCTTTGGTCAGACCGAGCAAACTCCCTGCTTCAGATACCGTCAATACAACCTCGGGATTCGTAGCATTAAACGTTTTTTTCACTTTCTGGTTCCAGTCCTCGAATACCTGCATAGATCAGTGATCTCCCCTATCCATAGCCAGTCATTTTCCAGGCTGAATAGATCTATTATACCATACTTGTGATGATCGTAACTTAATCCTTATCGAGAACCAATTAATGTTAATGAATTTAGGCTTCGCGACCAAACACCTCGAACTGACTTAATGCCGGGAATGGAGAGGGATCTGACGACTTGATCAGTTCGCTTAACGTTACCCATTCCACGTCCTTCGACTGAATTGCGATCGTTTGTGGTTTATGAGTTTGGATCAAACTGGCCTGCTCGGAGCTGCCATCGGAAAAGGTAAGAGTAACCCGCTCCCAGAAGTTATCGTGGGGAAAATCTGCACGCAAGGTCAGGACTACTTTGTCGATAGACACCTTGCGTCCAAAGTTGACTGTAATGGCAGCATCATCCCGCTGGTTGATCCCCCAAGATTCGTAAGGCCACTCGCCATGTGAATCATTGGCGCTGTTGCCATTAATGGCGTTACGTGCTGCAAATACGGACTCTCCACGGGTTTCCACGTTGGCGGAGGCATGGGGAAAACAGCTTTCGTTTCCATGCTGATCATAAGGATTCAGCGCTACATTTCTATATGCCTCAATCTCTTCACGTGTAGCCAACCGAGCACTTAGAACATGCTTGTCACCCGTAAATGACTTTGGTGAATAGGACACTCGTTTCTCGTCAAAAGGAATGACATAACGATACTCCTCACCTGTAAAATAAACGAAAGCCGAGTTCATGGAATCCTCCAGCTGGATGATCAGATATACGTTTACATCAGAGCTTCTTAGAACGATGCTGTCCCCTGATCCATAAGCCTGTCTGTACACAAGATTTACTTGTTCACTGTCCGTCCGCGTTTCGAGCACCACACCGTCCGCATTTTGAATTTCGAGCGATAAGTTCGTCATCTACATTCTCCATTTCTATTAATATTATTTATAATTATCTTGATCTGAAAATATGAAAGCGCTTCGCTTTATTATACTTTATCATAATCACGGGACTGGGCATCCCTGAATAATGACTTATTTAACACAAAGACGAGTATATTTTCCAACATAAGAAGTGCAAAAAGAGCCACTTCCTTAAAGTGGCCCCACAATGTAAAACTAAATGATTGCCTTAAGCCTCTTCCCAGAAGCGGCGCAGGTTGCTCATGGCGATTTTGGAAGCAGATTTGCATTCCTCCATGCCCTCAAACTCAATCGTAATGTTACCATCATAACCGGAGTCTTTGATCAGCCTCACAATTTTGCGAATTGGAATATCGCCTTGCCCAACAATGGCACCGCGCAGGAAGTTGCCGTAAGCGGTTGTGAACCATTCCCCTTCACCCGGATGCTCATCATAAGGGCGGAAATAAAAGTCTTTGAAGTGGACCAGAGAAGCGTACGGCAGATTTTTCATGACCCCGATAATCGGATTCTCATCCACACACATGAAGTTGCCGATATCGAGTGTCGTTTTGAAGTTGGGACGATCTACGGCATGAAGCACACGCTGCACACGGTCACTGGCCTGCACACTGAAGCCATGATTTTCAATGGTCGTTGTAATGCCAAACTGTGCAGCATAATCAGCAATGATCTGGCTTCCCTTCACCATCAGCGGCAAATTTTCCTCAAACCAGGCAATGGTCATTTTCTCCTTAGGCAAAGTAAACGCCGTTACGTCATGACGCATATGCTTTACACCCATCCGGTGTACAACATCGACATGTCTTTTGACCCGAGCTATCTCTTCTTCAAAAGCTTCTTCCGTCTCCTGCACGAAATTCGCAGGCATCGAATAGTTGGACAGCTCAATACCCGCAGAAGCAGCCCGCTCCCGAATGGCGTCGGCGAGATCAGGATTGTCCTCCACGGTGTAACCATACGGAACCATCTCCATATGCTCGCCACCATTTGCAGCAATCCAGTCGATGATATCCAGAACCGTCATTTCACCTGAATTCAGATCGTTCAACAAGCTATACGTACTCAGGCCCACTTTCATCTGCTCAGCTCCCTATCGGTATTGTTGGATAAATTTAACCGCTTTGCGAATGTCCTGTTCCGGCTGGTCGCCTACCTCGCGTTCAATCGTCAGATAACCTTTGTAGCCAATATCCCGAAGGGCTGCAAAGTATGCGTCAAAATCCACACTGCCCTCGCCCAGCGGTACCTCACGGAAGAATGTTCCGGAAGAGACCATTTCGGCAATTTTCTCATGATCCATAGGCGCATATCCTACTGCACCGTATACGTCCCTCGGGTCTACTTCCTTCAGGCGCACACCATCTTTCACATGGGTATGCACAATATAATCCTTGAGCAGATGAACACCTCGTGCAGGGTCATCTCCGGTAACCATCACCATGTTCGCCGGGTCAAAATTCACTGAAACCCCGTTAGTCGACAGGGTATCCAGAAATCCTTTCAGGTCTGCTGCCGTTTCCGGTCCCGTCTCAATCGCGAAGTAGGCTCCTGCGCTTTTGGCGTATTGCCCCAGTTCCTCACATGCGGCATGCAGTGTGGCATACACTTCGGAGGAAGGATCGTGCGGAACAATACCGATATGTGTTGTGACGATATTTGTACCTAGATCCAAAGCAAGATCCACGATGCGCTTGGACTTCTCTACTTTCCACGGATTATCTTCCTTGACCTGAAACCCGTGACCACCCAAATCGCCAACCAGGGCAGAAATTTCAAGACCAAGAGAATCGATATAACTTCTTAACTCCTTGCGAGCTGTCGGAGAGAGGTTCTCAGGGTCCATCTCTCCATGGACTGCATAGATCTGTACGCCTTCTGCACCTACATCCTTCGCTTTGCTTAATCCTTCACGTACACCTACACCGAAGCTATCCACGATCACGCCAATCTTGTTTGTTAATTTCATGCCATACCCTCCCGTTAAATCGGTATTTGATTTTTCATTCCTGGTGAGCCTTCATGATGGACGGAATGCTCTATACAATTTTCGACCCCTACCCGGTCACTCCTTTTTCTCCGATCATTTCTTATCCGGTTTCTTGAGACTAATCTGCTGAGACCAGCTTCACGGTTTGAATTTCATATGGCTTGAACGTCAGCTCAAAATTCCCTTCATGACAAGCTAGTGGTCTAATATCATCCTCCAACAGATTGACTACAGACGTCTGTATACGCGCGTCAGCCCATTGAATCTCAACCGTTTCTCTTCCACCAGATGACTCATAGAAACGAAGTACCGTTCCCGTACCGTCTTCGGAAGCCTTAATCGTATCCAGAATGACATGTTCACTATGGAAATGAACCCAGCTGTGCTCTGCTGGCAATGTGCCAGAGTGTCGTTCACTTGCAACAACCCGAACCGGGTAGTTCAGTTCCATCGCACGTCGTACCACACCCGCTTCCCGCCAATCTCCCTGATGCGGCAGCAGGGAATACGTGAATTCATGCTCACCCCGGTCAGCATGTTCATCCGGCCATTTAGGAGCACGGAGCAGGGAAAGACGGATCGTCTGATCCTTGATGTCATATCCATATTTACAATCGTTCAGCAGGCTTACACCACTGTTGCCCTCAGAGATATCCGCCCAGCGGTGACCACACACTTCAAACTGGGCTTGCTCCCAACTGGTGTTGTTATGAGTAGGGCGCTCCAGCGCACCAAACGGGATTTCATAGGTAGCTTTCGCTGATACCAAATCAACGGGAAAAGCCACTTTAAGCAGCTTATGGCTCTCCGCCCAGTTCACCTTTGTCTTGAAATCAACACGTCGCTGATGACGATACAGGATAATATCCTGGTGAATCTCCGATTCGTTTAACTTCCAGTGAAACCGAAGGATATCCTGCGTTACTCCACGCTGTACTACTTCTTTGGAGATCAGCTCTGCCACTCCTGCTCGCTGCGATTCAAACCGCGGATCAATATCCCAAGCATCCCAATACGTTGGCCTGTCATGGAAAAACTGTAACTCATTCGCTTTATCGCCCGGCTTCAGCCACTCCCGTTGCATGGATTTGTCATACCATCTGGTGATCTCTCCTACATCGTTAAACTCAAGCGTGTAAAAGTCCGTTTCCCAGACAGAAGGAAAGGATTCATCCTGCTTCAATGCAGGAAGATTGGCATCCGGTTCATGGCGTAGCCATAACGTTGTATATCCAAAGGCCGGAATAGATCGGACATAGACTGACAAGGTCAGTGCGTCTCCATTTGCCTCAAGGTCACTCGGCAGACGATTACCCTGATGGTCAAACGCTGCTATACCGCTCAGTTTCTCGTCGCCTGTAATCGTAACGACTTCTCCCCGCTCCCAGCCCAGACTATTAAATACAACATAGGGCAGACCGTCGAAGCCATCTGTCGCAATGCGGTCCTCAATACGGCCAAGAGTACCATCCATAGCCGATGTCCCCAGAGCGAATACTTTCGTATACTCTTCCATAGATGTTACGTATACTTCGGGAATGGACGTGCCCGGGATAATATCATGGAATTGATTCAGCATAATCAGCTTCCAGCCTTCATCCAGATCACTTTTCGACTGAGCTGCTTCAACTCCGGCAAACTGCCCCCAGATTTCCGCTTCCCGATACAACACCTCCGCTTTGCGATTGCTCCGTTTGTTGCGCGCATGGGTTGTATAGGTTCCACGGTGCAGTTCCAGATATAAGTCGCCATGCCATTGGGGCAGCTTAGGATTGTTGTTCGAAATTTCCTCGAAAAACGCGCCTGCTGTACTAAAATTGCTAATGGGCTGCCCAACCATGAAATGGGATCGCTCTGCGAATGCAACCATTTCGTTCGTTACCCCACCTCCACCATCGCCATGCCCATAAAGCAGCATTTGCTCGGGGTGTACATCCTTCTGCTTGTAGGATTGCCAGTGCTCATCGACATCTTTGGGCCGGGTATGTTCATTCACTCCATGATTGAGATACGCAAGCACCGAGGTGCCGTCAATGCCCACCCAGTGGAACAGATCATACGGGAAAACGTTGGTATCATTCCAATTGAGCTTAGTGGTCATAAAATAAGGAATATCAGCCAGCTTGAGCAGTTGTGGCAGCGAAGCACAGTAGCCAAACGTGTCAGGAAGCCACTCGATGTTTGAACGCTTGCCGAACTCCTCCTGATAAAAGTTCTGCCCGTATAAGATCTGCCGCACCAGCGATTCGCCACTCGGAATGTTCAGATCAGGCTCTACCCACATGCCACCAACTAGTTCCCAGCGGCCTTCGGCAATTCGGGCTTTGATGCGTTCGTACAGCTCTGGATAGTGCTCTTTCACGAATGCATACAGCTGTGGTTGACTCTGCGAATACACGAACTCCGGATACTCATCCATCAAAGTACACATCGTGGAGAAGGTGCGGCTGGACTTGCGCACGGTCTCACGCACAGGCCACAGCCAGGCAATATCGATATGGGACTGCCCAACCAGATGCATGAATCCGTCCCGGTACTCTTCCGGGTCTTCCTCCTGCACCGACTGTGCGAGCCATTCTTCCCAATGCTGCACCCACGCCGCTTCACTCCAGCGCTCCGGCTCGTTGTACATCTTATCCATCACCTGATGAATATCCCGGATAAGACGGGTGCGCTTTAAGTCTTTCTCCGGCAATGCTCTGAGTGATTCTGCAAGTACCGTAATGCTATACATTAGACTCTGTAAAGGCGAATTAACACGAACCAAAGCGGCTCGGATGCCCTGAATTGGCGGCTGGATGACCGCCTGTCGATTCAAGGGGTCATGTGGTTCCGGTATGGGATCATATAGCTCAATCTCCAGCAAAGGCGTAGTTCCCACACGGCTCTTCGGTAACGGTACATACCCATGATTACGGTCCAGTCCGTGATAAGGCATGCCATTTACCCTTAGCAGCCCTTCACCCCCGGCCTCGAAGATCAATCCGACCACATCTTCCTCCCAATTAGCCGGAATCTTTACGGTTTTGCTCAGAAAATAAGTCGTTCCATGGTTGCTATGGAGCGGATTCAAGCTTTGAACAGCCGCATTCTCCTGTTCATTCTCATATACCCCTGGCCGGATATACTTGGTCTTCTGCATCTGCCACTCTGGAAGCTCAAGGGTATCCTTCCATTGCTGCTGAGCCAGATCCTGAATGAATCGCTGAATTCGAATCATACCTCCACCCCCACCTTCTGGATGTGTAAACTACAAGCAGTCCAGTCTCTGGAGCTGCTGCCAACCATCAGTCTGAATTCACCAGGCTCCACAACAGGCTGAAGACTGGAGTCGATCAGCTCTAGATGTTCTTTTTGCACAGGGAACGTCACCGTCTGGGTCTGTCCCGGCTCTAGATGAATTTTACGGAAACCCTTCAGCGAAATTTCGGCTCGGGTGACCGAAGCCGATACATCCGTAATATACAGCTGCACCACCTCATTTCCCGCAACCACTCCCGTATTTGTGACCTCTACCTGCACCTCTGCTTCATCGTCTGGTCCGATCACTTCCGGCACAACTCTTACATTCTCGTACTTAAATTCTGTATAACTCAGCCCAAAGCCGAACGGATATTGTGGTACCAGATCGATCTCCAGATATCGCTTACCCCGAGTGCGTTTGGCATTGTAGCTGACCGGAAGCTGACCTACATGCTTGGGAATGGAGACGGTAAGACGACCAGATGGATTCACATCACCGAACAGAATATCTGCAATAGCGTTGCCTCCCTCCTGCCCCGGATACCACGCTTCCACAATGGCATGGGCATGCTCATCAATCCATGATTCAGCAATCGGCCGGCCGTTAATATATACGACAATAACCGGTTTCCCCAGCTTATGTACTTCCTGCACCAGTTCCAATTGAACACCCATCAGGTTCAGAGACGAGCGGTCTATCCCCTCGCCGCACTCCATATCGTTCCATGGATCATCCGTAACAACGGATGCCCCCGTCCGCAGATCAATGGTCCCTTCGCCAAAATCCCGGCTACTTGACCCTCCCATCACCATAATGATGGTGTCTGCTTCTTCAGCACAGGCGAGCGCTTGCGCAAAGCCCTCTCTGGAATCCCCTTTGATCCGGCAGCCTGGTGCGTACAGCACCTTTCCGGTGTCAGCACCAAGCTTGCGCGTAATCCCATCCAGCACCGTAACGATCTGTCCTCTCGGCTGCGGCGAGGTGTAGTCGCCAAGCTGGTTGTAGACGTGGTTCGCATTTGGGCCAATGACCGCCAGTTTTGTACCTGTTTTACCGAGCGGAAGGGTGTTGTCTTCATTTTTGAGTAAAATGATTCCCTCTTGCGCGACTTTTCTCGCCAGCTGAATATGTTCTTCACATCCGATCACCTGCTCTGCAAAGTCAGGATCAACGAAAGGTTGTTCGAATAAGCCCAGTCTGAACTTCATCTCCAGCACCCGCCTTACCGCTGTATCCAGATCCTGCTCTTCAATTAATCCTTGCGACAGGGCCTGCCCGAGATGCTTACGGTACATGTACCCGGACATTTCCATATCCACCCCTGCCTTAAGCGACTGAGCGACGGCCTGCTCCCCGTTCTTCGCGGTGTTGTGTCCATTGACGAGCATCTGAATTGCACCAAAGTCAGTAATGACAAATCCGTCAAACCCCCATTGCTCGCGCAGGAGATCATTCAGCAGATACGAACTCGACGTACAAGGCACACCATCAATCTCGTTATACGCTGTCATGACAGAACATGCTCCGGCTTCCACTGCTTTCTTGAACGGCAGCAGATCCACCTCGTGCAGCTCTCGCAGTCCCATATGCACCGGAGCAGCATTGCGCCCACCCTCCGAGCTGCCATAGGCTGCAAAATGTTTGAGTGTCGCCACAATCGTCCGATTAGAATCGAGCCGGTCACCCTGTAAACCTTTTATCGCTTCAACCGCCAGTTCACCGATCAGGTATGGATCTTCGGCAAAACATTCCTCCGTCCGTCCCCATCTCGGGTCCCGTACGACATCAAGCACAGGAGAATATGTTGCCGCTCCTCCCTGGCTCCGAGTCTCCACAGCAGTCGCTTCACACATCTTGCGGTACAATTCCGTGTTCCAAGCACTTCCTATTGCTAACGGCACCGGGAATACAGTTGCCCCAATGGCCATATGCCCGTGAGAACACTCTTCCCCGAACAAAATGGGAATTCCCAGCCGGGAGTTCTCCATGGCATACCGCTGAATTTCATTAGTGGCAACAGCTCCTTGCCTAGGGGTCAGGCCAGTCTCCAGCGTCACTTCCGTCCAGGGATCAGCACGAAGTGCTCCATACAACGACCCAATCCCGCCCTCTGCGATGTCCTTTTTAAACTCATCTGTAACCTGAACCGTACCATCTGCTTCCTTAACATAAGTCTTCCACCCCATCGGCTGGATCAGCTGTCCTATCTTCTCCTCCGTGGTCATCCGTCCGAGCAGATCTTGGGTCCGCTCCTGAATGGGAAGCGAAACATCTTTATAGTCCATATGCACATTCTCCTTATGAGTTCGGCTTAGTCTGGTGCATGGGCTCACATGGCTTTTCTGTAGTCGCTAGGCGCTACACCCACCACATTCTTGAACGCCCGATTGAAGGAATTGTAATTCGTATACCCAACTTCCTCACTGATCTCCTGAATGGCCTTATCCGTCTCCAGCATGAGCTGCTTCGCCTTCTCAATACGGTGACTAATCAGAAGATCCACGAACTTCTCACCAATTTCGTCCTTAAACAGCTTGCTTAAATATTTCGGATTGATATCAAATAGATCACTTAGATAATTCAGCGACAACTCGGGGTTGTTGTAGTTCTGTTCAATATACTTGCGAATTTCAAGAATATGAGATCGATGTTTTCTGGAGCAATGAAGCGTCTGCATCTCATCAGCCAGCTCACGGAAACCCTCCCAGCACAGCGCGCGTAAATCATCCAACGTCTCCCAACCTTCCAACCTAGGAAGAAGTGGTGTAAATACAGATGCCCATCGCTCCTGATACTCTCGTGGAAGTTCTGCGAACTCCCGGTTATAGTGCTGGAACAGCAATTGGACCGTATTCATAATCTCCTGGCGGGAGAGCACGGATTCATGGATCTGTTCGAACAAGCGATCAAAATGCTTCTCCCACACATCTTCCGAGAGTCGCATCGCCTGCACCAGCAAAGAGATCGTCTTCAGGAACTCATACACATCATTGGTTGAGCTCGGTACCTCCCCGCATGGAATGATCCGATTCATGCCGAGCACAGCCTTGTATTCCAAGGCATGCACCGCCTCCTTCAGCGAAGCTCTCAGACCACGGACATCCACTGCCACTCTTCCAATACCAATGGTTACGGTGAAGTTCAAATACTGCCCAACCCTGTCAAGATAACCGGAGAGCAGTCTCTGCTCGGTTTCCTCACCTTTCTCCATTTCGGGAATCCAGAGTATGGCATACAGACGCTGATCCGATATCCACTCTGCCCACACTTCGGTGCCCTCGTGCCTTGCACTCTCCTGCAGAATGCTGGATAACACGAATTTCAGAAGGGATTGATCCTGATTGTGGTACTCCTCCATGAACCGTGAATACTGATCAATCTCCACCACCATTACAGCCCATCGATCCTCTAACTGCGGGAGCTTGAACCTGCTCATCTCCGCTGTCAGTTCATTTCCAGTAAAGTCCCGCGTACCCTCCAGCAGCTCCTGAAAGAAATATTTCTTCTGCAAAATCAGGTTCTCTTCATGCTCCTCCTGATATTGCTTGGTTTGATCAATCATTCGCTCCAGCGTAGTCTGGATAAAACGGAACTCGTTATCCTTCGTATAACCCGCCCCTGACTGTTTCTGCGAAGCCACCGTCTCAATCAACGTGACAATCTGCTGGATGGGCTTGTAATTTCTCCGTGTCACATAGATCACCCACACCACACCAATCAGGACAACTGCAACGGCAAAAACAAACCAGATATTATAAAATTTCAGGGCAAATTTGACGATCTTGCCATTATTCAGTCCCGTCTGTACCTTCCAGCCGCTGTAGCTGGATGTAAACTCGGAGAATACTTCACCTGAGTCTGTTTTGGGAGAAACCGCTGTAATTCCATCCTGAATTCCTCCGTCCCACAGATTGCCACCCGAGCGATTGAAGATATTCACGAAGGTGAATTCAGGGTCATACATCTGCATGATGGATTTCTGCAAGGTCGGCAGATCGACGTTAACAACCACAAGACCCGTGCCGTTTCCGACACCGCGAATGAGTGTAATGACCTGTTTTCCTTCCTCTGTCGGGAATGCCTTAAAGGATCTCGCCCCCACCCACTTTTGCGTTGCCGCAGCACGACTGTCTTTAATAAACGCTGCATCCGGGAATTCCTCAATCGGCACTGCCTTGCCGTTGCTGAATACCGTATCGTCGTTGTATCTCACCAGATATATGGAATCAATCAGCGGATACTCTATTTTTAATTCATCAATAACCTGGACTGCTTGAATTCCGGCATACACATCCTCGCTTCCGGTTACCGAATAATAATTTTTCAGGTTGGGATTGGTCAAAATATCACGCAGTACCTTGAAGTCGATGGAGCGCAGTGAATTGTCCAAATATTGCGTTACCTGTGACGCCAGAAATTCATTGGCCTTGAGTGCTTCTCTCCGGTTCTGTTCATTGAATACCTGAAAGAAGATAATAAACAGGATTGTGGTCACGATAAAAAAAACAGGCAAATACGAAAGCAGCAAACGTCTAAACCAACTGTTGTTCATCTCCGAGGCCCCCCACCACTGTTTATACGCATGAGCATTTTGCATAAGTTAGAATGACAACCGCGCCAATCTGGTCGCTAAGTTTCCATAAATATTCAGTAAATTATATCGAATGAAGTGGGGTAGTCAAAAGGAGAAGACCGTCCCGATTCCTGTGTTGGCATCGGGACAGCCTCATTCATGAATCCATTAATCTTTATTGATTCTTCTCAATCGCACGCTGGTAAATCTCAAGGTAATTGCTGAGTCCCAGACCATCAAAACCTTTCACGTACGCGTCCCATTCCTTATCGATGCTCTTGCTGCCGATAATGAATTGAGCCATATTGGTCATCACGTAATCCTTGACGGCTGTCGTGAGCTGCGCAGCGGTTTCTGTATCTTCAGGACGGATAAATACGTTCGCAGGATAGACTTCTTTTGGCGCATAAGGTTCATATACATTGGTTGCTTGCGCTAGACGTGTACCGTAACCCTCCGCTTCCAGTGGGTTCTGACCTTCTGCAAACAGATTGCGGAACGTATTGGACAAGTCATGTGCTCCGATCTGTGACCAACTCTCGTTGACTACAACATTTGGGTCACGCTCAGGCAGGTTGTAGTAGCTGTATTTGGCAGGCTCACCATTGATGTTTTTCTCATCGGCATCCGCCTTCTTCCAGCCTTTGCCTTCGGTCGGCCCGTACTCTGCATATAAAGCGCCTTCTTCACTGAACATATAATCTACAATTTTGATCGCAGCGATCTGTTGTGCTTCGGTCGCTTTATTGGTGATGGCGAACTCAAACTCACCTACGCTTTGCGTAGCACCTGTCGTCTGCACACCATCCGGCCCTTTCAGCGGAGGCACGATGTCCCAGTGCTGGTGGCGGGTGATATCTTTGTCATACGTGTTCACGAGGTAACTGACCAGCGCTGTCGTTATAGAGCCGACCACCTCATCACCTTCCTTGTTACCCAACTGCCCGATTGCCTGATCGTTCTGTGTGAAGGAAGCCGGGTCAATCAGGCCTTCTGCATACAACTTATGCATGTACTCCAGCCCTTTTTTCCACTCTTCCTTATTCGCTGCAAAATCAACCTTGCCATCATTCACGATCAGATATTTATCGTTGTCATTATAGATAAAGCTGTTCATTAAATAGGCATCGATGTTGCCGTTCCACACGTACTTGTTGGGTGCACCCGTGAGTGGAATCTCATCGGCTTTGCCGTTGCCATTCGGGTCTTGTGTTTTAAATGCCTTCAGAACTGTGTAGAGTTCATCAGTCGTGGTAGGCATTTTCAGACCCAGATTGTCCAGCCACTCGGTGTTAATCCAGTATTTCTGAGCGTACGTACAGTGGTAACATTCATTGAAAATCGGCAGAGCATAGATGTTGCCATCCGGCGCAGTTACCGCTTCTTTAAAGTACGGCTTCTCCTCCATCATCTTGGTCAGATTCGGACCGTACTGCTTGATCAGATCCTGCAGTGGAAGGAACACGCCCTGTTTTCCGTACGTTTGAAGGTCTGAGGTCGTGAACTTGCCATGGAGGAACACTTCGGGATAATCCCCACTCGCCAGCAGCAATTGTCTGCGGTCTTGCAGAGCGTCCGTCGGGGCCAGATCCCATTTCAGGGTAACATCGAACTTGTCTTCGATTAATTTGGTGAACTCATTTTCTTCCATGGACGCTTTACCTTGTGGGGCAAAGAAGGTCATCGTTACCGGGCCACCGCTCTCCCCGCTACCGTCGCTCCCTGTACCCGCATCCTCGGATGAACCACATGCGGACAACAAAGCCATCGAAGCAATAACCAGAAACAACATCGAAATCCAAGATTTTTTCAATCTGACTCCTCCTTTTTGTTGAAAACGGCATAACATTCTGATTACGTACTCGTGTTAAACCTTATCCCGGAAGCCGGAAGCCGGAAGCCGGAGTGTTCCCCCACCTCCTTTCAAGTGGCGTAACGGACGCAGATGACAAAGATCATCCTTTGAGCGAGCCAACCATAACCCCTTTAACAAAATGCTTCTGCACAAACGGGTACATGATGAGAATAGGAATGCTGGCAACTACGATCAGTGCGTATTTCAGGACCTGCTCGAACCCCTGATCTCTTAGCTGCTGGCTCGTATTGGCCAACATTGCTGGGTCTGCGGCGTTTAGAATTAGTAGATTGCGCAGCACATACTGGAGTGGGAACAGCTTCTCGGAACGAAGATAGATCAGGGCATCAAAGTACGCATTCCAGTGGCCCACCGCATACATCAGGGTCATGACCGCCAGAATCGGCTTTGATAACGGAAGAACTACGCTGATCAAATACCGGATGTCCCGACATCCGTCCATTTCCGCCGCCTCCCCCAGCTCTTCCGGGATGGAAGATTGGAAGAAGGTTCTCGCTACGATAACTTGGAACACTGCGAGCGCCCCTGGCAGCCACATCGCCCAGCGTGTATCCAGCAGATGAAGGTCTTTCATCAAGAGATAGGTTGGAATCAGACCGCCATCAAAGAACATCGTGATCATCATGAAAATAATGATGGCACCCCGTCCGTAAAACGACTTGCGCGATAGCGGATACGCGAGCATGACCGTTAGCGCCACATTGATAAATGTGCCTACAACGGTATAGATGATCGTGTTGTAGAAACCAAGCATGAGCTGCTGGCTTTTGAAAATGGAGATATAGGCCTTGATGTTAAAGTCTACCGGGAACAGCCACACCTGACCGGATGTAACGGCACGCGAGGAGCTGAACGAAGAACTGATGATATACAAGAGCGGGTAAAACACTGTTAGAAGTATGGCGAACAGAAAGATATAGTTGAATGTCATGAAGATACGGTCACCGAGCGGGTCCTTGATCCGGTTACGATTCATCAGGTTAAACATGGATGAGCTCCTCCTTTACCACAAGCTGTTCTGGGATACTTTGCGGGAAATGCCGTTGACGATAACCAGCAGGATCAGGTTGATAACGGAGTTGAACAATCCTACCGCCGAGGAGAAGCTGAAGTTGGCCCCGATCAGACCGACCTTGTACACATACGTGGAGATGACTTCCGAAGCACTCGTGTTGAGCGGATTCTGCATTAGATATATTTTTTCAAAGCCCACGCCCATAATGCTGCCCAAACTCAGAATCAGCATGATGACGGTGACCGGTACGAGCGTTGGAAGATCGATATGCCAAATTTTCCGAAGCCTTGAAGCGCCGTCCATCTTCGCTGCCTCATAGAGGGATGGATCAACCCCAGCGAGAGCCGCGATATAAATGATCGATGAATAGCCCATGCCTTGCCAGACACCCGACCACACATAGATGGATTTGAAGTATTCGGGAATGCCCATAAAGTTGGTCATCGGGAAACCCAGGAAGGTAAATAGCTTGTCTACAACACCCACATGCGGTGACAGCATCAGAATGATAATGGATACCATAACGACTGTGGAGATAAAATGCGGAGCGTACGTGACCATCTGGACGGTCTTTTTAAAGTAACCTGTTCGGATCTCATTCAGCGCGAGCGCCAGCAGGATCGGAATGGGAAATCCGGCGAGTAACGAGTAGAAACTGATCCCAATCGTATTTTTGATCAGCAGCCAGAAGTTTGGGGATTCAAAAAAGGCTTCAAAGTGTTTCAGTCCAACCCATGGGCTGCCCCAGATTCCTTTGACGACACTGAAGTCTTTGAAGGCAATCTGTACACCGACCATTGGAATGTACTTGAAGATCAATAGATACAATACGGGAGGAAGCACCAGTAGATAGAGCTCCCAATGCTTTTTTAGGCTTCTGATAAATGGATGCTGTCGCTTGGGCTCTGCGTCATTCCTTCCTTGCTGGAACTCCACCGGTGCAGGTATGCTTTCCGTAGCTCGACTCATTCGCGTCACTCCTTCTACACCTTAAGTGTAATAATACATTACATTTACATCCCTTAAACATCCTTTTCTTTGACTCTTTTTTCTGTAATAGTGTCATCCGTGTGAAGATTAATGTCAGGTAACGCTTTCTTAAATCGATAGTACCTTGAGCGGTGTTCTTTTATCAATTTGCAATTTTCTCCCACCTCTCCTTATTCCCAAAACCCTTGCCGGACAAGGGAAAATCGTCCTTTAGGATAGGTATATCGCAAAAATCACCAACCCAAAAAATCCCGGGGGACTTTAAAAGTCCCCCGGGATTTGAAGTATAGATTTATTTGTTTGTCAACAATCTGAACGTCAGCGTGATAGGTGCTACTTCTGTAACTACCGCTTGCGGCAACTCTACAGCAAGTCCATCTTCTGTCCGTTGGAATGACAGCACATCATCTGTGCCGACGAGTTCAATTCGCTCCACCTTTTCCACGTATGGAATGATTACCTGTGATTGTACTGCCTCGTTCTCGCTTCTGTACAGACGGAAGGCATACGATACGTTGAGATCTTCCTTACGTGTAAAGGCCCACTCTCCTGTGAAGTATGGTCCGCAAATCCGCGTACCATAGATGCCCTCCCCGTGAGTACCGATCCATTCTCCGAGGGCTTTAATGCTTTGCACTGCCCCTTTTGGAAGACGCCCGTCCGGTTGTGGCCCCACATTCAGCGCAAGGTTACCACCTTTGGATACTACCTCAAGCAGAATATGCGCCAGCTGTCTTGCTGATTTATACTGATCATCATATCCAAACGCAAAGGAATTGCCCACCGTGATGCAGCTCTCCCAAGGAATATTCATTGGATGCTCAGGGATGGTCTGTTCCGGAGTTACGATATTCTCATACGGTCCGCCTACTGTGCGATCTGCTGCGAGGAGCCACGGCTGTGTTGTCTGACGCGCCCGCTCCACCACTTCGCCTAATCGAATATCCTGACCGTGGCGTCCTTCACGTACCCAGCCTGCATCCAGCCACAGACATTCGATTCGTCCGTAGTTGGTCAGCAGTTCCATAATTTGCTCATGCGTGAACTCCACGAATTTCTCCCACAGCCATGGATACGCTTTCGGATCATAGGATGGTCCACGCCACATATGGCTTCCCCGCTCCATGCCAGGTGTCCAGTAATATGGCGTATGCCAGTCCGCTTTGGAGAAGTAAGCTGAGATCCCAAGCCCCTTGGCACGAAAAGCGTCAAAAAGCGCCCGGCAAATGTCCGCATACTTATGAGTGTGAAAAGGAGTATCTTTGCCCGTGATGCGATAATCGGTGGTATGTGTATCCCACATGCAGAAACCATCATGATGTTTGGTGGTGAACAGGAAATATTTGAACCCGTTATCAGCGGCCATCTGTGCCCACTCTTCAGGCTGAAAGCGAATGGGATTGAAGGTTTTGTTGAGATCAAAGTATTCCTGCTTGAAATGCTCCATGTCGTCAGTCCAGTCGATATCATTGCGCGACCAATCGCCATCCTCGTCACTTAACGCCCATGACTCCACAAGGCCAAGCTGGGAATAGGGACCCCAATGCATCATCAACCCCAGCTTCTGATCCTTGAACCATTCCAGGCGTTCATTCAGCAACGGATCTTCAGGCTTCACCCATTCCTCTTCCTTGCTAAAGTTATGCACGCCTGCTTCGACGACCTGTTCTTCCTGTTCCAGCACCGTATCTTTGGTTTCGCTCATCCCGTTCATCTCCTTTGGATTGGATATAAGATAAACTACACAAGTTAAGCTCTGTCACTCCAATTGCAGTACCATCTTCCGATCGCTGTTATCCCCGGATTTCTTTGATTTCACTTTATAATTGGTCGAAATCCGGGGATAAAGGCGAGCGCTTCGCTTCTTCAGATTGGTTCTGCAATCTCCGTTTTGGCTTAAACGTTCAGTTTCAACTTATAAAGACCTATAAGCCCAGTCATTTCGATTGCAGTGCATTCTTCAGATTGGTTCTAACTCCGTTTTGGCGAAATGTTTGGTTCAACAAGTATAGACTTGTTAGACCTCACTACTTCGAGTGGCGTTGCCATTTTCGGATCGAAACACCATATCTACAGTGAAATTTCGCGTCTTTCTCGTGCGGACTCGTAGATGGCACATAGGATTTTCATGATTTCAACGCCATCCTCAACGGGGCTTAGCGTCTCTTTGCGCCCTTGGGTACTGTCGATAAAATGATTGACTTCATTACGGAAAGAACCTGCGAAATCAAGGGATTTGAAATCCACCTGTGGCGTCATGTTCAAAATGGTATCGAATTTCTCACCGATCAGTGAAATTTCCGGTTCCAGTTCAGCGCCACCTTTATCGCCATAGAGTCTGACCGAAGTTTCATCCTGCTTCGCGTGCAGTGTGAAGCTTACATCCACCAGCAGGCTTGCCCCGTTCTCGAAACGAATCAACGCATTAGCCATATCCTCCACGGTGTTTTTGTTCGCATCATAATCCGCTGCCTGATAGAATGACAGATTACGGATATTTGCACGGTTACCCAATCGATTGGAGACATTCGCGGAGACGGTTTTCACTTTCGGTTTGCCCATCAGGTACCAGGAGATATCAATAATGTGCACGCCAATATCGATCAATGGGCCCCCGCCAGAACGCTCCACATCTGCAAACCATCCACCCGGATTGCCCAAACGCCGCAGACAGGATGCCTTGGCATAGTAGATCTCTCCCAGCTCACCTTCATCAATGAACTTCTTCAGGATCTGCGCATTGTCGCTATAACGGCGTACAAAGCCAACTTGAAGCAGCTTTCCACTGCGATGAACAGCCTTCTCCACTTCCAACGCATCTTCTACCGTCTGACAGAGCGGCTTCTCGCAAAGTACGTTTTTACCAGCATCCAGAGCAGCAATGCTGATCTCTGCATGTGTATCATTCCAGGTACAGATGCTGACCGAATGGATTTCAGGTAGTGCGAGGAGTTCCTTATAATCGGTGAATACATGGGTAGCGTTATATTTTTTCGCCGCTTCCTGGGCACGTGCTTCATTCAGGTCGCATATAGCGTATATTTCAACTTCGGGATTACTGTCATACGCTTGTAAATGAAAATCGGAAATTGAACCTGCACCGATAACGGCAATTTTAAGTTTGGACATGGATTTTCCCTCCATAATAAGTTGAATGATGGTCATATCAGTTGATTCAAAACATATGATAATCGGCTTAACGTAACAACGGTGAATGTTTGGACTTTCGGCCGCTGTTGTCTACAGATTTCTTGTATCAACTGCTCTCAGCAGTTGAAATCCGCAGACAAAGGCGGACGCTACCGCTCCTACAGTTCCAAACTTCACCTCTGTTACTTCAGCCTTACATATAAAAATTGATTCCACTTATATAGTAGTAAGTAGCTGCTTATACTTCCTCCCAGAAGCGGCGGACGTTATCCATCGCGATTCGGGATGCTGTTTTGCAATTTTCCATACCTTCAAATTCTACAGAGATGTATCCGTCGTAACCGGACTGCTTCAACACACGGAATACTTCCGGCATGTCGATATCCCCGTGACCCACAATCGCTCCGCGCAGGTAATTGCCGTGTGCGGTCTGGAACCAGCCCTCTCCGGGATTACGGTAGGAAGGTCTCCGATAGAAATCTTTGGCGTGCACCATGGATGCATAAGGAATATTGTTTTTAACAGCGCTAACCGGGTCTTCATCCACACACAGGAAGTTGCCGATATCCAGCGTTGTCTTGAAGTTCTCACGTGCCGTCTCATGCACCAACCGCCGGACTCGCTCACTGGACTGCACATAGTAACCATGATTCTCCACACTTGTGGTAATGCCGTGACTCGCTGCGTAATCGGCAATTCGCTGACAGGCCTTCACCAGAACAGGCAGATCCGCCTCAAACTGAGCGACAGTGCCCTCCTGTGCAGGACGAAACGCAACATCATGGCGCATTCTAGTAACGCCAAGTGCGGCAGCGACATCCACATGCTTCATGACAGTAGCAATCTCATTTTCAAGTGCATCCGGGCCTTCTCTAGTAACGAAGTTGGCACCTATTGCGTAATTGGAAATATCAATTCCCACGTCTTGCGCAGCCTCTCGAATCTGGTCAATTAATTCCGGTTGGTCGATCAGGCTGTACCCGATCGGAACAATCTCCACATGTTCTCCGCCCTGCTCGGCGATGTAACGGATGGCGTCGGGTACAGTCAGTTCCTTGGCATCCAATGCCTGTTGCAGACTGTATGTGCTGAGTCCTACTTTCATATCCTCTCATCCTCTCCTGCTGGTGTGTGGCTCTACCTTACATATACCTTTTTCCATAAGATCATACAATTACCAATAATCGTTTGCTACTCTATTTTCCATGGGATGAATCCAAAATCGGCTTATCTACAAATGTTACGGCTCAATCGCCAGCTTCATGCACCTCTTGTTTGCTCAGATATACACCCAGCCAGGACAACGTTGGATACCATCTGGATTCATGAATGGTCAGACGAATAGTTCTGGCGGTAAAAGGTTCGAAACTACAGATTCGTTTATGACCAACAATCGTGCCGCGATACAGCTCCTGCCAATCCCCACCCTCACCCTTTGCCTCCAGCGTAAACCGCTCAATTCGTTGGCCTGAACGGATATGCTCCATGAGAACAACTCGGTCGAACCGCTTTTCCTCCGGCAGCTCTACTTCCAGCCAAGCCAGTTCAGTTCCTTCAGATGGGCACCAGAACGTATCAGATTCCTCAAGCAATACCTGGGTAGCCACATGTTCATCACCCATGGTATCCGATGCCTGAATTCTCGCCCCAACAGCTAGACTTTGTCGATAAGTACTGCGCAAAAAGTCTCCGAGTTGCTGCAGCCGCTCAATATCCTGTTCGTGAATAAGGCCGCGTCGATCTGGTGGAAGGTTTAGTAGAAAATTGGCGTTGCCGCCAACCGCTCCATCATAGATGCCAAGCAGTTCCTCCAGCGATTTGACTTGATCGTCCTCGCTTGCATGATAGAACCAACCCGGACGGATGGATGTATTCACTTCTGCGGGATACCAGATGAGCTTGCCCTCATGTTGCCGGATCACTTCCCGACTCCCCAAATCGGCATCCTGTGTATTAATTCTGCTGGCAAACTCACCATCATCCACCTGCTGCGATTGCTCCTGGATCTTCTCATTATCTTGCAAGTAGGCAGGTACGACGCTCCATTCCGAAGTCCGGGTATGACCTGCCTCATTGCCGCACCAGCGAACATCCGGTCCACATACCGAGATTACAGTCTCTGGCTGCAACTCCCGGATCAGCGCATAATAGGAATCCCAATCGTAGACCTGCCTTTTCCCATTCGGCCCCTCTCCGCAAGCTCCGTCGAACCACACGCAGAAAATTTCACCATATTGGGTTAACAGCTCACGCAGCTGATTTTCGAAAAATTCGTTGTATCGCTCTGAATCTCCGTAGGATGCTTCATGACGGTCCCAAGGAGACAGATAGATACCGAACTTCAACCCGCCTTCACGGCAGGCATCGGCAACTTCTTTCACCAGATCACCCGCACCATTTCGCCAAGGGCTGGCGGCTACCGTATGTTTCGTGTACTGGCTTGGCCACAAACAAAACCCGTCGTGATGCTTGCATGTGAGAATTAATCCGGTCATACCGGCAGATTTGCACGCCTGAACCCATTGCCGGGCACTCAGATGAGAAGGGTTAAAGATATCGGGATCTTCATTTCCCGTTCCCCACTCCTGATCTGTAAACGTATTCATGGTAAAATGAATAAATGCATAGAACTCCATCTCCTGCCATTTCAGCTGACGTTCTGATGGCACGACCTGTGCTGCTACCTTCACCCAATCGGTTGTATTTACTGGATTCCTCTCCTCTCATGCCGGTTCTCTGTCCGCTTTCCGTCAAATGCCATAAAGGACCGACAGAGCACAGCATCTCCAGCGGTCCTTAATTATGTTCATCTGTCGTTGAAAGTCAGCTGCCTGATTGCAATTCGATCCCTGTGCCACGAAGACTCTACCAATCTCAGCGGAACGATCCACGAACCCTCCTGCTGTCCCCACATCCTGCTCACCACATCCATTGCCTTTTCATGCTTGCCTGCAAACCATGCCGCCATAACCTTCATGAATGGGTCTCCTTTCGGAAAATGATGGGTTAGCCATTGGAGTAATCACATTTGTTATTTTCGTTATCATAAAAATGTTATTGTTTTATTCATAAACAGTCTAAGACGTTATGAATGAAACGTCAATACACAAAAAAGACACCCCTAAGGGTGCCTCTCTCTTGATCGATATCGAATAATATATGTTCATTTTCGCTTTGCCTTTGTCATTCGATTAAACATGATCAGTGCAGCAATCAACATGGCAACAATTGCGATATTACTTGCTGCATCATGCGACATGCCGAACAGAACGCCCAGATTGGTAACCAGGCCTCTGACAATCAGCGCAACCGCAATCAGCAGAATGGGGCTCCAAAAATTATACCTTCTCATCCTTCGCAACACTCCTGACCAGATTGTTCAGAAATTCCGGATCTCATAACACAATCATAACAGTCGTCATGTTCAGTTACAACAGATCAGACGATCCTGCGTTACACTTGTTTGAATTCGATCCAGTCGATCTGCAGACCCGGTTTGGTGAAGTCCAGCTTCAATTCGTACAAGCCTGCTTCCAGCTCCACTTTGACAAGTTTCTGTCTGATCCACTTACCTTCAGTACCATTGGTTTGAATGGTCGTCATCAATTGATCATTGAGAATCACATTACATGCACTTTGAGCCAGTTCCGGCTCAGGAGACATGATCTGTACAATAATCCGATATTGACCTGCTTCATCCACTTTCATGTAGACAGGTTCGCCCACAGCGGGTTTGACCTGTGCATCATTAGCCAGCACTTGTGCCTGCTCTGAGGAAAGTGAAGCATTCGCTTGGAATGAAGCGACATTCTCTACAATCTCATGTTTTCTGGAGAAGACAGGTGCATTCATGATGAACTCACAAATATTCATAGCCGAGCGCTGAAGCTCTCCGCGTGTCAACGTCCCATTTTCCAGAGATTCGATCGTGTTATCATCCCAGCCGTTGATTTCTGCGCCATAGTTAGGTACAACCATGTACAGATCGTTTTGAGCGCGAACCATCCAGTTGGTGTTTTTCCGATCTGCTGGTCCACCTTCAACGCCATCGTTCATAATAGCCCACCAGTCGGTCATCACGATACCTTGGAAGCCCCACTCCCCACGAAGAATGGTCGTGTTCAGATCGTAGTTCGAAGCCGCCCAATGTCCATTAATCGGATTGTAGGAGGTCATGATTGAGTTCGCACCGCCTTCTTTCACGGCAATCTCGAACCCTTTCAGATAGATCTCACGCAATGCACGTTCAGATACAACAGCATCCACTTTACTGCGATGTTTCTCCTGATTGTTGCAGGCGAAATGTTTCAGTGTAGCATTAGAGCCACCCTTCATGATTCCTTTTGTGCAAGCAGCAGCAAATACACCAGAAATCAACGGATCTTCTGAGAAATACTCAAAGTTACGTCCATTCATCGGACTCCGGCGAATATTCAATCCAGGCCCGAGCAATGCATCCACCTGATTTCTCAGCAATTCCTGACCTTCCATCACATACAGCTCTTCGACGAGTTCTGCATTCCATGTTGCGGCCAGCAAAGTTCCAATGGAAACTTGTGTAGCCTTCTCCCCGCTATCCATACGAATACCGGATGGACCATCTGCAGTACATGCAACAGGGATTCCGTAATTGAACAGACTGTCACTCACGCCGCCAAATGCGGAAGCTGTACCCGATGTAACGAGCGGGCTGCTCATACCTTCGCCTCTTACAATGGCTGCCAGATCCTGATCACTCAGTTGGGCAATAAATGCTTCCAGGCTGACTTTGCCATCCTTCACATCTCTCAGCTTGTAGCCCTGATTGCCCGTTTGCTCCAGCGTTTGCGGTAAGCATTGTTCAATTCGTTCAGCCATGGATACTTGGCGCGTCGGTACATCTGCAAAAATCAGCTCGTAAGATCCGTCTTCTTTGCGCGCTCCCGGCTTCATTCTCGTAAAGCCTTCAGTCGGTGCCATTGCCTCCTGGAGCTGTTCCACGAGTTGAATCGTTTCTACGACGTAGCCATCTTGGCCATCAATGCTGACATGCTCCACATTTTTGACACTGGTTCCTACGTACAAACGATATGTTCCTGCCTCAAGTACATACGCCGATGCATGTCCTGTTACGCCAGCATCATCATAGGAAGCCATGGAATCCACAGGGAAGCTCACGGTCAGGCGCTGAGACTCACCCGGCTGAAGCAAATTCGTTTTGCCGAATGCCACCAGAGATTTTGCAGGTTTCCCTAATTGACCTTGTGGGGCTTCATAATAGATCTGCACTACTTCTTTACCGGCATAGGTCGTGCCCGTATTGGTTACGGTTACATTCACCTTAATGCTATTTTCTCCGTCTTGGGAGATCCATTTTGCGTCTTCTGCCTTGGTTGTGAACGTGGTATAGGACAAGCCGTATCCAAATTCAAATTGTACTTTTTCAGGTCGAAACGTTTCGAAATAACGGTAGCCTACGTAGATATCTTCTTGATAAAGGTTCTTAAACTCATTGCCATAATTGTTTGTGGAAGGATAATCTTCAATGGAATACGCAATCGTATCCGTTAATTTACCACTTGGTGTAACGTCTCCGGCCAGTACATCGGCGATCGCATTACCACCCTCCATACCGCCATGCCACGAGTAAATGACACTTTGGATCGGATGAACGTAACTTTCATCATTCAACCAGCTCATGTCCATGATGTTCGATACATTCAACACGACGATTGTTTGTTCAAAATGATTCGTGACCTGCTTCAGCATCGCTTTCTCATCTTCCGTCAACCGGTAGCTGCCTGGTGCATCCACATTATCCTGATCTTCGCCTGCTGTTCGTCCAATCACCACGATTGCTTTGCTGGATTTACTTCTGGCTTGGGATACCACTTCATCCGTTAAAGGCATTTCTTTCTGATTCCAAGGCTCTGCCGCCCATACTTTTCCACCGTCATCAAACGGGTTTTCCTCAATCCATTTTTCATAGACAGCTGCCAATTCTTCATTAACTTTAAGTCCTTTTTTGCTGCGAAGACCATCCAACAAATTGGTAGTATACGCCACATGAACGCTGCCGCCTGAGCCTGTACCACTGCGATAATAGTTGACTTGAATCCGTCCAAACACTGAAACGTTTTCGTCTTTTTGAATCGGAAGAGCCTGTCCTTCATTCTTCAAAAGCACTGCGCCTTCAGCGGCAACCGTGCGGCTAAACTCTGCAAACCCTTCCAATGGAACTCCGATTTGATGTGTGCTCAATGATTTCCCTCCTGATTGTCATCTCCATACCCACGAATCACTATATATATTCGTTAATCTGGTAGATTCACTGGTATCTAGTCTCATATTAACAGATTCTATAGTAGAAAATAAATCAGGTTAAACGTTTTTTCTCACAGTGGACATGATTTTACGATTATCCAACTAAAAAAGCCACGAACGTCATTCGTTCGTGACTTTTATTCTTGTGCGACCTATGCATTATGTCGTTAATTTGGCATAGACAAGGAAGAACACCATGTTCTCTCCCACGATAGCATAATTAGGCACCCGATAGATCAGATCCACAACGATAAACGCGGCCATTATCCCCAGCATTAACACCAAGTGACGCGGACGTAACCGCAGATGAGCATGCCTATATCGGTGGAACACCAGCGAGGTGGACAGAAAATACAGCAGAACTGAACCAAAAACAAAGGCTAACATGAAACCATAATTGAGTTCATCCAGGTATAACAGTTGAATAGAAGCGGCAATCATGCTCATGGATATATAGATGAACAGATGGCCGTATATGATCGCTTGCCCGGCGGTCTGGATCTCTTTGCTGACCTTTTTCTCAACATTATCAAAATACTGCCACCACATCGCAATCACGAATATGGATGTAAATGCCGCGAACAGAACAGATCGTACATCCCAGTGATCCATTTGCAGCACAGCGATGATACTGACAACCGACTCACCGAGCAGGATAAGCGTGAACAGAGCGAAACGTTCCAATAAATGATGGGTGTGTATCGGCACCTTCACCAGATTTTTGCGCCCAATGAGCGGGAGAATGATATCCACGGCAATTCCCACATACAAAATGGCATATCGCAGCCACGAATCAAAGAACAGGGAACCTGTTGAGATCAATATGCCGATGATGAAGCATACACCCAGATAACGAGCGGCTTTTTGTTGATGTTCGCTTTTGGAATTATGAATCATAAAATATTGAATGGCAGTCAATGCCCTCGAACCGATATAACCCGCAAAGAAAGGAAGATAGTATTGATCAAAATCAACCGAGAGACTCGCCGTCATCACCAGAACAGACAGGAGTTGAAGGATAAGAAAGACTCGATGGATGAAAATGTCCTGACCATAACGGTTAATAAATAGGGTCTGACCGACCCATGCCCACCAGACAGGAATAAAAATCAAAACAAATTTCATCAGATATTCAAAGGAAATCACGCCGTGTTCGGCATGCAGCAGGACATGTCCCGCTTTGGAGACCGCTGCTACAAAAAGCAAATCATAGAACAGCTCCAGCCAGGTAACCTTTTTCTCCATCATCCTTCAATGCTCCTTTAGTTGAACTCATATCAAAAAGATTGCTTGTTCTGGCCCTTCTTTAACGTGCCATCATAGAATGCGAAGGCTCTAACGTTCTTACTTGGATCGGCTGCAAATTGCCTTCAATTTGGGCACGATATGGCTCAAACCACTCAGGCAGCATGAGTTTCTGTCCAAGCGACTCCGCAGGCTCATCTTTCGCAAATCCAGGAGGATCGGTAGCAATTTCGAACAAGATTCCGCCAGCTTCTCTGAAATAGATTGCGTTAAAATATTGACGATCCCGAACTGGGGTTGGTTGATAGCCGTACTGTTGTACAGCTTCTCTCCACTGCTCGTGCTCTGCAAAATCTTTGGCACGCCACGCAATATGGTGGACCGTCCCTGCTCCGCCTGCGCCCAAAGCCATCCGGGTGACAGGAACATCCACGACATTACCGATATCTCCGACGGACCGGAATCGTACATACTCCTCATCTTCGTCTACTTTGGTGAATCCGAGTATTTTGTCCAGCGCATCCATCGTTCTCTGCGGATTGACGCTGAATAGCACGGCACCTCCAAATCCTTTGATGGCTTTGTCCGCTGGAATGCTTTCATGCACCCAGGTACTGGCTGGCCCCTCTTCACGTTCAACCAGTTCAAGACGCAAGCCCTCACTGTCTTCGAATTGCAGCAGCTCTTCGTTAAAACGACTTGTTTTGGTTACCTCAATGTTATACTGCTCCAGCCGATCCTGCCAGAAGCCAATAGTCCCAGGCGGAATCACATATGAGGTGATGCCAACCTGACCGCCACCAATTTTGCCTCGCGGTGATCCGGCTGATGGGAAGAATGTGATAATGGTCCCTGGACTTCCGTTCTCATCCCCAAAATACAGATGGTACACATCAGGTGCATCGAAGTTGATTGTTTTTTTCACAAGCCGAAGTCCCAAGACACCAGCATAAAAGTCGACATTAGCCTGCGGATCTCCCGCAAAAGCTGTAATATGGTGAATACCTGCAGTTTGAATGGTCATCATCATTTCCTCCTAGGTTTATAGATCATTTATACTATCTTAATATTAAGATATTAAACCGAACTGATTCAGTTATTATTTTGTTGGGCCTGTTCCTGTTTCAGTTTATCCGGAGTGACGTCATCGCCGTTCGGATCATAGATGGTTACATTCAGCAGAATATCGTTGATCGAACCGCGAAAGGTTTGCAGATATTCCTGGCGCAGACGAATTTGTTCTGCTTTCTCCATCTCCGTCAATCCTGCCGCGTTGGCTTTTCTTGAAAGTTCATTTATTCTGGTCAATGTTGGAATCATCATCTTGATCTCTCCTTGTAAATCGGAATTAAGATATTTGCTTTTCTCGATGTAATTTATATTCAAATTAAATATCTTAATTTAAAGATAAATGATTTATGCTCCGTTGTCAACCGTTTTCTACCATTAAAAATAGAATGAAAAAAAGGGCCTACTCCAAAGTTTGACCTTGGAGTAAGCCCTTCTTATATTTAGATATAGGTTAACCCAACTTCTGACCACAGTTTGGACAGAAGTTTGCACCTTCATTCTTGGCGCCACAGTTTGGACAGAAGTTCGGCTTTTTATTGTCTCCAGACGAAGAAGATGCACCTGCATCGCTGTTTTGATTAGCCGCAGGCTTTTGATCCGAATTCTGATTCTGGTTGTTCTGATTCTGATTCATATTCTTCATCATTTCATTTGCCATGTTCATGCCCATCATCATGCCCGCCATATCCGAAGCAGCGCCGCCACCCTTAACTTTACCGGATGAGATGCCATCCGTCATGCTGACCTGCTGATATTTTTGCAAATTGCCGATCATTTCATGTGAAGCCGTCTTCGTAATCATATCCTGGATCTCCTGCGGATAATTGAAGCTCATCACCTGGAAGCCTGTGATTCCGATCCCGATGTCCATCATTTGCATATCCAGATCTTCCTGAATACCTTTGGCAATATCCGAGGCATTCGCCTGCAGGTTGAACATGTCCTTACCTTCACGGCTAATCCATTTCATTAGCAACTGATCCAGCACAGACGTAATCCGGATTTTGACATCCTCGACCAGATAGCTCTGCTTGATACCCGCGATTTTATCGATCAATGTAACATAGTCACTCACTTTAAAATTAAACGTACCATTCGCACGAACCGGCATTCCACCTGGAAGTTGAGGAGTTGGAATCAATACCGGACTTTGCGTACCCCATCGAACCGTAAACTCCTTCGTATTCACAAACAGCACTTCGACCCGCATGCCGCTGTTGAATCCGAATTTGAAGCCTTTTAAGGTAGACAGAAACGGAATGATCTCGGAATCGATATTAAACGACCCTTCGTCCTCAAAAATCCCTTCCACCTTGCCGTTATTCAGGAAGATCGCATCCTGCCCCGAACGGATAATCAATTTACTTCCCTTCTTGATCTCACGGTTACTCCACTTCCAGAAAATCATATCATCTCTGAACTCTTCCCATTCCACCACATTCGAAAATTGATTTTTGAAAAATCCCATACTCGTTCCCATCCCTTCTATTTGGTCTTACTTCGTATCTTAGAAAGATCTGCTGCTACCACTGTGTGAATGACCGCCTCGGCTGGTACCTCCGCCCCCGCCTCCTCCTCCGCCACCGTTATTGTTGTTCTTCTCAATTTTGCGTTTGGTTACGGTAGTACGGATATACCGATCCTGACGATCGATCACACTGGAAGTACTTGAATCCTCATAAGTAGCACGATTGACTGTAACTCGCCCACCGGAACGATAGGCCATTACCCCAACAGCAATACCTCCAATCGCTACTGACGCAGCAAGTTGGAACCAAATATTGAAGAGGATATTATCAGGATTTACTCCCGGTCTAATTCCCATATATTCGTAGGACAGCTTGATATACTTTTCAAAAGCCAGTTTATAATTACCGTCCGTTACATCTGGTGCAATCTTGGCTGTGATTTTATCGGCTCTGCCGTTGTCGATATACTCTTCCCCTTTATAAAAACCAGCAAGATACATCTTCCGGTTATACATATCAATTGTCAAAATAACTGCATTGCCATGAGCCTTATCATAACCAAGCCCCTGATCATCGTAGAAATCCTCAGTCAGCAGTTTTTCACTCTTTTGCTCCTCATTATTTGAGGTGTAAATAACAAAATCCGTCTGCCTCTCCGCCCCATACTCATTCGCCAATGCGTTCAGTTCACTTTTCTCCTGCTCGTTCAGCAGATTAGCTTCATCGTAAATCAGGTTTTTGCTGTCTGCTGCCGATACAACTGACATTGGAATCAATGGAGACAAGAGAGTAATCACAAATAAAATGAGCGTTGCCATCCATCCCGGATGTTTTCTTTTCCTCACAGGAATCCACCTCCCATCATCCAGGAGACCAGTTTCAATGACAACAAAGAAACGGCTGAAATTCCTGCGAACCATCCGGCAACTTTAGCTTTGCTAATAGGCGGTTTACCAACCACTTTACCTGTCTGTCCATTCATGGCAAAGGTATACTGCGAACGATTATAGTCATAGTAAACCATCCATACCGGGAGCAGCACATAGTCTGCATTTTTTAACGTAGTATCAATCTGTTTGTCTGTGTAACTGACACTGTTATAACCAGAAACCGTTGATGCAATATAAGAATCGATATAAGAGCTCGTTTTTTCCTTGGCGCGCGGGTACAGCTCCTCATCGGTATAACTATATTTTTCCGCAATATACCCGGCGAGATACGGGGTTTTGAAAAGCTTTAACTGGTTATACGGAAATGGCTCCAGCTTATCCATCAGTTCATCTTTCATTTTTTCCGAAGCATCAATGGGCAGATTCACATAATTAAGCCGTATTCTCCGGTAAATATCGAAATGCTGCGTTTCCGTGTAATGGTAATCACCCTGCGTGTAGGTTCTAATTTTTGTGCCACGGCCATGAACTTCGATTTTGTTATGTAACTCATATAACCAGAAAGGCACATATATCCCGGTAATGCTCTTGACCCGATCAGCTGTCATGAATCCACTAGGTGTCAGCAAGCCGTTTCTGCACCACTTTTTGAACGCCTGCTTGGCCTCATCCTTACTGATCGAAAAGGGTAAGACCATGGCCGGTGCCAGATCTCCCGTCAGTCGATCACTCAGAACAACGGCAGCTCCACAGAAGCTGCATGTCGTTGCACTTGTCTCCGGCTCAGTCACAATATCCGCGCCGCAGCTGTTACAGTGATACTCCTTGACCTCATTCTCCGTGAACACCTGTTTCTTCAGCGGATCGGGGATCTGTTCGATATTATCCTGTCGTCCGCAGCTGGGGCAGGATAACGCTCCAGTTGCACTGTCAAAAAGCATTCCACTGCCGCAGTTGGGACATTTGTACTCGATTACCGGCATTTGCTCACCTCAATGTTTAACGAAATGTACTACATGATATATATCATTATTTATCTTCCAATTTCTTCTGAATTGCTGCAAGCTCTTCCTCTGGACTCGGCGTCACCTGTGCATTATTACCCGCTTCGGCATTCATTTGCTGCTCCAACTGCGCAATGAGTACATCCAGATCATCTTCCTGTGCCCCAGCACGAAGTTCAGCCAAAGCCTCAGCTTCGTTAAGTGCCTGATTCGCTTTGTCTTCCATCGCCTTCAAAGCAGCATTCGCATTGGTAGCGGAGGCGTTCCGTTCATTGGCCAGTTGTTGCGCATTGGCAGCGGCCATTCTTCCCTTCACCTCGGAATGCCGAGCTTCCAATTGCCCCATATCCGCAACCAGCTTCTCGTGCATATGCTTCATCATTTTGGCTTTGGCAGAAGCCCGATCATAGGCAGCTTGTAATTCATTCCGTTTCTTAGCCTGCTCTGCCTTCTTTTCCAAAAAACCACGTGCCTTGGCTTCATCACCGGACTCCGCAGATTTCTCTGCATACCGCTGTAATTTCTTAACCTCTGCGCTGCATTCGTCCAGAGCTCTCTTCGCCCGGCTCTCATCCGAGAGAACCGCAGCCGTCTCTGCCTTCACCTGACCCAAATCACTGCTCAAGCTCCGCATATATTCATTCACCGTCTTCTCCGGATCTTGCGACCGAGCCAGCACATGGTTCACATTCGCTTTCATCACGTCCCTAAACCTCGATAAGATTCCCATCATCCGTTCCTCCTTCGATCAGTTCATATGTACTATAATACATGAATATGAGGTTGAAGGTTTCATTTACTGCCACTGCAACAATAACCATTGCTGATGGTTAAGGGATATTCCCTGTCCGTCAGGAGCCAGGGATGCCATTCCTCTGCAAGTTGGCTATAATAAGGAAAGCCCTCTGGTCTGATGTACCAGCAGGAACCATGAATGATTTTTATAAAAGGCAGGAAAATTATGCGTACACGAGTTCATATTATCGCTCCTTACGAATCCATGACCACTATTATAGAAGAATGTATTCCGCTATTTCCCCAGTTAGCCATTCAATATGAGGTGGGCGACCTGATGAAAGGCGCCGAATTGGCGGCTCAGGCTGAACGAAACGGAGCGGAGATTATGATTAGCCGCGGCGGTACTGCCCAACTAATCAAGGAAGCCGTAACCATTCCCGTCATTGATGTGCAGTTGTCCGGATATGACATGATTCGTTCGCTAACGCTGGCAAGCCAGTTCAACGGCCAAACCGCTATCGTTGGCTTTGCCAATATTACTTCAGGAGCACAGTCGATTATCGATCTGATGGAACTGCCTTTAAAGGTGTATACCATAGGCAGCTCCGAGGATGTGGCAAGGCTGCTGCTGGAGCTGAAAGCGTCAGGTTACCGTCAGATTGTTGGCGATGTTATCACCGTGAATACAGCCAAAACCTATGGAATGGAAGGATTGCTGATCCAGTCTGGCAAGGAATCCATTCTCAGAGCGCTTGAAGATGCACAGTTGGTATATCGGTACTTGAGCAAAAATCACGCGATATCCATCATACTGAACAACCTGGTTACCCAGGAGCATCCAAATCTCATGATCTTGGACGACCAGAACGAAGTTGTATTCGAGAATTTAACTGATTTTGAGCAGAATCCGCTGACCGATAATCAGATTCACCTCACCAATACCAACCTGGATTTCCATCAATCCCAAGTTCAAAATGTGTTCATCGTGGATGATTACCAGCTTACGGTGACGGCCTACGAAACGACGTTAAGTAAAAAAACCTATAAAGTATACTCCCTTGAAAAAGGACAGCCCTATGCTTTTGCACAATTCGGCATAACGGCATATACCGATATATCCATGGAGCCGATTGTTGCCGAATCCCCTGCCATGCAGGCCGTATTGAAGAATATCCGGGCGCTTTACGAAAACCATGAACCCATTTATCTGCTAGGCGAAGCGGATTCGGGCAAGTCTTTTCTCGTAAAACATATTCATCAAATGTACTCCAGCGGTGGGCTGATGCTCCAAATCGATCTTGCCCAGGTTCCTCCAGGACATTTGCACAAAATACCACTCTCCAAAGTGCGAAACGTAGAAATTAATCATTTGGAAAATGGTTCGAAAGATGAGGAATTGATCTCATTCATTCAGACCTGTCTACAGAGGCAGATCGGGGTATTCATCCTGGGGGAACAGGGATTGAATCCTAACAGAACGCTGGATGTCGAGCTGAATACGATCATTATGCCGAGCCTTGTGGACAGGCAGGAGGATCTCGCTCCACTGATCCAGCATTTCCTCAGCGATTACTACCAGAAGTATGGGACGGTTGCGGTGAAGATGAAAGAGGACGCGTTGCAGCTAATTAGGGATCAAGTCCCGCATATGACTGTGAACCAGTTGAGGCATCTTATCAAACAGGCTGCACTGAATGAGCAGGATTACGTGATCTCAGCCGAAACCTTATCACACCTGCTCGGTGAACAACCCTCACCCAATACGATGAAGCTTAGTGGTACGCTGAAAGAAATCGAAAAAGAGATTATTCAACTCGTTCTACATGAGGAAAACAATAATCAATCCAAGGCGGCCGAACGCTTAGGGATTAACCGTGCCACGTTATGGCGTAAACTTAAAGAGTAACTTTAGGTTTACGCTTTTTTTACGATTATATGTGTTGCATAATTAAACACTTATAACTATCACTTAAAATTTACAATAATTAAGTGTTGCTAAAATAAACAATATGAGATAACATAATCCCTGCAAACGCTTTATAAAAACGATTACTTCATAAGGAGCCACTACTATGAACATTAAAGCAACATTAGATCGTATTCCTGGCGGTATGATGGTTGTTCCCCTGTTGCTCGGTGCAACCATTAACACATTCTTTCCGAATGCTTTGCGAATCGGGGGTTTCACGGAAGCCCTGTTCGTAAATAGCTCAAGCACATTGATCGCCCTGTTCCTGTTGATTGCTGGTACGCAAATTACGTTCAAGACGGCCGGTTCTTCGGTTGGTAAAGGCGTTACCTTGCTTGTGTTCAAGTGGGCAGTTGGTGCAGTATTAGGTTTGATCGCCATCTATTTTGCGGATTCCAATGGTTTATTCCTTGGTTTGGCACCGCTTGCCATTATCGCTGCAATGACGAATTCCAATGGTGGACTGTACATCGCGCTGGCTGGACAATACGGCAAAGAAGATGACAAAGCGGCTTATCCGTTCCTCGCACTCAGCGACGGACCGTTCCTCACCATGGTTGCTCTTTCCATTTTCGGTGCGATGGGCTTTGCCAACGGCATGTTCTCCCCGATGGCTTTTGTAGCCGTACTGCTTCCACTGATCGTCGGTGTTGTTATCGGTAACCTGGATCGTAACCTTGCTGAATGGCTGCACAAAGGCAGTGACAAGCTCGTTCCATTCTTCGCCTTTTCACTCGGTATGGGCATCAACTTCTCGTCCATCATTCAAGGCGGACTTAGCGGCATCATGCTGGGTGTAATTACTGTATTGATTACTGGCGGCGTCGGCTACCTGCTCTTCAAAGCCATTGGCTGGAATCCCATTGTCGGAGCTTCGGAAGGTTCCACAGCCGGTAACGCTGTAGGTACACCTGCTGCCATCGTGGCTGCCAATGCTTCATTTGCCCCGATTGCCGAGATTGCTACAGTACAAATTGCTGCGAGTGTTGTGACGACTGCCATTCTACTGCCGATCTTCATCGGATTCCTCTCCAAAAGGCTGGAGAAATCAGGCGGTGTCGAGAAATACAATCAAAGACCGTCCACATAAATGCATTGAATTTAGCTGACCGGACTTATATTTAATTTTGATTTTCAAGGAGGGATGACTGCATGAAATTAGCCATTATTGCAGATGATTTGACCGGCGCCAATGACAGCGGGGTGCAGCTTGCCCGCCATGGATTAAAGACAAGCGTACTATTCAACATGGACGAAAATAACATTCGTAATTACGATGCGGTCGTGTTTGATACCGACAGCCGTTCCATCACACCGGAGGATGCGTATCAGCGGGTTAGTCGAGCAGCCGAACTGCTGTTAAAGAACGGATTTGGCACCATTTTCAAAAAAATGGATTCAACCATGCGCGGAAACATCGGGATCGAGATCGACGCTTTGTATGATGTGGTCAAACCCGATTTTATGATGATCGCCCCAGGCTATCCCAAGAACAATCGCACCATTCTTAATGGCACGCATTATCTGAACGGCGTTCCACTGGCCGATACCGAGATTGCGAATGATCCAAAGACACCTGTGACCCTTTCATATCTTCCGGATTTGCTCAAGCTTCAGACCAAGTATGAAGTGGGCGAGATTACGGTGAGTGATCTTGAATCGGGTACAGATCATATGAAGACGCAACTGGAAACCTTTAAGGCAAACGGCATTCCCTATATCCTCGTCGACTCGACGGATGAGCAGCATTTGGAGCAGGTACTAAGCATCACCAGCAAGCTTGATTATTCATTTGCCTGGGCAGGATCGGCGGGAATTGCGAACTATCTTCCCACTCATTACGGCTTGGGAGCCAAATCTGCGGAATTGACCATTCCGGCAAATCCAGGTCCGATCCTCACCGTTGTAGGGAGTGTGAACAAAAACTCTCGTGAGCAGCTCAAGCAGTTGCTACAGAAAACCGACGTATCACCCATCCCGTTCCACTCGTTCAAAGCCGTATCGGGAGCAGCAGATCGTGAGCAAGAAATCGAGCGTGTGTATGAGGAAGTGATGGCCAAAGCCGTAGAAGGCAATGACGTTGTCCTCTATTCAACCGCCGAACAGGTAGATATTGAACTAGCACGTGCTACGGGTGAAGTCAGAGGACTTAATCACACCGAGGTCAGCAATGAAATTGTACGGGCCATAGGTGAAATCTGCGCCAAGCTGCTGGAGAATGGGTATTTCAAAGGTGTATCTATGACGGGCGGAGATACAGCTAAACAAATTTGTATGAAGTGGAATATCAGCGGTTTTGAGCTGCTTGATGAGCTTGAAATTGGTGTACCGATATCGAAATTTATTGGAATTGAGGATCTGCACGTGATTACCAAAGCGGGCGGGTTCGGCAAGCCCGACGTCTTCATCCATGCAATAGAAAAATTAAAAGGAGGAGTTACCGTATGAAACCAACCGTAGGAATTACAATGGGCGATGCAGCAGGTATTGGACCCGAGATCATTATGAAAGCATTGGGCCATCAGGAGGTCTACAAAAATTGCAATCCACTCGTCATTGGCGATGCAAAAATATTGGAGCGTGTCCTGCCTGTCATCGGATCGAGCCTGAAAGTAAATGCCATTCATGAACCATCCGAAGCCAAGTATGAATTCGGTACAGTGGACGTTATTGATTTGGATCTCATTCCTGCAGATCTGGAATATGGAAAAGTGTCTGCCGTTGCGGGAGATGCAGCATTTCAGTTTCTGGCGAAGGCCATTGATCTAGCGAAAAAACAGCAAATTCACTCCATCTGCACAGCGCCTCTGAACAAGGAAGCCCTGCACCTAGGTGGGCACTTGTATCCAGGTCACACCGAGATTTTGGCTGATTTGACCGATACTGAGGATTTCTCCATGATGCTGACTACACCCAATCTGCGAGTGATTCACCTTACGACGCATATGGGTCTGATTGATGCCATTGCCAGCATCAACCCGGAAAGAACATACACTGTGGTTAAACTGGCTCATGATACTTTGAAAAAAGCTGGCTTCGAAAATCCGCGTGTAGCTGTTTGCGGTATTAACCCGCATGCAGGTGAGAACGGACTGTTCGGTAATGGTGAAGAGGAAGAAAAACTGCAGCCCGGCATCGAACGTGCGCAAAAGGAAGGCATTAACGTCGTTGGTCCACTTCCGGCGGACACGTTATTCTTCCGCGCTGGCCGTGGCGATTTTGATATCGTTGTGGCTTGTTATCACGACCAAGGACATGCACCAATTAAGGTCATGGGCATTGAAGAAGGCGTGAACATTACGGTGGGTCTCAAAGGCGGCATTATCCGTACTTCTGTAGACCATGGAACAGCCTTTGACATCGCAGGCAAAAACATCGCCGATGACAAAAGCATGCTGGCCGCCATCCGTTCCGCCATTGAACTTGCGCCCAAAACGCAAATTTAAAGTAATCCAAGAGATATATACAGTAACGACCGTTCCCCATTCTTCTACTGGGAAACGGTCGTTTTGTGTACAAGCGCAGTCAGTGGATATGGACTTTTCGTAATCATCATCACATACCTTAAAGTAAAAAAACGATTGAGGGTGTATGAACTCCGTGAACAATACTTCCCTGCCATCTTCTACTATGGAGAAACCCAACTTTCTCGTCATCCTTGTGGATGAAGAGCGTTATCCTCCTGTATATGAGAGCAAAGAAATACAGGCATGGCGTAGAGAAAATCTGATTACCCAGGAACGTTTAAAGTCTCATAGTATGGAATTCCATCGGCATTATATCGGAACAACCGCCTGCTGTCCCAGCCGGGCTACCATTTTCACAGGTCAGTATCCATCACTGCACGGTGTCAGTCAGACTGTCGGCATTGCCAAGGAATCGTATGACTCTGACATGTTCTGGCTGAATCCTAATACGGTGCCTACGATGGGCAATTACTTCCGAGCAGCAGGATACCAGACGTACTATAAGGGAAAATGGCATATATCCAATGCGGATATCATCTCTCCCGGCACCCACCAAAGCGTTCCCAGTTACCACCCCCTGACCGGGGTTCCTGAACCCCAGTTGGAAAGCCTGTACCTTCACGCGAGTCGTTTGGAGGACTTCGGATTCTCCGATTGGATCGGCCCTGATCCCATAGGCAGAAACCCCCGAAACTCCGCTTCCTCCGCCGCTTTTGGCTTAAGTGGACGTGATGAGGTATACGCCGCCGAAACAGTTCATCTCATTGAGTCCCTTGATCGCAGGAAGAATGAACACCAACAAGTCGAGCCCTGGCTCATTGTCTCTTCCTTTGTGAATCCCCATGATATTACGTTATATGGTGATCTCGCCGCGCGCCTACCCGATTTCAAATTCGAGGTAGATCCGATGCCCGCAGTCGACGCTCCCCCGACAATACACGAGTGGCTGGGTACCAAACCACGTTGTCAGGCAAATTACCGAGACTTGTATCCAAGAGCTTTACAGCCTATCACCGATCAGAGCTTCTATCGCCAGCTATATTACCAATTGCAAAAAAATGCGGATTGCCAAATGTTCAAAGTGTATGAGGCTCTTACGCGCTCCTCCTTCTATGACAATACCATTGTTATTTTCACATCGGATCATGGCGACCTGTTGGGCGCTCACGGCAATCTTCATCAAAAATGGTACTGTGCCTATGAGGAATACCTTCATGTTCCTTTTTTGATTCACAATAAACAACTGTTTCCCGAGCAACAACATGTGCATAGCCTGACAAGTCATGTCGATCTGCTGCCAACCATGCTGGGTCTGGCCCATATTAACGTTTCCGAAATCCATGGACGATTGCAAAAGAATTTCAGTGAAGCCCGCCATTTGGTAGGACGGAATCTCACACCTCTAATTTATGGAGATGATAATCCGTCGCGGACCCAGCAACCGGTCTATTTTATGACGGACGATGATGTCACACGTGGTCAGCACCAAACCAATCCATTAGGCATGCCCTATTCGTCTGTGGTACAACCCAACCATATCGAAACCGTAATTACCACCCTTTATAAAAACAACAAACCGGAAATCTGGAAGTTTTCCCGGTACTTTGACAATACTCAATTTTGGAGTCAGCCTGGGGTAAAAGATGTCATCACACAGCCCGTTGGAAAGCCCGCTTCAGGACAATGTGTAACGTTAACGAAAACACAGCCGGTACCTGATGAATATGAATTGTACAACTTGACGGACGACCCGCTGGAGACCTGCAATCTGGCCCATTCTGCTTATGCCACTCCGCAGACGATGAACATTCAGCAATGGATGATGCAACTTCTGGAGGAACAACGGAAACAAAAACGTTTGTATCCTCATCAATCTACGATATAGAGATTTGGAGAAATAACATCCCTATCATTCGTTAAACCAAATCGTAGACTTATGGAAATTGCAGCTATTAACATGTGCTCGGTTCGTTAAATAGTAATAAGCTAAAAAGGATGTCCTCGTCATGTTCATGACTTATGGGACATCCCCTTTGTATATTTATATTGAAATGAAGACTCATCATCCAAGCCCAATTTCGTTATTTATCTGAACCATACAATCTTAGCTCTTCTGCATCATCCGAAAACCGGATCATTTTTTCAAATTTTAATCCCAGTTTTTCAAGAAGCTTTGCAGATTTTTGATTATTTGATGAAGTGATCGCCACGATCCGATCGAAGCCCAGCACCGTTCTTCCATGGTCCAATGTTGCCGCAGCGGACTCGTACGCATATCCATTCCCCCAGAACTGTGGAAGAAAAGCATACCCGATGTCCACATCTTCCAAAGAATCTCGTTTGATCAGCCCACAAATCCCGACCGGAACACCATCCGCTTTCCGCTCCATCAAGAACAGCCCGAACCCTAAGCGGTTGTACATCTCGACTGGGCCATTCAGGATATATTCACGTGCGCCTTCCACGGTTCTCACACCTCTGTCGCCAATAACTCCAGCCAGGAAGGATCATTCAAAAGCTCAAGCATAAACTCCCCATCATCCGGTGACAGCCAACGAAGGTTTAACCGATCTGTTTCAAGAACTTTCAAGAAAACATCCCCCTTCTGGAGCATGGACGATGAAACCCACCAGAATATAAATGTTTGGCCCAATACTCTCAATAGATAACATTATACTGACCCTTAATCTTACTTCACAAGTTGATACAACAAAAAACTAATGTATATAAGGAGTCACCTTATCGATCGTACCAATATCCAGGAATACCTCTTTCCAGACGCATCAGCGCCTCAAGATAAAAATAATCGCCCCAGATCGTGTAATCATCAGGTGAATCTCCACCTCTTACGGAGTATGAACCATGCTTCAGCAGACCCTCAGCTGTATCCGAGCCCTGCGTGGAGTAGTGATTAATTAAGGATTTCATGGACGATTCCGCTGCGTTCTGAAAAACCTCCCGCTCAGGATCGGCTTCATCAAGCCGCCCGGCAATTTCCAGCAGACCACAGGCAACAATAGCCGATGCAGAACTGTCCCGCTTCGTGTCTGACGTCTGCGGGGCATCAAAATCCCAATACGCTACTTCGTCCTCCGGAAGATGGGCAAGGAAATAACGGGCAAGACGTTTGGCTGTCTCCAGCATCTCTGTACTTTGCAGATAGCGGCTGCACAGTGCAAATCCGTATATTCCCCATGCCTGTCCGCGAGTCCAGGTAGAGCCATCATTGTAGCCTTGATGCGTACCGCCTCGAATAGCCTCTCCGGTAGCCTGGTCAAAATAAAAGGTATGATAACTTGAGTCGTCTCCACGAACGAGGAAGCGGCGGCTTTTCAGTGCATGCAGTTCGGCAACGCGGCGATACTCCTCGTTATTGGTCTGCTCATACGCCCAGAACAGCAGTGGAAGATTGAGCAGGCAATCGATAATAATTCGCCCTCCGTTATTCACATCACCTTTCCGCCCCCAGGCCTGAATCAGTCCAGCATCCTCCCGCCAGCGTTTCATCAGCATATCGGCTGCCTCCAGCGTAAGTTTCCTTGCAGCGGCGTCATGCTCCACAATCCATTGTGCCTTAGAAGACAACGAATAAAGGAAGCCAATATCATGATGATCGAAAATGATTTTCTGCTCCATTCGCCGACGGAAGTTATCGACGCTATCCACGGCAGCCTCACGAAACCTCTGGTCCTGAGTATACTCCGTGCATAACCACAGGATGCCTGACCAGAACCCTGCCGTCCACTCCATATTATCGTTAAGCACATAATGCTCATCCCCATTACTAACATGGGGAAAGCGTCCTTCGAATCGATCTATATTATGCCGAGTGACATGGAGTGCATCTTCAATAGCTTTTTTCCACATGGAACAGTTCCTCCTCTAGACAAGTCATATTCTTCAAGCCTCTTGCTGGACAAGTCTGCTATTTTGCTTATATTGACCGGGAGTGATCCCCTCATATTTCTTGAAAACACGAATGAACGAATTGCTGTTCAGGAAACCTACCCGCTCGGATACGTCCTGGATCGTCAGTTCCTCTGCCTGTAGAATTTTCTTGGATTGCTCAATTCGATATTGGTTGATGTAATCGATCACGTTGACTCCGGTCTGTTCCTTGAAGTACTTTGAGACATAGGTTGGATGAAACCGAAAGCGCTCGGATAAATGGGTCAAGCCCAGATTGACATCTGCATAACTCTCATGAATGAATTCCACCAGTTGATCCCTCAATTCCTCACTGCGGGACCGCTTGCGCTCATGCACCGTCTGGCATACCGTCTCCAGTATCCGCAGCAATTCGGACTCAATCTCCTCAAAGGTCTCACATGCAAACAATTGCCGAATCAGATCGTTGCGCTGCGTCATCTCGTTCTGGTCGTCCGTCTTGATCTGCTCCGTAGCTTTCAGAAAGGTACCGATCAACTCAAACATCAGACAGCGAGCCAGTTCAACAGACAAGGGCTCTCCCGCAAAATTAGTCATGAGAATCTCATTCATCACTTCCGTGGAACGGGCATAATTTCCAGTAGCAATATAATTGATGAGCTGTCTCTCCAGATCAAGAGGGTAATACAGCTCCTCCTTGGGCCGACGAATCCGGTTCGGATCAATAATTTGACCGATCCCCAGAATCAGCCTGTATTCCAGCGCTTCTTCCGATTCCCGGAAACAATCCGCGATTTCCCCAATACGGTGATGAACATGGCTAACGCCAACAGTGAAGTACACGCAGAATCGGGAGCCGATGAAACGCTGGGCTTCTTCGACTGCACGAATTAACCGATGACTGGTATCCTCCTCACACTCCCGAATATTGATCAGGAACGCAATTCTTCCATCAATGTCCGCAGAGTATACATGACCGATTGAGCCGATCATCTCCTCCAGCACATTGGTCAGAATCAGATGCACAAATTGATGCTTCTCCTCCTGGTCCTGCTCACGTACTCTGGAACGGAACAGCCCTTCAACATCCTCAATGTGCAGGAGCAATACAGCAAAAGACTCCGTCTCGAATCGAATACCTGAACGTTCCAAGGTCGAAGCAAACCCCTCACCCACCTGTACCCTACCCTTCATCAACTTGGTGAGCAGACTGCTCCTTATAACGCTTTGCTGATCCTTAAGCCTGTTCGCAAATTGATCCTGCTCTTCCCAAGCTTGGATCAGAACAGATTGCAAAATGCCATATTCATCGTCTGGCTGCTCCAGTTTCCATTTGACCTTATCCGAGATAATGTTCATGATCCGTCCCAGCGGACGGTAATTCCGTCTGGTGAACCACCAGGCTGCCACCCCACCAAGGATAAGCCCTGCGGCAACACCTCCAAGCGTAATATCGCGGATTACCGTCAGCTTCTTGGCATAGATTCGGGTAGGTATGATGGATACATACTTCCAGTCCTGGATCTTAGAAGAAATCTGCGATATGGTCACGGATTCTCCGTTCCAATCGATCGTTTCCGTTCTTTTCCCAGCATCATTGAAAAGGTTAAGGTCCTCCCCACTCATGTAAGGGGTTTCAAGTGATCCGGTAGAAAATAACGTTTGACCGTCGTGATCCAGAATGAACACAGTGCTCTCTTTTTCCAAACGTACGTTATCAATGGCTTGCTGGAATCGGTTAGGGTCCAGGCTAACAACGAAGGTCGCAGGGCTGTCAGCGCCATTCTGAATAGGAAACGGCTGAATATAGACCAGCGTGTCTTCAATCCGTCGATCTTCACTCCGAACCTCCATCTTTCGGTACATGCTCTTACCGGAATCATGCATAAGCCGGGTCCAAGCTTCCTCGGTTACATTGGTGCCCTGATAGAACATGTCATATAGATAATTTTTTTGAATAAGTGAAGACGAGGACAACGCGATATCGGATTGTTTGATATAAATATACAGTTCACTAATCAAGCCGTTTCCGACGCGTGTAGATTTCAGGTTTTTGATTAGATCAATCCCCATGAACCTCCAGCGGGCATCCTGTTCAGACGCATGATTAATGAAGCTCATGAGTTGGGAGTCAGCCATTAATTGATTGCTAATGCTGCCAATATCACCAATCTGGTTATCAATGGTTTCCTGTACCTGAGATAACAGCACCATGTTGGAACGATTCACTTCTTCCTCAAGCAACATCCGAGACTCGGCAAAAACAGCAGCACCGATCACAATCGGTATGAGCAGAATGACCATGTAAGAAATGCCCCAGGATAACAGGATGCTTTTTCTCTTCATGCGTCTCCTCCTCACCGTTTGTTATTTGGTATGGCTTGATAAGGCAACTCTATTCTTTGATTGCTCCGATCATAACACCTTTAACAAAGTATTTCTGCAGAAACGGATAGATGAACAATATAGGCAGGGTGGCTACCATGACGGTTGCGTATTTTACACTTTCCCCGATGGCTTCTTTGTCCATAGCGGTCGCTCCTGTGGTCATCGAGTCTGTACTGTTCTGAATCAGAATTTCTCGCAGCACCAGTTGAAGTGGAAACAGGTTCCGGTCCCGAATATACAAGATCGCACTGAACCATGAATTCCAGTGACCGACGCCGTAAAAGAGAATCATCACCGCAATAACGGGCATGGACAATGGTACGACGATCCGCCACAGAATGAGCATCTCTCCCGCCCCGTCTATACGGGCCGATTCTAGTAGACTTTCCGAGATTTCCGCAAAGGAAGTTCGCATAATAATCAGATTATAGCTGCTGATCAGACCGGGTACAATCAGAGCCCAGAGGCTGTTGCCCATATGAAGCGTGTTATTGATCAAAAGATAAGACGGTATGATTCCGCCGTTAAAAAACATCGTAAATACAATCGCCAGCATAATCGGATTGCGGAGCATAAAGCTTTTGCGGGACAACGTGTACGCCCCCAGAATGGTGAACAGCAGATTAAGCGCCGTGCCCACCACCACAATGAATATCGTATTCCGGTATCCGGACAGAATATTGGGGTTGCTTAGCACCAGCTTGTAGCTCTCCATTGTAATTCCTTTGGGGAAAAGCAGCAGGCCTCTATGGGCCATGAGTTGACCTGAGTCGCTAAGCGATGCATTCAGCACATGCAGCAGCGGATACAAGGTTACGATAATTAGCCCTGTCATCAGAATTGCGTTCGCACCGCCAAACAGACGCTCTCCAATGGACCTTTTCATTCGCAAAGAAATCCCTCCCTTCACCTCGTTCTTGGCTAGAACAGCTTGGTATTGGATATCGCCTTGGACAGGCGATTGGCACCGATTAGCAGCGTAAAGTTGATGACCGACTGGAAGAGACCCACCGCGGTGGTATAGCTGAACTCGGCACTTTCACTAATCCCTTTGCGGTAGACAAACGTCGAGATCACATCTGCTGTATCATACACATTCGGATTATAGAGCAGAATAATTTTCTCGAACCCAATCTCCATCAGTCCACCAATGCGGAGTATGAGGAGGATCATAATCATCGGAATGATGCCGGGAAGCGTGATATGCCACACCTGGCGAAGCCGACTCGCTCCGTCCACGTTGGCAGCATCGTAGAGCTCAGGGTTAATGCCGCTAAGTGCAGCCAAATAAATGATGCTGGAGAAGCCGAGCTCCTGCCAGATCGATGAGGCGGTATAAATGGTACGGAAATTGGCCGGATCGCTGAGAAGCGCGCTGCTCTGACCGCCAAAATAGCCAATGATGGTGTTAAACAGTCCATCACGAGATGAGAAATCAACAATCATGCCACAGATGACAACAATGGAAATAAAGTGAGGAATATACGAGATCGTCTGCACCGTACGTTTGAAGATTTCATGTCTGAGCTCGTTAAGCAGAAGAGCAAGAAGAATGGGAGCCGGAAAACCGAACAACAGCTGATAAAAGCTTAGCAAAAGAGTATTCTTCAGAATCCGCCAGAAATAATAGCTCTGAAAGAAATCACGAAAATGCTGCAATCCGACCCAATCACTGCCCCATATACCTTTGCCTACCGAGTAGTCTTTGAACGCAATGATGGCTCCGTACATCGGCAGGTATTTGAAGACGAGAAAATATAAAACGACGGGAAAAGCCATCCAATAGATGGCTTTATTCTTTTTGTAATTGAGCCATAACAAGGAAAGCTTGTGCGACAACTCCTTCATCCCCTTCCTTTTTCATTCCAAAGAGGGCATCCACGGCAGCAAAGTCGTAAAACGGCTACACCACCGTGGACATCTCTTCCTTATCTGGCGTTATAACGGTCCAGGGCAGCTTGCTGAATTTCAATAGCCCGTTTCACGTTAAACTTGTTGATCTGATCCACAAACTTGTCAAAGTTCTCAATCGGCTCAACCCCAATGACAAATTTGACGAACATCTCGTCCCGGTAGGTTCCAATATCACTCATGATCTTGCTGTACTCCGTAGATTCTTCTGTTGTCAGACTGGTTGGAGGAAGGCCCACCTTCAGTGTATTCTCGCTGTATTTGGAGAACAGAACCGCCGCATCCTTCTGCTGTTGGAGCTGATAATATTGCTCGTTGTACCGATCGTCATCCTCCCCCACGAAGGGATAGTTCGCAATAAAATGTTTGGCCATGGCCCGAGCAACCGACAGACCGTCTGGATTTTTCAAAATCTCATCAGTATAGGTCGGGTAACCGTCCTTCATCGTATAGGTGAGGCCCTCCATACCGAAATTTTTCAGCATATGTCCTTCTTCACTGAAGAAATAATCGAGTGCTTTGACCGTTTCCTCCGGATGTTTGTTGCTATTGGTGAGCACAACGCCGCTACTGCTCCACTCCCAGGAGCGTCCGGTAAACAGTGGTTCATCACCCTTATTCAGCACCGGATATTGAGTGGCTGTCAGGTTGGCGTTCGGATCCGTTTCCTGCAGAGCGGGCAGGTAGCGGCCTACACCTCCACCGATGAAGGTGAAAAACGCACCAGCTTGACTGCTCAAAATTTTGGCGTCGTATGTTTTCTGATCATTGGTAGCAAAATCGGGATCAATCAATCCCTCCTGATACCAGCGATGGAACATCGTTAGAAATTCCTTATATTCTGGCTCGATTGGTCCATAGACCACCTTGCCATCTTTCATAAACGTATTATTAGTGATGCCGTAAGCCTCCAGATATGTCGGTGCGGCTGGTCCCATCGTGCTCATTTTGGGTGGTGCACCAAACAACAGGGGCGCTGCTACGCCTTTTTTCTCCTTGAAGGCCTTGAGTACCGTCTCCCATTCCTCAATCGTTTCCGGTTTCTCCAGCTTCAGCTCATCCAACCAATCCTGACGGATGAACGTACCGCCGAAGGTTTTGTATTCCCCAAGCCGCAGATGCGGTATCGCATAGATATCTCCGTTGTCGGCTTTTAACTGTTTGGCAACCTCGGGATTCTCGTCCAGGATCTTTTTCAAATTGGGAGCGTATTCATCAATAAGATCGTTAAGTCGAATGATGATACCATCATTGAATAGCTTGGCGTAATCTCCATTGACAAACATGGCATCAGGCAGCTGATTCGAGGCAATCATGACATTGAACTGTTCGGTCTCGGCACCCACAGCGGGATGCTGGAATTCGATTTTGGTATTGGTTTTCTTCTCCCATTCCTTAATCGCCGTGATTTCATTCATGCTCTTGAGTGTGATGGAAGCATTGGTATTCATCGACATCCAGATTGAAATGGGGGTAGGTCCATCTCCTCCTGCTTCACCTGCACTTCCGTTGTCTCCTGAACAGCCCCCAAGAGCAGCAATGCTCATCATTAGACAGATTCCAATTGTCAGTCGTTTTCTCCATGACCTTTTCATCACTTCACGTCCCCCCATTGAATTTGTATCGTGGATAAGCAGCCCTGTCATCTCTCTCCATAAAGTTACCGTTTGTCCGCTATATTGGCTATCCTCCATTCTTGCCGACATATCCAAAATTTGATATTTCCATGCGCGGCGCAGGATTTGCACATGAATGCAAGAGATCAAGATCATATATCCAGATTGAACGGTGAGTAAATAAGTGATGAACGTTTGTAAAAACATACATCAAAAAGCCTCCTAATCTACATCTCTGTAGGTTAGGAGGCTATTTTTATTTTATAACCATTCAACTCACCGTAAGGTGAACCGAACTTTTTATAATAAGCATTTAAAATTCTTCGTATTCACTCGGGTCCTGATTCCACAACCGTCCATCTTTACGATTATAAGAAGAAATGACTTCCATCTCCTTCTCGCTCAGCTCGAAATCAAAAATATCGATATTTTCTTGCTGGTGTTGAAGCGAGCCTGCTTTAGGGATCGGAATTGACCCAAGCTGGGTATGCCAGCGCAAAATAACCTGCGTACCCGCTTTGCCATGAGCCTCGGCAATACGAAGGATCTGCTCATCTTTTACGATATCTTGTACAGCATCATTGCCACGACCAATCGGACTCCACGATTCGTTAACAATGCCATGCTGCGAATCCTTCTCCCGCTGATCCGCTTGATCAAAGAATGGATGCAGTTCAATCTGATTCAGACTTGGCGCTACTCCGGTCTCCTTAATCAGGCGTTCATTGTGTTCCGGAAGGAAATTGCTAACTCCGATTGAACGGATATATCCGCGTTTCTTCGCCTCAATGAGTGCCTGCCACGCTTCCACATACATATCCTGCTTGGGATTTGGCCAGTGAATCAGATATAGATCATAATAATCAAGATCTGCTCTGTATAGAGATTCTTGGATGGCTACAATCGCCTTTTCAAAGGCATGGTAACGCCCTGGCAGTTTAGATGAAATGAGCAGGTCTTCTCTGGAAACGGAGCTCTGTTTAATGGCCTTCCCAACAGTCGCCTCGTTCTCATAGTTATACGCTGTATCAATTAGTCGGTAACCTGCATCCATCGCGGACGCTATGGATTTAACACCTTTTTCTCCTTTTAAGCTATAGGTACCAAAGCCAATGGCAGGTACCTTTAAGCCATCATTCAACGTATATTCCGGAATTGTATGATTCATCTGTAAACTCTCCTTTGCGAAAGATATACTAAAACGATATGGAAAAGGTGATATGCCCTCTCCGTTTATTCTACCCCTCCATACGCGGATGAATCAAATATAAGCCACCACCCCGTTGATGGGGTGGTGGCTTTCTCGTCTAATTTTAATAGAGGCAAGTCGCCTCTTTATTCAAGCGAAGAGATGGGCGTGGCCGATAACGACCGCTTGCCCATAAAGTTCTGAATGGCGATAGCAGCCTGCTTGTACCCACCAGCATCGCGTAACGTTTTCCCAATAACCTCAGCATGTTCCTTGTAGGAGGCATTACCGAGCACTTCTAACACCGCGGTTCTCAGTACGTCGGGTGTAAGGTTATTTTTATCCACGATGACACCTGCTCCGAGCTCCTGCACCCGGCCTGCTACACGTGGCTGATCCGAGGTTAACGGGAGCATGACCAACGGTACATTATAATACAAAGCTTCACTTGCACTGTTCATGCCCGCATGTGTCAGAAAAGCATCTACACCCTGCAGCACTTCCAATTGTGGGAGATAGGGTCTGATGATGAAGTTGTCAGGAATAAGATCAGCAATGGGCTCCAAATCAGTATCCTTCCCTGAAGACAATATAAACTGCACAGGCAAATCACGAAAAGCCGTAAAGCACAGCTTATAAAAATCAAGATCCTTATTTAAAATGGTTCCCATCGAAATATAAACCGCCTGTTTATAAACGGCATGCAGAGATTCCTTTGCAAAGGATGGTGCATCCTTGCGGGGGGTAATAGATGGGCCAGTGAACACAAAGCTGTCGTCCAGCTTGTCCCCCATGGGTTGAAAATAACGGCTTGTATAAACAATCTTCAGTTGTCCTGGGTGCCCTGAAAGATCCGCTAGAGAAGGAACAGCCACATTGAACTGGGAAGCTAATTGCTGGGACATCTCAATGATGCTGTTATACAGCTCCTTGACCTCCTCATCGTCATCCTTCAGTTGATTTTGATTACCTGATCCGAGAGGCTCCACAAAAACAAAAGTGGTGGTTGAGCATACCGCTGGAATACCCAGCTTTTCGCCTAAAATTTGCCCTCCCCAGCCTATTATGGAGTCAAAAATCAAATAATCGTAGGTTTCATTTTCGATCAGATTCAGAACATCCGGAATAAACCGCTGAATAATTTTTTTCAAAACCATATATAAAAATTGGTAAGGGTGCTTGATTTCAAATGGCTTCATATCTGGGTTGTTGAGCAGGCTTGCCTCGTTGAAGGAGTACGCTTTAAATTGTGCGCCTAACGCTTCAATCTTCGTCCGATATTTTTCCGTACAACAGTAGACGACTTCATCGCCGTTCTCTATCAGTTCCTTGATTATTCCGAGCGTCGGATTGATATGCCCTTCTGCAGGCATCATTACAACTAATACACGTGCCACGAAATTCACCTCCATTAAATTTTCCAATCTTCAAAGCGGGACATTTTATTTCTAGCTTCAAGATACGATACGTGTAAAATAAAATCTGGAAATCATGCCCATATGAATATACTATTAATTATTTCCAATTTTGTAAATAGTGTATATGTCACTTTTTGAACAAAAAAAACACCTTTACGGTGCTCTCTCTGTTCATATTCATTTTGGATCAGGTAAATAACAGATCTCAATATCCTCTCGAATATTGGGGGCTTTCTTTTAGTTGCACGATATCATGTCCTGTTGGATTTTGGAAGGCACGAAGGCCAAAGGTCGGCGCAACCGCGAAGATGTGGTCAAAAATATCCGCTTGAACCGATTCATACACACCCCAGGTGATATCATTGCTGAATGCATAGATTTCAAGAGGTAGTCCGTTATCTCCAGGCGCCAACTGTCTCACGATCAACGTCATATCCTTATGAATTTTCGGATGATTCCTTAGATATTGATGGATATACTCCCTGAATACACCCACATTCGTAAGCTGTCTACCGTTCACAATGCTGTCCGTATTAATGTGGTGTTCCATGTTGTATTCGTTAATTTCATTTAATTTTGTCGCGATATAATCCGTAAGATAGTGGATCTTCTGAAATTCCCCAATCATTTCCTTGGTGCAGAAGCTTATGCTGCTTGTATCGATATAGACGCTTCGCTTAATCCTTCTACCACCGGATACCTGCATGCCTCTCCAATTTTTGAAAGAATCCGAGATGAGCGCGTAGCTCGGAATCATCGTGATCGTTTTATCGAAATTCATAACCTTCACCGTGTTTAATGTAATATCGATGACGTCGCCGTCTGCATTATATTTGGGCATTTCAATCCAGTCACCGACACGCACCATGTCATTCGATGATAATTGCACGCCTGCCACCAGTCCCAATATGGAGTCCTTGAAGACGAGCATCAGAACGGCAGATAAAGCGCCGAGTCCACTGAGAATAATCAACGGATTCTGACCAATGAGGCTCGAGATGACGATAATGCCTCCAATGATGAAAAGAATGATCTTGGCTACCTGAATGTATCCCTTAATGGGTCTGATCTTAGAGATTTCATAGGAACGATATATGGTATCAAAGGCATTAAGCAGCGCATTTAATACCGTGATGGTTATGACGATCATATAAGTTAAAGCTGCTTTTTCAATCAAAGCTTGATAGGACGGGAAGACATACGCAGAATAATAAATGATAATCGCCGGTACCAGATGCGAGAGGTTGTGGAACACTTTTTTCTCCACAATGATTTTATCCCACGTGTACCGATTGTTGTTGATGATTTGGATAATAATCTTCAGTACGATTTTTTTGGCTATAAAATTGGCCAGTATGGAGACCACAGCTATAAATACCACCATGATCAAATTCGAAAGATATCCAATGGTTTGTTCACTCATGCCAGTTCCGTCTAGTTGATTTTTAATAAAGTCCATTGTATCCTCCTGACGCGGTTTATATTAACTTATTATTATAAATTACATTCTAGTACGAAGTAAAATTTCAAAATAATACAGTAATCGGTTGATGGGTAAAGGGTACTTGCCCCCGCTCATGAGTATCACTTCACACAAATGGGCTAATGTGCATAGACTGGGCTAAATATAAACCAGACTCTTGCATTGGAGATGTGAACATTGAGTAATACAAAAAATAAGGCTAAGACTCAGCCTATTGCCATGAAAAAGCTTTCCCCCGTAAGCATGGTAACGGAGCTTCCTCCCGTCCGCGGTAATTTAAGAACCTCTTCCTCAAATCCAAATAAGGCCATTCATAATGAAAAGGACAAAACATCCGCTATCGATGCATGTGTAGACCGTGCTTTTCGTATTCCTATATTTTTGAGTACAACCAACACGGTAAATGGCCCGCAAGAGCAATTTTTGAACCGTCTGATTAGGGAAATTGAAGATGCATTGCTCTTTCCCCGCACATTGCCCGTTAGTGAACAATACCCGGAAAACATTCTAACGAATATACGACGCTTGGTTTTTTCAAGCTATGGTCTGCTCGCGATCAACTTCCGCAGATTTTTTGTTCAAATTCTTGAATCCAATGTAGGGGAGCCACCAACGACCACTCCGTTCTGGGAAGGATCGACCTTTTCTCAAATCGAGCCTGCCATGGCCTTTCAATTCGGTATTCCAATCTTATTAGTGAGGGAGAAAGGCACTGACGTCAGTAATGGAATTTGGGCCGGAGGAATCACACCTCTCAACATATTTGTTGACTGGGATTCCGACAACCAATCCGTAGACGATTTCTTTAACAGTGTTCAATGGAGAGAAGTTTTTGCTTATTGGGCTGCAGAGGTAAGGGGTAACTATTTGCTTCGCACGGAGCCGTTGTTCAATAATTAATATGAATTAAAAGATTCACTGTTATTGACGATGAAATCTTTGCGTAGATTGCAATGACGTACTCGTTCACCTCATACCTGTGCATGAGGTCACTTTGGATTCGCCCTTTTTTGACCTTATAGATGCCAGTTTATTTAATGTTGCCTCAACCACACGATTTCATGATCCCCGACAGATTACGGAAAAGCAAAAAAGCGACCTAATACGGTCGCTTTTTTCAAAGTTTGGTGGAGGCATGGGGATCGCCTACATAGTTATTGTTAAACCAACGTCCTATTTGACTCGCCATAGACATCGCGCATTTAATGTAGCGAAGAAGTAAATATTATCGTGAATATACCTGTACGACTTCATGTATTTTTTCAGGTTTTAAAGATGTGCAAATTGATTCTTCCGTTTGAAGGGTAAGAACAGCACCGGCAAGTCCCAGCTGGCACGCGCTATGAAGCGATTCATTGTTCATGATTCCATATATGGCACAAGAAGAAAACGCGTCACCAACCCCTGTGGTATCCACAATATCCGTCTGGATAGCAGGTAAATGTCCAGATTCCTCCGAGGAAGAATAATACGCCCCCTGATCGCCAAGCGTAATCATTACTTGTTTAACGCCACGTTCTCTAATTTTTTCACACGCGATCTGGCAATCCTCAATTGAGTCAATTCTCATGTCGGCAAGCACCTCTGCTTCAACTCGGTTGGGGAGCAACAGTTCTACTCCGTCGAGACGAAATGGAAGTTTTTGCGCCTTGGCTGCAGATGTAGGATCTATGTACAAAGGAATATGTTCATCGGCACAACGTTTAATGATATAGCTGATACATTCCTTAGGAATATTCGTATCCATAAAAACGGCTTGCGAGGAAACGATGTAGGACCACTTCTCCTCAAACATGGACGTCGTCATTTTTTCATATATTTGCATATCATCCATCGAGACCACGCTCTCACCGGTTGGATCCAGAAGAGTGATGAAAATCCCAGTCCGCTCAGTTGGCAACACCCAAACTTGACTAACATCAACACCTTGGCTCTTTATTTCATTTAGGATCCAGTCGCCTTCTTTATCGTCTCCAACACAAGTCATAATGGAAGTATTACAATTGAGCCGGCTTAAATTTTCAGCAACGTTGCGTGCTGCGCCGCCGCAGGATTCATTGATTTTTACCGGATTGGATGAAGAATAACTGATCATCTGATTGGATCGCGCTTTCTTGTCTATGTTGGCCCCTCCAATACAAACAACCGACGAGTCTTCCCGTAAAATATAAGCCCGTCCCTTGATTTCACCGCGTCTGGTCAAGCTGGCAATATAATTGGCAACCGTCGGACGGGATAAACCAACCTTAGCGGATAACTCTTGTTGAGATATATAAGGATTCATTTTTATATGGTCTAAAATTTGTTTTTCTTTATCCACGAAGTAACCTCATTTCTTCTTATATTCCTCAATACAACCGCGTGTTTGTCTGTCGTATTCATTATACAACTAAAATTACCTTCAAATGAATTCATGCAGTAGTGCCATGCGAAATTTAGCCATTTGTTATGGATTGTTATGGATCTCTAGCATCATGATTTAATTTTGTGTATTGACACAATAAAATGAAAGCGTATACTAAACATATGTTTTATATATAAACATTTGTTTGTAACTATTAGGAGGTGTACATTGGCTGTTAATTATCTTGTGGACAGACAAGTCAATCTTGCATGAGACATTGGCATTAACATGGAGGAGATATACATGGATTTTGTTTTCTTACTAACTGGCCTTCTTCTTGTTTTTATTATTGGTTTTGCAGTAAGCAACAATCGCAAAAAAATAAAATACAACCGTGTTCTGATCATGTTGGTCATACAGATCCTTTTGGTTTACTCTATGATGAACACGAGTATAGGGATCATTGCGATTACAAAAGTGGGCTTGTTGTTTGAAAAGCTGATGGGGATTGCCAATGCGGGAATACAGTTTGTATTTGGCGGCTTGGCGAATGAAGGTCAAGTCCCGTTTTTCCTTGGCGTGTTAATGCCCCTTGTGTTCATGTCTGTATTGATTGGAATTCTGAATTATATCAAAGTATTGCCTTTCCTCATTAAATATTTAGGTCTGTTTCTAAGCAAAATAACGGGAATGGGCAGACTTGAAAGTTATTTTGCCATATCTACATCTGCACTTGGACAACCGGAAGTATTTTTAACCATTCTCAAACAAATCCCTCATCTGTCCAAAGAAAGATTATATACGATTTGTACATCTGCAATGAGTGCAATAAGCATGGCGATGGTTGGAGCATACGCCAATATGCTGGAGCCCAAGTTTGTTGTAACGGCTGTTGTATTGAATATTTTCAGCGCTCTTATCGTTGCCAATATAATTAATCCATATGATCTGGATGAGGATGAGGACTTAGTTGAAATTGAGGAAAAAGAACGACTACCATTCTTCCGAATGGTTGGGGAAAGCGTAATCGATGGTTTTAAAATCGCCATTATTGTTGGTGCCATGCTGCTCGGATTTATCTCCCTGATGGAGCTGGTCAATGTGATTTTCCAAAGCGCATTACACATTTCATTCGTTACGGTAATTGGTTATATTTTTGCGCCAATCGCCTTCTTAATGGGAGTTCCGTGGACAGAAGCTGTACAAGCAGGCGGAATTATGGCTACCAAACTGATTACGAATGAATTTGTTGCTATGTTGAGCTTTGGTGATATGTCGAACCAATTCTCCTCGAAAACGGTCGCTATTATATCTGTTTATTTAGTTAGTTTCGCAAATTTCGGAACGCTAGGCATCATCTCCGGATCAATCAAATCGATCAGCGACAAGCAAGGAGACCATGTTGCGAAGTTTGCTCTTAAATTGCTGTTAGGTTCAACATTAGCATCTGTTATTTCAGGCACAATGATGGGACTTGTCATGTAAATAAAACGTAGAGGTGAAATATAATGACAACAAGAAAAGTGATTATGGATTGTGATCCAGGACATGATGACGCCATTGCGATTATTTTAGCTGCTGCACAACCGGAATTGGAGATTCTAGCGATTACAACAGTTTCCGGAAATGCAGAAATTGAAAAAACGACTCAAAATGCTTTACAAATTTGTGATTTGATTTCGTTAAATGATGTTGTGGTTTCAAAAGGTGCCAGTGAGCCTTTGGTCCGATTACGTGAAAATGCTCCTGGCATTCATGGGGAGTCAGGCTTGGATGGTCCTAAGTTTCCTGAACCTTCCCGCAGCTGGAGCGAAGAACATGGCGTTGATACCATTATTAGACTTGTAAAAGAGTCGACAGAGCCAGTTACCCTTCTTCCAACAGGACCGTTAACCAATATTGCGTTAGCATTAACAAAAGCACCGGAAATAAAAAGCAATATTGATGAAATTGTACTCATGGGCGGCGGAACTATCGGCAACTGGACACCAACTGCTGAGTTTAATATTTGGGCTGATCCAGAAGCCGCAAAAAAAGTTTTTGATAGCGGTATTCCAACCGTAGTAATGGGACTGGATATTACACATCAAGCCTTGGCGACCAAAGAAGTCATCGACGAAGTAAATAAAATCGATAACCATGTCGCTAAAATAGTGGGCGAACTACTAGTATTTTTTGCATCGACCTATAAAGAAATGTTCGATTTTGATGGGGCACCGGTACACGATGTCTTAACTGTGGCCTATTGTGTGGCACCAGAATTGTTCAAGACTAAAGATGTGAATATTGTCGTGGAAACGAAAGGTGAGTATACCGCGGGAACAACCCTAGTTGATCTGCACGGGGTTACTGGTAGAAAAGTTAATGCTAAGTTTGGTTTAGAACTTGATGTAGACGGTTTTTGGAAACTAATGATTGACGCACTTAAAAAATACTAGAATCTAGTGATAGCACCTTTGGTTTGCTTCGTGCATGTTGATTTACTTTTTTTAAAATTTCCTGGAGCTGTTTTCGATCTCCAAACGTCTTGACCACCTCCGTTTTTATTATTGTTAAGGTTATTATATTAAAAACTGAAAAACCACCAATCAGAACGCTGATTGATGGTTTTTGCTCACTCTAATGGAGGCGAGGGGAGTCGAACCCCTGTACTACCAATTTTAACAAAGATTAATTTAAACCTCTCTATCTCACAAACCCTTATCATACGCTTCTTTTAACTCGGATAACTTCTGTAACTTTTTAACACATATTAAACCTAATTATCAAGTTTTCTTTTCTTTGACTACTATTGTCTACAGAAATCGGACAGGAGTTTTGAGAATGTCAATCCTTAGGAATGTTTCTAATCATATAGTTTATCAGAGCTTCCTTTACCCCATTCTCACCTTGAGAACTAGACAGTGTTTCAGATAAATGTACCATGGCCTCATTAAGGAATTCGTCAGCAAAAACTTCGATGCCTTGCTCATTTAGATTATTCAGCCCCTCAACGTTATTTTTTTGTTGAGTTGATATTATCGTTTGATCTAGAATAAATGCCCCAAGCCCTACTGTCATTGAAGCCAAATCGGTTTCATCTACTTCTCCAGGATAAACCTTAGACAACACATAAAGGATTCCAATAATGCTGTACCTTGAAATCATATCAATTGTTGTCTTGTTTTTTTCTTCGTCTTCCAAAGATAGGATTAGGGATAACACATCTGGATGCGCAAAACTACATAGAAAACGATAAATATATTTTAGAAAATCACTACCTTCCCCTATTCTATTAATAGCATAATTAGGCCCAGGACTTCTACCAAGGATTTTGAATGCATCAGGGGATCTTCTAGAAACTGATGACTTATAGTATGTATATTGATATAGTCTCGCTGCACTTTCAAATGTAACCCTTAACAGTACGGGGGTTTCTAAGTAGTAGACATTCTCCCTCAACACCTTAATACTTTTAATCGTCGAAATCATGCGCTTTATTAAAGCACTTTTATAATTATCATTATCATTTTCGTGAGTTAGCACAATTCCCAGTAATTTTTCAAGATAGTAATCAGTTGATTCTACCTCAGTAGATGAATAGTTTCTAAATAAATTAACCAAATCCATTAGCTCCACCCCTATAATTCTATTACAAAATCCAAAATCCAAAAAATTAGTGTGGGTGTTTCCACACATATTTATTTCGAGTTGAATTGTGCTTAAAAAAACAAAAAAGGAAAGGAAGCAACTTCAAAAGGTTGCTCCCAATTGTAAAATGCTCAAACATAATATTGAATTTAATTAATGAAGTTATTTGTATCGACTAGCGAATTACTTTTCTCCGTTTTCCTCCATTATCGACAAAGTTGTGTCAATAATATTCTCTACTACTGCCGTTTTTCCTATAAATCCATCACCAGTTAAGTGCATCTTTAGATCACTTCGTAACCTATGTTTTCTTTCATCCGTCATTGAACACCAAATCATCTTTCGATATTTATAATCAAATCTTAGCTTCAACAAAGCATAAAACTCATCTTTGTATTGAGAAATCAAGTGAAACTTTACAACATCATAAATCGTTTCAAGAAACTCTCTAATAAAATTATCCTTATCTTTATAGTTTTCGTCAAGGAATATTGAAACTTGTTGCGTCTCCATCATTTTCACTATACAACTCTTAAATTCTAGTGCTGGCTGGATTCTCCTCCATCCCTCACGATCAGAATACATTTCTTCTATAGCTTTTTGCAAAGGACTCCAAATTAGAAGACGATACTGCAAAGGTATCATTTCTTCTATTCTTTTTTCAGTAAATTCAGTAAATATATCCTGCATAAGACTTGTTCTATATAAGAGTTTGATAAACCCATCTTTAAATCCTTCAGGGTATCTAACTCTAGTCTCTTCAAATTTAATCGATAAAATTTTAAGCATAAGAATTTGTGGAGAATAATCCTTAAAATACGGATACACTTGTTTCTTGTCACATAAATAGATATTTTCATTCCCTACAATTTTACTAAGATGTTGCTTTTCCGACACTAAGTATTCATCATCTATATGAGCTTCAAATTTTAAAATATCTATGTCTTGAAGAATTTCACCGTTCAATTCATCTTGTTCAATGTCAAAGAAGGTCTCAGCGTACCTTTCTAGACAAGTATCAATTCTACCATAGATTACTCTTGTTCTTTTCCCGTAGCCTAGTGCATTAATAAACTCTACATTACCATTCAATGATTCATCCTTCTCATCCAATCTAGTGTGATATAAAATGATGTCCGGTTTATATTTTTGAAGATTACTCGAAATTTGACTTCTGACATCATTTTTTTTTTGATTCAAGCCAACTGTATCCACTACTCTTATTGTAGGAAGTTCACTTAACACATCATAGTAAGGGAGCTTAATTTCAGCAGATGCAATAAAAGGTGCAATAGTATAAAATCCTTCTACACTTGTCATGCTTTTATTGTCGAATATTACCGATAAAAATTTTTTGGTTTCAAGTTTTTCCTTCTTTGTTTCTCCAATTTCTTTAGTAATAACATAACATGTTCTTGTATTCCCACTTAGATCTTTCATTTTAAGTTCTTTAAATACTTCATTATAATCACTCTTGAATTTATTCATTCTTTCTTCGAGCAGATTTGTAACCTTCTCTATTGTTTCTCTCGCCTCATTTGTCTCCATCAAAACCATTAATCTTTTATCTAATTCACCCGCTTCAACTTTGTTTTTCTCTTCATATGCCACTTTTTCTATCCCTCTTATAATCACTTCATCATATTCGCTTTTTGCATAAGATGAACTGTTCAGTAACTTCCTTTCCACGGATAAGAACATGTTTCTCAGCCCGCTATCAAAATCTGTTCGCAATTTTTCAATTTCTTTCCCAATTGCTCTGTTTAAGTTAATCGTATTATCCTGTGTTTTTTTCAATCTATCTACAAGGTCTACCGTCGCCTGTTCAAAGGCATCATTTGCTTGCGGGTTATCAATTAATATGTTCCCCATTGCATTGAATGTCTCAATATATAAATCTGAAATAATATTTTCAATACTATTAATTATCTCCATACTATCCTTTAAAAAAGCATACACTTGAATTTCTGTTTCGGAGTTGTTGTCGTTTAAGGTTATCCCCATTTCAAATGATGTGGTCTCTCTTAAGCTCACTAACGGTGAAAAACATGAACGATATTCTTGTTTAACCGCCCCATTTAGAGTAAAAGAAGATTTACCAGCAGTACTCACCCCCATGTTCAAAACTGTAAAACATTTTTTTAACCCCTCTACTTTTGCCTCATCAAAATCTATTATTCGAAGAGCCAATTCTAAAGCCCTATTGTCGAATCTTCCCTTCAATCCGTGCTTAATGCTATACATAAGTGCATTTTCAAGAAAACTCTTTGTATATTTACCGTTAACAAGCACATTGACTTCTTCAACGATCGCTAGTGCTTTTTCTGTTGTTAATTCATCACCAAATATCTTACCTACCGCAAACTTCAAGCTTCTCCCATCCTTGGAAAATAAAATCTTGTGATAGCCGTTATCCGAAATTAACGAACCACTAAATTCATCTGTACTTGTCATAAATAGCGCTCCTTTTTTTGTAGTAACTTAATAACACATCAACACTAATCTAAAAAAGATGATACACTTAGGAGAAACATGAGTCAACTTCTTTCTTCAACTTATGTTTTTATAGAAGAAAAAAAGTTTATTAATTTCTCCTTTGTGACCAATTGACGTATTATTTTACTCAGTGAAGGCACAAGAGCGATCCCATTAAATGGGATCGCTCTTGTGTAATATTTTCTAACACTGTTAGATGGCATTAACTAACTCTCATTCCCCCGCAACAAATATATACTATTAATTATAACTAACCCATATTCCCATCAGGTTCTCACCAAAATTAGAGATTAAACATTTCATATTCTTTAACTCTCCTATAAAACGTTCTATGTTTCATCCCCAATTTATTCATAGCACATGTAGCCGTCACCAAACCAGACTTCCAATCCTGATACACTTCAATGAATGCTTCGTTTACTTCAATCTTCGGACGACCAAACTTAACTCCATCACTCTTAGCAACTTGAATCCCCTCTGCCTGACGTTGCTTATTTTTCTTCCTTTCTTGTTCTGCTACATACGCCAGCAAACTCAAAAATTGATCCTCCATCACCTTTCCGAAATCACCCATGGTTTTGAATTTTCTTGAATCAAAAAGTGTCTCGTTATCCAGACAAACAATATCTGCTTTCACTTCACGAGTAACATACTTCCACTCATTTATGATTCCCTCATAATCACGCCCTAATCGGTCCAAAGCATCAATATAGATTAAGTCACCTTCGCGAATCATTAGACGCATAGCTTGATATTGTGGTCGATTAAAGTCCTTTCCACTTAGCTTATCAACAAATATATATCTTTCGTCAATTCCAATATCTCGAAATTTTAAAAGTTGCCTTTCCGGATTCTGATCCTTAGCTGATACTCTTCCATACCCCATCTCCATCAACTATACCTCCAAAAATTTGTGCCAAAATATATGCGACGACCATGGCACATGCCAAAAGTAAATTATTAATATTTTGGCACGTTAAGAGATAACTCTTGGAGACGTGCCTAAAAGCATGCTTTTAGGCACACAAAAGAAGCAGTACTCTCCGCTTCTTTTATGTGCCTATTCTCATATCATCGACCCCTGAGTGCATTACTCATTAGGTTTAAGGTTTCTTTGTGCGTTTTATCAAATACATGAGTATATATTTTATTGGTTGTACCTATGTCTGAGTGCCCCAATGCCTCGGAAATTGATTTTAAGTCTACTCCCTCATTGTGCAGCACACTTGCGAAAGAATGTCTAAGATCATGAAGACGAATTTTAGGAAACTCATTTTTTTCAAGAAAGTCCTTGAACTGCTCAGTTACTGAGTTCACTCGATAAGGCTTTCCATTATCATGACAGTACAAGTAGCCAGAATCATCATACTCAGTTCCAAACAGTATCTTCATTTCTTCATGTATAACTTTTAAATCTGATAGTAAATAGTGTAGGTCATCACTCATATGAAGTGATCGCCTGCTTTTATCTGTTTTTGGTAGTTTTGTTATTACCTTGTTACCCGCACTTGTACGAACCTCTTCTATATGAATTTTCCTTTGATCCAGGTCAACATAGTCCCATTTAAGGCCAACGATTTCTTCTCTTCTAAGCCCTAAATGTATAGCTAGGTTAACTGGGACCTCCAACCTTGTATTCTTTACCTTTTCCAACAGCACAATAAGTTGTTCTTTGGTGTAAGCCTTCCCTTCAAACCTCCTCTTTTTTGGTAAAGATACAGCGTCGGCTACATTTCTATGGACTAATTGTTGTTTCAAAGCATAGTCCAAAGTCTTACGAATGAGTGCGTGATGTTTGTGGACTGTGTTTGGCGATAACCCCTTCTCTTCCATCAGATGTTTGTAATATTGTTGAATGTGGCCTGGCTGGAGCTTTTGTAGTTCAAGAATTTTGAAAAAAGGAGCTATGTGCTTATTTTGAATATTCCGGTAACCATAAATCGTAGTCTCTTCACAATTGTACTTTACATAGTTATCCATCCAATGATGGATTGTCTCTACAAATTTCATTCCACTAGTTTGTACTACAAGGTTACGATTTTTATTATACTCAAATTCATTAAGAAGTTTCTTTGCTTCTGCTTCCGTTGCAACAGTTTTGGTTTCTCTCATTCTTACCCCATTGATATCTTTTCCTAATTCAAAGGTTACTCTAAATTTTCTCCCTATCTTTTTGATACTTCCAGCCAAGTTGTTCACCTCTGTATTTTGTTTTAAATATACGTATTTTGCTCCACCCATGACTTGAACCCTTTTACGGGAATCAGTATTTTTTTTCCTACTTTTATTTTAGGAAATCCCTCCTCCTTGACCAGTCTATAAAGAGTATTTTTCCCTAGAGGTAAAATTTCGTGAAGTTCGTTCATAGTGTAGAACAACTTACTATCTGTTTCACTCATCCTGTCATCTCCTTTAATAATATATGAACGAAAAAATGCAAAATACTTCTTGTCCGTAGTCATCTAGTAGAATCGAGAATCTTCAAAAATCTTCGTACTTTAATCTTATAAGCTATGATTTACGAGTCTTTTTCAAAAAGCGTAGCTAACGTAGCCATGAATACCAGATCCATCTAGACATACTTATACCTTACTTTAAAGCTATACCCCTAAAACCCATTAATGGATTCGATCCTTCTATTCTCAACTTTTCACTCTTGACTTCTAATTTTTCAACTTCTCTCCAGAGTTCAGTTTTGGTCAGTACTTGAGATGCATTATCTTTGCAGTACTCTTTATAGGCCTCGTAAAGCATCTTCCTGTGCACCTTCAGCTCTAGGTTATGCGGTTCGATGTAGCACATATCATAGATAAATTCTGAGAAATTACTTAATTCGTTCATATATTGTCGTTTAAACTGGATGCCATCATCACATTCAATAAATTTAAAATTATTCTCAATAAGCTCATGGAGACCCTCTAAAGCCCATTGAACAATCAAACTCCGCTCTTCTAACAACTTATCAAGTAGAAACCTATCCCGCTTGTGCTCCGGTGTTGATAAATTAAATGTAATGAACATCAAACGATCCATAAATGCATTGGTTCCATCATATCTCGAGATCTTAGGCATGTGGTTCCCTGCTGCAACCAACTTTGTTTGTCCCCTAAAATCAATTGGGGCTTCTCCTTTCCTATCTCCTGTAATTAAGTCGCCACCAGTAACTGCTTTTATAAATTCAATGCCTTTTAAATCAGTATCTTCGCTCATTTCTGGAGAAATATTCAGTTGTGAATGAGCCAATCTCGACTGCATAAAGCGGTTCTCAGCAAGTTGTTTAAGAGTCATTGATGTGGTGTTGCGTATTCCAACCAAGTTCTGTAGCAAGCTCAACCAAACGCTCTTTCCGGTATGCGGCTTACCAATTAAAATAAACATTTTCTTTGCTCTAGTATGATTAGAAATGATGTAGCCAACCATTTGTTGCAACGACTTCATTTTTAATTCCTCTCCATTAGTGCAGTCTTCAAGGAAACGAAGAAAATTACTTGAGTGAAAACAACTATCAATATGGAGTTCCCTACTCAAATAAGAATCATAATCCGCATCTATATATCTCGTGAAACAGTAGTGTGAATTATGCGGAATAAGCTCTTGACGGAATAAATCATACACCCCATTACGAAAGTTTATTAGCCCAGAGTCATTATTCTGATTTAGCTCTCTCTGAAGCTCAGGATGTGTCTTTAGACGATAAATAATTTCATCAATCTTCTGCTTCCGTACCAATCGATCTTGATCATCAGTTAAACTTTTCCGAATCAAAACCGCCACTTCTCTATCTGTCATTTGTCTAAAATACCCTTCTTCTGGCTGGTAGATCATTAAATTATCACCAGTGCTAATTATTTCATACCTAGTAAGCATGATATTTTCTACTTGAGTCTCGAAAGTAACCCGCTTACTTCTATTAGGGAAGACACTAGCTGTTGTAAAATCTGTATCACTCTTTTCGGAAATTATACTTTCCGGGATAGCATTCTGATCCAAAAACTCTGAAAAGTTACTCTGTGCACCATCCATATCCTGCTCTATGGAAAGAGTCGCTTCAATATCACTAAGTCTTAATTGGTCAAAATCAGTAGGCCTCATCATAGAAAAAGAATCTATCGGGCTACTAGTAGAACAATTTTCATCAAAGTAATCGCAGTTAAACTGCTCCTTATCCAAATCATTTTGAGGAGGAATGTTTGCATCGAGGTCTATTCTTCTTCTTTCTGTCATTACTAATTCACTCCCCATAAAAGTGTTCATTAGCGTGTTCGGGAAACATTCTTCTTATTGTAGAAGTTGTAATTGTCCTAAGTGATTCTTTAGCGCTAGATTCACGAACATAGATTTCTGAGAATTTCCCCATTACTAGCCCATCATAAAGACAGTAATGAGCATAATCTTTGGTTTCTACATACATAAAAATAAGATTATTATTGACTTCGTCTTTAGTGCTATATGAAGAAGTATTATTGTTATAGTGAACACACATCTTCTTATTTAGAGTATTTCTTGAATCAATAATCACTCTTACAAAATCCTCATCAATTGAATGATTGCCAAACTGCAATGATCCGTTTCCGAAATCTCCGTAGTATGCACGGCTGTTCTCAGTAATTATAGCGACAACTACTATATACGGTTTTCTGTTCACCCCAAATAATGTAGTGTGAGATAAACTTGAACTGTGTGCGAGCAAACTAATTTTGTTTTCTCCTTTAGTTAAATCATTTATCTTCTTTACTTCAGCACGATCAAGGTTCTTAAGGTAATACGCTAGCTCTGATTTGTTATTAGTATTCATTCAATGTTCAGCTCCTTTGGATGTTGAGTACAAAATTAATAATATACCTATCATCCAATCGAAGTGTTGCAGAGTGTTGCCCCAAAATGATACTATGTAACCCTGATTTTTATGGTATAATATATCTTTTTTTGAATTGAGGTATTATTCTCATTTATCGTTATTTCACAAAGTTCAACACACCGCATATATTTCAACTGATAATCAACCGTAAAAATAGTACAACAGCATTCACACTTTTAATTGATCATTAAACATCTCATTGTATAAGAAAAGACACAATTCCTCGAATTGTGTCTTTTCCTCTTAAGCTTATAAATTAAATTCTGATTTCACTGCTCCAATAAAATTAGTTATTGCCGTTTTATATTCCATATGATCATCCAATAAACTGTCTTCTGACTCTACTTTCTTATTTTGTTTCATCTCCGTTTGTTTTTGTACAAAGTCTTTAAGATGAAAGTTCACTAATGAATCTATTAAGCCGCTATAATTTTCAATTGCTTTTAGTATATGCGACAGATCACCTTCCGTTTCCTCTGAATACTTCTCATTAATATTGATTTCTAAACAGTTCTTATCTATCAGATCGTAAAAGTATATTTCTGCTAAAGGTATCGTTATGAAGGCTAAGTATAAAATAGCTTCTTGAAGAATATTTATTTTATCTGCGAAATCATCCGAAGTATAGTATCCATAATGCCCAACTTTATCATTCTCATTATAATCTTTATTAAGTAATAATCTACACATCATTTCTACTAACTGAGGTCTAAAATTCACGTTGGGTAAAATAGATATCAAACTTAGAAGTTCTATAACTTTCTCTCTCTGATTAGCAGGAAAATATATAATATTTTTTCTAATTGATTCAAATAGATCAACATTATATTCTTTTTCAAATAAGTATTTACTTACTAGCTGTTGCTCTTCTGTATAATTCTCTATAACACTTATAAATATATTGCGTAGTTCCTTAATGCTCAGATCTTCTCTGTCTAATTTATCCAGAGTGCTTATCCAAGTTATAAAAAAAATAAAAGGTTTTGCTAGAAACGGAATATAAAGATTGTCTTTATATCCAGTAATATTTTCAGAGTTCGAAGTTCTATTTTCAATTTTAAAGTACTTGCTTATAATTCCCTCCACTGCCTTTTGGAATGTACGACTTGATTTTGATGAATTTATTACCCCTAGTATATTTCGTTCCTCATATCCATTAATGTAATCAGACATTTTTTTGAAGCCATCACTGTTTTTTTCCCTGTCTTCTGCGTCAACAATTTTTTTTATGATGTAACTGTTAATCTTCAGATGTTCTATCATACTATTTCTAAATGCAGTGATTCTATCGCTTTGAATAATTAAACTCTGCAACTCATCTGGCATGTGATCTATACAAATTATAAGAGCTGACTGTAAAATTTCTTCCTCTGTACTTTCTTTCACTTCACTCTTGTCATCTCCAATAATAAATGTATCCAACACTAACTTTCTGTCCTCTGGATTTAAATAGTGATTATACCTCATCATTTGTCTCCTAACATAATATACTTCAACTAGTCAATGAATATTATCGACATTGAGCTACTTGGATATTATAGAGACAAAAAAAACAGAAGATAATTGATATCTTCTGGTGAGTTCAGTTAATTTTCATTATGCCCCTGATCGGTATCTTTCAAGAGTAGCACATTGTTAATTGCCGGTATGATTATTGGTGTCGCTGCATAAGCGTACATCAACTCTTTAATCCCTAAATTATGTTTATTGAATACCGAACTTTTCATCTTAGAAATTATTGAAAATTCACTCTTCTTACTATCAATCCAAATTCGATGCTGAGATCTCCCCTTGAAGATGAAGTAAACACCATTTTTTCTTATCTCTACTTTAAAGTCTGGATGAGAGAAAGTAGAATTAAGTTGCTCATAAAGTTCGTCATTTGAAATCTCAATTTGTAACGGGTATGTTTTAAAATTCATTTTCAATACTCTAAATCCTGCAATGCCGTTTGTTATCAGATATGCTAGCGCCCAACCAATAACCATGCCTGCACACATCAAGAATAATCCACCGCTTATTGATACAATTCCTCCAAAAGCAATAAGAAAGAAATAATATTTTTTAAACCCGTTAATAGGGACTAGCAGTTCTGTTTTATCATCATTAATTTCAGTAACTAAACCAGGCAACTGATCCACATCTCCATTCATTATTATCTCTACTTATTTATAACTTTATATTCAATAACTTGGTACGTATCCTTATTTAACAACTTCGCCTTCTTTACAACAGCAGTAGCAGTTCCGTAGTTATCATATCCTATATCATTTCCCCATGCCTCATCCTTAGGTTCGTACAAAACACTCTCTCCTTGGCTCTCAAAATCAGAAGTATATATTTGGATTTCTGCTGTAAATGTACCGTTACCGTTATCGTAGAAATTATTAATCTGAGAGAAGTTCATATACTGCTCACCATCAGCAGAGGGCCACTGATAGTCTCGTCCCTCTAATGGATATACCTCCGTTGCCTTTGCCTTGATTTCAATCCCGAAAAACCTTTTTACTGTATCAATTACATGCTTACTGTCAAGTTCATCATAAGATCCACCTTTAACCTGAGTCGTTTTTACTCGATTTGCGTAATTGATTTTGTTATGTACGACTGCAAAATCAATTAATTGCTCTACATCATAATTATCCTTGTTGAACTGGCTAAAGTAAGCTTCACTTAAATTGCTGAAGAATAGATTTAGCTTCTTCTTTTCGTCATAACTTAGTTTAGAAAATACATCTTTCTTAGATGAAATAGCTTGTTCACTCTCAGTTTCTTTCGCTATTTCCTCGCTTTTCTCTTCTGATCCAGTTGCGATTTCATTATTACTAAGTGACGTAGATTCAATCTCTAACTCATTAACCTTTCTCTCGAAAATACTTTTAAGCAATGCGGCTCTAACCATGTTATCTTGCGGAACATCATTGAAGGAAAGTGCTGCTGTTTCAAAGGTGCTAGTTCCATTTAAAATAAATTGAAGCCTGGCTTTAACCTTTGCATCTCTATACTCCGTATATCCCGTGAATTCTACCACGTCCTCGCCCGATTCTGCCTTGAAATATTTCCACGTATTGCCCTCGAAAAATCGGTCAAATGCCTCACCAATTGATTTATCGGGATAAGATTGAAAGTGCCCATTCTTTACATTCAGCACATTCTCATTGCTTTGATCTGAGATATTACTGATTTGATCTTGTACTTTTGAAGTTACATCCTGAACAACTTGGTCGGTTTCTGTGCTACACCCAGCTAGAACAACCAACAACATAAGAAATACAGCCTTTTTCATAATATTCTCCCCTAATGAATTTAGATATAATTACATAAATTACAAAGCACTTACTTGATTATAGGTAAAATGAACTACATATTCAATGCTTTTAGAAACTTATTTAATAAGTGACTATAGCACGTTGAGGTGTTCTGATTATACCATTATCGTTTCCTTATAGTATCTCTTAGGAAACAGGTGGTATGAATGAATAAAATTAACGCACTTGTTGGGGAAAATATAAGAAACTCACGACAAAAAAGGGGACTGAGTCAAGAAAGATTAGCCCTCAAAGCTGGGTTAAACACATCTTATCTGGGACAAATAGAACGTGGCGAAAAGAGCCCTACTATATCAGTGATAGACAAAATCGCTTCAGCTCTGTTGATTGATATCAAAGATATTTTTGAATCTGATCTTAAACAAGAAAGCATAATTACTACAGAATTCATTGATAGAATTGTCTATGAACTAAATGGAAGAACAACAGAAGAACAAAAAGATGTTTATCATTTCATTCAACAACTTCTCATATTTAAAGATAAAAAATAAAGAGGTGGCCCCCATATTTAGTGGCCACCTCTTTATTAGATGTAGATTGCTACTGCTGGTTTTTCTCATACAGCTTAATTACATCCTTAGACTCACTTTCCCTACTACTATGCTTCTCATGTAAATCTTTTGCGGTTTTGAATAAGTCGAATCCATTTTCCAACGTTTTTACAATGGCATCAGAAGCAGCATTTTGCGCTTGTTTCCAACGGTTAATCATTCCATCACTCTCCTAGCTTTTAAGTTTAGTTGCAACTCTTATGCCCATCCTTGCCCCCAAGAGGTATCCTATTGCTGTCCCAACACCAGGTAAAACCAACGTTCCAACACTAGCTCCTGCAGCCCCTCCAACCAATGTTCCTGTTGCCATATTTAATGTCTCTACAATTACTGATACTGGCTTTTTAATCAAGTTCCCTCACCTCCTTTCCATAAAACAAAAGAACACGTCACATATGTCCGTGTTCTTTCAAGCTATAAAAACGATCTCCCCCTATAATTACATGATCCAACACGTCAATACCAATGATATTCCCTGCTTCAACCAATCGCTTTGTTATCTGGATATCCTCCTGAGAAGGTGTAGGGTCGCCACTAGGATGGTTATGAACACAAATAAGAGAAGCACTACAATGCCTAATAGCTGCATTGAATACTTCTCTAGGATGGACGATGGAAGCGTTTAGTGTACCTATAGATATTACTTCATTGTGAATCACTTTATTTTTGCTGTTCAAGAAGATCCCAATAAAGTATTCTTTATGAGCAAATTTATAGTCTGCAACTAAGTGTGTTACTACATCACTAGGCGTTCTAATATACTGATCACTTACTTCTTGAATTTGCAAAATTCTGAAAAGACTCAAAATCGAAATTATTTGCTTTGCTCTATTGCCCGTATTTCCTATCCTCATCTTTAGTTCTATCTCAGAAGTACTTACTAACTCTGAAATAGTAGAATAATTTTCCGACAAATCAGTTAAAAGTTTGGAATTTGAATCTATCATTAGCGCTTGTGAGAAAAGAATTTTTAGTTCTTCATTAAAAAGGGCCACCCTCATCACTCCTATATAGATACTAGAACTCTGGTAAACACTATACAGTAGCATAATATATAAATACTTCAACTAATTTAACGATTAGTAATAAGATATATCAGTCGGACGATCACTTAGTCTATTATAAAATCAATAAAAACAGGCGGTATGTTTCATTTAGAATAATGAAACATACCGCCTGTTTTCTTTTTATTTTCTCCGCCTTCTTCTTTCCATTAATTTCTTCCAAATAACCCTATAATGATTAACCACACTTTGCTTAATTCCCAAAAATTTAACTAATACAATTTTATCAATTTCATCAAGCAAAGGCTCAATTTCAATGTTATTTTTAATTGTATAATTAATTTTATCTAGAAGTTCCATTGTCAGTTTGGTATCAAAGTGTTGAAGATCAGGAAGCCTGATTTTTTCAACTTCACCTGGCAGTACTTCTAAAACCCCACCACCATAACTTCTTCCCTCAATCTCTGTAAAGGCTAAAGTAACACTGTTATAATATGAAAGCAAAACCTTATTAGCATCATAACCCTCATTAAAGCGAATACGATGCATTGTATCTGTACTTACTGCCTCAATCTTATTTAGTACAAATTTCGGAAATAAGTCATTTCTTCTTAAAAGGAAAGCATCCGGCTTCCACACAGAAGGGATATGGTACCAATTCCTTCTAAGTCCAAGTTTATAGCCTTTATTATGTCCATTCTCTTCTCCCCACCTTACATACTCCTGTTGCAGAGGGGAAAGCTGATCTATCGCAACATCAGGAAAGTACACCAATTGAGCAAGTAAATCTTTATTAACATTATCTTGCCAGTTTTCATAATCAAAAAAGATACCTGATGCATGAGCGCTCCTTCCAATTAATGGAAGTGAAACTGAGGATAAATCATAACGTTCAACCACATCTTTAGACACTGAAAAATATTTATTATTACCGGTTGTAATCCCTATATCTATCTGAGCGATCTCCCAGAAGGAGTTAAACCGTTTATCCGACCTGATCTGCCTTACAAGGTTTATTTCATCATTTGAGAGAAAGTATTGAGTCCACTTCTCAGAGTTATGATCAACCTCTTTATATTCAGTCGGAGAACTCAAATCTAATTTCTCCAAATCTTGAAGATTAGAAAGCTCTACTAGTGATATACGATTATCACCAGTTACATCAGTCCCTTTTTCACCTAACAAAACAACAACCTCTTGCTGAACATCCGGAAAAACCAATTCGGTAAAAGTGATTACAGTAATTTTAGATAAACTGTTTACAAGGAATAGTCGTAAATTTTCTGCATAAGCAACTTGCAAAAGTTCTGCTGGAATAACTAAACCAATCTTCCCCCCAAACTTAAGGAGTTGCACCGACGCAACAACAAAAGAGACCCAAGCGTTAATTAACTTGTTCGCTCTCATTTGATTGTTTATCAGTATTTGAGACTGCACTTCCCTTTGGTTAGGCGTTAAATATTGATAGCGAATATATGGGGGATTTCCAACTACTAGATCATATTCATTATGAACCAAAGTACTCTCAAAAACATTAAAAAAATCATCAGTTATAACTCTAAAATCAGGTTTATCTTTTATAACTAACTTTGACTTTTCCGCCTCAGCAGGATCAAGTTCTACACCTGTACAACTTATAACTTCATCAGCCTTTAGCTTGACTAAGCTTTCAAGAAATGCTCCATCTCCGCAACTCGGCTCCAATACTGTTTTTTTTAGTCCATCGTCAAATGCCCACTTAACAATGAAATCAGATAGCTCTTTTGGGGTATAGTAGCCCCCACGCAATTTTTGCTCTGTATTCTGAGCCATTAATTTCATAACTAACCCTCACTTTATTACGTGCATTAACTCTTTAATTCCATACAAATCAGAAACATTCTCACTAATTTGATTAATTAGTACCTCTTTTTCGCTTTCCAATACAGACCTACTTCTGCGCTCCAAGGTATTCCCGGATAAATATTTATTTATCTCGTTAATCCTTTGGGTATCAGAGATGATATCGTTATATAGTTGCAACTGTTTTGTGTCGTTAAAATCCACATTAACAATAGGTAATCTTTGCAAAACAGAAGTTCCTCTTGAATAAAAATCATTGTCAAAATCACTACCAATAATACTACATAGCCAATCAATTGCAGGATGAGTTAATACGGCTTGTATGAATTCTAATTTATATTGACTTTCTGCACTTTCAGCTATAGAACAATAGCCTGCTGTCCCACCAGATGCTATCAGCATATCTTGATCATCATACAAGTATAGTGGATTTTTGCTGAGTATGCCAACGATAAGTTTTGGTGTATTTATGAATCTTGTAAGTGCTTGAATCCTACCATAGTGATACCACGTACCTTTATTTGCATGTGGTACATCCCGTCCGTTTTTATTTCCAGAAATTTGTTTTGGTAGTAAATTATCATAATGGTCAAGAAGGTATTCCCACGTACCAGAGTAGTTTCGTTTCATTATCTCCTCACTTAGCAATTTACCATTAACATCATAAGGGAATATAATCCACTTACTAGGAGTTACCACATCATAAGTTTTAAGATTTTTTTCATAGTGTTTTGTCGGTTTAAAAAAGGGTTTAAGAATATCTTTTTCTATAAAATATGACTTACCATTTCTTGCCACTTTAATAACTATTTCATTATCCCCTCTGTTTTCTATCTCTTCGGCACTAAACCAGTAAATAGGCACAGGTCGTTCTGCACTTGTTTGGATTCCATTAAAAATATCAGCTAACTTAGCTTCGCCCAAGAGTGATGAATTTGTATATAACTTGTTAACTAATTCTGCTTTGCTCTTATCTGAAACAAGTACCCATGGAGTATCTTTAATAATATTGCTATTAACAACGACTTTATTTCTTTTTGTTCCTTCCTGAGTTGCCCACCATTCTTGTAAGTTGAATACTTCCTCAAAATCAAATGTACTATTTCGTTCTTTCTTCAAGAGTAAGATTGAACTATAAACTGTAACGTTTTTCTGTTTAAAAAGCTGTGCTGATCCAAAATCAATAAATTCTTTTACATAAGACTCACTTGTCAATAAATCTCTTAGATTCTTGCCTGCAATGATCTTTGAGAATTTGTTAGGGATTATGAAACATACAAACCCTTCTTTTTTCACTTTTTGTATTGCCCTTTCGAGGAATATCATATATTTGTCATATTGTTTAAATGATGAAGAATATTTTTTTTCATAAACATTAATTTCCTCGCTGGGGAGTATACTTTTCATATCAGAAGTTGCTACATAAGGAGGATTACAAATTATAGCATCAAATGAAATCTCCTCACTCTTAAATTTCCATTCAAAAGGAGACAATGCTATTTTATCTATAAGGCTTATATTCTTACCTCGAATATGGCTATATTCAACTAGGGAATTACCTACTTTAATATTCTCAGTTAACGTAGGTAACAATTTATTCGAATTACCTAAAGTAGGAGTAGTCTCGCCTTCAAGAAGTTTTAACAAAAGACTAAATTTGGCTACTTCAACAGCGCTGGGATCAATATCAATTCCGTAAACACAAGATATTAATAGTTCACGCTTTTCAGTAAAGGGAAGGAAGTAGTCTCCATTCTCTCCTTCAATCAAATGATTCTTATCATTTTCAAAATACCACTGTTTATTATATTCTAAAAGATAGTTAAAGATCTCGGTCAAAAATATTCCAGAACCGCAGGCGATATCAGCTATTTTAAGTTTTAGTATTTGATCAGGATTTTTTCCAATACAAAGTGGTCCTAGTGATTTTTCTACCATATATTTAACAATTTCATATGGTGTAGAGACAATATCTCTATTTAAATTTTCAGCCTTTTTAGCCAACGTAATAACATTATCAATAATAACTAATTTTTCAGCCAAAAAAAGTTCATAAATGTCTCCAAGAATGTTAGCCTCTATCACGTTAAAAGCAAAAACACTCTTAGGAAAATACAGACTTTCTATTATACTATGGATAATTTCATTCTTTAAATCCAACACAAGCTCATTGTTAGAAAACAACCCAGAATCATACCTAGTATCAGCATCCCTTAGTACCTCGATTAATTGGTCTTTTAGGGTATCTTCTTCTGCTATTGTTTCCTGGAGCCTATGATACGTTGGTAAATTTCTATCTTCACATATTCTTAAAAAAATCATTTGGTTAATGAAATCCTGAATTGAATCGTTAATATACTCCAACGTATAATCTGGATTCTTGTTATACAAATCATTAGCGAGTAAAATTCGCCATCCATTTATTTGAGTTAAAAAGTATTGATCAATAGAGATGATCGTGCGGTTTTTCGTAAAGTCTTTAAAATTCTCTTCAAATTTTGCACTATAGACAGTATTACGTCCAATTAGTGATACAATCTCGTCCCATTTCTGTATATATTCCTCAAAATGAAAAACTTTAAGAAGGGCAACTCTTGGATTGTCTTTCTCATTAGGTATCACGGTTGTATCATAAATTAGTAAGTGCTCAAAATTAGTTAAAACTGAGATGTAGTGTCCAGCCGAAACTCCATAGCTTCTCGCTTGTAATGCAGGTGATTGCTCATTTAACAAGTCTATACCTGGCTTTTTTGCCTCAAGAAAAAATTTTTTAACTCCTCTGACTGTAAAAGTATAGTCAGGTCTACTACCTTGTTTTGAATAATTTTCAGGAATGACCTCTCTAATCCCTGGAGATAGCCCTTTAGTATTTTTCACATCCCATCCCATAAGCTCTAAGAGGGGATCAATATATTCAACTCTGGTTGAGTGTTCGTTATATTTTGCCTTGTTATCTTTGAAAGTACTAATATTTTTTCTGAAGTTCTCCACTAATTTATCTAATGTATATTCCATCGTAGTGCACCGCCTTTAATCTTTCTCGATAATATTAATCCCATAACAATTTCAACTAACTTATAGTGATTACATATTCATTTGTTCCAGATAAGTTATAAAGTTCTAAATCAAGACCTGTAAGATTATTACTTCTAATAGTTGGCATCGCGGTACCCCAATGTATTATTGTAGGAATATTCCCTTGACCCGCGACTCTACCCAGATCATGGCTTATATTTAATTGAAACTCCCCACAACTAACTCCTTTGATTTCAATATGAAATAGGGCACTTGCTGTTTCGTATACTGATGTATTACCATATTTTGATACTCTGTTCCATGATAACGCTCCAAAAACATTATTTCTAAAATAAGTCTTTTGATCTATTATTTTTCCAGAATTATCTCTGAATTTCGCTTGTGCCAATTTTAAATTCCCTGTTAGATTGCTGCTGCCTTTTCCAATAGGAATAAATTGAGCATCTGATCTGGGAAGATTAGATTTTCTCCATACAAGGGATCGCACTCGTGTTGGTGCTACTACTGGAACTGGTACTGATGTCAGTTCACTTTTTAGTACATCCAAGGAGTCATCTTCAACATCTCCAAGTTCCACACCAGGTATTACATTCTTTATCCTAGGTGGTAATTTTTTTGCAGCCGTTATTGGAAAATAATTAGTCAGTTTCTCTCTTATTTCACTTGTTTCTCTATCTTTTGCTATAGAATATGTTACATTCCTCTTTCTTTTTTCTGGTACTATCCCAGCCTCAACAAGTCCATCTATTAATTCTGTTGAAAGTAATTGTAAGTTCGGGTTGGTTGGAGGAACTGTAACAAAACCATCGAAGTATTTTTCAATAGCAGAAATTATTTTGCGCTCTTCTTCTTCTTCTTTTGTAAAATCTATCATTATTGAAGCTTCAATACTACTGAACAGTCCTGTCCCTGTAAGGTTTGAGGAGCCAATAATTACTCGGTTATTCTCAACACCTTTAAATATGTAAATTTTTGGATGGTAAATGACAGATGGATTTAAGTTATGAAAAATGTAAACTGGAAACCCTAAAAGTAATAACAGATCTAGTGCAGTTTTCGGTGTACTTTCTTGATCTACTCCAATAAATAATCGCGACCTGTTCCCATGTTTTTTTGAAAAAGATATGTATTCGTTCATAACTCGGTTAATACCACCCTCTGTTACAAAAGCAATAAAACCCATAAAATCGTTATATCTTACATCTAAAAATGATTGCTTTAAAATCTCTCCTATTTGGTTATCTTCCTCTGTTCTCTGATACCCTTGGGCTAAAAATTTGATATCCATATACCGCACTCCATTTCCCATACTTATTTGATTCCAATAAGATATGTGGCTCCCACTACTACTCAACAATCGCCAGCTGTACCCTTAAGTATCTTGGGGACACAAGAGCAACATATAAAAAAATTAATCATTAAAATCTAGACTTTGACTTCATCTCAACTATGAAATGCTAGACTATAACCATATCCTTAAATAATAAAATATTGTAGGCACCAGGTCTACAATGTTCGCTAAATCTATACTTATATAACCCTTCCGTCTACATATCGTCTACAAATCACCATATAAATGAAAAAAACCCGCTCACTGAGCGGGTTTTTAAAATGGAGGCGAGGGGAGTCGAACCCCTGTCCGAAGATAACGACACATAAGCTTCTACGGGTGTAGTCACAGTTTTGATGTCACCCGAGTATCGCCCCGTAACCGGCTATACGTTGGGTCAGCCTGATTGTCTTCTTCAGCACACCCCAGGCGGAGATGTGACAGCGTATCCCACTACTTGTTAGCCCCTAATCCTGTCACATGGGCGATGCAGGTTAGAAGCACGCACACAGTTTCTTAGGCTGCGAAAGCGTAGTTTGTTTGTTGTTTGCCGTTTAATAGGCTTTAGCGTTGATGAAGCGGACGCGTCCCCACTACCCGCTACCCATGCTCGAACTATCCCCGTCGAATCCATAAACGCCCCCTCATATAAGAAGGGCTCCAGGATTAATCCGTGAATACGGAGCAAAGGTGCTGCACATCTTTTTCCTCCAAGGTAAAAAGATGCTTCTTTCAAACTCGGCATTCCTGTCTGCTACAAGAACATCATAACACAGGAACAATCACCGATATAGTACAGAGTGCTGGAAGACGTTCCAGCAGACTGAGCAACTGTGCAAGTTTAACCAACACACATATGATGCTCAAGCGTCTACATATTATACCGCGTCCCTCAAGGGAAGTAAAGTTGAGTACCGAATGCCAACGATTCACAAACAGTTCCACTTAACTATCTTACCCACGATCCGAACAAACTACGCAGCCATCTGCAAACTTACTCCATCAACCTTGCCAATAAACCATACAGTTTTAACTTTTACTAACCTAACATCTTAATAGACAGGTTACATGGCAAAGTGTTGTATCTCCTATCAGACCTGGCACAAAAATCTGACAGACCACCGTAACTGGGACCTCTAATCAAAACAAAAATCCCAAGCTCTACCCAACTACGGGTAAAACCTGAGATCCTAATTTCTAGCATAACCTGCTTATCACTAACTAACTTACCATGCGTCATTCAACACATAGCAACCCAATCAACGAGCAACTTTCTGCTTCTCGCGCAGTACCCGTTGAATATCACGTTGTGCATCGCGTTTTGCAGCAGACTCCCGTTTATCATACTGCTTCTTACCTTTACCCAGTCCGAGCAATAGCTTCGCATACCCGTTACGAATATAGATCTTCAGCGGTACAATGCTGTATCCATCCTGCTTCGACAGCCCAAGCAGCTTGTGAATCTGCACTTTATGCATCAGCAGTTTGCGTGTACGTGTTGGATCAATTGGATTATGACGGTTCCCTTGTTCAAAAGGACTAATATGCATATTGTGAATATGAATCTCACCGTTCCGAATCGTGGCAAATGCATCTCCAATATTCGCACGGCCGTTACGAAGAGATTTAATCTCCGTTCCGGTAAGCACCATGCCCGCTTCATACGTATCTTCAATGAAGTAGTCATGGGAAGCCTTTTTATTCTGTGCAAGCACTTTACTCTGTCCATCATTCTTGCCCATGTCCTCACTCCTTCTCCGTAAAATAAGCCGGTACCTATGCTCTACAGCAGCGCACCATACATTTCCTCAGGTACCACATGCCAGACCTTAATTGTAGCAAGGACCGCTGTTAAAATCAAGAAAGAGGCGGTCTGCGCCGCCCCTTCCCATTACACTCATTTCATGCTCAGCGAAACGCGATTACTTTTTCTTCTTCCGTACAAAAGCCGCCGTTCCGTTGGCTGGTGCGCCTTTACTCTTCTTGCGCTTACGGCGTGGTGCTCCGCCTTCCTGAACACCGCCCGGTGTAGCTCCTTCTCCGATAAACACACCGCTAGGTGAGGTGTTTTTGCGTCCACTACCGCCTTTGCCACCTTTACCTCCGCCTTTACCGGATTTGAAGCTTCCTTCACCACGACTGCTGCCGCTGTTCAGAGCATTCCCTTGTCCACTAGCTGAAGTGCCTTCCTGGCCACCTGCGGTAGAGCTATAACCACCTTTGCCCGAACCAAAACCAAAGCTTACCGCTCCCTTGCTCCGGCCTGCTGATCCGCCGGCATCTCCAGCACGACGCTCACCTCTCGGTTTGCCGCCACCTTTGCCACCCGCGCTTCCTACTGTGTTCGAAGCTCCGCTACGACCGCCACGTCCGCCTTTGCTGCTTTCATCGGCTGATCTGCCGCCACGGCTGCCTCCAGCACCGATTGGCGCGCCTTTACCACCACGCGAGCCACTGAATCCACCAGAACCACTCTTCGCGCCGCCGCGTGCTCCGCCACCAGCAGGACGTCCACCTTTACCGCCACGTCCACCGCTGAAGCCACCTGGACGTTCGCCGCGAGGTTTCATGTCAACCATTTCAAAGTCAATCGTGTACTCTTCCATGCTCACACGCGCTACACGAATCTTCACCTCATCACCGATGCGGAAGACCTTGGAGGTGCGTTCGCCAATCAGAGCCATATGTTGGTCGTCAAAATGGTAATAGTCGTCTGTGAGCGCACTCAGGCGAATCAGACCCTCTACCGTATTTTCCAGTTCAATGAACATACCGAAGCTGGTAACACTGCTGATCATGCCTTCGAACTCTTCGCCGACCTTATCAAGCATATACTCGGCTTTCTTCATTTTCTCTGTATCGCGCTCAGCTTCAACCGCCACTCGCTCGCGTTCCGAAGACTGTTGCGCAATATCGGCCATACGTCCAGCCAAATACTCCTGACGGTTCTCAGGCAAAGCCCCATTGTTCTCAATCACTTCCCGAATAACACGGTGAATGACGAGGTCGGGATAACGACGGATCGGTGATGTGAAGTGACTGTAGAACTCTGCCGCCAGACCAAAGTGACCAGACATCTCAGAATCATACTTCGCCTGTTTCATGGAACGCAGCATCATTGTACTAATAACGGTTTGTTCTTTCGTTTCTTTGATATCCTCAAGAAGGGATTGAAGCGCCCGTGGATGAATCGCGTTGCCACGTCCTTTGACGTGGTGTCCGAAATTCGCCGCAAAGGCGAGAAAATTTTGCAGTTTTTCCTGATCTGGATCTTCATGCACACGATAAATGAACGGAACCTTCAACCAGTGGAAATGCTCTGCTACCGTTTCATTGGCTGCCAGCATGAATTCCTCAATGATTTGCTCCGCAATCGAACGCTCCCGTTTCACGATATCGACTGGTTTGCATTCTTCATCCACGATGATTTTGGATTCTTCAAAATCAAAGTCAACCGCACCGCGGCGCATACGCATCGCACGAAGCTTCAAAGCAATCTCTTTCATCAAGTGGAAATCATCCACTAGGTCCTTGTAACGCTCCAACAATTCAGGCTCTTCACCTTCAAGAATTTTACGAACGTTGGAATACGTCATCCGCTCTTTGGTCTTGATAACACTTGTGAAAATGTCGTGTTTCACAACCTTCATCTGGTCGTTGAACTCCATCTCACAAGACAGGGTCAAGCGGTCTACCTGCGGGTTCAAACTACAGATCCCGTTGGACAACCGTTGCGGAAGCATCGGAATAACACGGTCCACCAGATACACGCTGCATCCCCGATTGTACGCTTCCTGGTCCAGCTTGGAGTTCTCCTGCACATAATAGCCTACATCGGCAATATGAACGCCCAGACGATAGTTACCGTTAGGTAGTTTCTCCACATTGACAGCGTCATCGAGATCCTTCGCGTCTTCGCCATCAATCGTAACGATATTCAACCCACGCAGATCGCGGCGACCTTGCTGGATAATTTCTTCTTCCGTAATGGCATCCGGTGCTTTTTCGGATTCTTCCACCACTTCATCCGGGAAAGCTTCAGGCAGCTGATGTTTACGGATCACTGACAAAATATCAATGCCCGGTTCATCCTTATGACCGAGAATCTCGATCACTTCACCTTCTGCTGCTGCCCGGCCCTCTGGATAGCTGACGATTTTCGCAACAACTTTTTGCCCATCAACAGCTCCATTAAAGTTCGTCCGTGGGATGAAGATATCCCGGTTAATCCGCTTGTCGTCCGGAATGACGAAGCCATAAACCTCGTGGCTTTGGAATACACCGACCACTTGCGTGACCGCACGGGTAACAATACGGACAATCTCGCCCTCCAAACGCCCACCGGAAGGACCTTGAGAAGTCACTTTAACAAATACCGTATCTCCGTTCATCGCGCTTTTCATATCATTGGCATGGATGTACACATCCGGGTGTTCCCGATCCTCAGGGATGAGGAAAGCAAACCCCTTCGCATGAGCCTGCAAACGTCCGCGCACCAAATCCATACGTTCTGGCATGCCGTAGCGGTTATTGCGAGTCAGCAAGACTTTGCCGGATTCCTCCAACGTATTAAGCATAATTAAAAAGGCTTTGAAATCAGCCGCGTCTTCAATCTCGAAGTGCTGTTCCAGTTCCTGATAAGTCATCGGTTTATAAGCGGTATCCCGCATGAAGTCGAGCAATTGTTGTTCTGTTATCATTAATATTCACCTCGGGAAACATAAAAGTGTAATCTTGTTTCATCTCTCTATGTATCAGAAACCTTACAAATAGAAAAGCCATTTAACTCAGGCCTCACTATCTCATACCCTAGTATACACGAATTCAATCCGGCGCATCCGTACCCTGCAAAATAAACCAAGCATGCATGGCCCCTTGCATAACCGCGCTTTCATGCATCATAACAGCATTTATGCTACATGTGTTTTGCTCTCGAAAAGACAGAAAAGAATCGGCCCAGAACAGGGCGAATATGTAGGAAGGTAACCGAACGGAAGTGAGAAGAAATCGAAGATCAGAATCATGTAGTTCATTGGAAAAGACTGGTTATGAATGAATTTATTAAAAAACCTCCGTTTCTTCTCGAAACGAAGGTTAATCATTCAAGCGTTCCTGCTCGAAACTATCGCGTTACATAAGGCACTCCAACTCTTACTTGGAGACAACCGTAACGATGATAGACAAAATGAAGAATCCTGCACCCAGTACAACTGTTGCACGTTGCAGGAAAAGATCCAGTCCGCGCGCTTTCGTTTTACCGAAAAGATGTTCCGCACCACCGGAGATGGCACCCGCCAAACCAGCGCTTTTCCCGTGCTGCAGCAATACTACAGTGATTAGACCGATCGAAAACACCACGAGCAGCAATTTCAAAGCAATATCCATTCTTTCCACCTCCTACCCATGTGGGCATAACATCTCACCATAAAAACAGTTACTTTAATTGTAACACAGCTATTAACGTGATACAAGTAGTGGCATTTCCTCAATTACTGAGATATAGCCAACATTTTCAACCCTTTTAATCTTCTTTAGTAATTAAAATCAACTTAATAAAAAAGACAAGCCGGTTACCCGGCTTGCCCATGAGTTGTCGTAAGACAACTTATTTTTTGAGGTTGTAGAAACCTTTGAGACCATTGTATTGAGCCAGTTCGCCCAGTTGATCCTCGATGCGGAGCAATTGGTTGTACTTCGCGATACGGTCTGTACGGGAAGGAGCACCCGTTTTAATTTGACCCGCGTTTGTTGCAACAGCGATGTCAGCGATTGTGCTGTCTTCGGACTCACCGGAACGGTGAGAGATTACAGCAGTGTATCCTGCACGTTTAGCCATTTCGATTGCATCGAATGTTTCAGTCAATGTACCGATTTGGTTAACTTTGATCAGGATGGAGTTACCGATACCTTGTTCGATACCTCTACCCAGACGCTCTGTGTTCGTTACGAACAGGTCATCACCAACGAGTTGTACTTTGTCTCCCAATTTCTCAGTGAGCAATTTCCAACCATCCCAGTCATCTTCGGACATACCGTCTTCGATTGTGATGATTGGGTATTTCTCAACCCATGAAGCCAGAAGGTCAACATACTCAGCGGAAGTGTAAGATTTACCTTCGCCAGCAAGTGTGTACTTACCATCTTTGTAGAACTCAGTGGAAGCTACGTCCATACCCAGGAATACGTCAACGCCTGGTTTGTAACCTGCTTTTTCAATCGCTTCGATGATTGTAGTGATTGCTTCTTCGTTAGAACCAAGGTTCGGTGCGAAGCCGCCTTCGTCACCAACAGCTGTGTTCAGGCCTTTGGAGCTTAGTACGGATTTCAGGTTGTGGAAGATTTCCGCACCTACGCGAAGAGCTTCTTTGAAGCTTGGTGCTCCAACTGGAAGAACCATGAACTCTTGAACATCGATGTTGTTGTCAGCATGCTCACCACCATTGATGATGTTCATCATTGGTACTGGCAGTACTTTAGCGTTGAATCCGCCCAGGTAAACGTACAATGGTAGATCCAAAGCGTCAGCAGCTGCGCGAGCTACTGCCATGGATACAGCCAAGATTGCGTTAGCACCCAGTTTACCTTTGTTTGGCGTACCATCCAAAGTGATCATCAATTTGTCGATACCCAGTTGATCCAATGCATCCATACCGATTACTTCTGGAGCGATTGTTTCGTTTACGTTTTTAACAGCTTGCAGAACGCCTTTACCCAGGTAACGGGATTTGTCGCCATCGCGAAGCTCAACAGCTTCGTGGGCACCAGTAGATGCACCGGATGGAACGATAGCGCGTCCGATTGCGCCGGACTCCAGGTATACTTCAACTTCAACTGTAGGGTTACCGCGGGAGTCGAGGACTTCGCGAGCGTACACGTCAGAAATAATAGTCATGAGTGATAATCTCCTTTTAATTTGGAATTTTATTTTAATACGTTCAGAATAGTTGAGTTTCACCAGGCCACTCCGCATGCAGTACCGTCTTCCGATCGCTGTTATCCCCTGATTTCTTTGAAATTGTTTTTATAAGTTGAAATCATGTGATAAAGGCGAACGCTTCGCTTCTACAGATCGGTTCTGCCCGCTTCGTTAAGGTTCAACTTAGGCCTTATTCAATAACCTATTAAAATTATATTATTTACCGGTAGCGATGACAGATGCACCTGTCATTTCAGCCGGTTTAGGCAATTGCATCAGGTCAAGAATCGTTGGAGCGATATCCGCGAGGATTCCGCCTTCACGCAGGGTAACGTTAGCATCTGTAACGATGAGTGGAACCGGGTTCGTTGTGTGAGCAGTGAACGGACGTCCTTGCTCATCGAACACCATATCCGCGTTACCATGATCCGCAGTAATCAGCACAACGCCGCCTTTAGCGAGAACTGCATCCACAACACGGCCCATGCATTCGTCTGTTACTTCTACTGCCTTAATGGTAGGCTCCAGCATGCCGGAGTGTCCAACCATATCAGGGTTAGCGAAGTTCAGAATGATGGCGTCATGTTTGTCTGCTTCAATCTCACGAACACATGCGTCAGCTACTTCATACGCGCTCATCTCCGGCTGCAAGTCGTACGTTGCAACTTTTGGTGAGTTGATCAGCACGCGTGTTTCCCCTGGAAGCTCAACATCACGGCCGCCGCTGAAGAAGAAGGTTACGTGCGGGTATTTCTCGGTTTCTGCAATACGCAATTGTTTCTTGTTGTTCTGTACCAGAACTTCACCCAGCGTGTTGTCGAGGTTTTTAGGCGAGTAAGCCACGTAACCTTCAACGGTCTCGCTGAACAAGGTCAGGCACACGAAGTGCAAGCCCACAGGGAACTTCGGACCGCGGTCGAAACCACGGAAATCCTGGTTCGTGAATACTTGCGACAGTTGGATCGCACGGTCAGGACGGAAGTTGAGGAAAATGACGGAATCGCCGCTCTCCACCAAACCTACCGGCTGGCCATCCGCTTTAACGATAACCGTTGGTTCAACGAATTCGTCAAATACGGATTTTTCATACGATTCTTCAACTGCTTTGAGTGGATCAGTGTATTTTGGTCCATCACCATAAACGATGGCACGATATGATTTCTCAACACGTTCCCAACGTTTGTCACGGTCCATCGCATAGTAGCGACCTTGAACCGTTGCGATTTGTCCTACACCGACTTCCTCGATTTTGGCAATCAGCTTCTGCATGAACTCTTTACCGCTATCTGGCATAACATCACGGCCATCCATGAAAGCATGAATGTATACGTCATTCATTCCTTCTTTTTTGGCGAGATCCAGCATAGCGAACAAGTGGTCGATGTGACTATGTACGCCGCCATCGGACAACAAACCATACAAGTGAAGCTTTTTACCGCTTTGTTTCGCTTCGCGAACAGCTTTAACGAGTGTCTCATTGTCGTAAAATTCACCGTCACGAATCGATTTGGAGATACGAGTCAAATCCTGGTATACGATCCGGCCGGCACCAATATTCAGGTGACCTACCTCGGAGTTCCCCATTTGCCCTTCAGGCAAACCTACCGCTTCACCGCAAGCAGTGAGAGTTGTGTGTGGGAATTGGCTCATAAAACGGTCATAGTTCGGTTTCTTGGCTTGCGCTACCGCGTTGCCTTCCACCGTGTTACGAAGACCAAAGCCGTCCATAATGATCAGTGCTACAGGTTTTGGAGCTGTCATTACTTCGCCCCCTCAACAAGCGCGATGAACGAAGCCGGCTGCAAGCTGGCACCGCCAACAAGCGCGCCGTCGATGTCGCTTTGTCCGAGGTATTCTGTTACGTTCTCAGGTTTAACACTGCCGCCGTATTGAATACGAACTGCATCTGCTACCTTTTGGTCGTACAGATCCTTCACCAGCGTACGAATGTAAGCAATAACTTCATTCGCATCTTGGGAAGTGGAGGATTTGCCTGTACCAATCGCCCAGATTGGCTCATAAGCGATAACCACTTGTGCTGCCTGATCTGCGGACAGACCTGCAAAAGCAGCTTCCGTTTGCACTTTGCACACGTCTTTCGTTTGATCAGCTTCGCGCTCTTCAAGCGTCTCACCAAGACAAAAGATTGGAGTCAATCCGTGACGGAATGCTGCATGCAACTTTTTATTGACAGTCTCATCGGTTTCCGCAAAATATTGACGGCGCTCCGAGTGACCAATAATGACGTAATCCACACCCAGGTCTTTCAGCATCACGCCGCTGATTTCACCTGTGAATGCACCGTTGTCTTCAAAATGAAGATTTTGTGCACCAATTTTGATGTTTGTGCCTTTAACGGCTTCTACCAGGGATGGCAGATTCGTAAACGGTGCGCAAATAACAGTCTCTACGCCTTCAACTTCCGCTTTTCCTTTAACTTCCTGAATGAAGTCATTGGATTCGGAAACCGTTTTGAACATTTTCCAGTTACCTGCGATAATCGGTGTTCTCATGGTTTTCAACTCCTTCATGCTATAGCTTAAAGCTTACTTGTCGTTCAATGCAACTACGCCAGGAAGCACTTTGCCTTCCATGAACTCGAGCGATGCACCGCCACCTGTAGAGATGTGGTCCATTTTGTCAGCCAATTTGAACTTCTCAGCTGCTGCTGCGGAGTCACCACCACCAATGATGGTGTATGCTTCTGTCTCTGCACAAGCTTCAGCAACCTCACGTGTACCGTTAGAGAAAGGCTCAATTTCGAATACGCCCATTGGTCCGTTCCATACAACCAGCTTGGAGTTTTTGATCACTTCAGCATAGATTGCACGAGTTTTCGGTCCGATGTCCACGCCTTCCCAGTCTGCAGGGATGCCGTCGATACCAACGATTTGTGTGTTTGCACTTGCACTGAAGTCGTCAGATACAACGATATCTACCGGCAGGTAGAAGTTTTTGCCCAATTTTTTCGCTTTTTCAATGAAACCAAGAGCAACGTCCAGTTTGGAATCATCCAACAGAGATTGTCCGATTTCATGTCCTTGTGCTTTGAAGAACGTGTAAGTCAGGCCGCCACCGATGATTACGTTGTCTGCAATGTTCAACAGGTTGTCGATCACATCGATTTTGTCTTTAACTTTGGAACCACCGATGATTGCTGTGAAAGGACGCTCAGGGTTGGAGATTGCTTTGCCCAACACTTCAAGTTCTTTCTCCATCAATAGACCGGATACTGCTGGCAACAAATGAGCGATACCTTCTGTCGAAGCGTGTGCTCTGTGAGCTGCGCCGAATGCATCGTTAACGAATACGTCAGCCAGTTCAGCAAATTGTTTTGCCAATTCAGGATCGTTTTTCTCTTCGCCTGCGTGGAAACGAACGTTCTCAAGCAACAATACGTCGCCATTGTTCAGTTCAGCGATTTGAGCTTTTACTGTTTCGCCAACGGAATCATCCGCTTTAACGACTTTTTTACCGAGCAATTCGGACAAACGCTCAGCAGCTGGAGTCAAACGCATGGATTCAACCACTTCGCCTTTTGGACGGCCCATGTGGCTTGCCAAAATAACTTTAGCGCCTTTTTCGATCAAGTAGTTGATCGTAGGAAGCGTGGCACGAATACGTTTGTCATCTGTAATTTTACCATCTTCGAGCGGCACATTAAAATCTACACGGACAAAAGCCCGTTTTCCTGTCAATTCGATATCGCGTACACTTTTTTTGTTCATCTGTATTTCCTCCGCACCCATGTATTTGGTGGACCAATCAAGAGCTGAAATCCCTTGTCAATCCTGGTGTTTTTGAGAAATTTGCAAAATGTTGATATATAAAGAGCGGAAACAATAGCATCTGTTTCCGCTCTATGTTATTGCAGATATTACTTAATCATTTTTGCAAAGTGCTCCAAAGTGCGAACCAGTTGAGCAGTGTAGGACATTTCATTGTCATACCAAGCTACAGTTTTAACCAATTGTTGGTCGCCAACAGTCAGAACTTTAGTTTGAGTTGCATCAAACAGGGAACCGAAAGTGATACCTTGGATATCGGAAGATACGATTTCGTCTTCAGTGTATCCGAAAGTTTGTGGATCGGAAGCTTCTTTCATAGCTGCGTTAACTTCTTCAGCAGTTACTTTTTTGTTCAAAACAGTTACGAGCTCAGTCAGGGAACCAGTAGCTACTGGCACACGTTGAGCTGCACCGTCGAGGATACCTTGCAGTTCTGGAATAACCAGACCGATTGCTTTAGCAGCACCAGTTGTGTTAGGGATGATGTTTTCAGCTGCTGCGCGAGCACGACGGAAGTCACCTTTAGGGTGTGGAGCATCCAAAGTGTTTTGGTCGCCAGTGTAAGCGTGAATTGTAGTCATCAAACCTTGAACGATTCCGAATTTGTCTTGCAGTGTTTTTGCCATAGGTGCCAGGCAGTTTGTTGTGCAAGATGCGCCGGAGATTACAGTTTCAGTACCGTCGAGGATTTCATGGTTTACGTTGTAAACGATGGTTTTCATGTCGCCAGTAGCTGGTGCGGAGATAACAACTTTCTTAGCTCCACCTTTCAGGTGTTTCTCAGCTGCTTCTTTAGTTGTGAAGAAACCAGTACATTCCAGAACGATATCTACGCCCAGGTCGCCCCAAGGAAGTTCTTCTGGGTTACGGTTAGCCAATACTTTAACTTCTTTACCGTTCACTTTGAAGAAGCCATCGTGTACTTCAACATCGCCATCGAAGCGACCTTGAGTTGTATCATATTTGAGCAAATGAGCCAGCATTTTAGCATCAGTCAAGTCGTTGATTGCTACTACTTCAATGCCCTCTACATTTTGAATACGGCGGAATGCCAAGCGTCCAATACGTCCAAAACCGTTAATACCTACTTTAATCATGAGTAAGTTCCTCCCAAGTTTTGATTAATTTTTTTTATGAAACTTATATATTCAAGACAGACCGTGAAGTCCGTCAAGACAACAATGGTTGTGGTGAAAAGTAAACTCTTATTCCATTTCGGCAACGATGACTTCGGCAGCAGCCTCGTCAATAATCAGAATATCTTCCTGGCCAAATCGCAGCACGGAGTGAATAGCAGCAGCTTTGCTTTTGCCACCTGCAATTCCGATCACGACATCGGTTCGTTCAATATCCTGGAGTCGCATGCCCAGCGTAAGCATGGTGTGTACCACCTCACCCTGATCATTAAAGTAATAACCGAAGGATTCAGATACGGCCCCTTGCGCCTGAAGTTCATCTATGATCTCTGTCGCAAGTTTACGGCGCCGTGCCATCTCTACGGCATCACCGATTCCATGAATGACGATCCGCGATTTTCGAATCAGCTGCAGAATCTCCTGAACACTTGGGTCCTGGATTAGTGATTCGTAAGCATGATCACTAAGCAAATCCGGTACATGCAGGAGTTTGTATTGGGCCCCTACCCGTTTTGCCATCGTGGATGCAATCGTATTGGCCTGAATTTCAAGGCTTTCTCCCAGCCCACCGCGTGCCGGTACAAACCAGACACCTTTCAGCGATGTTGGCGGAGTCAGTTGCTCTGCGACTCCAGCCGTTGTTGAACCGCCAGTTACGGCGACAACATCGTTATCAGTCATAATATTACCCAGAGCCTTCGCTCCGGCTCTACCCAGTTCCCGTTTGGCAAATGGAGAAATGTCCGAATCACCAGGAACCACAACTACCTTTTGCAGACCGTAGGCTTGCTTGATGCGCTCTTCCAGTTCGGATAATCCGAACAGCTCTTTGGCGACGGGTTCCAACTGCTGCAGCAATTCATGCCCTGCCTCACTGATCTTCATGCCTGCACTGTCAATTTCAATAAGTCCCTGAGCCTTTAACAAATCGGTCTCAGCCCTCAGAACCCGCTCGGTCATCTGCATGGAATTAGCTAACGTTCTTCGTCCGATCACATCCGATAACATGATCTGGTGCAGAATCGTATACCTCTTCTTCAAGACATCCATGAGATCAGGCAGAAGCTGCTTTTGCACTTCTAAAATCGTTCGCATGCTTTCCACTCCCGCAAGCTTCTCGTTCCAAGCTTTCTTTCATGGCCCCAAAACGTCCCGGGTTAACTTTTTAAGTCCCACGTCTATTCTACCTAAAACTGACGTGACATGCAAGTGTTTCGAAGCGTTAAATCGACACGTTTCAGGCGTTTGTACGCGCCTATTTTCACAATGTCAATCTACTATGATCGAGAACAACCTGTTCGACACCATATATAGAAGCAAAGTAAAATTCTCATCTACATATTGCTTGCTATGGTTTTTCATATGGCATGTCCAAAACCTCTTTTAGCATTTACCTATTTGCGCTCTTTATCCACTTATTTTCATCATGATCAATTTCAGGGTATTCCAAACCAAAACAGCGAACATCAGCTTGCAATTAAATTACTCATGAGCTATAATCATTATTGCTGTCACATATTTGAAGCTTCTATTACAAAACTGCTTTTATGCAACTATGTTTGCAGCAATAATCAATGTGCGCCCGTGGTCCAATGGATATGACGTAGGCCTCCGAAGCCTGAGATCCAAGTTCGATTCTTGGCGGGCGCGCCATTCTTAATTAGTAGCTCATAACACTCTTAACCAATGAAACCGAATAGGTTTCTTTTTTTTCAAACTTAGTTTGACTTTCTTTGACTTTTTGTTTGGAATTGTTTATGATGTGGGTAATACGGTAACAGTTTATATATAACACCAATTAACATTTACATTTCTGAGGAGGTTTTTCACGTGAGTTATATTCCAATGGTCGTTGAACAGAGCAACCGCGGTGAGCGCGCCTATGACATCTATTCCAGATTGCTGAAGGATCGTATCATCTTCCTTGGCAGTGATGTAAATGACGTTGTGGCGAATTCCATCATGGCACAGATGTTGTTCCTTACTGCGGAAGATCCGGAGAAAGACATTCACTTATACATCAATAGCCCCGGCGGCTCCATTACAGCCGGTATGGCGATTTACGATACTATGCAATTCATCAAACCGGATGTATCTACCATCTGTGTAGGTATGGCGGCTTCGATGGGTGCATTCCTGTTGAATGCAGGTGCCAAAGGTAAACGTTTTGCATTGCCTAACAGCGAAATCATGATTCACCAACCACTTGGTGGTGCGCAAGGTCAAGCTTCGGACATCGAAATTCGTGCCCGCCGCATCCTGAAAATGCGTGATACGTTGAACCGCATCATCGCTGAGCGCTCAGGCCAACCGCTGGAGCGTATTGAGAAAGATACAGATCGTGACTACTTTATGAGCGCTGCTGAAGCTGCCGATTACGGTATCATCGATAAAGTTATTGAAAACGTAGGTTCCCAAGGCATCTAAGCCGAGGCGAATCGCCAATTAAACGGATATACCATATAGCCCACTCAAACGGCAACGCCCAGTTGAGTGGGCTATATGAAAAAAGGACGCTCTCGTCAATATGACGAGGGCGTCCTTTTTTTGAAGATAATTTAAAAGTGCATGATACATATTTAATTGATTCACTTTAACTCTCTTAGCGTTACGTTTGCAATAAGCCCAAGACTAATACTAAAGTTACATTTACGAACCGAGCTACGCATACGCTATTAGCCATCATTTCAACGAAATGAAATTCTAATACTTTACTTGTCTGCTGTTAAGCCACTGAACGGCTCTGTGCCTTTAGGAAGCAACTCTTTGTATGTGAACGGGAATTCTGGGAAGCCTTCCGCATAAGCTGTATACTCATACAACTGGAAGAATACAACTACACCTGTTGGTGTTACATAGAAATCCTGATCTTTATTCAGACCTTTATAGCCTTCAAGGTAACCACCGCTAGCTTTAAGCTGATCTCCAACTTTTTTGCTTACTGTCTGACGCACAGTTTTGTTATTTTGAATTACATCATCCAGACTCAATTCCTTGCCGGAATCCAGAGCAAAGGTGTGACCTGAACGGAACGTCATGCCATGTGCACCTGCATAGTCCTGATAACTTTGCGTAATGAGTCCAAGCACACCATTTTCGTTGTATGTCACGACATAAGAACTCTCAAATGCATATGGACGGTTCGCTGCTGCGTCACCAAATTCCTTAGTTTGTTTTTTGAAATCTGCTACAAAAGCATCGACTTCATCTTTCAGCACCTTGTTGATAGCTGCTTCTGCTTTATCGTTAGCCAGTCCGCTAACCTGAGGATATTGAATATCGACTTCAGCGTTCTTGATGCTGACTTTCACTGTTGCCGCTTTGACTGTCACGCTATTTTGCTTCACTTTGCTCAGCGTCAGTGTCTTGGCTTTGCCATCCCAGTTGCCCTGAACACCCAAATAATCTCTCATTGCAGAAAACGGAATATACAATCGGCCATTGATCAGCTTCGCTTCCACTTGTGGATAGTAGTTATTAATTCTAACACTCGGTGCCCCATCAATCAGGCTGATGGTCATCGTATTATTAGCTGCCGTTAAGGAGTACTCCTTAGCCTTTGCATCATATTTCAAGCTTCCACCTGCAACATCTTTCACTGCGGTAAGCGATACCCAAGTGGAGCCACCTTGAAGGAGCCCTTTTTGAGTAAGAGTTTTGCCTCCCGACTTCAGAGTTACCTCAGTAGGTGTTGTCACTTTCGTGGATACTGAAGCTGCCTGTACAGAACTATCCTGCCATACAGCCCCGCTCCCCACAATAATTCCTGCCGCCAGTAGTGCACTAGTCCATTTTTTCCATGATGTCATATATAAAACTCCTCTCTCGAATTCAAATTTGAGTGTCATTGCGTATGTATCCTGATTTGATCGTATGCCTCATACGCTCACCTCTTTATTATAATTAACCCGATTGCGGAAAGGTTTACAGCTCCAGTTACAATGTTGTTCGATCCAGATGTCTATAATGAAGGTTTTGTTACGAACAAATGGACAAAAAAGATACCAAAAACCAGCAATTCATTTCGTCATATTTCACCTCTTCTTTCCAAACTTCATCAAAGTGCGCCTTTATAACAAAAAAGACGCTGTCCGATGGACAACGTCTTTGTCATTATTGCCTTTCGCCCGCTCAAGCATATCTTTAACGGACATCCAGCCTTATTTATTTCACTTATTTCATTTCATAAGTAATATTCAACGTAGTACTTACTTTAACCTGTCCTGTTTCAATTTGTGTGCTACCAGCAGAATCAGCTAACGACTTGGACATCAAAGCCTCACTTGCATAGAATACAGGTACATTCGCGTCACCTTGGCTCACAGACAGAACAGCACCCAGTTGACGTTTAACCGCTTTTGCAATAGCTCCAGCTTTCACATCAGCATTGGCAACAGCTTTTTCAATCACTTGAGCTTCAAAGCTCTCTGGTTTTTCTACCGTAAAACGTACATTTTCAATATTGTTGGCACCAGCTTGGGATGCAGCATCCAGGAGTTCACCAATCTTGTCCATCTCCCGGTAAGTTACAGTCAATGTGTGATGAGCTGTGTACCCTTTGATCTTCTGTCCGTCTTTTTCACTATACGTGTAGTCAGGCTGTACGTAGAACTGGCTGGTTTGAATATCATCCGCACTGATTTTCCACGTACTTTTCAGCAGATTGCTAACCTTTTGAATTTTCGCTGCATTCGCTTTTTGCGCAGAGGCTGCGGTATCTGCCGTACTGTTCACTCCAATGGAAAGATAAGCGATGTCAGGCTTCACCTGAATCTCACCTGTACCCACAACGTTAATCACGTTTTGCTGTACCCCCTGTACCTCAGCAGCATATGCGTAGTTACTTGGTGCCACCCACGCAGTACCTCCTACTAGCAATGTACCTGCGACCATCACCGCGCCCAGCGGTTTCATCCATAATTTACCCATCACGTTAGCCTCCTTAAGTTTTAACATCTCAAACTCAAATCGATTTGATACCTAACAGACGGGCTTAATTCCATAATGTTGCACTTGACAGTCATAAAACGCAAAAAAGCCCCTTTCGGGACTTCTTCATTGAGTTCAAATCATATCTTATTGGTTCTCAAGCTCTTCCTTGCTTACCAGACTAACTAAAGCGTTTACAGCCTGTTCGGCATCCGCGCCTTCTGCACTAATCTGGATTTCCGTACCAGTACTGATTGCAAGGCTCATGATCCCCATGATACTTTTTGCATTTACTTTTTTGTCGTCCTTCTCGACGAACACTTCAGATGAGTACTTATTCGCTTCTTGAACGAACAGTGCCGCAGGTCTGGCATGGAGACCCGTTTTCAAACGGACAACTACCGGGTGCTTTGTCATGGAAACTTACCCCCTATTATGAAATCTGGACATTAAATACACAATTATATTTATAACATTATACCATATAACCAGAGCAGGACACTAGAAGAAAAAACTCAGGGTGATTGGATGTCATTATTATGACCCATTTTAGCCTTTTTACATCACCTCATTACACCTGAGTAGCTCTCCAAGATAATTACTGACCTTTTGGTGAAAAACCAAAGCAATCAGTTTTGCTAGCAGCCCTACCCTTTATTTAACCGTAACGCTCGGTACGAACCTTCTCTGCCAGCTCATCAATCTTGCGAAGCCGGTGATTCACCCCGGACTTACTTACTGTACCCTTAAGCAGTTCGCCTACTTCCTTCAAGTTGATATCCGGATGGGCAAGTCTGACTTCAGCCACTTCACGAAGCTTTTCGGGCAACGACTCCAGACCAACTTCCTTTTGCAACAATCTGATGTTATCGATCTGTCTGACGGCTGCTCCAATCGTTTTGTTCAGGTTCGCCGTCTCACAATTGACGATTCGGTTGACGGAATTACGCATATCTCGCATGATACGCACATCCTCGAACTTGAAAAGGGCCTGATGTGCACCAATGATACTGAGCAGTTCAATGATTTTCTCGCCTTCCTTAATGTATAGGATGAATCCTTTTTTGCGTTCTATACACCGGGCATTGAGATGAAATTCATTCGCCAGGTCCACCAGGGCCTGACAGTGTTCCTCATACATGGACGCAATCTCCAGGTGGTAGGACGAACCTTCGGGATTGTTGACCGAGCCTCCTGCCATAAATGCTCCTCGAAGATAAGCACGTTTACAGCAGTTATTTTTGAACAGCTCTCCACTGATCCCTGGAGTAAACAGAAATCCTTCGGAAACAATGTACAGATCTTTTAAAATCACCTGTACCATGGTTGGAATCCGAACAATATATACATTGTTCTTTTTCAGCCGCATTTTTTTGCGGACAAGCAATTCCGTATGCACTTGAAAATGCTTTTTAAGCAGAGAGTATGCCCGTCTTGCAATGGCGGCATTCTCCGTCGAAATATCCAAGATGACTTTTTTATTCGATAACTGCACCGCACCAAGCATACGGATGAGGGCTGAAAGTTCCGCCTTTTCGCAGCACGGTTCGCTTTCGATCATCGTTAGTTCTTTTTTGGTCTGTGCTGCAAACGACATGGGACTTCACCTCTTCCGTAACATCCAATTTTGTACAAGTTGATAGATGTGATGGCTCAGCTTGTCGGCATCATGACGCAGATAAGTCCGGAATAGGACCAACGTATCCGCAACCACTTGATAGCCGGCACTCTTCAGCACATTCATATCCAGCACAACTGGTTTAGCTCCTTTTTCCGCATACTTATTCTGCACCTGCAGCGGAATATCACCATTATTTACAATGACATAGTCGAAAATTTGTTGTCCTACATGCTCATGTACCGCCTTGAGGTGGTCACTCACCGTGTAATTATCCGTCTCTCCTGGCTGTGTCATCACATTACAAATAAACATTTTTACTGCGTCAGCCTCAACGACAGCTTCAGCCAGCTTAGGTACAAGCAGATTGGGCAGAATGCTCGTGTAGAGACTACCTGGCCCAATCAGGATGGCGTCTGCCTGACGAATAGCCTCAACAGCCTCTGGCAACGGCTCCACGTGATCCGGTTCAAGGAAAACGCGTTTGATCCGTAAGCCAGCTTCAGGGATCTTGGACTCGCCAGTAACAATCGATCCGTCCTCCATCTCTGCATGCAGTATAACGGCCTGCCCGGCTGCGGGCAATACCTCACCCCGAACGGCAAACACGCGGCTAAGTTCCCGCACAGCGGTCACAAAGTCGCCCGATATATCCGTCATTGCAGCCAAAATCAAGTTACCCAGGCTGTGGCCTGCAAGCCCCGCGCCTGTATTGAAGCGATAATTCAGCATATCCGACAATAACGGTTCTACATCTGCTAGCGCCGTGAGTACGTTACGAATGTCGCCCGGAGGCGGCATTTGCAACTCATTACGCAGGATGCCCGAACTCCCTCCGTCATCCGCCACCGTCACGATGGCCGTGATGTCCAGCGGCTTTTCCTTCAAACCGCGCAGCATCACGGATAATCCGGTTCCGCCGCCCATGACTACAATTCTCGGACGTTCTCTTCGTGGTCCGGCTTCTTTCATCCCTTCACCCTCTTCAATGACGGTCCCGGTCGGCGTCGCGATGGCTCACGGTGACAGCCTCAGTTTCGCTGCTTCCCAACATTTTGCCCAAATATTCCGATATTGCTACCGAACGATGCTTGCCTCCGGTACAGCCGATTCCAATAATAACCTGGCTTTTGCCTTCCTTCCGGTATTGCGGAATCAGAAAATGCAGCATATCCAGCAGCTTGGTCAGAAACGCCTGCGTCTCCGGCCATTTCATAACATATTCATATACATCACTATTCTGTCCCGTATTCGGACGTAAATGTTCAATATAATGCGGATTTGGCAAGAAACGAACATCAAACACCAGATCCGCATCGATAGGAATACCGTATTTGAACCCAAACGACGTAATATTTACCGACAGCATATGGCTTTCCAGATGAGAAAAGCGGGATATGATGCGCTCTTTCAATTGAGCAGGCTTCATCGTACTGGTATTCAGTACCTGAGTGGCGGAATTTTTGAGTTCCTCCAGCATCTTACGTTCCAGCCGGATGCCGTCCAGCGGCATGCCCTCAGGAGCCAGTGGATGTCTGCGCCTGCTCTCCTTATAGCGCTGGACTAATACAGAGTCTGTCGCGTCCAGGAATAATATTTCACAATGAATGGTAAAATGATCTTTAATATAGTTCAGTGACTCGGACAAAGCCGTAAAGAATTCACGACCGCGAAGGTCGATAACCAGTGCGACCTTGCCAATTTTGCCGTTCGATTGCTCAATCAACTCCGCAAATTTTGGAATCAATACCGGTGGAAGATTATCCACACAGAAGAAACCAAGATCCTCCAGGCTTTGTACTGCAATCGTCTTGCCTGCTCCGGACATGCCCGTAATGATAATGAGCGTGGCGCCTGTGCCCGGTGAAACTTCACCTTCAAGCATAAATGTCCCCTCCTTATCATATTGCTGTCGGATTATACTGTTACGAGGTTACTAGGAACGCAAGAGAAGACCTGCCGCGCCAACAATACCTGCATTATTGCCAAGCGTTGCTTCAAGAATCTTAACCCCTTCTTGCAGCGGTTCAGGTGTCAGTTTCGCAAATACAGTCCGTACTTCATCAAACAAAATATTACCCGCTTTGGATACACCGCCACCGATAATGAACATCTCAGGGTTAATCACAGCCGCTACAGCCGCCATTGATTTGCCCAGATAGAACGCTGCACGATTGACGATACGAAGAGCAACTTCATCGCCCTCCTTAGCTGCATCAAATACTTCTTTAGCTGCAATCTTGTCCACGAGTGCCAGTGATGTATGATCTCCACGCTCTACAGCGTCTTTGGCCATACGAATAATTCCGGTTGCTGAAGATACAGTTTCCACGCATCCCATTTTGCCGCATCCGCACTGAATGGCTTCCAGATCAGGAACAACACTGACATGACCAAGCTCACCAGCCATACCGGAGAAACCTTGATAGATCTTGCCGTTCAAGATCAGTCCGCCACCAACGCCTGTACCAAGCGTATAACATACACAGTTGTCCACACCCTTGCCAGCACCTGCCCAAGCTTCACCCAGTGCAGCCACGTTTGCATCGTTATCTATTTTGACTGGCTTGCCCAGACGTTCTTCCAAAATCGAACGAATGGCTACATTCCGAAATCCAATGTTAGGGGCAAGAACGATAATTCCCTCGCGTACATTGGTGAACCCAGCCACTCCTGCTCCTACACCTTCAAGCTGTTCCCAGCTGTAAGGCGATTCAGCAACGATATGACGGACATACTTCTCGATGTTGGCAATGACCGTGTCAACGCCCTTATCCACTTCAGTCGGTCCTTCATACGTATGCATAAGCTGACCGTGTTCATCACATATACCGACCTTGATTGCTGTTCCGCCGAGATCGACCCCAACGTAGATTTTCTCAGACATGCTACAAGCCACCTTTATCTATCTATAATAGTTTAATCCTACGTACCAACTATAATTGAAGGATACGCCTGGGTCAAGACGATAAGACCTTTGCTGTGATTAGCTTCCTCGCTATTGTGAACAACATCACAGGCTATTTTTGAATACGTATACAACCTTATTTGTCTCTATTAAAAACGCAGGCTTCATTCCTTCCTCCATAGAGGAGGAAGCCTCAACTCATGATATTGCATATCCACTCGTTCCATGCGTAAAAGATGACAATTGTCATCTGAATTTCATGACAATCCTTACTAATCACGTCTCAGACAGTTCGGTAAGATGGAAATATCTTATAGACCAGACGTGATTCAGGATAAGTTCACTCGTGGTTCAGTTGTTGCAACCCTTAGCCTAACGGCGCAAAAAACGCCTTCCCATAACAGGAGGCGTTTCTCTACTTTTATGAACATTACCTAAACCTATACCTTCAGCAGCTATTCAGCTACTGGTCACAGCTTCGTTTCCACACGTACGGGCTCTTCCGTTTTTTCCATCTTGTTGACGTCCAGAATATCGAGCAGGAAGACAAAGATCGGTATACCGATGATAAGCCCCCAGATCCCCAGGAAATGTTGAGACAGAATCAGTACGATAAACGTGTAAAACATCGGCAATTTGGTTTTGTGAGCCATCAGCTTCGGATTCAGGAAATACGTTTCCAGCGCATGAATGATGATGATCATAATAATCACGATCACGCTGAGCTGTAATCCTCCCAGTTGATAACCGATCAGACACAGCGGAACTAGTGAGATGATAACCCCCGCAACGGGTACCAGACTCAGCATAAACACCAGAATGGTCAAGGCGAACAAGTACGGGAAGCCAAGTATCCATAATCCTAGGATCGTCAAAGCCGTATTAAACACAGCAATCATCAATTGTGCCTCGATTACTTTACCAAAAGAAGATACAAACTTATCTCCGAGATAGGCCACTTCATTATAGAACCAGCCGATTTTGCTTGTTTTGAACTTGGAGGTAAACTTGGAAATCTCCCGCTTCTGCAACAAGAAGAACAGACTCAGGATGATAACCAACAGAATGAACTCCAACCATTTGCTTAACGCAAAAATATACTTCAATGCATCGTTGGTATAGTTTTTGATATCGAACGATTGAAGATAACCGGCAATTTTGGAAGCAAAATTATCTCCGTCAGCGGTATCAAGAAATTTCATGATCTCATTCGTTAACTGAACGACCTGATCCACAATTCGTGGTGAATACTTGGAGATGCCCAGTACAATGGCTGCAATAACGATAAGATAGAGCAGGATGACTACAACTTTATAGTTAACCGGAAATAAACGATTCAACTTCTCTGTGATAAAATGCTGCAACCTGTTCATGACATAGGTCACCAGGAATAACAGCAAAATCATGTGCAGCATACTCCCCATGCTGAATAGAACCAAACAAAACAACAGCAGGATCAAAAATCGCCGCACTGTTGCATTCTGTAACCAATCTTTTATCATTTCCCCCAAAGTCTTCACCTCACAGCTAATATGCCCATTATGTATACGATCTCATGCCCACTTTGGTTTCAAAAAAAGAGAAGCCTTCCGGCTTCTCACATTATGAGACTTCCCGTTGTCTCTTCTACTTAATTTATGCCAAACCATACCCTTTTCATGCTTACTTATCCAGTGTTTCGCTCCAGTCATGCACAATACTGCCTTCAAGGAATTTCTCGCAGTCCATTGCGGCCATACACCCTGAACCTGCTGCTGTAATGGCCTGACGATACTTCGTATCCTGAACATCACCACAGGCGAACACACCCGGAATGTTGGTCTCGGTTGTACCCGGTTTAACGACAACATAGCCGTGTTCATCCAAAGTAATCTGGTTGCTCAGGAAACCCGTATTCGGTGTATGTCCAATGGCAATGAATACGCCATCGGCTTCAAGCAATTCTTCCTGTCCAGTCTCGTTATTACGTACCTTAAGCCCTTTAACACCAAGAGCCTCAGGCACAACTTCGAGCGGTGTACGGTTCAAAGCCCATTTCACCTTCTCGTTGCTGCGAGCCCGATCCTGCATAATTTTCGATGCACGTAATTCGTCCCGGCGGTGAACCAAGGTAACGTCTGTTGCAAAACGGGTCAGGAAGCTGGCTTCCTCCATCGCGGAGTCTCCACCGCCAACAACGACGATCTTTTTACCACGGAAAAAGAATCCATCACAGGTGGCACATGTACTTACCCCACGTCCCACATTCTCCTGCTCTCCGGGAATACCGAGATAACGGGCCGATGCACCGGTAGAGATAATGATTGATTCGGCTTCCAGTTCACCGATGCCTCCAACTTTAACCTTGAAGGGCGGTTTACTGAAATCCACTTCTTCCACCCAACCATTTTTGAACTCAGCTCCAAAACGCTCCGCTTGCTTGCGCATATTGTCCATCAGTTCCGGACCCATAATGCCTTGCGGAAAACCAGGGAAATTCTCAACTTCCGTTGTCGTCGTCAATTGACCACCCGGCTGAAGACCTTCGATAACCAGTGGGTTAAGATTAGCACGAGCCAGATATATCGCTGCTGTCAGACCCGCAGGTCCGGTTCCGATCACAATCGTTCTGTATTTAGACATATAGATACAGCCTCCTTAATAAGGTTGAGAGTGTGTTGAGTGGCGATTAACTTGCTATGATGATATCCTACAGGCATGTCGAGACCTATTCGTTAAGTTTACCCGTTTTCCAGGCTTATGTATCCTTCACGCAATGAAGTCTATCCCAAAGCGAGAATTTCAAGGAACATTTACTGGACCGGTGGGTTGGAATTGCACACTTTATTGATTTGCCGTGCATATTTGCTGACTGTGGCAGCTGATATGCCATACCGGTCGGCTATGCTCTGGTAGGTCACTGGACGACTATGAATTTTAGCAGCCAGATATTCCAATCCCGCAGCCAAGCCTTCAATTTGCTTCGTGCCAGGCACCTCCAGGTGTACGCGAGATACATAGTCGGTCCACAACCGCTCCATTTCTTGCTGCAATTCGGCTTTGGCTTCAGACATCTGTAACGCACGGTCCACGACCGCCTGCCAATGCGAAGAAGCTTTCGTCTCCGTTTGTTCCGTCATCGACTCGATCTTCGGAATAGTGCGTTTGCTCAACGCAGTTAGCGGTCGTAAAACAGGAGAATCATCCTGCTTAGTTCCTTCTGAACCAAGACCGTTTAATACAGAACGAGCGGCTTCCACCAGATCCGGATCTTCACCAGGTTCCTCGATAAAGGATTGCAGCGCCTGCTGCACCTCGTAATCACCAATCATGCCAAGAGCATGAATGACCTGGAGCTTAGTTGCCCGATCCCCATGTCGCAACGCCCAGAAGAAAGAGGAACGGATCAAGGGATCATTTTTCATCTCTTCAGGTATGCCGTTGCCATAGTTCTCCCATTGTCTGAATTGCTCGTCAAATGGCAGATGATAGTGATAACTTAGTTTCTCCGGATCTTTCTCTCCCTGTCTCACAGCCTCAAGACCCGACAGATAGTACCGGGATACTTCCGAATCTGGATCCAGCTTGCCTACATGACGCCACAGACGTTCAGCGGAATCGTAACGTTCGGTATTATAAGCTGCGACTGCTGCATAATGTGCGAGAGCTGGGTCCGCAGCGGTTTCTTCATCCTTCAACAGGCGACGGAAATGTACATAAGCCGTATCATGTTGACCTAGGATACCCATCGTGGTAGCCAGTTTGTAGACCTGTTCGTGCTGGAAAGGCACGATGACACGCAATTTTTTGATCAGAAGCAGCACTTGGTCGGCTCGATTCTCGTTCTGATGAAAGATCGCCAGATTACACAGTGCATGCAAATTACCAGGCTCCTGCTCCAGTACCTCGGCAATCGTCTCTTTCGCCTTGGGAAACAGCCCCATATAATAATAGGCAAGCGCCAAGTTGTTGCGAGCAGCCAAATAATCAGGATACTCGGGTGACATGCCTTCCAGCAGCTCAGCCGCCTGTGCAAACTTCCCTTGTTCCAACAATTCCCGCGCCTGATCGTGTTCAACGACACCCTTACGTGATTTGATCCGGTTCAGTTTGGCTGGTCGATCCAGCTCGTAGTACAGAAGCTCCATCATCTCTTCGGCTTCCGTCATAAACTGACCTTGGGTATCCTCCTCCAAATACGTAACAAGCGCTTGCTCAGCTTCTTCAAACCGATCCATATTCGCATAATTGTTCGCCATGTAGAAATAACATTCCGTCATGGACGGATCTACCAAGTCGAGCACATGCGCAAGAACGGCATTGGAAGCCTCGTAATCCCCCTTCTCTGATAATATACCCGCCATATTACAATGATTCACCGGATTTTCCGGCTCATATTCAACAGCTTTACGAAAATATTTTAATGCCTTGTCGACGTGATTACGGTCCAGCGAGCGGACAGCTCTCTCAAAAAAGAAAGAAGCATCCAAGTGAATCGGTATTACATTGGCAAGGTGTCCCTCAGCCCGCAGTAGCTTGCCCTTCATCTTCCAAGGCACCTCCTCTTTGCTTTCATTCATACTCTCCAGTATACCACATCTTAAGGCCCACTTCTCAATATGTAGTTTCATGTCGTTTATGCCAAAAATGCGCAAAAAAAGATGACACCCCCTCATCCCTTTCGAATGAAATGTCATCTTTTTGCTTCATGTACTCTTCCTTATAGAGAGATTCATCAGAATTACAGCTTCAACGCCATGGATGGCGAAAGAGAGATATGAACTGTCTTGTGGAAAGGGGTCATAAAGTTAACCAGTACAACCTTACACTTATTTGGCAGCTTTGCCTCACGTACGGTTGCTGCCAAATGCCCTACCTCGCCTCCGGTCAGCTCAATCCAGTCATCTCCACAGGAATAACGCAATGTGCCGCTCTTCCACAGATAATGGCCTTCATCTGTCTCAAGCAATTCCCCCTGGGAAAGCTCGCCCTCGCTGCCGAACACGAAAGACAGCTGCACCATAAGCTGCTCCGGCTGCTCTCCCGCCAGCTTCAGGGTCCAGCCATTTTCCGTTCTTAATACTTCCGTCTGTACAAGGAACGTCTGTTCATGGGTGAGATCTCGACTCTGATGGGGCAACAAATACCACGGACTGATAGCTGTTCCCGCCGTCTCAGGCAGTTGGCTATCCGGGATCGGGCCGTAATAGCCTTTCCTCTGTTCGCCCGTCAGACGGTAACCTGCTGGCAATCGAGACATATGCTGCATCAGCACATACCCTGGATTAAAATAGGAGGCCAACTGAACGGCCAGCAGACGTACGGCACCATGACGAAGGGCAAAGAATGAAGGCACCTCCGTCATTACAGTCGCACTTGTATTACCGGAACGAATACGTGCTACAGGTGCGCCGAAGTCCGTATGCAACCGGCTGTGCGAGATGTGTCCATGATGACCTGCCGAATCCATTCGCTGTAAATAGCCCTCCCGCACAAATCGTTCGTTCAGTATGATCTCGTACCGCTCAGGCAGCTGTTCCCGTGCCTTACCAGCCTGCTGCTGAAGCTCAGGCTCCAGCAGCAGCCGAACGAGCGCATTGACCGAGCAGACGCCGGGATCTGTTAACATTTCTCCAGCCCAATCGGCCATGCCGGCAAAGATCGGATCACCGTCCAACCGAGCCATAATGGCATACGGCAAGTAATACGGTGATAAATCATGCACGCTCCCCAGATCCTGGCGACCTGAGTATTCTGTAACAACCTCACCTGTTGGATGTACAAGATACACCATCATACGAAGATTGAGTCTCACCGGGTCCAGCAATTCGGGACGGTTCAACAGGCGTGCCGCATGAATCAGCATGATGTCGCTAACCGCGCTGTAGATTCCGTTGCTTCGTTCAGTCCACTCCCCATCAGGCGTAATATCCATACCTTCAGCCAGCCACTGCTCTGCACGCTGCACAGCTTCCTCCAGGTCAAACAATTGATGCAGGAAACCGAGCGCCGCGCATAGCACCCAGCGATGATTCGGCGTATGACAGCCTCCAGTCAGCAAGACTGGAGCAGTTCGTTCCAGAAACAGGCGCATATTGTCCAGCACAGGTTGCAATGGCTCCAAGTCTTGCTGCTGAAGAAGTTGATATAACTGGGCATATCCCACGACAAGAAATGCGGTATCCGGCGGAGAATGGGAATTGGTCCAACCGGGGGAGATGGAGCCGTCTGCATGCTGATTACGGAGTACGTACTCCGATGCAAGCTGCAGACGATTTAACAGATCTTCATCCCGATAATAGATCGAATCCGGATTGGCGAGTGCAGCTCCCCAGTAACACATGTCCGTAGGTGTTCCGGTCGTATGGTTGACCCAGGCGATACCTGTAGAGGGGTCAATCGTTCCTCCATAATAGCGGCTGTCCGGATCAAGCACTTGCCGCGATATCCCTTTTTGCACTGCTCTGTCATTGCTTTCCACCAGTTGTCTGTACATGTCCAGTCCCTCCAAACAAATGCCGATGAACGGAATATTCGGCGCAATAATTCTTGTCATCTCGTTAATCACGATTGGCTTAAGAAAACCTATGATCAGCCCTTAACAGCTCCAAGCATGGCACCGCTAACAAAATATTTTTGCAGCCATGGATAGACGAGCAGAATCGGTACGGTTGCAAAAATAACGGTGGCCGCCTTAAGACTTTCCGGGGTTAATGGAGCGCGGTTGGCACCTTCCATCTGTGTGAGCTCACTCACCATGTTGTTTTGCACCATTTGGAACAGTTTGAGCTGAAGTGGATACAGCTTAGGATCATTAATGTACATCAGGGAATCCTGAAAGCCATTCCAGCGGCCAACAGCATAGAACAACGCCAAAGTTGCCATGACCGGCATTGACAGCGGTAATATGATTTTCAACAGTGTATGCAGATGTGAACTGCCGTCAATTTCAGCGGACTCCTCCAGACTTTCTGGTATACCATTGAAAAATGAGATCAGGATAATCAGGTTAAACGGACTGACCAGACCTGGCAGAATTAGCGCCCACGGCGAATTAAGCAAGTGCAGGTCACGAATGAGCAAGTACTCAGGAATGATCCCCCCGCTAAAGAACATCGTAATGATGATCACGTACATGAAAAGCTTGCGGCCCTTCATTTTTTTCTTGGTCAACGGGTATGCAGCTGCGATTGTGAACACCATGCATAACACCGTTGTCACAATCGTTAACAGGGTCGTATATCCCAAGGAATACAGCATCGAATGATCGGAGAACACCTTAACATACGCATCCCAATTGAACTCCTTAGGAAAAATGGTGACTTCACCCGATGTAATGGCACGATTGGAGCTTAATGATATGGCAATCGTGTGCAGAAACGGAGCGAGACAGAACACGACGAACAAGCTAATAAACAGGATGATAACGGTATCAAAAATCCGGTTTGAGGTGCGTTCACTCATATGCGCACAACTCCTTTACTGATGGTATACATATAAAGCAGCTAAGCGTACCTTCTGTTCTTTTAAAGAATTCCTTCACCTGTTGTCTTTTTCGATATATAGTTCGAACCGAGTACAAATATAAGTCCCACGACTGCCTGGAACAGTCCAACGACGGTTGCCAGCGTATATTGTCCCGATTCCAGCCCGACCCGGTATGCAAAGGTACTGAGCACATCAGAATATTCACGTACTGCCGTGTTCCCGATAATATAAGGACGATCAAATCCGATGCTGACCATATGTCCCAAATTAAGAATGAGCAGAGTAACAATAGTAGGCTTGATGCTTGGCAGGGTTATATGCCAGATTTTCTTCAGCCGTGTCGCTCCATCAATCTCTGCCGCTTCGAACAATTCCTTATTAACACCCGTCAGCGCAGCCAGATATAGAATAGTTCCCCAGCCTGCACTTTGCCAGACACCTGTGAACAGGTAGGTCACAAGCCACGGGTTTTTCTCCGTCAAAAATGGAATCGGATTTAAGCCGATACTTTCAAGTACACCGTTTACCATACCGGATTGGTTACCGAATAACTGGTACACAATACCCCCAATAATGACCCACGAAATAAAGTGAGGGATATACAGAATCGTCTGCGATATTTTTTGAAACCACTTAAACCGGATTTCATAGAGCATGATGGCTAATATAATGGGAGCAGGAAACGAAACGATCAGATCAAGAAAATTCAACATAAAGGTGTTGCGCAACGTGGTGTAGAAATCTCGCATCCCGAATACCTCGCGAAAGGCATCAAAACCGATCCACTCACTGCCGTTAATACCTTGAAACAGATTAAAATCTTTAAATGCGATCTGAACGCCATACATCGGTCCGTAGCGAAACACCACGAAATAGATGAGGGGCAGTGAAATCAACGCGTATAATTGCCAATACCTCTTCAAGTATGCGGTCAAGTCGGTCTCCTCCTAACAACGAAGAAACACTGTGCCGCCTTAACCTCAGCCGACGGCACAAGTCCCTTCATAAATGATCCGATATCAAGCTTGTGTAAGTTGGATTACTTTGGATTCGTACATTCACACATATCTCCGACTGCTACTTCGCAGCAAGCTCCTGAACCGCTTGATCCAGTTCCTTCTTCAATTCTGTGCCGCCCAGGGACATGAAATCATTCATTTCCCGTTCATACACTGCGTCGAATTCTTCCGGTTTAGCCATTGCTGTTTTTACGATAATGACATTAAGCTTATCTTTGAGCGCCGTGCTGTACTTCATCTCTGCCTGAATCGGTTTGTCAAAAATGATGGGTCCTACCGTATCGGTGTTAGCAATATCAATCGACTGTTTAAGCATTTCCTGATTATTTTGCGGGAAGCCCATGATCCATGCTTTTTCGTTGGTAGCCTGATCACCGATATTTTTACCATTTGAGATAATAGCTGTATCCCCTGCGTTGAACAGACGATCCTTCGCTTCCTGAAAAGCATCCTCTTTGACAACAGGAATTCCGTCTACCAAATCGTAGTTCTCTCCTTCCACGCCGCTGTAAATATCAATCAGATTATTGTCTGATGCCATCCAATCCAAATATTTGATTGCTTCCACCGAACGTTTGCTGCTCTTCGGAATCATGATGTACATGCCGTTTGAACCGTAACGGGATTTGATATGTTTGTTGTCTACGTTTGCGTTGGTGTACGCATCAACCGGAAGCACTTTACTGCCCTGCGTATTTTTAAGCAAGTTATCCAGAGTGCCATCTGCATAGAAAATAGCGTCGACATCCTCAGACCAGTAGCCAATGTTTCCGTTCTGTACATCCTTCACCAGTTGGGCCTTATCTTCATCCAAACTGAAGTCCTTGCTGATCAAGCCTTCATTGTACAGCTTGTTCATGAACTTCATGGCATCCTTGAAGCCCTCATGGAGAGGCAATTCATAACGTTGGGCATAAGTCAGATCTCCGCTGATTGGCTTGATGAATGAGTAGATCAGCGTTTCGAACTGAGCTGGCGCCAGTGCCATTCCCATTGGAATGTTTTTGCTGCCAAGTCCACCAGGGTCTTTATCTTTAAATGCTTTCAAAGTGGTATACAATTCATCCGTCGTCTTCGGTACTGGCAATCCCAGTTTATCCAGCCAATCCTGACGAATATAAGAGCTATATCTGCCTGTGATGGCACGTTTGCCAGGAACTGCGAACTGCTGGCCCTCTAATTGACCAAACTTAAGGGTGTCCTCGCCAAGGAATTTTTTCAGGTTAGGTCCGTATTGATCAATCAACTCTCCCACATCAGTCAGACCGCCTTGTTCGGCGTAACGATAAAATACACTTGAGTCATAAACAAATACAATATCCGGAACATCCGTATTACTCGCCATTAGGACATTCAGCTTGGTTACTTCCTCCGAGCGCTGAATCGGTACGAATTGTATATCAATGTTATTCGGATCGCCGAACCGTTCCTGGATCAGTTTGGACAAATAGTTATTCGTAATGGTATAAGGTGAAGGACTATTCCCGCGGTCAAACACCTCCACTTTTAAAGTGACACGCTCGCCATTGCCTGATGCACTGCCTTCTGATTCCTGATTCGATGCAGATGAACAGCCGGCTAGCAAGGAAACTCCCATTACCATAGTAAGCGCCAATCCCATCCATTTCTTTAGACTCCCTTTGGTTGCTTTTCCTGTCATTTTGTCATCTCCTTAGCATTGCGTGAATGTTTAAAGCTTGCCCAGAGTATTCCACATCTTTCCGCGCTCTGGCAATAAACTCGTTTCGGAAACGCTTACATAAGGATAATGGTTTATCCCGAGCGACGATTTTCGCAGACTGACTATATTCGTAAAGGACCCGAAAACAGGCGTAAATCAAGGATTTCTTGCATAAGCGCAAGCTTCCAAGACGGAATATAGGTTTACACTAGCAGCAAAAAAGGCGGACTCCTACATGGCTTCTCCTGAGAAAAACCTGCATGAATTCCACCCTGTGCTTAGCACGGTATAATACGTAGCATGAGCCTTTGAATTACGACTCGGAATCGTGATGTTCACGTTTCATACGGCGATAGTCTCCCGGTGTAATACCCTCAACCCGTTTAAATACACGTCCCAAGGTAATTCCATTGGCATACCCCACCTTCAAGGCAATGTCCTGTAGGGAAAGATCCGTACTCCGCAGAAGACGCTCCGTTTCCTTCATCCGCAATTCTGTAAGAAAGTCTACAAACTTCATATTGAACTCTGTCTTGAACAAATAACTTGCATGTTTGCCGGTAATCTGGAATCGATCGCTCAGATGTTTCAGCGAAAGATCAGGATTCGCAAACTGTTCCTCGATATAGTTTTTCATTTCATTGACCATCGCTTTGTAGCTCTTGGTTTCAGTTACCGACACATAAGTTCTGAACAAGTCCGTCAGGTCATCAAACAGAATGTCTTTGACACCTTCAAGTGTCTCCGCTTCTTTCATCAGCATCAACCACTTGTTTATGTTTTCCTCCGATAATTTCTCCTGCAGCTGTTCGGACATGACCGCTACTTCCCGGCTGAGCATCTGTAGCATCGCCTGAATCAAGGAGTGAATCTCATCATCTGGCAGCTTATCACGTTCAAAAGCCGTGAAGATCTCCTCCAGTTGATCACGCCACTGACTGCTCGACATCCGAAACCGTTTAACAAAATCAGCAATCATCTGCAAATAGGTATAGGTATCAAGTAGCTGCTGCTGAGTTTCTCCATATCCAGCCAGAGCGACATCACCGTCTCTCAGTAATCTGCGGTGCATCACAGTCTCAGCCGCTACGTATGATTCACGAATAGCCTTGATGCCCTCCGCGATCGGTCCGATACCGAAACTCAATGATATACGCAGATTCTGCTCAACCCAGGATCGGCATTCCTCCGCAACTAAGCGAATTTGCTCCGTCATATCCGCGTTACCGTCTGTGGACAGGAAAAGGATCGCAATCTGATCTGAGCTGACCCATTCGGTCCAGCATTGCATACCCGCATCGCGTGAGAGCTCCTGCAGCACATTCATTAACGCAAATTTGAGTGTATTCTGCTCGCCTCTCGTAAACCGTTCCTGGAATCCCTTCTCATATCGGTTGATTTCGCCAACCACAACAGCGAAGCATGACGAAGTATCCACGCCAGTTAACGGGGAAAGATCCTTTAATCGCTCTACCGCATGATCCAGATTCTCCCCATTCAGTAGATCGTTAAATAGTTTGCTGCGCTGCAGCAGCACGTTTTCCCTGCTCTTTTTGTCCGAATCCATCATATGGTTTATTAGGTTTTCCAACACGCCATCAATCAATTTCATCTCATCGGTCCGTGAGCCCGATTGCTCCAGCACCCGAATCTGATGCGCCTCAATCCGATTCATAATAATCTGGATGGGTTTATAGTTGCGACGAGTGATATAGATAATATAGACGATCGCACAAATGACGGTAACAACCGCAATAATCACCCATACATAGGAAACCACCGAGACCCAACCATATAAGTTCCCCTCCTTGATCCCACTGGAGATCGTCCAACCCAATCTTTCCAGCGAAAGGGTGTTCAGCTCTTGGCCTTCTACAGCACCTTCACGATCTGAATGCGCATCGTACACAACCTGACCGCCACGGTCAAGAATGCTCATGAAAGAAAGCTGTCCATTAACCATACTATCAATGCTCTGCTCGATGCTACTCATCTTGATATTAATGACAAGCACCCCATCAGAGCCAAATGGCAAGGGCATATCCTTATCTACCGTCAACACCCGAATAGGCGTACGCTGATTAACTCCTGCATCGTATTCCCTGACAGGCTGCCAGCCTGAAGTAAGAGAACCAGATTCGATTCGGTCGATCCATGCCTTGTCTGAAAAGCTATCTACCTCCTTAGAGCCGCTTGATGTTAAAACGCTTTCATTTTTCTTGTCATACAAATAAATGGATTGGATCCAAGGGTTGGAACTCGTCAGCTCACGCAAGTTTTGAGCAATGCTATACACGGTCTCTTTGCCCACCTGGTTCTGGCTATTAAAATAGTACTTATAGGCCTGCTCACTCTGCACCGCTTCCATAACCGACAACTCAATATCCCGGATCGTCCGGTCCAGACTGTCCACCAAATAGCTGGAGGAGATACGGTCTGCTTTCCTTGTTTCTTCCCTGGAGATGTCATTAATGAAAACAAAAGCGATAAAAATGAGTACGGTCATGGTAAGAAAGAAAATAGGAAAATAAGAAAACAGTAAACGATAATACCAAGTCCGGGACAATAGACCCCACTCCTCACTCCACGACACCGTTGTATAATAGCCGTGGTTCTACTGTTCATCACATCAGTTACATCTCTGGGATTGAATTCCCTATATACGCAGCCATAAAATCAATTTTAAGTTATTATAGCACAAGCCCCCAGGCAGCAAATCAGTAATCGATTCCCTCCTTCTCCTTAACTCATCCGCATCTTTACCCTAATCCATCATAAAAAAACAAAAACCGTGCTGAGCAGCAAACCACTCAAACACGGTACAATACACCTGGATTCGCACAGATCTGTGCTGCATGATTAAATCCCTGAATCTTTAAACAATGTCGCCATGGAGCCGCCATCCACAATAATGCGAACAGCACGTGCAAGCATTGGAGCTACGGGCAACACTTTGAAGCATTCTGGGTGATCATCCGGCAGTGCGATGGAGTCTGTGACCACCACCTCGGCTATAGACGGGTGATTAAGTTTACTTAGAGCTCCGTCCGAGAACAGACCATGTGTTGCACATACATATACGTTTTTGGAGCCTCGCTCCTTCAATCCTTCAACAACATTGAGAATTGTCGTTCCGGTATCGATCAGATCCTCAATAATAATTGGAGTTCGACCTTCAACATCCCCAATAACGTGCGTAATGATCGATTCATTGTGGCTTGGCCGCTTTTTGATCATAATGGCAAAAGGTGAATCCAGACGATTCGCCAGTTTCTCTGCCATCGAGGCTCGTCCCGCATCAGGGGAGACAACTACCGGATTTTCAATCCCTTTACTCAGCAAATAATCACTGATGAGATCCAATGATGTCATGTGATCCACAGGAATATTGAAAAACCCTTGAATTGCCGCTGCATGCAGATCAATGGTAACTACCCGGTTTGCCCCAGCAGTAGTTAACACATCCGCAACCATCTTGGCCGAGATCGGCTCACGCGGAGCAGACTTGCGTTCCTGACGGGCATATCCGTAATAAGGAACAATAATATTTACCGTACGGGCAGAAGCCCTTTTGGCTGCATCAATCATGACGAGCAGTTCTACGAACAACTCATTGATCGGATGAGATAATGATTGTATCAGAAATACATCACAGTTGCGGATCGTCTCTTCGTAGTGAACGTATATTTCTCCGCTCTTGAACCGGGACAGTTTGATCTTGCCTAGTTGTACACCCAGCTTGTCGCATACCTGTTCTGCCAGCTTAGGGTTCGATGAACCGGAAAAAATACGTAACGAATGCTGCATAATGCCCTCCCGAGGGTTGAAGTCCCAATATGATCCTTTATCAGTCTAAAAGTGAATGTTCAAAAAGACCCGTTTTCAGTACCGAGAAGATGGGATAAAGCTAGAAATGGAGTAGCGGAGCGTAGGCAAAACTACGTGAGCAACGAACATTTCGGCTGAATTCCAGCTTCGACGCTGATGATGCCATTAGGCATCCTTCGTAATCAAAAGCGGACTTTTTTGAACTACCTCTAAAAAGGTTATTTCCTACCCTCATTATACTCCACTACCTTATACATTTAAAGAAAGGAACGAGCGCTGTCGACCTTCAAAAACGGCTACCTCCGTACAGCCCAGCTCACGCAAGAGCGCCTCGGCCTCAGGCAGATAATCGCCTAGCTTCAGCGGATCATGTGCATCGGAGCCAAGGGTCAGCGGAATTCCCAATCGAATGGCCTCCGTTAACATCCGGCGACCAGGGAACATCTCTGCGCATGGCTTCGATAATCCTGATGCATTGAGCTCCATAGCACAGCCACTTTTTGCGATAGCTTGCAGTGCTGCGTTTTCAAGGGCTATACGCTCTTCAGTCTGCTCTGGTGCCGGAGTGAAGCCAAAGCGCTTGATCACATCTGTATGACCCATAATATCGTACATTCCCGTCGCTGCCGCTTTGCTCACAGCATCATAGTACTGACGATAGACTCCTAGTACGTCTTTGCCTTCCCAATGATGGGTCTGGCGAAAATCCGTAATGTCCCATTCCCCGAGAAAATGAACCGATCCAATCACATAGTCCCATGGATACCGCTCAATAATGGCCCGAATTTCGGTCTCCCAGCCTTCAATATAGTCGCCTTCGAGGCCGACACGCACATCGATCTGACCACGGTACCGCTCTTTCAGAGAAAAACACTCTTCCACGTAACGCGGCAGCTCATCCATGGACATTGCCATCTCAGGATAATAGTGAGCAGGGTCTACATGCAGCAAAGGCATGTGATCCGACAGCCCAATCTGCGACAAGCCAATCTCCACCCCACGCTGCACATAAGCCTCCAGCTTGCCAACCGCATGACCACACCGCTCATGGTGTGTATGATAGTCTATACGCACAGGCTCGCCTCCTAATCGCGGCGAGGCCGCTCGTGGCGACGGCTCAGCTCTGACATGATGTCATCCAGCGGCAGCTTGCGCTCTTGCAACAGAACGAGCAAGTGGTACATCAGGTCACTGACCTCAAGACGAAGCTCGTCATTGTCTTTATTTTTGGCGGCAATGATCGTCTCGGACGCTTCTTCACCGATTTTTTTCAGAATTTTATCAACGCCTTTATCGAACAGGTACGTCGTATATGCACCTTCCGGACGCTCACGTTCACGCTCTGCAATGACCGATTCCAGTTCAGCCAGTACTTCAAAACGGCTTTCGGAGCTGGCACTTGCAGTCGTTGCAATAGAATCACCTGAAGTCTGATTTGCTGATTGCTCTGGCAAGCCCACGATTTCATTATGGAAACACGTCACTGCTCCGGTGTGGCAAGCAGGTCCGTTCGGCTTCACTTCAACCAGCAAGGTGTCACCATCACAATCGTATTTCAATGAAGTAATCGTCTGTACGTTACCTGAAGTTGCGCCCTTGTGCCACAGCTCTTGACGCGAGCGTGACCAGAACCACGTTTCACCGGATTCCAGCGACAATTTTAGGGATTCCCGATTCATATAAGCCATCATCAGAACTTGACGTGTCTCTGCATCCTGCACAATGGCAGGTACCAAACCATCGCTCCAGCGAATGTGTTCCACAACCTGCTCCAAGGATAACTGCTCCTTAATCTCATTGCTTACATTAGTCACGGATCTCCACCCCTTGCTCTCTCAAATGTTGTTTTAACGCCGGAACGGCGATTTCTTTGTAATGGAATATCGTTGCTGCTAGACCTGCGTCCGCTTTGCCTGTAGTGAAGACATCATAGAAATGGGATTCCTTGCCTGCACCGCCTGAAGCAATGACCGGAATACGTACCGATTCGGATACCGCTGCAGTCAGCTTAAGATCGAATCCGTCCTTCGTTCCGTCCGCGTCCATGCTTGTCAGCAGAATTTCGCCAGCGCCTAAGGTCTCCGCCTGTTTAACCCAATCAAGCGCCTTAATTCCTGAAGGTTTACGTCCACCATGCGTGTACACTTCCCATTCGCCCCAAGCCTCATTATACTTGGCGTCTATTGCAACGACGATACACTGGGAACCAAAGCGACGTGCTCCGTCTGCAATCAGCTGAGGATTAAGCACAGCTGCCGTATTTACCGCAATCTTGTCCGCTCCTGCACGCAGAATGCGCTTCATGTCTTCCACCTTGGAGATCCCTCCACCTACGGTAAAAGGAATGGCGATCTCGCCTGCGGTTTGTCGCACCACTTCTTCCATCGTTTCGCGGCCTTCCACCGAAGCGGAGATATCGAGAAACACCAGTTCGTCCGCACCCTCGCGGTCATACAGCGCCGCCAGCTCCACCGGATCACCCGCATCGCGGAGATTGACGAAGTTAACGCCTTTGACAACCCGGCCGTCCTTCACGTCCAGACAAGGAATGATTCTTTTTGCCAGCATGCTCCTCTTCCTCTCTCCTCATGATCGCATTCCTGTATAAGTTCAACTTAGAATATTCACACTAGCCACTCCGATGACAGAACAACCTTACGATCGCTGTTATCCCCAGATTTTTTGATCCTTTTTTAAAGGGTAAATCCGGGGATAAAGGCGAACGTTTCACTTCTTCAGGTTTTTTCTGTCCTCTCCGTTATCGTGCAAATGTTTATTTGAGCCTATATAGTATCGCTATTATTTATTTACCGCACGTACCGCTTCGGACAGATCAATACTACCAGTATACAGCGCTTTCCCTACGATTGCTCCTCCGACACCATCTTCCGCATGCTTGCTTAAACGAAGCAGATCATCCATGACACTAACTCCCCCGGAAGCAATCACCGTACGGCCACTCGCCTTTGCAAGAGACACGATCGCTTCCACGTTAGGACCCTGCATCATGCCATCACGGGAGATGTCTGTGAAGATGAAGGTTTCGGCACCAAATGCCGCCAGTTCCTTCGCAAGTACCTCGGCCTGAACTTCCGATGTCTCCAGCCATCCGCGTGTCGCCACATAGCCATTGCGTGCATCGATACCAATAGCTACTTTATCTCCGTAACGCCCCAGTACTTCTTCTGTAAAAGCGCGATCTTCAATCGCAGCTGTTCCGATAATAAGACGACTTACGCCGAGGCCCAACAAACGTTCTACATCAGCCACTGTACGAAGACCTCCACCGACCTGAACAGGCACGTTCACGGCCGAAGCAATACGCCCGATCAGCTCATCATTCACGGGATGACCTGCTTTTGCACCGTCCAGATCCACCAGATGAACGTATGTACCACCTTGCTTCTCCCAGGAAAGAGCAACTTGAACCGGGTCATCGTTATATACCGTCTCCTGATTGTAATCTCCCTGCACCAGTCTTACACATTTGCCGTCCCGGATATCAATTGCCGGATATATGATAAAAGATGACATACAAGGCCTCCTGAATATATTCATATTTGTCTCTATATAAGTTTAGCTACGTATTATTTTATAAGGATGGAATTAAAAAATCATATGATCGCTGATTATGATTACGCCTTTGATCCAGTCAACGCAAGGAAGTTGCCAAGCAGCTTCATACCCAGCTCTCCGCTCTTCTCCGGGTGGAACTGCATACCGAAATTGGAGCCTCTGCCAACAATCGCCGTAACCGGATGTCCGTAATCCGTTACTGCCAATAGATCGCTCTCTACGTCCGTACGTGCATGATATGAATGGACAAAATAGACATGACTTGCCTCAAGCCCCGCGAATAGCGGATTTTCCGGGTGCAGGAACTGCAATCGATTCCAGCCCATATGCGGAACCTTTAATTCTCCCGGTGCGAATCGCACAACTTTACCCGGCAAAATATTCAATCCTTCATGCTCGCCATGCTCCTCACTTGAGCTGAACAACAGCTGCATGCCCAGACAGATGCCGAGTAGCGGTGTTGGTCCAGCTGCCGCTTCCTTCACCACTGCGTCCAAGCCACTCTCTCTCAAGTGCACCATGGCATCGCCAAATGCACCTACACCTGGCAATATCACACCATCTGCACCAAGAATCGCATCACGGTCACCTGTGACCAGCGCTTCGTAGCCAAGACGTTCGACCGCTTTGCCGACGCTGTGCAGGTTCCCCATACCATAATCGACAATTGCAATCGCCATCGTCTACAGCACTCCCTTCGTGGAAGGCACACCCGTTACACGTGGATCAATCGTTGTTGCCTCATCCAATGCACGTCCCAGTGCTTTGAAGATCGCCTCGATCATGTGGTGCGTATTTTGTCCGTAGTGCACGATAACGTGCAAGGTAATGCGCGCTTCCAGCGCCAATTTCCACAGGAACTCATGTACCAGCTCGGTTGAGAAGCTGCCCACTTGCTGAGACGGGTATTGTGCGCGGTACTCAAAGTGAGGGCGGTTGCTGACATCGATGACTACCTGAGCGAGAGCCTCATCCATAGGCACAAAAACACTCGCATAACGTTTGATGCCCCGCTTGTCACCCAATGCTTCACGAAGGGTCTGTCCCAGACAGATCCCGATATCCTCCACCGTGTGGTGGTCATCAATATCAACATCGCCGCGCGCTTGTACGTTCAGATCGAATTGTCCATGCTTTGTGAACAGATCGAGCATATGATTCAGGAAAGGTACGTCCGTTTCAATCTCGGATTGCCCGGTTCCATCTACGGCAAAAGAAAGCTGAATGTTCGTTTCATTTGTTTTGCGGTCTACCTCTGCCTGACGTACAGCACCCTTATTCTGAAGGTCCAAACCATTATTCTGCTTATCCATTATCCGATTCCGCCTTTCCTTCCTGTTCTAACCGTACAGCGATCGCACGGGCGTGTCCTTCGAGCCCTTCATGCCGGGCCAGCTCTATAATCGCCGCTCCATTTTGGAGCAACGCTTCCTTGCTGTAATAGATCAAACTTGATTTTTTGATAAAATCATCCACATCCACAGGTGAGCTGAATCGTGCCGTTCCATTTGTCGGAATAATATGATTCGGTCCCGCAAAATAATCCCCTACCGGCTCCGAGCTATACGGGCCGAGGAAGATCGCTCCGGCATTCTCGATCCGGCCAGCGTAAGCCATGGGCTCCTGCACCATGATCTCCAGATGCTCCGGTGCGAGCCGGTTCACCACATCGATTCCCTCATCGATGGAGTCGACCACAATAATCGCGCCATGCTGCTCCACGGAAGCAGCAGCGATATCGCGCCGCGGCAGCACTTCTAGCTGCTGCCGCACTTCGGCCTGCACGGCTTCCGCCAGCACGGCCGAGGTCGTGACGAGAATGGCCGATGCCATCTCGTCATGCTCCGCCTGCGACAACAGGTCGGCGGCGACATATACCGGATTCGCCGTATCATCGGCGAGTACCACAATCTCACTCGGCCCGGCGATACTATCGATATCGACTGCGCCATAAACCTCGCGCTTCGCGAGCGCCACGTAAATATTGCCCGGTCCACAGATCTTGTCGACCGGGGCAATACTCTCCGTGCCGTAAGCGAGGGCGGCGATTGCCTGAGCGCCGCCAACCCGGTACATTTCGCTCACGCCTGCTTCCGCAGCAGCCACGAGAATGTACGGGTTAATACCTTCACCGCCATTTGTTGACGGCGGCGTCACCAAAACAATCTCCGGCACGCCAGCCACCTGTGCCGGAATCACATTCATCAGCACCGACGAAGGGTACGCTGCTTTGCCGCCAGGTACATAAACGCCGACCCGCTTCAGCGGTCGGATTACCTGGCCCAGCAGACTGCCGTCCGGCTGCCAATCCATCCATGAGTTGCGCTTCTGCTTCTCATGAAACGCACGAATGTTAGCGGCGGCCTGACGGATCGCCGTCACGAAGGAAGGCTCCACAGCTGCATAGGCTGCTTGCAGCTCTTCCTGCGGCACGCGAAGCTCCGCAGCCGTCAGCTTCGTGCGATCCAGCTGCTCTGTGTAACGCAGCAGTGCCGCATCTCCTTCCCGGCGAATGTCGCTGACAATGCGCCGTACCGCTTCATTTTGCTCAGGTGTACCGTATTCCACTTCCCGCTTCAAATCAAACTCCCGTGCAGGTACAATTTTCATGAGTACAACCTCCCTATCCCTGTATAACCTGTGATACCTCTAATATCCGTTTATGCTATATGATCAATCATCGATTAGTTACTTCTGCTCCATCTTACATGCTTGATTTATCCCCGAAAGATCCCCGAAGACACCTCATTCGAGGCTGGAATGACCTGTTGGAGAGCATCGCATAATGCTTGAATCCGTGCATTCTTCATCCGATAGCTGACCCGATTGGCAATAAGGCGGCTTGTGATATCCAGAATACCCGTCATCTCCACGAGTCCATTCTCACGCAACGTCTGGCCAGTCTCCACCAGATCGACGATTCGATCTGCCAAACCGATCAGCGGCGCCAGTTCGATGGACCCGTTCAGTTTGATTACTTCCACCTGCTGTCCTTGCTCGCGGAAATATTGGGAAGCGATTCTCGGGTACTTTGTTGCCACTCGCTGCTGAATGCCAGGTGTCCAGTCCGGTAGTCCAATAACAGACATGCGGCACTGGGCGATTCCCAAGTTCAACAATTCGTATACGTCCCGATTTTCCTCAAGCAGAACGTCTTTACCCACTATGCCAATATCCGCTACTCCATACTCCACATACGTTGGCACGTCTACGGGCTTCGCCATGATGAACTCCATCCCCGCTTCCGGCACTTCGATGACCAGCTTGCGCGTATCGTCCACGTCTTCCGGAATATCAAGCCCTGCTTCACGGAACAGTTTGGAGGCTTTCTTATAGATTCGGCCCTTCGGCATAGCTACCTTCAAAATATCCGACATCTTAGCGTCCCCCTCCATTTTCAGATCCGTACGTGATAACCTGCTCAGCCTGGATTGACTTGTTGCCTGTTAGAGCCTCTGCCCCATCTTTAGGAAGGAGGTATGTTACTACATTCTGACCAATGCTGCGTAGTCTCGCCGCCTCTGTTAGAGCCTCAGCCCGGTGTTCCGAAGTATATTGAATAAGTACAGGCTTCTTCTCTTCCATCGTAATTCCATGAACACCATCGATAATACGGTTTGTTTTGAGTGCAAATCCTGTAGCCGGTAATGAACGGCCAAACTGCTGTAACAGATTATCATATCGTCCGCCACTGCATACCGGGGATCCAAGCTCTGCCGCATACCCTTCAAACGTCATGCCTGTATAATAGGAGAAATCACCAATCATCGTCAGATCAATCAGCACATGCTCAGAAACACCGTACGCTTCCAACACTTCGAATACTGCACAGAGATGTGCAATGGACTGTGCTGCTTCAGTACTTGAACTCAGCTCTGCTGCGTGTGTACATACTTCTTTACCGCCACGCAGACGCAAAATAGCTTCAAGCTGCTCCTTCAGTTTCGGTTCCAGATTCAATGCTTCAATGGATTGGCGATAGCCGACATAATCACGTCCCAGCAATCCTTCTTTCAACTGTTCCTGTTGTACCGTTTGACCCGGAATGACTTCTTCCAGTAACCCGTTCAGAAATCCCATATGACCCATCGCAATTTTAAAGGAAGACACACCCGCTGCCTGCAAAGAAGCAATCGCAAGTGCTACAACTTCTGCATCTGCTTCTGGCGAATCATCACCGACAAGCTCTACACCTGTCTGGAAAAATTCCGCCTCACGTCCTGCTTCCTCTTCAATGGAACGAAACACATTCGCATGATAGGACAAACGCAGAGGAAGCTTCTCATCCTTTAATAGAGAAGAGACCACCCGTGCAATCGGAGCTGTCAAATCTGATCTTAGCACCAGCGTAGTCCCGCGACTGTTCAATAATTTAAACAGCTTGCGATCCGATGTGGAACTAGCTACACCTACGGTATCGTAGTATTCAATCGTTGGCGTAATGATTTGACGGTAACCCCAGCGTTCCATGCATTCCAGTACATTCCGCTCAATGGTTCGCAGCTTGGTCACCACATGTGGTGTATAGTCACGAAAACCTGTCGGTTTTTCAAAGCCTTTTGGTTTGGACATTGGTATTATTCACCCCGAGTCAGTAATTTAAGATTGGTAGACGTTCTATTTCAACAGGATTTATGTAGTGTAAATCCCCATTCTATCTTGTAACCTGAATTTTTATTGTTGCTGCCAGGCAGCCTTCAGAAAATGTTTAGTAAGTGTTCTTCATTTCTGCTTAACTATACTTAACTTTTGTCCCTTTTCTTTAACATGGTAAAGTGCTAACAAACTAAAGGATATGGGATATGATAACATGAATGACTATCCATCGTCAACAATACAGCCCCTTTGGGGGGCTTGTACTATATCCTCCATTTTGATCCCAATGCTGAACATGAGTCTAACTATTTGTATACGAAAAAAGCTGCCATCAGCAGCTTCCTTACTCCAGTCAATTCGACTTATTGCTCTTCCCCTGACTGAACCCATTCAGGTTAATTTTCGTCCGTGTATTCTTTGCGATGATCTTTTGCAGATATATCCGTAGGCCGTCTCGGCCGTCTCCCAAAATCATTACTCATCAGCCTTTATGACAATATCCTCCGCTGAAGCATTCGAGCGAGACAGATCACGAAGTGGATTTCCTCCAACAAAAGCCCCCGGAGCTACATCCTTATGAACAACTGCTCCTGCAGCTACTACCGCACCGTCTCCAATGGTTACACCCGGCAGGATGGTTGAATTAGCACCGATCAGTACATTTTCTCCGATAATCACCTCACCCAGTCTGTACTCTTTAATAAGATACTCGTGAGCCAGGATCGTGGTGTTGTAACCAATCACGGAATTTTCGCCTACCGTAATTTTCTCCGGAAAGAACACATCAACCATCACCATCAAACCAAATGCCGTATGTTTACCCACCTTCATGCCAAGCATGCGACGATAGATCCAGTTCTTGACCGATAGAATCGGGCAGTACCGTGACAACTGAATCCAGATAAAATTACGCACGCCTTTCCACGGACTCACTGTCTTGTAGATATGCCAAAGTGCGTTATGACCTTCTACGGGATAGCGGGTTACTTTTCTCATGAACGTTCCGTTTCAATCAGCTTAAGCAAGTCCTTCATGTCGTGCAAAATGTAATCTGGGTTATAGCCGCTCAATACGGCCTCTCCCTTAAGGGACCAGGCTACGCCTGCCGCAAGCGCACCCGCGTTCTGTGCCGATTGAATATCGACAGGGCTGTCACCCACCATCAATGTTTTGGACGGATCTGCACCCAACTCTTCGATCGCCTTTAGCACCGGTTCAGCATGCGGTTTGGGATTGGTTACATCGGTAACTGTTACAATCGATTTCATATACTTCAACAGGTCGAAACGCTCCAGCACTTTAAGAGTAGATGGACGAATCTTCGTCGTGACAACACCCATCACAATTCCTGCCTCATGAAGAGCCTCAACAACCTCAATCACGTGAGGAAACGGCTGAACCATCGCCTCATGATGAACGTCGTTGTACGCCCGATATCCTTTGACATACTCCGCAACATCCTCTTTCCCAGAAAACGTACGCATCTGATTCTCCAGTGTTCCTCCCATATGAGGAATGATCTGTTCGCGTGTCCAAGGGGTAGATAACTGCAAATCCTCCATTACATGAAGGAAAGAGTTAATAATTAGTTCATTCGTGTCGATAATCGTTCCATCCAGATCAAACAAAACCGTGTCAATCATGTTGCATTACTCCTTTTTCTCTTCAGCTTGCTTCAGATCCTCTTTGGTCGAGACTGGAGTTACCGTGTCCTCTTTGCCTGCAACCGGGCCTGTTTGCACCATATCATCCGATGATTCTGAAGGAACCTTGGAAGATACAATAGGATCGCTATAACGTACATCTGCCTTGCCTGTCATTCTTCTCACGACGATGAAGACTACCGCAACAACAATGATCCCAATAGCCAGCAGCTGCGAAATTCTTACGTTACCGTAGGCTGGATCAAGATATCCTTGCTCGAAGCCCATAGCTGTCATCGGTGACCATAATCCATTAACCATGGAGGCAACCCATTGCGGAGCCTGGAATCCCAGGCTGTCGGTACGCAGCGCTTCGATAAAGAATCGACCGATTGAGTACCAGATAAAATAGGACATAAACAGCTCACCAGCACGCAGGAACTTCTGACGACGAAGCACCAGTAAGATGACCAGACCAACAAGACTCCACATCGATTCATACAAAAATGCAGGATGATGGAATACACCTTCCACGTTCATCTGATTAACGATAAAGTCTGGCAAATGAAGCTTGTCTCTCAAAAATGATTCTTCTACAGGACCGCCATAGGCCTCCTGATTCACAAAATTACCCCAGCGTCCGATCATTTGTCCAACGATCAATCCAGGTGCACAGATGTCGGCCATACGCCAGAAATTATACCCTTTACGACGGAAGAAAATGACTGCACATATGATCGCACCAATCAATGCGCCATATATGGCGATACCACCATTCCATATTTTAAAGACATCCCAGAAATTATCCTTATAATCGTCCCATCGAAATGCCACGTAGTATATGCGGGCACCGATAATGGCAGAAGGCACACCAAGCAGAACCATGTCCATGAACACTTCCTGCGGAATGTTATACCGTTTGCCTTCCCGGATGACGAGCAGCAAACCTACAAGTGCCGCTGTACCGAGAATAAGCCCGTACCAGTGAACCTTTAACGCTCCGATGGAGAACGCTATCGGGTTCAACAGTAATAATGTATCCATTCATTCACACTCCTATAAATTGACTCATTCACTAGCATGACCAACTGCTGTATGTCTCCAACGCTCTATAAAGGAGTAAAACACATCAACAATTGGCCTTTAATCGTATAATAGATCCTTCTCTTCTTAGTCCATGTCTTCCATATCTTCAGAGATCGTTGCTGTCAGCTTGTTCGTAAATTGTAACGCAGCATTCAGCCCCATCTGTTTCAAGCGATAGTTCATTCCCGCTACTTCAATGATAACAGCCAAGTTCCGCCCCGGACGAACAGGAATCGTTACAAGCGGTACATCTGTGTCAATGATGCGTGTCGTCTCTTCATCCAGACCAAGACGATCATATTGTTTATCCTGCTGCCAAGCTTCCAGACGAACAACCAGTGTAATCCTTTTGTTATTACGAACCGCACCCGCACCGAACAATGTCATTACGTTGATGATGCCGACACCACGGATCTCAAGTAGGTGACGGATCAATTCTGGCGCAGTTCCGTGCAGCTGGAAGTCTGATGTCTGACGAATTTCTACCGCATCATCGGCAATCAATCGGTGACCACGTTTCACCAGTTCCAGTGCAGTTTCACTCTTACCAATGCCACTGCTTCCGGTGATTAACATGCCTACTCCATACACATCACAGAGTACACCGTGAATTGTTGCTGTAGGCGCCAGTTTCTTCTCCAGAAATCCAGTAATCCGGCTGGACAGAATCGTTGTAGCCATGTTGCTGCGAAGCACAGCAAGGTTCTGTTCTTCACTGATGTCAATCAGTTCCTGTGGCACTTCAAGTCCCCGGGTTACTACGATACATGGCGTTTCTTCCGTACAAAGGCGCTGCATCCGATCACGGCGCTCATCTTCTGGCAACATTGCAAAAAAGGCCAGCTCTGTTCTACCAAGCAGCTGTACCCGTTCTTGTGGATGATATTCAAAATAACCGGCCATTTCCAGACCAGGACGGTTTAAATCGTCTACAGTAATGACTCTCTTCAGTCCGTGAGATCCAGAAACAACCTCCAACTGGAATTGTTGTACCAATTCAGATACTTTCACTTTTTTCGCCATTTGTCTCTTCCTTTCAGCATTCGCTGCCCTCTATGTACATCAGCATTAGCGTCATTCCATTGCATTAATAGCGCATTCATGTTGTTTGTTACAGCATCTAACCTTCAAATAATCTTAAATGAATTCCGGGATGAATGCAATCTTGGCTTCCACCCGTGTATGAGTAAAAAAGCCCCTTCCAGCAATAACGGAAGGGGCTCAGATTACCATGTATGATTGCGTTAACTGATAGATTCTATCGTTACCGATGAATCTCAGTACTATTAGTCTTGAAGAAGAACGTTTGCTTCAGTCTCTTTGTCAAAGATATGAACTTTGTTCATGTCAATTGCCATTTTAACTGTAGAACCATCACGAGTGTTGGAACGTCCGTCTACACGTGCGATTGTAGTGTCGTTACCTACACCGCTCAAGTAGAGGAGCATTTCGTGACCCAGGTTCTCTGTTACGTCTACGTGTGTAGAGAATACAGAGTTCGGGGATGCTTCCAGGAATACTGGCTCTTCGTGAATGTCTTCTGGACGAACACCCAGAATGACTTCTTTACCAATGTATCCTCTTGATTTCAGCACTTGTGCTTTACCTTGTGGGATTTCAACGTCCACACCAGGAGCTACGAAATGCATGCTAGCACCTTGCTCAGCCAATTTACCCGAGATAAAGTTCATTGTCGGGGAACCGATGAAACCAGCTACGAACAGATTAGCAGGGAGGTTGTAAAGCTCTTCCGGAGAAGCAGCTTGTTGGATGATACCATCCTTCATAACAACGATTCGATCACCCATTGTCATTGCTTCGATCTGGTCATGCGTTACGTAGATAACGGTTGTTTCCAAACGTTTCGCAAGTTTAGTGATCTCAGCACGCATTTGACCACGCAATTTTGCATCCAAGTTGGAGAGAGGCTCATCCATCAAGAACACTTGTGGATCACGGACGATCGCACGTCCCAGAGCGACACGCTGACGTTGACCACCGGACAATGCCTTAGGTTTACGCTCAAGCAAATGCTCGATATCCAGGATTCTAGCTGCTTCACGTACACGTTTGTCGATCTCATCTTTTTTCACTTTACGCAATTTCAGACCAAACGCCATGTTTTGGTATACGCTCATATGCGGATACAAGGCATAGGATTGGAATACCATCGCGATATCGCGGTCTTTAGGAGCAACATCATTAACGACGCGGTCACCGATATAGAGTTTACCTTCAGAAATTTCCTCAAGGCCTGCGATCATACGCAGTGTTGTTGATTTACCACAACCGGACGGACCTACCAGTACCAGAAACTCTTTATCTTTAATGTCCAGGTTAATATCAACTACTGTTGCTTTATCAGAACCCGGGTATTTTTTGAAAATATGCTCTAAACGTACACCAGCCATGATTGTTGCCTCCTCAGAGATCATTTTGTAATCGAATACATTTTGTAGTTTTATATTAACCCATTTGCATGATGTTTGACTATTCGCAAACTGCACAAAAATATCAAAGCTTTTTCGTCACTTTGTACATAAGCAATAAAAGTCGCACCAGAACAGCACTTTCGAAGTTTCTAACATCATATCCAATCTCCTGTTTGATCTTATCCAAACGATATACCAAGGTATTTCGATGAATAAAGAGTCGCTTTGCCGTCTCGCTGACATTACAATCGAGATTGAAGAAGGTCTCCAGTGTAGCCAGTGTTTCACTATCACTAAACAACACAGTGCCTTTCCCCGTTTCCTGTATAAAACGAAGTCGCTGTTGCACAGGAATACTATCTACCAAACGCTCAAGGTGCAGATCCCAAGGAAGATGAATGTGTTGCACGACATGGAAAGCTCTGCCCAAGTGAACACTCTCTTGAAGAAGTGCCGTGACAGAAGATAGCTGTTTTGCAGGGATACACGGTAAGGATGCGGACAAATGAAATACACCCGCCCATTCACTGGCTACCAATTCATAGAGCCCCTGACAGAAGGCATTCAATAAATCTTTTCTGGCTTCCGTCGTATCCTCTTCAGCTTCGCCTGTGACAATCTGTTCATCACCCAGAAACACCCACTCCTGCGCTCCCACAGGAATCAGTATAATCTCTTCACCGAAGTAACTTTCGAGTAACTTGTTCAATTCCTTCGAACGAATACGATGAGCATCAGGTGTCTCACATTGCAGCAAAAATGGGATTTTCTCTGTGTTCAATTCTCCATCCAATGAAAAATGATCCGGAATAGGTTCCTGCTGAACTCTTTGCTCAACCTGTTTCCGAAGCCACTGTCCCAATTCAGCAAGCTGTTGTTCTCTATCGTTTTCATATATCACAGGCTGTTCTTCATCTAACGATTCCCTATGACTAGTAATGAGAAGTTCAATTAAACGCTGTACTTCGAGCGTAACGGCATCAACAGAGCATCCCCAATATAAAACAGTACCTTCTTCCTCGTTCATCCCGATTTTAAAATATATTTGGTCTTCTGTACGCCAACTGCTTACATCCTTTGCTAAACCATCCATCATCTCATCATCACGTAAGAAACCTTCGGCCTCTTTTGTAAGAGTATTATGAGCCACTGGAACAGTTCTACGGTGAGCTGAGCTCAATCCATATTGATTCCATTCTTCTATAGTTATCACGGATTCGTCCAATGTAGTACCTATAATTGCTTCGATTTGTTTTTTTAGATCAGGTATGAGCTTCATATAATGAACGCCACCACTCTGCTTTTTTTCTATTATTTTATCATATCTTGCGCAGCATCGCCTTTTCAGTCTTTATCAGAGTTTCCATATTATTAATTTATTTATCTATAACAAAAAAGAGTGATTAATCAAATTAATGATCAATCACTCTTTTTCAAAAGATGAGTCATGAAGGGCTCGAACCTTCGACACCCTGATTAAAAGTCAGGTGCTCTACCAACTGAGCTAATGACTCGAAAAAACTGGTGGAGGATGATGGATTCGAACCACCGAACCCGTACGGGAGCAGATTTACAGTCTGATGCGTTTGGCCGCTTCGCTAATCCTCCAGAATTATATGGTGGCTCGGGACGGAATCGAACCGCCGACACGAGGATTTTCAGTCCTCTGCTCTACCGACTGAGCTACCGAGCCTTATTTAATTTTTAGATTAATGGCGGAACCGACGGGATTCGAACCCGCGATCTCCTGCGTGACAGGCAGGCATGTTAGGCCAACTACACCACGGTTCCAGGCATTAATGGTGCCGGCGAGAGGACTTGAACCCCCAACCTACTGATTACAAGTCAGTTGCTCTACCAGTTGAGCTACACCGGCGTATATGGTGGAGGCTGAGGGGATCGAACCCCCGACCCTCTGCTTGTAAGGCAGATGCTCTCCCAGCTGAGCTAAGCCTCCTGGGTAATATGGTAGCGGCGGAGGGGATCGAACCCCCGACCTCACGGGTATGAACCGTACGCTCTAGCCAGCTGAGCTACACCGCCATATTAATAATATTGATCTTGATTGCTTGTCCATCTTAAGGTAAAGATGGCGGAGAGAGAGGGATTCGAACCCTCGCACCGCTTACGCAGTCTAACCCCTTAGCAGAGGGTCCCCTTATAGCCACTTGGGTATCTCTCCAAATAGAGAATCATGAACAATGCTTACAAGGATTGCTCCCTGAAAACTAGATCCGAAACGAAATGTGCGATTTACAACTTGCATATTGGATAAG
>NZ_JBZVDZ010000011.1:0-184839 GCF_058408365.1 Paenibacillus sp. MDV22-iso6 | reverse complement strand
TCCTCGTGTCGGCGGTTCGATTCCGTCCCGAGCCACCATTTATCACAACTTAATACGCCGGTGTAGCTCAACTGGTAGAGCAACTGACTTGTAATCAGTAGGTTGGGGGTTCAAGTCCTCTCGCCGGCACCATGTAATCCTGGAGGATTAGCGAAGCGGCCAAACGCATCAGACTGTAAATCTGCTCCCGTACGGGTTCGGTGGTTCGAATCCATCATCCTCCACCAGTTTTTAGGGGCATAGTTTAAAGGTAGAACAACGGTCTCCAAAACCGTTGGTGTGGGTTCAATTCCTGCTGCCCCTGCCAATTAACTTTAAGAACATATTGTATTATGGCGATCGTGGCGAAGTGGTTAACGCACCGGTTTGTGGATCCGGCATTCGGGGGTTCAATTCCCCTCGATCGCCCCATGTTTTCTTAATGGGGATTAGCCAAGCGGTAAGGCAACGGACTTTGACTCCGTCATGCATAGGTTCAAATCCTATATCCCCAGCCATTATGCGGACGTGGCTCAGCGGTAGAGCATCGCCTTGCCAAGGCGAGGGTCGCGGGTTCGATTCCCGTCTTCCGCTCCAATATTTGCGCCCTTAGCTCAGCTGGATAGAGCGTTTGACTACGAATCAAAAGGCCGGGAGTTCGAATCTCTCAGGGCGCGCCATTATAATTTTATACGCCGGCGTGGCGGAATGGCAGACGCGCTCGACTCAAAATCGAGTGGGAAACCGTGGAGGTTCGAGTCCTCTCGCCGGTATTCAAGCAAGTAAGGAAAAGCTCATTAGATGAAAAATCTAATGAGTTTTTTTTATTTGGTGGAATTGAAGATGAACGTGCGACAGTTAAGCAAAGAGGGGCTCCTGAATGAATCTCGTAGGTAACCACAACACCATTACTGCAGGGGGAATCCAGCATGATGTGCTTGGACAATACGTGATATTCTGGTATCTCTAGATTGAAAGTACTGCTTTACCTGTAAATTGGCGACCTTTCAATTGCTGTGCTACTGCGTCAATTTCCTTTCTAATTTCTGCACTTGGATAGTTTGTAGAAGGAGATTGAATTATTGTTGTTTATGTATTGACGCATAACTTCAATGAGTATATTGTAGACATATAAAGTCTCTGATATTATTCTGAATAATTATGGATATTATAGCTCTTTTAAATTCATATAAAAGATGCTTATCAAAACAAGATAATATCCTTTTTGCGAGCGGATTTATATTTTATAAAAGAAATGGAGGGAAGCAACGTGTCTGAGGAAAAACATATATCCAAGCATTCTGAAATATTATTCGATCTAACTATGTGGGAAGAAGCGTGGAAGAATCAGTCCACAGCTTCAACATACAATATGAAGAGCACAGCGTTTGACGCGAAATCAGCGTTTGAACGATGGGCTAGAGAATATCACCGACAGTCGTTTACTGAAGAAGGAAAGCAGCGATCCGAACGCATCATAGGCTGGATTGAAAATCAGGGAGTGACTTATGAAGGGTTATCGATATTAGACATTGGAGCAGCATCGGGCATATTTACGATTCCTTTTGCAACCAAAGGAGCGACCGTTACAGCTGTAGAGCCCTCTGAACTGTTAGTTTCATTAATGAAGGAGACAATTCCTGCATCCCTTACATCCAGTATTGATATCGTTTCAGAGCGGTTCGAGGACATATCGATTCAGGACAAGGGTTGGGAGAAGAAATATGATTTTGCATTTGCATCCATGTGCCCGGCAATGTCGAATTGGGAAACGATTGAACAGGCGATCAGCACTGCCCGAAAGTATGTTTATATCAGCACGATGGCTGGACCGAGAGAACACACACTAATAAATGAGCTTAAAGAGGTACTAGGTGTCTATCCATCATACAACGCTGGAGATATGGGATATATACAACAGCTGCTGTACCTGAAAGATTATTCTTACACCACCTTGATCACTAAAGAAACAAGTTATATGGAGATGCCTGTTGAGGAAGTCGTTGATAAGCTTCAGGAGTGGCTTAGTACGCACGAACTGCCAACGGATGAAGGTTCACTTGCCCTGGCTGAGCAATATATTAGAGACACTTACAAGGATGGTATGGTTACATTCTCACGTGGAGGGAAGTTCGGTAAAATTCTGATTCAATTGGAGCAACCGAATATGAAAGTGGTACGGCCCAAGTAACAGTAGACCCATTTCAGCAATAATCAATTTAGATGAAATTTTAAGGGAGCAAAGGGAGCAGTTATACTGCTCCCTTTTGATGTTCATATATAAAACAACTTATTCTTCGACTAAATAACAAACGTTCTTCTATAGATAGAAATAGTTATAACCGTCATACTTCATCACCAAAAGAGCCAATTATTACTTTATGGATAGATCAGGCTTCTGCTTTCGTTCCCTATACTGTCCAGGAGTGATCCCTTCCCATTTTCGAAAAGAACGGATAAAGTTCTGCGGGTTGTTATAACGAAGCCGTGCAGCAATATCCTTGACCGCTAGCTCGCTTTCGTCAAGCCACTTTTTAGCTATACTGAAGCGGTACTTCGTCAGATACTCACTGAAAGCACAGCCTGTCTCTTTGCGGAACACACTACTTAGGTAGTTGGCATTGTAGTGAAGTCTGGATGCGCATTCCTCCAACGTCAGATCCTTATCGTATTCTTGATGGATGATGGCAATCATTTTCTCGGATATGTGCTGATATTGGGCGTACTGTCTTTCTTTCAAAATGAGAATGATCGGTATGATGATATAATTATTAAACCATTGCTCAACCTCAGCTGCGTACTGTAGAGCATGAAGTTCATTGAAGATAGACCCATGGCCTTTGGAGATCTGTCCCAATCGTATACCGGATTCCTGCATCATCTGCAAAATATGTGTTAACAATCGGGTAAGTGCTACCTGATATTCTTCCGGTGTACATTCCATGCCGAACAGCACTTCAAGCAACTGATGGAGGTGAGAGGAGGCCTGGGCTTCATCGGCATTTTGGATAGCCTGAATCAGCGTATACTCCAGTGATTCTGGATATGGCAGTGCCCAATGGGAGGTACGATTATCGATCGCCTCAAATTGAAAGATGATGCCTGCTCCCAGTTTCATTCGATGCTTGAGCGCTTCAAGGGCCTCCGTATAAGCTTGCGGTATCTGAAATAGGGAGGCGTGGGGCTGACTAAAGCCAATGCTTACCTGGAGACTAAGGATCCCACTGATTTGATGTTGTAGCTGTTCAGTTAACGTATACAGATGCTGTGAAAAGCGAACACGATCTTGCTCAGGGGTACCGATAATTGTAATGACGGCTTGTTCATATACGACAGGAAGTAACTGTTGTTCTGCATAAACACTCTCCTCCAGTATATTCTGAACGGCAAACAGCAACAGATCACGATCCTTGGCATGATATTTGGTGTGATTCATAAGATCAGCCTGGACTGCAATGACGGCTATTTGTTGCCACTCTTGAAGCTGTGTACCATAACCATTCTCTCTGAGTGTGTCATGAAGAGTGGATGGAGCATTTTTTCCCAGAAGCAGGTTGATTAGAAAATGAGTGCGGATCTGCAACTTATACTGATTCAATTTGCTTTCAAGTTGGGATCGAGAAGCAGACAGCTGTGAAACGCCAGCTCTGATTTGCTCAAATTCATCCATATGAAGGGTAGAATTGGTCTCCAAGTTACCTTTGGATAAGCGTTTATCACCAAGTTGTACGAGAAGCTTGCGTATGGGTATAACCATTCTTCTCGAGCCTGCCCATGAGAGCAACAGTGAAAGCAGTAGCATAGCGACACTGATATACATGGTGTGCAACCCAATTTGAACATACTCGTGAGTAAGAATATTCGTAGGCGAAATGAGAATATATGTCCACCCTTTTAGAGAAGAATGCGTATAGGACAGCGAGTAACGTGTATCTGCAATACGTACCTCCCGTTGGCCTGAAGAGGCAGCAAATCCACGGATAGATAACAGCTCGCTAAGATTGGTACCGGATTCGCTATCTTTTATTCCTGCTGCAGCCAATGGCTGACCAATATATTTGGGATCGGGGTGGACCATGATGCGTTGTTCACGATTCAAAATGATTAGTCCGGCCTTAGAGCTGTCTGGTGAATCCTCTTCCAGTGGTTTTTGCAGTGAACATGCGGGAATTCCCGCAATCAGGGCAGCGTCAGAAGAAACATTTACATCGGGTATCGATCTGGCGAGTGCAATATGGTAAATGCAGCCTGAATTCATCGGGCGTTCATTATTGTTAAACACGGATGATGGTGTAAGCTGCCAACCGGATGTGAGTGTGTTCGATAATAAGTCTTTCATGGGCAGAGCCATTGGGAAATCAGTATTCAGGTACAGGCCAGCATGATCGATAAGCCAATCCTGGGTCTGATTTACGAGTGTAATATCCATTAGAGGCTCCCATGATCTCATATTCTTGAATTCGGTCTGTAACTTCTCAGCAAACAAAGGCCCGGTGCCCTGAACCGAGGATGATGAAGTTAGAGAATGGAGCGTGTCCGGTGACCGAACGGCCTGATCGAGCATGTAGCTTACGGTTGCAAGTTTGTGCTCTACGTTGGTTTGCATTTGGATTAACAGTTGTTTATTGGCTTGAGCACGATGCAGCTCTGATTGTTTTGAAGAATAGATAAAAGCGGCGATTCCCGTCAACAGAATGGGCAGGGTACTTAACAAGATTCCGAAGACTATCATTTTATGTAGATAGCTGAATGATCGCACAGGTCCACTCCTGACTTTTGGATTAGTAACACTTTCTATTTTAGTAAACGCTTACATATAGAACAATCTAAATTTTGTTTATTTGGATAAAAAAGTAATAAAAATTCAAGTGGAAATGAAGATCATGAAATCGTTCAAGTTATAATTGAGGTCGTTTTATCTTTAATGGAAGGCATAATGGGAAACGTCAGTCGAGGGAGAACGTAGATAAGAGGTATGGACGTCGTATTCATACGGGGTGAAACGGCTTTGAAGAAGGTTAATAAGGGATATCTGAGGCCTTTATTCGGTATAGTGGCCAATGGTCTGATCCTGGGACAGTCAAAGGTCCAACCCGATCCCCGACCTGAGTCTAGGATGAAAAACCGTCCACGGTCTGTTTTGAAAAGTCGCAGTTTCCCCTAGAATAAGGACATAAGGTTAAACAAGAAACAAATGAACAAACACACAAACCAAAATTAACGAACCGAAAGGGTGGTGAACAATAATTATGAGATGGAATAAAGGAAATGGCTGGGCGGTTGTACTGATTGCATTGGGTGCACTCCTCCTCTTCGGGAAGTTAACTCCTCTACTGGGACATTTAATGGGTTATCTAATTCCGATCCTGATGATTGCACTTGGCTACTACGGAGTTAAACGAGGAAATGTACTGCTTGGATGGATTGTTCTCTTCATCGGTATCCTCTCATTGCTGGGTAAACTAGCCTGGCTGATCGGACCGATCATCGCGATTGGGTTAATCATCTTCGGATTCTCCATGTTGAGTAATAATCGCAGTCGTCGTGGCCGTTACTAAGCTTTCACGATTATGATAAGGAGGACAGACAAAATGAGTGTATTTCGTCGAATGCGGGACATTACCGTAGCTAATTTAAACGAACATCTGGAGCAAAGTCAGGATCCAGTCAAACTGATTGATCAGTTTCTGGTCTCGACCCGCCAAGACATCGGTGAAGCCGAGAAGCTTCGTCATCAATATGCAAGCCATACCAGACAAATGAAACAACAAGCGGATCAGGCAGCAGGTATGGTACACAAACGGGAAGAACAAGCTTCCATGGCTCTGAAAGCAGGCGAGGAGCATTTAGCTAAACTTGCTTTACAGGAGAAAATCCTCCACGAGGAAAAAATGGAGCAATACAATGAATTATACGCACAAAGCAACGCGGCTTTACAGGAACTGGACGAACAGATCGACCAACTGAAAGTGGAGTATCAAAATGTATATAGCAAACGCCAATATTACTACGCTCGTATGCAGACGATTCAATTGCAGCAACGAATGAATCAGAGAGGTCACTACAACGGTCAGAATGTACCCCGTATGTTCAACCGGCTGGACGATCAAGTTTCTGATCTCGAATATGAGGCACAAAGTCTCCGGGATTTGCGGCGGATGAGTCAGGATGGGTCAGGTACGTCTGGCACCATGTCATCCTCTACGCTGGACAAAGAACTGGAACGGCTGAAACAAAAGCTGAACAATGACAGAAAGGAGTAGACACATGAATAAACTTTACCGCTCATCGCGTAATCGTATGCTGACAGGTTTGATTGGCGGCATATCTGAAAATCTTGGATTTAGTTCCACGCTGCTGCGTATCATTTTCTTCATCAGTATTTTCGCTACGGGGTGTACATCATTGTTGATCTACTTCATCGCTGCATTGGTAGTGCCAAAAGAACCCTATCACGCTGATCCATACACTTATGGTGCTGATCACGTAAGAGGATACAAGTAAACGAAAGGAGTAAGCACATGAGCAAATTATATCGCTCAACACGTGACCGGATGCTGACAGGATTATGTGGTGGGATATCCGAGTCGATCGGCATGGATTCAACCTTGCTGCGTATCATCTTCGTCATCAGTATCTTCGTAACTGGCGGCACGTCGTTGTTAATCTACTTCATCGCAGCACTGGTGGTGCCAAAAGAGCCATATCCACCTTATGATCCATACGGCTATGGTCCGGGTCCTGGTCCTGGCGCTGGTAGAGGATACAACAACTTTGATCACGAGCCGCCAAGAGGTCCTTTCCAAAACAACCATAATCAAGGCCCTGGAAACTTTGGTCCTGGCCCAGGATACAACAGCAGACCTCAGTCTGGTCCACGTTCTTACGACAATAACGCCTACGGAGCAGGGTCACAGCAAGAAAGTGAACTTGATTCCATGATGAAAGATATTGAGAAAAAAGCATTGAAAAAAGAAGTTGAAGAGCTTCGCCAAAAATTATCTCGTTACGAGAAGGGAGAAAAGTAAAATGGGAGTATTTAAACGGATTAAGGATATGACTAAAGCGTCGGTAAATGATATGTTGGATAAAGTGGAAGACCCGATTGTAATGTTGAACCAGTACTTGCGTGACATGGAGGCTGAAATTCATGAGGCAGAGGTAACAGTCGCCAAACAAATGGCGAACGAGCGTCGCATGAAGCAGCGTCTGGACGAAGCAGAACGTACATCGGTACAACGTGAGTCTCAGGCAGAGGCTGCACTGGCTAATGGTCAGGAAGAAGTGGCTCGTAAATTGCTGGAAGAGAAAATCTACTTCGATCAAAAAATTACGGAATACAGAGAACTTCATGCTCAATCCGAAGCTCAAGCCAAAGATTTGCTGCAACAGCTGCATGACATGAAAGATGAGTTCTACAAAATGCGTAACAAACGTAATGAACTCGTATCCCGTGCACAGATGGCGAAAGCCAAAAAACAAATGTCTCAAATCAACAGCTTGCACTCGATCGAGAGTGGTGGTGCATCCCTTGGATTCCACCGCATGGAAGAGAAAATCATGCAAATGGAAGCTGAAGCTGATGTGAGCCGTGCACCTTATCGTAATACACAATCTACGTACACTAACCCTGTAGATACCGAGAAGCAATTCAAAGTGGATCAACAGCTGCAAGCTCTGAAAAACAAAATTGGCAATGGTTCCAAAAATGAAACGGGCGGTACTTCAAAAGAATAACTGTTCGCTCAGCAGACAATATGATATTCTATAAATCGTGAATAAAGAACGGTTTCTAGAACAAAGGTTAAGCCATACAGGTGTTTAAAGCCTGCTATGGCTTTTCCGTCGAATTGGGAAGATTAACTTACAGAGGAGGTGCGGCAGAGATGAATAAGAAGGGTCAATGGCTTGCTGTTGTAATCATTGTGATCGGCATGCTGATGTTACTGAACCGAAATATTAACCTACTGACCGTCGCCGCACTGATTCTGTTAACGATAGGTATGGTACAAGTTCGTAAGGGGGACACACACAAAGGTTATCGATACCTCGGTATCGGTGCCGCACTGTTGTTGCTTGATAATCTAATGATTGTATTTTTGATTGTACTGGCTTCGCTGGCCTATTTTTATTCCAAAAACAAAAAGATTCATCTAGATGGGAATATCATGCGCAAGCAAAACTTCATGGCCCGGTACTATTGGGATCAAGCACCATGGACATTGCGGAGTATGAGCCTATGGCATGCCATGGGTGAGATTAATGCAGATCTGTCACTTTCCCTCCCGGAAGAGAAACAAACGATTGTACTTTTGCAGGGAGTTATGGGGAATGTTCGTCTGATACTGCCTGAAGATTATGGTGTTGAAATTGAGGCATCGGTACTCTTTGGACGGATTAGCCTGAATGGAGAGCAGGATAGTGGCATGATGAACAAATTGGTATGGAGAACTCCTGGATATGAGTCCAGTGAACATAAAGCAAAATTTGTCATTTCTTATATTGTTGGCGACCTAAACATCAGTAATCCGTAATAAGTTAAATAGGTGAAGAAGGAGGAGACCCGGATGAAGACAAAACGACATACCGACATGGTAACCCGAAGTATGGGTGAAGGGATCCTCCTTGTTTTCATTGTGCTCATTGTAATCTTGTATGTATTGTATACATATGGTTATCTTGCTCCGTTTGCTGGATGGAGACATCTGATTCAATCGGGTCTAGCGTTACTGCTGCTCTTGGTCGGTATGGGTGCGGCCTTCGGCTTCTATCAGAGTTACCGGGTCAAACGAAGGCTTGAACTATTGCGAGAGACGCTGCTGCAATGGGAAAAGGGGTCACTTTCACGTACTGTGCCGGACCTCGGCATTGATGATGTCGGGCGATTAAGTGAGCAGCTTGGACGTATCGGAAAAAAGTGGGAAGATCAGGTATCTTCGCTCCAGCGATTGTCTACTCATAATGCACAGCTTGCTGAACAAGCCAGAATAACGGCCATTGTGGAGGAACGGCAGCGGTTGGCACGAGAATTGCATGATGCCGTGTCGCAACAGTTGTTCGCCATTTCCATGACCGCAACAGCGGTTGGACGAAGAATGGAAAAGGATTTTGCACGTGCCCAGCGGCAGGTGGCCCTGATTGAAGAGATGGCGTCGGTAGCTCAATCTGAGATGCGGGCGTTGCTATTACATTTGCGACCTGTCTACCTGGAGGGTAAACATCTCGAACAAGGTTTGCGTGATCTTGTGATGGAGTTAAAAACAAAAGTACCTATGGACATTGTGCTCGAAATGGATGAAGACATTCATTTGATCAAAGGCATTGAGAATCATCTGTTCCGTATTATTCAGGAAGCGATGTCCAATACATTACGTCATGCGAAGGCAGAAAAGATGGAAATTCGACTTCAGCGCCGGATAGATGCCATTCGGGTACTGATTCGTGATGATGGTCAGGGATTTGATCTCGACGATCAGAAACAGGCCTCCTATGGTCTGACCAATATGCGTGAGCGTGTGACTGAAATTGGCGGAGCCATTCAATTTGTAACGGCGCCGGGCAAAGGAACACGAATTGAGATTACAATACCTTTGATGAACGATGAAAGCGGGGAAGAACATGTCAATGGAGACGGGAATAGAAACGGAGACGGAAGTGGAAACGTCGATCAAAGTGTTGCTCGTGGATGATCATGAAATGGTACGTATTGGCCTCGCTGCGGTGCTGGATACCGAAGATGGCATTGAAGTGGTGGGGGAAGCAGGTAGCGGTGAGGAAGGTATTCGCTTGGCACAGGAGTATAAGCCTGATGTTGTCCTGATGGATCTCGTCATGGAAGGGATGGACGGAATTGAAGCCACCCGGCAGCTGCTCAAAATGTATCCGGAATGCAAGGTCATTGTGCTGACCAGTTATCTGGATGATGAAAAAATGTATCCGGTTATCGAGGCAGGAGCCTTCAGTTATCTGCTGAAAACATCCAGAGCCAATGAGGTAGCAGATGCAATCCGTGCTGCAGCTCGGGGGCAATCGGTTCTGGAGTCACAAGTGGCGTCCAAAATGATGAATCGTTTCCGACAGCCGCAGGCAGTGGCACCAGCTCATGATGAATTGACTGATCGGGAGATGGATGTACTCCGGTTAGTCGCTAAAGGCAAATCGAACCAGGACATCGCAGATGATCTGATTATTGGGATCAAGACAGTCAAATTCCATGTCACGAACATACTAGCAAAATTGGGCGTGGATGACCGTACACAGGCAGCCATCTATGCTTATAAGAATGGACTTGCGGAATAGAAAAAGAAGCGTGTGAAGGTTGAGGTATGCACTATTGGTTTGTTGAGTGCCCAAGTGAAGTTAAGCAATCGGTGGAGCACGATTCGAAAGTCTGTTCTGCCATAAGATGATATAAGGTCCGATCAGCCATGAAGATGGTGGATAGGGCTTTTTTTGTGTGCCAAAAAGAAGTTTAGCAAATGAGTAATGGGGGCATGCTGTTGATAGATTCATAGAATGTAAGAAAGAGCGGAGGATTCGAATGTTAAATCGATGGATGACAGCAGGCATACTGGCATTAGCAATCATTATACTTGTAGGCATGACTCATGTGTACGCTGAGAAGACGGAATCCGAAGCAGGCAAGCTGGAACAATTAATGAAGACCGCCGATACAGCAATCGATCATGTGGAGCGTTTAGTCATTAAATGGCAAGGGGAAGGCCGTGGAGATGCAAAAGACCAGGCGGAGCTGCTTGCTCATCGGCTAGGATTGCAACAGCCTGAACGCGGTGTTCAGACGGGGCATGATGTTTATCGTAGTGAGATGGTTGCTGATGCTCAGCAAGCAGGCATTCTGGTCAATGTTGTCGTTACGGGGGAAAATAAATACTACGCGATCGTCCAGTTATCAGGCAATGAACATACGGACCAACGTTTATTGATCACATTGCATGAACAAGTATCCCAGTTGCTCACAGACTCCGGAATGAAGGCGGCTTGGAATTTCGCTGTGCAGGGCACAGGAGCAATGGAAAGTGGCGCCAGCAGTCAATTGCAGCAAATCGAGCAACAGCTGTCTGGAGATATGAATATGCAAGCGATAGAACGTTATACGGATAACAGCACTGCCAGCGTGTCATATGAGGCATCGGATTTGCCCATAGTGATTAAAAGCGGTACGCATCTCTTGAACATGCAGCTGGCGGTCCATCAGGATGATGAAAAGGGGACCAATCGAGTTACAGTAGGTTTCCCGGTGATCACGATTGAATATTAATGCAATATTAAAGCAGATTTATAAGTTTGATCATGAATTTTTATAGATGAAATTTCCATGAATTGTGGAAAAATATTGATAACATTTCTCAGGAAAATTAGTGCAACCCATGGGGCTTTATGCTAAAATGGCATCACATCCAAGAAGGAAATTTGCTGGTAATTGACGGTTGTATGTTGCGTATATAACACCATTACATAGCTCGGGGAGAGTGTGGAGATGTCTTCCCGGAAAGAAAGAGGAGCCCATGGTCGAAAAACAAATGCAAGATGAAGTGCAGACACCAGGTGCAGTATTTTTCATTTTTGGAGCAACGGGTGATTTGGCCCGCCGGAAGCTGTTTCCGGCTATCTACAGTCTCTACCGCGAAGGTAAGTTAGCCGAAGATTTTGCGGTTATTGGTGTAGCGCGTCGTCCGAGGTCACCAGAAGAATTCCGGGAAGACATCTATGAATCCATTAAGGAGTTTTGCCGCTATCCAGCGGGGGAACCCGATGAGTGGAACGCTTTTGTCGAACATTTTGAGTATAAATCACTAGATATCAATAACGTGGACGGTTTCAAAGAATTACGTGAGCAGACAGAGAGTTTGGAAGCGAAGTTTAACACACCGGGTAACCGTCTGTTCTATCTGGCGCTGGCACCTGAGCTCTTCGGCAGCGTGTCATATAGTTTGCGTGATGGTGGAATGCTGGAGAGCCGCGGGTGGAATCGACTGGTGATTGAGAAACCATTTGGATATGATCTGCAATCTGCGGAGCATCTGAATGAGCAGATTCGTGAAGTGTTCCGTGAGGAAGAGATTTATCGCATTGACCACTATCTGGGCAAGGAAATGGTACAGAATATCGAAGTTATTCGCTTTGGTAATGCCTTTTTCGAGCCGCTTTGGAACAATAAACATATTGCCAACGTTCAGATTACTCTGGGAGAGACGGTTGGTGTGGAAGAACGTGGTGGATACTACGATCATTCGGGAGCATTGCGCGATATGGGACAGAACCATATGCTGCAGATGTTGACGATGATTGCCATGGAGCCGCCAAGCCGCCTATTCCCAGAGGACATCCGCGATGAGAAGGTTAAGGTACTGCGTTCTCTGCGTGCGTTCACCTCGAATGAAGAAGTGAGTACTAATGTTGTGCGCGGGCAGTATACCGAAGGGGAGTATCGTGGCAAGCAGCTTCCCGGTTATCGCCAGGAGGACAAGGTTGATCCGGAATCCAATACGGAGACTTACTTTGCGGCACGTGTATTTGTGGATAATTTCCGCTGGGCGGGTGTGCCGTTCTATATACGGACAGGCAAGCGCCTTCCGGTGAAAACGACCGAAATCGTGGTTGAATTCAAATCCATGCCGAGTAACGTCTATCTGGGCAAAAAGTATAAACTGGAGCCGAATTTGCTCGTCATTCGGGTAAATCCGATGGAAGGTATTTATATTAAAATCAATGCCAAGAAGCCGGGGTCCGACTCCGAGATTCAGCCGCTGGCGATGGACTTCTGTCAGAGCTGTATGATTGGAATCAACTCGCCGGAGGCGTATGAACGTCTGCTGCATGATGCAGCAGAAGGAGACTCCACCTACTTTACCCGTTGGGATGAAGTTGCTACAGCATGGTCCTTCGTTGACCGGATTGCGGCGGCTTGGGCGGAGAATCATGGTGAGCTGCACACGTATCCGGCAGGTACGTGGGGTCCTGAAGCAACAGGCAAACTGCTGGAACAGGACGGCTTCCACTGGTGGCCGGTGAACGGTCAGGACGAAGACAGTGTCGTCTGGCAAGTGAACAATTAATCGTGGGAGTAACACTCACGATTGGCTGAGGTTTTGATTAGATCAAAGTCATGCTATTGGTGAAAAGACTAACACTGTTATAAAGAAGGCTTGGGAAGAACGCAGAGATGCGCTCTTGTCAGGTCTTTTTTACGATGGAGAAGTGAGGGGTGTAAAACTTTACATATAATAAAATAAGTTATTGACAAAAAGTAAGTATATAACTTATACTCAACTCAAGAGATAAAGAGATTACGCAAAGACATACGAAACCCGATGACGAATCGGAAACGTACATTATTCATGAGATAAAATGTGAACCACGTGAAGGGGTTACGAAATACATTCATGAAGAAAAAAATTTAGCATAATATCTTTAATCTAAGAATACTATTTTGTATATATTGAATGGAGGAAAAGAAAATGTTGGATGTAGGATTGTTGTTGATTCGTTTGGTGATTGGATTGTCGTTTATGGCGCACGGGGCTCAGAAATTGTTTGGATGGTTCGGGGGATATGGAATCAAGGGAACGGGCGGCTGGTTTGAATCGATGGGGATGAAACCCGGCGCATTGGTTGCGTTACTGGCAGGGCTGGCTGAATTCGGCGGCGGATTGCTGCTGGCTCTGGGTTTGCTCACACCGGTAGGCGGCATTCTGATTGCTCTGACTATGGTTATTGCGATTGTGAAGGTTCATGGTGCGAACGGATACTGGTCCACGCAAAACGGATTTGAATATAACCTTGCGATCCTGGTGGTTGGTGTAGCACTAGCTTTGACAGGTGGAGGACAATACGCACTGGACGCATTAATTTTCTAAGAGGGGCAAGCGAAATGAATAATGAGTACCTGGATGCCATAATGATGGCGGAAGGGTGCTCTTTTTTTGCAATCGGAAAAGAGAAGAATCTGCTGTACGTAATCGGTTATTTTCGGTAAAGATTATGGTACAATAGGAAAGTTGGATACTAAATCAGGTCTACGGCATGAATGGAAGCACAATGCTTAGGGAGGATGAACTCCGTTGTAAATGTGTAAAATTAACATAGGATGCTTAATTGCCTCATATGCGAAATGCGAATGTACAATCAACCGGCATAGCCGGATTGCATAAAGATTGAATGGTAGACCGGCCTCGCCGGATTAACGTGAATGAACGGACGAAAGGGATAGAATCTATGAGCAAAGCTGCAGATAACATTCTTCAACAGGAAGTGGACAAACGCCGGACGTTTGCCATTATCTCTCACCCGGATGCGGGTAAAACGACATTGACCGAGAAACTATTGCTGTTCGGGGGCGCGATTCGTCTTGCCGGTACAGTAAAAGCTCGGAAAGCAAGCAAACATGCAACAAGTGACTGGATGGAAATTGAGAAGCAACGGGGGATCTCGGTTACATCTTCCGTCATGCAGTTTGATTATCTGGATCATCGTGTCAATATTCTGGATACACCAGGTCACCAGGACTTCAGTGAAGATACGTATCGTACACTGACAGCTGCGGATAGCGCGGTGATGTTGATTGACGTGGCGAAAGGCGTCGAGGCACAGACGATCAAATTGTTCCAGGTTTGTGCGAAGCGTGGTATTCCCATCTTTACGTTCATCAACAAGCTGGATCGTGAAGGACAAAGCCCGTTTGATCTGATGGAAGAACTCGAAAATGTACTGGGTATCCGCTCTGTACCGATGAACTGGCCAATTGGTACAGGTCGCGAGCTGTGCGGTGTATATGACCGAATGAAAAATCAGGTGGAATTGTTCCAAGGGGACGATCATTCGACCATTAGAGTACAAAAAGTAGATGGCTACAAAGATCCGATTATCCGCGAGATGGCAGGGGAGTATCTGCATGATCAACTGTGTCAGGACCTGGAACTGCTTGATGTAGCGGGAGACCAGTTCGACATGGAGAAAGTACAGCGTGGGGAACTGACACCTATATTCTTCGGTAGTGCCATCAATAATTTCGGCGTGCAGACGTTTTTGGAGAATTTCCTGCAACTCGCACCGAAGCCTGAACCTCGTCGTAGTACAGCAGGAGAGATTCAGCCGACGAATGAGAAATTCAGCGGTTATGTCTTCAAAATCCAGGCGAACATGAACCCTGCACACCGCGATCGTATTGCGTTCCTGCGTATTGTGTCAGGCAAGTTCCAACGTGGGATGAGTGTGAAGCATAACCGTGTGGGCAAAGAGATCAAGTTGTCCCAACCACAGCAGTTCCTGGCACAAGACCGGGATATTGTGGAAGAGGCGTATGCAGGCGATATTATCGGTTTGTTCGACCCAGGTATCTTCCGGATTGGAGATTCACTGAGCCAAGGCAGCGAAGTTATATTTGAGGAATTGCCAACATTCTCACCAGAGATTTTCGCCAAAGTTACCGTGAAGAATGCGTTGAAACATAAACAGTACCAAAAAGGGATTGACCAGTTGACGGAGGAAGGAACCATTCAGGTGTTCCAGACCGTAAGTTTCGACGAGACCATTCTCGGCGTAATTGGTCAACTCCAGTTCGAAGTATTTGAATACCGGATGAAGGGCGAGTATGGGGTAGACGTGCAATTGCAGCGCATGCCTTATCAATTCGCGCGCTGGATCGTGGACGAGAACTTGGACCCAAGTAAATTCCGGATCAACTCCACCCTGGTGAAAGATAAAAAGGGTAATTATGTTGTCCTGTTCGAAAATGAATACGCGATGAGAACCGCAATGGACAAAAACCCGACGGCGAAATTCCTGGAGACAGCTCCATAAGCCGTTTCTTCCTAAACTAGTAAAGACAGCAGAAACAAATGACCTAATCCCTGATCAGAGGGGTTTAGGTCATTTTTGTCGTTCCCAGCGTTTATATCTCATTAAGGTTTCACCCGCATAGGGAAAAAGGGAGAATAACATTCAGTCATCATTCAGTCGGCTCTCAGGTTAAATTCAGTTTGGCAACCGATTAAATTGAAGTGTACGGTACGGCTACTCATATATGTACACAGAGAGAGGAGATCTATTTTGTCACTATCCATTAACAGGCATTCGATCACAACGTCCTATGATCATTCAGTAAAGGCAAACGAAAACAAGTTAAATAGCCTGGACTACGACACTGCGCAAAGAAAGGCTGCTGATTCACTTGAATTAAGCAAAGAATTTGCAGAATATGCTGGAGGGGTACAGTCCTCACTCCCAACAGAAAACTACAGCAGAACGTACAATCGAAGCGAGGACGCGTTTATACTGACGACGGATCAACAGAAATCTCTGTTATCTGATCTGCAAAGTTATCTGTCTTCTTCGGATGCTTCAGAAGTAACAGATGAGATTACTGGCAGCACGGTGAACCCGTTGGCTTCAATATCTGATTTGTTATCCGGTCAGAACCTTTCAGCAGCAACGGACGAGGATATCTCCGATCTGTTTGACCAGGTAGCTGAAATCATTCAAAGCCAACGCCCTGAACCTCCGCCAGCAAATGATTCATCGCGTTCTGATCGCAATGGAACACCTCCAATGATGCAAGCTATGGGTGGGATTATGCCGCCATTTGCATGGAATATTCAAGAAGATTTTAACGAGCAGAACCAAGATAACACAATGAACAACGAGCTTACTGTTGATGAAAAGAAATCCTTGCTGAGTGAGTTGCAAAGTCTCATTACCAGCTCGGGATCAGGGGCGGCCTCTTCGGGTGAGGATGATGAGAATGATCTTCTGGCTTCACTTAAGAATGCATGGGGGAATACGGATACATCCACTGCTGGAGATGAAGAAATATCAGCTTTGTTTGATAAAATCGCTAAAATATTTAATTGAACCGCTTTTTCCTTTTCTAAAACATTAGTATACACAAACAAGGTACTGCCTCCTGAGTTTTGCTCAGTGGCTGTACCTTGTTTGGTTGGGGAGCCTAATTAGTCTACAGGGAGATAACTGTCTTGCTCTTGGAGCAAGGCATCATCCAGACCAATGAGCCAAAATCTTTCTTTGCAGACAGAACAACGTGATGATGGTACCTTTCCCTCCAAGGCTTCAATTATCTGATGGGTTGAACGGGAATGGTGTGCAGATGCTCCTGCGCGATTTGAATTAATTCTTCCTGCTTGGCAGGTTCCGTGTTCTTCCAGATCATTTCGAAAATGGCACCAAGTCCGGGTAATGCTGCTTCCGGTCCATCTACAGAACCTTCGATCATCTCCCGGAGCTGATCATCACTTTTATCATGAACCTTATGAACAATCGCTTCACGCAGGCTTAATGTAATTGGCATCGCAAGTCCCTCCTCGTATATTCGGCTGCTCTAATACTGTTCCCTGGGAAGCGTGAGCGCATTCAAGTTTATTGGGCTTTGTGGTATACTACGAAGGATATTTAAGTAAACATTCACCCTTTAATTGAAAAATGGACTACCAATAGATGCGTAATGCTGAAGTGCAGCGGGAGGTTAGACCCTAATGGCAAAAAAACAATATGCCGTCATTGGCATGGGGCGGTTCGGATCAAGTGTAGCCAATGCCCTGAGTGGCATGGGATTCGACGTATTGGCAATTGATGCGGACGAGCAGCGGACCCAGGAAATGTCCAATGTGGTGACTCATGCCGTATCGGCAGATTCAACGGATGAGGAAGCGCTGCGGGCGCTGGGTATACGGAATTTTGATGTCGTCGTTGTGGCGATTGGTGAAGATATTCAGTCGAGTATTCTCACGACCCTTATTCTGAAGGATATGGGTGTACCTGTTCTGATTGTAAAAGCACAAAATGAGCTTCATGGTAAAGTATTGCAGAAGATCGGAGCGGACAAGGTAATTTATCCTGAGAGGGATATGGGACTGCGTGTAGCCCATCATCTGACATCTCCAAATATTCTCGATTACATCGAGTTATCTGAGGATTACAGCATTTTGGAGATGAGAGCGTCCGAGCAAATGATTGGTAAAAATCTGCTGGAGCTAAATATTCGTGCACGTTTCGGTTGCAACGTGATGGCGATCCGCAGTGGGAATTCGATGAATATCTCTCCGTATGCGGAGGATCGGATTGCGGACGGGGATGTACTGATCATCGTTGGTCACAAGGACCATTTGACGAAAATGGAGCTTGCGTATCCAAAGTGATAAGTATAATGATGGGATGATGAAGCAATCTTTAGGCGGGAAATTTCAATTCGTCATGTAACATGTTGATAAAAAATCCCGCAGACGGGAAGGATGGAAAGATGGATATTGTATCACCGCAAAATACACGTGTGAAGGAATGGGCACAACTGCTGGAGAAAAAGCACCGTACCCGTCAACATAAATATATTATTGAAGGTATTCATCTCGTACAGGAAGCGCTGCGTGCCGGGGCAGATCTGGAATGCATCGTTTACGATGGGGAGCAGGGTGTACCCAAGGAACTGGCTGGACTGGAGGCTCCACTTCAGCGTGTGGAATGGATCAGTGTATCTCCTGCAGTTATCGCCAAGTGTACGGATACGATGACCCCCCAACCTGTTTTTGCCGTTGTACATAAAGGTCGTGAGCCGCTGCAAAGCTTGTTGTCTTCCTCCAAGGGGCTGGTCGTTGTATTGGACAATGTTCAGGACCCTGGTAATGTGGGAACGATCATTCGCAGTGCGGATGCAGCGGGAGCGGCAGGTGTTGTGCTCGGTGCCGGTTGTGCCGATGTCTATAATCCGAAAACGATCCGTTCAACGATGGGGTCATTGTTTCATTTGCCGATTGTAGAAGGACAGTTGGAATCGTTACTGCCTGAAGCAAAGGCTGCGGGTGTAAAGTTGGTTAGTACGTCTTTGCAGGCAGAGTATTCGTGCTACAGTTATGATTTTACACAAACGGTGTGGCTTGTGATCGGTAATGAGGGCAAGGGCATATCGGAGTCTACTGCACAACTGGTGGACGATGCAATTACGATTCCGATGCAGGGACAGGCAGAGTCACTTAACGCGGCGATGGCGGCCACGATTTTGCTGTTTGAAGCGATGAGGCAGCGGATGGTTTAGCCCATGAATAATTCCTGTCCAAATTCAAATTAACTGTCCCTAACTAAAATTAACTGTCCCCAAACCACCAAAGACTGGAACTTGGTTGCCGCTTTTCGCCACCAATCCCTCCAGTCTTTTTCTCATCCCAAAAATCATCCCAGCAGAGAATTCCCATCCAAAATCCCGAATAGGTAATCAAGCAGAAACCCACTCTAATCAAGGCTTTTGGGGATTGAAAGCAGTTGATTCAAACTTTTTCTCAGGCACTTCTCTATCCTTTCAGGGACACGAATTATTAGTCGTTTCCTTCACAATTGAACCAGTTTCTTTCCAGTTTTCAGGGCTTTTTTTAGTATTTTTGGGACAGGAATTTTTATCTCGAAAATGGCGGTGAGACTTTGTGGGGTAAGGGATTAAGGTAGGTTGGATCGGGGACAGTTATTTTTATCTTTCTACAAAGTAATAGGGTTTTTAATCAGGTTTAAAGAAGTAATGACTTGCCCTGTATATCATCGAATGTAGCAGAGATGCACACTTTGGATTTACCAGCAGAATTTACAGCAGATATTTGGTAAGCATGAGAAAGTTACAATCTACAATATTCCTTGTTATTACTGTAGTCATTGTAAAGAACTTGTCCAATATTCTAATGAGTGTATTCGTGGAATTGCAAGTTATGCAATGGATTATGGATATGCAGAATTTGATTTGAATTGGTTCTATATAGCTCAAAATCAAAAAATACTCAGTAGGGAAGTCGGTCGTTAGATTCTTTGAAGAGGTACGTGATATAAAAGCTAATACATAGAAAATAACTTAACAAGTAATTGCCTCAAGAATATTAAATGAAGGTTTCGATGAGGATAGTACACCTGAATTAACTAACTTGCCTGTAAGCGAGATTATGAGGTTGAAAAAAGATATATCCTTTAGCGAGAAGGTATTTATTACGATTTAGAAATGAAATATAAAGAACAACTAAAAAAGAAGCAATCAATGGAAGAACGTACTACTTTCCTTGTTTCAGAAATTAATGAATATGAAAAGAAATATGGAGGTAAGTTTAAGGATTTATATGGTCACATTGAAGACGAGTTAGACGTCCTAGATGAGTTTGACGAAGTATTTGAATGGAGTGAACTTGAAAACGAATTAAGCCAAATTGATTATCACAAGTAGTCTTTTTTTGCATAAAAAATCAAATTCTTGGTTAAAAACGATACTTTCGAGCCGAATGCTTATCAGGATTTTAGACTAATTATATTCGGCTTTTAATGTTTTAAACAAAGCATCTATTCCATCCAAATTCGCATTTTCACCTATAGTCCTGATATTACCGTTCATGAGATCAAGTCAACATGAGATTTATTTCGAAATATCGTCACTAATTGTTATCTATATAGTAAATTTGACCTACTAAACTGCCGACATAATAGATAGCGGTATCAATTGGAAGTATTAACAACATGAGGAGTGATAGCAAGATGAGGAAAAAATTTGGAGCTATGATCAAGGGAGAAAGGTAGAATCTCACGTTTAATAATTACACTATCATTCATTCAACATGGAGGGAATTCAGATGAGTAAAGAAAAGTCGGGTAGTACATGGGGATCTATTTTTATTATCGTGTTGATTTTCTTGGTTATTCTCGCTGTTAAAGGCTGCAATAGTGTTGTTCAGCATTTTAGCGAAGGCTCTGTTGAAGAACAAGGTCAAATTGTCCTTGAATTTGAAAAGCAAGTTAATGAAATTGATAAGGGTCTATCGAAATTGGGAAATGAAGTAGCCGAAGAATTGAAAGATTTTTCGATAGAAACCATTCCGAATTTGGAGATGATCGAGGAAGCTGAAAGACAGTATAGAGTGGCGGCAAATCGTATTAAAGATATTGATATTCCAAGAGGGCTAACTACAGAACGAAAAAGTGAGTTAAAGAGCATTCAAGAAGATTTTGAGTATTCTTATACCTTCAAATCTAATGCGATGTGGAGGCTTAGTAACTTTTACTCCAAAGGTGAACTGGAAGACCTCGAAGAAATGAATACGGATACTGCACTTGCTCAAGATAATTTCCTTGATGGAGTGGCAGGGCTGGTGACATTGAAGAAAGAGTTGAGTGTTTTAGATATTGACGCAACAACTAAAGAAAAGATTAAGTAAGTAAATTGTGAGATCTGACGCTTATAGTCTTAACAGAGGGAGTCGATTGATATGGGATTTTAAAAGAACTTGGGACATTCGCTGGTAAAGCAACGGCCAAATTAAATGGTGGATCGGTTAGGGTTGCTGGTGAAATATTCAATTTTTAAACTATTAAAGAAATTGGGGATGGAGCTGAGCGGGCACATCGAAGACAGGGGGAGCTTCTTGGAAAGGTTGCAAGCGGTACGGTTTATGTTGGAGTAGGACTATTCCAGAAGGATGATTATAAGGTTAAGGAAGGGTTCTCTGAACTTGGTGATGCTGTAGTATCACAGCAAGGCGTTGGTCAAGGCATTGGCTATGTCTACGAAACGGTAAAAATGTTGCAGTTGGCATCAAAGATGGGGATATGGATCAGGTTAAAGATGTTGAACAGGTGCACCGATTGCCGTACAAGCTCCAGCAGGCCATCACTCTTCACTATTTGAACGAGTACACACAAGAAGAGATTTCATGCATATTAGAAATTCCACTAGGAACGGTGAAATCGCGTATTCATGCGGCATTAACCAAGCTGAGGCAGAATCAGAAGTTGGACCTAGGTATTCGGGGAAAGGTGGAGGATTTACATGAATCTCGATGAACAGCTGCGAACAGCCTACCAGAAAGAGACTAAAGACTGGACAATTCCTGAGAGAACAAAACATAAAATCATGAATGCTATACGAAGTGAATCACATCTCAAAAGACATCGGAAAAAATGGCTGGTTACTGTGCTGCTGGCTGCTGTGCTCATCATTCCTACGGGAGCCTATGCGGGGTATACCTATTTGGCTAACGAAATGTATGGTTCACAGGAAAATATATCAGCGGTGGGTGGAACATCGGAGGATTATATGAGACTGGAAGAGAAGCTCCAGACAGCCAAAGCACATTTAAGTGAAGAGGAATTCATTCAATTTATGGATCTGATGAAGCAAATGGGGCAAATGGCTTTGAAGAATGCGGATCAACAGGGTGAGATGCACCCCGAGCATTGGAGTGTCACACAACAGACGGAGTTTAATCGTCTTACTGCAGAACTGGAACCTTTTTTTGAAAAGCTGGAAGCAGCAAGTGTAGACTCTCCAAAAGAACCTAAGGACCAGGAACAATTTTGGAAGGAACAGCTAGCAATGGCAGAGACGAAGTTTTCCAAGGAGCAGTTTACCGAGTTCAAATCGTTGTATGCACAGATGAAGCAGTATGAAGCCATGGTGATGGATCAGGATGGGAACATTCATGAAGAACGATTGTCTGCGGAGCAGAAAGAAGAACTGAAGCAGGTACGTGAGCAGATTTTTCCCTTCTTGGAGAAGTTGGGACTGGATGTACGCAAACCGGGTGAGTAGCTTAGGTAGTGTTAGGGGCTGAGGAGCGAAAGGTATTTTATTCCTTTTTCTCCTTTTTTATTTTGTAGAAATGATTTTGTAGATAATCTTCTTATCTGCGTTGCACATTAAGTCGATACTGATGCGGCGTGGTGCCTGTTGCATTGCGGAAGACTTTGCAAAAATAAGATGGGCTGGATATGCCTACACGGTGGCCAATTTCCGGAACAGTATGTGTGGTACTTGTGAGTAACACACAAGCATGACGAATACGTGTAGCTTGGGCATAAGCAACGATGGTGGTACCGGTAGCTTTTTTAAATATATGGGACAAATGATAAGGCGAGAGATGCAGTGTATCTGCGATATCCTCCAGACGAAACGGTTCATTGTAGTGCTCTTCAATCCACTGCATGACAGCCTCAGCATGAGGATGCAGAGCGGGAGGACTCGTTGGGAGCGTAGTAGAGCTGGGATACTGCCTGTCTTTCCAAAGGTAGCGAAGTTGTGCGAGCAGTCCAAGTAAAAAGACTCGTGTATCCTCTTCCACTTCATGTGGAAGTAATGTAGGTAGAATATCGGCAAATTGCTCAATCATCTGAACCATTTGGGATGAAGGGGAAAGACGAATCGGTTGAAGCGGAGATGTTTGCCCGAGAAGGTCCATTGTAAAACGATTTGATACGGCAAATTGCCGAGAGTGCGGGTTCAGCAGGTGCTGCTCATACATTAGTACGCTGCGGATAAAGGGATGTTCTTTCGTGACTTGAATCTGGATCTGATGCAGCTGAAAAGGGCGGAATATCATCAGCGTACCCGGTTCAAGGGAGAATGCCTGACCCTCGGTTATTAGCTGTCCATATCCATCATGGATATACGTGATTTCCATCTGTGAATGAGCGTGAAAAACCTCTCGGAACGCAGTGGTGGAGGTGCGACGGCATGCCAGATTAAATTGATCCTCAGTGATGATGGCCATTAGGAATGCTTCCCCTTCAAGAGCGCAATATAGTTTCATTTTATCACAAGATGAACGCATAAAAGCGCTTTATTATTGTGTATTGTGAAGGGAATAAGGGAGGTATGCATTCATGTTAAAAGTAGCCATTATTGGAGCAGGCGCGATCAGTGTAGCGCATATTACAGCGTATTTGGCATTTCCTAAACGATGTCAGATCGTAGCTGTGGTGGATATGTACACGGAAAAAGCACAGAAACAAATTAACGAATATGGGTTGAAAGGAGCACGAGCTTTTACCGATTATCATGAATTGCTGGATCAAAACATTGACTTGGTTTCGGTATGTACCCCTCCGTATACCCATGCAACGATCACATGTGATTTTCTGCATGCAAGTACACATGTGCTTGTCGAAAAACCAATGGCCTCTTCTTTACAAGAGGCGGATATGATGCTGGAAGCGGCGCAAAAGAGTGGTAAGCTGCTATCGGTTGTGGCGCAGAATCGTTTTACGACACCGATGATGAAACTAAAAGATCTGTTGGATAGCAAACTTATGGGTCCCATTGTCCACGTACAGGTCGATTCGTTCTGGTGGCGGGGCCATAATTATTATGATCTGTGGTGGCGTGGTACATGGGAAAAGGAAGGTGGAGGCTGTACTCTTAATCATGCGGTACATCATATTGATGCGATGCTTTGGATGATGGGTCCTCCGGTGGAATTGCAGGCCATGATGGCGAATACGGCGCATGATAATGCCGAAGTAGAGGATATTTCCATGGCGATGCTTCGATTCCAAGAAGGAGCACTTGGTATGATCACCAGTTCCGTGGTACACCACGGAGAGGAGCAGCAGTTGATTTTTCAGGGTAAAGAGGCCAGGGTATCTGCGCCTTGGAAGGTCGTTGCTTCTACGGCACGAACGAATGGATTCCCAGAACCCAATCCAGATCTGGAACAACAGATTCAGAAACTCGCTGACGAATTACCAGATGTTACTCATGTGGGGCATACCGGGCAAGTAGAGAATGTGCTAAACGCCATTGAGACAGAATCACCGCTTCTGGTGGATGGGAAGAGTGGTCGGAATACACTGGAACTCATTGTTGGTATCTATAAATCAGCTAGTACGGGAGAGAAGGTTACTTTTCCACTAGAGGCAGAGGATGCTTTCTATACAAGGGAAGGGATTATGGAAAATGCGGTGCATTTTTATGAAAAAAAGACAGCCGTGGAGAACTTCGAGGATGTGGATATTACGTTAGGGAGAAAGTTGGAGTCGTAGTTAAATAAACATGGAAAAGAGGCCAGTCCCACAGATATTGTGAGATCTGGCTTCATTTTATTGGAGTCCTACTCACAAAGCAAAATCAATACACCCGATGTTTCCATCCATTCAACTTCGCGATGGCCTCCAGATAATAATAATCTCCATAGATGAGGGAGACATCGATGAAGGAATTGCCGCTGCCTGTGGCGTGCAGCAGAATCGATTCATGCTCTGGCTGATCCCAGACTGCATAGTTCTCTGTTAAGGAACGCAGAATTTGTTCGGCTGCATCGGCATAGAGTCGTTTTTCACCTTCAGGAACGGCGGCGGCCAGTTCTAGCAGACCGGATGCGGCGATTGCTGCTGCAGAGCTATCTCGGGACTGATCCTCCAAAGTCGGAAGTCTGAAATCCCAGTAAGGTACATGATCCTCTGGGAGCGCAGCAATAAAGTAATGGGCGATTCGTTTCGCTGTGTTCAGGAAACGCTCATCCTGGGTATAACGATACGTATTAGCGAATCCGTATAACTCCCATGAGGTACCACGACTCCATGAGGATTCAGGAGCATATCCCTGTCCGCCAAAACATTCAATATAACGACCATCCTCCGGGTCAAAGGAAAGGATATGTTTGGTCGATCCGTCTTCACGAACACCATACTGCATGGTCGTCTCTGCATGGCTAATGGCAATATGTTTGTAGCGTGGATCTCCCGTCACTTCTGAAGCCCAGAACAACAAAGAGATATTCAGCATGCAATCAATGATGGCCCAGCCATATTTGTCTTCATTCCACGCACGAATGAATTTGCCTGCCGGGTTATAGCGTCCTGCAAGGAAATTGGCTGCCTCCAGACCACGTCTGAGAGCGTCTTCATCACCTGTAATTTTATGTTTGATCACAGCAGTAGAGAGAAACTGGAAGCCAACACGTGATGAAGCTCTCCTGTTGGTCTTATAAACCATTGCTCCAAAGATTCATCCCACAACCATGCCGCATCCCGGTAGCTTTCCTCTCCTGTCATATCGTACATAATCCACAGCATACCCGGCCAGAAACCTGAAACCCACCAATCGGTATTGATGTTATCATACTTTCCATCATCACCGGCAAAATGAGGACATTTATCCCCAATGTTTTTTTTCATCTCTGGCAATTTATTTTCGAGCTTCTGCATGACTTCCTGCCAATAAGTCGTAGTTACGGCGGATTCTACCTTGGCCATGAGATAACCTCCTTAGGGTTAATTAGAAATAAAGATAACGCTTTCCTATAAGGAGATTATATCTTTTTAAAAACCTTAAAAGTTGTGTTAGGATATGAAGAAATATTGCTCTGTTGTCATTGTGAAAAAGGGGGAACGAGAGTGTTTGAACCTGTGGACTTTGAGGGAAATACTTTGGTGTGGGATTATCAAATTAAATCGGTAAACGAATTCAAAGGATATTATCATTGGCATCAATGCGGGGAAATTCTCTATGTCCATGAAGGGCAAGGCATTGTGGTATTGAATAATCATACCTATCCCATTCGTAAAGGCATGCTCTTCTTTTTTCAGCCATATCAGCTGCATCACGTCTATGCCGAGGTTCATCCAGATACACCATATGAAAGGAACATTTTCTATGTAGAGCCCATTGTAATGGACCGATATTTGGGAGCGTTCCCACATCGCCGTGCTTTTTTTTCGAGGTTATGGAAAGGAAGAAATCAACAGCAGGTTTTTGATCTAAGTTCATCTATGGATCAGGTGGATTGGATATACAAAAGTTATCACCAGTCACGCAGTCGGGTTGGGGGAGAATGGGAGGAATCGGTGCTGTTTTTGCTACAACTATTGAATATTTTGGATCAACAAAATGACGGGGAACAGGCGAGTCAACCACACTTGGTCGAATCACGTCAATTAAGGCATGCGGAGAAGATGATGCATTGGATTGAAGAGCACTACATAGATGAAATCAGACTGGATCATATGGCGAATGATATTCATTTATCCAAGTCTTATGCTTCCCGTATCTTTCAGCAAGAAACAGGAAGCAGTATTACGGACTACGTCACAGCCCGAAGACTCAAGCAGGCATATCTTCTGCTGGAAACGACAACTCTTTCCGTTGAAGAGATTGGCAGACGAGCTGGATTTCCCAATGGATCTTATTTCATTCAATTATTTCGCAAGTCGGCGGGAACCACTCCGCTACAGTATCGGCAGCATTTTGAACGCAGCAGCAGACATTGAATCACATGAGTGTAACTGCTGATGTTATTAAAAGTAGCGTCAGCACATTATCGTAATGAAATTTAAAGCGTTATTTTAAAATTCTCAATATGTTGTAAGTAAAAGTGAAATAAGTTCCTTCTCTAAAATAGAATGAGACACCTATACTTTCCTTAAAAGTACGTGCTACAGCCACTTATCGGCCCATCGTTCTACGGAGCTTAATGCGCGCCCCAGCTCTGTGCCTTTGCGGGACAACATATATTCTGTCCGAACAGGGCGTTCCGTAACCACATGACGCACGACAAGTCCCTCTTCCTCCAGTTCCTTCATCCGTTCATTAAGTACCCGTTTGCTCAGGTCCGGGATATAAGCGTGAATTTCACTGAATCGTTTGGGTTCTTCCATCAAAGTATGAATAATGAGGGCTACCCATTTCCGGCCAATGATCTGATAAGACTGTTCCACCTTTTCGCATATTTGCTTGGCATTCTCATCATCGCTCATAATAGTACTCCTTTGATTTAGTTATGCTTATTATAGCATTAGTATACTTATTGTAACCTGAGTGTCCACAAGTCCTATGTGTAAAATGTCACATACCAATTGTTCTTAATGTTACCACATAAAGCGTTAACATTAAATAAAAACCCTATAAACACTGGTGTTCACAGGTTGGACACGATTGTTGACGAATTGTGACGACAGGTGTAAGATGGGTAACGTCAATTCAATTGGTTACAATTTATAACCTTGATTAAGGTTGTGGAGAGAAGGAATGTTCCATGTTTAATTCAGGTCAGATACACAAGCGGAGGTAAGGCGGGGAACTCCCCCACTAATTCCGTCTTTTGTCATGCTTGGATTTGAACATTTTGTATCATCATATACTATACTGCACAGATCACAGGAGGCACTCCAATGGACGCAATGACATTTGTCCTCTTCGGGGCAACAGGCGATTTAGCCAAACGTAAGATTTACCCTGCATTATATAATTTGTACATTGATTCGAAAATGCCGAAATCCTTCTCCGTTATCGGTCTAGGACGGCGTGAATTGTCGGATGCTGACTTCCAGGCGAATGTCGAAAAGTCATTGCATACCTTCTCCCGTCAAACACCGGAAGAAGAAGCTCAGGTTCGCGACTTTATTGGTGCTTTCCGTTATTGTTCTTTAAATAATACGAAGCTTGAAGATTACACCAAATTGCTGGAACTGGTTCAGAAACGTGAACAAGAGCTCAATATTCCCGAGAATCGCATGTTCTACATGTCGGTCGCACCGGAATTCTTTGAGCCAATTGCACTGAACATTCAAGAAAGCGGCTTGGGTAACACCAAAGGCTGGAAGAAACTCATCATCGAAAAACCATTCGGACACGATTTGCAATCTGCTCGTGATCTGAACGAAAAATTGAGCAATACTTTTGCGGAAGAAGAAATTTACCGTATTGACCATTTCCTTGGTAAACCGATGGTTCAAAATATTGAAACCCTCACTTACGCGAATCCGGTTATTCAGGCTTTGTGGTCCAATCGTTACATTGCAAATGTACAGATTACAGCAAGTGAAACGGTTGGTGTCGAAGAGCGTGCCGCGTATTATGACCAAAGCGGTGCCCTTCGTGACATGTTCCAAAACCATATGCTTCAGTTGCTGATGATGATTGGTTTGCATTTGCCAAAACGCTGCACACCAGAAGAAATTCAATTCAAAAAGCAGAAGATCGCTGAAGCTCTTCGTCCATTGACGAAAGAGAATATCGCTTCCGAAGTCGTTCGTGCCCAATATGGAGCAGGCGAACTGCAAGGTACTTCTGTTGTTGGATATCTGGACGAGCCTGACATTCCAGCTGCTTCTCAGAATGAAACATATGTTGCGGCGAGACTGTGGATCGATGATCCATTCTGGAGTGAAGTTCCATTTTATATTCGTACAGGCAAACGCCTGGCTGAGAAATCAACCAGAATTGTTGTTGAATTCAAGGCTCCACTTAAAACAGGTCATGAATCCGAAAATACAACAGAGCCTAACTTGCTGACGATTGAAATTGGTCCGAAAGAAAGCATCTCGCTTCAATTAAATGCGAAAAACCCACTCAACCAAGGCGAAGTGGAACCTATGCATATGAGCTTCAACTCAGGTGAACGCAACATTCCGGAAGCTTATGAAAACCTGATCTTTGACGCGATGCGTGGCGATTCTACATTCTTTGCTCACTGGAACGAAGTTGAACTGGCTTGGCAATGGGTACAGCCGATCTTGGAAGCATTCCAGGAGGGCAGTGTGCCACTTGATACGTACAGCGCAGGTTCGCAAGGACCGGAGTCAGCAGAGCGTCTGATTGCAGAGAACGGCTACCGTTGGTGGTAAAAGTATTGTAAGAGCAGCATCAGAGAAGAGAACACTACTATCTATTTGCTCGATAATATACAAATTTTTATGAATTACACCGTTCCAATTTTGCATAAGTCCTTCCGGTAATACCCGGAAGGCTGTGAAAATTTTTGATATAGATTAGTTAGCTCAATCTAAATCAGTTCGTAACAATTACGCGCGAGTAGTGTAGGGGACGAGATCGATTCTGAAGAAGCGAAGCTAAAAGCTTTCTGAAAGAAAGCTACTTCGGAAGCATATGCCTCGCCTTTGTCTCCATATTTTAACCATAAACATTATTAATCAAGGAAATTTGGAGACAACAGCGATCGAAAGAACGATTCGTAACCGGAACGGTTACTGCGCCACATGGTTAAGCACTATTTTGGAATTGGCCAGATAAAAATTAGAAATGTTCATAACAGGAGGAACTTAGCAATGAAACTTGGACTTATTGGATTAGGTAAAATGGGATTAAACCTGGGTAGAAACCTGATTGACCACAAACATGAAGTGGTTGCTTTTGACTTGAACGCTGAAGCTGTTAATGAAATGAAAGAATACGGCGCAGCGGGCGTATCTTCTTATGCAGAAGTGGTGGCTTCCCTTGAATCCCCACGTGTATTGTGGATCATGGTTCCTCACAACGTGGTTGACGCTGTATTGGCTGAAGTAAGCCCACTGTTGTCCAAAGGCGACATCATCATTGAAGCAGGTAACTCGCACTACAAAGAGTCCATCCGTCGTTACGAAGAAATGAAACCTAAAGGCATTCACTACATGGATGCTGGTACATCCGGCGGTATGGAAGGCGCACGTAATGGCGCATGTTACATGATCGGTGGCGATCCTGAAGCTTGGGCAGTAGTTGAGCCTGCGTTCAAGGATACTTCCGTTGAAAATGGTTACCTGTATGCAGGTAAAGCAGGTAGCGGTCACTTCCTGAAAATGGTTCACAACGGTATCGAGTACGGTATGATGGCTTCCATCGGTGAAGGCTTCGACGTATTGGAGAAAAGCGGCTTCGATTTCGACTTCGAACAAGTTGCTCGCGTATGGAACAACGGTTCCGTTATTCGTTCTTGGTTGATGGAATTGACAGAGCGTGCATTCTCCAAAGATGCTAACCTGGACGAAATCAAAGGGGTTATGCATTCTTCCGGTGAAGGACGTTGGACAGTTGAAACAGCATTTGATCTGCAAACTGCTACGCCAGTTATCGCGTTGTCCCTGTTGATGCGTTACCGCTCCCTGGAAACAGACACGTTCACAGGTAAAGTTGTTGCAGCATTGCGTAATGAATTTGGCGGTCACGCTGTAGAAAAAAATTAATTCATATATAACTGTTAACATATACGGATAATCGGGTAATGATGAGTATAGTTGTTTATAAAATTCATCAAGTGGAGGGAACATATCATGAAATTTTTCTTAGATACAGGTAATGTTGAAGAAATCAAACGGATCGAACGTCTGGGTCTGGTGGATGGAGTCACGACCAACCCGTCTTTGATTGCCAAAGAAGGTCGCGTATTTAAAGAAGTGATTCAGGAGATCTGTGGCGTTGTTAAAGGCCCGGTCAGTGCTGAAGTGATCGGACTTAAAGCCGAGGATATGTTGAAGGAAGCTTATGAAATTGCAGAATGGGCACCGAATGTAGTGATTAAACTACCGATGACCGAAGATGGACTCTATGCTTGTCATGAACTGACCCAAAAAGGAATTAAAACCAATGTAACGCTGATCTTCTCTGCAGCACAGGGTCTGATGGCGGCAAAAGCTGGCGCAACATACATCAGTCCATTTGTTGGCCGTCTGGATGATATTGCGGTGGATGGCATGAAGCTGATTCGCGATCTGCGTCTCATTTTGGATACGTATGATTTGCCTTCCGAAATTATTGCAGCAAGCATCCGTAATATCAAACATGTCGAGGATGCAGCTCTTTCTGGTGCGCATATCGCGACCATTCCGGGTTCGCTCCTGCCAACATTGTGGAAACACCCGCTGACAGACAGCGGCATTGAGCGCTTCCTGAAAGATTGGGAGTCCGTTCCGAAATAATAAAATGTGGACAGGGATCTGATTCCTCAGATCCATTAAAAAGCCTTCCGTCTTGCAGACAAAATCTGCTGGCGGAAGGCTTTTTTAGTTGTAAGTGATGATATCCCCGTACGAGCAGGTGCTGTCCTTCTTTTTCGGGACAACAATGCATAAGGATAGTATATAGCCTATAGCTCATCCCGCAGGGGAGGGACGCCCGATGATGAGAAGACGATGGCGAAGCCGAAGACGCCGCAAGCCGCCAAGTGGCAGGCGCAAAATGTGGTTGATTATTTTATTGGTAACAGCGTTTTGTTTGATGCAGGGTTTTGCCTATGTGGATAAGAAAATGAAACCACCCATCATGCATCTGGCCAAAATCAGAGTAAAGCAGATTGCAACGGAAGCGATCAACAAGGCGATTACAGCGCAGGTTTCCGAAGGCAAATCCACCGAAGGATTGATTGACTGGAAAACCGATACGGCTGGGAAAGTGTCCGGATTCATGCTGAATTACGATGAGCATATGCGGATCACTGCGAGTACGATGAACATCGTGCAATCCACTTTGCAGAATGTGCATATGTTAAAAGAAAAAATTCCGCTGGGGCAGGCGTTGGGCAGCCCGGTACTGGCATCCTTTGGTCCAAGTATACCGGTTCGTATTGAGCCTCAGGGAGCCGTCAAGGTGGATCTGAACACCCGTCAGCAGAACGCCGGTATAAACATGATTCTGGTGGAAGTGTACATTCACATCATTGCCGAAGTCGCGGTAGTGGTGCCCTTTGACATGGAACCTGAGACCGTTGATACGGAAATTCCGATATCTTACCTGTTGGTGGTCGGGGATGTGCCGATGTACTACTACGATAATCAGGGCAAACCGGTAGGCAGCAACGGCAGCAATGCACCCGCGATTGCACTGCCATCGGGTCAGACGGGTGTTTCAAGTGGTCATGGAGGAACGCCTAATTCACCCTCTCCCAATCAGCAGCAGGCTCCAGCAAACGGTCTGAACGGAAATGGACTGGAGGTTGAGTCGGATTTGTCTGATCCCAATGAGGGATTGCAGCTTGACGTGGATGTAAACCACTAATGAGTCAAAGGTAAATATCGAATACAAAACGGGGCCCCTAAGATAGAGGTCCCGCTTTGTATTAAAATTCATTTGAATACTAAGTAGATACTTTTTATCCTTTATTCCAACCTCATTTTGCCTCATTTGCTTTTGGCTTTCTTCTGTTTGCGTTCTTCCTGCTCCCAATGCTTCAGATTCGGGTAAGGGTCGAACGACCATTCATTCAACCCGCTATCACGATAGATCCCATAGTGAAGATGAGGAGGAAACTTGCCTTGTGTACCCAGTTTTCCATACCCTGAACTACCCACCCAGCCCAAAACCTGACCAGGGATAACCACTTCGCCGATATGAGCGTTTTTGTCGAAGCCGGATAGATGAGCATAATAGTGGTAATGATTGTTCAGATCACGAATACCGATACGCCAGCCGCCAAACGGATTCCAGCCTTTGATTTCCACGACACCGTAACAGGTACTGCGCACAGGCAGGCCATGCGGTGCAAAAATATCTGTGCCTTCATGAATACGGTACCCACCCCAACTGCGTTTGGTTCCCCAGGTGCTGCGATATGAATAGTTGGTTCCGAGAGGGACGGGAAAGGCGTGACCAAAGAGATCAAGGCTGTCAAAATGCTCATATAATTTCGCGAATTGCTGAATGCGCTGCACAGCCCGGGAGTTATGATAATATTCCCACAGAGCGATGTTGAAGTCCTCCGGCTTGTTCCCATAATTCTGAACAATGGAAGCCATGCTGTAAAGTACGTCCAGGTCATTATTAGCATCTGCTACGCCATCACCAGAACCGTCACGACCATATCCATTGAAAAAAACAATGGAACCCGGTTGTTGATCCGTTTCATTCGGATTTAGCCAGCCTCTCCAGGCTGGGGAGGTCATGAATATGCCGGTCAGCCGTTCCGGATGTTTACGATCTTTCGGATGAGCACGCGAGATGGTTCGTTCATATTGATCAATCGCTGCGAGCCTGTACCAGGGAATTTGGGTCATCTGACCAATGCTTTCATATAGATGTCGGCGCGATGCGAAAATGTCCGCTGGTTTTTGCTCTACAGCCTGAGGTTTGGAATCAGCGGCGGTGGGTTCACCGTAAACATCAACAGGCAAGAATGGGAGAAGCAGTGTGCCTGCAAGTAATGTTTTGATCCAAAAGGAATAAGTTAACCGCGATGTAAAGCGATCTTGCACAGGGAAGCAGCCCCCTTTCCAATGAGATGATGCACATGGTGCCCGATGAACCAAGCTATAACCTAGCGTTCTTCAAAAGTCTTCATTTTATCCATGTAAGCATTTTGCATAAATCCAAAAAGCGACTTTCAATCAGCGAGAGGTAGATCGAAATGGGTTTATTCGTCTACCTCTCGTACTCGGGAGCGAAGGAATCGAATTATGCAAAATGCGGATGTAAGACATGAATGCACAAGATGTGACAAATGGGGGTTTTTCCAGCGCTTTCATGGTATAATATGTTCCGAGCAACAGCCTAACTTCAGTAGAAAGAAGGTTTATGCATTGGCTAAACGTGTTAAAGAACCGAAACCGGACTGGATTCGGATCAAATTGACAACCGGCGATAACTATCAGGAAATGAAAACGATGATGCGTTCCAAAACGCTGCATACAGTATGTGAGGAAGCACGGTGCCCGAATATTTACGAATGTTGGGCTAATCGGACGGCTACTTTTATGATTTTGGGCGACATTTGCACACGGGCATGCCGTTTTTGCGCGGTAAATACCGGCTTGCCAACGGAACTTGATTTGCAGGAACCAGAACGCGTGGCAGAAGCGGCAGAACAGATGAATCTGCAGCACTGCGTAATTACGAGCGTGGCGCGTGACGACCTGAAGGATGGAGGAGCGACGATCTTTGCGGAGACGGTGAAGGCCGTTCGTCGTCGTTTGCCTTTATGTAGCGTAGAAGTGCTGATTCCGGACTTTTTGGGTGACCGGGATTCCTTGCAGATTGTGATGGATGTCAAACCGGACATCTTGAATCATAACATTGAGACAGTAGAGCGGCTATCGGACAGAGTCCGTGCCAAGGCGAAATACAAGCGTTCACTCGAACTGCTTGCTCGTGCCAAGGAAATGCAGCCAAATATCCCGACGAAATCGAGCATCATGCTTGGTGTAGGGGAAGAATATCATGAAATTCTGCAAACGATGGATGATTTGCGAGCTGTGGATTGTGATATTATGACGATTGGTCAATACCTGCAGCCATCAGAGAAACATCTGTTTGTGGAGAAGTACTATCCGCCAGAAGAGTTCGCAGCATTGAAGCAGGAGGGACTAAAGCGTGGATTCAGCCACGTTGAATCTGCACCGATGGTACGTAGTTCCTACCGTGCGCACGAACAGGTAAAATCTGCTACAAAACATGCTGAACAGGCGGCAACACACGCATGATGGAGGATACCGGATTGGAAGAAGATAATAGCACAGAACAGGTTCAGGAATTAGCCCAAGAATCGGCTCAGGACAAACCCCAAGAACCGGTTATTGTTCAAATCAGCGGAAAGAATTATGAAATCGTACAAAACCACAAAGAAGGCTGGAATCCTGAAGTCTTCCGTGACCGTTACAGCGAAGTGCTGGAGCGGTACGATTACATTATTGGGGACTGGGGTTACAGCCAGCTGCGGTTGAAAGGTTTTTACCGGGACAACCATCCCAAAGCAACGAAGGATTCCACGATCTCTAGCATGGTGGACTATATCAATGAATATTGCAACTTTGGATGTGCATACTTTGTGCTTCAGAAGAGCAAAGATCAGCCTCAAGCCAAAGCAAAAAGCGGTTCCTGAGAAGGACCGCTTTTTTTGTTGCGTATATTTTAGTCCAAAAAAGCTGTGCGAACTCTGTTCCAAAACGGATAGGGCCGGAAACGGGCAAAACTGACCTTGTGACGGGCCACCTGGCAGCGTACGGATATGAGATCTTCCACCATAACGTTTACGTGGTCAATGGTAAGCAGTAACCGCTGATCCTTGCGTGAGAAAATATCACAGTGATGATGCTTGGGCAAAATAACCGGTGAACCCAGCGTCCGATAGACGCGGTTATTAATCGAAGCAATCTCGGCGATCTGAATAGCCTCGATTGTGGGATGCACCATAGCGCCGCCAAGCGCCTTGTTGTATGCCGTACTGCCTGAAGGTGTTGATACACAGATACCGTCTCCCCGGAACATCTCAAACGTCACGTCATTAATGTCGACCTGAGCAACGACTGTACCGTCTACACCTTTTAACGTAAATTCGTTCAGTGCGATATAAGAGGTATTGCCCGACTTTTTACGAATCTCAAGCTCCAGCAGTGGATACTCCACAATTCGTGGTTTGAGTCGTTCCGGGTCGCCTTTGCCGCTCATCAATCGAACCAATTCACGTAATTCTTCCTTCTTCCAATCGGCATAAAAGCCGAGATGGCCTGTATGAACCCCAACAAAAGCAATGTCCGGGATGCGGTCGATGAAATTGTGAAATGCTTGCAGCATCGTACCATCGCCTCCGATGGAGATGACAATCTCCGGCGATTCTGCATCCAGCTTAAACCCTTCCTCTTTTGCCAGCGCATGAAACTGCTGACTGAGATCAATCGATAACTGGTCTCCGCGGTCTTGAACATAGTATCTCAAGATGAAAGCTCCTTTGTGGTCATTATACTACCGATGATAATCAATTCCAGGGAAGAACACAACGTTGGATTGATATTCAGTTGTATATAAACGCACAGGAGGGCTTATTTTTTTATACGTCGAGGTAAGAAAAAGGGACTTAGTAGAGAAAGTATCAGCAGGAAAAGTAATACGCCTCCAAGTACACCTACTCCCGAAAAAAAGATCTGTCCCCAGTCTGGTGTATACGAAAATAATTCTGATTTGGCACCGGTTTGGAACAAAACAGGCCATTCCGAATCACCCATCATCGGCATCCATAACAAAAGTACAAGTATGGGTGCAATGAGAGCATGGATTGCTCTGGCAAACAGAAAGGGGCCATATCTCATGGGTGTGTTGCTCAGGACACTCATGATCTGGGCATGAACGGATAATCCTCCCCAGGAGAGGACAAATGCAACAGCAGCAGCTTTGTACACGAGCGGAATGGATATGCCCGCCCCTCCTGCTTCTTTAGCTCCCAAAGTGACTTCAAATAATCCGCCTACGAGGCTGTGGGATAAGGCAGGGGGGAATCCTGTATATAAAAGCAGTTGTTCCGTAATGGCGTATAACCCGCCTAGCCATCCAGTTTGAACGAGTAATTCCATCATAACGGAGAAGAATACAACTAACCCTCCTACGATAATAATAAGGCGAAGGGATGAGGAGACTGCCTGGCGCAGCAATTCACCAAATGCCCGTCCATCAGCCTTTCTTGCCTCGTGCATGGCATAAATGGCTCGGATCAGTCTGTTTTTGTGTACCTCCTCAGAGTCGGAGGGAGAGTTGTTGTTCGGCTGTTTATCCTTTGCGGAGATGCCGCCATGGAACCGCATGAGCAGGCCCACAAGAAATGCAGCACCATAATGTGATGTGACCAGTATGGGAGCAATAGCTACATTATGAAAAAAACCGACCGATACGGCTCCAATCATGAAGATGGGATCGGATGATGTGGTGAAAGCAACGAGGCGTTCACCTTCTTCCCGAGTAAGCAATTTTTGTTCCCACAATTGTGCAGTCAATTTGGCTCCAGTGGGATAACCGGAGGCGCAACTGACGGCAAACACAAAGCCGCCGCTTCCGGGAACGCGAAATAGCGGACGCATCAATGGATTTAAGAGTGTACCCAAAAAATGAACAATGCCGAAGCCAAGAAGCAGCTCGGAGAGCACCAGAAAGGGAAAAAGGGAGGGAAACAGCACGTCCCACCAAATGGATAGTCCACGTACACCTGCATGCCAGGTTTCCGCAGGAAACAGCACCATCAACACACACAGGATCAGGAGAGCTAGTGGGATCAGGACATGGGTGATTCGTTGTGAAGCGGCCATGAATTCTTCTCCTTTATTTTTGGAATGGTCAGTGTGCAGCAGAACGCAGGTGCTTTTGCCATCAATATATGAGACAAAGCGGACAAACAGTACAAATTAATGTTTAGAAAGCGCTTGCAAAAGTGGCTGTGTTTTTAGGAGATGTATGCTAAAATGATAAAAACGCCTGAACGTCACCTAATTACCTTGAAGGTGGAATTAAATCGGATGGAGTGATGATTATGAGTCTTGTCACCGGAATCCTGGTTTGTGCTTTTGTTTATGTTATACGTGCCTCGCTTGTGCGCTCTGAAGAAGAGGACTGGCGAAGTTATTAATGAAATATCTGGTGCGCCAAACCTCTTGTTTGGCGCTTTTTTTGTGCCTTCAGCACGAGATAGACCTGTATGAGTCATGGCTATGTGGGACCATAATCCTTTCATGTTATATAGGACTTTTGGGATTTTTTTGATAGAATGAAGATAAAGGCGTTCGTGGCCTTGTTCTTCAATCTCCTTTCATAATTAAGCATGGGAGTGTAATATATGTCAAAATTCGACACCTGAAAGGAGGGAAAAGCGGAATGAATCCTAGTTTAAGCATCTACGACAATCTTGGTGGAGAGGCAGGCGTTCGTGCACTGGTCGAAGCTTTTTATCCGATTGTTCAGCAGAATGAGAAGCTGGCACCTCTTTTTCCGGAGAATATTCAGCCGGTAATCGACAAGCAATACATGTTTTTGTCTCAGTTCTTCGGTGGTCCTGCATTGTTTTCCGAAGCTTTTGGTCATCCGATGATGCGTGCCCGCCATATGCACTTTGAAGTGACAGTTGAACGGGCAGAAGCTTGGCTTGCATGTATGGATCAGGCGTTGACACAAGTTGGTGTGGAAGAGCCGTTGCATTCTTTCGTCCTGCAGCGATTGTCGGGGCCAGCACATCATTTTGTGAATACACCTTAGTTCCGATTACAAGCTTGTGGGAGAGGGATGGAATGAGTGGAATTAGAGCCTCTGTATAAGGTAAAGGTGAAGTGTCATTATTGCGAGACTGAGTATGATACCTCACGCGTAAGACCAAGCTTAAAACGGCCATATCGGACGGATTCCGATTTTTGTGCGTACTACAAGCGGGAAAATCCGGATTTCTATGTTGTTCGAATTTGTCCTGAGTGTGGATTTGCTTCGACAGAGAATTCGACAGAACAATTAAACGATAAACAGCGAAAGGCTTTTAAGGAGCAGATCGGCAATCGTTGGGTGAAACGAGACTATAGCGGAGCACGGACACTGGAACAGGCGATGGATTCGTACAAGCTTGGACTGTTGGTTGCGCAGGTTATTCAGGAGAAAGATCGTGTCGTTGCGGGTCTGCTGCATCATATTGCCTGGCTGTATCGGTACATGGAGGATCATACCCAGGAAAACCGTTTTCTTGAATTTAGCCTTGAGGCTTATGTAAAGGTTTATGAACGGGAAGGTACTGGCGGGAATGAAGCCAAGCTTCTTTATCTGTTGGGAGAGTTGAACCGCAGGGTAGGTCGATTCCATGAGGCTGTAAAATGGTTCGGCAGGGTTATTCATGACAAGCGCATTACCGATGCTGCCATGATTCGAGCTTCGCGAGAGCAGTGGGCATTACTGCGGGAACAGATGATTTCGAGCAAGCTGGAATTGCCAGATGAAATGATTGAAGCAGACAAAGAGGCTGCGAAACGCAGCCCCATTTGATAAGTGACGGTTGTTCTCTAATTGCGGACAGGACGACTGGACAGCAGGTAATCACTATCGTTGTCGATCACGGTCATGCTGGCATTACAACAAGGAAAGACCAGCAATTTCTTTTTGCCTTCGCGAATGCGTACAAGCTCCTTCGGTTTGAGCGGCAGCAGTACATTGTTTGCATGGCAGTACGGACATTGCTGTACATAAATGTCCCCCATTACAATATCGTAAGGCCAGCTGTTCTCAAAGGGGATCATTCTTGATCGCCTTCCGTAGAGGCAGGTTTAGCCGCTTCTTCTTTGGCCAACTCGGCGATTTTCTGCATCAGAATATGCTGCGGCATATGCATCAGATGTTCGAGGGGAACACCCAGGGATTCTGCTAATTTGACGGCTGTGTCAGCCGAGACTTGTAAAGGTTTCATACGATTACCTCCTGAAAATAGCTTAAACTATTTCTCTAGTATAGAGATATAGCGCTTATAAAACCAGTTCTAATTCAAGGTTAATTATCCATTCTACTGAGAGAGGTGCCTTATTTAAATGAAAACACCATTACAACCCGTCTGGGATCTGGAGTCCATTTTTAGTGGAGGTTCTGCCTCCGAGTCGTTCGCTGCGTATTTGATTGAGCTGGAGCAGGATGTACGCAAGCTGCAAGCTTTTTTGAAAGAAACACCTGCACCCAAGTCGCTGGAAGAAACGAATGTATTTGATCCGATTCTTGAACTGCTTCAGAGCTGTTATATCCGAATTTCGGAAGGGTCCGCATTTGTGTCCTGTCTTTCTTCACAAAACCAAAATGATAAAAAAGCAGTTCAGCTTCAGGGAACCATGAGTTCTCTTGGCGCGATGTTGAACAGTACCAAGTCCCAATTCGATAATACGCTTAGCCAAACGACAGACTCTGTATGGGAAGCATGGATTGCTCGGGAGGATATTCAGCCGCTTGCCTTTGCATTGAATGAGAGCCGCACGCAAGCTCGTGAGAAACTGTCTCCTGAGCTTGAAGGTCTTGCGCTTGATTTGGGCGTCGATGGTTACCATGGCTGGGGCAAATTCTATAACACCATTGTGAGCAAGGTTAACATTCCATTTGAGCAAAATGGTGAAACGGTTATGCTGTCCGCAGGCCAGGCTTCCAACAAGCTGAGCGACAGTGACCGGAATGTACGCGAGACTGTATTCGCCAATTGGGAACAAGCCTGGACCGATGTCGAAGACTTCTGTGCAGATACATTAAACCATCTCGCAGGCTTCCGTCTCAAATTGTATGAGAAGCGCGGCTGGGATGATATTCTCAAGGAACCTTTGGCGATCAACCGGATGTCGCGTCAGACGCTTGATACGATGTGGGATGTAATTAACGGTGCCAAACCTGCGTTGGTTCGATATTTGGAGCGCAAGGCGAAACTGCTTGGAGTAGAGAAACTCAGTTGGAGTGACGTTGATGCACCCGTAGGCAAGTCGGGTGGAAAAGTCACATATGACGAGGCAGCCATCAATATTGTTGATCAATTCGCCAAGTTCAGTCCCAAACTTTCCAAATTTGCAGAGATGGCGTTTGAGAAACGTTGGATCGAAGCAGAGGACCGTCCTGGCAAGCGTCCAGGGGGATTCTGTACGTCCTTGCCACTCAGCAAAGCAACACGTATTTTCATGACCTTCTCTGGGACGCCGTCGAATGTGTCGACACTTGCCCATGAACTTGGTCACGGATATCATCAGCACATTATGGAAGAACTGCCAGCTTTGAATCAACGCTACGCCATGAATGTGGCGGAAACGGCATCTACCTTTGCTGAGTTGATTGTAGCTGATGCACTGGTTCAGGCAGCAACGGATGAGCAAGAGAAGCTTGCTCTGCTCGAAGACAAGATTCAACGAAGCGTTGCGTTCTTCATGAATATTCACGCTCGTTTCCTGTTCGAAAATCGCTTCTATGAGCAACGCAAACAAGGTTTGGTAAATGCAGATGAGTTGTCCAAACTGATGGTGGAAGCACAGCAAGAAGCGTTCTGTGGTGCGCTTGCATCTGATCATCCACATTTCTGGGCTTCCAAGCTGCATTTCTATCTGACAGGTGTACCATTCTACAATTTCCCGTATACGTTCGGATATATGTTCAGTGCAGGCATCTACGCCAGAGCGCAGGAGGAAGGCACGGCATTTGCCGATAAATACGATGATTTGTTACGAGATACAGGCCGAATGACGGTAGAAGAACTGGCTCAGAAACATCTGGGTACAGATCTCACACAACCTGGTTTCTGGCAAAATGCAGCGAACCTGGTCATTGCCGATATTGATCAATTTCTTGAGATGACAGAATCCGCAAAATAGTATTCCTATATATGAAATGAGGCTGCAATCCTGTGTAAATGCATACGGGGTTGCGGCCCTTTTTGTGTTTTTTAAAGTTAAGGTCCCACTAAATATTTTGTCGCAATTGAGAGAAATAACTCGCTAAAAGGACGCAAAATGGCAATTAATTGTGCAAATTATAGTTATAATTACCCAAGTTTGTTTGACTTTGTTGAATGACCACATTTGTTGTCATATAATGAGTCGTAAGTCCTTGTTTTGTAGGATGAAGTGCATAAAGGAGGAGCGTTATGGTAAAAATTGACCAGCTTTCATTAGCACGACAGTTGGATTTGGTGTTCAAAGAGCTTGATCATGAATTATCAGGGTTAGATTCAGGTGTGGTTTTTGTGCAAATACGAAATAATGTAATTGGGAAGTTTGGGATTCGACATAATCCGATAACCGGACGAGACGGTCAAATGGAAGTGGAGGACGGTGGATTAAACGAAACCCAGCGCTCTTCTTTCCGCGCAATGGCACTGGAGACTTTGAAATTCAAGCGAAATTGGACTCATGGAGAAATTGCATATGATTTTACAGTAAGACAAGGCATGATTCTGGTTGATGCCACGATGGAGTCCAACTATAATATGGCGAACCTGATGATTCGTTATCCAAGAACCAATACATACATGGATTCAGGCATGGAGTCGTCTTCATAATTGTGATGAGCACAGGAAAGCGGCACTTCCGAGGAAGGCCGCTTTTTGTTGTTGCATATACGAGCACAAATTACGAGCTTACGAACGACCCGATAATTGCTGCTCAGCGATTTGGACCAGACGTTTAGTGATGTAACCACCCAGAGAACCTGTCTCACGGGAAGTGTAGTTACCGTAGTAACCGTCTTGGGGAATAGTTACACCCAGCTCTTGTGCAGCTTCAATTTTCAATTGTTGCAATGCTGCGTTTGCTTGGGGAACAACCAGATTGTTGGAGCGGCTTCCGCTACCTTGGTTTTGACCTCCGTACATGTGTGTCACCTCCTTATGGCTTGGTGATGTTAGTATGGTTAGAGAATGAGGAAATATGCATGATATGGCGTAAGGGAAAATTTGGATAATAGAAATGAGATATAACATGAAAAAAGCCGACCCAGTATGGATCGGCTACGTAGAATAAAAGGAAAAAATAGGGGTTATGTTCCCTAGAAGATCCCTGAGAGTACAAGATTACTACTCGGTTGGCGGAACAATCTCAATACGTGTAAATAGCTCAACGGGCTGTTTAGGTTCTAGACGAATCAGTCCCGTTTGCTCGTCTGTTAAATTCAAATTGGGTGCATCAGGAAGCCAGGTATAAGGTTCAATGCATAGAAATTGATCGGATTCGCCCTTTGTAAAGAGGACCCAATGTTTGAAATATGCCTCATCCGCTGAATATTTCAGCGTATATCCATCCTGTCTGCGCAAGTGAGCTACTGCTGGTTGCCCTTCGGCAGCTTTCAAAATGGTATCCCAGTTTCGTCCTTGCATGTTCATGCCTTCGTTCAAAGAAGACCATTCTCCGAGAGATTCAATCTCACCAGTAGGCAGTTGTTCTTCATTCTGAGCGTAAATTCCGGACACAGGAAGTTGAAGTGACCATTCGGCAGGTTTGCCGTCAAGCAGAAACCATGTATGATATCCCATTCCAAAAGGAGCAGGAGTAGAGCTCAGATTGGTCACACGCAGACGCTGGCTTAACACCGCGTTTTGTAGTCTGAACGTCATCTCAAGCTTCAAAGGAATTGGAAATTGAGCCATCCAATGCTTTTCATTTTCAGTTAATAATTCCGTTGTAATTGCACAGCCATCTTCATCTTCTTCGATGTCGCTGACACACCAGGACTGGCTGCGGTGGAGGCCGTGAATATGGTTGTCATTGGCCGTATTCTGATCGAATTGGTAATGAACTCCCTCATATTCGAATTGTCCTCGATGAATGCGGCCTGGCGGAACAAGAAGCGGAACGCCGAAGTGATACGGCTTCTGCAAATAAAAGGCAAGTTCGTCTTCTTCCGGACTGCGAACGACATCGCGGCCCTGCACTAAATCGCGAATCGAAATAATATTATTTCCAAGACGTGGCAGCAGGGTAATCTCCAATTCACGGCTATGTAGGATATACGTGTCGTAACCATTCCATTGGCCTTTGGTCACTTTTTTCATATCGATGCTCCTTTTCCCACTTGAAATCTGTCTGCAAACGACCATTCCTATCTGCCGTTGCAGGCGTGTCATTGTGTACATGCCACTTATCCCATTAGCATACCGAATGAATGCTGGTGATTAGGATAAGCAATTCCATCATAACAGATTTCTGTTAAGTGGGTAAAAAAAGCTATTCCCATTTTGACATTCTGCTTCGTGCGGATTAAGATGGTATTCTGAACGATGCGTTTTATCCAATGAATGATAAGCAAAGCGATGACAGGGACAAGTAAGCCAAGAGAACTCTCTTCAGAAAGCCGGTGGGTGATGTGAACCGGTGTGAACTCTTTACCGAATGGACCCTTGAGTGCTGGTTTGAACAGGCGAAGTCTGATCTTGGGCTATCCTTAGTAGAATTGGACGTATACTCCACGTTACGGAGAAATGAAGGCATTTCTTCTACATGATTTAATCAGGTCTAGAGGAATGGAGAAATGCGAATAAGGGTGGCACCACGGTCTCACGTCCCTTGCGGATGTGGGGCCTTTTTGCGTTCGCGGAGAATAGGAACATAACAAATAGGAGGCGTTATGTGAAATGAAAACAGTACTTTCGGGAATTCAGCCGAGTGGCAAGCTCACATTGGGCAACTACATCGGAGCAATTAAGAACTTTGTGAAATTGCAGCATGACTACCAATGTCACTTCATGGTGGTTGATCTTCACGCTGTAACGGTAGCTCAAGAGCCAGCAGCGCTGCGTGAGCAATCTGAGGCGGTAGCTGCCTTATTCATCGCAGCAGGAATCGATCCTACGAAATCCAATGTGTTTCTGCAATCCCATGTACCGCAGCACGCGGAATTGGGCTGGTTGATGACTACACTGACATCGATGGGCGAGCTCGAACGCATGACTCAGTTCAAGGACAAATCATCCGGTAAAGATTCCGTTGGCGCCGGGCTGTTTGTCTATCCTTCATTAATGGCTGCTGATATTTTGCTGTATAATGCTGATCTTGTGCCTGTAGGAGAGGATCAGAAGCAGCATCTGGAACTGACACGCGATCTGGCGGGACGCTTTAACCACCGTTATGGTGAGTATTTCACGATTCCAGACCCTTATATTCCACAGGTGGGTGCTCGTGTAATGTCACTGGATGATGCATCTTCCAAAATGAGCAAAAGTAATCCCAATCCAGGCAGCTACATTGCCTTGCTTGATCCGCCAGATGTCATCCGCAAAAAAATCAGTCGTGCCACAACCGATTCCGGTCGTGAAGTTGTATATGATCCGGCAAACAAACCTGAGGTCAGCAACCTGATGAGTATCTACGCTGAATGCGCAGGTCTGTCATTGAAAGAAGTAGCGGAGCGCTATGAAGGCAAAATGTATGGTCCGTTCAAAAAAGAACTGGCTGAAGTGGTCGTATCCGTTATTGAACCTTTACAGGAACGGTATCGTGAGATTCGTGAGTCTGGCGAATTAGCAGACATCCTGGAAACTTCAGCTCGTCGGGCAGAAGCGGTGGCTTCTCAGACACTTAATGCGGTTAAAGAACGTATGGGGTTTGTTCCTAGACGTACGTTGTAGTTGGACGAGGCAAGTAACTTAAAGTAGATGAATCGTTCACATAATAAAGAGGAGCCCTGATGGGGCTCCTCTTTATTATCGTTTCGTACTATACCTATGAAGTTTACCGGTCAAGAGGCGGTTTCCGAGGTAATACGTGCTTCACGACGCTCTTTTTTTGCACGAATAACGAATCCCCAGCCGATGTTGGCAACGGACACGACAAACAGCAGCGTAGCCAACCAGCCGGAGTAAGAGATCATAATCGCCGTAACCGCTAACAACATAATCGAAGAGAATGCAAACCATAGCGATAAACCTTTGCTCATTGGGAAAAACCTCCATATAGAAATTTGATGAAATTCCGTATAACCTGAAGCGCACGAGCCATAATAATCTTGCAAGCTTGCAATTACATTACAGACACAGATTGAAGGGAGATTTTAAATATGGCTCAAGGATCTCGTTCTAACAACTTGGTGGTACCTCAAGCAAACTCAGCACTGCAACAATTGAAAATCGAAGCTGCACAAGAACTGGGTGTAACTATCCCACAAGACGGTTACTACGGTAACTACACTTCCCGTGAGACAGGATCTCTGGGCGGGTATATCACCAAACGTCTGGTACAAATCGCTGAGCAGTCTCTGGCTGGGTCTGGCAAATAATTATTATAACCAAAAAGCAACAAGCAGAAGCCCGGAGCGGAAACGCTCCGGGCTTTCTCGCGCGCATTCGTTCCTATGTCTGATTGTGCCCTTCCATGCACCTTTCGTCAAGAGCGTGCGGATAAAAGTTTTTTATCCATTTTCTCGTCACTTAACCAGCCGACATACGTATCAATCGTTTCGAAATTTCGATCCATAACGACTACAGCGACAAATGGATATTGTTTGCGGTGTCGATAACGCACATCTGCCCAGCGAACCTTGTATCCTGCTGGTAATTCTTCCACCTCTGCAACAGCATAGGAGGTGAAGTACAGAAACGCAGTGACTTCAGGAGATTTGCGTGAGGCGGCGACAGCCGCGTGAGTGGACGATGAAGCATGGAGATTCCAGGTTAGGACGGAATGATCCATTTTGCCAATCTCATAACTGCCGTCTACAAATCTTTTCACCACATGCCAGCGGTTCCAGGATATCGTTGGGATGACCATATAATGAGCCTCAGAATTATTTTTGTCGAGTCGTTTCACCTGTCTAACAGCCATAGCACGTGCTATTGTCCGCCATACATAATACAAGCCAATCAAAATATACAGTGAAACAAAGAGTGGAGCAGGGGCGATCAGATCGAAAGCCCATAACAAAATGGCCAGCACATGTGTGGTAAACAGAAACGGATCAAAAATATGAATGATGTTCCAGGCAATCCAGCGTTCTGTAAAAGGTCGTGCTGCCTGGGTTCCATAGGTATTGAATAAATCGGTAAAAACGTGCACGCCTACGGCGACAGCAGTCCAGGCCGCGACGTGTCCAACAGCGACACCCGGGAAGATCAGTGCAATGACTCCGGTGATGAGCAGAACCCATAACAGTAGAAATGGCAATGAATGAGACATACCCCGGTGATTCCGAATGTAGAGCGAGTTACTTTTGAGACGTAACGCAGTGTCGATGTCAGGAGCCTGCGAGCCTGCAATGGTACCAACCATGACCGCAGCTGCGAGCATGGGACTCGTCGCGACAACAGGATCGACATAAGCCAGACCGGCCAAACCAATCCCCATGACAAAATGTGTAGAAGTATCCATAAACGTCTCCTTTGTGTGGTGTATCGTTAATGCGAGTTGCTTCTCTATCTAGGTGATACCCATATATAGTGTATATTATCCGCCTACCGGGAAGCAAAACACCCTAATTTCCAAAGATATGACAAGAACCTGCTCAATTGACAGCAATTGTACGAGCATTGTCAAACTCTTTTTCCTTTTCCTGTGATAAACTTTATATCGGAGGCAGAGAGAGAAACCTCCATGAGATCAAGAAGAAGGAGGATTCACAAGCGTGGACAATCCATTGAGATACCAGGCTTCTTCCGATTCGGCAACACGATCTGCGCCTCCGATGAAATCAGGGACGTGGAAAGATTTTATCCATATTACGAAACCTGGCATTCTTCGAACCAACCTTATTGCGGTTTTTGGTGGCTTTTGGCTTGCATCCCAGTGGGACGTCAACTATGGCAAGATGGTGCTGACCCTGCTTGGAACGGTGCTGATTATGGCTTCTTCTTGTGTATTTAACAACTACTTTGATCGTGAACTTGATCTCAAAATGGAACGTACTCGCAACAGGTCCTTGCCAACAGGACGTTTAACACCCAAAGTCGTTCTATCCTATGCCATTATTTTAGGTGTGATTGGATTATCCGTACTCTTTTCCTTCTCCGGGGTACTTGCCGGATTATGCGGCATTTTTGGCATGTTTGTCTATGTGATTATGTACACCCTTTGGTTAAAACGTTCGTCGACATGGAGCACCTCCATTGGTGGTCTGTCTGGTGCAATGCCGCCAGTCATCGGGTATGTCGCAGTAACCGGGCGTATGGATCTTGGTGCATGGCTGCTTCTGGCCATGTTGTTTTTATGGCAGCCTCCACACTTCTGGGCGCTCGCGATCCGCAGGGTGGAAGATTATCGGGCTGGTGGATTTCCGCTATTACCGGTTGTAAAGGGTATTGAACGGACCAAGATTCAGATGATTCCTTATCTGGTTTTGCAAATCTTTGTCCCGGTCCTCATGTATGCTTACGGGTATGCAGGAATCTTCTATCTTACCGTCTCACTGATACTTTCCGTACTGTGGCTGTACTACGCACTTAAAGGTTTTCGTGCACAAAATACAGATGCCTGGGCCAAAAAGGTATTCCTTTACTCCATTAACTATCTTTCTTTGAGTTTTATATTAATGATTCTGGATACAGTGCACAAATGAGCAGCATGAAATGCTTTAATAAACATTAGATGGGCATGGGTCCGTGGAACAGTTACAATAACAAGGGGCCCATTGTCGGTTGGGTTCTTGGTATACATATGCATCAAAGTGGTATGGGAATGAGGAAAAGTCATTAAAAACACAATTCAAGTCCATGATTTTTATAGATAACCTTTAAAACTTTATGTATGCGTATTCATATGATCTGATAGTCGGAAGGGACGATAATGATGCTAAAAAAGTATAAATGGACATGGATGCTGTTAGGGCTTGCACTAATTATGGCGGTGTATTTAATGTGGGGCACCGTATTTGCCAGCAAGGAAAAGTTACCCGAAATTCGGGAGATTCAATCCTTTTCGATGGAAAATGTGGATGGAAGCACAGTATCTCTGGATGATACCAAAGGCAAGGTGCGTTTGTTCTACTTTTATTTCACCAGTTGTCCGGATGTGTGCCCAATTACGACGTTTACGTTATCCCAGGTGCAGGATCTGTTAAAAGAGGACGATACCTTTGGTAAGGATGTCTCCTTTGTATCCATCTCGTTTGATCCGAAAGTGGATACTAAGGAGAAGATTAAGGAATTTGCAGATCGATTCCATGCGGATTATAATGGCTGGTACTTCCTGCGGGGGGATATGGATCAAACGAAGCAGCTCGCCAAGGATTCATTCCAGATCCTCATTCAGGGTGAGAACAAGGACGATTTTGCCCATATGAACATGATTGGATTAGTGGATCGGAATAACCAGTTGCGCAAGGTATACAATGCGTTTAATACAGAGGATGTTGAACCAGCAGTCATTGCGGAAGACATTCGCAATCTGATCAAGGAATAAAAATGCGTTCATAATAACAAGCCAATAAAGAGGCTGCTTCCTGGGATGAATGAATACCCCGGCGAGCAGCCTCTTACGGTTTAAAACGATGGGAGTTCAGGATATTGGATATACGATTCCAATCCGGCTTTCTCCAGCTGGGCGATGATGTATTCATCGGGAGTTCCTTCTACACCAGCGTAACCGCGTCGTGTATACATCTGTACTGCATCTGGGAAGGCATCTCGCAGCACACCCCTAATTTTTTTGCCCGAACTGTCATTATCCATAAATAAGTAGACCTCGTCGTAACCAATCTGTTTGCGCAGCGACTCAAGTTTGAGGGAATTCAGTGTTCCAAACGTGCACAAAATGTTTATTTCGGGTCTTACAAGACGTTTTAGTTTGCTGCGGTCGTTTTTACCTTCCACAATGACATGAATTGGCATCATATTCACCTCTTGATCGAGAGCTTATGTCGACATTCCCCGGGAAATGTTGCAGCGAAAATCGACTGGATTATATAAAATGGACCTTCTAATTTTTACACATGCGACTACGCTGACAGAAACATCTTTGATTTCTAACTTCTTTTCCACATTCTGAAACTGAATGTCTGTCCGTTCCGTTCGTGTGTAAAACATCAGTCCATTTTATATAGTTTAGCTGTAAATGGGAGAATGATGCAAAGCCAAGAAAAATACAAGCCTTTCTGTTGTCAAAGGGTATGGATATGGAGCGTTCTGATATGGTTAACCCAGTATGCTTTTGGGATCAGATAGGGCAGCTTCGCGTCTGGCTGTGAAATAAGGGAGCAGCATAATGCCGATCATCAATAATACAAAGGCAATGAAATACGGCGATAAACCCACACGAAGCTGTCCTGCTGTGATGGGGCCGATGAAAGAACCGATGGAGGTAGCAATGGATTGCAATGAGAAGATGCGACCCAGCTTGTTTCCACCGCTTAAATGAATAAAGAGTGTTGCCATGGCTGGGAAAATAATGCCTTTAGACATCCCCAGAACGAAAAGCACGGATGATAACGGAATCTGTGGTATGGCCGCCATAGCAAAGAAACATAAAGACATTAGCAGTACACCTGCAATCAACCGCAGTTTGGGGGAATAACGGTTGAGAAATAGCAAGCTCAGGGTAAATAGTGCTCCAATACTGATAATGGAAAACAAAAGCCCGGTAGACATCATGGACGAATGTCCGCCTCCGCGCAGTGGTAGTTCAAAAAAAAGAATTCCTTGGGCACACGCAATGACAAGGGGCAGAGCAAAGTATCGCCAGGATACGGGCAGGAACTTTCTTTTTTCTCCGACTGGGTTGCTAGGCATGGCGGGCTCGGTCACTTTTTCGTGCTGAACCTCAGCGAGGCCTTTGGGCATGGATAACCATGCGATAACGCCGGACAGAATGAGCAGATAACCGAGACTCGCAAAGGTGGCGGAAAATCCTAAAGCTCCGACGATCAATGCGCCTGCGGCAGGGGACACCACGGATGCCAGCGTATGTACGACGCCATGGCCTGACATATACTTGCCTTGCTTGATTGGATCACTTGACAGTTGCGCAAGCAGTGCGAGACAGGCCGGAGAGAGAAAAGCAAGTACAAACCCGCTGATGGAGCGCAGGGCGAGCAGCTGCCATGGCGTATGGATTTGTGCCTGAATAAGCAAAATGATGCCTGCACCCAGCAAACTGAATACAATGTAACGACGGCTGCCATGTTTGTCGATTTGGGTTCCGGCGATCAGATTGCCTGGGAGATGAGTCAAGGAATAGATGCCCATCATCCAGCCGATGAAGGTCGGGGCCGCCCCGAGCGAGATAGCGAAAGGGGTCAAGATTGGATACTGGGCGTGCAAATCAAAAACAGCAAGGAACAAAAATAGATATAGCCAGATGGCCGTTTTCACAGAAGCCCCTCCTTGTTAAGCGATGCATATTCAATAACTGGTTATGACGTGTTCCCCGTTCCTTGGACAGAACCTCATGGTACTACTTGTACGCCCGGCGGGACGAACTTAGACCGTTTATTTTTACATAGGAGGGCTTAGCTGACAGCAGCTTCGGAAATCATGTATAATATTCGGGAAGTGTTAATAATCAACTCTAATACGGAAGGTGTAGTCATGAACATAGAAGTAATCAAAGAGTTTGTGATGCAGAACTGGCTGGTGATCGTGGTTGCGTTGATCATTTTGTTCTTTGTTCTGAACGTGGTCAAAACCGTATTGAAATGGGCGATTGCCATCATCATTATTGCGGCTCTACTGATATACAGCGGCATCTCCATTGATCAGATCAAACAGACAGTTACTGACGTACAATCGAGTACGATGGACACATTGAAGAAGGAAGCTACCAGCATGATGCTTAAGGAAGCTTCCAAAGCTAAATACGTCAAAGGACAGGATGGGGCGTTCACCATCACAAGTCCCAATGTGGAGATTAAAGGCAGAACTCAATCAGAGAAAGTCGATGTGACCTTCCGCGGAATTTCACTTGGCGAATGGAAACTCGACAATGACACCATACGTACGTTTGTCGAACAGGCACAGGAGAACGGAACAGCACCGGCTTCGTAGTAAAGGAGGAATGGATACGTGCTGCAAAGTTGGCTGGATAGTCTGAAAGAATTCAACGGCATAACGATTATGCTGCTGCTTATTGTGGCCGCTTCATTGCTTCAGGGGTGGTCCAGAGGTGCTTCGCGTTCGGCAGGAAGACTCTTTGGGTTCCTCATGGATGGCATTATGGCGGTCATTGGTATTTTGTTATCCATCGGTTTAACATTATGGCTTGCGCCATATGTTCAACAATGGTTGTCTGTGCATGCGGCAGACATGCCAAACCGTGAATTGAACCGATGGGAGCAGATGTATTATACATTGATTACGGCCATTGCTGATTTTCCGCTGATGCGGTTTGCCGTGTTGTTTGTGCTTAGTTATGGCTTCATCCGATTGATTCTCGGATTGCTCTCTTCCCTTATTTTCAGCAGAAGATACAGTTCAGCAGAGCAAGAGAGCAGACCCAAAGGATTTTTCAGCCGTTTTACAGGTGCAGTGATCGGTACAGTCATTGGCTCCGTCCGTGGGATGATTGTGATTGCCGTGTTGTTCATGATTGTAAGTCTCTATCCGGGCAGCATGTTTAGTCGCTATGTAGAGGCTTCACCCATTTATATGCAAGGGGCCAAATCTGTTATAGAGCCATTATCAGGTACATTTATTAAGGACAAGCTGCCCGTATTTACGCAAGCCGTGCAAAAGGAACTTGGCGCGATCCTGCAACGCAAATATGAAGTCATTGACCATAACATTCCGGCGGATATTGAATCTGCGGCAAAAGAAATTGTGAAAGGTCAAACGACAGATGAAGCCAAAGCCAGGGCATTATATGACTGGGTAGGTTCTCGCATTCAATATGACTATGGTAAAGTGGATGATTATGAGCAAAAAGGCATATGGCACGAGCAGACGCCACAAAATACATTTGATACACGTGAAGGCGTATGTATCGATTACGCTCGTTTATATGCAGTCATGGCTCGTTCACAGGGTCTGGAAGTCAAAGTGGTTACAGGACTTGGTTATAATGGGCAGGGTGGATATGGTCCACATGCCTGGAATGAAATATATTTAAGTGATTCGGAAAGCTGGATTCCGCTTGACCCCACTTGGGCGATTAGTGGTAATTGGTTCAATCCTCCTAACTTTGCCGATACCCATCTGAAAGATCAATCAGCTTAATATTACGCCGGACATGGGTCCGGGAGATGACGACGTTGCCAGGTTATCATGCCGAGGCTGTACAGCCTGGACGGTATGCATCAAGTCATGAAAGAGGTAGGATGAATGAAAAATCATTCAAAAGAGAAGGACGAACTTACGGACAAGCGGCGCTTCAGTTACCGGATGAACGTATTTTTCTTCGCTTCCTTTGTTATTTTTAGCGTTATTATTGTACGGCTGGCATTTTTGCAATTCGTGGAAGGCCCTGAGCTCAGTCAGGAGGAAGCGAGTAATATTACCAAAGATGTACCACTCGCTCCCGTGAGAGGAACCATCTATGATTCCACGGGCGAGGTAAAGCTGGCTTACTCCAAGCCGATTCAATCCTTGTATCTGACTTTATACAAAAACTATGGGGATGTGGATGGTAAGCCAAATCCAAATATAGCGGAAGTGGAGGACATCGCAACTCGGTTGCATGATGTTTTTGAGCAGTATAAGAAAAAGGATTCCGAGGCCCTTACGGTCGATAACATCTTAGAAGCAATGGACCTCAATTCGCGTAAAGCAAACGGGTTCATGCCACGTCTGATCAAGAGTGATCTGTCCGATGAGGAAGTGGCTTATTTCCTGCAGCACAAGGATGAATTCAAGGGAATTCAGATTGTAGAGGAAAGTGTGCGTTACTATGATCCGGATACGGTAGCCGTTCAGACGATTGGTTATCTCAAAAAGTTCAAAAGCTCTAAAACACTCAATAAATACAAAGAGGTCGATGAGGCCAATAAAAAGCAAACGGACCCAGGTCTTGTATATACCGAGAATGAGTTTGTTGGCTTTGATGGACTGGAACTGCAATATCAGGATGTTCTGCGAGGGAAAAGCGGTTATAACTCCGTGGACGTTGACTTACGTAACTTGCCTGAAGGTGTAGCAGGCTCTACCCCACCCGAAAAAGGGTATGATCTGATTACAACGATTAACAAAAATGTTCAGGTGAAAACGGAACAAGCGATACTGGATCAAATAAGCTGGCTGCATACACATCAGGTCTCCGGTAAGCTGCATCCCAATGCAAAAACAGGTTTTGCAGTCGCAATGGAAGTGGATACAGGGAAGATTGTTGCTGCTGCCAGTATGCCGGATTACGACACGAACGTTTGGAGAACTGGCGGTATAAGTACTGAAGATTACGATAAAATAAAATATATTTATCAAAATGGTACCATTCGTGGATTCCCGCCAGACGATTCAGGTAAACGGGCGGAATCTGTTGTATTGCTTGGTTCCACAATCAAACCGCTTAGTGTATTGATTGGTTTGAAGGAAGGTTTTTTCACAACAAATACAGTATATTCAGACAGAGGCTCAACGACTTTTGGTGGGGATAACCGCAGAGTACAGAATTCCTCCGGTCACGTGTATGGTTCGTTAACTCCTCGTGATGCGATTCGTCATTCCTCGAACGTGTTCATGATTGACGAGATCGGGAAGAAACTGTACTCGAAGTATGGTGCAGAGGGTATTGGCGTATGGGATGAATACATGAAGCAGTTTGGACTTGGTGTACCTACTGAAGTAGATTTGCCTAATGAATATTCTGGTTACTTGGAATACATTAAGAGTGAAGAGAGCTCACTTACTAAGCTCGTATATGCCTCCTTTGGACAACAAGGGAAGTATACAACAATGCAGCTGGCACAGTATGCTACGATGCTAGCGAATAAAGGAAAACGCATGGAGCCACAATTAGTCAGTGAGTTCCGTGATTCGGAAGGCAATGTGGTTGAGAAAATGAAACCGAAAGTGCTCAGCACAGTCGATTTTAATGATGCTTACTGGAATGAAGTACAGCGAGGCATGGCAACCGAAGTAACAGCGTTTAGTGGATTCCCTTATGACTTTGCAAGAAAAACAGGTACATCCACACAGTTAGTCGGAGGCAAATTGGTGGATAACGGGGTGTTTATTGCTTATGCACCACGTAACAATCCGAAGCTGGCTGTAGCCGTGGTTATTCCTGAAGGGGGCTTTGGTTCGAGCAGTGCTGCCCCTGTTGCACGTGCGATCTTCGACGCGTATGACGAGGAGTTTGGTCTGGACGGTGTACCGAAGAAAGATAAAAATAAAGAATCAGATACACAGTAATGTGATTCTTTGATTTCAAAAGAGGGGACCCTTTCGAGGGTCCTTTTTACGTTTGCCAGTACTGAGAGGTCTCTTTTCGACAAGCTGCTGCAAATCAATATGTAACAAACATCGTGCATGCCACGTTTATATAAGAGAATGTTCACGAAAATGTAACCAAAATCTGGAGGACATGGCAGTTGACCTTTGATAGACTTGTAGAAGGAAAGGTATGTTATTTGAACCGATTAATGCAATATGCGTGATAGATGAATCTACTTTTACATAAGAACGGAGAGGCTTATCCCATGTTTAACCGATTGAGGAAAAAGAAAATGTCCAATGAAGATACACCAGTCAACAACAAGCCGTCTAGTGTAAGAATGAATATGTTTTTTTTCGCTGCGTTTGTGATATTCAGTATCCTAATTTTTAGGTTGGCCTTTGTACAATTTGTCGAGGGACCTGAACTGACCTATATGGAAACCAGCCGTAATACCAAAGATATTCCGCTCGCCCCTGTTCGTGGGCCAATCTATGATGCGACAGGGGAAGTCGCGCTGGCTTATTCGGAGCCTGTACAATCCCTCTATGTGTTGTTGTATGAGGATTATAGAAATGATGACCGCAGACAGGAAGCGGAGGAACTGGCTCATGATCTGGCCGCTGTGTTTAAACAGTTTAATCCAGGGGACAAGGAGCAGCCGGATGCAGAAGAGATCATTAAAAGACTGGATCTCAAATCTCAGAAGGCACATGGGTATTCTCCTCGTCTGGTGAAATCGGATCTCAACATGAAAGAAATTGCTTATTTTATGGAGAAAAAGGCTGAATATCCAGGTGCTATGGTACTTGAGGAAAACGTAAGAAAGTATGATCCCGATAGGGTCGCAGTTCAGGTGATCGGATATACAAGAGAGTTCAAGGGCCAACAGGACAACTTGGATAAGTATAGAGAAATCAGCAAATCGGAAGCAACAGAACGCGACCCGGGATTGCGCTATACCCAGCAAGAAAAAGTTGGAGTTGATGGTCTTGAATTTCAATATCAGGAAGAGCTTCGTGGGCGTAGCGGCTACCAATCCATTGATATTAATTTGCGTAATTTGCCAGAGGGTACGATGCAACAGACTCCGCCGGAGAAGGGATACAGTCTGGTCTCCACAATCAATAAAGAAATTCAGATGGCAGCACAGCAGGCAATAACGGATGAATTGCGTAAGCTTCCGAAAGCCGTTACGGGATATGCGGTAGCCATGGAAGTGGATACTGGCAATGTAGTGGCTATGGCGAGTATGCCGGATTATGATCCGAATGACTGGGATTATGACAAGATCAAGTACGTTTATCGCAACGGAACGATGGCTTCCTTCCCGCCGGACGATTCGAAAAAACATACTGAATCCGTTGTACTGCTAGGTTCCGTAATCAAGCCACTCAGTGTATTGATTGGATTGAAAGAAGGACTATTCACGACAGGGCAAACGTATCACGACCAAGGATATGCTATTTTAGGGAAAGACGGGAGACAAGTGAAGAACTCCCATTCAGCATATAATGGCAATATTACAGCGAGACGGGCTATTGAGAAATCTTCCAATGCCTTTATGATTGATATGGTTGGTAAGAGACTTCTAAATAAGTATGGCTCGGATAAAGGGCTTGATGTTTGGCACAAGCACATGCAGGAATTTGGCTTGGGTGTATCAACTGGTGTTGACTTGCCTGGTGAATTCTTGGGCAGACTTGAGTATACAAACAAAGATGAATCGGCTCTTACACGTCTGGCTTTTGCCTCATTTGGTCAGCAAGGTAAATATACAACGCTTCAACTTGCACAATATACGACAATGCTTGCGAATAAAGGCAAACGGATGGAGCCTCATTTAGTAAAGGAAATCCGTGACGCAGAAGGTAATGTGGTGAAGAAAATTAAACCAAAAGTGTTAAACGAGGTTGATTTTGCGGATGCATACTGGAATGAAGTGCACAAGGGTATGGTTACCAAAGTAAGTTCGTTTGACGGTTTCCCCTACGATTATGCGAGAAAAACAGGAACCTCGGAGCAGGGAACAGGGCCGAACAAAAAGGAAAACGGAGTATTTATCGCATTTGCACCACGGGATAATCCGAAGCTGGCTATAGCGGTTGTTGTGCCTGAAGGTGGCTTTGGATCGGTTAGTGCGTCTCCGATTGCACGTAAAATTTTCGATGCTTACGATGAAGTGTATGGCCTTGATGGGACTCCAAAAGGGAAGAAAGATCAGGGGAAAGATACAGAGTAACGTGAAGAAACGCAAATGAATTAGCACAGATAAGCGAAAAAAGACAAACAATCTAATTAAATCGCCCATATACTCAATTGGACAGGCAGGGGAAATTATCCCTTGCCTTTTTATTTTGCATCGGCTAAAATTTGCACAAGGGAAACATTATTAGTCTTGTATAAATTTTAATACCTTGTACAACAAAATTAGATGAGGACAATTATGTTAGGAGAGGGAAAGGGGCGGTTTGAATTGTTGATGGTGAAGATGAGGAGCATTCAGAGAGGGTTAATGACGCTGGCAGCTGTTGTTCTGGTTATCGTGCTAACAGCGTGCTCAGGTGCAGCGGAAACAGGAGGTAGTGAAGGGAAGGTGCAGGTCACAGCCACAACAGGCATGATTGCGGATGTAGCGCGTGAAGTCGGCGGGGCATATGTTGATGTGACCGGGCTGATGGGCCCAGGGGTAGATCCTCACTTGTACAAGGCTTCACAGGGAGATATTAGGAAGCTGGAGCAAGCAAAAGTTATCTTCTATAACGGATTGCATCTTGAAGGCAAAATGACAGACATCTTAGAGAAAATGTCCAAGAGCAAAATAGTAACAGCTGTCTCGGAGAACATTCCGGTGGAGGAATTGCGTTCAGGAAAAGATACAGGCGGAACGGAATACGACCCACACGTCTGGTTTGATGTTAGCCACTGGATGCATGCCACAGAGGCTGTGCGCGATACGCTCGTGGAAGCAGACCCGGAACATGCAGAAGAGTACAAGGCCCAGGCAGAGCAGTATCTAACCAAACTGGAGGCATTGGATTCCGAGGTGCGGGAAAAAATCCAGGAGATTCCGGAAGCCAGCCGGGTATTGGTTACGGCGCATGATGCCTTTGGATACTTCGGCCAAGCTTATGACATGAAAGTGATGGGGCTTCAAGGAATCAGTACAGCAGCAGAATATGGTGCGAGAGATGTCAGTGAGTTGCGAGATTATCTTGTGGACAACAATATCAAAGCGGTATTTGTAGAATCCAGCGTACCAGCAAAAGCGATGGAAGCCATTATTGCTGGTGCAGCCGAAAAAGGACATACCGTAAGTATTGGTGGTGAACTGTTCTCGGATGCGATGGGTGCTGAGGGAACAGAAGAAGGAACGTATATTGGCATGATCCGCCATAACACTCAGACGATTGTAGAGGCATTAAAATGATAAACGATATGAAGAGAGGAGTGGACAGAGCATGAGCGATACAATTTTATCCGAAAAATCTCAATCACAACCAAATGCTAACCATCTGAAGGGAACACAGCCTACATCAGCTCCGCTTAGCGTTCGGGATCTGGCGGTGGCTTACCATAAAAAGCCGGTCCTCAGTGGGGTATCTTTTGACATCCCGGAAGGTCAGCTGATTGGCATCCTTGGTCCAAACGGGGCTGGGAAATCAACCTTGATCAAAGCCGTTCTGGGACTTGTTCCAAAAATGCACGGCGAGGTGAAAATTTTTGGTCAGTCCTACCGAGAACAGCGTCGCCGGATCGGCTACGTACCTCAGCGTGAATCTGTTGATTGGGATTTCCCAACCCACGCCCTCGATGTTGTCATGATGGGGCGTTATGGACATCTGGGCTGGTTCCGCCGTCCTGGCAAAAAAGAACGGGATCTGGCAGCTCACTGCCTGGAGCAAGTCGGAATGGGTGATTATATGTACCGCCAGATCAGTCAGCTTTCTGGAGGACAGCAGCAGCGTGTCTTTCTGGCAAGAGCACTGGTACAGGATGCGGAATTGTATTTCATGGATGAGCCGTTTGCAGGTGTGGACGCCACAACGGAGAAAGCTATCATTTCATTGTTGGAACAGCTAAAGAAGCAAGGGAAGACCGTACTGGTTGTTCACCATGATCTGGCGACAGTAGAGGAATATTTCGACCATGTGCTGCTGCTTAATGGACGGCTGGTTGCAGGTGGACCGACGAATGAAGTATTTGTACCGGATACTTTGCAAGAGACGTACGGAGGCCGGATAGCGATGATCGGAAGCCGGTCGGAGAAAGGCCAGGTGTAGTGCATGTGGAACTGGATAGTAGCCATTTTGTCCGATCCCAATACACGCTGGATATTGCTTGGCTGCTTGTTACTCGGATTCAGTAGTGGAATTATTGGCTCTTTTACATTTTTGCGTCGTCAAAGTCTCATGGGGGATACGTTGGCTCATGCAGCTCTGCCAGGAATTTGCATCGCGTTTATGTTGACTGAAACCAAATCAGTAGGATTATTTCTGTTCGGTGCGCTTGTGGCTGGAATCATTGCGACCTTCGGCATATCGTGGATTACACGGTATTCCCGGATCAAGCAGGATGCGGCAATGGGGATTGTGCTGACTGTATTTTTCGGTATTGGTGTAGTGATGCTTACTCGGATTCAGCACGGTGCAAGCGGCAGTCAGAGTGGACTTGATAAATATTTGTTTGGTCAGGCCGCCTCCATGGTGATGACGGATGTGTATGTCATGGGCGGTGTCTGTCTTGTATTATTGATCGCTTGTCTGGCATGGTTCAAGGAATTCAAGCTGGTGAGTTTTGACCCGGGATTCGCACGGGGTATGGGACTGCCGGTTGGCATGCTGGAACAACTGATTCTGCTGTTGACCGTGATTGCGGTTGTTGCGGGGATTCAGGCGGTTGGCGTGGTGCTTGTGGCCGCTTTGCTGGTTACCCCGGCGGCAGCAGCTCGCTGCTGGACGGACTCGCTCTCGCTTATGGTACTGTTAGCCGGCGTATTTGGAGCACTGAGCGGTGCGACAGGTACAATCTTCAGCACATTGGTGCCTAATCTGCCGACAGGGCCAGTAACGGTACTGGCAGCGACAGTGCTATTTGCAGGTTCCGCATTGCTTGCTCCACGGCGCGGACTGTTAGCACGCCGTTTAAGAAGTATGCAGGCGAAATCCGCTTACTTGAGAGAAGAACATGCCACGCTACAGACACTCTCTGCACAGCGAGCACAGCAGGAACGGGGTGAGTTGTAATGGCAACGTTTTGGATTATATTGACGGCTATCCTGGTATCCTCCGCCTGCGCTATTCTTGGCTGTTTTCTCATATTAAGGCGGATGGCTCTGGTTGGAGATGCGATCAGTCATGCTGTTCTCCCGGGTATTGCGATTGCTTTCCTGTGGAGTGGATCACGTGATTCGTTATGGATGTTGCTTGGGGCGACGGTATTTGGATTACTGACAGTGTTCTTCATTCAAAGCTTGCAGGCTGGTGGACTATCATCGGATGCTTCCATCGGAATAGTGTTTACGGCACTCTTCGCAGTGGGTGTCATTTTAATTAGTCTGAATGCTGGACATATTGATTTGGATCTCGATTGTGTCTTGTTCGGTGAGATCGCTTATGTCCAGTGGGATACCCTAACGCTTGGAGGGACGGATGTAGGCCCAAGGGCGGTCTGGATGCTGGGCATCACCTTGCTGGTCATCCTCCTTGTAATCGGCTTGTTCTACAAACAGTTCAAGTTGTGTGCCTTTGATCCGGCGCTGGCTGCGGCCTGCGGCATTCCGGTGGTGTTGTTCCACTATCTGCTTATGGGGCTCGTTTCCATGACATCTGTGGCTTCATTTGAGAGCGTAGGATCTATTCTCGTGGTAGGCATGTTGATTGTACCTGCAGCGACGGCTTACTTACTCACGGATCGACTGGGCAAAATGATTCTGTACAGCGTGCTCGTAGGAGCAGCTTCCTCGGTTGGAGGGTACATCATGGCTTACGCGCTGGATGCTTCCATTGCAGGTTGCATGGTGGCGGTAGCAGGAATTCTGTTTGTGCTGGCCCTGTTGCTGTCTCCAAAGCATGGTATTGTCTTCCGATATGCTCGTCGCAAATTCGCGGCACGTTAATGGATAAAAAAGTAGCAGCCGTCTGCATTGCAGGCGGTTTTTTCATGGATACGGGTAAGTTTTATCTTATACCAGACTCTTACACGAATTGGAACAGACACCTGTGCCCTTGTTGCAAAGGTTCACCCGTATCGCGGGTTACTTTGTTGCAGGCCGACGATCTGTGGTAAAATGTCGTTAGCTGTGACGTCCGGAGTATCCGCCTACGCGGATGCCGGGCGATCTTTTTGTGAGAGTATTTGGATAGGGAGAAGTAGAGAGACAACTGAGGAGGAAATACGGTATGAGTGAACTAAAATACAAATTGCTTGCATTGGATATGGATGGAACATTGCTTAACGATAATCATGAGATCACACAGGAAACCGCCAAATGGATTCAGATCGCCATTCGTCGGGGAGTGCATGTGTGCCTTTCGACGGGAAGAGCTGTTTTTCATGCGATGCCTTATGCGGTACAGCTTGGGCTGGAGACCCAGATGGTAACGGTCAATGGCAGTGAAGTCTGGAAAGCTCCGCATGATCTGCATATGCGCCATCTGATGGACCCGGCATTGATCCGCAAAATGCAGGAGATTGGCGAAAAATATAATAGCTGGTACTGGGCATACTCCGTGGAAGAGCTGTTCAACCGTGATCGCTGGACGGACAATATTGAAGGTCTGGAATGGCTGAAATTCGGATTCAATACCGAAGTGGATGAAGTCCGTCACCAGATTATGATGGAGCTGCAACAAATGGGAGGCTTGCAAATGACGAACTCCTCACCTGTTAATATTGAAATTAACCCTGGTGGAGTATCCAAAGCGAGTGGTGTAGCTGAAGTCTGCAAGCTGCTGGGCATAGAGATGTCCGAAGTGGTTGCTGTTGGAGACAGCTTGAATGATCTGGCGGTTATTGAAGCCGTGGGTCTTGGTGTTGCCATGGGCAACGCACAGGAGCAAGTGAAGGAAGCGGCTGACCTGATCGTAGCGAGCAACAACGAAGATGGCATTGTCGAAGTCATCCGTGATCATATTTTGAAGGGGGAATAACCTTTGCTCGCAACCGTTGGCTGGATTTTAATTGTACTGCTGTTTGCGGTGGGGATGGCCGGAACGGTATATCCCATACTGCCTGGTGCTGTAGCGATTTTCTTCGCGTTTCTGGTCTATGGCTGGTTCTTCAGCTTTGTTCCGTTCGGTGTATGGTTCTGGATTATCCAGATTTTGATCGTAGTGGTGCTGTTTGTGGCTGATTATGTAGTCAGTGCCTGGGGTGTGAAGAAATTCGGCGGCTCCAAATTATCGACGACTCTCAGTACGATTGGTGTCATCATTGGCCCATTTGTGATTCCGGCATTCGGACTGGTACTGGGACCATTTATCGGTGCTTTTATCGGGGAACTGATCGGAGGGTCTTCACCTGCCAAAGCTTCCAAAGTCGGATTTGGTTCCGTGGTGGGGCTGTTTACAAGCACCGTTATGAAAATTATTTTGCAAATCGTCATGATTGTTCTGTTTATTATCTGGGTGGTAAGATTCGCATAGACGTTCGGGAGCGGCTTCATCTGGATGCACGTCGTTGTGGGGGAAAGAAGGGGAATTGGTTTGTCTAAGAAGGAAACATTCATTAGAGGTACGCTCATCTTGGCGGCAGCTGCGCTAATTGCGAGGGTACTCGGATTGGTTCAACGGGTGCCGCTGGAGCATATCCTCGGCGATATCGGTAACGCATCGTTTACCATCTCCAATACGGTATATTTAATGCTGTTAACCGTAGCTACAGCAGGCATACCGAGTACACTTAGCAAAATGGTCTCGGAACGTTATGCACTGGGACGCGCAGGTGAAGCTCAACAAATCTACCGTGCAGCCCTGATCTTTGCGGCTGTAGCCGGGGTAGTGATGTCTACTTTATTATGGTTCGCAGCACCTTATTATGCGACGTACGTATCCAAAGTACCGGAATCGGTGAGCGCCATTCGGGCCTTGGCTCCAGCGCTACTGCTCTTCCCGGCCATCGCAATGATGCGTGGATATTTCCAGGGTCGCGGCAATATGACGGCAGGCGGCATTTCACAGATTGTGGAGCAGTTTGCACGTGTAGGTACAGCGATCATCGTGGCGTTTGTTATGCTGCAATGGAATTACGATGATCAAACCATTGCTGCAGGGGCTTCATTTGGGGGCGTATTCGGAAGCATTGGCGCTTTTGCGGTCATGTTGTACTTCACCTTGAAACTTCGCAAAAATGACCGTGCGGCGCAATTGAATTATGAGCGTGCGGATCAATTGCCCATGCGGGGCATCTACAGCGATATATTCAAACTTTCGATTCCAATCGTTTTATCTTCACTCGCTGTTCCGGCGATTAACTTTATCGATTCATCGCTGGTAGTTCCACTGCTTAGCGGACGAATCGGGATGGATGAAGCGACAGGAGTTCTTGCCATTCTCGGTGCCAAGGCCCAAAGTATTGCAGGCATTCCTCCGATTCTGGCTATCGCACTGAGTCAATCACTTGTGCCAGTCATTTCGGCAGCTTTTGCACGCAAAGATGAAGTTCATCTGAAAAATCAGGTGACGCTTGCTTTGCGCATTTCGATTCTGACAGGAATGCCGATCGTTATCGCTCTGTGTGCGGCAGCGTATTCCGTTAACGGCTTACTGTTTACCAGCCCAGACGGAACACCAATCATTACATTGCTGACGTTCGGTACCATTTTCCAAATTACGATGATGACCACCAACTCCATTTTGCTTGGGGTAGGTAAACCACGGATTACAATGATCAGTGTAGCTGCCGGTATCGTAGTCAAACTCGTAGCGAGTTTAATTCTGGCTCCAATCTTTGGCATTTACGGGATCATTATTGCGACCGCATTGTGTTTCCTGGTTATTACGTATCTTAATCTGCGGGTGCTTCGCAAAATTGTTGATTTCTCGATCATGGGTGATCGTTGGAAAGGATTCATCATTACCGTGCTGTGTGCAGCGGGTGTTGGTTTTGCGGCGAACTGGGCTGGGAACTCCATCTTTGATTTATTCCTGCCAACACGTGTATCATTCCTCGTTACCTGTCTGTTTGTGGGTGCGCTTGTGGTTGTCGTGTACTTGGTACTCATGGTTGTTCTACGTGTACTTCGTAAAGACGAACTGGGCAGTTACCCTCGTATTTTGCAAAAAATACTCCGTCCGCTCATGCGTCTACAACGTGGAGCCGGGCAACGTGGATAATCGATTCAACACACAATACACACTTCGTTATATTGTTTGAAATAAGTACAAGCTCTGTCTGCTCTCAAAGCGGACAGGGCTTTTTTATAATACCAAAAAAGTAGTCCATTATTGTACTCTAGACGTATTCCCTGGTAAGGCCTCTGTCCTTAATGAGTCAAGGTTTTGGCATCATGGGCCAATGCAGTTTTTAGCATTCCATACCGATGCTCATGACTCATCTCAAACAGCCAAGGGCGGCGCGGGGCAGTGAGATGACCGAGACAATCGCGATTTTGCAGCCAATCCTGCCTTGTAATCGGTTCATACGGCGTATCACCCCATACAGCCAGCAATTCAGGACTATATAACCGTTGTCCTTCCCCTAGCCATTCTTGATCCAACAGCTCCTGACTATAGAGCTCAGCTTCTCCGGGTTCATCTTTATGTGCGGTGAACAGACCAGGCCAGTATTCAGCACGTGAGCCACGGTGGGGAACCGAGCGCGCAAACTCCAATACTTGTGTGTACACTTGTTCCACTCCAAACAGCATCGCATATAAGCCTTTACCAAACATAATCCGCTCATCCAGCTTGCCAAAATGTTCAATAACCCGGCCTGCAAGACCTTTTTCCCGTCCGAGTGGAAATACGATATGGTTCAGCCCAGCCAGATTATGCAGATGGAATGCGGGTTTGGACAGCACTTGTTTTTGAAAATAAGGATGCTGCACGACCCGGCTCTCGATATAGTTCTGCTCATTAATAATTAACGCGACACTGAGCAGCGAGCTGCATCGCTCCAGCCAAAATCGTTCCCAGAACGGTGTCATGAACGCCGATACATGAAAATGGGACAACAAATGAAAACAGCTCCGGCCGATCCGGCGGCTGTTCATATATAACAGAAGCTGGGGATAAGCATCTTGGAAAATGAGGGCATTACATCGCTCCAGTAGTCGATACATGTGCTCACGGTCTGTTTGATTTTGCAGATTATGCATAAGGTCACTTTGAAGATCGGTCATGTGATATCCTCCGTTGCGGGATACCATATGGGCAAGCAGGGCCCAATGCAGCTCTGGATACTGTTCGTAACATTCCAGGTATGCTGCTGTGCGAGTGATGTTACTCCGGTTGTTTTCTTGCGTTAATGTCTTGATTTCTTCCAGAATGATGCAGTCCTCTTCACAGACCAGTGCACTGAGCGTATTTCGGGCAAAAGAACTCTCGTTTCCAGGCAACAAGCGCTCCACTTCAGCTTGTAAGGTAGCAGCCATGTCAGAGTCCCAAGCCATATCACGCAAGGGATGACGAAGCTGTGCAGAAGCCTGCCAAGCCGCCTGTTTGCCCCTCCACACTTCCCGGGCCGCACCGGGGATGGATCGAACCATCTGTAATATTGACCCATGATGGGCAGACTCGGAGGAATCCGATTTAACGGAAGTCATGACATGACCTCCTTTCCTGATATTCTGATTACGCTTTTAGTTTAAGAAGCTGTTGATGTCAGTATGCGCCGAATATTTGACTTCCACTCCGCAATTTGCTTCACTTAGAGGATAAGACAAGGTATAGAAAGGAAGATGTTGTAATGGAAAAGATTACATCGAAACCGGAATTTGATGTGGCAATCCAATCTCCGCGTTTGACTGTAGCTGTATTTAAGGCAGATTGGTGTGGTGATTGCAAGTACATCGATCCGTTTATGCCTGAAGTTGAAGAAAAGTTTGCTCGTGAACTGAAGTTGGTTGAGGTCGACGTAGATCAGGTGGGTACAGTGAGCGAAGAGAAAAATATCCTCGGCATCCCCAGCTTTGTAGCTTACACAGATGGCCGGGAACTTGTTCGTTATGTGAACAAACTGCGCAAGTCGAGAGAAGAGATTGAGCAATTCCTGCAGCGTGCAGTTGAGGTGTATAACACGATTCATAAATAAAGCATGACAGGTTTACCATGTTAAAGGTTATAATTAAAGGAACGCCATTTCTCTTGAAATAGGGAAGTGGCGTTTGTATTTTCCGAGTTTTCGGGAGAAACTAACGTTGTAATAATGTACATATTTACCGATGACCTGCGGGTCAACTTCTCGACAGACGTTAACATTTTGTCACAAAGCGCGGCGTCAATGACACATTTATCCGGTATAATGAATTTAGTTGTGAAATAAGTGTCAAAGTATCGAATCAAGCGGAGGATGTAGTTCTTCGCCATCTTAAACCAACAGCGGGTGAGAAAAAATTGAAACACTTAACCTTGTTTAAATGGTTAACCGTATTAACCTGTCTTGTCATGTTTCTGGCCACATTTGGCGGAGGCGTTGTGACCCGAACGGAATCGGGCCTCGGTTGCGGCGCAGAATGGCCTTTATGTAACGGAAAACTTGTGCCTGCACATACTGTTGCCTCACTTATTGAATTTTCCCACCGCGCCGTCAGCGCACTGGCAGGGCTTTTGTCCATAGCCTCTTTTGTAGCATTTTTGCGTTTTGGCAAATCACGCCGTGATCTGCAATTGTTTTCATTGTTAACGCTGATATTTGTTATTGTCCAGGGAATCATGGGTGCTTTTGCCGTCGTATTCTCCCAATCTTCCGCAGTCATGGCACTGCATTTCGGATTTGCCTTAATTGCTTTTGCTAGCTCCTTAATGATGGCGCTTGGTATTCGGCAGGAAGCTCGCCATGGTGGATTGGAACGATTGAATCGATATCCGCGAGTCAGCAAAGGGTTCCGAAATCTGGTGTGGTTTTCCACAATCTATACGTACCTCGTGGTATATACTGGAGCATTTGTGAGCCATACGGATTCTGCTGGAGGCTGTTCAGGTTTTCCGCTCTGTAACGGGCAGATTATTCCTGAGCTCTCGGGAGGCGTAGCTGTTGCTTTTGCTCACCGGGTGGCAGCTGTTTCATTAGTAATCGTCATTGCAATCCTCGGTCATTTTGCGTATCGCAAACATCCGGATAACACGGAATTAAGAGCACTTGGCGTCATTTCTGTTGTGCTGGTTTTGTTGCAAGTGGTCATTGGTTTTGGACTGATGCTCACGATGAATCGTCCGGAAGTGTATATGTTCGTGGCGCTGGCGCATATGCTTGATATTGCTATTTTGTTCGGTGTATTAACCTATATGAGTTTCCTGGTGTACAAGTTGCATCGGCCCGTTAATCGGTTCTGATATATCCGAATTATTGTAGTTCAGGGATAATCCAGTGAAGTTCACCATCCGATGATGTACATCATTGGACAGGTGAACTTTGTTTGATGTCAGGCGTGTCAGGGCACCCTATTGTAAGCAGCGGTCATACGTTTACTCTGATTCCGATTTTGTTTAATATGATGAATTATTATTAATTTGATGATCTGCAGAGTGGAAAGAGGAGGCTATATATGCTGCGAACGTTGCTGGGTGAAAAGCCGCGTAAGAACGAAGGCATACTAAAGGACGCGATGGAAGCGATGGCGGATACGCTTGAGCTATTTCAGCGACAGATGCATGTGGACCATGATCCTACCCATGATTTTCGTAAACTGTATATATGGACCCAGGGATTGATCTCTTCGCTGGATGAATTGGAGCAAAGCTGTTTTGCAGCTTCCCATTTCCGTCAGAAAGTCAAAGCGGGCTCTACGGACGATATGACATTACCAGAAAAAGCAGAGTATGCCCGTTACGTCTATTTCTATAAGGATGGCTTCATCCGATGTTTTGCCATTCTGGATAAGTTAGGTACAGTGTTGAATGAAATATTTGAGCTGAACACAACCAATGTTAAAACGCATTATTCTTATTTCACCGTATTAAGACAGTTCGGATATGATAAGCTGCATTATGTTCTTGCTAACGAACTAATTCGGATCAAGGACTCTTACCGTGAGCCAATGAGCAAATTGCGCAAGCGGCGAAACATGGAGATTCATTACATGAATTCCGAAATGCAGGATGATCTGTGGCAGCTGCACCAGACTTTGCAAGGGAAAGTGAAGCTGGAAGACCTGGATCAGCATCTTTTGGAACTCCGGCAGGGTGTGGATATGGTATGTGAGACGTTAAAAGCAGCGTATGGCTACATCAACGAGAAGTGGCATAAGCAGGTAGTGAATCAACCGACGAACTGATTGGATAGTAATATTTGCCTTTGACAAATCGGAATACTTGGATTATACTGAGTTCCTGATCGACAGTTAGATGGAATTAACATTTATGACATTAACATTATAACTACTACTGAACTTATAAATTAAATATTTCTTATCGAGAGCGGCGGAGGGACAGGCCCGATGAAGCCCGGCAACCGATTTATAACTGCATGACAGCTGTGTCATACTTTATAGATGTTAGGTGCTAATTCCTACAAAATGGTGCAAGGCACGATTTTGGCAGATGAGAAGGTATAATCTTTCACGTGAAGAGCCCTTTTTGTTTCTGCAAAAGGGGCTCTTTTTTTGTACGATGAAGGGGAGTTTTCCTTTCATTCGGGTAAAGATACATGTAGGCAGTGGGAAGGAGCAGTAATTTTGATTGAATTAAAAGGTTTAACCAAGAAGTACGGTAAAGGTTCAAAAAGTACGACGGCCTTATCGGAACTAAATTTGAATATCCGCAAGGGTGAAATATTCGGAGTTATCGGTCATTCCGGTGCAGGCAAGAGTACATTGATCCGTTGTATCAATTTGCTCGAACGCCCCACGGCAGGCGAGGTTTGGGTTGATGGAATCAACCTAACCGATCTCAATAAGTCCGATTTGCAACAACAACGGCGTAAGATCGGCATGATTTTTCAACACTTTAATCTGTTATCCTCAGCTACGGTATATGACAATGTGGCTTTTCCTTTAAAGCTCGTTAATACGCCCAAGGCTGCAATTGATCGAAAAGTGAAGGAAATGCTCGCATTGGTTGGACTGGAGGACCACAGCAATAAATATCCGGCCCAGCTGTCAGGCGGACAGAAGCAAAGGGTAGGTATTGCGAGAGCGCTCGCGAGTGATCCGAACGTGCTGCTGTGTGATGAGGCCACATCGGCACTTGATCCCCAGACAACTGATTCGATTCTGAAGTTATTGCTGGATATCAATGAAAAGTATAACCTCACGATTGTTCTAATCACCCATGAGATGCACGTGATCCAGAATATCTGTGATCAGGTGGCGGTTATCCATCAGGGAGGCATCGTGGAGCAAGGGCCAGTGACGGAAGTATTTCTCAAGCCGCAGCATGCCATTACGCGTGACTTTATGATGCGGGACCATGAGGTGGGAATTGCATTAGAAGAGACCGCTCTGGCGAGTGCAGATGTCTCATTACAGAAGGATGGATCTTCTAAGCTTGTGAAAATATCCTTCTTGGGCAATAAAACCTATGAGGCGATTTTGTCCAGAACGGTTCGTAAAACAGGAGTGGATTTCGCCATTTTGCAAGGCACCATTTCAACGATCAAACAAGTTCCCTATGGACAGCTGACCGTTCGGTTTGAGGGGCAGTCAGATGAGATCAATCTCACCATTAAAGAATTAGTGGATCAGGGACTTGATGTGGAGGTGCTTCGTTAAATGGATTTTTCAACAGTGCGTTGGGAAGAAATCGGTAAGGCTTCAATTGAAACACTGCAAATCCTCGGAGCATCGGGCCTATTCACGATAATCATTGGTTTGCCGCTAGGCGTATTGCTGTTTATGACGGCAAGGTCGACTTCGATTCAATCTCAAGTGGTGTACACGATACTATCGTTTATTGTAAATATTCTGCGATCAGTGCCATTTATCATTTTGATTGTTGCACTCATTCCGTTTACGCGTTCACTGGTTGGCACTGCTACAGGAGTACTGGGCGTTATACCACCACTCGTCATTGCCGCAGCTCCATACTTTGCCCGGTTGGTGGAAACTACACTGCGTGAAGTGGATCGTGGCGTCATTGAAGCCGCACAGGCGATGGGAGCTTCAACCGGACAGATTGTACGGCGTGTGCTTCTGCCAGAGGCATTGCCGGGTCTGATAGCTGGTATCACCATTACAATCGTTACCTTAGTTTCCTACACGGCGATGGCGGGGATGGTTGGTGGTGGAGGTCTGGGAACATTGGCAATCAACTACGGATACTTCCGTTATCAGAATGAAATTATGATTATATCCGTTGTATTTATGATCATTTTGGTGCAAGTGCTTCAGATGGCTGGCGATCGTTTGGTTAAATGGTTCACCAGGAAATAACACATATATAGCATTTACCTGATTCGGTATCGATTTGGGGCAAAATGCAAAAAAATTTATTGGAGAAGGGGTTTTACACATGAAAAAATGGTCTTTTGCTCTACTTAGTATTATGCTGATTGCGGTTCTAGCGGCTTGCGGAAACAACAAGGATTCCGACAGCGGCGCTGATAATGCTGGAGGCGCACCGCGCACCGTAGAATTGAAAGTGGGAGCATCCCCTACACCACATGCAGAAATTTTGGAAAGCATCAAGCCTGAACTCGAAGCTGAAGGCATTCGCTTGCAAATCGTGACTTTCAATGACTATGTTCAACCGAACCAACAGCTTGAAGATAAACAACTGGATGCGAACTTTTTCCAACACCAACCTTACCTGGATACAGAGAACAAAGAACGTGGTTTCCATCTCGTTGCTGTAACACCTGTGCATGTTGAGCCATTTGCTGGCTATTCCAAAAAAATCAAATCATTGGATGAGTTGAAAGACGGCGCAAAAGTAGCCATTCCTAATGACCCATCCAACGGCGGTCGTGGACTGTTGTTGCTTGCAAAAGAAGGACTTATCACGCTGAAAGACAACACAAATATCACTTCTACGATTCAGGATATTACAGCCAATCCGAAAAATCTGAATATCATCGAGCTGGATGCAGCCATGATGCCTCGTCAACTGGATGAAGCAGATCTGGTATTCATCAACGCCAACTACGCGCTGGAAGCCAATCTGAACCCAGAGAAGGATGCGCTGTTGATCGAGGACCTGCAAGGTAACCCTTATGCAAACATTCTCGTATCCCGTGAAGATAACAAAGATGCAGATGCCATCCAAAAACTGGCTGCAGCCCTGCATTCCGAAGAGGTTAAAACATTCATCAAAGATCGTTATCAAGGTGCTGTAGAACCGGCGTTTTAAGCTGAACGATTAAGCTGAAAATATATTGTATACTCGGCTCCACTTGTTATGGAACTACTAAAGAAAGCCCTGCATTCTCTTTATGGAGAATGCAGGGCTTTCTGTTTTGTACATCATGTTAAAGAGAACGTTTTGAGGTAAGAGCACTTCGATGTAGGAATACTATAAGTGCTTTACTTATAAGCTTAACGTTTATTCGGATCAGTATCTGAATGTCCATCTGTCTGTTGGCTATCAGAGCCTGCGGACTCCTGTCCAGCAGCATGCTGTTGGTAAGCTTCCTCTGCAGGAGATAGCGAATTCTGATCTCCTGGGTCAGCATCTTTTTTGCGGCCGGTCAGCTTGCGACGAATCCATCCGAAAGCACCAACAATAGCGGCCACGATGACAAACCATCCTTTCTTAAGTAAAAGCAATAATCCAACTTTCTTAGCTACAGCTACACCAGCACCACCGAGAATCAGACTGGTCAGGCCAAGTTCTGATTTTTTGTCTACGGATGCATCAAACTCTTCATAGGTATTTCCTTTGATCACGTTGAGCTGGTTAAGCACGGAGCTTTCAAACTGTTTGCGATTTTCTTCAAAATTGGCACTATCCGTAACGAGGATAACACCGATGTATCCTTCGCGGGTGAGTACATTCACATTATAATTGACGAGTTTTTCCCGCTCTGCATCCTCAAGACCAAGAGAATAGATCAATTGATGTTTGCTGCTGTCATAGGTGGGCTCAATTTCCCATCCGGTGATAAACAATTGATTTTCGGGTGTTGTTTTCTCATTTTGATCTTCTGTACCTCTTTTATAGCTATCGAGCAGTTCATCGGCATCCAGATCGTCTTTCTCACTATCATCGACATGACCGGTATCGTTATATTCAAAGATAACATACCAGTTGGAGTTTTCGCCGGCGCCATAGATACTTCCAATTTCCGTTCCATTGGGGAAGGAGTCCGTGTCTTCCAGGAACCTTTGGGTGTTAGCTGCATCGAGATAGGAGAGATTTTCAGCTACGTTTAATGTTGCTTTGTTATCAAGGACTACGTCTGAAGGCCCATCAATCCATTGATAATCTTCGGTGGAGCTATTGCTTTCACTTTCTGCAGATGCTGTGGTCGAGAATGGAGCTTGAAATGAGGCGATAAGCAAAATTGCGAGTAGAGAGGCTAACCATCTTTTCATTTACGCTGTATTCCTTTCGAAGGTGTCATGCAATGTTGTCATTTACATGAACATATGTATTGTGTCGTTATATTCATAAGAAAATAAGGACTTATCGACATTAACATAGGCATCCAGACCAGACAAGGGAATTCTGGAGATAAAGGGTTAATTTTCCTACAAAAGACCTAATTCATTTTATTTCAGTGGTTTGAAAGATAAGTATTTAGTCCTTAATTTACACTTTTTTGCAAATGGTACAGATTGGTGGGAAACACGAGTTGTGGGGGGATGATAAATCTTTTATACTGAATGAGTGACTGCTCTTTGAAGAGGGGGATGAACGTGAAGGGAAAGATTGCCCTCATAACGGGAAGTGCCAAAGGTCTTGGTAAAATGACGGCTCTCAGTCTGGCGGATCAGGGTTGCCATATTGCTCTCAATTACGTACATAGCCGTACGGAAGCTGAGGCGTTACAGACTCAGATCATAGCCAAGGGTGTGCGGTGTATTGCCATTCAGGCCGATATTTCCAAGACAGAAGAGATCACTATGCTCGTTGCTCAGGTCGAAGAGAAACTGGGCAGCATTGATATTCTCGTGAACAACGCGGGTCCTTTTGTCCGTGAACGTCGACTGTTTGCCGAGTATTCCGAAGATGAGGTTCAGATGCTTGTGCAAGGAAATCTGCTTGGACCGATGCTGCTGGATCAGCGTGTATTGCCGGAGATGCGGCGCAAGCAGTGGGGACGAATTATACATTTTGGCTTCAGTCATGCAGGAGAAGCGAGGTCATGGCCTCATCGGGCGGTTTATGCTGCTGCGAAGGTAGGTCTGGTTTCATTTACAAAGACACTTGCTGTGGAGGAAGCTCCCTACGGCATTACGGTTAATATGGTCTGTCCAGGTGATATTCGCGGTGCCAACAAAGAGAAAACGATTGATGAGATGGCAGGTATAACCGACGAGGAAACGCCGAGAGGACGTCCTGGAAGCGGTGAAGATATTGCACGGGTGATTACCTATCTGTGTCTGGATCATTCCGATTTTATAACAGGTAACATTATGGATGTATCTGGAGGACTTGACCCGATTCGTCCTAACATACAGCGTGAGGATGCATAGCACAAAAAAAGAGCCCTCCGCTTCATGTGAAGCGAAAGGCTCTTGAGGTTTATTTCGTGAAGGATTGATTAGAATACTTGTACGACTTCTTCAACACCCTCAACTTCTTCGAGAAGGGCGCGTTCAATCCCGGCTTTTAAGGTAATGGTGGAGCTTGGGCAGCTACCGCAGGCACCGACCAGTTTCAGCTTAATAATGCCGTCCTCCACGTCGACCAGTTCCACGTCACCGCCATCGCGTTGCAGGAACGGACGAAGTTTGTCAAGCACTTCAGATACCTCATCATACATGGTGCTTTGTGCGTTTTCGCTCATTTTTTTCAACTCCTTTCCTCACTATAGTATATTACAATTGGCCACAAATTAAAATGGTCAAACAAAGCAGGTGAACCTACATGAGACCGATTATTGAATTTTGTGCCAATAATATGCATTTTGGCACAGATGAAGTCATGGATCAACTGGAAGAAAATCCAGACTATGATGTGATAGAATACGGCTGCCTCAGCAACTGCGGCCAATGTTACATGACTCCATTTGCACTGGTGAATGGCGAGCTTGTCATCACCGACAAAGTGGAGGATTTATATAACGCTATATTGGCCAAAATTGCCGAAGCCGATGCCTGGGATGAGCTGGATCTCGATTAACCGAGATGACGCTTGGACATCCAGAGCACGCCGCTTTTTAGAATACGTGGCACACGTCCCATCATGGACGTTTTGCCCATCAGCCCAAATCCAGCCTTCTTGCCGAGTGCACCGAGTGTGCCACGAAGCTTGAGTGGCTGCGGATTGGGCTTTTCGCCTTTCCAGAGGGCATGCTGAATATGGGCGATTTGTTCACCCTGTACTTCGGCAGCCTGACCGCTTGGTGCATAAGGCACGCTGGCACAGTCACCTACTACATAAACATCGGTATATTCTGGAATTTGATAATATTCGTTCAGTACGACACGACCTTGTGGATCCTTGGTCACATCGAGATCCTGTACGACTTTTACGGGCTGAATGCCGGCAGTCCAGACTACCGCATCCGTCAGAATTTCTTCATCCCGGTTGAAAATGGCGTTCGGTTCAAGTCGGGAAATGGCAATATGCCCACGTGTCTCGACCTGATGTTCACCAAACCATTCATGAACATAAGCGGACAAGCGCTGCGGAAAAGCGGATAATACACGTTCACCACGGTCCAGGATGCTGATGTTCAGATCCGGTCTGCTCTCACGAAGCTCGGCAGCGATCTCGACGCCGCTCAATCCACCGCCGACGATATGCACGTTACCATAAGCTTTGACTTCGTTAAGACGTAGGTAGGTTTCCCGTGTTTTGCTAAAGCTTTGAATTGTACAGCTATATTCCTCGGCTCCCGGCGTATTGTGGAATCGGTCTGTACATCCAAGTCCAATCACGAGCTTGTCATACTCCAAAGGGTCCTGTCCTTCAAATTCAATCTGACGCTGTTCCAAGTCAATCGAAGTTACTTCTCCGTAACGATAAGTGACTTTGTCGCTGACTGGAAATTGGATACGCAGGTCATAATCGGATACGGTCCCTGCTGCGAGTGCGTAATATTCAGTTTTCAATCCTTGGAAGGGACTGCGGTCCACCAACACGATTTGTGTATCTGACGGGATCTTGCCTTCCAGAAGTTCCTTGATAATCGTGAGGCCACCGTAGCCGCCTCCGAGAATGACGAAATTTTTCATGACTCGGCTTCCTTTCTGCATCAGTCCCGTGTGAACGGGGCTGTAACCTGTGGAGCAGCTATGCAATAACATAGCTGCTCCTGTTTTTTTAATCTGGATTTGAAATGATTGAAAATGGGCATTTAAAATTACAGATATGTTTCTGTAATCCGCACCACTCCATGCCAAACGCTCCCGAGTTGAATGAAAGTCGCTTATGGGAATGATGCTCATACTACATGCTATTCGTACACTTGAATTTCATTGTAGAACGTATCACGTTCAACCGGAATACGTCCAGCACCCTTAATTAACCATATAAGCTCTTTGCGGGTGAGGCCTTCAGGCGTTAGTGCGCCTGCTGCATGACTAATCCGTTCGCGAACGATAGTTCCGTGTGCATCCGAAGCACCGAATCCAAGGGCGACTTGAGTCAGCTGTGGACCGATGTTGATGAAGTATGCTTTGATATGATCGATGTTATCCAGCATCAGACGGCTGATCGCAATCGTTTTGAGATCTTCGTATGCGGAGTTACGACGCATGATGCTGGCGTTTTTGCTTTTCGGCTGCATGGAGAGCGGGATAAATACCATGAATCCGTTGGTCTCATCTTGCAGTTCACGAATTTGTACCATATGGTTCACGCGATCCTCATAGGACTCAATGGATCCATAAAGCATCGTGGTATGGGTACGCATGCCCAAATGATGAGCAGTACGGTGCACTTCCAGATAACGGTCAACGTTCGCTTTGTTTACACGCATTTTTTTGCGGTATTCATCGGACAGGATCTCAGCGCCGCCACCAGTCAGTGATTTCAGACCTGCTTTTTGCAGTTCTTGTAGTACTTCCTTGATGCTTAGTCCGCTGATGCGGGTGAAGAAATCAATCTCGGCAGCCGTGTAGGCTTTCAACGTAACGTCCGGATATTTCTCGTTTAAAGCACGCAAGGAATCGACATAATATTGAAAAGGAACATGGTTGTTATGTCCGCCTACAATATGGAACTCGCGTACACCTGGGTGAATATGCTGTTCTACGTAATCGATCATTTCTTGACCGGACAACGTGTAAGAGCCATCTTCGCCCTGATCTTTGCGGAAGTTACAGAAAGCACAGTGGGCTTCGCATACGTTGGTAAAATAAAGGCTCATGTTTTCAATAAAATAAACTTTCTTGCCATTCTTACGCAGGTTGGCCTCATTGGCCAGTTGGCCCAAAGTCAGCAGATCATCCGTTTCATACAGATAAACGCCGTCTTCTACGGTCAGCCTTACGCCGTTCTGCACTTTCTCAACGATTTCAGCCATTCTTTTGTCTGTGAACGGTGTTACCAATGTAGACATTTTGTATCCTCCTATTCTTAACCGGAATCGAGTTGTGTGTAGGACTTACTTACAGAACTACATAGAAAAGATGCGGTCATCTGCCGCTTCTTATATAAACTAACTCTTATTTACCCGGTGCAGCCTGTGCTGCGTACGTAAAGCTGATTTTTCATCAAAATGAGTCTTGTGACTCTATATGCATTGGGGACTGCGTACAGTCTCGAAATGTGAAAAAAATTACAACTCTATATATGACCATCGCCTGAATAAGTCATGACAAAATATCGACATTTCAAAGCGATCACCTACTCATTATAAACCTCGTGTCCCGGGGGTTCAATACACTGGGAAGAAAAAGGAGTTAAGGGGGAACGCGGAAACAGGCAAAGATGACTTGAGCCCCTTGACGGGGTGGAGTATAATTTAAAGAAGAGTTAACGAAAGGTTGTTCAAAAAGTACACTTTTGATTACGAAGGATGCCTAGCGGCATCTCAGCGTCGAATATGGGATTCAGCCGAAATGTCCGTTGCTCACGTAGTTTTGCCTACGCTCCGCTACTCCATTTCTATCTTCATCCCATCTTCTTGGTACTGAAAAGCGCCCTTTTTGAACATGATTTTATATGAAAAAGGAGAGTGACCTGGCATGATTAGCATCAGCGAAACGGCTGCAGACAGATTGAAAGAAATGCTTGCACAGCAAGAGACACCTGGTATGTTCTTGCGTCTTGGCGTAGCACCGGGCGGTTGTACCGGATTTTCGTACGCCATGGGCTTTGACGATAAAGAGTCCGATGAGGACCTCTATATGGATATTCAGAATATGAAGGTTGTTGTAGAGAAGGAAAACCTGAAATATTTGAATGGACTGGAAATTGATTTTGAAGAATCCGGCATGTCCGGTGGTTTCACCATTCACAACCCGAACGCAGTGGCAACATGCGGCTGTGGCTCATCCTTCCGGACGAGAGAAGAAGCAGGCGTACCGGATAAAGATTGTTAATATTTGTGAATTGCGGCCTCTATAGCGGATTAGTCTTGTACTAATCACGTTATGGAGGTCTTTTTTTTGCGTGGTGGTTTGGTATGTATTTTGGTTGTTCATATTAAGAGGGCACCTGGACGCTTTTTTATAGAGAGGTGAAGTTGACAAGTTATGTTGTAACTAATATAGTTACATTATGAAATTTAACAGAGCCTAATCACAAAGGAGAGATTATGATGAAGATTGGAATCATTGGCGCGACAGGCAAAGCAGGGAATTTGATTTTGAAAGAAGCGTTGGATAGAGGGCATGAAGTGACTGCGATCGTTCGTAATGCATCCAAAGTGGAAGATAAAAGTCTGAACGTACTTGAAAAAGATGTATTCGACCTCACGGCAGAGGATGCCAAATCATTCGACGTGATCGTCAATGCTTTCGGTGCTCCAGCCGGTAAAGAGAATCTGCATGTGGAAGCAGGACAAGCCTTGATTAACATTCTGAAAGAGGCGCCGAATACTCGTTTGATCGTTGTTGGTGGTGCAGGCAGTCTGTTCACAGATGAAACTCAAACCTTGCGTGTTGTAGACTCCCCTGGATTCCCTGATGCATACAAAGCAACAGCGACCAACCAGGGTAAAAACTTGCAGGATCTGCAAGCTTCTTCAGGTATCCAATGGACGTTCCTGAGCCCGGCGGGATTCTTTAATCCAGAGGGTGTACGAACAGGCAAGTACGAGTCTGGTAAAGATCTGATTCTGGTGAACAGCGAAGGAAACAGTTACATCAGCTATGCTGACTATGCCATCGCTTTGGTCGATGAGATCGAAAACCCGCAGCATAAGAATGAACGCTTTACGGTTGTAGGCGAAGCGAAGTAATTGAATTGAACTTGAAGATGAAAAATGGACGCCAATCATTATACTGATTAGCGTCCATTTTTTTCGTATGAAGTTGAAGCTCTAAAATCCTCGATGCTAGGAAGGTGTAACGTCATCTGTATTTGGATTTTCTATCAATTCTACGGACTCTGCCGACTCCATACTTTCAACACCATCTACAACCTCAACGAGTCCTACAGCCAATGTAGTGACTGCCGCAGCGGCAATTAGATTCTTGGCCCCGAGCTTAACTCTCTCCATGTCCTCGTCTTTCATGCCGACAACAACATCTTTGCCACCGTTATACACATACTTAGCTGATACCACTACGCCTTTAGCTGTATTGGAAACAGCTCCTCCAATATCGGCAAGTCCGGCGTCTAAAGTTGTGTTGTCTTTTCTGATCACACCACTCGCCATATCATATGTACCGCTGGCAAGTTGTCCTACGGTTTTCCCTGTATTAGTCGTAGCTTTTTCTACGCCATTACCAATTTCTTTAATGAATGGACTGCCTGTAAGTTCTCCAGCCACTCGGACAGTGCCGCCGAGTACTTTTCCGGTAACTTCTCCAGCAAACTGACCCAGTTCTTTTAAAAATCCCATATATTCCCCACCTTTGAAATAAGGTTGCACATGTGCTGTCTGAATTCTATATCTTATATTATATAAGTATATGAGCGATAAGACTATTTACGTTCAGATTCATCAAGCGTTCCTAATTAACATGAAACCTATTCAACGAATTCGATCTAACTGAGTTGAAGAAGCAAACCACCTAGCCTAGCTTAAAGCATCCAACCCAAACAACTCACTACAACTCTCAAAAAAAGGCGCTACTCCCCAACGGAAGCAGCGCCTTTTCTTTTTACTACCCCAAATTCCTACTAAACACATTTTAGAAGTGTCTCATAAGCAGCGAGCGTAGTGGAGGGACGGAATCGATTCTGAAGAAGCGGTAGCGTTCGCCTTTATCCCCGGATTTTGTCCTATGAAATAGGACATTCAAAAAAATCCGGGGATAACAGCGATCAGAAGAACGATCCGTACCCGTAACGGCCACCTACTGCTCACCAGTCACTTATCTCCGTGTTTAGTCGATAAATCCTTCCAACATTACGGTCGGCAAGCCGTTAGACTGCCATGCACCTTTGCTGTAACCACCGTTGTAGCCCGGCGTTGCTTCAGGCTCCCAATAGAATACGCCTTTACCTTTGCTGTTTGGCAGGTTGCGGAATTGCGTTTTCATCGCTGCGACAAAACTTTTACCGGCTGCCGGTTGCGTATTATCCATCCCGATTTCCGATACGATAATCTCCTTACCATACCGGTTGATCAGATCCTTGGCATTGTTCACAGCATTGGTAACAGCCGTGTTCCAGCCGGAAGCGGAAGGATAGAGGGACATGGCAATCATGTCAAAGTTGGCACCATTATCGATCAGACCACCGATATTCCATACATAGAGGGCATTATCATCTCCGCCCGCCAAATGAACAATTGTTTTGGTGCTGGTGCTGATGGATTTTACGGCATTATGGCCCGTATTCACCAGCCACGCATAATTTTTCATGTTGGTGGATGCTTTTCCATCTTCCCATAACATACCGTTGCTTGTTTCGTTACCGATTTGTACCCAGTCCGGGGTTACGCCTTTGCTCTGCATGGCCGTCATAACTTCACGCGTGTGATTCCATACAGCATCCATCAGCTGCTGGAACGTGTAGTTTTTCCAGGCTGCAGGTTTCGTTTGTTGACCCGGATCAGCCCAGGAATCACTGTAATGCAGCGTCAGCATGACACTCATGCCTGCATTTTTGGCACGCAGGGCCAGCGCAGCTGCACGATCTTTGTTCATGTAACCGTTACCATAATCGTTCGAAGGATTAACAAAGACACGAATACGAACGGAGTTGATCTGGTAATCATTTTTCAAAATATCAATAATATCACGCTGTACGCCGTTTTTGTCTTTCCATTTGTAGCCTTGCGCTTCCATCCCGGGCACCCAACTGATGTCGGCTCCTTTGGCGAAGCTCGGTGCTGCACTGGCATGCTGGCCTGCGGGCAGCATAATGGAGGTGAATAACAAAACAAAGACCAGAGCGATGGATGTTTTGAAACCCCTTACATTTTTGAACATTGCAATATGCCTCCTCGAATATGGGTTGAGTTGCAACCTAATTATAGCGAGCATTGTTTACTCAGCTACAGGGTCCATTTCCAATATTTTGGTTGTTTTTTCAACCTCTCCCCAAAAAAGACAAAACAAAAAGCCGTCCGAAGACGGCTTTTCTACCCGTGGCGCTTTTTGAAACCTTGATCCGTATCCCGCGCCTCCACCAGAATCAGTTAATTTGAGCTAGTGGATTGGGTAAGGGACACGTTCAACATGTGATTAGATATGTTGACGCACCTCCTTTCCTTGTGCCAAGAGTATACATCACTCTTTTACGGAAAGCTAGTCTTTTTTTCATATTTACGAAAAATTTATTTTTCGGTTTGGAACATCGTGATATCCCGATCATAATGACTCTTTGTACCGTTATCGTTGCGAATTCTCACGCTGTCTTCGCTGATCTGCTCTACGATGCCGCGACCTACTTCACAATATACGCCAGCTGGATCTTCCTGCCATGCGGTTACCGTGCATTGGGATAGTGCAGCCGTGAAAAACTCTATATTTTTTTGTAACGTTCTAGGTTTATTCGATTTCATTATATACTCCTTTAACAAAAACAATTTTAGAATGTGGACAGCAACCGGACATTTTACACTGTAAATCACTTTACTCTGTCTCCTGCTCTTTGTAAAGGGATGGAAAAAGTTATCGTCATGAGGTATCATTTACATAAATTTTACATAGCGTTTACACTACGCTGACGCTTGTAGCCAATCACGAATAGTACAATTAGTTCATAACATCTAACCAAGAATAGATATGTAACAAATTCGGAGGCCATACATGCATAGAGATGTCAAAACAGGTAACTACGTTAACCGTGATTTAAGTTGGGTAGAATTCAATCGCCGTGTGCTCCAGGAGGCACAAGATCCAACAACACCTCTGCTGGAACGCATGAGGTTTCTTGGTATTGTCGCCAGTAATCTGGACGAGTTCGTAAGTGTAAGGGTAGCGGAGACGAAAGAGAAGATCAAGGCTGGATTTACGCAAAAGGATTTTACGGGCTACACCCCTGCCGGATTGTACCGTAGATTGATTAAACGAACGGGGACCATGGTCGCCGAGCAATATAAAACCTATCGGGAGCTCATTCGTCTTCTCGCCAAGAAAGGCGTGAATTTCCAGGAATATACCGATCTGAATATGACCCAACAGCGAGCAATGGACCAGTATTTTCATGAGATCATTTTCCCGGTTTTAACACCGATGGCTATCGATTCGAGCCGGCCATTCCCACTGGTACACAATAAATCTGTATATCTGTCCGTGATGCTGCAGAAGGAAGAAGAGCAGGAGGGCGAGCCATTTTTGGCTATCGTTCAGGTGCCTTCCAATCTGCCGCGCGTAGTTCAGGCGCCTTTAAGGGCGAATAGTAAAAAGAAAACGTTCATTCTGATTGAAGATCTCATCAAACATCATATTCATACCTTATTCAGCGGATATGTGCCGCTGGCTGTACAGGAATTCAGAGTGACCCGCAATGCGGATCTTTCTATTAATGAAGAAGAAGCTGAGGATTTGCTTGAGGCGATTGAGAAGGAGCTGCGACGCAGACGCCGGGGAGCACCGGTAAGACTGGAAATTTGTAAGGATTTCCGCCCGGATGCGTTGCTAGAGTTGCAGGAAGAGTTTGATATTCAAGACCCTATGTATGAGATCGATGGACCACTGGATTTGAGCTTTCTGGCCGGGTTTGTAGATAGTCTGGAAGGCTTCTCTCATTTGAAATATAGTCCGGTACAGCCTGTGTATCCTCTGGAGTTCCTTCCTCGGGAAAGTCACTTTGAACTGCTGCGTAAACGGGACGTGCTCGTGCATCATCCATACGAATCGTTCGAACCGGTAACGGACTTTATTGTGGAAGCTTCGGAAGATCCGCGTGTGATGGCGATCAAGATGACGTTATATCGGGTGAATGGGGATTCCCGTCTCATCCCCGCACTGGCTCATGCAGCTGAGAGCGGCAAACAGGTGACGGTTGTTGTTGAATTAAAAGCCAGATTTGATGAAGAACGGAATATTGCATGGGCCCGCACGCTGGAGAAGTCAGGTTGTCATGTCGTATATGGATTGGTCGGATTAAAGACTCATGCCAAGATTATTCTCGTCGTACGCAGGGAACAGAGTGGTCTGAGAAGGTACGTGCATGTTGGAACAGGTAACTATAATGAAAGTACGGCCAAAATATACACCGATGTAGGACTGTTTACCTCCAATCCCATCATTGGTGAGGATGCATCGGAATTGTTTAATGAGATTACCGGATATTCAGGACCCAAAGCGTTGCAAGCATTCCGCGTCGCCCCTGACGGCATGAAGGATGAACTGTTCGCGCTCATTCGTCGGGAAAGGGAGCATGCCTTCAAGGGAAGACCGTCCAGGATTATTGCCAAAATCAATTCCTTATCCCATCAGGATATCATTGATGAATTGTATCTGGCATCTCAAGCTGGAGTACAGATCGATCTGATCGTGCGCGGTGTATGCTGCTTGCGTCCCGGGGTAGAGGGGCTTAGTGAGAATATTCGGGTGATCAGCATCGTGGACCGGTTTCTGGAACACTCCAGACTGTTTTATTTTGAAAATAGCGGGAATCCGGATGTGTATCTATCCAGCGCAGACTGGATGACCCGTAATTTGAAGCGGAGAATAGAACTGATGTGTCCCGTGTTTGATCCGGAGTTGAAGAAGATGCTGGTAGATATATTGAATCTGTCGCTCATGGATAATGTGAAGGCAAGAGAGCTTATGCCTGGCGGCAATTATGTTTTTGTACAAAATGAAAAGCCCCCGCTGAGAAGTCAGACGGAGGCGATGGGCATTATTCCCTGGAAGCCTGCTGAATGGAGTGCGTTAACGTAACTCCCCAAGCTTCCTGTAAATCCTTGACGGCATCGTCAAGGCCACTGAGTTCCAGTAACGGCTCGGCTGTACAGATGAATTGTATCTGCAGCGAGTCGTTTTCTTTTGCCGCCTTTATGGCGGTTATACTTTCAGATCGATTAATCGCTTCAGTCACGCGCAGCAGAGAGCCCAAACGATGGGCATGCCGTTCGTCCGAATCCTTGAGAATGTCCTTGTGCTTATGCAGCAGCTGGGGCGTTCTTTTTTTGGGATGATAATCGGCTGCAACAGCACTCAGGATGGTCTCCCGGTGAGATAGTCCGTAGATGCTTGCATTCATGATCCAATAAGCCGAGTGCTGGGGATACCGGAAGTAGTTAATCTGTTTTCCAGCCATGTGCAGCATGGAGACCGTATACAGAATTCGGGCATCCGCTGGATCGGGAGCATTACCTTGTAGGGCAGTATACAGAGTAAGTGCATCATGATGAATCCGATTCAGACGTTTCTCCGGAATGGGTGGACCAAAATGAATGAAGTTGCGAATGCTGTCCCGCAGCGCATCTGGCACGACTGGCTTACCTTCAGCAAGGAGATCCCTTAGCAAACCATCGCGTAATCCCGCTCCGCTCACGACATAACGATCCCCTTGGATGATTCGGAAGACCGTCCGCAATATGAGTACACCTGGAACAATAATGTCGGCACGATCCTTGGCAAGTCCGGGTACTTTCTTGCGTTGTGCCGAGGTTAGATGTGGCAAAGAACGAGCGATATTTTCCATCTCTTCTGCACCGATTTCATAATGATGCGTAACCGGTAGTGAGTATTGTGTTCTCTTCTGCTCCACTTTGGCCAGTGTACGCATGGTGCCACCAAGTCCAATGAGAGGTAGTCCGGGATGCTGTGTAACCCAATCCTGATCGCTTAATGCCTGTATAACTTCATTACATAGTGCAGCCGCATTTGCCTCAGTCCACTGATCTTCCCCACCATAACGGGCATGAGAGTTAACCGCACCAATAGGCAGAGAGATGCTGTGCAGTCTTTTTCGATTACGGAATACAGTGATCTCGGTACTGCCGCCGCCAATATCCACGACATAACCATCCGCCAGATCAATCGATTGAGTGACACCTAGGAAACCGTAATAGGCTTCCTGATCACCGGATACACATTCGATGGTAAGTCCCGTCTCGGCTTCCAACCAACCTATAATTTCTGGGGCATTACCTGCATTCCGAATGGCAGCCGTAGCTGCAGCCCGGATAAGCTTGGTTTGATATGCTTCGCAAGTAGCCCTGAATTGTCGCAAAATCGTAATGGCCTTATCCAGTGAATGTCGCAGGATGGTTCCGTCTTGTTCAACCACATTGCTTAGACGAGCGGCATATTTGTCTTCATGAATGATGCGATAGGCTCCATCCTGGTCGAGTTCATAAATAACCAGACGAATGGAATTGGAGCCGATATCGATGATTCCGAGTATTTCGTTATGTGTCATAAGCATCTCCTTCTACAGAGGTTAATCTACCCGACTTTTAGCAAGGCAGCCATGGCTTCCGGTGAACCCGGAGGCGTCGAGGAGAAGGGCGTGGTCAGCATGACCACAATGATGAAGACGATAAAGCAGGCAAACAGAATACAACTTACAGCAAAACCGCGATTGCTTTTCTTCATAAACAGTCGAATACCTGTAACGAATAGAAGTACCGTAATGGCTACCAGAACGATAGAAATTGCAAAATAGGCTACGCCATACAGTGATTTGAAAAATGATTCCATGTCTTCTGAACGCTCCTTAGATCCTCATATTTAAGCCTCTCCAAACCATTCCTTAGTAGCATACGATAGATTGATGCGTTTGAAAAGCAAACCAGGCGCCTGTTCCGGCCTTGAACCAAGCTGATGGACTATATCAACGGAAAAGGGGCCCCAGCCTTGGACAGACATCCAAGAAAGCACGGCTTCTGTTGAGTATGTATAAGGAAGGACTATTGTTCACGAAAGGAGATCAACCCATGTCGAGACAGCTTGCAAGCAAATGGCTGAAGACAGCGGCGCTGTTAAAATATCCGGTAGCTGCTGTCCACATTCCACAGACGAAGGCGTTCAACTCGGGGAATCTGCTAAACATGCTTAGTCATTATGGAATGGTGTATATCAAACCTATTGTCGGTGGTGGAGGTTACGGTGTCATTAGAGTATCAGCAAGCGGAGGAGCCTATCGTTATACTCATATGAAGATAACCCGTTCATTTACTCAGTTTGATCAGATGTACCGCTCCCTAATCCGTGTAAAAGCCAGACGGAGATACCTTATTCAACAAGGCATTCATCTCGCAACCATTCAAGGCAGACCAATCGATTACAGAGTCAAAGTTGTCAAGACGGAAAGAGGCTGGGTATTTCGTTCTATGGTGGGACGGCTCGCTCGTCCGGGACTTGTCGTGACCAATCTTAGCAAAGGAGGGACGATGCTGTCCGGTAGGAGAGCGCTCGCTCTGTCCTTACCTCATATTTCCGGTAAACATAAACGTCGCGAGATGCGTTCACTGACACTCACCTGTACACATATCATGGAAAGTCAGTTCCAAGGTGTGGGGCAGCTCGGCTTCGATTATGGACTGGATCATTCAGGCAAGATATGGATTTTGGAAGTGAACACCAGACCGCAATGAAAATGGTTAAAAAAGCTAAAAAAATCCAAAGAAAATCCGATAGTAATATAGTAGGAAACTAGATGGAAAACGTTTGAAATTTAACAATTAAGGGTAATTTACTCGCATCAACTCTTGAAACTATGAATTTATTCTAAAAAAAATGCTCTGATAATCGTTCTGTTCGGTAAGCTACGATCCTGTGTATAAATACTGTCCACACTATCCACGTTGATCAATCAACATTTTTACCATTTATCAACAAACTATACACAGGATTTCCACATAACGTTGTGGATAACAAGAACGCTTGTTCTCTTTATAAATCTCTGATATGATAGTTTTGAGGAAAAAAAAGGAAAGGTTGTGGCGGGAAATGGCTATGTTATCCGATGAGATGTTGTTGGATTCCTACCATAAGGCGATTGAGTTGGATCTCGAACGAGATTTCATCGCACTGCTGTTGGCAGAAATCCATAAGCGCAAACTGGGTACCGACGTATCTGCCATTCTTCACTAGAGATCCTCATTGCAGGCAATGCTACAGGTTTCCGGACATGTCCCATAGATTGACAGGCCATAGCGTGCTTGTCTGACAATGGTGACAGTACATCATATGATTGCAAACGTTTTCGGCTTCGTCTGCCGTGTCAGAGGAAGTGTGAATGACGTAGGGGCTGTATGGTCCGGTGTAATCGTCCAATTTGCCGCATTCTGACAGTCCCTGAAGGCAGTGGGGACAAGCCTGCTCCGGTACAACCAGACCGTTACACAGCGGGCATATATAAGACAAGGGTATCCCTCCTGATGTTCAATTCATTCAGGAGTAAGATACCCTTTTTTGTGTCTTTTATGTTCTATTTGATTCCATAAGGAATTAGCGCTTCATGTTACTGCTGTGTCCCGGGGACAACTTAGCGTCTGGGTCGAAGTAAACCTTGGCATTGTTCACTGCGGTTGGTGCTTCACCGAATCCGACAGCAATCAGCTTCAGCTTGCCTGGATAAGTTGTAATATCTCCGGCAGCATAGATACCCGGAATCGAAGTTTCCATGCGGGAATCGACCACGATGGAATTGCTATCAATTTCGATGCCCCATTCTGCAATAGGTCCCAGGGAAGAGACAAAGCCGAAATTGACGATTACATCATCGACTTCAATTTCCTGTGTTTCCTTGGTTTTAACGTGAGCCAAAGTAACTTTGGTAATGCTGTCCTCACCATGAAGCTCCGTAATTTCGGTAGGTGTAACGATGTTCACCTTGGAATTCATCAGGTTTTCGACACTGTGCTCATGCGCGCGGAATTTGTCGCGGCGATGAATCAGGGTTACTTGCTCAGCGATTGGCTCAAGCATAAGCGCCCAGTCTACAGCGGAGTCACCGCCACCGCTGATCAGTACTTTTTTGCCTGCAAAGGCATTCAGGTCACTGATGAAGTAGTGCAGATTGGTTTTTTCGAATTTGGCCGCACCCTCAAGCTCCAGACGACGGGGTTCGAATGCACCCACACCTGCAGTGATAATTACGGCTTTGGCGTGATACTCATTCACATCGGTTTTTACGACGAAGTGACGTTCTTCTAATTTCTCTACGGATACAACCTTTTCCTCAAGACGAATGTTCGGGTTAAAATGGCTCATTTGCTCCACCAAGTTATTCACCAGCTCCTGAGCGGTAACTTTCGGGAACCCGGCTACATCATAGATGAATTTTTCGGGATAGAGGGCGGCAAGTTGTCCACCAAGTTGTGGCATACTTTCAACCAGAGTAACAGATGCCTGACGCATCCCTCCGTAAAACGCGGCGAACAGACCCGCAGGGCCGCCACCAATAATAAGTAAATCGGTCATGTCATGACCGGCAGTTTGTGCAGTCAAGAATCAACAACACCTTTCTTATTTTAATAGGTAGTTAACAGAAATAATAAAGCCGGGTACGTATGGTAACCAGCGTTTGTTGCTGAACTGTCTTTCTCATTATAAACGGTGTAAACTGGGTTGCAAAGTTGGCAGTTTGATGAATCTGGGAACAATAGATGAAGATCAGGTGAGAATAGGATGAAATTGGAAATGAAAGGTTATGAAAAATAACAAAAAAAACCTTGATATTTGCCAGAAATACAGATATCCTTGACCTGTACTATGTGTTTTTTTGTCTAATTTAGCCCCAATTTGTAATGTGAAGACAATACCCGCGTTTTGTTGAATCTTGTGTATAATTTCACAATTTTAATCGATAACTTGCATGCAAAAAGTTCAAATAAATTCGCGAAGTTAACATTTGTCGTCATAATGGATAAGACCTCATCAATATGGGTAAGTAAGAGCCTTTTTACAACAAAACAATCGAATGGCTGATGCAACGAAACCGGAAGGGGTATAGACATGAGCAGTATTCCCAAAATCGTCATCCTCGGCGCGGGCTATGGCGGGATTCTGACAGCCCAGCGGCTGCAGAAGGAATTGAACTATAACGAGGCCGATGTCACATTGGTGAACCGGCATGATTATCATTATATCACTACACATCTACATATGCCGGCAGCCGGCACAGATACCATTGAACATGCAAGGGTCCCGATTTCGAAGCTGATTGACGAGTTCAAGATTGATCTGGTCAAATCCTCGGTGAAAGAGATCCGCCTGCAGGATCGGAAGATTATTCTGGAGGATGGCACGTTATCCTATGATTATCTGATTATTGGATTGGGTGGGGAACCGGAGACCTTCGGTATTCCAGGCATGCTCGATCATGCGATGACAATTCGCAGCATTAACTCGGTCAGAATGATTCGCGAGCATATCGAATATCAGTTTGCTATGTACAAAAACGATAATAAACGTAACCGCATTCGTTTTGTTGTGGGTGGGGCTGGCTTCAGTGGTGTCGAATTCGTGGCTGAACTTGCGGATCGCATTCCTCAGCTTTGCAAGGAATTCGACGTGAATCCCAAAAATGTGCACATCTATAATGTGGAAGCAGCGCCTTCAGCTCTGCCGGGCTTTGATCCAGAACTGGTTGAGCATGCAATGAACGTGTTGAAGAAAAAAGGTGTTACTTTTAAAATCGGTGTTCCGATCAAACAATGTCTGCCAGACGGAGTCATTGTGGGTGAAGGAGAAAAACTCGATGCAGCAACGGTCGTATGGACCGGCGGTATTCGTGGGAATGCTCTGCTTGAGCAGGCAGGTCTTGAAGTGATGCGCGGACGGGTGAAGGTCGATGAATTCCTTCGTGCCCCAGGGCATGAGCACGTCTATGTCATCGGTGACAATTCCCTCGTGTTCAACAACGAAGGGCGCCCATATCCACCAACAGCTCAGATTGCGATGCAGCAAGGTGTTAACTGTGCCAAAAACGTTGTCGCTGCCATCCGCAAAAAGCAGCCTCAACCTTTTGTGTTTACAAGTAAAGGTACGGTTGCGTCACTAGGCAAAGGTGAAGCTATCGCCGTTGTAGGCGGTAAGAAATACAAGGGATGGAAGGCTGCTCAGCTGAAAAAACTGGTGGATCTCCGGTACTTGTTTATCATCGGTGGCATTCCTTTGGTACTGAAGAAAGGGCGGTTTTTTGGATGAGACATTGCAGTGTTCAGGTCAGAGGATTACTCACACGCGAAGAACTGGATCGTTACAACGCCCTGATGCAGGTTGGCGGTTATCTGGAGGAACAGGATCAGTATGATCTGGCTTATATCGTTCAGAAGGAAGTTGATATTCTCATTTTGCCTGCCATTGAGCGGCTTAAGGAGAAGGGACGTGACCGTGACCGGGCAACGGCTGAGTTTTTGGAATCTCTGAAAGCGGTTGATGAAGAGGATCAGGATTAAGCATTCACGTTATCCCAAAGATCATGAGTCATCCATTTATTATTGAACATTTCATATTCATTCGAAAAAGTAAAAGCACCGCTGATCCTCTCCTTAATGGAGGTATCGCGGTGCTTTTTGTAATTTATCCGATTTACAGCTTGAGCATCTCTTCCAATGTTCCTTCGTTCAGCAGGCTTCCTACATAGAAAGAGCCGAATTCGCCATAACGGGCACTGACTTCATCAAAACGCATCTCGTAAACGAGCTTCTTGAACTGAAGTGCATCATCCGCAAACAACGTAACGCCCCATTCCCAGTCGTCGAAACCAACGGAACCGGTAATGATTTGTTTCACTTTGCCAGCGTAACTGCGACCAATCATGCCGTGGCTGCGCATCATCGTACGACGCTCGTCCATCGACAGCATGTACCAGTTGTCGTTCAGCTCGCGTTTTTTGTTCATCGGGTAGAAGCAGATGTATTGCCGCTGTGGCAGAACCGGTTTGAGACGGGCGATAATTTCCGGGTTCTGCATAGGGTCTTCGCCCTCTTTGCCAAGATAATTGCTCAATTCCACTACACTGACATAAGAATATGATTTGGTGGTGTATTGGGCAAACATTGTTTTGTTGAACGCGTTCTCAACGGCTTTCAAATCTTCCAGCGTTTCACGCAAGTGCATCATGACAAGGTCAGCCTTCTGTCCCACAACGGTATAAACGACAGTGCTTCCTTTGGATGAATCCTCTACTGCTTTCCATTCCTTCCAGAATGCCTGAAGCTCGTCCAGTGCTACGGCGCGTTCCTCATCATCGGCTGCTTTCCAGGCGGCCCAGTTAATCGAGCGGAAGTCGTGCAGGGCGTACCAGCCCTCCAGTGTTGATGCGGCTTCGTTCATTGAATTGATTCCTCCTGCAGGTTATATTTCCAAATCCCGGTAAGGGACGGTTGAGTACTTTATCGTCTTCATTGTATCCCAACAGGAAGCAGAAGGGCAAATGAAGAGAAGGTGAATATAGGGAAATTTGTCCAGAAAGTTCGTTGCTTCGCCACATTTTTTGCGGTACACTATCTACTATCCGTAGTAAGAGAAACCGAGTCAGTGAAAGAAGAGGTGAACGTCACCCGATGCAGTTTATACCTGTGCTGGTATTAATGGTGTTATTTTTCGTTATGATGTTTGGTATCGGTTTCATTCTGAATATGCTGATGAAGACAACCTGGTTTCCTTCCTATCTGTTCATTATTGTCATTCTGCCTGTCGTCGTGTATTCCTTATGGGATCATACGGCTTCGTTGATGTCGCATTTGGGTTCTTTCCATATTGTAGACTATATGACGGGCGTAGCTGGACTTGCTGGAGCGGTCATCAGTGGCTGGGCCATTCGCAAACTTCGTCTGGGTGGGTACAAAATGTTTTAATCGGCTAGCCAATTTGGCAGCAAACGCTGGACTGCATTTTCCGTAAAGGTCTTGCCTTTGTCGTAAACGCTTACGAGTGCAAAGGGAAGGCTTTTTGGCATGCATCAAAAAATTGTGCATGATAATGCGGACATGTCTCATATATATCTGGATAACATTTCTCCATATGTTTACTTGTGTTCTAAGGCTGTAGCTTTTATAGTAATCTAGCAACTCTGCGAAAACGTGAATGCTGTCGACCTAGGACGAAACGGAGCGAGAACAGGTCCGTTTTTTACCTGTTTTTGAGCATTTGAGGATCGGACATTTATGATAGAATAGATAAACATACTTTTGGGGAGAAGGAGATCAAGCTATGCGCATGAAGAATTTGCACCATTATACTGAACATCATCGCTACTGCGTATACAGGGAGTTTGGACTTAGTGCCCTGGATGACCGCATGCTCACCGGAGCGTATCAGCCAATGGTAGGTGCCTTTGCGATAGGCTTGTATCGACTGCTATTTCAGCATCTTCCCGGTGAACAGGTCGGTTACTCCCCGCTTGAACAGCAACGGAGGCTGTTCATGACGTTGGGACTCGAGCCCAGCGAGAAAGGGCGCAAGTATTTGGTGGAGCAGGCATCCAAGCTTGAAGCCGTTGGTTTGCTTCAGACTTCTCGGCTGTATATTCCGGAAAATGACGATTACATTTATGAATATGAGCTGCAACCTCCGCTCTCTCCGGCAGAATTTTTCCGTACACAGCATTTGACACTGTTGCTTCGTGACAAAATCGGCAAGTTCGCCGTACTCTCACTACGTTCCGGTTTTTCGGCGATAGAGAGCGGTGACGCGCCTTACCCAGCAGCGAATAAAGAGAATATTTCCGTTCCTTTTTACGATATATTTGAATTGAATACCCATGTCATTGATTATGAACTGGAACAAGCGTTGTCGGAAGTTTCGACTTCGGCCCAGCGCAGCGGGATAAGTGGTGCGGCCGAAGAGAACAGCCTGAATTATGCCGACATTATATTGCGTTTTCCGCGTGAGTCGGTCAATCGCCGTCATGTGGAGCAATTGCGGTTCGATCACGAACAGCTCGGCATTGTGAATTATGTGGTGAACAAGTTCAATCTCAGCGTACAGGATGTATGTCGTTTGTTGGATGAAGATGATATCTTTAACCCACAGGGGCAGCTGGTGCTGGATGATCTTCAACACAAGGCAAGCCTGCAGTTCAGACAGACCAAGAAGCGACATGAGCAGCAGACGGTGCAGGCAGCGAAGGTTGTTGCTCTCAGACAGCATATGGAGGAGCCTGAGCATAAAGAGGATTCCGGTGAACCGCCTGTCGAACATGTGGTACAGATGGAATACTACGTCGAAGTGCCTCCGCAATTTTCGACCAAGTGTGATATTCATCAATACAATATGATGCTGCGTAATGAGCCTTACACACGATTGCTTCAGACGTTCTTCCCTGGTGCCGTACCGGACAACCTGGTGGACATTTTTGAGAAGATCGACCTCAGTTACAAGTTGCCTGGTGAAGTGATCAATGTGCTGATTCATTATTTGATGGCATTGCTTGTATCCGGCGGTGAGCAAAGAATTAACCGTAACTTTGTTGAGGCTATTGCCTCCAACATGCTGCTCAAGCAGGTGAATTCCTATGAGAAGGCGGTACAATACATTCGTGACCAAGCTAAGGTCAAAGGCAAACAGGCTGCTGGTGCAGCTGGAACCCGTTCCCGTACATACGGCAAAGGAACCAAAGCCAAACCCGAAATTCCGATTGTACAAGACATAGGCGCCGACGGCGATGCCGTATCCGAAGAAGAGTTTGAAGAGATGATGAGGTTTGCCCAGCAGATGCAGGCAAGCAAACAAAAGGGAACTTCATAATTTTCATAATATACATCCAAAAGGCGAGTCACCTAAATTAAAGGAGACTCGCCTTTTATTCTTTCAAGAAAAGAGGGGGACTCCCGATGGCGAAATGGGATAACATGCTGTCCATGCTTTGGATGCTGCGATCCGGAAGAAAGCTCACCGCCGCTCAGATCGCAGACAATTTGGAGATTAGCGTCCGCACCGTGTACCGATATATCGACGCATTATGCGCAAGTGGCGTGCCGGTCGTTGCGGAATCGGGCCATGATGGCGGTATTCGTATTCTGGAGAGTTTTAAGGAAACGCCATTGTTCTTCAACTCTGTAGAGTTGAAGGCACTTGTGGATGCGTTTAAATTTGCCCAAGGTGCTGGTTATCCGTATGTGCAGGAGCTGGAGTATGCGTTGAAGAAGGTGGAGAACGGACTGCACGAGGAGCAGCGCCACGATCTGTCTCGCCAGCAGAGCAGCTTGGACGTCGTTTCTTCAGCGCGTGCACCTTCTGTAGTTCCGTTGTTGCGGGACTTGGAACAAGCGACGAAAGACGGGCGAACGGTCCGTATGGTCTATCGTAAAGCGAATGCGGAGCAGGCTGACGAACGTGAAGTCGATCCATATGGGCTAGCATATGACCGAAATGAATGGTACGCTGTCGCGTTCTGCCATCGGTCGCAGGCGATGCGGACGTTTCGCGTCGAACGAATCGAACAGCTGGAGTCAACCGAAGCGAGGTTTGACAAGCCGGAGTCTTTCTCTGCGTCCGCGTTTTTCTGTGAGCAGTCCAACCAGAGACGGGAGGCAGATGGGCCGTTAACCGTTATCCGTATCGAGGGACAGCCTGACACGCTTAATGCGGTTTGCAACCACTGGCATCTGCGCCACTATTTGACGGAACGAACCGATCGGGAGGCACGGTTTCTGATCGATGCTCCGACGATGAACAAGTACCTTCCAACATATCTCCTGACGTTCGGCACGGCCATTCGCATCCGCGAACCACTGGAGTTGAAGCGGCGGATTCAGGAAAAGGCATACGGTATCGCCAAACATTATGAAAACGATCCGAATTGAAGTTTGCTGACAACATTTGTCAGCGAACTTGTTATATGATAAGGACACAGCAGCGGCAGCCAAACCATGCGAAGAAGGGAAAGGTGAATTTATCGATGCTTCAACAACCATACCAACAGTATGACTATCATGTTTGGGCAAACGATCGATTGTTTGCACACCTGGAGCAACTCCCGGAGGAGGTATTCCATGCGGAAGTGACGAGCGTGTTCCCATCTGTATCACAAACATGTGCACACATGTACTTGTTCGAACAGCTCTATATGCTCGTGCTCGCGGAAGTTCCGAACGAGGAGATTTTCCCGAAAATGTCGGGCTGGACAGAGGAAGCGCAGGGTAAAACTGTGAATGAGATGCAGGAGCTGTTTGGCAGCGTTGCTGAACGTTTCCGCGATTTACTGCGGAATACGCCTGAACCGGACAAGAAGATGACGATTGAGCATCCGAAATACGTTAAAATGGAAACACGTTTTTCCGACATCCTACAGCATGTTGTCAACCACGGGACGTATCATCGGGGCAATGTGACGGCGATGTTGAGACAGCAGGGTTATAGCGGTGTGCCAACCGATTATATATTTTATTTGTTGGAACAGCAGAAAGTTCAAGGGTAAATGAATCAGATTAGAGTGAAGAGCGAATCAACCACAAAACAAAGAGGTGTATCGATAGGGTATGCCATGCTGATCGGAGTTATCATGGGGGTTGCAGCCAAAATTGTTGATGCTCCGGGAATCAATCCTATATTTGATGATATTGGTGGACGTCTGGGCGTATGGATATTTGTTGCAGCGATAATAGCGGTTTTTAGCTATTCTCCAAAATTGGCGGCAGTAAAAATATTCATCTTTTTTGGATCAATGCTGACCGTGTATTATGTTTACACCGTGTTATTTCTACATTTTTATCCAGAAAGAGCTATGGTTTTTTGGGGAATATGCGCGGTGGTATCTCCGATCTGTGCTTATATTATGTGGTATGCACGTGGGAATGGGCTGTTATCTAATGTTGTTGCAGCTCTCCCCATTACATTATTACTGTCAGAAGGGTTTCAATTACGTCACGCTTACTTACCCATTCACACTCATTACAATTTAATTCCAGTCCTTATGATAATATATTTAATCATGATTGTTGTGTTGTTGCTGATCATACCGATAAATAAAAAACAATTTTTATCCATTCTATCGATAGCAGTTATATTGTCATTTATTATGATCTATTTTAATGTTTTAGGTCGGATATTTGGTGGGATGAACGGCGTATTGTAGGGTTAAATTAAAAGTGCCAAACATAAATTCAGCCCTTCCGACTTCCTGTGAGGAAGCGAAAGGGCTGAATTGATTTCTTGTGATTCTTTTATCGCAGAATCGTCGTTGCTTTATTGCCAGCATAATCTTCGATAACGAGCTTCAGGGAGCTGGTACTAGACGAAGGCGTGAAGGTCAGTTCACCCAGCTTCGTTCTGCCCCGAATGATATAAGGGAATTTCTGCGAAACGTAAGTTACTCCGAATTCGCGTGGTACCTCATTTTCATAGACATAGATTTTGTACCAATCCTCCAAATCAGGCAATGCGAGGGTATACTTTCCATCCTTTACCGTAACCTTTTCCTTGGCATATGGTGTAATCTGAGTATCTGCCAGTTGTCCGGTCGTAGTGACTGGATTCTGTTTGCCAATGGCAATATCCAGGACGTAATGTTCACCATTGGTCGGAAGGCCTGTCAGAATGGCAGACTGTTTTCCTTTTTTGACCTGAAGTGTCTTGGTGAAAGGTTCCTTCGTGTACTCCGTTTGGAGTGTAAGCTGGATCGGCTCTTTACCTGGGTTCTTCTTCGGGTTTTTCCAACTGACAATAGCATCGCCATTGTTCTTGAATTTCACATCAATGTCCTGAACAGCTGCATTCAGATCATAGGACAGGACGGTTGCTTCACTCTCGGTACCATCTGCGCCTACAGCACGAATGGACAATTCGCCAGCGGGATGTTTGAGCGTTTTAATATAAAATGTGGAGTCATACACGCCGCCGACATAAGCGCCGTTCTCATACAGATTATATTGCTTAACCTTTGAATAGTCCTCGATATCCCATTCGACAACCAACTCATCGGTGTTGGTCAGTGCTTTGGTAATATGGAATCCGGTTGGAGCATTCGGTTTGGCGGCAGAACCGTCGGATATACGAATTTCACCAATGTTCATCTGATATTTTTCAATCGTAGTACCATTAGGGTCGAAGGATAGACCAAAAGCTGCGACGGTCTTCCCTTGGTGTGCACTTAGATCGAGTGAAGTAGTCTTCCAGCCTGCCGTGTGCTGACCTGAATCTGGCACTTTGACTTTGACTACTTTGGTTGGTTCATCCTCAAATATCAGTCCGACATACATGGAGGAAGCGTCGTTGACAGACGGTTTATTATAGGTGAGTTCCAGTTTGGATTGGGCGTTGATCGACAGATCCGTCTTGTACAGACGTAGGAAATTGTCCGCATTTAGACTTCCGTTCACCACAAGAGAACTGCCGCCAGTGAACGCACCAACGGAATCATACGTATAACGAGCACCTTTTTCATAGGTTGGACCATAGTCAAAATCAACAGTGAGTTTGTCACCTTGACTATCCATCCACCACTGCCAGGTGACTGGGATATCCTGAATATTAATATTGGACCATTCGGTTGCATTGGAGACGGTTCCTCCTTCATAATAATTCAGACCGTGGCCTGTATTGAAATTGGTCACAAAATTGGAGCCGTGAATAACGGAGCGTTCGGTGAGATAAGCGGCGATGCCGTCCCACTTTGCACCCGAAGCATACACATCGGACAGATCGACGGATGCCGTACGGCGTGCGTTAGTTGGGTCCTGATTTGGACCTGACCACCAAGCGCGGTCACGCACAAAGGTCATCCATTGGTACTCATCATCGGCTCTATGATTCGTGCTGCCATCGCCCATTTCTTCATCCAGGGCATTATGGGTAAAGTCAGCACCAAGTGTTGCAATACTGTTCATCGGTTGACCGTTCTCGTCCAGATTGTTACGCAGATCGTAGAGCTGCTTCCAACGGCCAAACTGGTCATTCCCACCTTCGACACCGGCAAATACCGTTTCCAGTGGGTCAAGTCCCAAACCAATGGCATGATCGCGTGAATCATGCAGCATGTCATGGTTCCACACGTAATTCAGGAAGATCGAATCCGAGACTCTGCCTAAAGCAGAATCTTGCACAAAAGGACTGTTGAGTCCGTTAAACTGGTTCTGGTATTGAATTTTGCCCGTTGTATTGATGGTGGAGTCATACCACTGAACATATAGTCCTTCGTTTTTTAAATATTTCATGAATTTCTTGTAGGAAGCGATGTCTTCAGGTGCAACGCCTTTGGCAACCTCTTCCTGATTGAAGAAGTATCCGTCGTAATTATAATACTTTGCCATCTCGACCAGCTTTGCAGCAACAGGGAAATTCCCTTTTTCATCCTGCACAAGCATCTGCTTGTAGGTTTGTGGTCCACGATCATTGTCTGAGAAGAAGATGTTGGCGATGGAACGGACACCGTTTTTGTGTGCAGCATTGGTGTAAGCCGGATTCGGAATGTTCAAAATGCCAAACTCAAAGTACTTTTCCGTCCATTCCTTATTGGGGTCATACAATTCCTCAGGCACGCCAGCAGAAGCCATACCATGCCAATAGCTATAATAGTCTGTGTACTGCCAATAATTAAAGAGGTACTCGCTGAATTCATTCGTGTAAGGGGTGCTATCGAAGAATGAGTTGCCATAATCGCCACTCATCGTAAACAGCTTGGTGTCCGGGCTGATTTCGGGATAAGCCTGCGTGGCCGCAAAGGCATCGTTACGTGGTTGCAAAGGTACATGAGCACGAAGCAGATCACCATGGATATCACTTTTGGGTGTCCAATTCAGAATCTGGGCAGCGGTGTAGCCATGCTGATAAGGCTGATTTACTCCCTTGGCGCTGTCACCTGTGTAAGGAAGCGTGTCTCCTGCATAAACGGATGAGGCAATGACTTGTCCAAGCAGAGCCGAAGTGAGAACCATTGCGGTTACTTTGGGGATAAGGCCTTTGGGTTTGTGTTTGCGTGTCATGTTGTTCCTCCTTCAAGTCGAATGAATGTAAGGTATTCTTTTACACAAAAATAAACTTATGGTTAACGATAGGGCATGAAAGCATTTTCAAATAGGGAGAAATTAAAGAAAGGAAGGTATAAACTAAAGAAAAGTTCGAGGTGACAAGTTAATGTTAGAAGGCAAATGATATACTTTAGACAGGAAAACAGCATCGGGGGGAACATGTGACTTGAAAATTGTTAGCGTTTACAAAAAATTCTTTAAAAATAATATGTTTATGAAGATGCTGTTCATCTTCTCCATGATCTCAATTGTAACGATTATTACCTTATCCTATATCATTTTCCTGTCGGTGTCCGATGCCACAATTCGCCGAGAACTGGCGATCCAGAAAGCGGCCATGGAGAGTGTTGACCGATATATTCATCAGCAGTATGAATCGGTGCAAAACATGGTGAGGGACATGCATCAGAATGAGGCCTTATCAGCCAATATCACCTATCTGATGAACCACACGTACGCCGAGTATGTACAGCATCTGACGAATGGCTATTATGCGAATCAGGATGATTATTCAGCTGATGTACTGAAACATTTTCAAAATATCATGGATCGCAATTCGGATATCAATCAAGTGATGTTATATAGTGCCGAGCGGCAGGATCTGTCCTCCTTCAATCAACATAAGCAGTTCAGAAAGCTGAACACCAATGTGGCTCATTCCTATATTCCTGACGTGATGGCGATGGAGACACCGAATATCAGCGCACCAAACTATTGGATTCGTAAAGAAATTGATCAATGGGACCCGGCGCTGTATGCGATTCGGGTGCCTATCAACGATACACAGACCCTTCGAAATTTGGGTCAGTTCCTTGTTTTCTTTGACTCAGCAGGTATTGGCAACGCTTTGGATAGTTACGAAAGTAATCTCAAGGGAGAAATTGTGGTGCTGTCAGCCAAAGGTACAGTATTGTTCGATTCCAACAGTAACTATTACGGCAAGAAGTACCCCTATATCAATGTGGCCGATTCCCTGTTTGATCAGACGGATATGGACTCGATGAAAAAGGAGCGAAATATGTATGTGAACAAGTTTGTCTCGGCGGATCAGGGCTATGTGGTCGTTGGCACGGTTCCTGTGGATGAGATGGCTGAGGCCTATGCGGGTACACGCAACACAATCGTTTCGATTAGCATCATATGTATCCTGTTTGCAGTGTTGGTTCCGGCGTTTTTCATTATTAATTTTGCCAAACGCACCCGCAGAATCATTCGTTTCACCCAAAGGGTGAAATACGGCAACCTGACAGCACGCATCGATGATGCCCGTGATGATGAGCTTGGACAGATCTCACACAGTTTCAACGATATGCTGGATGAACTTAATCAATATATTGAACGCGTCTACAAAGCCGAGATCAAACAAAAGGAGACAGAACTGGTCGCTCTCCAGGCACGGATTAATCCTCACTTTCTCTATAACACGTTGGAGGTCATCCGAATGAGGGCAATTTCGCAGGGGGCGAAGGATGTCGGGGAGATGATCTACAGTTTATCCGTGTTATTCAAGAGCCTTGTTCAACAGAAGAAAAATTATACGCTCAAGGATGAGATGGAAGCTTGCCGTCTGTATCTGGAATTGTTCCGAATCCGGTATAAGGATATTTTCATGTACACGATTCAGTTGGACCCTGTGCATAATCAGCATCCGGTGGTTAAGCTGTCCCTACAGCCAATTATTGAGAACTATGTGGTGCACGGCATTCAGACAGAACGTTCGGATAATCAATTAGCGATTGTTGTTGAAGAACTGGGCGACGCTTTGCAGGTAGAGGTTAGAGATAACGGTAAAGGCATTGATCCTGAGCGCCTGACTGAAATTTTAGAAGAACTGGAACGTCCGGAAGAGTCGGGTAAAATGTTCGGACTGCGCAGCGTACACACCCGTTTGCGTTTCCTGTATGGACCGGAATTCGGCATCACGATAGAAAGTACACTCGGAGAAGGAACCCTGATCAGGGTTCGTTATCCTCATACAGAAGGGACAGGTTTTTAATATGTACAAGGTATTTATTGTGGATGATGAACCGTTCATCATTGAAGGATTGTACGATATTTTGGATTGGTCGTCGTTTGATATGGAAATTGTAAGTCATGCCGGCAATGGACAGGCCGCATTAAACGCCTTGTCTGCGCAGCCTGTGGACATTCTGATCACGGATATATCGATGCCATTCATGAATGGTCTGGATCTGATTCGGGAAGCAAGGCAGTTGCAGCCTGAGATCAAGGTGATTATTTTAAGTGGTTTTAATGAGTTTGAATATTTGAAAGAGGGCATGCAGCTAGGCATCGAAAATTACCTGCTCAAACCGATCAATGTGGAAGAGCTGGAGTCGACGCTTCGCAATACGGCTTCCAAGCTGGACCATGCGTTGTCTCCTCAAACGGATGATGCTTATGGTGTTCAGATTCTGAAAGACAACATTCTTCACCGATGGTTGACGGGACAGATTGCCGCCACGGAATTCGAGGAACGGGCTCAGTTCTTGAACCTTTCGCTGGATGCACCCGATGTTGCAGTAGCTATCCTGCGAACTAAAGGGGAAGTATCCGGCATGTTCGAGCGAGTGGAGGACATGCTGAAGGATAAGTCCTATGTGAATATATTTCATGACATCGATGGGGACATCGTCATCGTTGCCAATGTGCATGCAGGCGAGGACGAGAAAGAGAAGTTTATGGAGTGCCTTCAGGCATTATCCGCTGCGCTATGTGAGACACATCCTGCTGTTCTGATTGGGGTAGGAAGTCTGATACGTGGACTTCACCATGCGCCGACAAGCTATCAGGAGGCGAAAAAGGCGCTCCAGTATGTGATGATCTATCCCGATCTCAAAGTGATCGATCATGCCATATTGGAGAAGGGTGGAAGCTCTGCTTCTTCCTTCTCGATCGATTGGAAGGAGTACGCGAAGCTCATTCTATCCCGTAATGCAGAGCTGCTTGCGGAGCGGATTCGGGTCGATTTTGAACAGCACCGCGACGGGGTTACTCCGGCTGAGTTGCAGAACATCGCACTGGAAGTGGTCATTCGCTTCAAGATGGAATTGGAGGGCATCAAACATTCGGATGAATCGGCTATTTACCAACGTGGACTTCGCCTTGTATTGGACAGCGGAACGTTTGATGAACTCGTGCAGGCGTTGCAGCAGGTTGGTACGGAGACGATTCAGTCTCTGCTTCAGGATTTAAAGAATCCGATCGTCAACCAGGTGCTTCAACATATTGACAAACATTACGCAGAAGAGCTTTCCCTGAAGCTGCTGGGTGCTCACTATCATCTTCATCCAGTATATTTGGGACAACTGTTCCACAAGGAGACCGGGGAGACTTTTGCCGAATATATCAATAAATACCGGATTGAACGTGCCAAGGAACAGCTGCGCAATTCGAATCTGAAAGTACATGAGATTGCAAGGAATGTCGGGTACTGGGAGACCGGATATTTCTATAAACAGTTCCGCAAGTATGTGGGAATTTCACCTACCGATTTTAAGGTTTTTGGATAATGTTCAGTGGATCACCGATTGGACCAGTGGACTGAAATGAATGAGACATTCTGGGGACAGGAGGGCATGCAATGGAGTTGATGCCAAATGTTACTCAGCATGTCTTTTTGATGTAAGCGATTTATTCAAATAGGTACAAATTAATGAATCAGTACAGATTTCTCTTTAATTTGTACCTCGAAATATTAAGTTTATCTTCTTTTTGAAAATGCTTTCATTCGATAAGGTTAAAGCAGTTAGTTTGTAGAGCTAAAGGGAACACGAAAAGGGAGGATCAAGGAAATGAGTAAACAAAGAAAAAGTTTTTCTCTCGTACTTGCATTATTGATGGCGGTTACACTCGTTCTTAGCGCCTGTGGAGGAAGCAAGGATGCTTCAGAATCAGGGGAAGCAGGAGAAGCTCCTGTCGAGCTGATCTGGTACACCATTGGTACCCCTCAGAAAGATGTTAATAAAGTGATGGAAGAAGTCAGCAAGTACACGAAAGAAAAAATCAATGCCACAGTAACGATGAAAATGGTTGACTGGGGTGACTATCCGCAAAAAATGCAAGTTAACGTAGCATCCGGCGAGCCAATGGACATCCTGTTCACCTCTTCCGGCGGATTCGATTATGTTCAAAATGCCAGAAAGGGTGCATTCCTGGAACTGGATGACTTGCTCCCTAAATATGGTCAGGACCTTATTAAAACGATTGATCCTGCATTCCTGAGTGGTTCGAAAGTAGACGGACACAATTACGGAATTCCGGCCAACAAGGAGCTGCCTCAACAAGAGGTATGGCGTTTCAACAAAACGCTGCTAGATAAATACAAAATGGACATCTCCAATATCCGTACGTTGGACAGTCTGGAGCCTTTGCTCAAAACAATCAAGGAAAATGAGCCAAGCGTGACTCCATTTGGAATGGATAAAAACTTCGTTCCTTATGTTCCTTATGACTATGTCATTCAGAATTTGCCAATGGCGATCAAACTGGATACAACGGATTACAAGATCGTGAACATTCTGGATACTCCGGAAATGAAAGCAGCACTCAAAACGATGAGCAAATACTATAAAGCTGGTTATGTATCTGCAGAGGCAGCAACAACAGGCTCTACCAATGACCTGACTACATCAGGCAACTGGTTCCTGGATCGTGCACAGACTCAACCGCTTGCAGACAACCAATGGTCGGCAAGTTACGGATATCCGGTAGTTTCCACACCAGCTAGTGATGCGATCATCACTAACACGTCTGTACAAGGTTCGATCATGGCCATCTCGGCTAACTCCGAATATCCGGAGAAAGCAATGGAGTTTCTGAACCTGTTGAATACAGATCCAGTCCTGCGCAATATGGTTGATTCCGGTATTGAAGGCGTTCACTACAAAAAAGTGGATGACACGCACATGGAAAATCTCGCTGAATCCAAGAACTACGATATGCCTTCTTACTCCCTCGGTAACAACATGTTGTTGTATCTGAACAACAATGACCCGGATAACAAATGGGATGAGTTTAAGAAGTTTAATGCAGAGGGTGTAAATTCCCCAATTCTGAGCTTTAACTTTGACTCAAGTAAGGTGTCGTCGGAACTGACAGCTGTGCAGAATGTCAAAGAGCAATACTGGGCCGCATTGATGACAGGTACGCTGGACCCAGAGAACAATTTGGAGCAAGTGATTGAGAAGTTCAATCAAGCCGGACTTGAAAAAGTGATGGCTGAAGCCCAAACCCAGCTTGATGCCTGGAGAGCGGCAAATAAGTAAGGGTAAATTCAGGGATCGGGCCGCTGCTTGTTGCGCCCGATCCTTTTTCATTCAAGCCTGAAGGAGGATCTTCATATGACCGCATTTTTGAAAAATCTGATTAGAAACCGAGTCATGCTGTTCATGGTGCTGCCAGGCGCCATCTGGTTCTTCTTCTTTTCCTACTTGCCATTGGTTGGTACAGTAGCAGCATTCAAACAATATCGTTTCAGCCGCGAAGGCTTCTGGGCCAGTCTGATGAAGAGCGAATGGGTGGGTTGGGATAACTTTAAATTCCTGTTCAGCACTAACGATGCTTGGCTCATTACTCGAAACACGCTTTTTTATAACCTTGCCATTATTATTCTGGGGCTGGTATTCGCTGTAGGTTTGGCAATTCTGCTCTCGGAGCTGGTCAATAAACGATTAGCCAAATTGTATCAAACAGGTATGTTCCTGCCGTATTTCCTATCCTGGGTTATTGTCGGTTATTTCGCGTTCAGCTTCCTGAGCATGGACCGGGGGATGTTGAACCAGATTATTGGGTGGTTCGGTGTGGAACCGATTCAGTGGTATTCGGAAGCGAAGTATTGGCCGTATATCCTGGTGTTTGTAGCTTTGTGGAAAACGATCGGGTACAACAGCATTGTCTATCTCGCTTCCATTCTGGGGATTGATCGGTCGCTGTATGAGGCAGCGATGATCGATGGCGCCAATAAATGGCAGCAGATCCGCAACATTACGATTCCTTTGCTCTCACCTATCATTATTATTATGACGTTGCTGGCTGTGGGTCGCATCTTCTATGCCGACTTTGGTCTCTTCTATCAGGTTCCAAGGGATTCGGGTACGTTGTATGCCGTTACCAATGTTATTGATACCTATGTGTATCGTGGCTTGAAAACAAGTGGTGAGATTGGCATGAGTACCGCTGCCGGATTGTATCAATCCGTTGTAGGCTTCGTGCTTGTTATCATTTCCAACTATGTTGTACGCAAAATCGATAAAGATAGCAGCCTATTCTAGGACAAGGGAAAGGAGTGAACCACTGTGGCTCAAATCGTAAAAAAACGCGACTTCCATCATGTATCCAATGGTTGGAACGTCATTATGAATATTTTGGCCGGACTATTCGCTTTAATCTGTGTATTTCCTTTCGTGTTTGTAGTTATCATCTCGTTCACGGACGAGAAAGCACTGGCCCGTGACGGGTATCGACTGATTCCGAAGGAATGGAGTCTCGCAGCCTATCAGTTTGTGTGGCAGAGTGGAGACACGCTGCTGCGTGCTTATGGGGTAACCATTCTGGTGACAGTGCTGGGTACCATCATAAGTCTGATTCTAATGTCGCTGTATGCTTATGCAATTTCCCGCAAGAGTTTCCGTTATCGGAGATTTTTCTCCATATTTGCCATTCTGACCATGTTGTTCAACGGCGGGATGATTCCGACCTATATGGTCGTATCCCAACTTCTTCATTTAAAAGATAGCATATGGGCACTGGTTCTGCCGCTTGCAATGAATGCCTTCTATATCATGATCCTGCGTACGTTCTATTCAACCAGTGTGCCGGATGCAGTCATTGAATCCGCGAAAATTGATGGAGCCGGAGAATTCTATACGTTTATGAAGATTGTTATTCCATTATCGTTGCCAGGGCTGGCGACAATCGGATTGTTCAGTACGCTCGGTTACTGGAACGATTGGTTCAATGCGCTGTTATATATCGATAACCCCAACCTCGTACCGCTGCAATCAATGCTGATGCGGATCGAGTCCAGCATCCAGTTCATCCAGCAGAACTCGGCGAACAGCTCGATGAGTCTGGCGGCGATGCAATCCATCCCGCAGGATACTTCACGGATGGCCATGGTGGTTCTCGCTACATTGCCGATTATTTTCGCTTATCCGTTCTTCCAGCGTTACTTTGTACAGGGTCTGACGGTCGGAGCTGTCAAAGAGTAACCGAATCACTTCTATAGGGTGGAGGTATCGAAGGATGATGATATATAAGGACAAAAGTAAATCCGTGGAAGAGCGAGTAGAACATCTGCTGGGCTTAATGACGACGGAGGAAAAGGCGGGTCAACTCATCCAGCCTTTTGGTTGGCAGACATATACCAATAATCAAGGGAACATTACGCTGAATGAATCCTTTAAGCAGCAGGTGGAAAACGGGGGCGTAGGCTCCCTGTACGGTGCACTTCGTGCAGATCCATGGACGGGTGTTACGCTTGAAAATGGACTGTCTGCCAGAGAAGGGGCAGAAGCAGTAAACCTTATTCAGCGCCATGCTGTAGAGCACTCCAGACTGGGGATTCCCATTCTGATCGGAGAGGAATGCTCTCACGGACATATGGCGATTGACGGTACGGTCTATCCAGTTCCCCTGCTCTTAGGAAGTACTTGGAACGTGGATCTGTACCGTGACATGTGCCGGGCGGTCGCTCGCGAGACGCGTGCTCAAGGGGGTGCAGTAACGTATTCTCCGGTGCTGGATGTTGTACGTGATCCACGCTGGGGGCGTACCGAGGAATGCTTTGGTGAAGACCCGTATCTCATTGGTGAGCTAGCTGTTGCTTCCGTGCAAGGACTTCAGGGCGAGCGTTTGGACCAAGAGGATGCGGTAGCGGCTACACTGAAACACTTTGTCGGTTATGGCAGCTCGGAAGGTGGACGCAATGCGGGACCGGTGCATATGGGCTGGCGTGAGCTGCTGGAAGTAGATCTGTATCCGTTCCGCAAAGCTGTTGAAGCAGGCGCTCAATCCATTATGCCGGCTTATAACGAAATCGACGGTATCCCGTGTACGGTTAATACGGAACTGCTGGATGACGTTCTGCGAAAAGACTGGGGCTTTGACGGTCTGGTGATTACGGACTGCGGAGCCATCAACATGCTCGCAAGTGGGCATGATGTGGCGGCAGATGGATTGGAAGCATCCGTACAGGCCATTCAGGCTGGTATTGATATGGAAATGTCCGGTGAGATGTTTGGACAATATCTGGTGCAAGCGATCTCGGAAGGCAAACTTGAAATGCATGTACTGGATCAAGCTGTCCGCCGTGTGCTGGCACTGAAATTCAAGCTGGGATTATTTGAGCAGCCTTATGTGGATGCCGATCGAGCGGCAGAAGTCATTGGCAGTGAAGAGCATATTCAACTGGCACGCCAATTGGCTGCAGAAGGTGTGGTATTGCTCAAAAATGAAGCTGCAACGTTACCTCTGTCGACGGCAACAGCGGGCCGAATTGCTGTCATTGGTCCTAATGCAGACCAAGCCTACAACCAGTTGGGCGATTATACTTCCCCCCAACCGAAGTCCAAAGTGGCTACGGTGCTGGATGGCATCCGCAGTAAGCTTGCTGTAAGTGAGAGTGGGCACGAAGGAGATGGCTCAGCTGGACATTCGAATAGTGAAAATCAGGTTTTCTATGCACCGGGATGTCGCATCAAGGGTGATTCGAGAGAAGGGTTCGAGCACGCAATAGAAACTGCACGTCAGGCCGATACGGTCATCATGGTCGTTGGCGGCTCGAGTGCCCGTGATTTTGGTGAAGGAACGATCGATCTGAAGACAGGTGCTTCCAATGTGTCCGATAACTCATGGAATGACATGGAGTGTGGAGAAGGCATTGACCGCATGACACTTGGACTCGCCGGAGTCCAGCTGGAGCTGATTCAGGAGATCCACAAGCTTGGCAAAACACTTGTCATTGTTTATATCAACGGTCGCCCGATCACCGAGCCATGGGTGGATGAACATGCCGATGCCATTCTGGAAGCATGGTACCCAGGTCAAGAGGGTGGGCATGCCATTGCGGACATTTTGTTCGGCGAAGTGAATCCGTCCGGTAAACTGACGGTATCCATTCCGAAGCATGTGGGTCAATTACCGATTTACTATAATGGCAAACGTTCACGCGGCAAGCGTTATTTGGAAGAGGATCTGGAGCCTCGTTATCCATTCGGATATGGGCTTAGCTATACTACTTTTGATTACAGTGAGCCGAAGCTAAGTACAGAATCGATGACGGCCAACGAGACAGTCACCGTATCAGTGGAAGTCACCAATACAGGGTCTTGCAGAGGTGCAGAAGTCATTCAGATGTATGTATCCGACGTGGTTAGCCGGGTGGCACGTCCAGCTAAAGAGCTGAAGGGGTTTGAAAAAGTGAATTTGGAACCTGGAGAGACGAAGACGGTAGCCTTCCATATTGGAGCGGAGCAGCTGCAATATATCGGTCGTGATCTCACGCCTGTCGTTGAACCAGGACAATTCCATATTCATATCGGAAGACATGTGAAAGATACGCAGTTCGCCGAGCTGACGGTAGAGGAGGCGTAAGGAATTGGAACGCATCAGACGATTTATTCGCGAGTTGTCCGAACGTCAGTGGTTGGAGCAAATGGAGCTGCGCAGCTGGGACATCACCCGCGCTTATTATAAAGTGCCAGGACAATATGAAGATCAGAAGGCTTATCCAGAAGGCGAGGGGTTGAATCGTTTCCCGAGTGATCAGGGAACGACCTATTTCTTCCGGACACGGTTGGATGTACCTGCCTCCTGGCAGAAAGAACCTTACGGACTTGTATTTGAATCCGGTGGGGAAGGCTTGCTTCGGGTGAATGGACATTCCTATCAGGGGCTGGATCGTAATCATACGTATGTAACACTCGACCCTTCCCGAGTAGGGGCTCAGCCTGAACTTGAGATTGAGTTATTCGATCCGGTACCCGAGCCTGTAGATCCACTGAACCAACAAGCGGTTATTCAGCCGCCGATTACATCAATTAGCAGTTTGTTGGTGCGACCGAATGAACCTGTCCGCAGCCTGATGTACACGGTCACGATTGTGCGTGATTCCGCAGTGCTGCTGCCGGAAAGTGATTTTCGCCGTGTGCGACTGTTGGAAGCGATCTATCGGGCGATGGATCAATTCGTAGGTCTGACAGAAGACGCTGTCAAGCAGGGGAATGGCATCCACAGTATCGAAGAAGGATTGATCCATGAAGTGCGAGAGATTGGTGGAAACGCCGAAGGCTTGGAGCATATGGTGGGGCAATCGCACATTGACATTGCCTGGCTGTGGCCTGTACGTGAGACGGTGCGCAAGACCAGTCGTACATTCTCCACGGTGGATGCACTCATGAATGAATACCCGGAGTATGTTTATTCCCAGAGCCAGCCTTTGTTGTACGCTTTTCTGAAGGAACATGATCCCGAGCTATATGAACGGGTGAAGAAGCGCATTGCCGAAGGACGCTGGGAACTGGTTGGCGGGATGTGGGTTGAGCCGGATCTGAACATTCCGAGTGGGGAATCCCTGATTCGTCAGATGTTATATGGTCAACGCTTCTATATGGAGGAGTTCGGCAAAACATCACAGATTGAATGGCTGCCAGATACATTTGGTTATTGTGCTTCCCTGCCTCAGATTTTGAAGCATGGCAATGTGGAGTACTTCATGACGACCAAGCTCGGATGGAATGATACGAACGTATTTCCATATGACCTTTTCCACTGGGTAGGTATTGATGGCACGTCCATCCTGTCTTATCTCAATCATGGTGTTAACGAGCATACGCTGCCGAAGGACATTCATGATCATTGGCAGTCTTACCGCGAGAAGGCGGCGCATCCTGAGCATATGCTTCTGTACGGGCATGGCGATGGTGGCGGCGGCGTGACGCGAGAGATGTTGGAGTACGTGGATCGTTCTGAGTTGATGGTGGGCCAACCGAAGAATGGTTATAGTACCGCCTGTGCCTTTTTTGACGGAATCGAGAAGGCGCAGCCTGATCTTCCGAAGTGGCATGGCGACTTGTATTTGGAGCTTCACCGGGGTACCTATACGACCCATGGTCGCAATAAGCGCAACAACCGGAAGGCTGAGGTGCTTTATCGCGAAGCGGAGCTCTGGAACACACTTGCCTTACCGGATATGGAGCCGCAGCAGGATGCTGAAGTGCGTTTGGCGTTGCATGATGGATGGAAGCTGATTTTACTGAATCAATTCCATGATATTATCCCTGGTTCGGCCATAACGGAATCCTATGTAACGTCGGATGAGGAGTATATTCGGGTATTCGAATTGGGTAGAGCAGGACTGAATCAAGGTGTTGCTGCATTAACGAGGGGGATTAACACGCAGGGGCCAGAGGGTTCTGTTCCTTATGTTGTGTTCAACAGCCTTGGTTGGAATCGAAGTGAAGTCGTTCAACTTCAAATGCAAGATGGATTGGATCGTTACGTTATAGATGAAGAAGGTCAGCGTTTGCGCATGGATCAGGAAGATGGCCAAATTTCGGTTCTGGTGACGGATATTCCAGCGTTTGGTCATAAGACGATTTGGCTCGTACCGGAAAATGCAAGGGAAACGAATGTACGGGAAATGGCGAGCATTGCCGGGCAAAAGAACTTTACAGATACATGGGAAACCGCGCATTACCATGTTCAGTTCAGCGAGCGTGGCGAGATATCCCGCTTGTGGGACAAGACAGCAGAACGCGAGATTCTGAAGCCAGGTGAGCGCGGCAATCAATTTCACTTTTTCCATGACCGTCCGACGCTCTGGGATGCCTGGGATATCGACAGTCGTTATGAGGCTCAGATTGCTGGAGAAGTGGAACTCTTGGAGAAAAAACTGGTTCTGGCAGGTACTACGAAGGATGTACTTCGTTTTCAGTGGAAGCTTCACCAGTCTGTGATAACACAGGATATGGTGTTCTATCATGACAATCGACGGATCGATTTCAAGACCCATGTAAGCTGGAATGAAGATCATAAATTGCTCAAAGTGGGCTTCCCAATCGATGTAGTGAGTTCCAAAGCGACCTATGAAATTCCATTCGGTGCATTGGAGCGTCCAACTCATCGTAACACGAGTTGGGAGCAAGCTCAGTATGAAGTGTGCGGACACCGCTTCGCAGATGTCGCCGAGCACGGATATGGCGTCAGTCTGCTCAATGATTGCAAATATGGATACGACGTACAGGGAAGCACGATTCGCCTTTCCTTGTTGCGTGCACCGAGATGGCCTGACCGGACTGCGGATATTGGAGAACATGACTTCACCTATTCCCTGTATCCACATGAAGGCGACTGGAGAAGTGCACATACGGTACGTCAGGCAGCCGAATTAAACCATGAAGTGCCTGTGCATCAGGTGGACCAGAACGCAGGCGTACGCCCGGCAACTGGATCATGGATTGAATTCGATAGCAACCATGTCATCTTGGATACGGTCAAACCGGCAGAGGCAGGAAACGGTACAGTACTCCGTTTCTATGAGTCTTCGGGCACACGTGAACGAGTGACGCTGCAATGGCCGCATGCATTTGAGCAAGCTTATCTCTCCAATGCTTTGGAAGAAGCAGGCGAGCCTTTGGATACCACCAATGGTCAGATTACATTATCTTTTAAACCTTACGAAATAAAAACCGTGCTATTACGGTAAACCTTTTTGAAATATATTGAGCTATGTAAGATGAACTAAAACATGTACACGACAACGGAGAGTGCAGAACCAGATGGAGAAACGAAGTGTTCGCCTAAAAGCTTTCTGAAAGAAAGCTACATCGGAAGCATACGCTATCCCCGGATTTTCCCATTGGAGAAGGGAATCAAAAAAATCTGGGGATAACAGCGATCGGAAGATGGTACTGCAATCGTAGTGTCCAGTGTACAGTTAATGAGTTTATCTTGCTACGGCTACACCATTCAATTTGTTTAAGGAGTGCACTCATTCATGGAACAATTCAGACTACCCAAAATACCGATGCCACCTGTTGCATTGCCACAAGCTGTACAGGCTGTAATGAAAGAAGCAGAGCAGAAGCTGTCACATCGACCGAAGCTGCTTCAACTATTTAAGAACTGTTTCCCGAATACGATTGAAACAACAACTAAATTAATGGACGACGGCACAACATTTGTCATCACTGGCGATATTCCAGCTTCATGGCTAAGGGATTCTGTGGAGCAAGTGGTGCATTACATTCCATTTGCCAAGGAAGATCAAGACCTGCAACGCATTATTGGTGGTCTGATTAAGCGCCACATCCAGTACGTTCATATTGATCCGTATGCCAACGCCTTCAACGAGACAGCCAATGATTGGCACTGGAACACCACCGACGTGACCGAGATGTCACCTTGGGTGTGGGAGCGCAAATTCGAGATTGATTCCTTGTGCTTTGTTGTGCGTCTCGCTTATTTATATTGGAAAGAAACCGAACTGACCGATATTTTCGATTCCAGCTTCAAAGCCGCCATGCGCAAAATCGTGGATTTGTTCCGGGTGGAGCAGCATCACATGGAGAAGTCACCATACAGCTTTACCCGCAATAACGGCATTGCTACGGATTCAATTCGCAATAACGGACGAGGTATGCCCGTCAATTACACAGGCATGATCTGGTCCGGTTTCCGTTCCAGTGATGATGCGTGTGATTTCCACTACAACATTCCAGGCAATATGTTTGCCGTGGTTGCCCTGCGTCAGATGCAGGAGTTCGCGGAGTGGGTATTCCGGGATATGGAGTTCCTACAGGAGCTTAAGGATCTGGAAGCCGAAGTAGATCATGGTATTCAGCTGTACGGTATTTACCGTCATCCCGAGTTTGGCCCGATCTATGCCTATGAGACGGATGGTTTCGGCAACTACTGCCTGATGGATGATGCGGGTACACCGGGACTGATGTCCATTCCTTATCTTGGCTACGTCACAGCGGATGATCCGATCTATCAGAATACGAGACGTTTTGCGCTCAGCAAAGAGAATCCGTTCTATTATGAAGGCAAAGTTGCCAAAGGAATCGGCAGCCCGCATACACCGCCGGATTACATCTGGCATATGGGTCTGTCCATGCAAGGATTGACGGCCCAGTCTGCTGAAGAGAAGCTCGAAATCATTCGGATGCTGGAAGCAACGGATGCGGATACAGGATATATGCATGAAGGTTTCCATGCCGATGATCCGACGATTTTTACGAGAAAATGGTTTGCTTGGTCCAACAGCCTGTTCTCCCAGTTGGTCTATAAATCCATGAAGGATGGTTTGCTATGAGTAGCGCACAGGTGAAGAGAACCAAGTTGATTATTTTCTCTGATCCAACGTTTCCAGTGGAGGGTACTTTGCCAACGCAAGGTGCTCTTGATTCATGGAAAGCATCGGAAGAGATCATCGTTGTGGGCGCGGATGAATTGGCTTCGGCTTTGAGCACAGCGGCAGGTGAAGGGTGTTTCGTGAACCTGCATGCGCCTTATTTTCCTAAATCCGCTTGGACCGAAATCGCAGCTTTTCTTCATCAGGGGGGAAGTCTGATCAGCATTGGTAGCGCACCATTCAAACGTCCTGTTCGTCAGGAGAATGGGGCATGGATTTCCGAGTCGGAACAAACGGCGTATCACCAGGAACTTTACATTCATGAGGCGTTAAAGGTATCCGCAGCCAAAGTGGATTCACTAACTTCCTCAGAAGATATTCCACTCCTTGCAGGCAAAGAGAGACTGTTCGAGAATGCGGATACGTGGAATCTGGTACCTCATACAACCAAAACAAGCGATTTGCCACATCAGATGGGTTCCTCAGGTCCGATGAGCACGCAGATTTCTCCGCTGCTCCGCGGCCGCAGCAAGGATGGTCGCAACATCGCTGCCCCAATCGTATTATGGGAAAACTCCCGCAGTACGTTTGCCGGTTCGCGCTGGCTGTTTGTGCATCTGCCTTTGACGGCTACCTTCTGGGATCAGAACGGAGCAGCCGAAATCGTGAACTGGGCGCAGTATTGCGCCAAAGGTGTGACCGAGCTATCTCTGAAGCCGAACTATGCTTCGTATGAATTGGGTGAACGAGCTTCACTGATCCTCCAAACTCAAATTCTACAGCGTGCGGGAAGCAGACGAAGTGAGCCGGAGCTGTGGACGTTTGATTTAACCGTTGAACGGGAAGATCGCACAAACAGCACGGTAGAGAAGGTATGGAATCATCAACTGGAGCTGGAACTTTCCGGCGAACAGCGTTTTGAACGCATTCTTCTTCCGGTTTCAATCGAGAGCGGGCTGTACCGAATCGTGGGTCGTGTTCAGGCACCGGATGGCGAAGTTCGCATACTGCGGCAAGGCTTCTGGGGTCAGGACGCAGCTTTGTTGGCAGAAGGGGAAGTCATTACACGCAGCAGAGATTATTTTATCAAAGACGGTCGTCCATTGCCTGTGGTTGGTATGACCTACATGACCTCTGATGTGGCACGGAAATTCCTGTTCCTTCCTAATGCGGATGTATGGGATCGGGATATGGCACAGATGGCGAAGGCCGGCATTAACTGGATTCGGACCGGAATCTGGACTGCCTATCGCAACATGATGCAGGTGGATGGTCATATGTCTGAGGATGTACTGCGTGCTATTGATGCGTTCCTGTTAACGGCAAAACGGCACGGCCTTCAAGTGACGTTCACCTTTTTCTCCTTTACACCCGAGACGTGGGAAGGAACAAATCCATATTTGGACCCGCAGAGCGTAGATGCACAGAAACGCTTCATTCGCAGCATTGTTAGTCGTCACAGACATTCCACACATGTGGACTGGGACTTGATTAATGAACCGTCGATGTTTGATCCTGTGCGCATATTCTCCGATGGGCCACGTTCGGCAAGAGATTCGTATGAGCAGCAGGCGTTTATCGAGTGGCTTCAGCAGCGGCATCAGACGATTGAAGCGTTGCAGGAGGCATGGAACATGTCACCTAAACAGCTCCCTGACTTCACCGCAGCAGTCATTCCTGAACCGGAAGAGATCAATTTCGATGTACAGGACATGCACAAGGCTAAAAAAGGAACACGCTGGCTTGATTACTGTCTCTTCTCGATGGAGATGCATAATGTTTGGGCGAGAGAGCTTGTAGGCACGATCAAGGATCTTGTTCCCCATCATTTGGTTACCGTAGGGCAGGATGAAGCTCTCGGAGCACAGCGCCCTTCACCGTTCTTCTACGAGCGTGAAGTGGATTATACAACCGTGCATTCCTGGTGGCTCAACGATGACCTGATCTGGGATGGCATTTTCGCCAAAACACCACATAAACCCAATCTCATTCAGGAGACAGGCATCATGTATGTGGAAACCCCGGATGGCCGGGCCAAACGTACAGAGGAAGAGCTTCACAGCATTCTGGAGCGCAAATACGCCTATGCCTTCTCAACAGGCGGTGCAGGAGCAGTGCAATGGATCTGGAATACAAACTTCTATATGGATAATGCCAATGAATCTCATATTGGAGCGCTGAGAGCGGATGGTACGGAAAAACCTGAAGCCGATGTGTCTTACGATTTTGGCCGATTCATGGAGCAGATTCGGGACTTGTTTACCGATCGCGAGCTGGAGGAGATTGCGGTGGTCTTCCCGTATTCCAACGATTTCTCGAACCGTTCCCTGGCTTACGATGCAACTACAAAATTGACCCGTGTGATGGCTTATGAGCTGAAGCAGCCATTCCTGGCTGTATCCGAGTATCATCTGGAAGCATTGAAGCAGCAACCACCGAAGCTGATCATGGTTCCGAGTCCGCACAACATGGACAGTGATGCCTTAAGTGAGCTATTCAACTTCGCGGAGAATGAAGGAGCTACGCTGCTTATTACTGGCCCGCTCGGGTTGGATGCTTATTGGAAGAGAAGTGATCGAGCAGATCATCTTGTTGGCCAGCGCAGTCTGGGCAACGTACAGCGAGAAGAAATGCTGAATATTAACGGGGTGAATCACCGCGTCACGTATGGTCGTCGCCGGATTGCCGAGGTGGCAAAGGAAACGTTGCTTCATGCGGAGAATCATACACCTGATGAAGTAGAAGTACTGCCATTAGGCAAAGGCAAGTTGATCTGGAGCCCGCTGCCGCTGGAGCTGAATGGCCGGGATGAGCCGCTGGCTGACCTGTATCGATATGCGTCAGAAGTGGCTGGTATTAAAAATGAACTGGAATGGATATCTGGCGGTGATCTGGCAGGGATTTATGGCCGGAAGCTGAGCTTCCCGAAAGGGAATCTGTACGTATTTGTATCGGAGTTCGCTTTGAATCATGAGGTGAAAGTCAGAGATACACGTACGGGAGTCATATATACGTTCCTGTTGGAGAAAAATCGCTCGGTGCTGTTTGCCACAGATGATGCCGGACAGCTGCAAGCCGTATATCGTCCGGATGAAGTAGAGATTGTACAACAAGAGGTAGAGGGGGAATAATACAATGACCAAACCAACAAGCAAATCGAAAAGAGCGCATATTATTTCTCACACGCACTGGGATCGGGAATGGTATTTGCCGTATGAGAAGCATCATATGCGATTGGTGCAACTGGTGGATGCCTTGCTGGATCAGCTCGATCAGGGGCCAGATTTTAAAAGCTTTTACCTGGACGGCCAGACGATCATCATCGATGACTATCTTCAGGTTAGACCTGAGCAGAAGGAACGGTTGGAGAAGCATATTCGTGATGGCCGGATTGTCATTGGGCCTTGGTATATTTTGCAGGATGCCTTCCTGACCAGTGGTGAAGCAAACGTACGTAATATGCAGGTTGGACATCGGGATGCCAAACGTTACGGAACACCTTCAAAGATCGGATACTTCCCAGATACGTTCGGACTTGTAGGACAGACACCGCAGCTTATGCTGCAATCGGGCATCGATAATGTCTTTTTTGGGCGAGGCGTGAAGCCAACGGGCTTCAACAACATGGTGTCTGACGATGGATACGAATCCAGTTTCTCAGAGCTAATGTGGGAAGGTCCGGATGGATCTAAAGTGCTCGGTGTTTTATTTGCCAACTGGTACTCTAACGGGAATGAGGTTCCGGTGGACGAAGCTTCAGCTCGGAAGTTCTGGGAAACCAAGCTGGCTGACGCGGAGAAATATGCTTCGACCAATGAATTGCTGTACATGAATGGATGTGATCACCAGCCGATCCAGAAGGATCTGCCTGAAGCCATCCGTATGGCTGAACAATTGTATCCCGATATCGAGTTTGTTCACTCCAACTTCCCGGATTATCTGTCAGCGTTGAAAGCATCTGCGGTTCAGGAGTTGTCTGTTGTAAAAGGAGAGCTGCGCAGCCAGCGTACTGATGGCTGGGGCACTCTGGTCAACACGGCTTCCGCACGCGTTTATCTGAAACAGATGAACCAACTGGGCCAAGCCATGTTGGAAAAAGTGGCTGAGCCACTGGCTTCGTTCGCGCATTTGCTGGGTCATTCATATCCGCATGATCAGTTTACCTATGCCTGGAAAACGTTGATGCAGAATCATCCGCATGACAGCATCTGTGGCTGTAGCGTAGACGAAGTACATCGCGAGATGGTCACACGGTTTGATAAGAGCCGTCATGTCGCTGAGGCCCTGATTGAGGATAGCACCAGCCAAATCGCTGCAGCTGTGGATACTTCAACCTTTGAACGATATGGTGATGAAGCCCGGCCTGTGGTTGTGTTTAACACTTCGGGATGGGAGCGCAGCGGTGTGGTTCAGATTGAACTGGATGCGGCCCGTTTGTACTTCCGCGACGGTTTCTCATTGGAAGATATGGCAGCCAAAATGAATGCCATCGACCTGTCAGGTCGTATATTGGTGGATGAAGAAGGCAAACCAGTTCCGTGTACGGTAGAGGATCTGGGTCTGCAATTCGGCTATGATCTGCCGGATGATCGATTCCGTCAGCCATATAGCTGCCGTCGGGTCAGCATTACGTTTGAAGCAGAGAATGTGCCTGCACTTGGCCTGAAGACGTATGCCTTGGTTCGCATGGACAGCAATGCCGCGAATTCAAATACACTGCTGCGTGGTGAACGTGGCATGGAAAATGAATATTTTATCGTAAATATTGCAGACAATGGATCTTTTGCACTTACGGATAAACGGACAGGCCGAACGTATAAAGATCTTGGCGTGTATGAAAATGTCGGTGATATCGGCAATGAGTACATGTTCAAGCAACCGGAGAACGAAGTAGCACTGACTACGAAGGATCTTCGGGCAGAAATTCGAGTTATCGAAGATGCGCCTTACAGAGCTTCGTACGAAATTGTTCATCATTGGGAGATTCCTGAATCCGCCGACGAAACGCTTGATCGTGAGCAGCGGGAACTTATCTATTATCCGCATCGTAAAGCTCAACGTTCCAAACAAATGGTTACGCTCAAGATCCGAACCATTGTGTCGTTAAGCCGCAGTGGAAAAGGCATCAAGCTCGAAACAACCTTCAACAATCAGGCGAAGGATCATCGGGTGCGGGCACTCTTCCCGACGGATCTGACAGCTGCTGTTCATCACGTTGACTCGATGTTCGAAATTGCTACTCGCGATAATACGCCTGCACCGGAATGGCAGAATCCGAGCAACACCCAGCATCAGCAAAGTTTTGTTGATGTGAGCGAGGATCAGGCCGGGTTGGTTGTAGCCAATCTCGGTCTGAATGAATATGAGGTTCTTGAGGATGGACGGAATACGATTGCGGTGACATTGCTTCGTGCCGTGGGAGAGCTTGGAGACTGGGGATTGTTCCCGACACCGGAAGCTCAGTGTCTTGGCGAGCATTCCTTCCAACTGGAGATTATCCCTCATGACGGGAACGGAGCAACATCCGGAGCGTACATTGAAGCTTATCAGTTCCAGATTCCATGGACTTTGGCTCAGACGAACGTACACCCGGGATTCCTGACGCCAAGCAACACACCTTTTGAGTGGCAAGGGGACGGTCTTGCGTTTTCTTCACTGAAGGTGAACGAAGATTCGGGTGATCTGATGTTGCGTTGGTATAATATGGGGTCGAATACGACTGAGTTGAAGTTTGCTGCTTCTGAGTCCATCCCGCAAGCATTGGAAGATGCATATCAGAGCAACATTCTGGAAGAAGAGACAGGTAAACTGAATTCTTCGATGATAAATGGATCTTCCACTGCCTTAATCAGCAAAGAATGGGCTCTTCAAGCGGGACCTTGTGAGATTGTTACGGTGGGGTTACGTCGTTAATATTCCAAGCGTGATCGGATATATTTTTTGTGTAATGTCTAACCGAAGTTCTGCGCACTGTCATGGAATGGATAATGCTTTTTCCAGCTGAAAATGTTGAGTTATTCCTCAAGTTTATATAGAATGAACAGTAGAATTACAAGCGATCGAAGGTTACCCTGCCATCATGATGGTCATCGTAAAATTCAATTGTTCATTCTATATTGAAACTATTAAGGGGGCTTGAAGCCATGGAATCCTTGGGAGGACTGCTTCAGCAGCTGAATCCTTCCTTTCGTGAACAGTCGCGGCGGATTGCGGCGGAATTGATGGAAGATCCGTACGTACGCGAATTCCGCGCAGGTCATCCTGAACTGAAAGATGCACAGCTTATTACCGATCTGAGCAAGCTGTATCAGTATGCCAAAGATTCGAAGAACTGTGCGAACTGTCCGGGGCTCGACAACTGTCCTAACGATTTCCAGGGTCACTTTTGCAAACTGGAAGTAGAGCATTTTAACGGTAAACCCGAAATTATAGATAAAAAAGCACCTTGTTCCAAACATATCGCCCGGCAGAATGAGCATGTTATCAAGCAAAGAATCCGCAGCTTCTATGTGGACGAGCGTGCGCTCAATGCAGGATATAACGATGTGGAAATTATGGGCAAGGATCGGATGCGTGCTCCGGCGGTGAACCAGGTTCTGCGTTATATTAACGACACCAAGGAGAATGGATTGTCTCCGCAAGGACTGTTTTTGGAAGGATCATTTGGAACGGGCAAGACGTTTCTGATGTGTTATCTGCTGCATGAACTCGCGGTTGTGGGCCACACAGGTGTTATTATCTATATGCCTGATTTTGTGGAGGATCTGAAATCCATGATTAGTGAAGGAAACAAGCTGAAGGAAACGACGGATATTCTGAAAAGCTGTGATCTACTCATCTTTGATGATATTGGGGCAGAGAATCTGAACCCATGGGTTCGAGATCATGTGATGGGTTCCATTCTGAATTACCGTATGAATCGCAAACCTACATTCTACACGTCTAATTACAACTTGGATGGGCTGGAGAAACATCTTAGCTTCACCAGCAGGGACGGCGAGGAAATGAACAAAGGCCAGCGTTTGATGGACCGGATTCGTCCGTTTGTTGATGTCATCTCGGTTCGAGGTGAGAATCAACGGGGTAAACGTTAATTTCTATTTATGTTACCGATCTGATCTATTTTTTACTCATATAGTCCCAAAAAAAGCCTGGCTTTCGCAATGTCGCGAAAACCGGGCTTTTCTGGCCTGCGTGCAGCCTGAAGATCCTATTCGGTGATAAATTTGAAAATCACCATTCCGAAAAAGATAACCGTCATCAGGCCGGCCATGCCAGCAACACCCGCAATCAGATCAAACAGATCGTTACGGGGTTCCTCGTTCACATGTTCACGCGGGTCGTTGATCCGCACATTTGCATCCATGGTATTGCCTCCTTATGGGGATAACAGCTTGCCCTTACAGGGAACTGAAGCCCGGAGTAATTTTAGTATACTTGGAAAAGAAAGCGTTTGTAAAGATTTTGCAGTGAACCCGCTAGTTCCCCAATTGTGAAGATTTGATGTTGGGAAGATGAACATTGATGCGTTCATTTCACAACATTAGAGTTGCTGTGTTATACTGGAAGTGTCGTTCGCGACGTTACAGGTTAAAATAAACCGTAAGTATATATAAGGAGGACAATTTCATGGCTATTGTTAACGTATCCGATCAATCCTTCAACGCTGAAGTCGAAGGCGAAGGAACGGTTCTTGTTGATTTCTGGGCGCCTTGGTGTGGTCCTTGTAAAATGCTCGCTCCAATCTTGGAAGAGCTGTCCACCGAAGTTGGCGATGCAGTGAAAATTGCTAAAGTCAATGTGGACGAAAATCCGGAATCCGCTTCCCGCTTCGGCGTAATGAGCATTCCAACATTGATCTTCTTCAAAGATGGTCAACCGGTTGATAAAGTGGTTGGTCTGAACTCAAAAGATGCTCTCAAAGGAATTATCGAAAAACACCAATAATTAACCAAGATTTCACATACGCCTCCGGTTATGCGCCGGGGGCGTTTTGCGTCGAATACTTTCATATAGGACAATATAAGATATACTATTTATTATAAGGTGAAACTGAAATTTACATGAACAACGGAGAGGGCAGAAATGACTTGTAGAAACGAAGTGGTCGCCTAAAAGCTTTCTGAAAGAAAGCTACTTCGGAAGCATGCCCTATCCCCGGATTTATACGTTATAAGAAAAGAATCAAAGAAATCTGGGGATAACAGCGATCGAAAGGTCATTCTGTCATCGGAAAGCCTCATGTAAGGTGAAGCTATCAGCTTTCTCAGTAATCGGGAAGGAGGACCCACCGAATTATGGATGAATTCATTACAAACGTGCAGGAGCAGGAGAAGGCACTAGAGCAGATTCGCCACAAGCTGGCTTTGCTGCCTGACATGTCCGGCTGTTACCTGATGAAAAATAGTGAAGGTACTATTATCTATGTAGGTAAAGCCAAAGTGCTGAAGAATCGCGTAAGATCATATTTTATCGGCAGTCATAATGGGAAGACACAGCGCCTGGTGTCCGAAATCCGTGATTTCGAATATATCGTTACCGGCAGCAATATGGAAGCACTCATTCTGGAGTGTAACCTGATCAAGAAACATATGCCGCGGTATAACGTGTTGCTCAAGGATGATAAGACATTTCCTTACCTTAAAATTACGAATGAAAAGCATCCTCGACTCGAAGTGACCCGGCGGGTGCTCAAAGATAAAGCCAAATACTTCGGACCTTATCCGAATTCATATGCGGCACACCAAACGAAAAAGCTGCTTGACCGGATGTATCCGTTACGCAAATGCGGTGTGATGCCGAAGGAAGTATGCCTGTATTATCATATGGGACAGTGCCTCGCTCCCTGTGTGCAAGAAGTGGGCAAGGAGCAGTATGATGAGATCTCCCAGGAGATCAGTTCTTTTCTGAGTGGAGGCCATGAGGAAATCAAGAAGGATTTACAGCGCAAAATGCAGGAAGCGGCTGAGGATCTATATTTTGAACGTGCCAAGGAACTTCGGGATCAGGTCATTGCCATTGATGCGATGATGGAAAAACAGAAAATTACGATGGCGGATGCCAGAGACCGCGATGTGTTTGGTTTTGCCATTGATAAAGGCTGGATGTGTGTCCAGATTCTATATATGCGTCAGGGGAAAATGATTGAACGACATGTATCAACGTTTCCATTTTACGGTGAGGCATACAGTGACTTTATGTCTTACGTGACCCAGTACTACAGTGATAATCCAGCGTTGCCACAGGAGATCTTACTGCCGGAAATGCCAAAAGATATGGCAGCTGATGACGGTGGTGCGGATGATATATCCGATGCTGCTGGAGCGGTACCTGCGGCGGTGACAGCCGAGTCAGAAGAGACAACGCGATTGGCGCAAGATTCTGTGGTTGAGCTACGTGTTGCCGAGGCCCGTGCATCTTATGGTGATAGCCAACCCGAAGCAGAAGCGGAAGAAGCTACGATGGTTATCCAGGAAGACGCTGTTGCTCAGGAAGATGTATCGGCTGATAAACAGCCCCCAGGTCTTGAAGATCCTTCTCAAGTCGCAGCAGCATTGCAGGAATGGCTGGAAATCAAAGTCCACATTCCGCAGCGTGGATTGAAACGCCAGATGATCACGATGGCCGTGGATAACGCACGTGTGGCACTGGAAGAGAAGTTCCGCCTGATTGAGCGGAATGAAGAACGGACATCGAAAGCTGCTGAAGGACTGGGACGTTTTATTGGACTGGATCAGCTTCACCGTATCGAAGCGTTTGATAACTCGAACATCCAGGGTACGAACCCGGTATCTGCCATGATCGTATTTACCGATGGAAAACCGGATAAGAAGGAATATCGGAAGTACAAGGTCCGTTCTGTTGAAGGTCCAGATGATTATGAAACGATGCGAGAGGTCATCCGTCGTCGTTACGAACGGGTGTTGAAGGAAAACTTAACCCAGCCTGACCTGATCGTGGTCGATGGAGGTAAAGGGCAAATTTCGGCAGCCGTGGACATTTTGGAGAATGAATTGGGCCTGTTTATTCCGGTATGTGGTCTGGTGAAGGATGCGAAGCACAAGACCTCACAATTGATGATCGGCAACCCGCCGGAAGTCATCTCCTTGCCGCGTGACAGTCAGGAGTTCTACCTGTTGCAGCGGATTCAGGAAGAGGTCCACCGTTTTGCGATTTCGTTCCACCGCGAGCAACGTGGTAAATCGATGGTGACTTCCCGTCTGGATGCCATTCCGGGGATCGGAGAAAAGCGGCGCAAGCTGCTGCTGAAGCATTTTGGCTCTTTACGCAAAATAAAAGAGGCCAGCGTCGAAGACTTCCGGCCTCTATCTATTGGTGACAAGCTTGCGAATCAGATTATTGCAGCACTTCGTGATGAGGAGTCGTGACATACGGCTTCTCTTTTTGTTTTGGATTCATCTTATAGATGACATAACCAACGATGGCCGGAAGCACAATCCAGAAGAGTCCTGCGGAAATGTTCAGTGCATCACCCATGAAGATCAGGCTTAGCCCCATCAACAGGCTGTCAAAGATAACATGCGCGAATACAACGGCGATGAAGCCGTGGCGCAGCATGATCAGACTGAACAAAAGTCCGATGACAGTAAGCTCTATTGGACGTGTGATCACCGGATAGATCGGGTACAGGGTGTGTCCCAGAGCCCAGATCAATGTTGGGATAAGGCAGGCGATGAACGTATTTCGTACCACCTTCTGCATCATGCGAATCCCGAACAGGCGATAGACCGTTTCCTCACCGATCCCGGCCATCCAAGCCATAATCGGGAAGATCCAGGCATAACTCATGTTGTATGTGGACTGGTCAGCCGATGTTGTTGACCAGCTTCCAATACTGCGCTCCAGAATAAAGAACAGTACGGATTGCACACCCAGTAGAATCAACGCCCATAAGTAGCCTGTATACATACTGTGCAGTACATATTTGCCGTATCCGGGTTCTTTGGCCCGAGGCCAAGGATTCAGACCGATTTTGCGCCACATGCCGTCACCGGCAACGAGCGACAGATAGATGGTTGCACTCATAACCAGCGTTATCCCAGCTTGCATCACCATCAGGAAGGTCAGCATAAAATTAGATAGCCCCTGCGCCTGAAAGAGCGGGATCATGTTCAGTGTGCCAATCACGGAAGCCGCAAAGTATACCAAGGACAGAACGATTCCGCGTTTGAACGACGTGTTTGCCCTCGTCAGAATACTGTAGATGATCGCGAGCACGCCAAGCACAAAGGTCAGGAAAGCATAACCGCCGTAAGTCATCCAGTTGGCTTGCCGAGTCTGATTTTCTACATAGTCAGTATGGGAGTCAGGGACTGAGAAGACCGATTCGAAGGAGCGAACGGCTCCGTTTTCAAACGTAAAATTCAGTTCCAGCTTGGAATCTCCAATTTGCTTTTCATTATCTGTGTATTGCAGCCCCGCTTCTTCTTCACGGGTGTCCAGTTGAAGTTTCGGTACAGTATACCCGAATTCGCCAAGGACGCTAGCGGCAAGCTGCTCTTTTTCATTTAGAGAAAGGTTATCTTCAGCTAAACGTTGGGCAGCATTCACTTTGCTTTTGTCCTGCTCAGCCTCAATGGATGCATACAGGGAAGAAGGCAGTTCGCGCTTGAAACCGACAACTTTTCCTGTTCTCATATGTACGTCAACATTCAAATAACCGCCTTTGTCCTGATCGGGCAAACGAACGCGGTACACATCGTAAGGATAGGTTGTTTCCCATTTCTTGTTATAGGTTTCTAACTGTTTGGTTTTGGCCATATACCCATAAATATCGGAATGGGTTTGGTACGTCACCAGCTCGTTTCCGGTATCCGTCGGAAGGGTATAATCAGGTAGAGAAGCTGCAAAAGATCGTGCCGACTCCGCCGCTTTCTCCTTGCTTATGAAGGAAGTAGACTGGATATCAGTCGTTTGCGATGAGGTGGCAGGAAAGATTTGAAAAACGAAAAACAGAATCAGACCAATCGCCGCAAGCAACCCTAAACGCTTGAAGTTAGCTTTGAGTACCAAAGGCTGCCCTAAGGGATTCATTTAATATTGTTCCTCCTTTATTAATGTGGATATTAAAGTAAAGATAGCACAGCCCAAGCCCCGAATGCCAATGGCGAAACGAGAAGTGGTGCAAATGCATGAAAACGAATGAAAATGATCGAAACAATCTGATCTATCCGTCGCCATATCTGAGTTTTTCCCTTTTTGACGGAATTCGATGCTATTTACACAAAAATCGTTTTGTGTACAAACGTCGCAGCGCTTATAATTTTGAATCAAATGTCCAATATTCCGCATGTCTTTAGGCTAACAAGGGAACGAATAGAAGGTATAAAAGGCATTCCAACCTAATGTATATGTATTACAGCGAAAATCATACATGTTTACGCTCCGAAATAGGGCTTTCAAAGGGCTTGGCTATTCCGTCAAGTGATATGGAAAAGCACTTCGGAGAAAGGCTCCACGTCGTGGGGTCATTTTCTTTTTGGCAGAGGTGGATGATACTCAAGTGAAAATGAATGTTCAATGGATGCGTCTATCGCCACCCCGAATTCTGGTCCTAGGGTTCGCGGGTATTATATTGCTCGGGACACTTCTGTTGATGCTCCCGACATCCAGTCGAAGCGGAGTCAGCCTTCCTTTTATTGATGCACTCTTCACTGCGACTTCTGCAGTCTGTGTAACGGGGCTGGTTGTGGTGGATACAGGTACTCATTTTTCGACGTTGGGTCAGATTATAATTGCAATCCTGATTCAAATTGGCGGTCTTGGCTTTATGACGATGTCGACACTGGTGGCGATTGCATTCAAACGGCGGATCTCTCTGCGTGAGCGGTTGATTTTGCAGGAAGCGATGAACCAGAGTACGATGGAGGGGATTGTCCGTCTTATTCGCAAAGTTGTGATCTACTCCCTCATATTGGAAGGCATATGTGGCACGTTGTTCGCCATTCGGTGGTCGTTTGATATGCCAATGGGGCAGGCCATCTATTATGGATATTGGCATGCCATCTCCATGTTTAACAATGCTGGGTTTGATATGTTCGGGGAATTCCGCAGCTTAACCGGGTATGTGTATGATCCGCTCGTGAATTTTACTGCCATGTTCCTGATTATTGCAGGCGGTATCGGTTTTGTTGTTCTATCTGATCTGGTGGAGTATCGGAGGACGAAGAAGCTTTCGCTGCATTCCAAAGTGGTATTGCTGACGACAGGTTTGTTAATCGTATTTGGCGCACTGGTTATTTTTGTTTTTGAATTCAGCAATCCCCGGACACTGGGTGGTTTGAACTGGGGTGGTAAAATTCTCGGTTCGTTCTTTCAGTCGGTTTCCCCAAGAACAGCAGGGGCGAATACGGTAGACATTGCTGGCCTGAGACAGGCAACGCAATTTTTCATCATTATATTAATGTTTATTGGTGCTTCCCCCGGTTCTACTGGAGGCGGCATTAAAACAACCACATTCATGATTATGGCCGGAGCTGTCTATGCCATGATGCGTGGACGGGAAGATATCGTCTTTTTCAGATATCGGCTCCTACAGGAACGGATTTTCAAAGCACTGACGATTACACTGCTTGCCCTGTTGCTCATTATTGCCGTTACGATGGTGCTTAGTACGACGGAAGACAGCAGTTTTTTGATGATATTATTTGAGACGACATCCGCCTTCGGTACCGTTGGTTTATCTATGGGGCTTACACTGAAGCTGACCACGATCGGCAAGCTTTTGATCTGTTTCACCATGTTTGCGGGACGTCTTGGACCAATTACGCTCGCGTATGCACTCGGACAGAAAAAGGGTAAAGAATTGTACAGGTATCCGGAAGGCAAAATGATTATTGGATAAGGGGTTCGTGAAGAACAATGAAAACACAGCAGTTTGCGGTAATTGGGCTAGGGCGCTTTGGCTCCAGTCTGGCACAGGAATTAATGGAGCTTGGTTATGAAGTGCTGGGTATCGATAAAAATGAAGAAGTCGTCCAAGACATGAGTGAATTGGTCACCCATGCCGTCGTCGCGGATTCAACTGATGAGGAAGTGCTGCGCTCCCTGGGCATCCGTAATTTTGACTGCTGTGTTGTTGCCATTGGGGCTGATATCCAGACCAGTATTCTCACTGCTATTTTACTGAAGGAACTCGGTGTAAAAACAGTTGTGGCAAAAGCCATTTCAGTCCTTCATGGACGGGCACTGGACAAGCTGGGGATCGATCGTGTCGTTTATCCTGAGCGTGATATGGGAATCCGGGTTGCCCATCAGCTCGTCACCCCGAATCTGCTGGATTATATCGAATTGTCCGATGATTACAGTATTGTGGAGATGAAGGTTCCAGCCTGTCTGCATAATAAAACGCTGTCCACTCTGAATGCTCGAGTACGCTTTGGTTGCAGCATTGTAGCTCTGCAAAAGGAAGCCGGGGTTATCATTGCCCCGACTGCACTGGACTCGCTTCAGATGGGTGATATCATGGTGATTATCGGCATGAATGATGACATTGACCGTTTTGAGGAAGAAGTGATCAGCCAAGAGAGCTAGAGCTGAGTCTATTAAATGAAAGCAGAGCGTTGAGCTCGGCTGATTAATATGAATGCTAAGGCGTCGTAGTCCTCCGTGAGGGCAGCGGCGCCTTTGCTGTAAAGAGAGCAGCCGTTTCCCTGACCCACTGTCTGGAGGTTTGGCTGAGGTCTTCCTTTTCCCCATAGATCATGCAGGTTGTGCGCCGGGTCTGTTGCAGTTGCGGCAGATATACCGAGACAAGATCATTGTCCGCAAGCAATTGAGGGCGGAGATACGACTTGGGCAACAGGGCTGCTGCTTTGCAGGTAGGCAGAAGACGGACAATCGCTTCAAAGGAATCAATCTCCATGCGAATATCAGGCATCACGGCGCAGCGCTGAAACAGGTCGTCGGTTAATTTTCGATACCAGGTTCCTTTGGAGAACGTAATCATCGGCAGATCTTGCAAATGTTCCATTCCGGCTTCTTTACCCGATAGGGGATGCGTTAAGGGCACAACCAGCTCCAGATGATCATCAAAGAGTGGCACACAGTTTAGCCCGGCTTCACTTATAGAAGAGGCAACGATACCTACATCAGCTTTTTTATCCCGCACAAAAGAGACAATTTCATGTGTTTTCCCCGTCACCAGCTTGATTTCCGCATTCGGATGTTTCTCCATAAAGGCATTTACCAGCGGTGGCAATGTGGTTTGAAGCGTTGTCAGACTGGCTCCAAGCGTAATGGAGCTTTGTTCTTCGTCCTTGTACTGGGCCAGCATGGTCAGAAATTTTTGTTGCTGCTGTTTCTGCTCTACCGCGAAAGTATAGGCGAACTGGCCTACGCTGGTTAATTCAAGTCGTTTACCACGGCGATGAAAGAGCGCCACGCCGAGCTCATCCTCCAATTTGGAGATTTTGCGAGACAGCGCGGGCTGTGACAGATTCAGCAATTTCGATGCACGGTTCAGACTGGACTGCTCTACAACCGCCGCAAAAGCGTTTAATTCCTCGAACATGAGCACTAACCTCTTTTCTAATGAACGTATGAACGTACTTTGCGTGAGGCATCTCCTTGTCAAATATTTCTCCATGTTGTATGGCCTGCACGACCGATGTTTATAACTTATACCTATAGGTTATAACATTTAATAATTATATTGCAATTCCCTTATAAGAAAAAAAGGAGTAACATGAATCGTGACACAAGTTGTTCACACCTGAAGAAAACGGAACAATTTGTCGAACCTTTCCTTGGGAAAGGTTTGTGTCATGATAAGCGAATTTTATTTATGAAAACGTTGTATTTAGCGAAAGGGGATCGACATTTTATGAAAGGGTTTTACTCCAGAAAGCTGCACTCCTTGCTTGGCGTCATTCCGCTCAGTCTGTTTTTCATTGAGCATATGGTGACGAACTTCTCGGCAGTTGAAGGCGGCAAAGAAGGCTTTAACGATGCAGTTGCATTTCTGAATGGCCTGCCGCTCGTGATTGTACTTGAAACGTTTCTCATCTGGTTGCCGCTGTTCTATCACGGTGTATATGGTTTGTACATTGCCTATCAGGCCAAGCCTAACGTGGGACGTTTTGGCAATGAGCGCAACTGGCGCTATACGTTGCAGCGCGTCAGCGGTGTCATTACGTTTGTGTTCGTCATCTGGCATATTTGGGAGACTCGTTTCCAGGTTGCGCTGGGGAATGTCACACACGAAGAGCTTGGCGGTGTCATACATGGCATCGTGATGAACCCGGTAACGTTTATTTTATATCTGATCAGTGTGGTTGCGGCATCCTATCACTTTGCCAACGGTTTGTGGTCGTTCCTGGTTAGCTGGGGAATTACCGTCGGTCCGCGTGCGCAGCGTGTATCTTCCTACATCTGCATGAGCTTGTTTGCTATCGTAGCCATCATGTTTATTGTATCGTTGCTTGCTTTCCGGAGCATGGATTTCCAGGTAGCCACTTCGATGATTGACGCAGTTAAGACAGTTCTGATTTAAGCATTTGGACTTTAAATGCTGACTTATAAGGGAGTGAACAGCAATGGCATCATCTAATGTAATTATTGTGGGCGGAGGTCTCGCGGGATTGATGGCGGCGATCAAATCGGCTGAAGCCGGAGTCCATGTTCATTTATTTTCACTGGTTCCCGTTAAAAGATCCCATTCCGTATGTGCCCAAGGCGGTATCAACGGTGCGGTAAATACCAAGGGTGAGGGCGACTCCCCATGGGTACACTTTGACGATACAGTATACGGCGGTGACTTTTTGGCGAATCAGCCTCCAGTCAAAGCGATGTGTGAAGCCGCACCAGGCATCATTCACCTGATGGACCGGATGGGCGTAATGTTTAACCGGACACCGGAAGGTTTACTTGATTTCCGTCGTTTCGGCGGAACGAAGCATCACCGTACAGCGTTTGCCGGTGCAACGACAGGACAACAATTGCTCTACGCATTGGATGAGCAGGTGCGTCGCTGGGAAGCGGCCGGTCTCGTGACCAAGTATGAGAACTGGGAGTTCCTGCAGGCGGTTATTGATGACGAAGGCATCTGCCGCGGCATTGTAGCACAGGATCTGAAAACGATGAAGGTACAGACGTTCCCGGCTGAAGCAGTTATTCTGGCGAGCGGCGGCCCTGGCATTATTTTCGGTAAAACAACCAACTCGGTTATCAATACAGGTACTGCCGCAAGTGCGGTGTATCAGCAAGGTGTAAATTACGCGAACGGTGAGTTCATTCAGATTCACCCGACAGCCATTCCAGGCGATGACAAGCTGCGTCTGATGTCCGAATCGGCTCGTGGTGAAGGTGGACGGATCTGGACGTACAAGGACGGTAAGCCTTGGTACTTCCTCGAAGAAAAATATCCGTCATACGGTAACCTTGTTCCGCGTGATATCGCGACGCGTGAAATTTTCAGCGTCTGCGTGGATATGGGCCTAGGCGTGAACGGCGAGAACATGGTATATCTCGACTTGTCACACAAAGATCCGAAGGAGCTGGATGTGAAGCTCGGCGGAATCATTGAGATCTACGAGAAGTTCATGGGGGATGACCCACGTAAAATCCCAATGAAAATTTTCCCGGCAGTCCATTATTCCATGGGCGGCATGTGGGTAGATTATAACCAGATGACCAACATTCCAGGACTGTTCGCAGCTGGTGAATGTGAATACCAATATCATGGTGCGAACCGTCTGGGTGCAAATTCCCTGGTATCGGCAATCTACGGTGGTATGGTGGCTGGACCGAAAGCAGTTGAATATATCAAAGGACTCAAAAAATCGTCCGCAGATATCAGTTCTTCCGTATTCGAAGGTTATACCAAGCGCCAAACCGATAAATACGAAGGCATCCTGAACATGCAGGGCAATGAAAATGCCTATGTCATTCACAAAGAGCTTGGCGAGTGGATGACGGCGAATATGACGGTGGTACGTTACAACGATAAGCTGGAAGCGACCATCGGCAAAATTAAGGAATTGAAAGAGCGTTACGGCAAAATCAACATGTACGACACTTCCGGTTGGAACAACCCGGGTGCAGCATTTACCCGTCAGCTGTGGAACATGATTGAACTGGCAGAAGCGATGACTTTGGGCGCACTGCTGCGTAACGAAAGCCGTGGAGCGCATTACAAACCAGACTTCACCGAACGTAATGACGAGGAATTCCTGAAAACAACGATCGCAAGCTGGTCGAAGGAAGGTCCAAAAATTTCGTACGAGCCTGTAGACGTTTCCCTGATCCCACCACGGATCCGGGACTACTCGAAAGATTAAGTAAAGCGAAATTTCGGTCTATTCATAAAGTTAAAGACTTAGCATCTTAACGGAAAAGCACTAGACACATAGAGGCAAAGCGTACACGGAGCTTCTCAATGTTACTGCCACCAGAATGAATGGAGTGTAGTTTCCAGCAAAGTGACCCTGCGTGCACGACGTAGCGGAGGAAGCGGAAATGCCCAGAAGAAGCGAAGCGCTCGCCTTTATCACCGGATTTTAACCCTGGGAAGGGTTGATAAAAAAAATCCGGGGATAACAGCGATCAGAAGGGCATTCCGCTGCCGGAGCGCCACCCGTGCACCAAAAGAGTAACTTTGCGCATCAGCAACACCAATCATCGTCACTCAAAGGAGGGGACAACGATATGACGGACACAGCTACAGCAAAAAAAACCGTCAAGTTTATCATCACCCGTCAGGACAACCCGGAGTCATCTTCGTACAACGAAGAGTTTGAGCTTCCGTACCGTCCCGGCATGAACGTTATTAGCGCCCTGATGGAGATCCAGCGGAACCCGGTTAATACAGAAGGCAAGTCCATTGCCCCGGTCTGCTGGGAATCGAACTGTCTCGAAGAAGTCTGTGGAGCATGCTCCATGGTCATCAACGGCAAGCCGCGTCAAGCGTGTGCAGCCCTGATCGACAAGCTCGAACAACCGGTTCGCATTGAACCGATGAAAACCTTCCCGGTGGTTCGTGACCTCGTCATCGACCGTACTCGGATGTTTAACGCTCTAAAACGGGTTAAAGCGTGGATTCCGATTGATGGTACCTATGACCTTGGTCCAGGTCCGCGGATGCCTGAGAAGAAACGTCAGTGGGCTTACGAGCTGTCCAAATGTATGACATGTGGTGTATGCCTCGAAGCGTGCCCGAACGTGAATGAAAAAACAGACTTTATCGGTCCGGCAGCTCTTTCTCAAGTACGTCTGTTCAATGCTCACCCAACAGGGGAGATGAACGCTGAAGACCGCTTGGAAGCACTTATGGAAGACGGAGGTATTGAGGGCTGTGGTAACTCGCAGAACTGCGTACGCTCTTGTCCAAAAGGTATTCCGTTGACTACCTCCATTGCCGAAATGAACAAACAAACAACCAAACACATGTTCAAACGCTGGTTGGGTGTGTAATCTAGTCATATTTAATGCAGAACTTCGGATCTGCACCATTAGAAGAAGTCGTGATCCTTGGCACATATAGCCTAAGATCCCGGCTTCTTTTTCTGTACTCGCAAAGGAACCGGGCTAGTCATGCAGAATATGGTATACTAAGGGGATGGATTTGTAGCGGAAGAAGGAGGGGGACGCATGGGAGAAACACCGCGTGAGGGCAGCAAGATCTCGCCGCCCCGGCGCTCACAGAATGGATCTGATTCGCAGGACTCCATTTTTCCCGGAGAGGAAAAGGATCATGATCCCTCCCGGCGCAGTTTTTTGCTGCGCATGATCTTAATGACGGCGAGTGCCAGTATACTCACAGGAGGATATGCCTGGTTATGGGAGCCTCGTCATCTGGAGATCAAGCACGTTGAATTGAAACTGCCCAAGATTCCAAAAGCATTCGAGGGATTGCGTGTGATTCAGTTCAGTGATGCTCATCTTGGATTCCATACGGGGCTGAAACAAATGGAGAAGCTGGCTGAAACGATACGGGAACAGCAGCCTGATCTGATTTGTTTTACCGGAGATATGGTTGAACGGGAAGCAGAACCGATGCGTGAATGTATTCCTGCACTGGCATCAATGCAAGCGAAGTATGGCAAATATGCCGTATTGGGGAACCATGATTATCGAGGCCAGCAGCAGCATGAAGTGGAGCTGATGTTTAAAGAGGCCGGGTTCACGTTGCTTCGAAACAGCCATGTTCTGATTGAACGAGGGGATTCACGTATTGCGATAGTAGGTCTGGATGACGCGCTTACGGGCAGACCTGATCCTGTTGTAGCAATCAAGGGGTTGAGTAGAGAGGTCTGGAAACTGCTGCTTATGCATGAGCCCGATTATGCAGACATTGCAGCACCTTACGGTTTCGGACTACAGCTCTCTGGACACAGTCATGGCGGGCAGGTGCGTTTTCCCTGGATTGGGGCACTGACTACACCAAGAGGTTCACTCAAGTATATTCAAGGGTTATATTACGCTGGGGATAAGCATATGCCAGTCTATGTGAACCGAGGCTTTGGCATGACCCAACTGCCGATTCGCTTTTTGTGCAGGCCGGAATTGACGGTTTTGGAACTAAAGGGTTAGCAACATAAAGAATATAGAGCATAAAGGGAGGTTAGCCAGATGGAACGAATTGCGATTGTATCCGATATTCATGGCAACATGACTGCTTGGGAAGCGGTATTAAAAGATATTCGGAGTCGCGGATTGAAGCGAATCTTTTGTCTTGGCGACCTCGTTGGCAAGGGGCCTGATCCAGTACAGGTTGTTGATCTGGTGAGAGAGACATGTGAGCAAGTTATCCGTGGCAACTGGGATGAGTTGGTTGCGGTTAATCAGGACAATGAAAATTTTACTTGGCAAGCGAAGCGGCTGGGTAAGGAGCGATTGGCATATCTGGAGAGCTTGCCGTTTACCCACCAATTAGAGCTGAGTGGTCGTACGATCCGTCTGGTGCACGCATCTCCCCAAAGTGTATATCACCGTGTACAGCCGTGGGATGAGATTGAGAAGAGGTTGGCCATGTTCGATCCTCCGGCAGATGAACCTGAGCTTGGTATGGCGGATGTCGTGGGATATGGGGATGTGCATAATGCATACTTGCAATTTATGAATGGAAAAATGTTGTTCAATGCAGGCAGCGTGGGTAACCCGCTTGATTTTACCCAGGCTTCTTACTGTATTCTTGAAGGAGAGAACAGCAACGATCGGAACACCCCGTTCAACCTTCAATTTGTAAGGGTGCCTTATGATATTGAGCAGGAAGTAGAGATTGCTCAGCAGGCTCAGGTGCCTTCGCTTGATTTTTATATCCGAGAGCTTCGTACAGGCGTTTATCGCGGGCTGCAAACGGATTAGTTATGTCAGGAATAAACCGCTGTAATGAATTGGCATACTAATGTTCGGGCTACTGAGCGGGTATTGTGGAGTATAGTGATGTTATTGTTTATCCATGTATTTTATTTGCGCCGGATCATCCTCAGAGCATGCTTGTCTTACCGGACTAGAACCCGTTAGGCAAAAGGAGCGATTGTCATGCTGACCCGAAAAATGCTGGGCCAAGGATTGCCTGCTTTATGGACAGAGCGCCTTGTTCTTCGATCATTACGTCAGAGTGATTACAGCACGTTGTCGGAGCTGTTTTCCGACCCGCAGGTGATCCGTTATGTAAACAGGGGGAGTCAGCCCACGCCAATCCGGGCTCGGCGATTATTGAATCAGATCCGCAGCAGCAGTGCCAAGCTGGATTCATTGCATTACGGCATCTGCTGGAAAGGCAGCGAACAGATCATCGGCATCACTTCATTCCAGCATTGGAACGACCAGAATGGTACCGCACAGATCGGATATATTCTGAACAGGTCCTGCTGGGGTAAGGGAGTCGCGACTGAGGCAGTGCAGCGTTTGCTGGAATTCGGTTTTGCTGAGCTTAATTTGTGTAAAGTAGAAGCCCGCTGTTACGAGGCAAATGTATCATCCGAACGGGTTCTCTGTAAAAGCGGTATGATTTATGAACGAACCCTGCCCTCGTTTGTTTTGAATCATGAGGATGGTGAGACGCCGGAAACCCTGCTGGATGTTAAAGTGTATAGTCTCTATCGTGAACAGCATGTCCGTTCTCATTGGGAAAATCGCCTGCAAACGTTGGTATCCGACAAGCACGAGTAACATAGAATAGAGTATATTGCATAAATCCAAAGAGCGTATTTCAATCAGAAAAATATAGATCGTTTTTAATGAAACAGCAGGGGCTTGAAACGAACTTCAATTATTTGTTACACAAATGAAATATAGCTGCAATTGAACTCTAACAGACAGCGGGTAAACTTATCTCATGACCCCCTTTTTGATAATAGATAATGCTGTTGGGACCCGCGCTTAGCGGGTTCATTTTTTTTGTCTGTATAAGTTTAACTATGGAATTTCTACGCCAACACTCCGATGACAGAACTACTTTCCATTATTGTGTAAATATTTATTTGAACGTATATAACATCTTTTTTTATATTAGGATACAAAGAAAAACCCCCACAGCGTTTTTTTACGCCGCCGTGAGGGCTATTGTGGTGCTCTATGTTTAAAACGGTACAACTTGCATTTGTTTCTGCTTGAAGTATACCCATTCGGTGAATCCAATCTCTTGCAGACGTGTACGAACGTCATCCAGTTCATCAGCAACACGCTGCGGTTTGTGGGCATCCGATCCGAAGGTCACTTTAACTCCGTAATGATGCGCACGCTCCAGAATGGCATCGGAAGGGTACCAGCCCCCACTGAGTTTGGTTTTACCCGATGTATTAATTTCAATAGCCACGTTCGATTCTGCAATGACCTGCAACGTTTCATCGATGGCTTGATCCGCGATAATATCCGAGAAAGGTGGATAATTTCCTTTCATGGCATCAATATGTCCGAGAATCTGGAACATTCCGCTTCGGGCTGATTGCCGAATTAAAGCATAGTAACTCTCTTTCACTTCAACCTTACGTGCATTGCTTAATCCGTTCCAGCGGGTTTTGTTGAATATGCTGACATCTTCCGTATGATGAACTGAACCAATAATATAATCAAAAGGATATTGCCCCAGTGTATTGCGATACAAATCGGCATGGACGGGGAAATAGTCAGATTCAATGCCAAGCAGCACATCAATTTTGCCCGCGTATTCTTCCTTCAGAGCCAGTACTTCTTCCACGTAATGACGCAATTCCGACTTGCCCATCGCGATCCGGGGAAAAGCCTGTTCTTCGTCACTACCGAAGTAAGGTGTATGATCTGAGATACCGATGACCTGAAGTCCAGATTGAATACCTGCCTCAATATAGTCGCGAATATTGCCGTCTGCATGACCACAACGAAAATGATGGGTGTGAAGATCAAATTTCATATGGAAATCCTTCCTTTCTCATGGCTCATTTATCATTCTGAACTGATGAACTGGGTCTCCGGCATGCCTTTGAGATCGCTCAGGAATTGCTGCATGGCCGAATTCACATAACGACTTGATTTGTAAATGACTCCGACAGGGTGACTGACTTCCAGTTCACTCAGTGGAATCATGCGCAGTGTGCCTTGCCGCAACTCGTGGGCAACGGATTGTTTGGATATAACGGCTGCCCCGAGATTAATCTCAACCATCCGTTTTACTTCCTCGCTGCTCGACAACTCCATAACGATATTGGGCTCAATATTATGTTTTTTGAAAATGCCTTCCGTAAAGCGGCGCCCCACTGTATCCGGAGATAGCAAGATCAGAGGTGTGCTGCGCAGGACATCCACCGCGGCATGCTTTTGCTTCGCCAGTGGATGGAAAGGAGATACCACAAGCTCGAAAGTATCATAATACAGCACAGACGTATTCAGGTTAGGATTACGCTCTGTAAGATAACCGATACCGATATCGACCATACCATTCTCGACCTGGGTATAGATCTGGGAGGAAGGCAGGGATTGGATACTGGTCTTGATGAGTGGAAATTGATCCTGAAAGTAGGATAAGACCCGTGGCAAAATCTGAATGGCAATGGATGTGGTTGTACCGAGTCTGATATGTCCCTGAGGGGTCTCATCGAGATCCATCAGCTTCTGTTTCAGCTCCCCCACGATGTCCAGCATACGTTCGGCATGTTGAAGAAATACCTGTCCGCGATCGGTGAGGGTGACCGGTTGGTTCCGATCGACAAGAACGGTTCTGAATTCATCCTCCAAGCTCTTGATCTGGGCCGAGACGGCGGGTTGAGTCAGATTTAGAAGTTCTCCGGCTTTGCGGAAACTCATCGTTTTCGAGATGGTAATCAGCGTCTCCAGTTGACTGATATTCATGTATGGCCTCCTTGCACGTAAAATGTCTTCTGTCTATCCATAGGTGGAATCCCGTAACTGGTCATTGTTCCGTTCCTTAAATTATAGGTGATTCAGGACAGCAGGGCAATGAAGGGAACATCATGGATTTGGGGAGGTCCATTAGAACGAGAAATTAATTTTATTTCAAGAAATTAAATTTTTAACATTTTAAGAAACAGTAAAAAAGTCCTAAATGCCTTTTGCCATGCCTCTCTATGGCAATTGTTCTTGCAACAGATGCGAAAAGCCTCGTTTTTTCGCTAGAATCAGCTATAAACATTTGCCCCGCCGATGACGATAAATTATAGTACACATGCCTTACCGAATTCTTGGTGAATTCTTGTACGTGATAAAGTATAATAAATTTATTGAATATGGGACTTTTGGTGTGTGACCAATAACCCAGTGTAAGGGGGACATTAGACAGTGAAAGCGGAAGTGATTAATCCTTTCCTGGAATCCGCACGGAACGTATTCGAACAGCTCATCCAGGTTTCGCCTTCCACCGGGAGTCTTGGCGTGAAAAATGTGGAGTACATTGCAGACCATGTCTGGATCGTGATCGGAATGACTGGACAACTGAGCGGAAACATCGTGTTTGGAATACAAGAGTCGGTAGCATTGAAAATCGTTTCTGCCATGATGGGCGGCTTTGTCATTACAGAAATGGACGAAATGAGTAAAAGTGCTATTTCTGAACTTGGCAATATGATTAGCGGCAATGCAAGTACCATCCTGTCCAATCAGGGTGTCGTTGTTGATATTACACCTCCACAAGTGATGAATTCTGAATACGTGAGTTCTTTTAGTGCAACGAAGGCATTGAGCATTCCTTTGCTGATGGACGGAATCGGTGAGATGGATATTCAAGTGATGATCTCGTAGAATAGAACCATACGCCTCTTGGGGCAATATGTGTTCAATACGGGAGGACATCGGGTATGTTGAAAGATCAGGTTGTTTTTATCACAGGTGCGTCGAGCGGAATTGGTGCGCTCTGTGCACAGATGCTGATAGAAGAAGGAGCCATCCCGATTCTGGCTGCCCGCTCGCGGGACAAGCTGGAAGAGATTGGTGCTTCGCTGAAAGGGCAACATGAACTACTCACGTTAGATGTAAAGAATACTGAGCAAGTTCAGACAGCCGTGGATGCGATGTTGCAGAAATACGGACGAATCGATATTTTGCTGAATAACGCTGGTTACGGAAAATTTGCAGCGATGACGGATATGTCTGTGCAGGAATTCGATGAGATGATGGACGTTAATTACATGGGCATTGTTCGCTGCACCAAGGCAGTGCTGCCGCAGATGTTACAACGAGGCAGAGGGCAAATCGTGAATGTAGCTTCCATGGCTGGCAAGATCGGAACTGCAAAATCCGCTTCATATACGGCAACCAAACATGCCGTACTTGGCTTCAGCAATGCCCTGCGCCAGGAACTTCGCAAGACCGGAGTCACGGTAACGACCATTAATCCCGGACCCATCGATACACCGTTCTTCCAACGGGCAGACCCCTCCGGTAACTATGTTAATAATGTACGCTGGATGATGCTGAAGCCGGAAGAGGTTGCGGGGCATATGATCCGGGCGATGAAGAAGCGCAAGGAAGAAGTGAATCTGCCCAGACTGGCTTCGGCTGGAGTGTGGCTGTATCAGCTATTTCCGCGTCTCGCTGACAGGCTGTCGCACGGTGTAATGAATCAGAAGTAAGATGCAACAATGGGCATCATATATCGGATAAAAGAAGGGCTCCGCCGAGGGGCTTTTCTTTTTTTTTTGTGCAAAGACATGTTTCATGAATAAGATTTGGTCCGCAGGCTTTTTTCGCATATAATGAAAGGTAATGTGATGACAGGCTTCGGTTTTATTAGTACAAGCAGGGCTATATATGTTCAACTAAACATTTACACGATAACGGAGAGGACAGAAATAACCTGAAGAAGCGAAGCTACAAGCTTTCTGCAAGAAAGCTACTTCGAAAGCATCCACTTCGCCAAAAAGCTTTCTGAAAGAAAGCTGCATCGGAAGGTTGTTCTGTCATCGGAGTGTTAGTGTAAATATTTATTAGTTGAATGTATATAGCGTCATAACGAATAAATTTAAAGGATGGACATACATGACGAATCAAACATTTGCTTCAATTGGCGTAGAACAGGATCTTGAGGCTGTACTCGCCAGACATGGCATCAACGAACCTTCACCGGTACAGGCACAGACAATCCCGGTTATTTTGGAAGGTCGCGATGTGGTTTCGAAATCGCAGACGGGAACAGGCAAGACACTCGCCTATTTGCTGCCACTGTTGCAATCCATCAAAAGTGATATAAAAGGGACACAGAAGCTCATCATTGCTCCTACACAAGAGCTGGCGATGCAGATTGTCCGCGAAGCACAGCGCTATGGGGAAGAACGCAAAATTGGCGTTCTGGGGCTAATTGGCGGCGCTGCAGTAAAACGTCAGATCGAGAAGCTGCGTGAGCACCCGGAACTGGTTGTAGGAACGCCAGGACGTCTGAAGGAATTGATCACGCTGAAAAAGCTGAAAATGCACAATGTCTCCACGATTGTTATTGACGAGGCAGACCAGGTATTCCAGCTCGGCGGGGTAAGTGACGTGGACTTCGTATTGCGCAGTGCCCTGCGCGACCGTCAGCTTATTTTCTTGTCAGCAACGATTGATGAGCACACTGCTGGACTTGCGAAGCGGGAGATGAAAGAGCCGGTACAGATCGGAATTGAACCGGACCGGGCAACTGCGGCGGGACTTGAGCATTTTTATTTTGTAGAAGAAAACCGCAACAAAATTGATATGCTGCGCCGTCTGGTTAGACAGTATAACCCGGATCGTGCCATCGTCTTTGTGAATGCTACCGAGGATATTGGCGAGGTTGAAGCGAAAATGAATCATCTGGGCTTCTCGGCAGCTGCGCTGTATGGAGATGCTGACAAAGTGACCCGCAGCAACGTGTTATCCGCTTTCCGTAACGGGAAACTGCAACTGCTGATCGCGAGTGAGGTTGCAGCCAGAGGACTGGATATTGAAGGTTTGCCGATGGTCATTAACTATGATCCTGCATTTGATTCGGAACACTATGTTCACCGTGCAGGAAGAACAGGTCGTATGGGTCGCAGTGGTATCGTGTTGTCGATCGTGGACGAAACGCAAATTTTCATTATGCGCAAGTTTGCGCGGGAACTTGGAATCGAATTGCCGGAACGTGTATTGTTCGGGGGTAAAGTGCTGGAGGCTGATCCGCGTCCGGATACGCGGCCTGAAGGACATTCTTTCTCCAGAAAACCAGGGCAGTCCCGGGATCGTAAACCTGGTCAGGCCAGCCGCAATGGCGGCGCCAGAACTGCTGCTTCGAATCAACGTCCGGCGGGCGGCAAGCCAGCTGGCAATACAGGCAGAACAGAACGGGACCAGGATCGTAAGAACAAGGGCGCTCCTAAATGGAGCAAAGGTAAAGAGCCACGCTCTGAAGAATAAAACCTGACGAAAGAGGTGCAGGGATAGATGGAAAACGTTCAACCACCCGTATTGAAAATCAACGGGCTAAGCGGAGGATATAGTGCCAAACGGCCCGTCCTCCACGGCATCGATCTTGAAGTTGGGCGCGGAGAAATGGTCGGACTGATCGGATTAAACGGTGCTGGCAAAAGTACTACGATGAAGCATATTTTAGGATTGATGACTCCTCAACAGGGAGAAGTGCGGGTCATGGGCAAGAAGCGGGACGAAGATCCACAGGTATATCAATCTGCCATGGCCTTTGTACCGGAATCTCCTGAGCTGTACGACGAGATGACAGTCATGGAGCATCTGGAGTTTACGGCCAGAGCATATGGCGTTTCTGAGGCTGATTTCAAAAAGCGTACGGAGAAACTGCTCGACTTGTTCCGCATGAATGAGAAAAGTACCAGTCTGTCGACCCACCTGTCCAAAGGTATGCGGCAAAAGGTCATGATCATGTGTGCTTTTGTGGCGGGTCCGCCACTCTATATCATTGATGAGCCTTTCTTGGGACTTGACCCCCTCGGAATCCGCTCTTTGCTTGATTTTATGCTTGAAATGAAGGCTTCGGGATCATCCATTTTGTTGAGTTCACACATTCTGTCCACCATTGAAAATTACTGTGACCGTTTTATTGTCCTGCATCGAGGACAGGTCATTGCTCAAGGGACGCTGAATGAGCTGCGTACTCAATTCGGGGAATCGGATGCCACGTTGGAGCATATGTTCTATTCCCTTGTACAAGGCAGGGATTAAGCATGGATCTCAAGCAGTTATGGAAGCAAAGACGCACGGGATTCTGGAATGGAATTCTTCCTTATCTGGGTTATGTCATTCAGAGCGGCGTAGCCATGGTGTTCTTATTTCTCGTCATTGCGTTCTCCGCCTGGTATACATCGTTTGTACAGCACATTCCGGAGGGATTTCCGATTCGCTGGATAACGTTGCTATTGTTGGCGCCACTGGTGCTGTTTAGCAGCTATCGTACATATCTGCATCCGGCAGACATCGTATTTTTACGTCCGCAGGAATATCGGATGCACGAATATCTGAAAAACAGCTTTGCTCGTGGCATTATCTATAAAACCTTGGGTATGCTGCTCGTATTTGTAACGTTGTGGCCGCTCTATGTTCGAGCAGATCAGGATGCAAGGCCATTTGGCTGGTTTATCCTGCTTCTTCTGTTGTGGAAAGGGTTATCGAGCTATGGGGCTTGGCAAGAACTACGCATGGTGCAAATCGGTGCCGCTAGAGGATATCGTTTGCTCCGATGGGCTTTGGCTATACTGGCGATTGCCGCCTGGTTGTGGCAGCCTCCACAGCGCAGTATCTGGTTCCTGCTGCTGCTGGCCGTCGTTTATATCGTTGCTCTGCGTATCCCTCTGAAACATCGGGTTTCATGGGACCGTCTCATTCAGGTGGAGCAGGGCCAGGCTGGACGAGTGATGCGCACGCTGGGATGGTTCGTAGATGTGCCTTCATCAGGCCAAAAAGTAAGTTCTCGCCGCTGGCTCAGCAAATGGGGGAGTGGCCTCCCGTGGAACGCAGGGAAAGCCTATCGCTATCTGATCACCAAAACGTTCATCCGAACTGAAGTGTTCTCTATCGTTGTGCGCTTGGTTGTACTGGGCATGCTGCTGTCCTGGTGGACGGCAGGCAGTTATTTCGGGATTGGTGTATACCTGTTCTTCCTGCTGCTTGTGGGTGTGCAACTGGGTGCACTGCGTCGCAGTCATAGTGAATCGTTCTGGATTATGATTTATCCCATCTCGGGAGAAAGTCGTCGTTCCCAGGTGCTGGGGTTCATCTCGAATCTGCATGCACTGACTGCCTTGCTCATGTGGCTGCCGATGCTGGTTGCGGGATGGAATGGACTGAGCATGATCGGAGCAGCACTGGTTCTTGGTGTGCTGGTCATCTACTTGATGCGACGTTCTCAGGGCAACAAGTGGTTGAAGGAAGAAGAGGATGAATGAACGATCGAGCGTCTGACTAGTTAACGTTCAATGGCAACGCCGACTAGGGACGCTTGCGTAACATAACAAAAGAAGGGTATTCCGAGCTGTATCCCGGAATACCCTTCTTTGTGCTACAGTCAGCTTACCTTGTTCCGACTCCTGGTGAGGACGTATGAACTAACAGAGGAACGATTTTGTGATAATGACGAGCAAGATGAACAGAACGAGAATGGCACCTGTATTTGTAAATCCTCCTCCGTAACCGTAACCGCCGCATCCATAACCGCCTCTTGTTTCTTCAACTACTCCAGACATGGTCATTCCCCTTTCAAGTGGTGTTGGGCACGCCCTTGCGTACATCGTATATTATGTGCTTTGGGGATAGGCTGATTGGGCCGTTGCCCGGTAGAGCCTGAAAATTCATCGTTTTGGGCCTTTGCCCGTCAAGATAGCCACACGTTTTCAAAGCGGAACACAAAATACCCCTTTATATCGAGAGACATTCATCAGGATACAAAGGGGTTCGTATTTGAGTCAGGCAACGGATGCAAGTCCGCTCCCTGACTTATTTATTTGGATTAGCATTACTGCATATAAATTAAGTTGTCTGTAGATCCAAAACTCCACGATAGATCGTGTCGAACAGATCTTCCAGTCCGGATTCTTCAATACAGGAGAAGGCGATTCGCAGATCCGCCTCACCCAGCGCAATCGTACCGACGCCGTATTTCTGTAGCAAATGGGTCCGGAGCTGCTCTGCGCCGACATCCTTCAGCTTCAGGCACATGAAGTAACCGGAGTTGAACGGATAGTAATCCCATACCTCACCGTATTTACCGCTATCGAGGATGGATTTTACTTTGTTGGCGCGGCCTTTCATGATTTCAAACTTCTCCAGCTTCTGTGCTTCGAACTCAGGTGCTTTCAGCGCATCCAATACAAAAGTTTGGGAAGGATGCGGACCACTGGAGATGGTTGCCCGGATAATACCGAGTGTTTTTTGCTCCAGAGCATGGAGAACTGCAGCATCTTCATGGGCGTACGTGATGAATCCAACGCGGAAGCCCCATACGAATTCTTCCTTCGTGGCACCGTCAACTTTAACAGTTAACACACGTGGGTGGAGGTTCGCCAGTTTGCCAAACAGGGATTCGTGAATGGAATCTTCGAAGAAGAGACCAAAGTAGGCATCATCTGTCACAGCAACGACGTTCACACCAGCCTCAGCCGCTTGATGGATCGTATCCACGATTGCATCTGCTTCTTCGGCTCCAGGCGTATAACCTGTCGGGTTGTTCGGGAAGTTCAGCAGCACGATGGCTTTGCCTTTGTCCTTCTGCGCAAGCAACGCTTCGAGCAGGCCAGCACTGTTGAAGTTCAATTGATCATCGAACAGGGGATAATGAACTAACTCGCCATGACGACGAATTCCGAAGGTCAGCTCATAATTTTCCCAGTTTTTATCCGGATATATAACAGCGTCCCCTTCTTCGGCGAACAGGTCGGCTACGATACTCAGTCCATGAGTTAATGCGTTAGTCACAATGGGGTTACCAAATGTTTTACCTTCAAGGGAAGGTGTTTCCTTCAGCATCTTGTCTCTCCATACGGTCCGCAACTCAGGCTTCCCTGCAGGCGGAGCATAAGGGTACAAATCTTTCGGTTGGTATGCGGACAGCTTATCCTGAATAACAGCTAGGTGCATCGGCACACCGCCCTCCAGAGCAATACCAATCGTAGCATTGTAGGTTTTGGCCAGACTTGCTGCTTCAGCAGACTGACTCAAGATACCTTCTTTTGGAAAATAGATTTCTTTGCCGAGCTGCGACAGCATGGAGTAGACGTGACTGCTGCCTGCCTGAATACTTTCGTTCAACTGTTCAGCCAGTGGATTCATTCTTTTCATCCTTCCAAGTCTTTGGGATTCAACTGCCTAACATTATAACACCTTGCCTTGCCCCCGTCACGGAAATTACGCATAATGACAGTTTTATCACTTCACCGCGTTGTTGCGGGTGTTTTTGAGTGAGGTTAATGTTACTTCTCCCGATTGATTATACTATGGAAAATGAATGTTATTTCTGATGAAAAGGACAATATTTCCGCATCATTTCGGCAGTTTCTGCATCTCGTCCTTCGTTACGCTGTTCCAGTTCGCCGCTAATATGGTCAAAGCGTTCAGCCGAGAGGTTCTGTCCAAATTTGAACTTGGCACTGATCCGTTCAGGAACAATGCGAACCACAGCAACGGCTTTGAGATTACCTTTGTAGCGGGGATCAGCTGCATCAATGGGAACATATCCGCCCTGCGGCTGGAGTTTCTCCATAAAGCGTTGAAGAACCTGGCCCTTAACGTCCAGATCCTGAACCGGCTCTGCCTGTCCGAATGCCATTACACTTTTGAAAAAAGAAGTTGCCGGACAAGCTAATTCGGGATCACTGAAATAAGATGGAATTAGGGAAAACTCTTCTGCCACGGTAAAACTGACGGAGGAATCCTGCTTGATCTGTTTCATTTTCTCTCCGGCAAGACTGCCATGGAAATAAAAACAACCGTCCATATATACGAAGTTTAGCGGTGTTACCCGTGGCTGCCCGTCCGGACTAACCGTTCCCAGAAAACCAAAGGAGCATTGGTCCAGAAATGTTATCATTTCCTGTTCTTCATCTACATTGAATTCTTTTCTTCTCATCGGTGTTCCCCCTTGAATAGCATGTGGATTAAATCACTGTACCTTAGCCATAACAATAGAACTTGCATTGACATATAAAAAGATCCAATTTACATTCACTTTAATAGACCAATTTATTTGGAAAAAGAGGTGCACGATGGAATTGTGGCTGCCTATGGATTCATACGTGGTTCAACACCGTTACAAATACGAGGCATTGTACCATGCTTTGCGTGACGCCATTCATGCAGGGACGCTGGTTGGAGGCACAAGACTGCCTTCCACTCGAGAGTTGGCACGTCAATATGAAATGTCACGCGGCTCCGTGGCACAGGTATATGACATGCTGCTGGCTGATGGTTACGTGCGAGCGCATAGGGGAAGAGGGACTTTTGTTTCGGACACCATAACAGCACAGGACCATGCAGAGCAGGAGGCAATGATTCAACTTTCTCCATGGGGAGAGCGGGTGAGTACGCTGAATATTCAGAATGAAAAGGAAAAACCGTCAGCCATTGACCGGGAGCAACGGATCATCAACTTCCATGTACAGCGTATGCCTGCCGAGCATTTCCCACAAGCGGAATGGAAAAGTGCGCTGGCCGCCGTTCATCGGAGCGGATCGCATGAACGAAGTGGTGCTGCTGGAGACCTTGAACTACGTGAGGCCATCGCATCACATCTGAGGTGGACACGGGGCATTCAGGCTGAGGCATCACAGATCGTACTGTTTAGTGGTTCCATGCAGGGCATCACTTTGATAGCACAGCTGCTTATCCCTGAGGGGGCCGCTGTTGTATTGGAAAACCCGGGATATCAGGGAATTGCTCATGCCGTTAAGTCCTGCGGAGGAAAGATTATTCCAGCGGAAGTAGATACCGGGGGGATTATTCCGCATTCCTGGGAAGCACAGACGTTATTTGTGACACCTACCCGCCAGTTTCCTACAGGGGCTGTCCTTGGTCTGGACAGACGGAGAGCCATACTTGAATGGGCCTCGGAGCGAAATGCCGTCATTATTGAAGATGATTATGATAGTGAATTTCGCTGGGGAGGTAGGCCGATTGAACCGCTCAAAGTACTCGATCGTGAACAACGGGTCATTTATGTCGGATCGTTCTCACAAACGATGGTTGCATCCTTCCGGCTTGGTTACGCGGTTCTGCCACCCAGTCTGGTGCAGCCACTGATCGCTGCAAAAGCACTGTACGAACCCGTACCTCCTGCCCTTCTAGAGCAGCGTGCACTTGCGAAGTTTATGGCCCGAGGAGGGTATTTGCGCCATTTAAGACGGTTAACCCGTCTCTATGGGGAACGGCATGCTTTTTTTGTCAGTGAGATGAAGCGGGAATTACCGGAACCTTTCATCATGCAGCCTGGGGATGCTGGATTGCATATTTATGCTACGTGGAAAGGGGATATTGACAGTTACGAGCGGTTCAAGGCACTGGCTCAGGAAGAAGGTGTCGTATTCCGTGATGCGGTTCGTTATTGGCTGACTCCAGGTCCGCCGGCTGTGTGTTTTGGCTTTGCACATCTGGAGAAAGAGGAGATTGAAGAGGGGATAAGGCGAATGCGGTTAGCATGGGAGAAGTGCACATTTTCGTTTCGGTGAATTCCGCTGTATAATGGAATAAGACGTTTCGCTCCAGCAGGAGCAGAAATATATAAACACATATCGCATCATTTTTGATGCAGTATGCAAAAGAGATTAACTTTCAAGGGGGAGTGGCGACATGCTGCAGGCATCGCCGTCATCTTTTGTTATTTTGCCCGCCGTCGCCAAAATTGTCTGCGAACCGGGATGGAAGTGGCAGAAGCGGGAAAAACCGATGCAAAACTATGACTTATTTTATGTATGGAGTGGTGAAGGGACCGTTGTGCTGAATGACCGGTCGTATGAAGTTGGCAAGGGTAGTTGTTTTCTATTCAGGCCAGGCGATCATCCTACTGCAACACATAATAAGCAAAAACCGTTGGTACTAACGTATATTCATTTTGATGTAGATATACCCGTTAATGATGTTCCCCAGTCCTATCGTGAGGTACTGGAAACGGTGGAATTCGAGCACTTGCTGGCTCGTTATGTAAGACTGTTCCTATCCGATGTATATGGGCGGGATGAGGAGAGCCGACTGATTCTGAAACAGCTGATGATTCATTTGCTGCGAGCAGATACAGAAGCTCCTGTGGAGAAAAAGGTGAGCAACCAGTTGTCCGATGTCATCCAGGAGGTAGCTAACTATGTACGCCAGCATCCGGGGATAACACATCGCGTGGAAGACCTCGCTGCAAGGGCTGGATTATCGCCGCGATACTTCTCGATCAAGTTCAAGGAATTGATTGGTTCGTCCGTGCAATCCTATATCATTCGCATGCGCATTGAGCGGGCTGAGCATCTGTTGGTGCATACCGGCATGAATGTGACCGAAGTGGCAGATGCCCTGGGGTACCGCGATATCTTTTTCTTCAGTCGTCAGTTCAAGCAGTATACCGGCAAAAGTCCGTCCGAGATTCGTTAGGGCCTCTCTGTCCGGTAGAATATGGTAACGTTTCAATTCTGGGAAGCAGGGGTAAGTATGTAGCATTCCAGACGATCGAAAGGGGGAACTTGTGATGAACGGAAAACGTCGGGTCCGCAACCGGGGATGCTCTATCAGGGGCTTTAATATTTTCCGGAACCGCCTGCGCCGCTCCAAACCGGCAGAGGAAATGCAGGACGTATGGTTTTAAGGAATGGTCAGAAAACCAATATGACGAAGCTTAGCTTCGTATTGCATGTATACATGGAATGGGAACGGTAATCATCCTGACTTCTACATAGCTCTGAAGCGGATAATCGGATTCTCTGATCGGAAAAGGTACTCATAGCCTGGACACTTTACCCTTAAAAGGTGTTCCGGCTGTGAGTACCTTTTTATATTTTTTATATAGGCCAAGTTCTGTGTGGTCTCTTTCTTAGATCAGAAATTAAAAAAGATGACTCCTGTTATTCAGGAATCATCTGCGTATTGCTCAATGGATTGGTTTTAACCGACCGAGCAATTCTCCCATTTTGACGGAGTCGCCAGGCTGCAAGCCTGGGTCCGGTTCGAATGTACCGCTCTGTGTTAACAGTACGACGGTGGAACCGAATTCAAAATATGCGAGATCATCGCCTTGTGCCCATGAACTTACATCCGCACCAGCGTACTGTATGCTGCTCACATTCATTGCGCCTACTTTCACGACAGCAACTTCTCCATAATCATGAGCAATATACGTAATGAGCCGTTCGTTCCGACTCAGCACCGATTTCATATGGGTCAGACCAAAATCATTTACGGGATAAACCTTGCCCTTAATATGTTCACTCTCAATGCGGCGACCGCTAACAGGAGCATGAATGCGGTGATAGTCGCGTGGGCTGAGATACAGGACAAAGGCATAACCGTGCTTGTACTTCTCCAGATGTGGTGAGTGGTTTAATAATTCAGCAAGTGTATAATTTTGTCCCTTAACATTCAGGAGCGTTCCAGCAGATACAGGACCGGCTGCCGTGATTTTGGCATCGACCGGACTGATCAGTGCATGTTCTGAAAGTTCAAGCGGGCGCATGCCCGGTTTAAGTTTACGGGTAAAGAAATCATTCAATGAACGATATTCCTTCCAGTCTTTCTCAGCTTCCTGAACAGGGATGTCGTAGGTCCGGACAAAATAAGGGATAAATGCCTTGCTTCCCCGGCTCTTGGAGAAGGCTCCCACAGTCCGGGAGATCCATTTGCGAGAAGAAAGCTCGGTCATTAACCGCAACAGCGTTTTTGCCATGAATATCCCCCTTAGGGTTAGTGCGAACTTCAAGGCCGGCAGGGCCGGCCGTTCTGCATAATATTGACACAGAATGCCCACGAAATCAATATAGGCCGCGATCATACGTCTGGGGTTGCCTTGGTATGCGCGAATTCTGCTCCAGCAGAAGACGTCCGTAAGCCATCGGCTGCCGGTAGCTGGCTTTCCAAGTCTCCGTCATCCCGGCCTTGCGGAAACCGTAGCGCTGATCCCTTCCGTTGCATTCGATAAAATAAATCTGGCCCTTCTCTGTGATCCCCAGATCAAGTCCGAGGTCCGCAAGATGAGGCAGGCTCGAAGCCAGCGTCCGTGCGATTCGGAGCCCGACTGACCGGATTCTGGCCTCCAGTTCAAGTGCATGCCAGTCGGTTGCCTGCAAGTCAAGAGCTTCAGCCAGCTTCATGACTTTGCTGCCTTGGGCGATATTCGTGACAAACGTATGCGCCGGAGCCACCTTGGCGAATATGCCTGTGATCGCCCACAATCCGTCACTTCCTCGTTGCACGGATACCCGTAGATCTACAGGTCTTCCCTCAAAACGAACCAGAGGTATGCGTTCTTCAATGAGATAGGCATGCCGGAAAATACGGCGCAGGGTGGCTGATGGCAGTTGTCCCTTATTCAGTCGAAAGGTGGCCCATCCCTTGCGTGAAGTCCTTGTCTCACATGTCAGTTTCCATTGACCGTCCTTTTGGAATATCCGCATAATGCCGTGACCGATGCTTCCGCTGCATGGCTTGATCACCAGATCATCGTAATGTTCCATCATATATGCCAAAGAATCAGGTGTAGCTTTGACCGCACGGGGGAGATGTTGCCTGAGACCGGGGTCCTGATAAAGCATCTCGTGAATGTGGTCTTTGCGGTATCGATTGCGGACATTGTAAACCTGTATGCCCTGCAACAGCAGTTTGGTCACCTGATGCTGCTCCGAACGGCGAAGCTGGAGAGCCCGGTTATGAATAACGGAGGGCAATGGCATCCTTTGACGAACGTATATACCCTCTTTTTTTACATAAGCCATACAGGTTTTGTTGTCCGCATCCACGTCTTCCAGCCGCAAAAAACAAGGAGTTAATCCATAACAGGCCGCTGCCTGTTCAACATTCGCGAGTGATTCCTGACCCGTCCTTCCAGCCGGTATCCCCCGGTACATGCGTGAATCGAACAGAATACCGATCGTTTCTTGTAGCATGACCGTTCCTCCTTCAATGTTATCGCGACCATGGATCGTCCATCCATGGAATGCCGGCCTGTCACCGCATGGTTGGACATCACGATAACGCAGACCGGAATCATGATGCTTCGATATGCATCAAAGAGTGCTCTTTCCAGCCATTTGCATCATATGGATTTATGCAAATGGCTTACATGATATCGTATGACATCTCTGGGGTAGGGGCGTGGACAGCCGCCTTACATAAGTGAACGGGTACAGCCTATTTCAATAGGGACAGCTCGATCATTCATACCTTGAAGCTTGTGCAGCGATGAAAATGTAACCCACCAAAGTCATGAATTACAGTGGCAGATGCCCATACTGACGCATATGATGCCGGAGACGAACGTTAGAGGAAGGAGCTAGCTGCATGAGTAAAAAAGGCAATAAGAAGGTTCCTACGCCAAAACTGCGGCATGTGAGTCCTAAATTTAAGGAACTGGATCTGACCAATCGACGGTCAGACACAATGGACTCAGGTTTCACTTCGAATAGGGAAGAACGCTTGAATACAAATAAACGGAATTCGAAGGCCATTCAGGCATCAGAAGAATTCCTATCCGAATCAATGGAGCTACCTGCTTCAACGAACGAGCTGGAAGACCTGGAGATCGTAACCAAAGCCATCAAACCGGAACCCGTAGAGTCTGATAGCGAGAAAGTCGTCGAGACGCAAGATATCCTGGAAAAGCAGATTCAGGTCAGCAGCGTGGCTCCGCTTGTTTTGGAAGAAGAGCTGGGTATCAACAAGCAAGAAACAGCAAGCAGGGACCGGTTGCAGATCCTGAACCAGAACCAGATGCCTGGTCATACCGGACACTATATCTACACGGACGACTTGAGTGAATTTGCTGTTACGGAGAGCAAACTGGCTCCTTTCTCTGTGGATGCCTCCAAGCTGAAACCGGATGCGGTCGGCAGTGAAGCATTGCAGGATTATGCGGTGACCAGCATACACATAGCAGACGGGGCCATTGTTTCAGCGAAACTTGCGGAAGCGTCTGTATCTGAGGAGCACCTGATTGACGGCTCTGTGTCTGGTCATAAAATACGAAATGCTTCTATTGCAGGTGAGAAAATCAGAGATGGCAGCATTACTTCTCAGAAGCTTGGCAACCAGGTCATCGATTCGGCCAAAATTGCCGACGGTTCCATCGGCACAAGACATCTCAGCCGCATGCTGGTAACGGAAGAATTAATCAAGAATCATGCCGTAAATGGAGACAAGATTGCGATTAGCGGGGTGGATACAAGACATCTCACGGGGGGAGCTGTGAATACCTCCAAACTGGCTGACGATGCAGTGACTACATCCAAAATTCGGGAAGCTGCTGTCACAGGCAGCAAAATAGAAGAACTATCCATCGAGTCTCACCATATTCAGGCAGGTGCTGTTAAACAGACACATCTGGCAGAAGGGTCTGTCGGTCGTTCACAACTATTAAATGGCAGTATTGGAAGTGACCAGATAGAGGATGGGTCCATACAAACAAGACATTTAGCTGAGGGTTCACTAAGTGGAAGACATCTCTTGGACGGTTCAATCGGATCAAGCCAGATTCGCGCTCATTCCGTTGGCAAGGAGCAGATTGGCAATGGAGAAGTGGGCAGTGAGCATTTGACGGAAGGTGCAGTAACCAGCAGCAAACTGGCAGACCAGTCTGTGGGAACAGCAAAATTGCTGGAGCAGTCCATTACGGCATCCAAGATCTCTGATCAGAGCGTCATTTCTTCCAAAATTGCGGATGAAGCCGTACAAGGTAAACATCTTGCCAAAGGGTCCATTCGTGCGGAACACATTGCGAATCGGGGAATTACACCGGTACATGTGGACAATTCCGCAATTCACTCCATTCACATTGCAAGTGGGAGCATCGAGGCAACTCATCTATCTACCGCAAGTGTGTCCGGAGATGCTCTCGCAGACGACGTGGTGTGTGAGCGGCATCTTGCAGAGTCGGCCGTGGGTACGTATGAATTGCAGGATGCTGCCGTTACAGACGTTAAACTCGCGGATGGAAGTGTGACAACAGAAAAGCTTGGAACGGCATCGGTGAGTAGCAGAGCGCTTGCCCCGGGAAGTGTTATATCCTCGCATCTTGCGAGTGGTGGAGTCACAGGTACACATCTGGCTCCAGGCAGCGTGGGTTCCGAGGCTCTGAGACCTTATGCAGTGAAATCGGAACATCTGACAGAACATGCCGTAGGTGTGCCTCATCTTCAGCCAGGCAGTGTTGAAACGGATGCGATTGCACGGGCCGCGGTCACAACAGATAAATTGGCTATTGATAGTGTAACTTCAGCCCAGCTGGCTGGCGGGTCCATTTTTCCGCCTCATCTAACAGATCATGCGGTTACCTCCCCCAAGCTTTCACCAGAGAGTGTTGCCACAGATAAACTGGCGGATTTTGCTGTCACGTCAGCTAAACTGGCAGACGGCAGCGTGACTTCTTCCAAGATTATGGCAGAGAGCATTAACGCCAAACATATTCCATCAGGAACCATTCGCGGATATCACCTGAAGCAGCATGCCGTTTCCTTGGAACATTTGTCGGAAGAAATACGCTCGCCGGAATTATTCGCTGATGGCAGTATTACCGGCAACAAACTTCGGCATGACTCCATAAGTGCGGACCATTTGACAGCAGACTCGGTATCGGGGACAGAACTACAACAGGCTGCTGTAGGTAGCGAGCACTTGCAGCCATCCGTTGTACAATCCGTCCATCTGGCTGAAGGCAGCGTGAAATCTGACCATTTGGGAACTCAAGTAGTGAGCTCACAGCATCTGAAGGCAGACATCATTCATGAGGAGCATATTGCTGAACAGGTGGTCACATCGCATCACTTGGCACCTGGATCTGTTGAAACAGACCATCTGGCACCTTTATCCATTACAGCGGCTCATCTTCAGCCAGGTTTGATTAGTGGTTTGCATCTTCAGGCAGAGTCGACAAGTGCTGTTCACCTGCAGCAAGGAGCTGTGCATTCCCGTCATATTCAAGATGGTGAGATTCTTCCTCATCATATCCATGAACGCAGCATCGGAACGTCTCATCTGGAAGAAGAAGCGGTAAGTACGATTATATTGCAGGATGAATCTGTAACACGCTCCAAACTAGCAACTGGTAGTGTGGATGGCAGTAAATTAGCCGCAGGAACCGTATCGGCTACTCACATTGCCAATGAAAGTGTGCAGACCCGTCATATCCAAGAAGGAGCAATCCTTGCTGATCATATTCAAGAGTGCAGTATTGGCTCAGTTCATCTGGATGAGGAGTCTGTAAGTGAGGTTCATTTGCAAAATGGATCTGTAACAAGTGCCAAACTGGCGGATGGCAGTATAAACGGCAGCAAATTGCTTGAAGGAACCGTATCGGGGATTCATATTGCGTCCGAAAGCGTGCAATCCGAGCATATTCAGGCAGACGCCATTCATGCTGACCATATTCAGGAGCGGAGCATCGGCACAACCCATCTGGAGGAGGAAGCAGTAAGTGCGATTCACCTGCAAAATGGGTCTGTCATCAGTGCCAAACTGGCCGACGGCAGTGTAACCGGCAGCAAGTTGATCGAAGATGCGGTGTCGGGAATCCATATCGCCTCTGAAAGTGTGCAATCCCGCCATATCCAGGCAGGAGTAATCCTTGCTGACCATATTCAGGAGCACAGCATTGGCATGCTTCACTTGGAACAGGAAGCAGTAAGTGCCATTCATCTGCAAAATGGATCTGTAACAAGTACCAAGTTGGCCGACGGCAGTGTAACCGGCAGCAAGCTACTTGAAGGAGCAGTATCGGATATCCACATTGCAGACGATAGTGTGCAATCCCGTCATATTCAAGAGGGAACAATCCTTGCTAATCATATTCAAGAGCGGAGCATCGGCACAGCACATTTGGAAGAGGAATCGGTAAGTGCCATTCATTTGCAAAATGGATCTGTAACGAGTGCCAAACTGGCGGATAGCAGTATAACCGGCAGCAAGTTACTCGAAGGTACGGTATCCGGGATTCATATCGCCTCGGAAAGTGTGCAATCCGAGCATATTCAGGCAGGAGCCATTCAAGCTGATCATATTCAGGAGCGAAGCATAGGCACAACCCATCTGGAAGAGGAAGCAGTAAGTGCGGTTCATCTGCAAAATGGGTCCGTAACGAGTGCTAAATTAGCTGACGGTAGCATTAGCGGCAGCAAATTGCTCGAAGATGCTGTATTGGGGAGCCATATCGCGTCGGAAAGTGTGCAAACTCGCCATATCCAGGCAGGAGCGATCCTTGCTGATCATATTCAGGAGCATAGCATTGGTACGTCCCATCTGGAGGAGGAAGTAATAAGTGCGGTTCATCTGCAAAATGGGTCCGTAACGAGTGCCAAACTGGCCGATGGCAGTGTGAGCAGCAGCAAACTGCTTGAAGATGCGGTGTCGGATGTCCATATTGCCAATGGAAGTGTGCAATCCAGTCATATCCAAGAGAGAGCCATCCATGCTGACCATATTCAAGAGCGAAGCATTGGAATCTCCCACCTCAAAGCGGAATCGGTCAGTTCGATTCATCTGCACAATGGTTCCATAACAAGTGCCAAAATGGCTGACGGCAGTGTAAACGGTAATAAATTGCTTGAAGGTGCGGTATCGGCTATCCACATAGCAGACAAAAGTGTGCAATCTCGGCATATTCAGGATGGAACGATTCTTGCTGATCATATTCAGGAACGCAGTATTCGCACAACCCATCTGGAAGAGGAAGCAGTAAGCGGGATCCATCTACAGAATGGGTCCGTCACAAGTGCCAAATTGGCCGATGGCAGCGTGAACGGCAGCAAACTGAGTGAGCAGAGTATTACCTCTAATCATTTGAATGCGGGGATTGTAGGTCCGGCGCATTTGAGCGAAGAGATATGGAATGCGATTCGTCAGTTCAGTGGAGAAACGCTGGAACAACTGGCAGCTATCAAAAGACAAGAGGGATTGCTTCAAACAGAAAATGAGGTTGTACCGCCATCACAGCCAGCAATTGTCGTGGAACCCTCAAGTGTCGATCTGAAGGAAACGCAGTTTATCCAGACGTCGGGTCAGGAGCTGGGGCAACAACAAGAGCATCCATCGCAAGCTAACCAGCTTGGAGATTCATTGACGACAGCTGGCACGGTCCAGCCACAGCTACCGCTACCACAGCCTGAATTTTCACATGAGATCGATGGAATTAAGGAGTTCAAGCTGAGGGAGCAAGCAGTTAAGCAGGAGCATTTGAGTGATGAGGCGGTGGGCAGCGATCAGCTGCAATCCGGAGCTGTTCAGGCCAAACATCTGGCATTCCAGCCTGTGCGGAGTGTCGGCCGTCAGCCTGTGGTGCAGCAGTTCGGTATGGAGGCCTTTATATTGCCTGAGGATGAACAGTGCGTGGAAGTAACGGTAGCCTTTGAGGAGTCGTTTATATCGGAGCATTATGTGATTGTAGCCATGTGTAATGATCGGGGATTCCAGGTATCGCTCCTCTCCCAGAGTGAGGATGAAGCCGTACTGGAAGTGTCACGAACTACGGGCTCCACACACACCTATGGATTGTTGTCATGGATTGCCGCTGGGCCTTCCGTGTAAGAATGCGAGATCATGTGTCCTCATTCAAGACATCTGTAGACGAATGAGGACACATGTTTAAATAGACAAAAGCGGTTCCCGGATATGTCCGGGACACCGCTTTTTTTCATATATAAGCTTGCTCCGTTCGGACGATGAGGGGTGCCTGAACGATTTAATATGAGTTCAACAACGAATGATTCTTACAGTCCTACAGCTTGATAAGCTTTGGTAATTGCAGTAGCTTCAGCCGAAGTCGCTCCGTACAGATCTTTAGCGGCTTGGATTGTCGCTGTTTTGGCAGCAGCAAATTTGGATGTAGGTGTCAGATAGTTCACGAGTGTGCTGTAGAAGATTTGAATGGCTTTATCACGCCCGATCCCTGTTACAGTGACACCATTATGTGTACCGCCTTGAGCTGCAAGATAGTACGCTTTGTTAATGATACCGCTGTTGGTATGAACGCCTCCGTTGTCCGCTGTTCCAGTATAACGGTCAGCGTATTTGTCAGGTTGTCCATACAATGTAGGGTTGGATAGGGAGCGCAGTGCATCACCTGCAATGTTAGGGGTGTAGACATCGTCGCCAAGCAACCAGTTTTTGCTTTGGATCGTATTTCCGAAAATATCAGCGAAGGCTTCATTTAATGCACCAGGCTCATTGCGGTACTCCAGATTGGCTGTATACTCAATGACACCGTGAGTCAATTCGTGGCCTACTACATCCAGATCACCAGATAGTGAACGGAAAGTCGTTCCATCACCGTCACCAAATACAATCTGTACTCCGTTCCAGAATGCATTATTGTAGTTGGAGCCATAATGCACAGTGGATTTAATGAGCAAACCGTTGCCATTAATACCGTTGCGGTTGAATTTGTTTTTGTAGAAATCATACGTGGCAGCAGCATGGGCGTGGGCATCTACGCCAGCACGATCAGTCCATACGTTATCGGAATCTGTCAGGAGTGTACCTGGAATGGAGGAACCATTGTTTGCAGTGTAAGTTTCAATCCCATTGCCGCGAGTGGTATCTTTCAGTTGGAAGGTACTGCCGGATTGGGTGGTTGTAAGGGTTTTGGTATCACCAAGTACACCTGTACCTGTTCCTGTTGCGAAGTTGATGAGGTCATATTGAGATACGATACTGCCGTCAACGGCATTCACGAAATATTTGGTACGTAATGGGGCGGGATCCAGCACATTGACTTCCGTAATGTAAACAAGGTAGGTTTGGTCATCTTCCTCGTTGTGGTAAATGTTTAGTTCCGCTTCAGGGGTTTTCTGTGGTTCGCCAAGCTCTCCAACGCGGGAAGTGGCTTCTTCCGATGCAATCTTGATCGCATCTTCTGCACTGATTTCAGCGACACCGTCATTAGGGATGGCTTGTTCTTCAATCGGTGGGAGATCTCCAAGTGCGGATGAAACCTGGCCTGTTTTGTCTAGGTGGATCGTTTGCTCGGCACCGTAGACTGGAATTCCCTTAATGTACTGCTTCAGGCGGAAGTGTCTTACACCAGAGGTGTCCGTAGTTCTTTTAATAATTTTGAGTTGGGATTTCACGTCGGAATTCAGGAATTGTTCCTGTTGTCCAAGGAAATTAAAGATTGTTTCGTCAGAACCGCTGTTCAACGGGATACCCTCCTCAGAGGCATAAGGGGCCTGCAATGGAATGGACTGATCAGACAATGGAGCTGCAGCAGCAGAAGATACGGAAGCGAGCAAAAGAGCTCCTCCAAGAATTGTTGGCATAACTTTAGCAAATTTCATAGTAAACTCTCCCATTCTCAATATGATTTTTTTGGAAAACACATAATTATGCCAATCTCGGTTGGAGTTCCGTCTGCAACTTGGGCAGCGCGGAGTGTGGGGCTGAATCTGAAACGTGGAATATGACAAGAAACGATAAGGAACAAAGTCGGCAGATCCTGTATGCCTGTGGTTGGGCGTGTCAAAGGAGTACCGTTTATCCGGTTCAGCCATGAGGCTTAATCGTTCATTGTGGTTCCTCTTTCAGAAGCCAGGGGTCTTGTCCACTTGCGAAGCAGAAGATGTTCTTACGGAGCCGGGGTGTTCGTTCCGGGTTCACATAATAGAGCCTGAACTACGTATTGAACGGCATCACTCCTCTCAAGGTACATGCAACAGAGCAAAAACAGCCTCTTGTATCATCCTGTACGCATAATTAACCCCAGGTCAATTAACAGGAATGAAAAAAGATCACTAAGGAACATTCGTTCCTTATTAGGATTTTTTTGTCAATCCACTGCTTGCAACGTATATTATCACAATGTAAAAGTTTGGAAAAGATGCAATTTTAAATTTTTTTTAAAATTGTGTCTGAAGTAGGGGAGCCGTAGCATATTTCGCATATTTTGACGAATTCTGTCTAAATAAATGGATTGACTGAGCCGGGTGGCAGACAGAACCTGCTCGGTTCAAGGACATACGCCGTTTCCACTGCTCCATGAATACATAGAATAACGTGTACTCCCTTTGCATGCCGATGATGTACACCCGGGAGGTGACTGTGTTGCAAAAACGCGGCAATACAGCTTTTTATGCAGCCAAATCGAATCTGGCACAAAGAAAAGCGCAATTAAAGAAGCGTCGTTTGAAATCTGCTTACAAAAAGGGTACAAAGGCCTACAAGTACGTAATTCCACCCGTGGAGCAAACGGAATTGCCAGCATTCGGAGCTGAGCATGCGATGAGAGAGACACTTGCACAGGATTCGACGTACTCGCATAAACCACTGCTTTCGGTCATTATACCTGCCATGAATGAAGAGCGAACCATTGGTGCAGTCGTGCGTCAGTCGCTGCGGATATGCCGTGATGCTGAAGTGCTTGTTATTGTGAATGGTTCAACGGATGGGACGGCAGCAGCGGCAAAAAGGGCAGGGGCACAGGTGCTTCGTTATGCCGAAGCTTTGGGACATGATGGAGGAAGAAGAGTCGGTGCAGCGGCAGCTCGTGGCAGGGTGCTGTTGTTCACGGATGCAGACATTCCAATTCCGGCAGAACATCTCGCGCCTTATGTGCGAGCGGTTCTGGAAGGGACGGATGTGGCGCTTAATGATTATAACGGACCGGTGGCGCGTATCCCTGTTCACCCTGTGATAGAAGCCAAACATGCGCTGAACAGCATGCTCGCGAGACCTGATCTGCAAGGGGCTTCCATGACAGCCATTCCGCATGCATTAAGTCGCAGGGCACTTGAAGTGATTGGGACGGACACACTGGAGATTCCACCATTGGCACATGCAAAGGCGGTTACCAACGGGTTGAAGGTGCGTGCCGTCCATCATGTGCCTGTAGGCAAAATGAACGCAGTTCGAGTCAAGAAACGAAGCGGACCTGACCCGCTCAGTCAAGTGGTCTGGAATGATCATCTGACAGCGATCAGGTGGATAACCGATACACTTGGCCCACGCGGAGGACATTCCGATCTGCAGCGTGTTCGTAGCCTGACGAGGTGAGCATGTTGCCTAAAACAAGAAAGAAACCTCGTCAAAAGATGCAGCACGCTGGAGGTGAGGAAATGAAGGAGCGTTCAGGGGGTGTCCGTCGTCAACGGACGGCAGGCAGACGAACACCAAGGAACAGAACCAGAACCATGGGCAGGAAGAGCCTGACTAAATCGCCGCTAAAGAGTTCAGCATCGAGCAGGTTGGCAATGAACAAGTCCGTATTGCATGAAGCATTCAGCGCAGGGCAACGGGCAGGACGCATGACGTTGGAAAATGAACAATCGATTGAACAACATGCGCGTTCAACATGGCAGGAGCATGGGGCTGCGATCTCAGCGGAGCTAAGGAGTTATTCTGCTGCAATGCAGGCAGGGAAAGCATTCATGCAGGGTTATGCTCAAGCTGCGGGACGCTCATTGAATATTATTCCACTTGCCCTGAATAAACCTGCCGCTGCAGTCGTCTGTGCCTGCAATGAGGAACTTACGCTGGGGCAAGTACTTGTACAACTGAAACGTTTACCGCTGACAGATATCGTTGTGGTATTGAATGGAACAACGGACAACAGTCTGACACAGGTGCTTGAACAGTCTGGCATCACGCTGGTCTATGAACCTGACCGGGCGGGACATGATGTAGGCCGCGCCTTGGGAGCCAAGATGACGGAGGCCGAGACTCTTCTCTTTGTGGATGGGGATATGGTCGTCCCGGCAGAGCAACTCGCCCCGTTTCTGTATGCGGTCGATCGGGGAGATGACGTGGCACTGAACAATCTTTCATCGCTGTTGCCTCCATTTGCCCGCCAGGATGAAGTGAGCCGGATCAAGGCATATCTCAACCGTGTGCTTAATCGTTCGGATCTGGGTTCCAATTCGTTGACGGCTGTACCTCATGCCCTCTCACGTAAGATGATCCAGATCGTAAAACCGGAGGCGCTGGCCGTTCCTCCCAAGGCGCAAAGTCTAGCCATCCAGCATGGATTAAAAGTGACTGCACCCAGTCAAGTGGATGTCATTCGTTCCAATCGCCTGCGTTCCACCAATACGGGCAGTGGCAACGAAGTCGCCCGATTGATCATTGGCGACCATCTGGAGGCGATTGCAACCTGGCTGGATATGGGCGGCAATAAGTCACAAGCCCGATCCATTTCTCGTGCTGAAGTGGCCTACAGGAGGAACGCCAGATGACACTGACGAGTATTATTATTCCGACGTACAACGGGCTGGAACTGCTGAAGCCGTGTATCGATGCCATTCGAAAATATACCGATTCTCATACATCTTATGAAATCATCGTTGTGGATAATGGCTCGGTTGACGGAACAGCAGCGTATTGTGCACGGGAACGAATTCGTTTTGTTCGGTTGCCGGACAATCGGGGTTTCCCGGCGGCTTGCAATGCCGGGCTCCGTGCAGCCTGTGGTGATGAGCTATTGCTGCTGAATAACGATGTTACAGTTACCACCCGCTGGCTCGAAAATCTGCGGGCAGCCCTCTACAGTGATGCAAACATTGGTATTACAGGTCCGGTGACCAACTATGCAAGTGGTATCCAGCAGGTAGAGCTTGAGTTCCGGGACATGGTACATTTTCAGGAACTGGCTGCTGCCAACAATGTAGTCGATTCTTCCAGATGGAAGGAAGTCAGACGGATTGTCGGCTTATGTATGCTCATGCGGCGAAGTGTGATGGAGGACATTGGTGTGCTTGACGAAGTCTATTCGCCGGGACACTATGAAGATGACGATTATTGCTACAGGGCCTGCCAGAAAGGTTATCGTTTGCTGGTATGCGGGGATGTCCTGGTACATCATCGCGGCAGCGCGAGTTTCCTGAAGACCGATCCTGTAGCTTGGAAACAGTTGCTTGAGCGCAATCGATCCATTTTTATCAACAAATGGCATGTCGATCCCCTTAAATATATTGAGACATCCGATGAAGGAGGGATAGTGGAATGAAAGGTGTAATTCTTGCTGGCGGAACAGGAACACGACTGTATCCTCTGACCCGGCTGATTAACAAGCATCTGATTCCAGTCGGCAAGCATCCGATGATTATGTATGGCATCGACAGACTCCGCCAGGCAGGCATTGAAGAGATATTGATAGTGATCAACAAACATTCCGCTGGGTTATACACGGAGTATTTGGGTGGTGGAGCAGATCATGGCGTCAAGCTGACGTATCGGATTCAGGAAAAGGCAGGCGGAATTGCCGAAGCATTGGATCTGGCGACATCGTTTATCCTTCCTGGAGAGAAATTCGTTGTGCTGCTGGGAGACAATCTGTTTAGCGACGATTTGAAGCCCTATGTGGATAAGTATATGCAGCAGCCTGCGGGTACAGCTCGTGTCTTGCTCAAAGAAGTGGACGATGCACGGCGGTATGGGGTGCCGGTGTTTGATCCACAGCATCCGGAGCGAATCTCATACATTGAGGAAAAACCGAGTGATCCGAAGACCTCTTATTGTGTTACTGGCATATATATGTATGATGACCGTGTATTCAACCTCATTCAGAACATTACACCTTCTGCACGCGGCGAACTCGAAATTACGGACGTGAACAATCATTATGCAGCAGCTGGAGGACTGGAATACGATATTTTGCAAAAATATTGGAGTGATGCCGGGACGTTCCAATCGCTTCAGGAAGCAGCCATCCGCATGAAGGGTCAACTGCCCTAAAATATATGCGCCTGATGCTGCCGCTGTGAGAGGTCCCATGAGAGCAGAACAACCTGCGCCGGAGCCGGAAGAATGCTCCGGCGCTTTGTGCAGCGGCGGCACTCCTCGTGCATGCCAAGGGAGGGAATGCCGTGAGAGTAGCAAAACGCAGCGACTTGGGCAGGAAGAAGACACTGGGCGGTCATGCCGGCTCCTTGTACGTATCTGTGGGAGTGCAGCCCAAAGCAAGTTCGAATCACGAATGGGGAAACCAAGGCGCGAAGCAGGGGAATGTGGAACTCGCAGGAATAGAGCGCAAGCTTCTTGCAGAACCGAAAGGCAAAGCCAGCGGGCGCACCGGCGCAAGACGTGGTGCGAGCGCTGGATCACGAACCAAAACGGGAGCGAAAACAGGCGAAGGGCGTGGCATTGCAGGCACCCGCGTGAAAGCAGGCGAGCGTACAGGCGTGAGCCGTGGCCGTAAAGGGGCGCGAGCCAAAACGGGCAAGCGCGCAGTTGCAGGCCGCAGGCATGCTGCGCCGCGGGGCGGGCGGGCCGCAGGCGCCCGCGCCAAACAGCGCACGGCTGCGCAGCGTGCGCCCGGGCCAGCACCGCAAGCCAGCACGCCACAGGCGCTGCCTGCCAGCGGTGCTGGCCCCGCCCCGCCGCAAGCGACACACCGACACGGTGGTGTCGCCCCCGCGGGGCGGGAAAGCGCTGCCGCGCATGCTGGCAGCGCAAGGGCAATGGCGCCTGCGCAGCCGGCAGCAGCGCCCGAGAGCGGCTACGCCGAGGGCTTCCGCGACGGCGTGTTCGCGGGCGGGGAGGCGCTGGTGGCGCAGCACATCCCGCCCGATCATATTCTGCCTGCCGTGGCGGCGGCAGATCTGATCGAGGCGGGATTCCGCCAATATGCGCCCACCCTAACCCGGCTGGCCAGCCCTCATGAGATGGCTGTCCATATCCAGGGGGCGCTGGATGCGCAGCGCCCCCTGTCTGTCGTTCGCCTCGGAGATGGCGAACTGCTGACCCTGGCAGCCGATACGGTGCTGCCCGGCGAGCAAGTGCAGGAGCTGGCACCGTTTCTGCCTTATGCAGGGGTGCCACGCTCCACCCCAGACATCCGCGCTGAGCTCGCGGAAGCCATTCGCGGCGCGGATTGGATCGGTGTCCCCATCTCGCGTGCGCCTACTTTTCAGGGACTTTTATTTCCAGTATTGCGCCATTTCGGCATTGACTGGTCCCGTCTGAATCTGACCAGTTCCACGATTAACTACAGCCTGCATCATTCGGGTCTGTTGTTGCCTGTGGTACAGGGGCGCCGGGTGCTGCTGATTGGAAGCCAAGCTGCAGAGCTCGGGGCGTTGTTGAACGGCCACGGGGTGCAAGTGACAGGCATCATAGGAACAGTGGATGGTGTTGTGGATATCCAGAGAGTGATGCAGCAGACTGCGGAGCATTCGTTCGATATCGCTCTGGTAGCAGCGGGAATTCCGGCCGTCATTCTGTGCCGCCGAATCGCTGGTGAACTGGGGCGGGTTGCCATAGATTTTGGACATTTGGCTGACAAATTGGTTACAGGAGAGCTTCATCTCTAATGGACGGTCTGGTGCAACGTTCATCGTAATGTGTATCCAGACGAGGGGAAATGGAGGAAGCAACATGAGCACATCAGGCAGACGTTCAAAACAGCGGAAAGCATCGTCATCTGAAACCGTTGTTTTGCATGCAGCTCGAAGCCGGAGTGGAGGGAAGATTAGACGCCAAGGCTCAGGTAAACGGGCAGCCAAGAACGCAAAACTGTATAAGCAGGGCTACCATAGAGGCTACGATGAGGGCGTGCGACAGGGGGAAAGCTCATTCGGGCTGGTATTCGAAGGCGTTAGCATTATTATTCCGACGTATAACCAGCGCGAATATGTCCTGCAATGTGTGTCCAGTATTGAAAAGCATACACCGGCCCCCTTTGAAATTATTGTTGTGGATAACGCATCCAAGGATGGCACGGCGGAAGCCATGCTTCGCAAAGGTGGCATGGTAAGGGTCGCTGCGCTGGATAAGAATCGTGGTTTTGCCGGCGGTGTCAATCATGGACTGATGATGGCTAGGGGGCGACATATCGTCGTGCTAAACAACGATACACTGGTCACCCCGGGCTGGTTGGAAAACATGATGACCTGTCTTGACAGTCATCCCGAGATGGGAGTTGTGGGTCCGGTTACAAATTACATCGGCGGAGATCAGCAGATTGAAGTCCCGTACAGTGATGTGGAGGACATGTGGTCTTTTGCTGCCCGACATAATCGCCCGGATGCCACGAAACATCGGGAGACCGACAGGCTGGTCGGATTTTGCTGGCTGTTCTCACGGGAATTGCTGGAGCGGGTAGGTTATCTTGATGAAGGTTACGCCGTGGGCAATTTTGAAGATGACGACTGGATCATTCGGGCGAAGCTGGCGGGATACAGGCTGGGGGTAGCCGGAGATGCCTTCATACATCACTACGGAAGTGTAAGCATGAAGGCGCTGGGAGAACAGGATTATGAAGTCGTAAATAAGGATAATGAACAGTTTTATACTCAAAAATGGGGAGATCCCCATGCGTTGGTTGCCGATACTTCCCGGCTCTCGTTGCGTGCCAAGGTGTCGACCAGTCAGCAGGAGAACAAGACACCCCTGGGCAAGACAGACACCCCTGACCTGCGACAGCGCATTTCCACTAAGGGCAGCAGCGATGTAACTCATAAGCTGAGACGCAGTACGGACTTTTACCCGGAGGGTTGTTTCATCTCTGATATCAAGGGCGATGTTTATCGACTAATGCGTGGACAGCGACGTAAGCTGAATATCCCGGTTCCACGCGGCATTTCTCCTGTTTTGGTTGCAAAACCGGATCTGCTCGGCGTACCCGCAGGTGAGCCGCTGGTATCTGCGGGTGAGGTACAGGGCTGGCCCCTGGAAAGAAGTCATGTTCATGCTCAACCCGTTCAGAGCAACCGGGATGCGCTGGAGGAAGGCATGATTGTTGCCGCGACGAATGAAAGGGATACATGGTACCAGATTAGTGGCAATAAACGCAGGAGGTTTGCAACCCCTTATGCTGCGGAACGGTGGGGAGTGCAATTCGGGCATATCGTTCATGTATCTGCGAACCAATTGCGTACGATCGAAGAAGGCTGGCCCATTATAGCTCCTCCCCAGCTCTTGAACGAAGATTTGTAATGACCGGGTTCGGCTGCCTTGTATATCGGCACGACAGCATGATGCGGAATGTGATGTAAAGCGTATCGCTATACATCTGTCCGCATCCGAACTATACATATATCACGAATCACGAAATGAAACGATAGAGAGATTAGCAAATTACTTTTCCACGAGCATTTGGTATAAACTCCAAGAGCGTCATCCGAACATTTTCAACATGGTTAGGGATGCGTTCAAGGGATAATGGGAGCTCTTGCAGAGCTCTTTTCAAATTTAAAATTTAATCTTTCTATCCTCTTATAGGTTTATTCTATTGGAAGATCCATTGACGCTTGAAGAGGTGAGGAGTACATTTATAGCCATAATTCTTATTTAACAGATAGGAATTAATGGTCTGGGTGGTAATCCATCCTGATCTGACAATGAATCAATCAGGAGGTATGCCGATGTCTTCTACATCGAAAAAAGTAGTGCTCTGGAGCAAAACAGGCTGTCATTTCTGCGGAGAGGTTAAGGCATTCCTAACGGCCCGCAACCAGCCTTTTGAGAACATCGAAGTGCAAGGGAACGATGTGCTGAGGGACGTGCTTGAAGCCAAATATGGCATTCGACATGTACCTGTCATTGAGGTGGGTGGAGACGGCAAGTATGAAGCATTGCTGGAGCCCGATCTGGAGAAACTGGCGGAACTTCTCGCCCAGCCTGATGAAGCAGCAGTCTGACCGGACGTGGCGGATTTCTTGATAAAGCAGTTTCCGGCTGCTAAAGGCTGACATATCAGTGTGCAGCAGTCGGGGACTTTTATAAGCTCTAATCCATCCTCTTATTCAGATATCCAATCCTTATATAGAAAAGTTCTATAAGCAACGCTGTTGACCGATGTGCGGGGCAGTGATAAGATTTGTGAAATTAAAGCTGACCAAACTCATAGGAATAGTTAACTTTTGAATTTTCTTCATTCGTAATCCATATCAGATCGGACTTTAGAAATTTCTTGATATATCCTAATCCAAGGAAGGCGGAATGTAATATGACGGCTCAGCGCAGTTTGAAATTTGGAGCGATTGTCCACGGTGTCGGAGGTAGCATGACGACTTGGAGACACCCGGAGATTCAATCGGATGCCAGTGTGAATTTTGAATTTTACAAACGCCAAACGTTGAAGGCAGAAGAAGGCAAATTCGATCTCGTTTTTATCGCTGACGGTCTTTATATTACCGAGAAATCCATACCTCACTTCTTGAATCGATTTGAGCCAATCAGTTTGTTGTCCGCCCTGGCCGCCATTACGTCACGAATCGGTCTGGTTGGAACACTTTCCACCTCCTATAGTGATCCATTCACAGTTGCCAGACAGTTCGGTTCCCTTGATCTGATCAGTAATGGCCGCGCTGGTTGGAACGTGGTTACATCCCCGCTTGAAGGCTCAGCCAAAAACTACAGTAAAAGCAACCATCCTACCCACCCGGAACGTTACCGGATTGCAACGGAATATTTGCAGGTGACCAAGGGCTTATGGGATTCGTGGGAAGACGATGCTTTTGTAAGAGACAAAGAAAGCGGCGTTTTCTTCGATCCATCCAAGCTGCACACACTCAATCATGAAGGAGAGTTCTTCTCCGTACAGGGTCCACTTAACATTGCACGTTCAAAGCAGGGGCAGCCGGTTATTTTCCAGGCAGGTTCTTCAGAAGATGGCAAGACCCTTGCTGCCAAAGAAGCGGATGCTGTTTTCACAGGACATGATTCAATTGAGGATGCACAGGCCTTCTACAAAGATGTCAAAACCCGCGCAACAACCTATGGACGTTCCACACAGGATATCGTCATTTTGCCAGGGATCAATCCAATTATCGGACGGACAGAAGAAGAAGCAGAACAGAAATATCAGGAGATTGCCAGCCTGGTCACTATCGATAAAGCGCTGGATTACCTGGGACGTTTCTTCGAGCATCATGACTTCTCCCAGTATCCGCTGGATGAACCATTCCCTGAATTGAATGGCATCGGTAGCAACAGCTTCCGTAGTGGTACGGACAAAATCAAGCGGGATGCCAAAGAGCAAGGATTGACGCTGCGTGAAGTAGCCCTGCGGGCAGCAACACCGAAGAGCAAATTCCTTGGTACACCGGAGCAGGTGGCTGACAAGATCCAGGAATGGTTCGAAGCCGAAGCGGCGGATGGATTCATTATTCATTCCGAACTGCCAAGTGGATTGGCCGATTTTGTGGAACTGGTTGTTCCGATTCTGCAAGAGCGTGGCATCTATCGCACCGAATATGAGCATGACACATTGCGTGGCAATCTCGGTGTGCAAATTCCGGTGAATCGTTACACGGCTGCCCGGGAGCAAGTTGGAACCGAGGCTTGAGAAACAATTAGATAGCTGAAATTCGGCAGTAGTCTAGGAATGAGGTATCCGGATGAAATATTCGGATTGCATATGCGGAAGGTGCCGAATGATGACCTAAAACCAAGTTAACGGATAGGTTATGTTGATAAAAAATCTATAATTCATTAAATCATTAATTCAATGAATCAATGACACCTGTATACACAGAGGGGGAAGCTATATGAACAGGTCTATCTCATGGATGAAATATATGGCATTGGCGGCAGTATTGGTACTGGTATTATCCGGTTGCGGAGCGGCAGGTAACTCGAACAGTGCAGTTCAGGCTTCCGGTGGGGAGCAGGCGGCTGGGCAAGCAGAAGGTGGGAACCTGACCTACGCACTCGCCACATCGCCGGATACGCTGGACCCGCATCGAAGTGGCCTTGCCGTAACCGTACGCGCGATCCGAACGATCTATGACAATCTGGTGGTACAGCTGCCGGATGGTTCCATTAAACCTTGGCTAGCCAAGGAGTGGAGTGTATCGGAGGATGGCAAAAGTTATACTTTTAAACTGCGTGAAGATGTGAAGTTCCATGATGGCACACCATTTAACGCGGAAGCCGTGAAGTTCAATCTGGATCGGGTAATCGATCCGGCCACCAAAGCCGCCAATTCCCTTGCCTTGATTAGACCTTATAGCTCCTCGGAGGTCATTGATGAATACACCATTAAGGTGAATCTGGAACAACCTTCGCAAGCTTTTCTCGGTAACTTGAGTCAGGCCTTGCTAGGAATCGTATCACCTACAGCCGCCAAGAAATATGGGGATCAACTGGGTAAAAATCCGGTGGGGACTGGTCCGTATACCTTCGTGAAATGGGATGAAAATGCGGATATCGTTGTCGCCAAAAACAAGGATTACAGCTGGGCTCCCGCAACCGTTGAAAACGAAGGTGCCCCGCATATTGATACGATTACGTTCAAAATTGTACCGGAAGAAGCAACGCGTATCGGCAGTGTTCAGAGTAAGCAAGTACTCGCAGCGGAGACTGTTCCGCCGCAAAATATTGCTGCCCTGAAGAACGATCCGAACCAGCAATTGCTTCAAGCCAATACCGTTGGCTTGCCGTATACCCTCTTCTTCAATCTGCGCAAAGCGCCTTGGGATGATGTGAAAGTCAGACAGGCGGTGCAATCTGCAGTTGATGTGGAGTCCATCGTGAAGACACTGTATCTGGGCAACTACGAACGCGCGTGGTCTGCACTGTCTCCGGGAATCCTCGGTTATGATACTTCTCTGGAAGGAAGTATCAATCCGGATATCAACAAGGCCAATCAGCTGCTTGATGAGCAAGGTTGGGTCAAGGGAGCAGATGGCATTCGTGAAAAAGATGGTAAGAAGCTGACCCTGCATTATGTGGACGGTTCGCCGAACCGGGAGAAGCGTAACGACATTGCAGCGATTATTCAGCAGCAACTCAAGCAGGTGGGTATAGCTGTTGAGGTTGAAATTACGAAGGACGTTGCTACGGTCATTTATCAGAACTGGGATTATGATCTCTATGGCAACAGCCAGGTCAATTCTGATCCGAATGCGCTCTATGCCTTCTATCATACGAGTGCAGAAGGTGAACGTCCGACTTTATCCGGTTTATCTGATCCGAAGATCGATAAACTGCTGGAACAGGGAGCGGTGGAGACTGATCCGGATAAACGCGTGGATATCTATAATCAGATTCAACAATATCTGATCGAGCAGGCTGTAATTTTGCCAATCTATGTGTTCCCTTATACGGTGGCTGCATCCAAGTCGGTGCAGGGCATCAAGTTTGATTCACTCGGTTATCCGTTGTTCAACGATGTTCGGATTCAGCCATAATACGAAACGTCAATTATGCAGACAGGAAGGAGACGACCCGGTATGGTTCAAACGATACTGACAAGACTTACTACATCGCTTCTGGTTATTTTGGGAGCTTCGGTGTTGGTGTACTGCATCATGTATCTGCTGCCGGGTGATCCGGTCCTGCTTATGCTGGACCCGTCATCGGCAACACCCGAGATGATTCAGAACCTGCGGGTTCAGCTGGGACTGGATCAGCCGTTTTACATCCAGTTTGCCAACTATTTCGGAGACATGCTGCGCGGCGATTTCGGCAAATCAATGATCAATTCCGACCCGGTGCTGCCCAAAATATTGGAACATTTCCCTGCCACACTGGCGCTGACCGCGCTCAGCTCAATCATAGCGATAACCATTGGTATTACGCTCGGCGTATTGTCTGCCATTCATCGTAATGGCGTGATTGATTTCATCGCCCGGCTCGTTGGATTGTTTGGCATCTCCATGCCCACCTTCTGGACCGGCATTCTGTTGATCCTGTTGTTCTCGGTTCAGCTTGGCTGGTTCCCGGCGATGGGCTCAGACGGATTCAGTTCATTGGTGCTTCCTGCTGCAACACTAGGCCTCGTCGGTGCGGGTTTCATCGTACGTATGGTGCGTAACAGCATGCTGGAAGTGGTGAACGAGCCGTTTATCGTGGCATTACGAGCAAAAGGTCTTTCACAGCGGACCATCATGTACGGTCATGCACTGCGTAATGCACTGATTCCTGCGGTGACGGTCATCGGCATGTTGATTGGTGATTTGCTTGCAGGAACCGTCGTGGTGGAGACGGTCTTCTCCAGACAGGGCATAGGCAGAATCATCGCGGATGCGTTGATGGCCAAAGACCTGCCTGTTGTGCAGGGCGTAGTCTTTTTCACAGCAATTATCTATGTCGTGTTGAATTTACTGGTGGATATCTCTTATGCGTACATTGATCCCAGAGTTAGGCGTGCAGTCCGAACGTGAGGACGGATGGAACAGTCTGAAACATCTGAACGTGTAGTGAGGAAGGAGGAGTCTTATGAGCATGAAACCATTGGTGGGTGACGAAAAAGGTTGGACGGCCAGAACAGGGCGTTTACGCCTCTGGAGTCGCCGTCCCCTGCGTCACCGCGTCTCATTCGCGGTATCCCGTTTATTCTTTTATGCAGCTTTGCTGGTCGTGGTGTTTACCGTCACTTGTGCAATCGTGCCGGGATGGATTGCTCCTTATGATCCAACTCAGATGATGACGGATGCCATCCTGCAGGCTCCCTCTGCTGCGCACCTGTTTGGGACCGATTATTTTGGCAGGGATATCTTCAGTGTGGTTGTGCATGGCAGCAGGGATTCACTGCTGATTGGATTTGCCTCGGTACTGGTGGGTGGTCTTGTGGGCAGTGCCCTTGGCATTATTGCCGGCTATGCCGGAGGGGGTTTGGATACAATCACCATGCGAGCCGTCGATATTCTGATGGCTGTTCCAGGTGTGTTACTGGCATTATCCGTCGCGGCAGCGTTGGGGCCTGGACTGCTTAACATTGCACTGGCTGTTGCGGTATCCTCCATTCCGGGGTATGCACGGGTAATGCGTGGGCAGGTCATGTCCGTTAAAGGTTTGCCTTTTATTACAGCTACACGTTCACTTGGGGGCTCCAATGCCCGTATTTTCTGGAAGCATGTACTGCCTCATTCGTTGTCACCTTTGCTGGTTATGGCGACGCTGGGCGTGGGTACCTCCATTCTGACTGGCTCCGGGCTCAGCTTTCTCGGACTTGGCGTGTTGAAGGAAATTCCCGACTGGGGAGCGTTGCTCTCTCAAGGGAGAGGTTATCTGACGGTTGCCTGGTGGATCTGTACCTTCCCGGGACTGGCAATTACCATGTTTGTACTGGCGGTTAATCTGATTGGAGACGATATCCGCGATCGGCTGGACCCCAAAGTAAATGGAGCGGCTTGACCGCTATTCCAAGGAGGAATCATGATGTCACATGTCGTTATTATTGCCGGATCGCCTTCCAAACGTTCGCGTCTGACAGGCCTTACGGATTACAGCAGCAATAAATTAAGAGAGGCAGGCATTACCGTTGAGGTGATTCATGTAGCCGACCTGCCAGCGGAAGATCTGGTGCAGGCCAAGTTCGATAGCTCATTCATTCGGGATGCGCTCGCTGTTGTTGAAGCCGCGGATGCAGTCATCGTGGCAACACCGGTATACAAAGCATCGTACTCTGGCGTGCTGAAGCTGTTCCTGGATCTGATTCCACAGGAAGGACTGCGAGGCAAGCTGGCTCTTCCATTAGTCATCGGCGGCTCGATTGCCCATCTGCTCGCCATCGATTATGCATTGAAGCCTGTTCTGGCAGCACTTGGCGGAAGACATATTCTCGGCGGAGTATATGCAGTTGATCAGGGAATTGATCGACTTGATGACGGAAAATATGTGCTTTCGGCGGACATTACTACAAGATTGAATCGTTCCCTGGAAGAATTGATATTGACTCTGGAAAAGAATGGTATTACGATATCATAAAACCAAGTAAATTCATTGGATAAATAGATATAGATAACGTCTGCGGACGTGGATTCGGGGGGCGCTTATGAATATTGAGAACATTGAAGCATTTGTATACATCAATCATTACGGAAGCTTCAATAAGGCTGCCGAGGTACTCTTTTTGTCCCAACCTTCTGTCACCGCTCGTATTCAGTCCCTTGAACGTGAACTCGGCTGCAAATTGTTTGACCGTCTTGGCAAACAGATTGTGCTCACGGAAGAGGGGAGAAAGTTCCTTCCCTACGCCCAGCAGGTGCTGCAAGTGATTCAGAAGGGCAGACAGAAAATACAGCAACGCCGTACGACGCCCGATGCACTTCGACTCGGCAGTACGGTATCCGTATCTAACTATGTCATTCCCGACTTTCTGCCCAAAATCAAGGAAGCTTACCCTGAGGTGAACATCAAACTGACTACAGCGACGACGGACCAACTCGTCGCCAAGCTGCTGGGTCAGGAAATCGATCTTGCTTTTGTGCGGAAGGTCATGCATCCTGCGATCCGTACGGTTGCTTTTTATGAAGATCCAATCCAGTTATACGTGTACAAAGGCCATCCATTTATTGAACGCGGGCATGTCAGCATGGAGGCGATCAGGAATGAGCAGCTGGTCTTTTTTGAATGTGGTTCATTGGACTGGCTGCGCATTCACCGGGCCTTTGACTCGCTGGAGCACCCGCCGGATATTACATATCACGTTGATAATTCGGAAACGGCGAAGAAGCTGGTGAAGCAAGGAGCAGGTATTGCGTTTCTCCCAGGTCTGACAGTGCAAAAGGAAGTGCAGGATCAGGAGCTGTTTCCTATTCAGGTACATGAGGTTGCAGGTGTATCATTGCAGATCAGCGTCGTTACGTTAAAAGAAGAACATTCGCCTTTTGCAGAGCCTTTCGGGGAACTGCTGCGGCAGCTATAGAGACTTATTAACGGAAGTAAGAACGGATTTTAAAAAGTCAGGTTCGGCATGATCGAAGGAGGAGAATATGATGGGTATTCGTGTTGGCATATTAGATCAAACCCCGATCTTTGAGGGGGAGACGCCGATTGATGCTTTTCGGCATACGATTGAATTGGTACAGCGGGCTGAACAGCTTGGATTTCATCGTTTCTGGGTATCGGAACATCATGATTCAGGTCATGTTGCCGGCTCCTCACCGGAAGTGCTCATTTCTCACTTGCTGGCGCATACAGAGCGGATTCGTCTCGGTTCTGGCGGGGTGATGCTGCAACATTATAGTCCTTACAAAGTGGCCGAGAACTTCAATGTGCTTTCTGCGCTTGGTCCGGGGAGAATTGATCTGGGTATTGGACGTGCACCGGGAGGATTGCCCCGCTCCACGCAGGCACTACAGCAAGGGATTCAGGAGGCCGCTTCACTGAAAGAGAAAATCAATCAGGTGAAGCAGTTCATTCATAATGAACCGTATGAAGACGAAACACATCCTTTGGCCGGCTTGAGCGCTGCGCCGGTATCCGAAATCCCGGCCGAGCTATACGTGCTTGGAGCAAGTATCGATAGCGCAGGCATGGCGGCAGAATTGGGACTGCCTTATGTATTTTCATTGTTTATTAATAGCAATACGGAGGTTGCTCTGGAGGCTCTGCGAACTTATAGGGAACAATTCGACCGCTCACATGGACGGGAGCCATATGCCATCCTCGCTATATCATTGATTGTGGCGGAAAGTGCGGAAGAAGCGGAAGGACTGGCAAGTGAACACATGCTGGTCAAGATCCATCTGGAGAATGGCAAGGTATTGACGGTTGGTTCCGTGGAGCAGGCGGAAGAATTCGGACGGCAATCGAACGAGAAGTATCGGATCGAGATTCTGGAGCCAAGTGTGACGAGAGGTACGAAGGAAACGGTTGGTCCGACTCTGGCGAAGTTCCAGCAGGATTTTGCCGTGGATGAACTGATTGTTACCACAGCCACACGTGATTTTGCCAAGCGTATTCGTTCATTTGAATTATTGCGTGAGGCGCTGGATGAGCAGGGACTGGGCGAATTTGCGCATGAGTCGACACCTGCGCAAGCGGTGATCGGTTAGGCATATACATGGTATAGAGCATACCTGTTGAAGTGACCCGTGTATTATATTAACCCATCTTACATGGCACATACGATGATAAAAGGAGGCAATGTCGTGAGCAGTGATCTGAAACAGCCTGAGCAACAGGCAGAGCAAGAAGAACAGAGCCGCAAGCATGAATTTTACGTTGGGCAGGATGAAGGATTTGCAGAGCACTTAACCGCGATTCGGCGACATTTGCATCGTAACCCCGAGCTATCCGGAGAGGAACGGGAAACGACAGAAGCTATTCGAGGCTGGTTGGTGGAGGAAGGGGTACGGATCGCAGATGAATATTCACTGCGAACGGGCCTTATCGCTGAAATTGGGCAGGGTAATGGCCCGGTAGTGGCCTTACGCGCAGATATTGATGCCCTGCCGATCCAGGAAGAAACGAAGCTGGAGTATGCCTCGCAAATCGCTGGCCGGATGCACGCCTGCGGTCATGATGCACACACCGCCATTCTGATCGGTGCTGCACGATTGTTGAAACAGCGAGAGTCCCGGCTGCCGGGCAAGGTTCGTTTGATTTTCCAGCCTTCGGAGGAGAAGGCGACGGGGGCACGGCAGGTTATTCAGAGCGGAGCGCTATCCGAAGTTCAGTCTATTTTTGGGTTGCATAACAAACCGGATCTGCAGGTCGGTACGGTAGGTATCCGTGAAGGAGCGCTGCTTGCAGCGGCAGATGGTTTTGTGGTTAAAGTGGAGGGTGTCGGAACCCATGCGGCAGTTCCGGAAGCGGGCATTGACCCGATTGTGGTGGCCTCTCATATTGTGACTGCATTACAGGCCATCGTGAGTCGTAATGTTGGAGCACAGGAGAGCGCCGTGATCAGTGTGACCAAAATTAACAGCGGCACCGCCTGGAACGTCATTCCCGAAGAAGCCATATTGGACGGCACCGTGCGTACCTTTGACGAGAAGGTGCGTGCCCGGATTCGCGAGCGTTTCAATCAGGTGGTTGCCGGTGTCGCAGCAGCCTATGGGACACGGGCTACCGTGCGCTGGATTCAGGGACCACCTGCCGTGGTCAATGATGCGTCATTGGCTGCAGCGGCTGAGCAAGTCGCGAGCGAAGTTGGATTGAACAGTATCCGGCCGATACCTTCCCCGGCTGGCGAAGATTTTTCCTTTTACCAAAAGGAGGTTCCGGGACTGTTCCTCTTCCTCGGAACGTCAGGCCCACACGAATGGCATCATCCTGCATTCGATGTGGACGAACGGGCACTGCCACTTGGCGCACATCTTCTGGCAGCGCTGGCTGAAGATTCACTGCAGAAATTGCAGTCAAACGGCGAGTAACCGATAACAGTTACGTGAATAAGTGATTAATTTAATGATTAATTAATAAGTTAATATGCTAATACAATAGCGAATGACGCAAAAAACGGTGACCTCAATCAGGTGACCGTTTTTTACTGTTTCCGTATTTTTAATTTAGTAGTTGTGGTTCTCCATATTGTATGAACGAAGAGTGCGGGATCATTCTGACATCGGGCGCAGCAGACCACGGCTGATCAGCAGTGTAGTCATGCTGTTTGCTTCATACGTATTTGGAGCCACCACGACCTTTCTTCCGCTGTATATGGTATCGACCGTGAAGGAGAGCGGGGGTGTTTTTAACGATGACCTATTTGTCATATATGCTGCCTGCCGATTCCAGATATGAGACAACAACGATCGGAGGACGATCCGTGACCCAAGCGGCCACCTCGCGCGAGAAAAACAAAAATGATTTGACAACATGGTTCAACAGGATTATAGTCATTGTTGTTAATCGTAATAATTACTATTAAGGTCAGGGGTATATGGACCACAACCATAAGGAGTAGATACACATGACACAAAAGCAGGTTCCGGTAACTGTTCTTAGCGGTTACCTCGGTTCAGGTAAAACAACCGTTCTTAATCACGTACTGCACAATCGGCAGGGGCTCAAGGTCGCCGTCATCGTTAATGACATGAGTGAGGTCAACATCGATGCCGCTCTGGTGAAGGGTGAGGCGACGTTGTCGCGCACCGAAGAAAAGCTGGTGGAGCTGTCCAATGGCTGCATCTGCTGCACCTTGCGGGATGATCTGATGCAGGAGATTGAGAAGCTGGTGAACGAAGGCAGGTTTGATTATATCCTGATTGAATCCACAGGCATCAGTGAACCTGTGCCGGTAGCACAGACCTTTACATATGCAGACGAGGAGTCAGGTATTGATCTGACAAGTCTGGCGAAGCTGGATTGTCTGGTAACCGTCGTGGATGCCCATCGATTCTGGCATGATTTTGCCTCAGGGCAGAGTCTGCTGGATCGGAACCAGGCCACAGGTGAGGAAGATACCCGCGATGTTGTGGACCTGCTGATTGATCAGATAGAGACTTGTGATGTTCTGCTGCTGAACAAATGTGATCTGGTCGATGACGTGGAGCTGAACAAGCTTGAAGGTGTCATCCGCAAGCTTCAGCCTAAGGCCAAAATCATTCGGACTGTGAACGGACAGGTCAACCCGTCTGAAATTTTAAGTACAGGTCTCTTCGACTTCGAGAAAGCAAGCATGTCCGCCGGGTGGATTCAGGAGCTGGAGAAGGAATCCCATACACCGGAGACCGAGGAATACGGTATTGGCTCCTTCGTGTATCGTCGTCGAAAACCATTCCATCCTTCTCGTCTGGCTGAATTCATGAGCTACTGGCCGGAAGAAGTGGTGCGTGCCAAAGGGATGGTCTGGCTCGCGGCTAAAGGGGATGTTGCTGCAAGTCTGAGTCAGGCGGGATCGTCGATTCAGTTTGGCCCTGCCGGACATTGGGTTGCGGCATTGCCGGAAGCTGATAAGGAAGAAATTTTGCGTGCGGAGCCAGATGTGCTGGAGAAGTGGGATGCGCAGTGGGGAGACCGTCAGACCGAGCTGGTCATGATCGGGATTGAAATGGAACGCGTCATCATTGAAGACGAACTTGACCAATGTCTGCTCAGTGATGAAGAAATGCAGGCCGATTGGGGGCATTTCGACAATCCTCTGCCTTGGCCAGTTGAAGTCGTATAAAAAATAAATTTATAAAAGGAGCTGTAAACCATGGCTAAAAAATCAAAAGTGGTACGTGAAAAACAACGTCAAGCAACCGTAGCCAAATATGCGGAGCTGCGCCGGGAACTGAAAGAAAAAGGGGATTATGAAGCGCTGCAGAAACTGCCGCGCAATGCTTCCCCAACCCGATTGAAAAATCGCTGTGAACTGACAGGCCGTCCGAGAGGATATTTGCGCAAGTTCAAGGTATCGCGGATTGTGTTCCGTGAGCTGGCTCATCAAGGGCAAATTCCGGGCGTCACGAAGTCAAGCTGGTAAGACACATGCATGATCCATTTGATTATGATTGTGTAATTGTTGGAGGGGGGCCAGCGGGGATCGGCATGGCCTCTGTCCTGCAGGATCTGGGAATGTCTCGTTTTACTGTGCTGGAACGCAGTGAGGTGGGGGCAACTTTTCTGGCGTGGCCGGAGGAAATGCGTCTGATCACCCCTTCGTTCACAAGTAATGCCTATGGCATGATGGATCTGAACGCCGTGGCTTTGAATACGTCTCCAGCGTACACACTAGGAACAGAACACCCAACAGGGTTGGAGTATGCGAAGTATTTGCAGGTGGTGAGCCAGTTCAAGAAATTGCCTGTGCAAACGGGAGTAGATGTTTCGGAGGTTATTCCGGAGGAGAAAGGCTTCAGGGTCGTGACATCCAATGGACAACTGTGGACACGCTATGTCATCTGGGCAGCAGGTGAATTTCAATATCCGAGACTGGACTTGTTTCCTGGGGCTGAGTATGGTGTGCACAGCAGTTTATTTTCTAGCTGGACGGCGGTTCAAGGAGAAGAATGTGTCATCGTTGGTGGCTATGAGAGCGGTGTGGATGCAGCTATTCACCTGAGTAAACTAGGGAAAAACGTAACGGTAATCGACCGAAACGGACGAGGACTCGCCAAGGGCAGCAGTGATCCAAGTGTGGAACTAAGTCCCTATACGAAGGATCGCCTGCGCGCGGCGATGATGGATATGCGAATACACATGATGCAAGGTTATGAGGTCAAGTGGATTGAACCGGATGAACCGGGCGGTTATGTTCTCTATTGCGAGAACGATTCCGGAGAGTCCCGCTTGCTTAAGACGGGTCAGCCTCCTATTCTGGCGACCGGGTTCCGCAGCAGTTTGCACCTGATTGAGAATCTCGTCGAGCGCAACAAGGAAGGTCAGCTGCAATTGGGAGCGGCGGATGAATCGACGATTGCCCCCGGACTGTTCATTACTGGACCACAGGTCATGCATGGTCAACTCCAATTTTGCTTCATTTATAAATTCAGACAGCGCTTTGCGGTTGTGGCCCAGGCCATGGGTGAGAGACTTGGGTTGGATCTGGCTCCGCTGGAAACCTATCGCAATGAAGGCATGTTCCTTGATGATCTGTCCTGCTGCGGTGAAGACTGCACATGCTGAATTCGGTTGTGGAGCAACCTGAAGAACTTCGTAAAGTGGTGCTGGTTGGCTTCGAATCCGCGGGCAAATCGGCTCTGTTTCGGGGACTTACGGGCAGAGATACAGGCGAGGAATCCAATGTGCGGGGCTCCACGGTGACCGTCCGCAGGGCGGAGTTGCTTGAGCACCAGCTTGAACTACTCGATACACCTGGAATCCGGATGAAGGATGACAGTGTCACGACCATGCTGACGTTAAATCAGCTCGCAGCTGGTGACACAGTGATCTTGGTCATCCGCGGCACGGATGTGGTGCAGGAACTGCCTTTACTGCTCGGTATGCTGGATGTCACAGGCAAAAATGCTGTATTGGTGCTTACGTTTGCCGACAAATGTGGTCCCGGATTATCGGCTCAGGTTAACTATTACCGTAAAGGTCTGGGCATTTCCGTTCTGCCGCTCAATACAAGGGAAATGGATGGAAACGCTCAAGACCTGATATGCCGTGCGATTGTTGCCGCCAGATCCATGAAGAGGCATCCTGAGCTCGCATCACCTCCTGAATCCTCTGTGATCGAACCGCAGACTACGATGTTTGAGCATACGGTTTGGGGACGTTTTTTGGCTTTGGCTGCATTGATATTATTATTTGCAGCACCAGTGTATGTGGCCTATCTGTTCTCCGGCTGGATACAACCGCTCGCAGATGCCTGGATTCTTGAACCGCTCCATCGCATGACTGCGGGATTATGGAGCCCGCTGCAGGCGATAATGCTCGGAGATTACGGCATGATTAGTCTGGGCTTGTATTCGTTTATATGGGCATTTCCGGTCGTATTCCTGATTGGGGTTAGTGTGGCAGTGACGGAGGAAAGTGGACTGAAAGATCGGATTACCGACTCGCTGGATGGGTGGATGCGCAAAATCGGCTTGAACGGCAAAGATCTGATTCCAGTCCTCAGTGGTTTTGGATGCAATGTCGTGGCTGTGTTCCAGAGCCGTACCTGCAGCTCCTGTACACGAAAGGCCTGTGTTTCAATGATCTCCTTCGGTTCTGCATGTAGCTACCAGATTGGAGCTTCTCTATCCATATTCAGTTCCGGCGGCAAGCCGTGGCTGTTCTTTCCTTATATGCTTGTACTGGTACTTGCAGGCGCACTGCATACACGTCTGTGGAATCGAAATCGGCTGGATGACACGCTCCCGTTACATGCCAACCGTACATTTCTGCAAAAGCCATCATGGCGCTCTATTAGCTGGCGTGTTCGGTCTGTCATGAAACAATTTCTCGTACAGGCGATGCCTATTTTCATCGGTATTTGTGTGGTGGCCACGTTGCTGGAGCAGACAGGGGCACTGTCTGCCCTTGTCTGACGAGTTGACGCCGGCACTTGCAATCTTTCATCTGCCGGGCGATGCCGCGGGCGGCGTTCTGTTTTCCATTTTGCGAAAAGACGGGTTGTTGGTGCTGAATCAGGATCAGGGTTCCTTCGTTGAAGACTTGAGCGGCGGGCAGCTGTTTATTCTTGTGTACCTGGCTTCCACGTTAACGGCATGTTTGGTGACGATGTGGACCATTCGCAAGGAGTTGGGAACAGTCTTTGGCATGCAACTGGCAGGCAAACAGCTCGTAACATCACTGGGCAGTGCATTTGTACTGGCATGGCTATGGAACTGGATTGCATAACGATGTTGATGAAAGGGTGTGATCTCCATGCTGGACTTGTTTACCATTCGAAGAATTCAATCGGTGATGAACGGTTATATCCATGAGAAAGTCCCGGCACCACTGCGCACCATGGTGAAATTAACGTATGAGATGAATGACAATGAACTGATTTTGACCGAGGAAAGGCCTGCTGAAGAACGATATCAGTGGGACAAACTGCATATTGCCCGATTTTACTGGGAAGAGAATAATTGGAAGGTATATGCCAAAGACGAACACAGTAGCTGGAATGTGGTAGACGTTATTGAGCCTTATCCTGATTTTGAAGATCTGCTGGAGCAGGTTGAGCGGGACGAAGCGGGTCTGTTCTGGCGCTGAATGGACGGTTTTTAACGCAAATATGTGCTGGAGGGAGGGTTTGTAATGCAAAAGGTACAACAGAATAACAGGATTAGCCGAGTAGTGAATGATTCCTTTAACATGCCGGATAAAGCCGAGCGCTTGCGGTTATTCGGCTCCGTTGATCCGATACAGGGAGATAAGCCTGTACGGAAAGAAGAGATGCAAGATTTGCAGAATAGCAAAAATGATTTTCTATTTGGGCTGCAGCAAGTCGGTATTGATCAGGTGAAGTATCCTTTGGATGTCATTTCGGCCAAAGATCCCGTTCGATTGTCCAGCATCGGAACGTTCCGGCTGACGACTTCGCTGGATCGCGAAGCGAAAGGCATTAACATGAGCCGCTTGATGGAGCAGCTTCAGCACAGTCGCGGAGAAGGGTTAAGTGACCGGATTCCGGATCTGGTTGCGCTGACGCAGCAGATGGCCGAACAGATGAATCAGGCGAAGGCAGAGCTGAAAGTGACCTATCCCTGGTTCTACGAACGAACCGCCCCCGTAACCGGTTTGTCTGGACTAAATCATTCTTTGGCTACGGTTCATGTCATCTGGGAAGCTGGAAAATCCCCTGTTTTGAGAACAGGTTTACATATACAGGTCACGACGTTATGCCCATGTTCGAAGGAGATCAGCGAATATAGCGCGCACAATCAGCGGGGGTTATTGCGTATCCAGGTACAAGCCAACCCGGGAGAAGCACTGCCGGGCTATTGGAAGGAAGGGCTGTTGAATGTGGCCGAATCCAATGCAAGCAGCTGTCTTTACCCCATACTCAAAAGACCTGATGAGAAACGGGTCACGGAACGTGCATATGAGAACCCGCGATTTGTGGAAGATATCGTCCGGCTGGTGGCGGCAGATCTGTATGAGAAGCACTGGGTAAATAAATTTAAGGTAGACTGCAAAAATGAAGAGTCCATTCATCAACATGATGCCGTAGCTCGTATCGTATATGACAAGTCGAGATAACGATAGTGTGAGGGCTAAGGAATTCATTTATATCACTTTACAATATGAAGAGAAAACAGAAGAACCACCGTCAGAGCTTCAGCGGCGGTTCTTCTGTTTTTTTTAGCGATCCTATGAGCAATCCAAGTGCCATTGCACTAGACTTCATACAAAATTTCACCCGTTCGGGATACATCATACCCCTCAAATGATTGCAGTTCCTGCCTGAATTCCGGTGATTGCAGAATGCGCAGTACTGATTCGATCCACGCTTCGTTCCCTTGTTTCTTCAGCATGACCAGATCGTAACGTTCTTGAACAAGTGGAATAAAATCAACCTGACCGACAAGTCGTGCAGCCTTCTCGCTGCCGATCCCTACATCGGCTTCACCGGAACTGACCTTGGCAGCTACACCCATGTGACTGGTTTCTTCCACGTCATACCCAATCAGCTGGGAAGCAGGGATACCATGCAGACGCAATTGTTCATCCAGTAATACACGTGCACCCGACCCTTTCTCCCGGTTAGCCAATCGCAGCTCAGGCTGCTTCAGATCTGTCCAGTTTTGCAAGCCCCGCGGGTTACCTCGTTGCACATACAGCCCGGCAGGCCGTGTTAGCAGATTCACGACGACATATGACCAGCCAATCAGGATTTTGCGAATGTAGGGCAGATTATATTCTCCTGTATCTCCATCCAGCAGATGGGTACTGACCAGATCGGATTCCCCACGGTACATGGATATCAAGCCGTCGAGACTGCCCATGAACGAACGCAGCGGACGAATATCCCGTGTTTGTTTTTCCATATATCGCATGAGAATATCTAGGCTGACATCCTGTCCCGTGATGACCAGATGACGGGCCGAATGCGCTGTCGAAGGGTTGCTCGTCATGGAGCTTGAAGCTGCGAATGTCCCTCTGGATAGAGGTGATGTACTTGTAGCGGAATGAACGACATGAGTGGTCGGATCACTTCCCGTCCCGGAATAAGACTCAGAAGGGGGAACTGAATCCACAGCGGCCCGGTGCGCTGGCGATTGAAGCTGCTTGGAGCGCTGTTTATAAGCCTCCAGATCGGTGGCGTCAACACGCATTTGTTTGCCGACGCGATAAGCGACGAGGTCTCCCTTTTTAATTAGATCGTAGACCGTCAGTTTGGATATTTTGAGTAGCTTGGATATTTCTTCGGTGGTATAGGATTGCTCCTCCGTCATCAGTGAAGATCCTCCTTCAAGGTACAGATCATATAACGTTTCGTTCATCAACGCTCATCGTCCCAGATAAACGCTGGGGTCTCTTGTACTATACCATTAACAGCCAGAGGGGATAAACTCGCCCACCACAATTCAGCTATTGATGGCTTGCCCATCAACAGACGCGTCAAAGACTACCTTCCTATTTCAATGATCTTATGTATAATGAAATATAATTAATTATATCTAGTTATAACTAAACATAACATCGGGGGAGAAGTAGATGAAAAAGAGTATTGGATATGTGTTGGGGAGTATGTCACTTGGAATGGCTCTCGTATTGGCCGGTTGTGGTGCAAGCACAGACAGTAAAGATACATCCACAGCAATGGAACAAACGGGTACAACACCAGCGACATCAGGTGAGAGTTCAACGGCTGGGGCAACAGATCCTCAGGAAAAGGTGGAGCTAACCATCTCAGCCGCAGCCAGTCTCACGGATGCCATGAAGGAAATTGAAACGAACTTTGAAGCCGCGAATCCCAATGTGGAGCTTAACTTCAACTTTGGTGCATCCGGTGCATTACAACAGCAAATTGAACAAGGCGCGCCAGCAGATGTTTTTGTATCGGCTGCGACCAAAAATATGAACGCGCTCGTGGATGAGAAGCTGATTGCATCCGGTGATCAGACGAATTTGCTGCAAAATTCATTGGTAGCCATCATTCCAGCGGATCGTTCAGATACCGTAACAAGCGAGAAGGATCTGACGGCTGATTCTATCAAGACCGTAGCGATTGGTATACCGGAAAGTGTGCCTGCAGGAACCTATGCGAAGGAAGCACTGACCAATGCCAAACTTTGGGATCAGTTGGAAGGTAAGCTTGTACAGGGCAAGGATGTCAGACAGGTTCTGCAATATGTAGAAACCGGCAATGCAGATGCGGGGTTTGTGTACAAAACGGATGCACTCACTTCTGATCAGGTGAAAATTGCATTTGAAGTGGACAAGAACAGCTATACACCAGCCAATTATCCAGTAGGGATTATTGAAGGTACGAAGCACCGGACAGAAGCAGAACAATTCTACACGTATTTGCAAACGCCTGAAGTGCTTGATGTATTTGCTAAATACGGGTTCTCCATTCCGAAATGAATGTGAGCGCAATAGACTGGGCGGTATTCTGGCCACCGGTTCGTCTTTCTCTTCAAGTTGCGTTGCTGTCCAGTGTGATCGCAGCAGTGTTTGGCATCGCTGTGGCCTGGAAGATGTCGCGTACCTCGTTCCGTGGCAAAATTTTTCTAGAAACGGCATTTATGCTTCCGCTCGTGCTTCCGCCGACCGTGGTCGGATTCATCTTACTCGTGTTACTGGGGCGTAAGAGCCTGCTCGGACAGTGGATTGAAGCCATCTTTTCCGCACCTGTCATTTTCTCCTGGTGGGCTGCCGTGATTGCCTCGGTGGTGGTGGCTTTCCCATTGGTATATCAGACGATGAAATCCGGCTTTAGCGGGATTGATAAGGATCTGGAAGATGCAGGCCGCTCCATCGGAGCGAATGAATGGCAGGTATTTCGTTATATCTCACTTCCGCTTGCAGGGAGAGCGTTGATGACGGCGTTCATCCTGGGTTTCGCTCGTGCACTGGGGGAATTCGGGGCCACACTCATGATCGCAGGTAATATTCCGGGCAAAACGCAAACCGTACCCACTGCGATCTATGTTGCTGTGGATTCGGGCAATCAGACGATGGCCTGGATGTGGACCGGCTCTATTATTATCATTTCGTTTATCATGCTGCTCTTAACCAGACAGCCGCGCGACGGGAAGGCATGATGCGGGCTATATAAAGTGAAAGCGATAAGGATTAGCATTCAAAAACCCGCTCAAGGAATCTTGGGACTGCACCCCTTTTGTGAGACAGGGATCAAAACACCTTGCAAGTTAAGTAGC
>NZ_JBZVDZ010000010.1:0-217896 GCF_058408365.1 Paenibacillus sp. MDV22-iso6 | reverse complement strand
AACTTTAGCCTTCCAAGCTAATAGCGTGGGTTCGATTCCCATCACCCGCTTCATGTTTCATTGGAAAGTCTCTGTATATACAGGGACTTTTCTTTTATTTATAGAAACAACATCTCATTATAATACCAATCTCCTCTATATTCGTTTGATAAGTGAAAAAATACCTCCGAACTCCTTCATTAAATTCTGCTAAAAGAATCAAAAAATTATAAATACACTCTTTAATTTATTGCGTCACTGTGATAAAGTATACAAAAGCTTGCTTTGCCGGTCATGTTTCTTTATGTTTCGTCTGGTTTGTAACAATGGAAATCATGCAGATACGAATCGATTCAGGTACAACAAACATTCCCAGTCTAACTGTATATTTATGAAAAATTTAGAATAGGTATGAGTTATTCGAGTAATGAAAAGTACGTGAAAAAGGTATCATGCGACAGCATTTGACCATTAATCGAAGCAGAACAAGAAAATGAATAATAAAGCGTGTTTTTGTGCTGTAAATCAGGGTAAATCCCCTTTTTTACTAGTAGAAAAATAAAGATTTTCGTACCATTTTATTGTATGATGTTATGAAGGTGTCAAATTTACGTGTACGAATGGAACGATCAGATGGGAGGATAAGCATGACTGAAACTATGGTAACCGCCAGCAAAAGCCAATCCAACAACCTGCTTCGGCGAGACGTGCGGTTCCTGGGCAATATACTCGGAGAAGTTCTTGTCCATCAAGGAGGCACGGAGCTTCTAGATATCGTTGAGAAGATTCGGGAAACGAGCAAATCGTTGCGTGCAGAGTTCTTGCCAGAACTTTATGCAGAGTTCAAAACGATGATCCAGGAATTAGACTCGGAAAATCGCCATCAGGTGATTCGAGCTTTTGCGATTTATTTTCAATTAGTTAACATTGCTGAACAAAACCATCGGATCCGGCGTAAACGGGATTATGAACGTTCTGCAGGGGACGCTGTGCAGCCAGGATCGATTGAAAAAGCAGTACAAGATCTGAAGGAACGCGGACTGTCTCACACGGAAGTAGAGGATATTCTAGACGAGTTATCGCTGGAATTGGTGATGACAGCTCATCCAACCGAAGCCATGCGTCGGGTTATACTGGACATCCACAAACGGATATCCGAAGATGTCATGTCACTTGATAATCCTACGCTGACGTTGCGTGAACGTGAACAGTTGCGGGAGAAGCTGCTGAACGAAGTCATTACACTATGGCAGACTGATGAGCTTCGTGACCGTAAACCGACTGTGCTTGATGAAGTACGGAACGGAATGTATTACTTTCATGAAACGTTGTTCCATGTACTTCCGGATGTATACCAGGAGCTTGAACGCTGCCTGAATAAATTTTATCCTGACCATGACTGGCATGTGCCGACGTATTTGCGGTTCGGTTCCTGGATCGGTGGAGACCGGGATGGAAATCCTTCGGTAACTTCAGATGTAACATGGCAGACACTGTTGATGCAGCGTAAGCTCGCTTTACGTGAGTATCAACGGATTATGATTGAACTTATGGGACATCTCAGCTTCAGTACGAACATCATCCACGTATCGGATGAGCTGGTACAGTCGATTGAGCAAGACCGTAGTTGTGTAACATTGAAAAAAGTGGATATGTGGCGGAATGAAAAAGAGCCATATCGTATTAAATTGGCATATATGCTTGCCAAGCTGAACAATGTCCTGGATGAGAACAAAGTAGGACAGCCTGATCGCTATGACAGCGCTCAAGGACTGATGGATGATCTGATGATTATCGATCGCAGCCTGCGTCATCACTTTGCAGACTATGTAGCGGATACGACCATTCGCAAAATGATTCGTCAAGTGGAGTTGTTCGGTTTCCATACAGCTGCATTGGATGTGCGTCAGCACAGCAAAGAGCATGAAAATGCGATGTCAGAGATTTTGGCCAAGATGAACATCGTAGAAGATTATGCTCGTTTGACGGAAGATGGCAAAATCGATTTACTGGCTCGTTTGCTGGATGATCCTCGTCCGTTGACTTCCCCTTATCACCAATACACAGAGGGGACCAAAGAGTGTCTGGACGTATTCCGTACGATCAAGCGTGCTCAGAGCGAGTTTGGGGCCGGTTGTATCACAAGCTACCTGATTAGTATGACCCAAGGGGCAAGTGACCTGCTTGAGGTTATGGTATTTGCTAAAGAAGTAGGTTTGTTCCGCAAAGAACATAACGGTGAAGTGGTATCTACGCTTCAAGCGGTTCCATTGTTTGAAACGATTGATGATCTTCATGCCGCTTCGGAAATTATGGAGAAGCTGTTCAACCTTCCGGTATATCGCGCAAGTGTGAGTGGACGGAATGAACTGCATGAAATCATGTTGGGTTACTCGGACAGCAACAAGGATGGCGGAGTGGTTACAGCCAACTGGGAGTTGCGCGTGGCGATGAATGCTATCACTGCTGTTGGTAATAAACACGGCGTTAAGCTGAAGTTCTTCCATGGTAGAGGTGGGGCGCTCGGACGTGGAGGCATGCCTCTCAACCGCAGTATTCTTGCTCAACCACCACACACTATTGGTGGAGGAATCAAGATTACAGAGCAGGGTGAGGTTATCTCTTCCCGTTATTCCCTTCAGGGCATTGCATACCGCAGTCTTGAGCAGGCTACATCGGCTTTGATTACAGCTGCACTAAACGGTCTGGAGCCGCAAGAGTCGGAATCAGAGCGTCAGTGGGACAGCATCATCAAAGATATTTCCGAAGTATCTCTGACGAAATACCAGGATCTCATTTTCCGTGATCCAGACTTCTTTACTTTCTTCAAGGAATCGACACCGCTACCTGAGGTTGGGGAACTGAATATTGGTTCACGTCCATCCAAAAGGAAAAACAGCGACAAGTTCGAGGATCTTAGAGCGATCCCTTGGGTATTTGCCTGGACCCAAAGTCGTTATCTGCTTCCCGCATGGTATGCGGCAGGAACGGGACTTCAAAGTTACTATCAGGATAAAGAAGAAAATCTGGTTGTCCTGAAAGAAATGTATGAAAACTTCCCATTCTTCCGTACACTAATTGATACGGTGCAGATGGCTGTTGCCAAAGCGGATCTAGTCATTGCGAAGGAATACTCGGCTATGACTTCCAATGAGGAAGCACGTGATCGCATCTATGGTCAGATTGAATCGGAATTCAAGCTCACCAAAGAGCTGATTCTGAAAATTACCGGAGAAGCTGAAATTCTGGATGATGTACCGGTGATTCAAGAGTCGATCCGACTTCGTAATCCGTATGTCGATCCTTTGTCCTACATGCAGGTCCAACTACTGAGTGAGCTCAGAGATATGCGTGAGCGTGGCGAGGATGACACAGAGTTACTGCGTGAAGTGTTGCTTACGATTAACGGCATTGCAGCAGGACTTCGGAATACGGGTTGATCGTTAATCTGCTTAACAATATATGAAGTGAATTTTCCAGCCGTATAGATAGTAAAAGCTTAATTCTTTCCTCAGCTTGAGTGAGAGATGAAACGGGACTCCTTCGGGAGTTCCCGTTTTTACTGTTTTTGGCGGATATTTTCCGGCACAGTCTTGATTTTTGACCAAAGTTGATTTACGATTTGATTGGTGAATTACAAGTGTGGACGGGTATCAGAAGGCGGAAGACCCATCAGCATGTCTGGGGGAATAAGGGTGGACAATTTGGAGAACAGGCTTGTTAAGCTGGTACTGAAGGGTGACCAGCGGGCCTTTGCAGAAATCGTTGAATTATACAAGGACAAGCTGTTTCATCTGGCATACCGGATGCTGAACAATCGTCATGAAGCCGAAGACGTTGTACAGGAGACGTTTTTGCGTGTGTTTCGCAATATGGAGAAGTATGATCCGAACCAGAAGTTCTCAACCTGGATATACCGGATTGCAACCAATCTGTGTATTGACCGCTTACGGCGGAAGAAACCTTCTTATTCATTGGATGCAGAACTGAATGATCAGGAAGGGTCTGATGGTTATGCGATGCTTCCAAGCGATGATCGTACACCAGAGAGCGAAGCACTTTTGTCTGAAACACAGACACTAATCCGTGAAGCGATTGACAGTTTGCCGGCCAAGTATAAATCAGTCATGATTTTGAGATATTTACAGGACTTGTCGCTACAGGAAATCAGTGATGTGACAGGTATGCCCGTAACAACGATTAAGACTCGTGTTCATCGTGGGCGTGATTTTTTGCGTAAAAAACTGGAGTATAAGTTGTAAATGTAAAACGTCTTTTATTTGGGCGAATTTATTTGAAACATATCCGAAACGGATACGTATGTAATGTATGCAAGTCTTATGCGTGCTTTTTGGCGATGCAAGGACTAAGTGATCTAAGAAAGGATTGGCTCTCATATGGATTGCAACTCGGCCGTCTCTTTAATGCATGAATGTTTGGATGAGTCGTTGTCCCCGGCCCAGAAGGTTGAACTGAAAAGTCACCTTGTGACCTGTCCGGATTGTCGCATGCGCTTTAAAGAGTTGGAACAGACGGAAATGCTACTCTTTGCCATGAAACACTATTCACCGTCTGCCTCGGATGAGCTGACCAATCGAATTATGAATGCTCTGCCCCAGCCCAAGAGACAGCAAATATGGCTCAAATGGGTCAAAGGACATCCCGCGCTGACGGCGGCAGCCTTCTTTTTGGTCGTGATGCTCTTTAGCGCCTGGAATTTCTGGAATCAGAATAACGAAATGGTCGTTAAGGGAAATAATCTGGACCAGATCGTGATTGAAGGAAACACGGTTATTGTTCCGGAGGGCAAGTCCATTGCTGGCGATCTTACGATAGAGAATGGAACTGCTCAGGTATACGGTGATGTAAATGGCAATCTGACGGTCATCGACGGACAGTTGTATCAGGCCTCAACGGCACATATTTCCGGTCAGGTGAAAAGTATTGATCAAGCGCTGGACTGGTTCTGGTACAAAATAACCAATATGGTAAATGAAGTGGCTTACCGCTAAATCAGGGTAGATTCTTCAATGGTATATACCAAGCAGGGTACCTCCAGATTGCTGGGGTACTCTTTTTTTATCTAATGACTTTGTAATTTATGGGATTTGTGTTGTTTCTGCGCAGTTTGTGACTCCCGTAACTTGCAACCTGAACGTTAACGTTATAACCTAGATACTAAAGAGAACATACTACTACATATAGATAAGCTTTTTGCATAAATCCAAAGAGCGTCTTTCAATCCGCAAAATATAGATCGAAATAATTCTATTCGTCTATACGTTAGTTGGATCAGAGTGCTCCTTCCTAGCCAACTTTTGTACCTGAGAGTGTGCTTGAATGGATTTTGCAAATGCGAGAAAAGGATTAATTAAATCCTAATGGGTTAATATGAGAGCAGGGTTTACTCATCAATGGGGATAGCGGGGGCTGGCTTATGAACTATTTTGCTGACTTAACGTGGAAAGAGTCCATTAAGGACGTTATCGATATATTGATCGTTACCTATATTATGTACAAATTGATTTTGCTTGTGCGGGGTACCCGTGCGGTTCAGCTGCTTAAAGGTATTCTGTTCCTTGTAGTGATCTGGGCACTAAGTACGTGGCTAAACCTCTATACGCTCAAATGGCTAATGAACCAGATGTTTACGTTTGGTGTCGTTGCGGTCTTTATTATCTTCCAACCGGAACTGCGCCGTGGTCTGGAGCAATTGGGTCGAGGCAAACTGTTTGGACGCTCGGCAGCAGCAAGTGATGAAGAATTAACGGTGTTAATTGGTGAGATTATTAAGTCCGTGAATTATTTGTCACGACGTAAAATTGGTGCACTGGTTGTATTCGAACGGGAAACGGGTCTGAACGATTACACAGAGTCCGGGATCCAGATGCAATCTCTGGTCAGCTCAGAGCTGATGATTAACATTTTTATTCCGAATACACCGCTCCATGATGGAGCCGTCATTATACAGGGCAAACAGATTTCGGCGGCAGCCTGTTATTTGCCTTTGTCCGAGAATCCGTTTATTAGCAAAGAGCTAGGAACGCGTCACCGTGCAGCAATCGGGATTACCGAGGTTGCGGATGCGATCTGTTTAGTTGTTTCGGAGGAGACAGGACAAGTGTCGCTTGCGATGAATGGACAGGTTGTTCGTGATATTAAGGAAGAATCGCTGATTGCCAAACTGTACGAAGAACTGCGTCCAACATCCAATCTGACTAAAAAGAATGGTTGGACTACCTTCTGGAAACGGAAGGGGGGACGTAAAAATGGATAAATGGTTCAATAACAACAATTTTGCCAAGATTCTCGCTTTAGCGGTGAGTTTGTTGCTCTGGTTCATGATACATCTGGATGAAGTACCAACTACGCCAACGATCTCGACCGGGACAACGAATAAGGTTGTGGAGCGCACTGTGCCTGTTCAGCCTTATGGACTCGACAGCAACTCCTATGTACTTACTTCATTAAGTACGGATGAGGTCCGTCTGGAGATTAAAGGGCAGCGTTCGATGTTAACTTCGATTTTTACGAATGATGATTATAAAGTGCTAGTGGATCTTAGTCAGGTGAAGGATGGGTCCAATACACTGCCATTGGTGCCTGATCTGCCTTCCGGGGTTGAGGTAGTCAGCATGGAGCCTTCCATGGTTACGGTCAACGTGGAAAAATTGGGCACCAAATCCTTTGATGTGAATATTGTACCCGAAGGAGAACCATCCTCCGGATATAACGCTGGAACGCCCGTTGTTGAACCTTCAGGTCCAGTTAAGGTAACTCTGCCGGAAGGGCAGCTTGACGCCGTAGCGAAGGTTCAGGGCAGTGTGAGCGTGAAGGATGCGAAGGATGACGTGACGCAGAAAAAAGTGAAGCTTCAGGCATATGATGCGGAAGGCAAGGTCATTGAAAACGCGATTGTTACACCAGAAACCGTAGAAGTCCGTATTCCTGTCAGTCAGCCCTATACAACTGTGCCCTTAAGAATCAAATATTCGGGACAGTTGCCTGAGGGAATGGTGCTCTCCACGGTTGAGCCAAGCGTGAAAGAAGTCTCGGTTTACGGAACAGAGGATGCGCTTGCGGGTATACAGTCCTACGACCAAGTAACCCTTGATCTTACACAGTTCGATGAGGCAGGGTCGTCGACAGTTAACGTGGACTTGACGCCGCCGCCCGGTTTTGAGAAAATCGAGCCTAGTTCGATTCAGCTTAAGGTGACGGTATCGCCTTATGATGAGCTTCAGGAGACGACCAAAGTCTTTCCGAACGTACCCATTACGCTTACTGGCGCGGGGAACGGGCTGGAAGGGACACTGGTTACTCCCAAAAGTGGCGGCTTGAATATTACGCTTAGAGGTTCTTCAACGATGCTTGAAGGTCTAAGTAGCGATGATATCAAGTTGACTGCGGATCTTGCTGGACTTGCGGTAGGTACGCATGAAATAAAGCTTGAGGCTGACTTGCCTCGGTTTGCCAAACTGGATGAATCATCAGTTGATCTGAGCGCTACCGTCAAAATTAGCGAAAAGTCTGATGATACGACGGTTGCTCCTGGCGAAGATCCGAATGATGAAGGGACGGTGGGGCCTGATCCTTCACCAGCCGAAGTCGAGAATGGGGATACCGAAACTGCTCCTGGAGAAGAAGAAACAGAATCGAATACGGACAATCAGGAGCAGAGCCAGCAGGGGAATACCAGTCGAGGTAACTCCAATAACAGTGGTAGCAGTAATAGTGGCTCCAATCCGTAAAAGAAAATGTTCAGTACAGAATTTTAAAAATAACGTTTATGCTCTTATATGATGCGAATAGAAGGAGTTAGATCATGGGGAAATATTTTGGTACAGACGGCGTAAGAGGTGTTGCCAATAAAGAGTTAACGGCGGAGCTGGCTTACAGCATCGGACGTTGTGGTGGTTATGTACTTGCTGGTGGTGTGGAAAGACCAAAAGTGGTTATCGGTATGGATACCCGAATCTCGGGGCTTATGCTGGAATCCGCACTGGTTGCAGGTTTGCTGTCCATTGGCGCCGATGTAATTCGTCTGGGCGTTGTATCCACTCCTGGAGTGGCGTATATTGCTCGTCTGCTGAAAGCCGATGCAGGGGTAATGATCTCGGCTTCCCACAATCCGGTTGAGGATAACGGAATCAAATTTTTTGGGGGAGATGGCTTCAAACTGTCGGATGAGACGGAGAACCGGATCGAAGAATTGATGGATGCAGATACGGATCAATTGCCGCGCCCTGTGGGTGGTGGTTTGGGAACCGTAATTGTGGATGAAGAATCCCGTTATCGCTATTTGGACTACCTGAAAACAACGGTAAATGAATCGTTCTCAGGACTCAAAATTGTTCTGGACTGTGCTAATGGAGCAGCTTATGAGCTGGCACCCAAATTATTCAGAGAACTTGGTGCAGAAGTCATTGCCATTGGCGCTGAGCCTAACGGCCTGAATATCAATGAGCAATGCGGATCAACTCACCCGGAGCATTTGAAACAAGAGGTGCTGAAACATAATGCGGATCTGGGCCTTGCTTTTGACGGGGATGCGGATCGACTGATCGCTATTGATGAGACAGGCGCTGAGGTTGATGGTGACTTCATTCTGTGCATCTGTGGTGATGCGATGAATCGTGCAGGCAAGCTGAAAGACAGTACCGTGGTATCTACCGTAATGAGTAACATCGGATTCTACAAAGCAACGGAGAAACTGGCACTGAAAACAGCAAAGACTGCCGTGGGTGACCGTTATGTGATGGAAGAAATGCGCCGTGGGGGTTATAACCTGGGTGGAGAGCAGTCCGGTCATGTTATTTTCCTGGATTACAATACAACAGGCGACGGCATGCTGACAGCGATTCAGCTCGTGGACACGATGAAAGCTTCCGGTAAAAAACTGAGTGAACTTAAGGCGCTGATGACCCAGTATCCACAAGTATTGGTGAACGTTCGCGTTGAAGATAAGAGCAAATACGAGGGCAATTCGGCGATTGAGCAAGCTATTGCTACAGTCGAGCAGCATCTGGGTGATAATGGACGTGTACTCGTTCGTGCGTCCGGGACTGAATCCTTGATCCGCGTTATGGCGGAAGGACCAGATAAGGATGAACTTGAACAATTCGTATCTCAAATTGCAGATGTTGTGCAAAAAGAACTGGTATAGGACCTGATCTATAGGCCTTCCAAACACGGTTGTATCAAGGGAATCACTGTCTCATAAGGTTTAATCTAACAGGGTTTATGCCATACAAACCCATATTCCTACGTCCCGGCCTAGTGAGACCATGGGTCTGTTTAACCGGTCGGGATTGTGGGTAAATATGCCGAAATTGTCACAGGTACTTTGCTCCATTGCAAAATGAACCTGACGTGCATATAATGAGTGGAGTCGTCATTCAGACACAGAAAGTGAGGATCGTAAGGTACTAGTTACACAAGCGCCAGAGCTTGAAGTTGCGCGGGAAGGATTTTGATCGGTATGAATCTTGAAATAATGAAGATGCTACTGAGCAAGATCGACGGCAATCAAGCTGACGAGGTGGAGGTGTTCGGATTGTTCGGCGGGGACCTCCCGGTGATGCACCAGAGCCGTGAACCGGATTGCGGAAAATGGATGGGTGACTGTCCACACAACGTGCCGGTAGGTGCAAGATTCAACTAAAATTCAAATGAATGTGCGCGAAGAGCGTGAACAGTGCGCGGACGGGAAAATGATGTACATTCATGATTGCATCTAATAACAGCTTATGACTGCGGAGCGGCAAGAGGCTGCTCTGATCATTGATAATTGAATAATTGAAAGTTTTCATGATACGTTAGGCAATCATTTTCATTTTTTCGATATGCCGTGCCAGCCTGTTTCTCTTCGTGACACAGTATTCATATACAATCGGAGGAAATAAACTATGTGCGGTATTGTTGGATATATTGGTAATAAGAACACTCAATCGGTATTGGTCGAAGGATTGAAGAAACTCGAGTATCGTGGTTATGATTCTGCAGGTATCGCGGTATTCACACCAGAAGGTCTGCAAATCACGAAAGCTCTTGGTCGTCTTGCGAATCTTGAAGCTAAGCTGGATGGTGCGCCACTGGTAGGTAATGCCGGAATCGGACACACACGTTGGGCAACTCATGGTAAACCATCGGATGAGAACTCTCATCCACACACGGATGGAAGCCAGAAGTTCTCTGTTGTGCATAACGGTATTATTGAGAACTACCTGGATCTGAAGGACGAATTGATGGCTCAAGGTCACACGTTCACTTCCGAGACAGATACTGAGGTTATTTCTCACCTGATTGCGCGTGAATACAATGGTGATATCGTTAAAACAGTGCAAAAAGTGATCACGCTGTTGCGTGGCGCCTTCGCACTGGGTGTATTGACAGAGCATGAGCCTGAGAAACTCGTAGCTGTGCGTCAAGCAAGCCCATTGATTATTGGTATTGGTGAAGGCGAGAACTTCATTGGTTCCGACATCCCGGCAATTCTGGAACATACACGTAACGTGTACATTCTGAATGATGGTGAAATGGCTGTATTGACACATGATGCTGTCGAATTGATGACGATTGAAGGTAACTTTATTTCTCGGGAAATGATTCGTGTCGATTGGGATGCTGTAACTGCAGAAAAAGGCGGATTCGAGCACTTCATGCTGAAAGAAATTCATGAGCAACCAAAAGCATATCGTGATACAATGCTGGGTCGCATCGATAATGAAAGCAAAAAGGTTCAACTTCCTGAGTTGAAAATGACTGAAGAACAAATCAAAAATATCCGTAACGTTCAAATCATCGCTTGTGGTACAGCGTACCATGCAGGTCTGGTTGGACGTACTGTAATCGAGCAACTGGTACGTATTCCGGTAGAAACAGATGTTGCTTCCGAATACCGTTATCGTTCCCCGATCGTAAGCAAAGATACACTTGTGATCGTGGTGAGCCAATCCGGTGAAACGGCTGATACACTTGCTGCACTGCGTGAAGCACAGTCAAATGGTGCACATGTACTCGCCATCACTAACGTTGTAGGTAGCTCCATTGCACGTGATGCGGACGATGTGATTGCAACACTGGCAGGACCGGAAATTGCAGTAGCTTCTACCAAAGCGTATACTTCGCAGTTGATCGCGTTCAACCTGCTGGGTCTGTACCTTGCACAAGTTCGTGGCACGCAAACAGCAGAAGAGATTGCTCACATGCTGGCAGCAATGCAAGCATTGCCTGAGCAAGTTGAATCCATGCTGGAGCAAGCGGAAGCTATTAAAGGATATGCAGAGCAAATCTCCAAACATGAACATCTCTTCTTCATCGGCCGCGGTCTGGATTATGCAGTAGCACAAGAAGGATCGTTGAAACTGAAAGAGATCTCTTATATTCACTCCGAAGCGTATGCTGCGGGTGAGTTGAAACATGGTACGCTCGCATTGATCGAGGACGGTATCCCTGTCATTGCTCTGGCAACGCAGGAGAACGTTTTGGAGAAAACCGTGAGCAACATCAAAGAAGTGAAAGCACGTGGCGCAGACGTACTGGCAATTACGTACGAAGAGCACGTAGCACCATTGCTGAAATCCGTTGACCAAGCGTTTGCAATTCCTAAGACGCTGCCATTGCTTAGCCCGGCTCTGTCCGTTGTAGCATTGCAATTGCTTGCATACTACGCTTCCCTGGCACTGGGTCACGATGTGGATAAACCACGTAACCTGGCGAAAAGCGTAACGGTAGAGTAAGGGATTGTTAAATTCTTATAATATTTAAGTTTAATTAAAAAGGGTCCTGATGACAGTTGTCATTAGGACCCTTTTTGTTATGAACCTTTCCATTATGAATCTAACGTTAAAGTTCCTATGTCGAAATCAGTAGAGGGCACATTTGTGAAATCCTTTGACTGAAGCCAAGTCCATAGGGTAAGCACTCTGGTTATAAGGACCGCACAGAGATTTTATCTATTTTTCGAATGAAAGTAATGACTCTCTACACGATTAATTTCTAACTGGTAATGCCCACGAGCAACAGGATAATTTGAAATGAGTTTAAAAATGATGCTCATAAATAGAGTTCTCCATTGGCATGTTCGTGTTGAAATTTATTGTTGGTTACGCCCAAGTCGTAATCGTTTCAACCGGGAGACGATAGGAAGGATAGCCATCTTTGGCTGCTTTACCTATGGAGATCAACATCACGGGCTGGAAACGCTCTTTATCCAAGCCGAAGGCTTCAGCGATCTTGCCTTTGTCATAACCGGCCATAGGGTTGGTATCATAGCCATGAGCACGGGCAACGAGCATGAGTTGCATGGATATGAGACCTGAGTCAATGAGATTAATATCACGTAGTTCGGATGCGTTTATGTTCGCATAATAAGGTTTTACCTGCTGCATTTGCATATCCATGATGTCTTGTGGCATGTATCCAAGTTCCACTGATTTATTGAAAATCTCTTCCATGTATTCAACGTTATTGGCATCGTAAAACACGGCAATGACAGCCGAGGACGTTAGTGCCTGTGTCTGGTTAAAAGAGGCTAGTGGTGCAAGCTTCTCTTTGCCTTCAGCACTGTCGATGACAAGAAAACGCCACGGTTGCATGTTAATCGCCGAAGGGGCACGTGAAGCTTTCGCCAGTATCTCGGTCATCTCCTGGCGGCTGATTTTGACTTCAGGGTCATAGACTTTAACGGAATGGCGCTCCAAGACGATGGTATCAAAATCATTTGTTTTGTTGAATTGGCCGGTAATTGTATTCATATGGATATCTCTCCTCATATCTAATATTGGTGAGAGTGGGTTATGGGATTACCTCAATTCGTCTCACTATGAGGATTGTAAACTATGAAGTATACTTTATAGCAAGAAAAAGAAACGAGGGCGATCCATATGAAAATTAGTGAAGTAGCCAAGAGTGTAAACCTTCCGATATCCACTATTCGTTATTATGAGAAGATAGGTATTATCACGGATGAACATATGCTTAGAGATCAAAATAACTATCGGATATATGCCGAGAGCGTTATTCAGCATCTGGATGTAGTTTAACAATGTTTAGCTGTTGGTTTTACGATCCATGAGATCCAATCTATGATCTCTAAACAGGGATTTTCAAGTAATGAACAAGCGAGCATTATCCAAGCGAAAATAACAGAAATTGAAGATGCTCAGAAAAAATTAGAGAATTCCAAACAAAATCTGTACGATATTCTTAAGGCGGATATCACTTGTGAGGATGGTTTTGGTAAGTATTGAGTCGCACGTCCCTCTTGAGCTTTTCATTCAGTACACTCTAACATCAAATCGAAACAATGGAATACAGACCATCCTGTATACGTAGACTACCGGGTTGCCCCGTTGCAACCTTCACCTCAGTGGCAAAAACGCCGGGTATACGTCCGTCTGGGAACCAGGGCATCTCTTTATCGATTACAATAAACATGCCTTCTGCGTCACCGATGGGGGCAAATTGCTTTCCGTCTCCGGCAAAGGGTTCAAGGTGATACTGTCCATTCATTTTGCTTATGGTACCGGGTACATCTTCGACAGGCAGGCCGATCTCGCTAATGCACAGCAGCTGCCTAGAATCAAAGGTTTCTTCGACTGCATTATCCAACGAATGGTGAGCGATGAACTCCATCAAATTACCACTCGGGTCATAGAAATAGAAAGCAGTTGCGTCCCAGTAGGGAAAATAGAACTCGTCTTTATCGTCCTTGGAAAGCAAAGAGATGTTTCGATCTTGAGCCCACTTCTTGGCTTCAGCAAGTTGGTTTGTCGGAATCGTAAATGCGACATGATAGAAGGGCTTTTCCTGAGCAGGAGTTTGCTGAAATGAAAGGACCGAATTTCCTGTGCGAAGCGATACGGATGATGTACTCTCCTCCAGTAGCTCCAACTCCAATAACGTACCGTAAAACTGCTTCATTGCCTCGATTTGACCTGTGAACAAGTTAACCTCTTTTATTTGCATTCAAGTCACTCTCCCTCTGAACTTATCCTTGATTAAAATAATCAATGGTTTTCTCAATAAATGCTTTGGCAGATTGGGTCAGGTAACGGTCGGACCGATGAATGATCTCAAAGTGACGGTAAGGGGCATCGTCCGTGATTCGGATGATGCGTAGTGTCGGTTCATTCATTGCCTTGATCAGTGGATAGGGCAGTATCGTACCGCCAACGTTAGCTTTGACCAGACTAATAATGGAGGTTGCCGAACTTGTCTCCATAATTGTATTCAAGGTGAAACCATATTTCCGGCAATAGCCATCAACCAGTTCTCTGCCTGTGAATCCTTCTGGGAACATTACGGTCTGAATATCGCGCAGTTCTTTAATTCCAATCTCATTTCGTTCAGCCCAAGCGTGGTTCTCGGAAACGACGAGTACGTATTCTTCGCTGCACAAAGGAATGCGGACAAGACGGTCATCAGAAATCGAAGTAAGCTCGATGCCGATATCGACTTCGTTATCCAGCACTTGATTCAATACATAAATCGAAGAAACAACCTTTAATTTCACCTTGGGAAAATGGGCATGAAAATTAACGAGCAATGGAGTAAGACGGTAGTCCAAATCGGAGGGTAGGACACCAATCACCAGCTTGCCTCGCTGATCATTACGGAATTCTGCCAGCGCATCCTGGGTATTCTGTAAATGGCGAACCATTTGTACACAATGCTCCAGAAACAAAGTTCCCGCCTGGGTCATCACAATCTTTTTGCCTACCCGGTCGAACAAGGGAACACCCAACTCATCCTCCAGCGCTCGAATCTGCTGGCTCAAGGTAGGTTGAGAAATGCCAATTTTATCTGCTGCACGTGTGAAATGGAGTTCCTCACAAACGACGATAAAGTTCTCCATTTGACGGATTTCCATATGCTTCCCCTCTAATCATTGGTTTTTGTAATCATTTTAATATAAACTATTGTATTGTTCAATCATTATAATACATCTATACTAGTCTTGCACCACAAAAAGATCTACAGCCTGGATCATTAGTGAATGCAACTAAATAACAATACATGAGGTGAGCCATAGTGAAACTATTTTATATCGTCCTGGCGCTTATTCTGGCTTCATTGAATTTGCGACCACCCATTACATCCATTTCTCCCTTAATGAGTACCATACAAAGTGATCTGGGTATTAGCGGAATTGCAGCAAGTCTGTTAACTACGCTTCCCGTATTATGTATGGGTATATTCGCTCCATTTTCCGTAAAGCTAAGCAGGAGGTGGGGGAATGAGGGCGCGATCGTTTTGGCTTTAACCCTCATTGGAGTAGGTACGGCATTGCGGTTGTTCGTGGGTGCAGCACCTCTGATGATGTTTACTTCATTTCTATCCGGTGTAGGTATTGCATTGGCTGGTCCGCTCTTGTCCAGCTTTATCAAACAGTACTTCCCTACGCGAGTTGCTGCCATGGTGGGGGTCTACTCTACAGCAATGGTCGTGGGGGCCAGCATTAGTGTTGGACTATCGGTTCCCCTTCAAAATCTCCTGGGGGGTTCGTGGAAGGGATCGTTAGCGATGTGGGCATTGCTCGCGGTCATTGCTTTGCCGATCTGGATGAAATTAGCCTTGTCAGCACGAAAGGATCGAAAATCGGGGCAGATTTCGGCTGTGAATGTTGAAGCTCTTCCAGTGAAAAATAGTCGAGCATGGGTGCTGACGTTGTTCTTCGGACTGATGGCAGCGATCTTCTATTCATTGACTGCATGGCTTGCGCCTGCGATCCAGAGCCAAGGATATACAAAAGAGACTGCCGGAAGCATCCAAACGTTATTTACGTTAATTTCATTGCCGTCTACGTTATTCATTCCAATGCTCGTTCATCGTTACCAAAGACGTGTATTCTGGCTTGTTGGATGTGCGTTAATGGAGTTGGTCGGAGTTTTAATGCTGAACCTGTCTGTCAGTCCTTGGCTGGCCGCAATCCCACTCGGCATTGGTGCCGGGGGACTGTTTCCAATCGCTCTGATGCTGCCCATTGATGAGACGAATAACGCTCAGGAAGCCAGCGCTTGGTCAGCCATGACTCAATCGGGCGGTTACATTCTGGGGGCTCTCGGTCCACTGGCGATCGGTTGGCTCCATGATACCACGGGCAGTTTTGTCCAAGCGTTCTATGGTCTGGCTATAATCATCGTGCTGCAAATCATAGTTCAGTTGGCGATAGGCAATAAAAAAAGTTCTCCAGCGGTTCATAATAAATCAGAGTCCAGAGTTTGACGGAAAAAGATTGATATCGATGTTCGATGAGGTCGTAAAAATCAAGTGGTTAGTTGGTGGTGATAGTTAAATGTGGTCGAGCAAGTCCAGATAGTGCTGTCGTAAGGATTCCTTTAAGGTATCGGGCTCCATGATCTTGATGGACTTGCCAAAGTTTGCGAGATAGCGAATGATGAACTCAATCTCATGGAATTCATACGACCCGACTAAATAGGCGTATCCATTTTGTCCAGTATCAGCTCCAGATTCGTTAATGATTCGCATGGATGGAAACTGTTCTTGCTGGAACAGCTCAACCCCGGCTTCATTGATCAGACATTTGAATGGGATAGCGTTCTCTGATGGTTTCCATAACGAGTGGGCATCCTGTAGATTGAGTTCATTAATATGTGGTATAGGTTCGATATCTTTCGCCTCGGATGAGGTGATCCGGTCACATCGGAACACACGGTACGCCTGTTTATCGAGATCATACGCCTGACAATACCAGTAGCCTTTCATGGCATAGAGGGCGATTGGCTGAATGGTGCGTATGCTGGGCTTAGTTTTATCGGGATTTGAGCTGGTATCTGGGTTACTGCTACTACTGCGAATATATTGATACGTAATCTGTATCACTATATTCTGTACAGCGGCCATTAATAGAAACTCCAAATGCTCACTATCCCGGATTTGCTCGGTGTGTCGAAAAGAGACCCGATGCTGGATTTGCTCAATATCCTGTCTCTGGTTTTCGGATAAGGCACTTAGAAACTTCTCGTGAATGGAACGAAAAGAGATCTGAAAGGGCAGGTTGGTAAAGCTGCGCAATGCCTGCATGGCAAAGTAGAGGGCATGAAGCTCACTTGTATTAAATGAAATGGGTGGCAGCTGCATTTGCTGAAGCAAACGATATCCCCCATAACGTCCATACTCGGCATAAATGGGAGCACCGATTTCCTCCAATGACGCGATGTCTCGTAATGCGGTTCTCTTGGATATCTGAAACTCCTGCATGAGATCTTGCAGGGTGAAGTGTTGTTTTTGATTGATAAAGCGCAGCATCTGGTTCATGCGTTCTGATTTTTTCATAAAAAAACCTCTCAATGGTGCCATGGATTGGCACCTTTTGTCGTTATAGTAAACAGTGTAATCCAATCACACGAAGGAGGCAATACAGATGAATTTTGAAGTGATCCCGTTTCTGTCGATGAATGGAGACGCTGCGGCAGCCATTGCTTTTTATGAGAAGTACCTGGGGGCCAATGTGTTGTTCAAGAAAAATTATAAAGAGATGAAGGAAATGAATCCGGGGTTTGAGTATCCTGAAGGGCAGGATGAATATATAACACATTCGGTACTCCAGATCGGGGTAAATAAATTGATGATTGCTGAGGAAGAAATGGATACGGGTCGACCGTGGCAGCAGGGAAACAGCACGTCATTATGCATTCAATCGAAAGATAAAAGTACGATGACGGAGCTGTATAATTCGCTGGTACAACATGAGCAGGTTAGGGTGTTGGTGCCTTATGAGCAAAACGAGTTTAGTCCGGGGTATGGAATCGTCCGTGATCCGTTCGGAATCGTGATTCAGCTTTGTGTGACGGTGCATGATTTTTAATTAGGTAAAAGTGAATCCGTAATGAGCCTGGAGGATGTATATCCTTTGGGCTCATTTTGAATTCTTTAGAAGTTGTGGTCTTCTTTTCCCTATACTTTTTGCAAACGGGTAGCGTCCAGCTTGGCAAGACGTTTCATCACTTTCTTCAGCATAACGGAAGCTTTGACACGGAGAGGAAGATCGTTGGATATTTCGATGCTGTACGTACCAGCGAGAATTTGCTCTTTGAGCTCGGCAACTGATGCACATGGACGATCCAGCACATTGAACACACTACCGTATTGCAGGCACTGGTGGGTATCGCTTCCGGCAGTGACGGGTTTACCGAGGGACTGGGCGAATGGTTCAACCTGACCGCGGCACGCCTCGATGCCGTATTGATACATATCCTTGGCGTTCAGATCAAAAGCGTCCAGACGTCCCAATAAATCACGGTCGAGTTGATACAGCGGGGTGGACTCGCGGAAAGGGTGTGCGCCAATTTTGAGCAAAGGCCATGCTTCGGCCATATCCAACAGATCGGCAAAAGGAATGAATGAACCTTTGGCTGTATATTGCTCCAGGCCGTTGCGGACGGCAAGGATATGTTCTTTTTGACCCACCAGCAAAATATGTCCTGTCTCCTGAATATCCACTTCCATGCCGGGAAAAATGCGCAGTCCATCTGCATCGTAGTACTCCCCGTTGTATGGATAGAGACGATCCAGCGTCTCATAGACCTCGTAGAAGTTGCGGGTGTTAAAATGTTCGGTGAGCGCGAGGGCCTCGAGCCCGCTGGCTTTGGCTTCGTTGACCATTTCGGTGAAGTAATCGATCGAGAAATCAGAGTTTTTGGATAATTTGCCGTGAGTATGAAGATCAATGCGCATAGAAGACACTCCTTTATTCCATGAATGGTTAATGGTATGAATAGTTACAGCATTTTATTTTGAATTACAGAATCTCGTAATGCCCGCCGAGCCAGAACAGCAGTGCAACATAGATTGCCGATCCGGCGAGAAATCCGAGGTCACGTGAGGTGATTTTCAGATGGGCCAGCTTCAGGAGTTTGGACTCAGGATGTTTCATGCCGTACGAGAAACCACGTGTCTCCAGCGCTTCCACCGTTGTGCGAGAACGTTTGGCGGTAGCCAGCATTAGCGGGAAGAAGGACACAACGAACAGCTTCATATAGTAGACAACGAGCCGCCAATAGAGCCATCCGTGCCGGGAGGGAACCTGACCTCGCAGTCTGTAGGACAGCATGATGTTGCGGAATTCACCGAACAGCACCGGCAATATGCGGTAAGCATAAGAGAGGCTGAAAGAAAACGTCGCAGGCATGCCGAGCGCAAGTAACCCATCGCCGATCCGTTCCGGGTCCATGCCCGAAAAGACGGTGATACTCGCCAGCGAGACGATGGACAGCTTCAAAGTAAGCAGCAGCAGGGGGAATGCAGATTCCAGATTGCCACCGAAGAACAGCGAGATGATAAACATCCAACCGACCTGGCCGATTAATCCTAAGCAGAGAATGATAATGATAAAAGGAGCGGCTCTGGACAATATGGTGGTAGTCACCATCAACAGAAACATGCCGAGCAGCACAGTTCCGTTATGAACAAACCAGGGAACGATGGCAAAAAAGAGATACCAGATCAGCATGGCACGGGGATCAATCCGCGACAGGCTGGCATGTCCGCTGCCATATACGGTATTCATCAGCTCAAGCTGAATGCGTTCAATGGATATTTTGTCAAACCAGTTGCGGACAAGCTGCATGATGCATATCCTCCTTGGTGAGTGATTGATTCAAGAGAGTATCAACAAAAGCCTCGGTTGTCGGTGAAAGTGTCGGTAGACCCATCCGGTGAGAGAGCTCCATGATCTGTGTAAGCGCAAGTCCGGAGCGGCGCAGAAGGGACTCATCCGCAAACACGTCGGCAGGTGTGCTGTCTGCTTCCACCTGACCATTGTGAAGCACGATAACGCGACTAGCCCACTGGGTAACCAGCTGCATATCATGCGTGGCAATGACGGTTGTTCGCACATGCTGATCCAGCTCATCCAGTACACCTATCAGTTCCTCGCGGGTGGCAAGGTCCAGATTGGCGGTGGGCTCATCCAGCAGCATAAGTGAAGGCTTCATGGCTGCACCGATGGCAAGTGTGACACGCCGCTGTTGTCCGCCACTGAGAAGCCGGGCATCCCGCTCTTGCAGCGGAGTAAGCCGAAAACGCTCCAGTACATGTGCAATTTGCTGGTCAGCTTCCGGGATGCGACGGTTCTTCAGGAAATACGCGACTTCTTTACGAACACTGTCTTCGATAAACATTTCGGAAGAGTTCTGAAAAATATAGGCGACCTTCCCCGCCAGCTGCTCCAAAGAGGAACGGTGCGTAACTTCACCCAGAACACTGACACTGCCTTCTTGAGGTAGGCTAATGCCAGCCATCATCTTCAGTAAGGAGGATTTACCCGCACCATTGTTGCCAATCAAGGCAATCCGTTCTCCTTCATGGAGTGAAATATTAACTCCACGAATGACTTCATGTTCTTTTTTGCCCAGTCCTCTGTAACGCAGCCGGGTTTGATGAAACTGTACAATAGGCATCAACGGTTCAGCAGCCGAGGCAGGCGTTGAACGCTTGGTATTTGCAATTTGGCTAGAAACGTCGCGTGCCAAGTTCGAATAGGATGAAGGTTCATTTTGCAAAGAAGCGGATGGAATGGATGGGTAATGCTCGGCAAAATAAACGTTTGCTTCTTCCACAGTAATCGGGAAGCGTTGTTCTGAACCTGAGAGGCCCGCATTTGCTCTTTCTCCCTGCGATAACTCTGCAGCCTGAATAGCTGCCCGTGTAACCTCAGGAGGTTGAATGCCCAGCCGTTCCAGATCCGCAATTCGATTCAAACCTTCCTTAACAGGAAGGTTCCACAAGACCCGGCCTTTGTCCATCAATACCACATCTGCGCAGAAGTCGGCGATAAATTCAGTATGGTGCTCGATGACGATAATCGTCTTGCCATATTCCGTATTCAATTTCGAAAGACACTCATAGATGAGTCTTGCATGCTGCGGGTCAAGCTGTGAGACAGGTTCATCCACGATCAGGATATCGGGGTCGAGCGACAGAGCTCCGGCCAGAGCGAGCAGATGTTTCTGCCCACCACTCAATTCCCAGATGTATCGGTTATGAATGGTATCCAGACCACACATGGCAAGTGCGCGTTCTCCGAGCTCCCGATAGTTGGGCAGTCCGTAGTTGAGTGGTGCAAAGCAAGCCTCGTCCAAGACGGTGGGACGCACGAGCTGGTTATCGAAATCCTGATAGACGTAACCGATCTTTCTGGACAGATCTGCAACACTTCGCCCTTCGGCAGGCATGCCAAGTACATGAACTTCACCGGAGAAGTCTCCTGTGTAGAATTGAGGAATAAGGCCATTGAACAACTTGCACAGGGTGGATTTGCCGCAGCCGTTGCCCCCGATAATGGCTGTAAAACTGCCTCGTGGGAGTTCGAGTGAAGCTCCGTTCAGGACGGGCTCTTCGGAGCCAGGATACGTAAAGATGACATTTTGAATGGAAATGGCAGAATCCGATGCGGAAACAGAAGCTGATGTGGACATTTCATTATGCATAAGGGCGATTCTCCGTACCGGGTACCGTTTTGTTTTTGCTTCGTTTAGCGCGCATGATCAGTAATGTCACCACAGCAACCAATGCGGCAGCTCCGATACTAATCCATATTGAAGCCGAACCATATTGATCTGCATAGTTCGTCTCCCAAACAGCGAAGTTGATATCCATTTCGGACAGGGATTCCGCACCAAAGGCCAGCCCAAGCAGCAGCACACCGATCAGGATCAGTTTCGGACGGAAGAAGCCGATTCCTTCATACTTCATCCCTGGATTACGAGGTTTGATGCCGAGCAGTGGTTCAATTTTGCCATAGAGTAGGGGTACGAGATACAGCGTAGGCAGCAGAGCGAACAGGATGCCTGAGAACAGTACGTCATTCAGAAAGCCAACCCCTTCAATCAGCACAACACTTTCCGCAAGTCCAGGGACGGCTTCCAGCTGCTCCACACCAATCCACACTTTACCGATATCCACCAGTGAACTAAGGAACTGATGAATGATGACGCCTGTCATAGCTGCGATTCCGACCTGTCTGCGATTGCGAGGATCACTGACCATACGTCCTGCGACATACATGGCAAAGGAAAAGGTAAGGAATTTCTCCAGCTCGCCCAGTCCGCCAAATTGCCCCAGCATCAGCTCACCGAAGATCACTTCGCCAAGAGCCGCACCAAGGGCAGCAATCATGGGGTGGAACAAAATGCAAAGTGTCAGCGGAATGAAGGCAAAGTACTCAATAGACAATTCAATCGGTCCAAGCTGGAGCTTGGGAATAAGCTCTGTGAACATGTTGGACAAGCCGTACAGTGACATGGAAAGCACAAACACCATCATTTTCTGTGAAGACGTCAGCGTATAACGCTCAGTCATCTTCTTCATCGTTACATACCTCCCTGAAAGTTGGTGATCATCATAGCCACAGTCTAGGGGCAGAGTATTAACGGGAAAGAAGACATTTGTAAATCAAATGTAATTTTTATTACACATTAAGATTTTAATGAAAAAAATATTACATACATAGCCCACTTCTTACGCACTCAACTGATATACTGAGTGCAGAGCGAGAAAAGGAGTGCATACGGAATGAATTTGTTTACTCATAAAGAACAGCTGTCGCCAGGTCATCTGAAAATTGCTGATTTTGTAGAACGCAATCCGGAAGAGATTCTGTTCATGACGGAACAGGAGATTGCCGACAGGCTGGGGGTCAGTATTGCGACCGTATCCCGTTTCTGGCGGGCGGTTGGATATGACAATGCCAAAGCATTCAAAATCCGGCTTCGTACATCCGAAGACACTACACCTGCCCTTAAATTAAATAAAACCATATCCCGCATGGATACGGACAGCCTTCCCGTTCAGTTACTGGAGGCCTCTGTCAGCCATTTGCAGGAGACGTTATCCCATATGAAGCAGGGGGATCTGGAGCATTCAGCAGCCATCCTTGCTGAAGCACGAAGAGTATATGTGTATGCTCCAGGGCCTTCCGCTGGTTTGGCGGAATTATTGTCCTTTCGGCTATCCCGATTCGGATTGACGGTCATCCACCTCGCCGGAGGTGGCCATGAATTATTGGAATCACTGATGCATATGCAACGGGAGGATGTTGTGCTGCTGATGTGTTTTACAAGACTCTTGCCTGAAGCAGAGGTCATTCTGGATTATGCCAGAGATACAGGCAGTAAAGCCGTACTTGTAACAGATCGGGAAGACCTCTTATATGGATTGGGGACGGAGTTATCTTTTTACGTTAGTAGAGGGGAGCTTGGCGAATTTCATTCCATGGTTACTCCACTACTGTTAATGGAACAACTGGTGCTGGCGGTGGGATTGATGCAGAAGGACCATGCGCTGTCTAAGCTGGAGCGGCTCGCTGACTTGCGCAATCGGTACGCAGATAAATTGCCGCGAGACTGATGGATGAAATAGGTAGCGTAATATACAGAGACGACTACTGATAACATCAAAGCTATGGAAGGTTATACCATAATTAGGGGCGGTTAATCCGCTCCTTTTTGTGTTAGAATTTGCTCATGAAAAATAATGTTTAGACAGTTAGTTTATTGGGTATAAAAAGTCAAGCCGTAACGAATTGTTAGAAATTGATTTGGGAGTGATCCAATTGACTGCAATTGGAGTATACAATAATAGAGGCGTCTCTATTCAGTTGAATACATAATTGCACTACAACAGGAACTGCCAGAATGAGAACGGTTTAATCATGGGAAGAAGTCAGGGAGTGGGGATCGCTTTGCCTATAGTAGATGTGGAAAAAAAAGATGTTGTTACCGATGCGCTGGTCATTAAGGCCATGGAGAAAAGTCTGGCTATCATTCGATTCGATATGGATCGACGGGTTACGTATGTAAATGAAGTTTTTGCCCAGACGATGGGCTATTCCGTAGCTGAGATGTATGGCATGCAGCATGAGCAATTTTGTTTCGACGAATTCGTGAAAAGCCCTGACTATAATGCGTTTTGGAGTAGTATTTTTAACGGTACTAGCTTCCAGGATAAGGTTGAACGCAAGGATGCAAAGGGAAATCCCGTATGGCTTGAAGCGACATATATGCCCGTCTATGATGAATTGAATCAGAATATATTGGGTGTGTCCAAAATAGCTACAAACATCACGACCCGTCAGAATAATATTTCAGCTGTAGTTAATGAACTGAAGACGATGTCACATGATCTGAACGAACATGCTGATATCGGCATTGAGCGAAGCCGTGAGCTGATGTCCAGTATCACGTATATATCTGAAGTTTCCGCCCACAACCGAGCGACACTGAATCATTTGCAAGAACAGGCACGTTCTATCCAGGGAGTTGTTAAAACGATTCGCGAAATTGCGTCGCAGACCCAGCTTCTGGCCCTGAACGCTGCGATTGAAGCGGCACATGCAGGCGAATATGGGCGCGGGTTCGATGTTGTAGCCAAGGAAGTACGCAAACTATCGGCCATGGTCGAAAATTCCATTAATGAGATTCGGGATAGTGTGAATGGGATAACCAAAGAGATTACGAACATTTCTGGCGGAACACAGAAGGTTGAAGGCTACGTGGAGCGAAGTCAGCAGCAGATCGAGGTGGCGTTGAATGATTTTACAACCATTGCGGCGTCTGCACATCTACTTGATGAGAAGGCGCAACACGTAACCAAAATCGTATAGATAAGGTAAACTCCAATAACCCTAGGGAAGCGGGTGCCAATAGAGGCATCTGCTTTTTGTTGTTCAAAAAAACGGGAATTATTGTGAGCAATCGGGGAAACAATACTCTGGAATACCTGCAAGTTCATAGCGCAGAGAAATGTTGGGGTGAGGGTGATGTGGTCAACGATTTGGTCGTACGTGCCGGAGTGGCCCATATGGTTACAGGCTTTTTTGTTATGTGTCATTCCGCTATCGATTCTGAAAATAACCCGTTGGATTCGTTCTTCCGTGGATCAGGGAAGCTTCGCAATTTCTACAGATCAAAACCAAGGCAATAACGACGAGCAATCTGTATCATCAGGATCTGATGAGAACCAGAGTTTAGAAACAGGGCGTTATGCCAATATCAAGCTTACCGGGAATTATGTTACCGATTTAATTAGTTCAAAGGAGACCTTTGCTCAGAATGCTGATGTACATATTCGAGAGTTTACAATACGAGGCACGAATACAAGGGCAGCGGTCATGTATATTGATGGTCTTGTGGACCAGCAATTGATTGATGAGCATCTGATTACACCTCTGATGATCAGGGGTGTACCGGAACTGCAACAGGAGAGCTTCCTTCATCCAGCCGATATACATCAGATTAAGAACTATCTAAGTAATCAACTTCTGCCTGTCAGCCAGATACAGGAGACCAAATCGTTACAGGAGCTGGCCTTGGGAGTACTTGGGGGTAAAAATGCACTCCTTGTGGATGGCATGCAAGGTGCACTGATGATTGGCACACCCAAAGGAATAAGCCGCAACATTGAAGAGCCCTTGTCCGAAGCATTGCTTCGCGGGCCAAGAATTGGATTTACGGAGCATCTCAGTGACAATACAGGTATACTGCGACGCTTCGGAAGCAATCAGAGTTTGTTTATTCAGAAATTTGAAGTGGGTACCCGGATCAAGAAGGATCTTGCTATCGCGTATATAGAGGATATTGCCGATCCTGAGCTTGTGGCAGAGGTCCAGAGGCGCATAGAAGGATTGGATATGGATGTCATGCTGGAATCCGGTTATGTGGAGCAGCTAATTGAAGACGATGAGCTGAGTCCGTTTCAACAGATCCAAAACACGGAAAGGCCAGACCGCGTAATCAGCGGAATGTTAGAGGGACGTGTTGCCATACTGCTTGATGGTACACCGTTTGCCTTAATTGTGCCCGCAACCTTCAGCATGCTGCTGCAATCTCCTGAGGATTATTATGAGCGCTGGATACCAGGCACATTTCTGCGCATGCTTCGTTTTCTGGCAGCCATGATTGCGCTATTTGCTCCTGCCTTGTACATCTCCTTTATTTCATTTCATCCTGGTCTGATTCCCACGAAGTTGGCATTGACCATTATTGAGACGCGAAATGGTGTACCGTTTCCTTCCATTATTGAAGCACTCATTATGGAGACAGCCATTGAAATATTGCGTGAGGCTGGTATCCGTCTGCCCAAACCGATCGGTCCGGCGATGGGCATCGTCGGTGGTCTCATTATCGGGGATGCAGCCGTACAGGCCGGTATTGTCAGTCCATTTCTCGTCATCGTAGTTGCGGTAACGGCGATCTCCTCATTTTCCATCCCTACCTATAGTGCTGGAATTACACTGCGAATTTTGCGTTTTACAGGCATGTTCAGTGCAGCGGCGCTTGGATTATTCGGGGTGATTATGTTCTTCCTGCTTATTTGCAGCCATCTCGTGCGCCTGAAAAGCTTTGGGGTTCCCTATGTCAGCCCAGTGGTTCCGTATAGCTTGAGCGAATGGAAGGACTTGCTGATCCGTGCACCATTAAAAATGATGAGGCGGCGTCCGCGCATGATGAACCCTACCGATCCGGATCGCAAGAAATAGATGAATAGCAAGATTAACATAAACATTTTAAACCAGAGCAAAGAGGTGATAACGTGAATCGTCCCACGGATAAGCTGACGACAACCCAGACCGGAGTCATGATTATCAATTACATGCTGGGCGCTGGGATTTTGACACTTCCGCGTACTACGGTTGAGGCAGTAGACACACCGGATGTCTGGATCTCCATCATCATATCCGGGCTAATCGCCACGTTTATCGGCATTATGCTCGTCATCCTGTGCCGACGATTTCCTGGCAAAACGGGTTTTCAGTTTGTTCAGGAAATAACAGGTTCATGGATTGCTTTTATACTGGGAGCGGTTGCGATTATCTATTTTCTGGTCATTTCGGCATTTGAAATTCGGGTTATGGCAGAAGTAACCGGACTTTATCTGCTGGAAGGAACACCGGTCTGGGCTATTGTTATGGTCTTCATGTGGGTGGGCATCTATTTGAACTCAGGTGGCCTGGGTGCAGTAGCACGTCTATTCGAGATTATTTTGCCCATCACACTTATCATTTTTGTCATTGCCATTTTGCTTAGCAGCAAACTGTTTGAAATTAATAACCTGAGGCCCGTATTGGGAGAAGGGATTATGCCGGTATTCAAGGGACTTAAGTCAACTTTGCTTGCGTATACAGGCTATGAAGTGATGTTTGTCATCATGGCTTATATGCAGCACCCGCAAAAAGGGATCAAAGCGGTAATGTGGGGTACGCTCGTTCCGACAGGCATCTACTTAATTACGGTAGTTATGGTAATCGGAAGTCTTTCCATTGAAGGCATGAAAACTCGAACGTGGCCTACCCTGGATCTGATGAGAAGCTTTGAGCTACAGGGATTGATCTTTGAGCGTTTTGAATCGCTGCTGCTCGTGATCTGGATCATGCAAATCTTCTCGACCTTTTCGATCACACACTATGCAGCTACCGTTGGCTGTGCCCAGTTGTTCAAAAGCAAGAAAATTTTACCCGCCATGTTTATCCTGCTGCCTGTAATTTATATCATCGCCTTAATTCCCAAGGATGTGAACGAAACATTTCAACTGGGGGATGCAGTGGGTAATTTATCCATTTACCTATTTGGAATTCTGCCTACAGTCCTACTGTTGATTAGCATCCTCCGCAAAAAAGGAGGGAAGTATGCATGAGTCGCAAGGTCAGATTAGCGCTATTGCTGCCTGGATTAATGCTGCTGTTGTTTACCTCTGGATGCTGGAGCAGCAAAGAGATTGAGGATCTTAGTGTGTACGTGGGACTGGGTATTGATGTTGCCAAAGAGACAGAATTTGAGAAGAGTGTGAATGAACAGGGTGGACACTATCCGAAAAGGAATAATATCACAGCTACGGTTCAGATTGTTCCTAAGGGATCATCCAAGGAAGAGAGCCAGCAAGGATCCCCTGGAGCAGGGAAGTCCTATTTTAACGAACAATTAACAGGCGATTCAGTTATACAGATATTTCGTCAGTTCTCTCTGAGAAGAGACCGGCCGCTGATTGGACATCATCTGAAAGTCATCGTGGTGTCCTCCGAGGTGACCCGGAAATTCAGACTGGATCAACTGCTTGATTTTGTGTTGCGTGATAATGATATTCGGCCAAGCTGTCTGGTTGTTGTCAGTGATCGCAGGGCACTGGATGCATTGACGTCCAACGATCCCAGTGAGATTCCTTCATTCTACCTTACCGGACTTGTGGACAATGTGTATCGTACCAATAAAATTCTGCCACCAGTCTCACTCGCCAAATTGGATGCAACCATGCAATCGGGGTCGAGCTATTTGCTGCAAAATGTCATCTCCTATGAGGGGGAACACAAGTTTTCGGGAGCGGCCATTTTTAGCGGGAAAACGAACCGATGGATCGGAAGTCTGAATCAGACGGACATGGAGGGACTATCCTGGGTACAAGGAAAAGCGAAAGGTGGAGTCGTTAAGACGTATACACACAAAGACGGCAGCACTATAACCTACGAGATTAAACACATAAAATCGAAAATTATTCCCACAGTTAAGGGCGACGATATTTCATTTCATGTTCAAATTGAATCAGACGGCTGGTTTATGGAAAATTGGACAGCTCCGGAAGCGCATGGTTCTGAGCATTATCTGGATGGTCTGGAGAAGGACTTCGGTCATATGGCTGAACAACAGGTAGATCAATTGCTTCACAAAATGCAGGATGTCTACAAGGTGGATGCAGCAGGGTTTGGCGATAAGCTGCGAATCAAATATCCACGGGTATGGAAGAAAATTAAAAATAACTGGGACGAAACGTTTAGTGAAATTCCGATCACGTATGATATTAAAGTTAAAATCACAAATCAGGGATCATCGACGGAATAAGAGAGACGTTTCTTTTTAATAGTTGACACAAACATGATAGATCGCTTTTTTTATAAAAAATCATTTTCTTATCCAGAGAGGTGGAGGGACTGGCCCTTAGAAACCTCAGCAACAGATCTGAAGGATACTGTGCTAATTCCAGCGGGTGAACAGCCTGATAGATAGGAGCGTTTGTTTTTATTTGTCAGTAACGGCGCACTCTTTAGGAAGAGTGTGTCTTTTTGTTTTGTTGTTTTCTGGATGAAGAAGTAGGGGAGCAGACATGAATAACAACAAAGGTACAGGGCATTTTCAGCGCAAAATGCAGGCACGTCATGTAATCATGCTCTCACTGGGTGGTGTCATTGGTACAGGTCTTTTTCTTAGTTCGGGTTATACCATCCAGCAGGCAGGACCGATCGGTACCATTCTGTCTTATCTGATCGGAGCGATTGTCGTCTATCTGGTCATGCTCTGTCTAGGTGAACTTTCTGTTCATATGCCAGAGACAGGGGCGTTTCATAGCTATGCGGCAAAATATATTGGACCAGCAACAGGATACACTGTAGCCTGGTTGTATTGGCTCACTTGGACGGTTGCCCTCGGTTCCGAGTTTACAGCGGCCGGGCTGTTGATGCAGCGCTGGTTTCCTTCAGTGAATGTTTGGATCTGGAGCGCATTGTTTGCGCTTATGATCTTCCTGTTCAACGCGCTGACCGTCAAATTTTTTGCGGAATCGGAGTTCTGGTTTTCCGCAGTTAAAGTCCTTACAATTGTAGTCTTCATTATTCTCGGAGGCGCAGCCGTGTTTGGTATTATTCCAATGGCAAATTCGGAACCTGCACCGTTTCTATCCAATATTACAGCATCTGGTTGGTTCCCCAATGGGGCTACTGCGATACTAATGACGATGCTTGCTGTAAACTTTGCGTTCTCGGGTACCGAACTGATTGGGATTGCTGCCGGGGAAACAGAGAATCCGGAGAAGACGATTCCAAAAGCGATCCATACCACGCTCTGGCGTTTAATTATCTTTTTTATCGGAACGATTGTTATCCTCTCGGCACTGCTGCCGATGTCGGATGCAAGCGTACTCGAAAGTCCGTTTGTGGCGGTCATGGAGCGAATCGGTGTTCCGTATGCAGCGGACATCATGAATTTTGTTATTTTGACGGCGATTTTGTCTGCGGCCAATTCGGGATTGTATGCATCTTCGCGAATGCTCTGGTCACTGGCCGATAAAAAGACAATCTCTCCATGGTTTGCCAAATTGACCAAACGTGGTGTGCCGCTGAATGCGCTCTTGATCAGTATGGTTGGGGGCGGTCTGGCTTTGCTGTCCAGCATCATTGCGCCAGGTACCGTGTATATTACATTGGTCTCCATTTCAGGTCTGGCTGTTGTTGCGGTCTGGATGAGCATCAGTGCTTCACAGTACATGTTCCGCAGACAGTATATCCGGGAAGGACATGCGGTCAAGGATCTGGTCTACCGCACACCACTTTACCCGGCGGTACCGATCATCTCGTTTATATTGTGCCTGGCTTCATGTATAGGCATTGCTTTTGACCCGACACAGCGAATAGCGCTGTATTGCGGAGTTCCATTCATCGCGGTGTGTTACGCAGCGTATTATTTGACAGAACGTGTGAATAAGAAAAGAGGACAAGTACATGACGCAAGTACAACAGACTAATCCCATAGAACAGATCCTGCGTGAGTATCCAGTCATGATTCTGGATGGGGCGCTGGCAACCGAACTGGAGCAGCATGGCTGTGATCTGGATGATCCACTATGGTCGGCTCGTGTATTGCTCGAGAATCCAGATGTTATCGTTCAGGTCCATGCAGATTATTTCCGCGCAGGAGCCGACTGTGCAATTACATCCAGTTATCAGGCGACGGTGGAAGGCTTCGGCAAGAGAGGAATCGGCGAGCAAGCAGCGTTGGACCTGATTCGCAAGACGGTGGAACTGGCTGCACAGGCGAGAGATGACGTATGGGCAGAAGTGCAGGACGGGGGATTTGAAAACACGGCAGTCAAACCGGAGGGCAATCTGGTATTCGGAACGGCACAACAAACGTCTGATGTCTTGGAGACAGGGGTCTTGGCTCGGCCACGACCGATGGTTGCTGCATCCGTTGGGCCCTACGGCGCTTATCTAGCTGATGGATCGGAGTATGTCGGTCACTACGGCGTGTCGGATGAGACGTTGGCTGCATTCCATCGTCCGCGTATGGCGGCGCTGATTGAAGCGGGTGCTGATATTCTGGCGTTTGAGACGATTCCTTCGTTGCAGGAAGCACAGGTGCTGGTTGATTTACTGAAGGAGTTTCCTCATGCGTATGCCTGGTTATCTTTTTCTTTAAAAGACGGGACGGCAATCAGCGAAGGTACGCCGATTGAGACATGTGCACGATTGTTTGGTTCCGAGCCGCAGATTGCTGCGATTGGCCTGAACTGTGCTCCCATGGAAGTGGTGACAGAAGCCGTAAGTATTCTCAGCCGTGCCAGCGACAAACCTGTTATTGTGTATCCGAACTCGGGAGAAGTATACGATGCAGCTACGAAGACGTGGAGCGGACAGGGAACGTGTGGCAGTATGAGTGATGCTTCGGAACAGTGGGTGGCCGCGGGTGCTAAGCTGATTGGTGGGTGCTGCCGAACTACACCGCAGCAGATTGGTGAGCTGGCGAAGAAGTGGCGGAAATAGCTCCTTCGTATGTGCTTGGGATTCACCCTGCCTGTGAAGGAGTCATACGAGCAGCCCTTTCGTTCCTATTGGGATACGGAAGGGCTGTTTATGTGTTTTTGATTATCGCAAGTAATCAGTCAGTGTAGAAATAAGATGTTTACTTGGAATGCTATTCTTTTGCCTAAGTTATTCAATGACCAATATACGTGGGGATGCTTCACGAATAACTCTCGAAGAGAACCACGAGCCAAGAGCTGCTGCACCAATACTTAGGCAAGCAAACAGAATAATGCCTCCCCAATTTAAAATAAGTGGAAGATGTACGATGCCATATCCCGAAAGGACTAACTCAAGTAGCATGGGTAGCACATACACACCTACTACGATACCTATTACTGCTCCAATGGCAGACAGAAGTGTAATTCCCATGGCAACTGACAATCGAATTTGATGAGATGTCATGCCAATGGATTTGTAGATTCCGTACGTTCTGCTTTCTTTGCGGATACTGATCCGGCAGGTACTGAAAATAATGATAAATGTAGCGAGGATAAACAATAATCCAATCAAGCTCATGGGATAGATGAGGATATCAGCGGCTTCTGCATAGACCGAATCGAGCAGTGTTTTTTGGGTTACGACTGAAGCGGAAGCTTTGAATTGCTCATTTAATTCCCCTGCAACCGTATCTGCTTGCGCTGGATCTTTTAAGTTGATGAAAATGGTATCGAAATCACCGTAAGACGGGTTCACCGTTCTCATGGCATCAATGGTAATCCGCCCTGATACGGACATGTTGGCGATCGCCTGATAGATTCCGGTGATGATGAATGTGCGTTTTTCTCCCTCAATGTAAAGATCTATGGGGTCACCGAGTTCCTTATTTAATGTCTTAGATACACTTACACCAATGGCAATTTCATTCGCTTGACGAGGATTATCTCCTTTTAGCGTCTCAAACCCAAGCTCCTGATAACTTCCGTCGAGTACACTCAGATATAGGCTGGTGGATTGACCCTGCATTTTTGAGAAAGACTCCGGACTAACTACTCCGGTTATGTTTCCTTGCCAACCCATAGTTCTAATCCTAAAATCCTTTCCTAACACTTGCTTCAGCTCAGCCTGGGGGAATGTATTTTTGTTAACAACGACAGCTGCGATATTGGCATTGTCATAACCCCATTGGGCGGCAGTCTGATAAATTCCGGTGATGCTGTTTAATAGAACATACCCCAGCACCAGTACGGAGGAAGCCATTGTGGTCAGCAGCAGCATTAAAACAGAACTTTTGGTGTTCTTGATCAGATTGCGGCTTCCGATGACCACAGCTACAGGCAATCGCGCAAAAACGACCCAGTTACCGAATGGCGAATTTATTCGGTTTGCGATGCGAGCATGATCCGCTTCTGACATGCCATAGCGTATGGCCTGCACCGGCTGGATGCTGCGTGTTGTTTTGGCATACAGAATGACGAATAATAGTACTAGTGCAAACAGGGACACACCTACTAGCATGGCTTGACTAACTCCGTTGATCGTAATATGACGATCGCCTACCTGAAGAGAAGACACGGAGATATTGATAATAAATTTGGATACCACCACGCTCAATGCGAGTCCTGGGAGAATGGCAACAACGGATAGTAAGGAGTACTGAATAACATATGTACCTATAGTTCTGCTTGAAGTGAGGCCGAGTGATTTGAGAATGCCGACCGTTTTATAGTTGGCCAGAATAGCATCCGAAATCGTGATTCCGATAGTAATAAGGGCGATTACAAGCATAACAGTACCTAGGAATATCATGATGAATCCAATCATCTGATTGATGATCAGATAGAAAGAGGAGATGCTTTCAAATTCCATCTTGGTTTCCAGGAAAGGAGTACCCATCTCGCTCGTATAACGTTCCCAATAGCTTGAATTGGTGCTGTAATCGTCGAAGTGGATGCCCATCATATAATTGTCTTTACCCGCGACTGAATCGAAATCCGCTTGATAATCTGTGGGATTCATCCATACGCGTGCTGTGTTGGTGAGGGGGGCTCCATATGGCACATCGACCACAATGCCGGATACCTTCAGATCAAGTGTACAGAAACCTGTCTTGAAGCCTATCGTATCTCCTGCCGAGATATTGTAGGCATTTGCCAATGAAGTCGGAATCCAGACCGTACCTTGCTCGGGAACTTTACTTGCATTTCCGTTTGAAAAAATGAGTTCATCCACACCCCATGGGGGTGGAGGGGTGTTAAGCATGTAAAGATAAACGTTGGTTATATCCATACCCTTAAAGGCGATGCCTGACAATGTGCGATAGGTCAGCAATGGAGATACTTCGATTCCTTCCTGAGCAGCCCACCATTGATGTACATCGTTGGGATCATTCAACCCTTTCTCAAACGTCAGAATCTGATGAGATCCATTGGTTTGATCATGCATATCTTTAAATTGATTGCCTGTGTTGGTCAGGATGATGACCGCCGTAGATACAAGGAGTGTAGAAAGCAGAATCAGCAGAGCGATAAATAGGTTTTGAATTTTACTTCTGCGCAGGTAGGAGATGCTCAGTTTCAACATGGCAGCCATAGATTACTCCTTCCCCGACACAAAAGCGAAAACCATCGATTCCCGATTCTGGATCTGGTGTTCGTCATATTTGTCAAACTCGAGAATACCTCCAACCTTGCCATCCCGGATAAAGATCAGACGATCCGCCCGGCAGGCTGCCTTGATATCATGCGTAACCATCACAACAGACTGTCCCTTACGGTTGATATCGGTCAGGATATCCAGCACGGCTTTCCCGTGCTCATAGTTGAGGCTTCCCGTGGGTTCATCTGCAAAGATGATGTCTGGTGAATTGATCAGCGCACGTGCAATAGCTGCTCGTTGCTGCTGGCCACCCGAGGTTTGGGAGGGGAGACGGCTATTCTGTCCGTCGATATCCATTGCCTTCATGAGGTGGGTGGCACGTGCCTTGACCTCACTTTTTTTGCTTCCGGCAATGTAACCTGGCAAGGCGATGTTATCCTGGATGGAAAGATCGGGCACCAGATTGATACTTTGGTAGATGTAGCCGATTCTACGGGTACGGAATTCGGACATTTCCCGCTCACTATAGGCGTCAATACGCTGATCCTGAAAATAAACCTCGCCGGCTGTTACTTGGTCTAGTCCGCTTAACAGATAGAGCAGCGTTGATTTGCCTGAGCCGGAATTACCCATGATGACGGTGAAATCCCCTTCATAAATATCAAGATCAACATTGCGTATGGCATGATATTGTTCGCTTCCAGTATTATATGTCTTGCATAAGTTTTGAGCGCGGATAATGGATGTTTTGGTCAAGCAGATCACTCCCCATGACAGTATACGATTCATTCTAATAGGGGAATGTTGAGAAAGACTTATCAAATTATGAATAAAGTATTACAGCCCTATTGGTAAATGGATTGAGATGAAGAAAAGAAGGTTGGAAATGAACTTCTATGCTCAGCAGATTGGAAGAGTAAACTGAAACAGGGTGCCCTGACCCTCTTTGCTGGAAAAGGAAATATGTCCTCCGTGGGCTTCAATGATACTTTTGCAGATGGACAAACCGAGACCGGTTCCCTCATGAACATTCCTTGCGGAAGGTGAGGAATTCCCCCTAAAATATCGTTCAAACACAAAAGGCATATCCTGAGCTCGAATTCCCTGCCCTGAATCGGCGATACTAATCCTCAATTTACCTAAATCAAGTTCCGCGTTAATCCGAATAGAATCTCCCGGGACGGTATGTTTGAGCGCATTGGAAACCAGATTGGACAGGACCTGTTCAATTCGTATGGGGTCCATTCGGATAAGAACATTGGGAATATGCTCCGGCTCCTCATAAATCAGACCGTTCATTCGTACGATATGTCCAATAGGGTTCAACATCGTTTCAAATGCGGATCGACTGTAAACCTCACGCGGCTCCACAGAAATCTGCCCCAGCTCCTGCAATGCATGAACAAGCAGGTCCTCGACAAGACGGGCTGTTTTGTCCGTATTGGTCTGCATGACTTTCATATACTCCATCAGAGTTTCTTTATCGGAGCATATTCCTTCCAGAATAGCTTCTATGTAGGCTTTTACTGTTGTAATCGGTGTTTTGATATCATGAGAAATATTGGTAATGAGTTCTTTTTGCGCAGTTTCCTGCCGGATACGAAGTTCGCTTAAATGCATAATTTCTGTACGCATCAGATCAAACATGGCGTATAGTTCGCTCATCTCATCCATGCGGTTATACTGTACCGGTTCATTATATTGTCCTTTGAGAATGGATTCGGCATGTTTCTTCAACTGATGAATGGGGGAGAGCAGCTGTGTCTTAAATTTTCTCTTCATCAACACTAGATAAATGCCAAGAACCATAGAGTTGATCAAAAGCGTACCCAAAATAAAGAAAGGGAATATCACCGTTTCTTTCACCATAACCATTGCCTTAGGAATCGTGAAGAGGGCATTGCCAATCTGGCTTCCTTCGGGACCAGCCATAACAGGGAAAGCGATGTTAAGCGAATCGTTTCCGTTCGTGGCCTGTACGGCATGATTCAGATCATAATGCAGGGCTGATCGCAGATTGACTTGTTTTCCTTCGGAGGTGGGAGAAGAGGACAGCAATATAGTCCCATCCAATCCAACATAAGAAAGCTCTACCCCGTTTTCCTTGACGATAGAAAGAAGATTTTCTCGTACTCTTGTTTCCTGCAGGAGATGAATATTCTGTTCCAGGTTAAGCAGGATGGGGTTAACCCGGAGACGGACTTGCTGGATGGACACAGTAGACTCAGTCGAATTTCGGTTTTCTAGCAGATTAAGAAATAAAACCAGACTACATCCGATCAGAATAAACAGGAGGAAGAACGATGCTTTGAGCCATCGTGCCGACCAGGTGTTCAGTGACATGTTGTCTCCTCCAATCTTTGCCTATTCATGATTGAATTTGTATCCGACGCCCCAAACGGTCTTTAGAACAGACGGATGGGAGGGATCTGCCTCAATTTTTTCTCTCAGCCTGCGAATATACACAGTTACCGTATTTTCATCCCCGTATGCAGCATATCCCCAGATTGCATCGAGCAACTGAGACTTGGAAAAGACCTGATTTTTATTGCTCGCCAGATAATGCAGCAGCTCAAATTCCTTGGCGGAAAGAGAAACCTCGTTACCGTCTAAAGTGACCTTATAGGCTTTCTTATCAATTTCCAGGTTAGCCAAACGTAGTAGATTTGTTCCGTCTTGTTCGGTCGCTAAAGCTAAACTGTCATATCGTCTAAAGTGGGCATTAATCCGTGCGAGTAATTCGCTCAGGGAGAAGGGTTTGGTCATATAGTCATCCGCCCCGAATCCCAGGCCGAGCACCTTGTCGGTATCACTGCCTCGTGCACTCAATATGAGAATTGGAATGTTGTTTCTCCGCCGAATTTCCCGGCATACATCGATCCCGTCCATATCCGGAAGCATGATATCTAGAATAATGTAATCCGGCCGGAGCATATCCATCATCTGCAACCCGTCTTGTCCATTGCTGGCCACTGCGGCTTCATACTGATTTTTGGTCAAATAATCTCGCAAAATGCGCGAAATATCATGTTCGTCTTCGATAATTAAAATTTTACGTTTGGTTTCCATTGAAATCTCTCCAAATAGTAGAGTGGTAGTGTATAAGACTATCCTATGTATGAATCTGTAAGAATACTATATTTTAACTATACAGGTTTGTTTTCGTGAAGTCATGGGAACTACAAGAGGTTTTTTTGAAAGAAAGCAGCCGATTGAAATCAGCTGCTTTCATTATAAAGAAGGAAGAGGATCGAGCCACAACTACACTTATAAATGCTCCAAATCGATGGATTGATGGGCCTGGGATTTGAGATATTCAGCTGGGGACATTCCAAAGTGGGATCGGAATACCCGGTGAAAATAGGAATAGCTTGCAAAGCCGCATGTTTCGGCAATATGCTCTAGGGTCATATCGCTGTACTTCATACGCTCCAAGGCAGCGTTCAGCCGAATCTCAATCGCATACTGGATCATCGTTTGGCCGTAGTGCTCCTTGAACAATCGCACCGCACGAGACAGGCTTAGTCCTGCGTAGCGGGCGGCTTCTTCGAGTTTGAAGGTCACAGTGGCATGTTCTTCAATGAATCGTTTCAGCTTCAGTGTCGAAGAAACAGAACGATCCGTCTGGATATTCTCCTTGATGGCCCGATCGATATAGAGGCACAAACCGCGCAGCAGCACGTCATTCAGTTCTATATTTTCCTCCAGCGGTCCACGGCGTTTCTCCAGGAGCATACTGCGCCAGAGACTGACCAATTTATCATCCAGCCCGATGTGGCTCACTGTGGAACGGTGGTAACGCTTCCACCAGCTATCAATCCAATCCCCTTCACAGAACAAATAATAGTCTCCGCTGGACAACCTGCCCTCCTTATGAGGTTCTTCTACCACGAGATAGTAATCGTCTCCGGGTTTAAGCAGTAGTAAATCGCCGCCAGTCATCTTAAATTCTTCATCCTGCACATATACCTTGCAAGAGCCTTCGGTTTGCAGACGGAACAGATAAGTCTGCAACTCGCCCTTCATATTATGGTTAAACGCCTTATAGTGATAGGAATAGTCACAGATCAGTACTGAGGTTTCCAAAAGATGTAATCCTCCAAATTTAAAAATTTGATCAGATAGTTCATGTTCTGACGATATTGTATATGTTCATTCTAGCCTGTTTTGCGTTAGGATGATACCAGATAGAGCAATGAAAGCAAATTTGAGAGCAGAGGTGCATCTATTATGAAAAAACTTAATATTGGTTTGCAATTGTTTACACTCCGTGATGAAACTGCAGCAGATTTCCGTGGAACTTTGCGCAAAGTAGCAGAGCTTGGTTATGAAGGTGTCGAATTCGCCGGATATGGTGACATTCCTGCCGAAGAAATGAAAGCGCTATTGGATGAGCTTGGACTAAAAGGTTTTAGCAGCCACGTTTCATTACATGCTATGCGTGAAGATCTGCAACAACAAATCGACTACCTCAAAACTATTGGGGCTCAATATATGATCTGCCCTTACCTGATGCCTGAAGATCGTCCAGAGAATGCAGAAGGCTGGACAAAACTGTTCAACGAATTGCAACAATATGGTGCAGAAGCGACTAAACAAGGTCTGATCTTCGGTTATCATAACCATGATTTTGAATTCCACGGTCAGGTTGGCGACGAAAATGCCTTTGATGCAATGTTTGTTCAAACGACACCTGAAGCGGTTCAAGTGGAAATGGACGTATGTTGGGTACAATTTGCCGGACAAAATCCGATTGAGTATATCAACAAATATGCAGGTCGTCTGCCGTTGCTTCACTTGAAAGACTTCAGTAAAGACGAACAGGGCCAAATGAAGACATTGGAACTGGGACAAGGTTCGGTTGATCTGCCAGCTGTTATTGAAGCGGCTACAAGTGCAGGTGTAGAATGGCTGATCGTGGAACAGGACGTTTGCCAGAATCCACCGCTTGAAAGCGTAGCCAACAGCCATAACTGGCTGAAACAGAATTACTTGAACCAATTCTAATTTATTTGTCAAAGGAGACATTTGTACATGAGTAAAATTAAAGTTGCTGTATTCGGCTGTGGAGCCATTGCCGAGCGCAGACATATTCCAGAGTACGCTGCCAATGAGAACGTAGAACTTGTCGCTTTTGCCGATCCGATCGTGGAGCGTGCGGAGAAGATGGCCGAAACTTACGGCGGTAAAGCTTACTCTAGCTACGAAGAATTGCTTGCAAGCGAAGAAGTGGATGCGGTCAGCGTTTGTACGCCGAACTACCTGCATGCTTCGATGGCCATTGCTGCTGCGAATGCCGGTAAACATGTACTGGTGGAAAAACCGATGGCGGTTACTACCGAAGAAGGCGAGCAAATGATTGAAGCTGCCAAGAAAAACGGTGTGTATCTGATGGTTGGACACAACCAACGTTTGATGCCTCCACACGTAAAAGCCAAAGAAATTCTGGACTCCGGCAAACTCGGTAAAGTCCTGAATTTCCGTACTTCCTTTGGTCATCCAGGTCCGGAAGGCTGGAGCGTAGACGGTGCAGAAAGCTGGTTCTTCCGCAAAGAAGAAGCGATTATGGGAGCCATGGGTGACCTGGGCGTGCACAAATCGGACTTTATCCGCTATTTGCTGGATGATGAAGTATCCGAGGTTGCTGGTTTCATCAGCACACTGCACAAGGAAAACACCAAAGTGGACGATAACGCAACATGCCTGCTTCGCATGAAGAGCGGTGCAATCGGTACGCTGGTAGCGAGCTGGACACAATACAGAGCAGGAGATAACAGTACGGTTCTGTGGTGTGAAAATGGTGTGATGAAGATCGGAACGGTAGATGGTGACGAGGTTATCGTTGAGCTGACTAACGGTACGGTTGAAACATACAAAGTAGGCGCAATGTCTACCAACGAGAAACAAGTACCAAGCGGCGTTATTGACGCTTTTGTCGAGTCGATTGTAACGCAAACACCTCCAAGCATTTCCGGTGAAGAAGGTCTGCGTTCCCTGCAAGTGATTCTGGCAGCATTTGAATCCGAGAAGACTGGTCAAATCGTGAAGCTGTAATCGTAACGATATCATCGTCATTACTTTAAAAATTTGACTATCTCATATTAAAAAGGGGCTTACCTCCAGAGAAATATTTCTGGCGGGTAGTCTCTTTTTATTACTTTTTCATGACAGCCAGATGGGTAGAATCCGTAATAGAGGACAAGTCTGGACCCGAAGTTTGGCGATATGCTGATCCTAGCGAAAAGCGATTATTGATCCTGCCTGCGGCATGGCTACAATGGTTGAAAATGGTTAGCTGGCATTCCAAAAAGGACTGACCACTCCGCTACATCGCGGAAGAGTCAGTCCTTTCATCATCAAGATTGAATTAAAAGTGTATGCCAGTTTTACACGCTTGGTTTCACATTACTGCCCAAATCCAGCCAATCGAGTTCTTCACGAGTTAGTGTGATACGAGAACCTTCGTCACAGGAGAGCAATTCTGCCTGATTCTGGGCACCTATCAACGCACAGGTTGGAAACGGCTGATTCAATACATAAGCGAGAGCAATCTGGATGGGGGAAGTCTTTTTCGACTCGGCCAATTGTTCAGCACGGTGCAAACGTTCCCAGTTACCGTCACTGTAAAACACACGAACCAGATCTTCATTGTCCCGAACTTCAGGTGTGAATCGTCCGGTAAAGAAGCCACGAGCCTGGGATGACCAGGACAGCAAAGGAAGCTTGGTGCGTTCATGCCATGCCAGTGTTTCATCGTCTGCCGATACACAGCCGGCCCAGAACGGTTCATTCGCTTTGGCGAGACTGAGATTCGGACTGCTGAATGTAAAACCTTTCAGACCGTTAGCAGCTGCATATGCATTAGCTTCTTCTAGCCGCTGCCAGGTCCAGTTGGAGGCGCCGATCGCGCCGATTTTGCCGGATTCAATATGTTCGTTCAATGCTTCGAGAATCACTCCAACGGGTGTGTTGGGATCGTCCCGATGCAGGGCATATAGCTCCACATGTTCCGTTTGCAGCCGTTCCAGACTGGTTAGAAGGTCACTGCGGATAGCATCAGCGTTAACGCGTGGGCCATTCTGGTCATGATGCGCACCTTTGGTCAAAATAACGATCTCGTTACGGTTACCCCGTTCCTGCATATAACGTCCGAGCACTTCTTCACTCTGCCCGCCACAATAAATATGCGCGGAGTCAACAGTATTACCGCCAATCGCCAAGAATGCATCCATGTTCGTAGCTGCTTTCTCATAGGAATCATGGTAAAAATAATCGGTTCCTTTAATCAGTCGGGAGATAGGTTTACCTGCACCAGCAATTTCAATGTATTCCATAATTCAGTTCATCCTCTCTACTTATAGTGTAATGCGTGTACGTTCTTCCGCTGAACGAAGACAAGCTTCGAGTACTTTCATATTGGCTATAGCATCGGATGGATCGAAGCGCAGAGCTTTACCTTGAAGCACAGCTCGTGCCATATCGTCGCCCTGGAGGGAGTAGTGATTGACCTGTGGGACTTCAATCTCCTTACGCTCACCGTCAACAGTTACGAAGAAGTTGGAGCTGCGATCCCTATTGCTGATAAAGGCAGAAGGAACCTCAATGATGCCATCTGTTCCAAGTACCTCCAGTGTGTTGCGGAAGGCTGCCCACATGCTGCTGTCAAAGGTGACGCCAATATGATTGTCGAACTCAAGCAAGCCGGAAGCCATCATATCCACATGATCATGTTCAGGGGAGAACATGCCAATGACGGTTGCCGCCGAAGGCTCTTGGCCAAGTATCAAGCGTGCTGCACTGATGGAATAACAGCCGATATCATACAGCGCACCGCCGCCCCAATCACGCCGAAAGCGAACATTACCTGTAGAACCTGAACTGTTGAACGAAAATGTACTATGAATGCCGCGGATTTCACCAATTTCTCCGCTGGCGATAATATCCTTAATCTGATCATAACGTGGATGGTGTCGGTACATGAGGGCTTCAGCTAGATGCACACCAGCGTCTTCGCAGGCTTGCACCATTTCCTGAGCTTCCTGCTCCGTCAGTGCCAGTGGCTTCTCACACAAAATATGTTTACCAGCTTCTGCGGCACGGAGTGTCCACTCCCGGTGCAGATGGTTCGGAAGCGGGATGTAGACCGCATCAATGGAATCGTCAGCAAGCAAAGCTTCATAGCTGCCATAAGCTTGAGGAATGCCGAGTTTGTCAGCAGTTTGTTTTGCTTTTTCTTCATCTCGACTAGCAATGGCAGTCACTTCATTCAACTCGGATTGCTGCAAACCTGGAATAACGGATCCTACGGCAATGCTAGCGCTACCAAGAATTCCCCAGCGCAGTTTTCGATCTGAATTCATTTGTTGTTTCCTCCTATGAATGAATGTATATTGTGATTATAAGTAATAGATGAATGAATTAAAATGATAATATATTGAAATGAGTTAACACAATATTGTTTAGAAAAGAGAATGGGACATGATGAGACAGACTGTATTGTTAACCCTACAGGATATTCCGTATTTTTGTTATCCAGAATCCGTTGGACTTTATGTCGACCACCCTGAGCACACCGTATTACGAGAGGCTGGCGCACTTAACAACTTCAATATTCACTACGTTGCTGCGGGCAAGGGCTACGTGGAAGTGGAGGGGGTAGTGCATGAGCTTCGTGCGGGTCAGGCTGTACTGTATTTCCCGTTGCAGCGGCAGCATTACTACAGCAGCGAAGATGACCCATGGGATGTGCGGTGGGTTCATTTTTACGGTGAACGGCTGCATGATTATATGATAGAGCGGGGGTTGCATCGCAACCTGTTGTGGACGCTGCGGCAGCAGGCTCCATGGGAAGAAGCACATATGGCCCTACTAAATGAAGCCGAGCAGAACCGGATGCTACGTCCTGCCCAACTATCTACCCTGACCTACGCTGTGCTGGCCGAATTCGTGCAGCATGCTGTTCCGCTGAAAAGCACACGCACAAGCAAGGCTGAGAGCCGTATCCTTGGACTTCTTCCACAGATGCAGCAGGAGGCATGCCAACCGTTTTTGTTACAGGATTGGGCAGATATGGCGGGTGTGAGTTCGTATTACTTTTGCAAAATGTTCAAGAGTGCCGTGGAAATGACCCCGATGGAATTTATAACCCGTTCGCGGTTGCAGATGGCGAAGCAGTGGCTGCTGGAACGGCCAACGGCCAACATTGGACAGATCGCAGAAGAGGCGGGGTATCCCAATGCCAGTTATTTTAACCGCCAGTTCTTAGCCCATGAGGGAATGACTCCAACGGATTATCGCGGGCTTTACCATAGTTAAATGTAATGATGTCCGTTTGTTTGATTCTGTGGAAATCTTCGACGTTTGACAGAGCGTTCAATCAAGCCTATTATAGATAAATTAAATCCGTATATAATGAGGTGCCCTCATGAAATATTCGAAAGCTACAAACTATGCCCTGCACACCATGCTTTTTCTGGTTGCGACCGAACCGGAACAACTGGTCAGTGTACATCAATTAGCTGAGATGCAGAAAGTATCTCCAACCTACTTATCTAAAATATTGACCAAGCTGGTTAAAGCCGGCATGATCGAATCGACTTCGGGTGCCAATGGTGGTTATCGGCTTAGTCGGAAGAATCCGGACCCTTCATTTCTGGAGATTATCCATGCCATTGAGGGGCAGGCTTCCTTGTTCGAATGCTCGCAGGATCATAACGAAGGCTGCCTGATTCAGCAGGTGATGGTCCGTGCGGAAGAAGAGATGGAGAGTTATTTGCACAATAAAAAAATGTCTGAGCTGGCTGCCCAGATGAAAGCTGCACATTCCGTATAATATATTTGCTTACATCTTAGATTTCTGGAGGGACAACACATGAGCCAAACAACCATCACAGGACTGGAACAACTGCTTGCACTGGAAAACATTCGGAACACCAAAGCTCGCTATTGCCGTTATATTGATACGAAGCAGTGGGATACATTAGGTGAAGTGTTCGCTCCGGATGCCGTAGCTGATTTCAGTACAGAAGGCAATCCCATCCCGGTATTAACAGGTCGCGACACCATTGTTCAAGTATTCCGAGATTTGGTGCATGTTGCCGTAACTGTGCATCATGTACATAGCGCGGAAGTTGAATTTGTATCCGAGAATGAAGCCAAAGTCATCTCTCCAATGGAAGATTGGGTGACGTTTCCTGAAGGCAATGACAATAAATCCTTTCACGGCTTTGGACACTACCATGAAACGTTTGTCAAAATTGATGGTCAATGGCTCATCCAGCATACTAGCCTGAAGCGTCTTCGTCTGGATCTGTTTGAATAATGTTTGTATTCATATAAGAATATTTAAACGATAATAACGAAAGCCCCAAGAGCGCTATAGCTGCGTCCTTGGGGCTTTGTTTTGTTCAAGCTTTTTCGTTCACTCAGGCTTGCATCCGAGGATCTACTTAGAGTGAAAGGGTCTGACGTTTCTCTTTTGATAATTGTTGTGTGACAACAAGCATGCCTAATGAAATCAGAACGAGCAGTAGACATACCCAATAGGAATTTCGATATCCCCACGCTCCGGCTGTCCATCCCCCGACCAGACTACCAAATAATCTTCCCAACGTGGAGGCATTGGAATAGAGTGTTGACGCATAGCCGGGCATGGACGGAAGCAGATCCTGCATGTAACTGATACCGATAGCAGAGATGACGGCGACAAAGAATGCGAGCAATAGTTGTCCGGCCAGCAAGTGCCACAGTTCCGTGGAGAACAAAACAATGACATAATAAGCGGCACCCATCAAGGAGCCCCATAACATGAGTGAGCGGTTGGGATATTTAGAGGCGAGCAGACCCAAGCCTAACATAATCGGAATCTCGAGCCCCGCGCAAAGACTGGAGATCCACCCAACTTCCCGGGTTCCCCCGCCCAGATGGTGAATAATGAACAGTGAAGCATTCAGATTATTCATCCAATGTGCCATATACAGGAGTGTAGTAATGAGAAAAGGCATATAGATTCTTGCATCCTGATGCAATTTCATTTGTATTCCGCCTGTAGATGCACGGAGGGTAGAAGGCTCGGGAGCCTTTTTTAAGAGAAAGAAAAATAATAACGCATTGATCAAAAAAATAAAACACGTTGAACTAAAAATACCGGTGTATCCAATATACGCAATCAGTAAAGTTCCGAGTAAAGGTCCTGTAATAAATCCCAGTGAAAACGCGGAGCGCAGGGTTGAATTGGCCACAGCATGATCGACGTCCGTTGCGGTATTGACCGCTTCTCTTGCAGCTGCGAACAATTGTGGCATGGCGGGAGATCCGAGCGCAGTCAGCACCGTCATATAGATAAATAATAAAGTGAAGTCGTGAATCCACAGATATCCGGCAAAAGCCAGAGCATTGCAAATCATGGCAGTTACCAGAATTATTTTACGAGCTCCGGGTTGATCTGATCGTCTGGCGATCCAGGAACTGAACAACACACCCGCCATAAGAGTTACGGCAGTGAATAATCCGAATGTTGCGATGGATACTTCAAGGCGGGTTGTAAAGTAGACCGCAAGAAAGGGCGCGCTGATTGAAATAGCCATACCTTGCAACAACATACAAACGAGAAACAGCCGGTATGTAGGGATACGAAATAGTGAATTAAACTGTTGAAGCTTCATGTGCGAAAGACATCCCCTTGGTTTTATCATTTTCAAAATATTTATACGATCTGGTTATAATATAAGAATAACAGAGATCAAGTAATACGTATTGATATCTTATAGTCTAATAACAAACAAAAAGCCAGAGATCAGACCCTATCGGTCCAATCCCTGGCTTTCTTATATGAAGAATCTATTATAAGTAAGATCCTATAAAACCTGCTTAGTGTGAAACGACGGTTTTCTTCCGTGACTGCATTCTCAGATACACCTGTGAGAAAACAATGGATGCCAGAGCTACTGCGGTCATGCCCCAAAAAATGTTGTTGTACGCCGAGGCTAATGGCAATTGCTGCATGGCTGTCAATGCCACGCCAGTTACGGCAACACTAAATGCTCCGCTGAAGAACTGGCTAAGCTGGAACAGTCCCATGCCTGCACCTACTTGATCCATCGTCAGATTGCCCGACAATTCATTAGATACGCTTGTTGTCAGTGCAGAGAATCCTACGCTAAGCAGAATGTATACGGCCATAATGGCATAGATGCTGTCGTCTGCAAAAAGAGCAAACAATCCGGCAGCAGCTAGCAGCAACCATGGTGCGAACTTGAGCAGTTGTGTATTGCCGTGTCGGTCAATCATGCGGCCAATCCGATTGGATAACAGCATGGACACGATTGCACCCGGGAAGATGACAAGCCCAGACTGGGCCGGAGTCAGGCCATACAGATGTGCTAGAATTTGCGGTAGCAGGAACAGCGTTGAGAAGTTGTTAATATACGAGACAATCCCTAGTGAGCTGAGCATCATATATTTTTTGTTTTTGAACAGAGCCGGTTGCACAAAGGGATCAGCCGCACGGCGAATTCGTAGCCAGAACAGGACCAGTGCAGCCGCACCAATAACGAGGGTTACCCATTCACGTGAAGTCAGGAATAGCAGGACACCGGTTGTTCCAATCGCCAGTAACAGCGCGCCGAGTAAGTCGAATGAACCCTTTTGTGGCATCTCACTTGGAAGCAGTTTGAAAAATACAGGGATCAGAAACAAGGTTAGTCCGGTAACGATAAACAGATCATGCCATCCGAGAAACTGTGTAATACTGCCGCCGATCACAGGTCCAAGTCCAAGACCCAGTGAGCTGGCAGACATAACAACAGCCATGGATTTACCCCGGCGGTCACTTGGAATGTAACGAGTAATAAGAACGATAGCTAGCCCTGGTACAGAAGCTGCACCCGCAGCCTGAATCAGACGTGCAATGAGCAGAAGGATAAAATGGTTACTGAAGAAACCAAGAACGGATGCCGCACCAAGCAGTGTAAGACCGGTCGTAAACAGGGTGCGAATCGGAATGAAATCCGATAGACGTGAGAACGTGATCGAGGAAATAGCAAAAACGATGGAATAACCGGTGACAATCCAGGAAGAAGAGACAGATGAGAGCATAAATTCAGCTGCAATTTTGGGTAGGGCCAGATTGAACATCATCGTATTCATAACGACAAGCACAACCGTGAAGCCAAGTAGACTTACGATTAACCCTTCCTGTATTGCTGCTGTCCGTTCCCCAGATGATGCAGTTGCGGTGTTGTTCATAAAAACCTCCTAGATTGATGTGTATTTCGCAACATTTCAGAAACGGTGTGTAACATTTGCAAAATGTGGTATAGAGTGAATCCCATGCCTGACAGCAGGGATACATAAACGAAATATGTTTGTAAGTTCGATTGGTATCGAACATTAGAAATATATCATGGAACTATGCTAAAATACAATGGATAGTCTGAAAAAAAAGGAGACTACAACGATGAAAATTTTGCACCATCCTCAAGTGGAGGATATCGAACTTTCTTCCGTATTGTACGCATTAAGTGATCCGATCCGTCTTGGGATAGTAACCGAAGCAGCCAGAAATGGTGAGCAGCCATGCAGTCATTTTCGTGTACCTGTTGTAAAATCTACGATGTCACACCATGTTCGGACCCTGCGGGAAGCCGGAGTCATTCGAGTGAGAGTACAAGGTACACAGCATTTCCTGACACTAAGATCCGAAGATCTGGAAGTGCGTTTTCCTGGTCTGTTGCAGCCTTTGTTACAAGCGGCAGCTCAGTCCGAAATACATGATTCCTAGATAATGTCCTTTCTTCAAGTTGAAGAGGGGACATTTTTTTATGTTTGGTATATTCCATACTGCTGCGACATTCTATGTCGTACCACGTCCTCTATAATAACGGTGAACACACAAACCATATCGAAAAGAGGTTCACAAACGTTGGCAAAAACAAAAAGAGGACGCGTCCTGTGGAATCTACCATCCCGAGGAAGAGGAACATGCCCGGTGTGCAGCAGCACCCGGATTAAATTGTTGTATTCGCAAACGAAAACAGATGGTACGAGTTTGAAAGTATGCAAAAAGTGTTCCAAAGCTGTGCAGTCCAGAGTGGATAAGGCAACCGTATAACATAACAGGCCTGTTCTTCGGAACGGGCCATGTCTTTTGGTATAATATAATTACGAAATACGGAATGAGACAGGGGGGCGGGGAAATGAGCAATATGCATCGTATTCACTGGTTTGACGAGCAGATTCGGAGTGGACGTTTTCCGAACAGCAGCTGGCTTGCACGTGAATTTGAAATATCCCGGCGCCAGGCCCAGCGTGATATCGAATATATGGCGATTTCTCTACGTGCCCCCCTGGTGTATATAGCAAAATATCGGGGGTATTGTTACGAGGATCAGACCTACCGGCTGCCCCATTTATATATGACGGAAGAAGAACAGCGGGTGCTTAAGTATCTGGCGCATCGTTATCGGCATTACAATTATGATCAATCAGATGCGGTGAAGCGTGTGGCGCATTTGCTGGAGCGTTTTACGCTCGAGGAACAGCAGACGGGAAGCAGTCAGTTTCCTGTGTTTAAAGCAGATCCGCAGCAGCTTCAGTTTTTTGAAATTTTGTCCAATGCGATTGCCGAATCCCGCAAAGTACATATCCATTACAGAGATCATGCCGGAGAACGGCAATTTACCTGGTGTCCATTGAAAATGCTGTCTCAGTTCAACGCCGATTATGTGGTTGGTTATGAAATGGACCCTTTACAGCAAACGGCCATCCGGCTGGAGGGCATGATTCATGTGCAGATGACGAACGAGACGTTTCAGTGTCAGACAGATAGGTTGCTGGGTGCATGGGAAGAGGCGCTGCCTGTCCGTAAACCGTTTGTCGCTGAGATAAGGCTGAAAGAAGTGCAGCAAACAGAACTGTGGCAAGGATATCGGATTAAGGAGAAGCAAGATCAGATTCATTGGATTGAATTTTACGATACGGATGCTTTCCTACAGCATTTGTTTATTAGTGAGTGGGAGGAATTGTTGTCTCCATCGTGGCTTAGACGAAAGCTGCAGCAAAGTGCTGAAAGCATAATCGATAGGCTCGCCGTACAGCACAAGGCAAATGTGAATTAGAGCAACCACGGAGAGGAGATTTTTTTTGACTGAAGTTGTGTTAGAAAACCTGATGATGAAGCGGGAGTCCAAATCGTATGTGGATAGCCTACACGCCATATTGACCCATGCGGGTCTGTTTCAGGGTTCCAAGTATCTGCTAGCTGGATATACGGGTATGGCATTCAAACTATCGGTGCATCGCAGACTACTGCCCATGTCGGTTACAGCCTATGGTCAATGGGGAGAATCCCATCGCCCTGGAATCGATAACATGGGGATATTCACGATCTGGGATGGGGGACGGACACGTCATCCCACATTCGGGTATTACCAGCGGGATGCGGTAAATTGGGTGAAGCGCAGTCTGGATGAAGGCATCGGGGTGATCTACTGGATTCCGGAATTTGGTGTCATTCATGGGTATGATGACAGTGATCGCATCTTTTACGTGCAAGATGGCTGGGGCAAGGAACCACAGATTATGCTGTATGACAATTTCGGATTAAACTTCACCGGGTTTTGGTATTGTCAGGTCTTTGGTGACCAGGTACATATCCCTGAACAAGAGATGCTGTTGGAATCATTGAGATTGGCAATTGAGGATTGGGATATCCCATATCGTCTACTGCCTGATCGGAATATCGTTTCGGGCAGAATGGCTTATGATGTGTGGGTGCAAGCCCTTCGGGGTGGAGATTACGATGCATCGGGTGCTGCGTATATTTTGGAATCCTATTGCCAGTCCCGAACTGAAATTCAGATGTACTTGCAGGATGCGCGGGGGATATGGACCGAACTGGACCAAGCCTATGCATGTTATGAACAGCTTGGAGCATTGATTATACAGATGAAGGCATGCATGATTCAGGAACATAACAGAAGGATTATGCAGGCAGACGCCACAGAGAAGCTGGCACAGGTTTTATTGGAAGCGAAAGCATTGGAAGAGCAGGCTGTTGATTATTTTCGTTTGATCTCCTCGAAGTATCCTGATCGTAAACGGTCCACCGTGCCACGTTGGGGAGCGCACTCGGCGAGATAGAGAGGAGTAGAGGATGGGAAGCAAAATACTGCCGGATTGGATTGATTCTACACAAAGCAGGAATTCTTCACGTGAACACATATCATGGAACGGAGCGGGCTCTTATATAGATGCGATGTACAGAATTCTGGTGCATAAACAGTGGACGGATTTACCGCGTCACATGATTGCGGGAATGACCGCAAGTGTGTTTCGATTAGTAGTGGATCGGCGTCTAACGACAGAATCAATCTCAGCGTACAACTGGATGGCCGAGAACTTTGTAGCTGCTGATTTCATAGGCGTCACGACCGGACAACACGGGGGATTTTCGTTCGAGCCGACCTTTCCGCTCTATCAGAAGCAGGCCCTGTTGGATATTAAAGCTTCCATTGACCGGGGTGTAGGGGCCATTCTATGGCATGACCAGTTTGTCATTTGCACTGGATATGATGATGGGGAGCAGATGCTGTTCATTTGTGAGAGTCAAGAAAATGAAGTCATTTGTCTGCCCTATGATTCTTTTGGTCGGAACAGTACACCATACTGGTACTATCAGGTGCTTGAATCCCATTCAACTGTAGACATATGGGAAGTATGTAAGGAATCATTAATTCAGGCCGTATACAAATGGGAGACCCATGATTACATGCTACCACCTCAGGATTACGCATGTGGACCTGCTGCTTATGCAGCCATTGCTGATGCCCTACAATCTGGTGTATATGAAACCGATCAAGCTGCCATTGTTTTGCGCTATTATGCTGATTCAAGAAAGGATATGGCCTCCTATGTTGCAGAGCTTGAGCATTTATCCAATCAGATGAATCATGTTGTGCAGGCGTACGCGTTACTCGCAGACCTATATGCTCAGATGATGGAGAAGGTTGAGGATTCAACAGCGTGGGATGCGAAGGAACCAGGGCATGTGCTAAGGGTGATCCATCTGATTGAGCAAGCAGGGGAAACGGAACAGCGTGCCATTGATGCCATTAAGCAGGCCTTCCCAGAGACGATTGGCAATCGTTTTGAGGATATTGGATTAAGATGAATGGAACAGTGCACATACTTCAAAATGGAAAGATTATTGACAAATAGACCGGAAATGACCGCTGAGTGCGGTCGTTTTCGGTCTTATTTGAGTTTAAGTAAGCCACATATATGGGCGGGTTGAAAGACGACCCTCATACATTAACTGCACTAGCATTCATAGTCTCGCATGAGCTTCAATTCGAGTTGGATCCGATGGAACATGGCGGGGCCAACATTCTGGCTACATTGTCGAAGGTTGCCTGCCAGTCGGTCGTAATGATGTTCGCGATATAACCATCTGGCCGTATCATGACCAGCGTGTCGCTGGTGATGCCATAGATACGAGTCAATTTGCCGCTGGAGTCATGGAGGACGTTTTGTTCTGAATCGTGTGCGGTATCAACGACGTAGCAGTGTAATTCGGCACCGCTGGTCGGCCAGTTCAACTTGGGAAGTATCTTGGCAGCGTTAGGACCAAAGGCAAGCAAAGTGAAGTGAGGCCCTTGATAGATGTCGAACAAACGCCGTTCCCCACCAGGTCCGTTGCAGGGAGCATCTGGCGCCCGGTCACCGACATGAAGGGTCCTTGTGGCCGATTCTTCGCTAGACGCGAGCGGCCCACCATGGTACGAAAGTCTAAGCTGTCGCTCCTCATCTCCGCGCTTCAGGCTAGCCAGGCGATTTTTGTCTAGATTGGCGTACAGCTCGCTGGATTTGCTGAGGACTCGAGCGGCAATGGGTTGACGCTCGGCCTCGTAGCTGTGAAGCAGACTATCGGGTGCCCCAGCAGTGACCTGCCCTATTTTCCAGCCGAGGTTATAGGCGTCCTGTATACCCGTGTTGAGACCCTGTGCACCGGCCGGGGTATGGACATGAGCAGCATCGCCTGCAATGAAGACACGTCCCGACCGATAGTGTTCAGCCAGTCGAACGTTGGGGCGAAACACCGAACTCCAGGTAATGTCGTAGAGACGCAAACCTGTGAGTTTGTGGAATTGAGTGGCCAGTGCGGCTTCGTCAAGGATAGGCTTTTCATCTGGTGCCAGCCTGATCATGACTTGGAACTGATCGGAGTGTGGCAGCGGGCAGGCTCCGACAAACGTGCCACGTGTGCGTGGCCACATATGCCACCTATTACGAGACAGTTTGTCGATCGAGCCGTCAATAATGAGCGTACGGTCAGAGTCGGTAGTCTCTCCGATAAATCGGATACCTGCCCCTTTGCGAACGCTGCTCGAACCTCCATCTGCTCCGACGAGATATCTGCTGCGAACCTTCTCCCCGGAAGAGAGAGTCGCCGTTACTCCATCGGCATCCTGTTCGAATTGCTCCAACCCGTTGTTAAATTCAATGGTTAAGCCGAGACGTTTCAGTAGGCGGTGTAAGATGGCATCCGTTCGGTGTTGCGCCAACAGGAGAATGTTTGGATACGGATCGCTCGGTGTTGGTTTATTTTGCTGCTGCATGCGCCAAGGCACAGTTAGCGGTCCAATATGAAAACCGGCAAGCGGGTAAGAACTTCCCTCTGACTGAGCCTCTTCCAGCACGCCGAAGTCCTCCAAAACCTCCTGGGTTCTTGGTTGAACTCCCTTGGCACGGGAACCTTGAAAGGCGGAGGGGCTTTGTCAACGAGTCGGACACGAAGGCCGCGTCGAAGCAGGTCGACTGCAAGAGCGGAGCCAGTCGGTCCAGCTCCAGCGATGAGTACGTCAATATCGTAATGTTGGGTCAGTTGAATCTCCTCCTGATCACCCATATCGCAATGGATGAGATATCATGCTTTGTTTATTGTTTCTGAGAAACTTTTTAATTTCCGATGAAACAATCATAGTTTAATCCTTTACTGCTGTCAATATTGTTTCCAGGAAACTTTAATTGTCGAACATACCCTGATATACTGGTATGAAGCTAACAATCGTTGGAGGAAAATTGAATGATCAACCCATCGGAAAATCAAAATAGAGATCACTTAATTCAAGAAGTATTGGAAGCAGTGAAAGATATACAGATCAGATTCCAATCAGAAGATGACGAAGAAAAACAGTGGTTGCTCCAAAATAGTCCTAATCCGGCTGTTGAAGAGCTAATCAAAGAAATGACGGTGACGATGCTGCATGTGCTGGATGCTATTGGTACACTCGAGCCAGTAAACGGCATAACCATTTCAAAGCAATTCGGCTTCTCCAAAGGGACGGTCTCCAAAATCACGAGAAGACTCGTGTCTCAAAACATCATCGTAACCGAGTCACTTCCGGATAACAAAAAAGAAGTTCTATTCCGTACCACATCGCTCGGAAAAGAGATTTATCGTTTGCATCAGGGCCTGCATCATCAGATTGATCTTGGGGTTCATCATTTCTTGCAACGGTATAACGAGGATGAGTTACAGTTTCTCGTCAACACTCTCCAAAAGACGCTGCATACATCATGGATTCATACGGAAGCAGAGGAGGAGGCTATTGAACCCGCCCTAAGAAAGGCGCATACTACTGAGGATTCAGAAGCTCATAGGGCCAATAGTTCTACATCATCGACCGATGAAATGAATGAAATCATGTCTATGCTCAACAAGTTGGATTCCCGTAATTTGAAGAAAGCAAAAACCATATTAAATGATGTTTTTTTTGCAGACTATGAGGACTAGCCACATAATATTTCATAAGGAAATGGTGTGCAGGTTTCTGCGAACAATAAATGTAGCTATAGCAAAATACCGGATAAGGCTGATAGGCCTATCCGGTATTTTTTCGTATTTTGCCACATCTGAGTCCATTGCTCATCCTTATTTCAACCTGTACAAGAAAAAATAACCATAAATTCGATTTTGGGGTAATGTGAAGCTCCCTTTGTTCCGAATATTATAATAGATGGTCTTTTTTGGATGGAGGATATTGAAGGACAACAGGGGGCGGGAGTATGGTGCATAATCCGGAAACCATTCAGGAATGTATCGAAAAGGCACGACAGAGGCTTTACCAGATTGCAAACGCTCATAAAGAACTGTGGCATCCGGAGGTCATTCGTCAATCGATGGTTCTGGATGAACTCATTAATCAATATAACAATGCCATTCGCGGAAAGACATCCCGAAGTAAATAACGGCGCGTTATAAACCTCGGGATGAAATGATGCGAATGCATTCAGTTTTAGTATACGAACCCTATTCTTTTACGGCCCCAAGCACAATTCCTTTTACAAAGAAACGCTGCAAGAATGGATACACGAGGAGGATTGGCAGTGCCCCAATAAAGATCTGGGCTGCGTTAACGGTACGCTGCGACATGTTCTGAAGCTGCGTCGCATCGACATTCATATTGGAGAAATCCTGTTGCACGATAATGGTTTGCATTAACGTAGCGAGCGGATATTTGGCTGCGTCATTCATATAGATCAACCCGTCGAACCAGGAATTCCACTGCCCCACCATGGTGAATAGGGAGATCGTTGCAATGGCCGGCATGGACACAGGCAGATAGATGCGGAACAATGTGGTGATATGGTTGGCACCATCGATGAACGCCGCTTCTTCTAGCTCTTTGGGCACGTTACGGAAGAAGTTCATCATGAGAATTAGGTTCCAGACCGCCACAGCGCCCGGCAAAATCAGAGCCCACATGGTGTTGATCAGTCCCAGCTTTTGAATCAGGATATAGGAAGGGATCAGTCCGCCACTGAACAGCATCGTGAAGATGAAAAACCACGCGTACAGTGAACGTCCCTTAAAGTTCAGACTTTCCTTGGATAAAGGATATGCCGTCAGGGTGACCAGCACCATACTGAGCAGCGTACCGAACACGGTACGTTGCACTGAGATCCAGAGGGCGCTAAGAAAGTTACTGTTACCAAACGTTTTGGTATAAGCGTCGACTGTAAAATCAATCGGCCAGAGCGTTACCAGATTGGCGGAAGCTGCCGCTTTACCGCTGAAGGAAACCGCCAGAATGTGGACAAGCGGCAGCACACACAGCAGCGAGACGGCCGCGATGAAGAACAGGTTGAAGCCGTTAAATATACGGTATCCGGTCGTTTTGTGATACACCTTAATTCCTCCTTAGAAAATGCGGTAATTAGCGATTTTGTAAGCCATCCGGTAGGCAGTAATAACGAGGAACATGGCGACAAAGGATTTAAACAAACCAACCGCAGTCGCAAAGCTCATTTTGCCATTCAAAATACCCATCCGATAAACAAACGTGTCAATAATATCGCCTTTATCATATACAAGTGGATTGTACAGGTTGAAAATCTGGTCAAATCCAGCATTAAGAATATTCCCCAGTGATAGCGTTCCCACCACAATGATCATCGGCACGAGTGCAGGCAGCGTAATGTGTAGGGTCTGCTTAAGCCGTGTTGCCCCGTCAACTTCGGAAGCTTCGTACAGAGCAGGGTTAATGCCCGCAAGGGCTGCAAGAAAGACAATGGTACCAAATCCGAATTCCTTCCATACATCACTGATGACCACGGTTACACGGAACCAGTCGCCATCTCCCAGAAAGAAGATCGGTTCAACGCCAACAGCCGCCAGCACCTGGTTAATCAGACCGCCTTCGGGGGAAAGCATGTCCAGCAGTATGCCGCCCAGTACAACCCAAGACAAGAAATGGGGTAGGTATACCAGCGTCTGTGAGAACCGTTTGAACGTGGAATTACGTACTTCATTCAGCAAAATGGCAAACACGACCGGGGCCACGAGTCCGGCCACAATCTTCATGGCGGCAATCAGTACGGTGTTCCAGATGACCTGAACACTATCCGGATATTCGAACATGAATCGGAAGTTATCCCATCCTACCCATTTGGAGCCGGTGAATCCCAGCCATGGTTTGAAATCCTGAAACGCAATAATAATGCCGCCCATAGGCACATAGGCGAACAGCAATGTGAGCAATACCGAAGGCAGCAGCATCAGATGCAGCGGCCAATTGCGTTTGAAATTCCAGCGGGTACGTTTGCGTGGATTGTGTGTTGCCTGCCGCACCGGCGTATTGGTCGTTAGTGGTTGTTCCATAGCCATCAGGTCCCTCCTTTATATCGTCCAGCCTCTGCATAATGAGGCTAGTAAGCCTCTGCAAATAGTGGAGCAACTGAATTATAGCAATGGAAACGGGCGGGCTATAGAACAACATTTCAAGGCGGATGTTGATTTATTAACTTGTTAAAAACGTATACCGAATAGTGACTCATTTGAAATTCAGTATAGATATGTAAGGGGTTTCAATATAAAATAGGACTTCGATGTGTATCTTTACTTTAATCCGGGACAGGGTGAAGCAATGAAATTTACAGTATTCTCAAAAACAGTCATGCTGCTGGTCTGCTTGCTGGTACCCATCTTGCTGCTCTATACCTACGCGAATCAGGCGAACGTGGACATGATCGTCGAGGAGAAGCAACAGTCCAGCTTGAACCAGTTCAACTATTTTAGCTCTCAGGTGGATAAAAATATTGAACAGCTCTCGCTTTATGGGCTGACTTTACTGCGTGATCCAAGCATTCTACACTATCGTTACATGACAGAATCGACCAGCCAATATGAGAAAAACAGCATCTATCTCGATATTCTCGACAAATTGTCACTATACCAGTCCACCAGCCGCTGGAAGAACGATATTACCATTGTTCTGCCTCAGGCAGAGCTGGTCCTATCCACCATGTCCAACCGGACGGTATTCAATGAGAAGATGTTAAACTTTCCACAGCCAGGCCGATGGCAGTTGAACGAAGGCAGCTTCACTTATTTCTTTACGGATAACTACGAGTGGAATGAAAAACCTGTGACCACGGATGTACGAACGGTGATGGAGATTGATTTTGACCCGATGAACATTGTTGCCATGCTGGATGATTTCAAGGAGGCCCAGGGAGGAGATCCCTTTCTTCTCGTCCCTGGCAACGAGCCTCTGTTAAATCGGAGTGCGGACCCCGAGCTCGTGGAAGCGGTGATGCGGGACATGCCATTAACCGAATTGGATAGTGAAGGCAACCATCAGCTGGAGGTGGGGGGCAAGCAGTACTTGGTCAGTTATGTGCTCTCCAAACAACTAAACGGAATCTATGTTAACCCGGTTGTACTGGATGATTTGCTTACGCCGATGGACAAGAGCCGAAATATGTTTATAACCTCGATTTTGCTGCTGCTCGTGCTCAGTATTGGCGCTGCCCTGTTGTTATACCGAAAGGTACAGGTGCCGATACAACGTCTGATGAGAGGATTGCAGCAGATTCGCAAAGGACAGCTGTCCACACGAATTCCGGTCGATCACTCCCGGGATGAATTCGCTTATCTGACGCAGAGCTTCAATCACATGGCCGAGCAGATTCAGGAGCTGATCGAAAAGGTATACGAGGAACGCATTCGCTCGCGGGAAGCGACGTTGAAGCATCTGCAATCACAGATCAATCCTCATTTCCTGTATAATTGTCTGTTTTATATTAAAAATATGACGCAGCTCGGCAACCGCGAAGCGGTTATTGCCATGTCGCTCAGCCTGGGAGATTACTATCGCTACATCACACGTGATGAGAACGATATGACGACCGTGGAAGAGGAAATCCGGTTGTTGGACAATTATTTGTCCATCCAACAGATGCGCACCAACCGTTTGTCGTATGAGATCGCTGTACCGCAAGAACTGATGCAGCAGCACATTCCGAGGCTGCTGATCCAGCCTATTGTGGAGAATGCAGTCATTCACGGCATTGAACCGATGGAGGGTAGCGGTCACATCGTGGTTACTGGCATGGCAGCACATGAGCAAATCGATGGAAGGGAATACACACGATACAGTCTGTTTGTCGATAACGATGGTGTTACTTTGACGCCGGAAGAGATTGTTAGTCTTGAGCGAGAAATCAATGAACCGATGGGTGAAGAAATAGGCACGGGTACCTGGAATGTACACCAGCGGCTCGTTACACGATATGGTCATTCTTCAGGACTTCATTTTGGAGTGATCCCTTATGGGGGTCTCAGTGTGGAAATACGATGGTTTGAGGAGGAATATCCTAATGATGAATCTAATGGTCGTGGATGATGAACATTCAGCGGTGGAATCGATTGCAGCCTCCATACCGTGGAGAGAACATGGGATTGGGCACGTATATAAGGCGTACTCGGTGAAAGAGGCATTGCAGCAAATGGCCGCACATCAGGTCCATATTATCATCACCGATATTCGTATGCCGGGCTTGTCTGGTCTGGATTTGGTGAGTCATATTCGTCAAAAGTGGGAGCGGACCAAATGTATCATTTTATCTGGACATGCATCCTTTGATTATGCGAAGCAGGCACTCCGTCATGGAACAGTGAGTTATCTGCTGAAACCAGTGCGGGATGAGGAGTTGATTGAAGCCGTGCAGCAGGCCTCCGTCCAGATTCGGCTGGAGGGAGAGAAACAGTTGATGCACCAGCGCGCCATGTATTCGGTGAGAGAACATTTACCGGAGAAGCGGGCGGGATTAATGAAGGATGTGCTGCTTGGACATAAATTTGTAGAGAGCGAACTTGTGGAGAAGCTGGAGCAATTCGAGATTGGATTCCGTCCCCAGGACAAAATGCAGCTGCTGCTTATCCGCTATGATGACCCACAGCCAACAAACAAGGCATTCCGTCTAATGAAATACGCCATCTCTAACGTCGTGGAAGAAATCTTTAGCAGCAGCTATAATCTCTGCCATACGGACGATGCGTATGATGATCTCGTTTTCATGGCAAGTCCGAAACAGGCACAGTCTGAACCGGAACTGCTGATGGGGCGGCTCGGAGAACGGCTGCTTCACAGTGTGAAGCAGTATTTAAACGCGACGATTTCACTATCAGTCAGCCGGATAGGCCGTTTTCCAGAGCAAGTTCCGCAGCTTTACCATCAAGCTGTAAGTGCACTGCGCAAGCAGGCGGAAGCAGGCAAAGGTCTGCATCTCAATGCGGCTGCCGGCTCCCATGGATCAACATTGAAATCACTTGCGGCACTTTATGAGCCACCCGGACTGACCGCACTGCTGGAAGCAGGACGGATGGAGGACGCCAATCGCAAGATTGATGCGATTTTTGCCGAGTTATCGGATAGTGTGTTCCCGGAGCATGTCTATGTTGCTTTTCACTATCTCGCTGCCGCGTTCTCCTACATGGCTCATCGGGAGGGCAGACAGTTGTCTGATGTCCTTGGTGAGCAGTATCAGCAACTGTTGAAGGACGGCTACGGCGTGTCACTTCGTAGTCTGGAAGCATGGACCCGGAGCGTGATGGAACAATGGGCTCTAAGCACAACCGATACGGGCCAGGAAAGTGGATCGAACATGATCAGACAGGTCCAGCAATGGATTGACAACCATCTGGGCGAAGATCTTTCCTTGCAGGTTATTGCAGGGGAGGTACATTTGCATCCGGTGTATTTGTCCAAAATGTATAAACAATCAACGGGTGAAGGCATTAGTGACTACATTATCCGTTCCCGGATGGAACGTGCTGTTCACTTGCTGAAACACACGGCAATGAAGATTTATGAAGTCGGTCAGGAAGTGGGATATAACAATACCCCTTATTTCATTCAAGTATTCCGTAAACATTATGGCCTGACCCCGCAGGATTTTCGGAACGGTTAACAAATCAATATGAACATTGAAATTGTGATATATGTTTGCTTCCCCGGCTGCACTATCCTTTTCATGTAAGGGTATTCAAAGTGATTGAGGAGGGGTTTCATGTATAGAAAAATGATGACTGCATTGCTTGCACTGACGATGGTTGCCGTAACGGCATGCAGTTCGGGGGCAAAGGAAGAACCATCCAAGGAAGCGGCTGCACCACTTGCGCTGCAAGATGGTAAGTATGAACCTGCGGTTCAGATGAGCTATTTGCGAGCCTGGAATGATGATACAAAGTTTAAGAACGGAGAAACTGCACAGAACAACGTGCACACCAAATGGGCCAAAGAACGTTTGGGCATCGATCTGACCACACCTTGGGCTGTATCCGTGACCAATGATGCTTTTTACACGAAGCTTCGTCTCTCCCTGTCGGCTAATGAAGAGCTGCCGGATATCGTCTCCATCCGTGGTGACTACAATCTGGTGCGTGAGTTGATTGAGTCGGGTAAATTCGCCGATGCAGGTGAACTGTTCGATAAGTATGCATCTGACACATGGAAAGGGGCTGCTGAATCCGCACCGGAAGAGTGGTACCCGTACATGTATGAAGGTAAACGGTATGGCGTTCCGATCTTTGACTATGCTTACAACGGAGACCCGGTAATGTTTATCCGTGAAGACTGGCTGAAGAAGCTTGGACTGGAAGAACCAAAAACGATCGATGAGCTCGTTACGGTGATGGATGCATTTACGAATCAGGATCCGGATGGTAACGGTAAGAAAGATACGTACGGTCTGACGGTCGGCATGAAAAATGCCCTCAATACCTGGATGACTGAATCTGGCTGGATCTTCGGAATGTATAACACGATGCCAGGACAGTGGAATCTGAATGCAGAAGGAACACTGGAATACGGCTCGGTTCAACCGGGTGTGAAAGAAGGACTTGCAACGATGAAAGACTGGTTGTCCAAAGGCTATCTGCCGAAGGAAGCCGGCGTATATGATGAGATTAAGGCGGCTGAATTGTTTACAGCAGGCAAAGCGGGAATCATTGTGGGACCGCACTGGATGCCGAACTGGCCGATCGATGATGTGAAGAAAAATGTGGACGGCGCTACCTACAAAGCAATTGCCCTTCCAACCGGACCGACTGGCGAGAGCCATCACCACGGTTCAGGTGCTAGCAACGGGGTCGTGTTGATCAACAAGGATATGGCAAACCCAGAAATATTCTTCACGTATCAAAATTATTTGTTTGATAACTTCGCTAATCCAGAAGTGGGTGGGGAGTTCGAACATGGCTTTGCCCAAGGATATGACTTTGATATTGTAGATGGCAAAGTGCTTGGTGAAGCTGATTTGAAAGACGGCGTATCCCCGCTGAAGTATACACTTACTTATGATGGTGCCCGTATTCCTAACCTGATGATGGATACGTTGGCAGAACTCGCTACAGGTAAGGAAGCAGAAACACCTTTCGAGAAAAATACGAAAATTGCCAACAAACCTGAAGTATTTGCTGCGGCTCAAGTCGTGGTAGCTCATAAGGATGATGCAATCAAGAACAAATTTACGGGTGCACCTACGGATACGATGAAGATGAAGAAAGATGCGCTCGACAAGCTGGAGAAAGATACGTTCAGCAAAATCATTTACGGTCAGGTTGGCATCGATGAATTCGACGCGTTCGTAACGAAGTGGAAATCCATGGGCGGCGATCAAATCACAACGGAAGTCAATGAATGGTTCAAAACAGTTAATTAATACCTTGAATGATTTACGAGATGAATCATACTAAAGTAATACAAGAAGGAAGAGGTATTTCGTGAATACACCGGATTTGGGCGGAAAGTCGCCTGAATCCGGTGTTTTTGTTTTGTATGCGGAAGGCTTAGACATGTACGAAAGAGCTTATCCATTAATTTCTCTGCGTACAACCGTGCGTAAGACTTATTGTTTCGAAGATGCGTGAGAGAGTAAGATAATAGGTAATATACGAACATCAATACGTAATTTTTAGCATAGATGGTTTGAGGAATGATCTGATAAATGGGAAGGCGGTTGAAGCATGAGTACACTCTATGATCAGGCAATGGAAGAGATGATTGAGGTCATTGAAGAATGGTTTAGTGAACAGTTGAAGCGGGATGACCTGGAAAAGGCTGTGAAGCGAACTACGCTGCAAATGGGGATTTTTAATGATATTTTGCTGGATTACAGACCTGGACGGACTACAGTAGACAGTGTGGATCTTGGATTGGATGAGGGATTGAAATCGAAGAATCCCGGTCCCTTTACCGAGGAACAGGTACGAAATGAGATCCAGCCCAAGCTTGTAGAAGTGGTTCAAGAGAAATTGGATAAGCTGGCGGATACACCGTTGATCGACTATCGGTTTACCTTTCGCGGGAAATTTCCAACGACAGAAGGAAAGCTGCAAGTGACCATGCTCGAATATATCAACGAAGGGAAAAGGCAGCAGTTGCTTGAGCGCATTCATACATACGTAGACCATAAGCTGCTAAAAGGTTCATATCCAACAAAGCCGTTGGAATCCTTTTTTTTGACGCGTCACCTGCTTGATCCGAAATTGTTCCCTGAACCGGACGTTGCGTGGACTATAGCACAATATGATCGCATACAGGAGTTAAATAAAGGGCGTCAGGAAGCTCTGGCGGAGCATCGTGGTGATATTATTCGTGCGATAACGTCTTGGGCGGAGAATCATTTTTTGCCACGCTACTTTGATGTACAGCCTTCTGCGTACAGCGCCAATGTATATACACTTAAGCCAGGTGCTTCTTTGGAGGAGGACCAGCCAAAGAGCGAGCATGGGCAGCAGGTGGCACAGCCTATCGATCTGCTGCTATATGCAGCTGTGATGATTCTTCGTTATGAGCCTAGTTACAGTAAACCGAAAGGCCTTACTTTCTTGGAACTGGCCAAACAATTGGGCAGTAGCCGTGCGGTTCGCATGATGACCGAAGGTAGCGGAACCTATGCCAAGGAAGATATTCGTTTGAAAAATGAGCAGGTGGAGTGCACCGCGAACGATGTGTTCTCGATCATTACGATCATCATTCGCAAGGAAGAAGCAGCTGCCTACGAACAGGCCATTGCTTTTATCACCCGTTTGCTGAAGCAGGGCTTCCCCAAAAGTTACAAGATCAAGCTCAAATCCAGCGTGAAGCAGTATCTGCCGATTAAAGGGCTTGCGAAGTCGGATACGCATCGATTTTTCGCAAACCCACTTGAGTACCCGGAGCTGCATCCGCTGCTGGAAGAATATGCACGTGAGGCTATCGCAGAGTTCGAATTTTATGCGGATACAGAGGGTGAAAAGAACTGTATGCCAGGCAGTTATGCAACCTTCGGACTTGGATTGGCAGATGAGCGGTATTTCCCGTTGGTTGAATATTATATGGGTGAAGTGGATGATGAGCACCAGTTGGTACAGGATAAATTCACCGCTGCCTTTGCTGAGACACAGGGTGTAACGGACGGTTCCATACCTGCATTAGTTGCCTGCCTGCGTCGTTCTACGGATTCCCTGAAGCTGAAGATCCAACCAGAGCTGGAGAATGAGGAGAAGCTTCAACTTCTGGTCCAATCGTTGCAAGGAATGGAAACCTATGAAGTGGAGCGTGCGCTGTATCCGATCTGGGGCAAGATGGAGAAACTTGCAACGCTGGCACGCAAGGCCGAGGGAAGACGGAAAGAATTACTGTTAGAGCTGTTAAAGGCTGCAGGGAAATAAGGATATGCCCGTTAGGGCTTTTCAAGGTTAATGTGATGTATGAGGATACAGGTAAAGGTGGGTGAGTATATGGGGCCATTGAATCGAGATGCATGGAAAGGGCTGTCTGCTCAGGAAAAAGAGGAACTGTTGCGAGGGATGGTCAGTCATTTTCCAACAGGTATGAAGTATGAAGGCTTGGAGACATTTGAACGATTCGGTCAGCGAATCGAGACTGGTGTATTTTCGTATGATGAGCAGCGATTTGTGTTTGTGCCTGGCGATCGGGTGACACTCGGCTGGGATCGCTGGAAGGATGGAATGAACGAGCAGACTTCCTCAGATTTGCTGGAGACGGTCAGTGAGTATGGCGTGGAGGATGTGGATTTTTTCTTAAGCAGCCAGATGTCTCCGGTTAGGGACGTGCACATTGCTCCCATGCTGGTGGAGTGCAGCAGCCATTCCCTTGGTTGGATTGAAGTGACGGAAGCTGAAGCGATGGCGCAGGAGAATGCCTATTTTGCAGAAGAGTTGGAGAAGTTTAAGTTGTCCGATCTGAACCAGTATGAACTGCATCAAGAGTTCCGTCTGGTTCGTCAAAATGAGGCAGTACAGATATTTTGGTTCAATGAAGATTTGACGCTGGAGTACTTCATCGAAGAACAAGCTAAGGCGGGTTTTGGTCTGCTTACTGAAGATGAGTGGGAGTATCTGTATGGTGGGGGCTGCCGTACATTCTTTCCATGGGGGGACAGCTTCGACTACACGTTGAAATTGAAGCATTTTGGAAGCCTCGAAGAGGTGGAGGGAATTGTGGATGAATCGATAGAGCCGGACCCTTCCCTATTCGTCGAGAATGACCGTCCGTATGATTTGGAGCTGCCCAACTTTTTTGGTGTCCAGTTTGCTGGAGATCCCTATAATTATGAGCTTACGCTTGATGGATCTGGAAACATGATGCTCAAAGGTGGCGACGGTGGCGCGATGATCTGTGGTGGCATGGGACCGTTGGTCGGCTTTCTGCCCGCTGCGGCCGTATACTATCGTGATGGTAATGCAGGGGAGTTGGACTGGGAAGATATGATCGATTATATGAACTATCGGAGAGTGATTCGTTTAAACGATTTGGAGGTGTAAACGTTATTAAAAAATAGATCTTTGACTGCAAACTGGAAGTAAATGTAATGAACATTTAGGTCGGAAGTTCTATACTTAACAGGTCATAAAAAAAACATTACATAGAGAAGGAGTTAAGTATGTCCAGAATATCTATTTGTTTAGTTACTGTGTTGGCATGCATTATGCTTTTTTCCTTACCCGGACTAACAGTTGCAGCTTCTAACCCTGGAACCAATAAGCAAAGCACGCAATCCGCAAGCACTTCTTTAAAGGAACGTGTGAGGCACAGCATTAATTTTGCGATCAGGGAACATGAGGTTGTTGTAGAAACCATCCGAACGAGTTTTGATACAGGTGAAAGAAAGGTGAATGAATATCACTTTACCGAGAATGCAGTTCTCCCCCAAATTTATACTGGCTCAACAATAACTTCAGGATATTCTGATACTATTGTTTCTGATACACCACTAGGCTTAAAGGGTTACATAACTTACTACGCTACTGATAAAAATCAATATTATTACGTCTTATATGAATATGATTACAATAGCAACTCTCTACGCAAGGTACATGAAGGTGAAAATAGAATTTACTTGGAGCCACAATTAGGGCTATTTTATATGCTTTATGTAAAAGAAGAATATAAACCAATATACTATTCCATGACTACAGGCAAGAAGGTGTATACTGGTGGGAAAATTTTGCTTGAGAAGGATTTTACCGATACGGATTATGCCATTTCACCACTCCCGCAAACCCGTAACGTCGGTGTATACTGCACTGATAAGTACCAATGTAACTATATTGAATATGGTGGTGCCAAAGGAAAGACAGCCAAGGTGAAACAGCTTTGGATGAAGCCTGACATAAAGACAGGGCTGTCTACCAAAGCTTTTCAGGCAAGTACAAATGTTAATCTGAATATCTCACAAACCAACACAAGAGACCGCAAATCCGATTGGACTGTTGTTGCGACCAAGAATGGAAAGAAAAAAACACTTCTGAAGGATCGTATTGGCTATGTTCATACGTCTGTCTCACCAGGAAGAAAAACGCTGATTCTGGTTACTGAGAATGGTTTGGATAGTAAGATGGAATCGTCCACGGTTCATTTATATGATCTAGAGACCCTCAAGCTAATTGGAACTTATGATTCTCCCTATCGTGCTCGCACAGAGGGTGTTCAGTGGGTAACAGAGGATGAATACATTATAGAACAGTATTTTTCAGCTCCAGGTTCATTTCCTCCCTCTCTATATATCATTTCAGAGAATAAACATCTGAAGTTGCAATATGATACATATCGAGAATGGAAGGGGTACTGGGATTCATTTCAATTTTCAGGCATATTCTTTCCGTTACAGCCAGTAGGAATCAAGTCAGGGGATGGAGTATTGAATTATAAGGGACAACCTTCATTTTATCTGGAGGGGCAACATTATGTTCCTTTAGAGGAATTTACCAAGGCTTTTCATATTCAATATGTATTGGGTAAGGAACAAGTCACATTGAGTCGTGGACAGCGTTCATCCAGTGTGGATCGAAGTAAATTGCTAACACTCTATAACCAGACCTTTATTCCTTTGGGACAATGGAACAAGGATTTGGGGCTCAAAGTGTCTGAAACGAAGGCTTACTGGGGCAATAAAGAAATAATAATTAGTGATGATGAGCGTAATACGAGTGCAGCCATGACACCAGAAAACCTTGCTTTTCATGCAAGTGCCCGGCGAATTGAAAGAGTAGGGGATATCTACAAGTTGGATCAGAACAATACAAAGTCATTGGAATCATTTTATCCGGATCGTATTGACGGTGTGGTTCTGAATTTTGACCGTACTTTGACTTTATCAACTTCTACTCTCCATTACATGGATCTAACTAGAGTGTTGTTTACCAATCAGGACTATACCAAGGTGCTTGGGACGTTGTCCATAACGGACATGCCAGAAGCGAGGTGGGGAATCAGTACGGCAAAGATTCCAGAGCAGGCGTTACAAGATGGTGTTCTGACCATGATTATACCAACAAAGGAAGATGAATCTACACTTGTCTACACTTTGAAACTTCCAGGCCCTTTTGACAAAAATAATTTCTAATCCTAGATGCTCAGAAGTACAGCTAAAATTTTATATAGCTGTGCTTCTGGGCATTTATTGGTTCAATATAATGAAATTTGTTGTCTGAGCATCTTGAGAAGGTGGATTTTACAGTACAGATGATTTTTACATCAGAAAAAAACACATCGAAGTCTCACTTGTTTATAGAGAACTTCAATGTGTCTTGATATAAATATTTATTTTTATGTTAGTTGATTTTCTAATAATTAGCCTTTATTTCACTTTTTGCACAGATACAGCCATTTGCTCCAGCTGTGTATGAGTCAATGCATTATTTGCCGAGCTAAGGGTTACATAGCGATCATCCAGTTTGAATGTCAGCATGTCGGTTTGATCCGGTGTGTACCATTTGGCGGTAACACCGTTTGGCAGTTTAACATTTTTGCCGTCATAGCTGAAGGAATAGTCTTTAGGCGACACAGTGACATTCATGTGATTGAAGACAAAGTTTACACCATCGCCGCCAGCAGCTACGTTTTTGAATGAATCTCCGGCAATCATGTGTTGTGGTGCGTAAGCAGTCTCGAATCCTTGGAATTTCGCAAAGGCTTTGCGGATGGCGGCTGACTGTTCTTGGGTATATTTCACATCAGCGAAGCCCGTAATGCCCTGATCATTGCCTTGAACCTTTTGCACAGATACAGCCACTTGCTGCAACTGAGCCTGAGACAGCTTATGGTCAGGTGAGCTTATTGTGACATAACGATCATCCAGTTTGAACGTGAGCATACCCGTTTGATCGGGTGTGTACCATTTGGCTGTGACACCATTGGACAGTTTTACGTCTTTACTATTGTAACCGTCCGAATAGTCTCTTGGAGACACATCCACTTTCATATGATTAAAAGTAAAGCTTACTCCATCGCCGCCAGCACCTACACTTTTGAACGTATCACCTGCAATCATCTGTTGAGGAGCGTATGCTGTCTCGAAGCCGTCGAACTGTGCAAACGCCTTTTGAATGGCTTCTTTTTGCGCTGCGCTATAGCTCACATTGCTCAATGTAGAAGGATTGCTTGTAGCTTCGCCGATGATCACCTGTCCTTTTTTACCGTCATACGATACAGGTACATGCAGCGCATCAGCAATGGCACGTACAGGCAGATAAGTTGAATTGTTGTAAGTGATTGGAGCGAGTTTCTTGCCATTGCCATCCGTTGGTGAGTATGCCGCACCGTCTACATTGAAGCTGATCCCATGATTGAGATATGCCGAGATTTTCTCCAGTTGTGTTCCTGCGAATACGCCCGTTGCTCCTGTTAATGTCATGCCCAGTACCATCATCGTTGCTGCGGATTTCTTGAAGTTTTTCTTCATGTGTATAACTCTCCTTTAGTTTATATAAGTTGAATTGGGGGATTTACACCTTACCACTCCTAGTGCAGTACCAACTTCCGATCGCTCTTACCCCCAGATTTTCTTGAATCCTTTTATAAGGGGAAATCCGGGGATAAAGGCGAAGCCTATGCTTCCGAAGAAGCTTTCTTACAGAAAGCTTTTAGCTACGCTTCTTCAGATTGGTTCTGCCCTCTCCGTTATGGTGTGAAAGTCAGATTCAACTTATATATTGTGTTTTTTATAAATATGGCTTGCTGTCCTTATGGCCTTATATTACCCGCTGAACATATCCAGAATAATTCTGAATTATCTCCAACTTGTAAACATGTGTAAGGATCTTGGCATTTGGAATTTGTTATTTACAGAGGAGAGCATTCACATTATAGATGTTGGAGAAGCAAGGAGAGAGAAGTGGGAGAGAATGTAGATGATTTTGAGCAGGGATACACGCAGGAAGGTAAGTTTTTCAGCAGGAAAAGTCTTTATGAACAAAAGCATTTGTGGGTGATACGTGGACTCTTGGCCATCATAAGAGAGAGGGGAATGGTTCGCCAAACCATCCCATATGTACACCGAAATTTTAAAATTACTCGAAAAGTTCAGACATGTACTTTGCTGAGAGTAAGCGCTATTCAGTTCACTAAATACAGGACGAAACCGCCTATGCCGAGAACGATGGCACCAACGTATACATAAGTAAGTTTGCTCAGATTTTGCTTGGTCCTGCGATCATATTCGGGGTTGCTGGTCTGATTCGCTTTCGAATTCCCGATGATCATGGTAGCAATTCCACCGAACAGGGCAATGCCAATAATTAAAATATAGGGCAGCAATGTCATGCGATGAACCTCCTTCATTGAAATCAATCGTTCTTTTCATTGTACTTCAAGTTTACCTTGGATGTAAGTTTTTATTGATAAATTAAGGAAAATAAAGTCCTTCTCTTACAGTATGTATGCAGTGCTAAATGGAGCGAATCACTGTAATTTTAAAATTTTAAATTTGAGATAAACCTTGTTGTGGCGCGCATTTGCGGCTTTCCTAAGCGGAGGCTGCAATTTTTTTTGCCCAGAGAGGTGATCCAGATTGAAGAACCCTGCGTTACACCCTATGAAGACGACGACGAGGAAACAAAGGATAAACAAAACTAACCGAGGAGTGAACACGTAATGAAAATGAAAATGAAGAAATTTATCGCACCGATGCTGAGCTTGACGTTATTGATGCCAGGAATCGCCGGGGCTGCTGCAGCACCACAGACACCGATGACTACAATGAAGGCAAGTGTCAATACACCTGCTGCTGACCTGAGAGCGAGCCTGGATCACCTGTTATCCGAACACTTTGCACTCGCAGTAACCGCAATGGCGAAGGCATATGACGGAACAAAAGATGCAGACGCAGCTTATAAAGCACTCGACCAAAATGCATTGGATATGCAGCCGGCAATCGCTTCCCTTTACGGTGATGCAGGAGCCAAAGAATTCGAACGTATCTTCCGCGCTCATAACAAATATACAGATGATCTTGTGAAAGCAACTAAGATGGGTAACCAGGCTGGAATCAAACAGGCACAGAATAATATTAACGGTTTTGTAGAAGAATTCTCTACATTCCTCAGCACCGCAACGGAAGGCAAATTGCCAAAAGCGGCAGCTAAAAATGCTTTGAAAGTACATGAAGATCTCGTGCAAAAAGTATTTGATGAATATGTAGCAGGTGACTATACAGATGCATACAAAGCTTACCGTGAAGGTTTCAAAGAAATGTTCGACGTGAGTAAAGCACTTTCCACAGCAATCACAACACAAATGCCTGAGAAATTCGAGAATAGCAAAGCGGACACACCAGCAGCTGATCTGAGATCTGCACTGAACCACTTGGCTTCCGAGCACTTCGCTCTGTCGGCTCTGCAGATGCAAGAACAATATGATGGCCGCACAGCAGCATCCAATGCACTGGTTACAGCTGAAGCTGGAAACACAGCGGATTTCAAAGCAGCGATCGCTTCCATTTACGGTAATGACGGTGCCAATGCGTTCGAGAAAATTTGGGTAACCAACCACGTGAATGCACAAAGCGACTATGTAACAGCCGTTAAAAACAATGATGCAACCGCTCGTGCAGCTGTCGAGAAACGTATTGACGGATTCACAACGGAGTTCGCGACATTCCTGGATTCCGCAACAGCGGGTAACTTGCCAAAAGCTGCCGGACAGCAAGCATTGACTACACATGAGAAGCAAGTACAACAAGTATTGGATCAATACGCTGCGGCTAACTACGGAGGTTCGTACACGACCAACCGTGAAGGATTCAAAGTTATGTTTGGTGTAGGTCAAGCCTTGGGTAATGCAATTGTCACGCAATTCAATGATAAATTCCAAGAGCAACCCACTACACCGACAATGCCTGAAACAGAGACAACAACTGTATGGATGCAGCTGAACAGCAAAACGCTGAAAATCAATGACAAAACAACCAACATGGACACCACGCCAATGCTCTGGAAAAACACAACCTACATTCCATTGCGCTTCTTGAGCGAAGGAATTGGTGCAACCGTGAAATGGGATAAAAAAGCACAACAAGTAACTGTAATGGCTGGCAATGATACACTGAAGTTCTGGGTGAACAACAATGTTATGGAAGTGAACGGCATGAAGAAAAATGTGGGCGCAACAGTCTTTGTTAACAAAGATGGACGTACACAAGTGCCACTGCGTTTCATCGCTGAGCTTCTTGGCTGGGATGTAAAATGGGCGCAAAAAGATGGCTCCATCACACTGACTAAATCCATGTAATCACTATTTATAAAAAGAAGAACGAAAAAAGCTGCCCCATACGGCAGCTTTTTTCGTTTTCATTTCAGCGCCTTTACCTTCATCTTACTTGGTGAACCTGCAATCCAATCTGCATCACATGGACGCAAAAAGGCCACATCAAAATATTCAAAAATTTGGTATAATCGAGGGAGTCAGCAACCTCGCCGTAACGTATAATTGATCACGGTACGGTGGTGGACTGTACATAATCGGATTCACTAGCCCGTTGGAGTCATGTATGTTGTATTATTTTTCGGTATGATCAAACAAGAAAAGGGGGTTCAAGCGGATGGACACAGCTTCAAAGCCTGAGCGACGGGCAAAACATATTGATACCCGTCTGTTTATTGCCTGGGCCGTATCAGTCATTGCGACTGGAGGCAGCCTTTATTTTAGTGAGATTAAGGGATACATCCCCTGTGATCTGTGCTGGTTCCAACGGATCTTCATGTATCCGTTAACGATTTTACTTGGCATTGCCTACTTCAAGGATGACGCGGGAATTACCAAGTATGTTCTTCCCCTTAGTTTCATTGGAGGCGGAATCTCGTTATACCATGTAACGATTCAGCGTATTTACTCGGCTACGGGCAGTTCAGTGGCATGCGGACAAATTCCGTGTTATACCGATTACTTGAACTGGTTTGGTTTTATCACAATTCCGTTACTTGCACTGATCGCATTTATCATCATTATTGTTATGCTGTGGGGAATTGGCAAAACATCAAAATCTTCTTCATAAGAAAGGACAGATGATTGATGAGCGGACAAGTCCGTTGGTTCATGCCCTTCATCATTCTGATCCTCCTGACTGCGGGATGCTCCTATGAGGAGCAGTCCCAGTCTGGTGAGATGCCGGAGATGATCAAAGTACAGCTTGTGGTCCCTGACGATGCTCCTCTCGATAAGCCCGTTACCTTGCAGGTGAAGCTCACTCAGGGTGATGTACCGGTAAGCAATGCAGATCAAATTCAATTCCAGATCTGGAATGAGCTTGAGGATGCCCCAGCAGTCTCGCCTGAACTAGGAATGATGACAGAGGATAAGCTGGAGAAACAAGGCGCCTTGAAGGCAAGCGAGGTTGAGGATGGTCTGTATGAGGTGCAGTATACATTTGAGCAGGCAGGTACGTATGTGGTTCAGGTCCATGTGACACATGGGGCCATGCACAGTATGCCCAGAGCGAAGATCCAGGCGGAGTAAAGAGTAGGCGGTCGGGGGGATTGGTTCCGAACTGGAAATACGTATATAATCATTAAGATATGAAGAATGTTGTAGGAAAAGAGGTTGTTATGGCAACAATTCATGATGTTGCACTCAAAGCAGGCGTTTCCGTAACTACCGTCTCGCGTGTATTGAACAATCGGGGTTACATCAGTCAGAAGACCCGGGATAAAGTGTATCAGACCATGAACGAACTGAATTATCGTCCCAATGAAATTGCCCGTTCTCTGCTGCGCAAGCAGTCCAACGTCATCGGCTTGATTATTCCTGATGTGTCACATCCGTTTTTTGGTGAACTGGCAAATTATATCGAGTATCATGCATACCGGAACGGGTTGAAAATGATGCTGTGCAACTCACACATGGACCCTTCCAAAGAGCGAGAGTATGTGGAAATGCTCAAGGGTAACCGGGTCGACGGAATTATTATGGGGAGTCATACGCTCGAAGTGGATGAGTATATGAATCTGCATTCTCCCATCGTTACATTGGACCGGCAGATTGGTGCCGATATCCCATTTATTTCATCCGATAATTATCAGGGCGGAGTTATGGCGGCCGAATTGCTGCTCGCGAAGGGCAGACGGCACGTGGCGCATATCTGCGGCAATCTGGAACTGCAGATGCTGTCTAATCGCAGAACGACAGGCTTTACGGATACATTGGAGGCACATGGAATCAAGCCGGTCATAATCCATGAAACCGATTTGAATGTGTTCAGTCAGCATCAGTACACCGAGTTGGTCGGAAAACTGCTTGCTCAGCATCCCGAAGTGGATGGACTGTTCGTAACCAGTGATTTGATGGCCATTCATGCCTTGAAACAGATCGTGCTTCATGGCCGCAAAGTGCCCGAGGATATCGCAATTGTCGGTTATGACGACATCCAGGCGGCGGGGTATGCGATGCCAGGCATTACAACCATAAGACAGCCAATGGAGGCCATGGCTGAGCTTGCCGTCGAATTGATCCGAAGCCAGATCGCTGAGGAGGAAATCGGGATGGAGCATATTTTACCAGTCACACTGGTGGAGAGAGAGACGACCTGAACAAGGTCGTTTTTTGCATGCTTCTATTTTTCTATACACTGTAATGATCATTGTGCTTCTTCCAAAATACGTAATATAAGATGGTATAAATAGGGGGAGAAAAACTAGTTTATTTTTTATGTCAAACGATTGACATGTCAAACCTTTGACATTATAATCTGATTTGTAAGCGTTTCCTTTTATATTAATGAACGGGGGCCATGACAGATGAAAAGAGAGCAGAAATGGATGAAATTATCGGTATTATCTTTAATTATGGTTGTTATGTTATCCGCATGTGGCGGTGCGAAGACAGAAACAGGCTCGGGATCATCCTCATCGGACGGTGACGTCAAAATCACGCTTCTGAATTCCAAAGCGGAGATTAACACTCAGCTGGAACAGGCAGCCAAGGATTTTCAGGCCGAGAATCCCGGTATTACGCTGGAGATTGTGCCTGTAGGCAACGGTCAATCCCCATTTGAGAAAGCGTCTGCGCTGTATGCATCCGGTAACCCGACAACGATGATGATGCTGGATACAGGGGATGTTGAGAAATTCAAGGATCGCGTTCTGGACCTCACTTCAGAGAAGTGGATGAAGGATGCCGTCGAGAATAGCACATCGGCTACCACATTTGATGGCAAAAATTATGCATTTCCTTTCTCCATTGAGGGATACGGTTTCATCTACAATCAGCAGGTGCTGGATCAGGCTGTAGGTGGCATATTTGATCCTGAATCCGTACAGACTACTGCTCAGCTTGAAGAACTATTCCAGAAGGTTGCAGCCACAGGAAAATCGCCTTTGATTGTCTCTCCGATGGACTGGTCGCTCGGCGCCCACTACCTTGGGCTTGCCTATGGTGGACAGTCTCCGGATCGTACGAAGGTCGATCAATTTATTAGTGATCTCAAGGAAGGCAAGGTTGATTTGGCTTCCAACACCGTCTTCAATGGTCTGATGGATACGTTTGATCTGATGAAGACCTATAACATCGACAAAGCGTCCCCTTTGTCCGGGACGTATGAGCGTGGACCCGAAGTGCTGGGAAAAGGGGAGGTGGGCATCTGGTTCCAGGGGAACTGGGCTTGGCCGCAAATTCACAGCTTTGATACAGCGGATGGAAAATACGGCTTCCTGCCGGTTCCTGTGAGCGACAATCCGGATGATTTTGGCAACACCCAAATTTCCGCTGCCGTATCCAAACGTATTCTGATCGACAAGGAAAAGAGCACACCAGCGCAGCAGGAAGCAGCGAAGAAATTTCTGGACTGGATTGTCTATGAGGCCAAAGGACAGGATTTCCTGGTGAATCAGGCGACCATCATTCCGGCATTCAGCAATATCACTCTTGAACCGGCTGATCCGCTCGGCAAGTCGATTGGGGATTACATTAAGGCAGGTAAAATCGAGGAATCGATGAGCACACTTCCAGCCGACCATTGGTCCAAACTGGGTGCTTCCATGCAGAAATATTTGGCTGATGTAATTGACCGCAAAGGACTTGCCAAGGAAGTTCAAGACTATTGGACCAAGGTGAAATAAATCCAACGTCAAAATAAACCAGAGTAGCTCAGGGCACAGGCGAGGAACATTCCTTGCCTGCTGCCCTCCGCGCTTCTGGTGTTGCATACAGACAATGGACGGTATGCCGGGGACAAGAGGGTGGGGCGATGAGGATTTTCGAACTGCCATTCCCGTCTCCGGCCAACCGGCAGTCAATACAGTTGGACAGAGTGGAGGATGACAATGCTGACCGAAAAAGGATTATGGACCCGTCTGCGTACCCGACTGATTTTTACCGGACCGACGCTTTTTGCGTTCGCTACCGTCATGATTATTCCGTTTTTATACGGCATCTATTTGACGTTTACAAACTGGGATGGCATTGCTGTGGAGCAAAGTCTTGTGGGTTGGGACAACTATATCGGCGTGTTCAAGGACACCGTGTTCTGGACATCATTCGGGATGACGCTGGAATACGTATTTATTACGGTAGTACTAACGAATGCGGTTGCATTCCTGCTTGCCTACGCGGTAACACGGGGCATAAAGGCGCAGGGCTGGTTCCGGGCGGGCTTCTTTCTGCCTAATCTCGTCGGTGGAATTGTGCTCGGCTTTATATGGCAGTTTATTTTTAATCAGGTGCTAGTATTTGCCGGACAGAAAATGAACATCCCGTTGTTCGCAGCCTCCTGGCTGTCGGACCCCGACAAGGCCTTCTGGGCCCTGATCGTCGTTACCGTTTGGCAATATGCCGGGTATATGATGGTCATCTATATTGCAGGGCTGATGAATGTGCCCAAGGATGTGATGGAGGCGGCCAGTATTGATGGGGCAAGCAACCGCAAGATGCTCGCACGGATCGTATTGCCGCTGATGGTGCCTTCGTTTATCGTGTGCGTGTTCCTGTCACTCCAGCGGGGCTTTATGGTCTATGACCTCAACGTCTCCCTAACCAGCGGCGGACCGTTCAAAAGCACGGAGATGGTTTCGATGCATGTGTATGAACAGGCCTTTCTGGCTCGTGATTACGGGCTTGGCCAAGCAGAGGCGTTTGTCCTGTTCATCCTGGTTGCCACCATTACACTGCTCCAGGTTTATTTCAGCAAAAAACTGGAGGTGGAGGCATAATGGCTGGACAATCTCGTATTTTTGGCTGGGCTAAGCTGCTTTCATTAATGGTAGCGCTGGTGTTGTTCATTTTTCCGTTTCTGCTGCTAATCACGAATTCATTCAAGGCCAATCAAGCCATTACATCGGACCCACTGGGTCTTCCAGCGTCCTTTCAATGGGATAACTACGTTAGCGCCTTTGATAAAATGGGATATATGTCAGCATTCGGGAATTCGTTGCTGATTACAGTGGCAGGTGTACTGCTGATCGCCCTGCTCGCAGCGATGACGGCTCATTATTTTGTACGGCATAACAGCAAGCTGAACCAATATCTTTTTTTCCTGATGGTAGCGGCCATGATTATTCCTTTTCAAGCCATTATGATTCCATTGGTGAAAATATACGGTTCACTCGGTCTGCTGGATAACAAATGGTCGCTCATATATATGTACATCGGCTTTGGCAGTCCACTCGCTGTTTTCATCTATCATGGCTTTATCAAGAGCATCCCGCTGGAGTTGGAAGAAGCAGCATTAATGGACGGCTGCGGCAGAGTGCAGACCTTCTTTCGCATCGTATTGCCGGTGCTGCTGCCCACAAGTGTTACGATTGCCGTGTTGAACGTCCTGTGGATCTGGAACGATTTCTTGCTTCCTTCTCTGGTACTGACTTCTTCCGAGCAGCGTACGCTCCCGTTATCCACCTTTTATTTCTATGGGACCTATACGGTCGATTACGGCCCATTGATGGCTGGTCTCGTGCTGACGCTGCTGCCTGTGCTGGTGGTGTATCTGTTCGCGCAAAAGTATATCATTCAGGGTGTGATGCAAGGGTCCATCAAATAATCGGCTTGAGGAAAATTGCAGTAGAGAGACAGGAGTGATAGACATATGAATCAGGAACTGGACGTAAAACAGGAACCAGAAACAGACCTCAAACACAAGTCAGATAACCCACTGCCGGATACACAGCATCAGACGCAGGAAAGCTATACACTTGACCGGGCTGATGCTTACATCAGGGAAAATCGGCAACAGGTGAATCCAACCTATCGCCTAGCGTATCATTTGATGCCTGAAGTAGGCTGGATGAACGATCCGAACGGTTTTGTATACTACAACGGAATGTACCATATGTTCTATCAGCATTATCCCTATGCCCCGGTATGGGGACCTATGCACTGGGGTCATGCCGTCAGTCATGATCTGATCAAATGGTCGTATCTTCCGGTTGCGCTCGCACCGGATCAAAGCTATGACAGCGGAGGATGTTTCTCTGGCAGTGCCATCGTTCAGGATGGCAAGCTGCTGCTCATGTACACGGGACATGTCGTGACGGGACCGGACAAGGATAATGATTACCGACAGACGCAGAATATTGCTGTATCGGGCAATGGGGTGGAGTTTGTCAAAAGCGCCTTGAATCCGGTCATCCGTCTGGATCAGATTCCGGAACACACGAGTCCGAAGGACTTCCGTGATCCAAAGGTGTTTGAACGAAATGGGACATTCTATTGTGTATTGGGTTCCAATGATACGGAAGGCGGTGGCTTAATCCTTCTGTATCGTTCGACCAATCTGCAGCAGTGGAGCTATGTCAATATACTTGCTCAAAGTGATGGCACACTCGGGGACAACTGGGAATGTCCGGATTTGTTTTCTCTCGGCGGCCGGGATATTCTGATCATGTCTCCGCAGCGAATGCCAGCCCAGATGGACAACTATCGTAATTTGCACTCTACCGTTTACATGATTGGCGCACTGGATGAATCGCGGGGCGTACTGGAATATGAGCAATATCATCCGCTGGATTATGGGTTTGATTTTTATGCGCCGCAGACAACGGATGATGAGCAAGGACGTCGCATCATGGTAGCATGGATGGAGACATGGGAGACGGATATCCCAACCCAACAGGGTCACCACTGGGCAGGGGCGATGACGTTGCCGCGCCAGATCGTTCTAAAGGGGGAGCGATTGTTCTTCCTGCCAGTCCCGGAGCTGGAGCAATATCGTTCGGATGAGGTTGAACAACATGACATCCGCTTGGACGGCACACGGGACTTGGGGATGGAAGGAGATCGATACGAACTGTTTGCCGTCTTTGAAGCAGGTCAGGCAGAGCAATTCGGACTGAAGCTGCGTACCGGCGAGGGAGAGGAGACGGTCATCGCCTATGAGGTGCAGCAGGGCAGACTCCGTCTTAATCGGGATCATGCAGGAGCCGGGCCCGGAGGTGAACGTGCTGCTGAAGTGCAGCTGCATAACGGTAGACTGGAACTGCGAATTTTTGTGGACGTCTCGTCGGTTGAAGTATTTATTCAAGGTGGAGAGAAGGTTATGACAGCTCGTATTTATCCTGGGCCGGAATCCACCGGGATCACAGCGTTTTCCTCAGGAGAGTGTACCTTGACTGAAGTTCGCAAGTGGGATCTGAAGGTATAGCATTTTTCGACCTCTGTAGAGATGCTTGCTTAAATTGTGTTAAAAAGAACTGTTAAAGTGGACGTATTCGATCCCAAACAGTTCTTTTTGATTTGAACGAAAATGTTTAACTTATCGAAATTCAGATCAAAATATACCTTGACCTTGAAGTATACTTCAAGGTTTATCCTTGTTGTATTACAACATGTTGGAGGTAAGATCGATGAGAATTTTGGAATGGATTTTGGTCATTGTGACGGTTATTAGCGCAGTAGTCATATTGATGGCTCCCAAACGTCGGGCAGTGAAAGTGGGTACGTTGTCGGCATTGGCACTGGTTATTCTATTGCATGGGGTAATCGATCGTTTTCGTGTGCAGCTGTTGCCCACCTATATCGTAGCCCTTGTTTTACTGATTGTATTGGCGATTCAACTGTGGAAGTCCGGACGCAATATGCAGAACATACAAAAACCGAAACGTCGTTCGTGGTTCAAAACCATTTTGGCATCTATTCTGGTGCTGGCTCTCAGTGCAGGTTCAATGGTGCTAACGTCGCTTTTCCCTGCATTCACGATGCCTGAACCGACAGGTTCATTCGCCATAGGCACCTATTCGCAGCAGTTAACGGATGAATCTCGGGAAGAGACCAAGACGGCTGAAGCGGGTGATAAGCGAGAACTTATGATTAATGTCTGGTATCCTGTAGATCAGGAAACAGCCAAAGGATTACCGCTAGAGCATTATCCTGCCGAGTTGGGAGAGGCGATCAGTCTCGTATTTGGCATTCCACCGGTGGTGTTCAGTTATCTTGATACGATTCCCACGCATGTGGTCAAAGGCGCTGAGGTGTCTGCCGCACAGAGCAAGTATCCAGTATTGCTGTTTTCACCTGGAATACGCTCTGCACGCTTTCAAAGTATGACCGCGATTGAGGAACTGGTAAGCCACGGCTACATTGTTGTTGGGATCGACCATCCGTATACCTCAGCTCAAGTGACATTCCCGGATGGACATGTTGCTTCTTATGAGCCGGATCCTGAAGATCTAACGTCAGAGGAAGTGTATCAACATAATATAGAAGGTGTTGGCATTCGTGCAGCTGACGCAAGCTTTGTACTGGATACGCTCACCCAGTGGAATAAACATGATCCGAATCAACTGCTCGAAGGCAAGCTTGATCTGGATCATGTCGGTATCTTTGGTCACTCTTATGGTGGTGCGACAACAGCGGAAGCACTAGCGCAGGATAGCCGTTTCAAAGCAGGACTCAGTTTGGAAGGCGGATTCTGGGGGAGCGTATCCACTACAGCCTTGAAACAGCCGTTTATGTATATCATGTCAGGTGGAACAGCCAAAAGTTTTGACCCGAACGCCACTGCCAAGGATAAAGTGTTTTATCCCGAGTTTGAAACGGATTTGGATCGGGTGATGACAAGCAGTCTCAATGACACGTATTACTTGACCGTGGATCATTTCTTCCATCAGAGTTTCACGGATATTCCGTTAATTTCACCTAAACTGTTTGCCAAAGGCATAACACCAGAGCATAATGTGGACATTACAAGATCATATACATTGGCCTTCTTTGACCGTTACTTGAAGGGAGAAGAGCAGCAGCCTTTGCTGGAAGGGTCGTCAGACCGTTTTCCCGAGGCTACTTATGATAACAAGTATACCAAGTTGCGGAGCAACCAGGCGGAATAACGCGGAGATGGATGGAGGAGTAGCATGAAAACCATGACAAGAGGAGAGTTAGCCAAACGTACGGGTGTGAGCATGGCAACGCTCCGGTATTACGAGGACAGTGGAATTCTGCCTGCTCCCCGTCGTTCGTCCAACGGATATCGTGTGTATACCGAGGATTATCTGGTTAAGGTCAAATTCATTAAGGATGCTCAATCGCTGGGTTATTCTTTAAAAGAAATACAGGATACGTTACAGCTGCTTAGTCAAGAGGACATGGAGAGTGAAGCACTTAAAACACTTGTACGTGACCGAATTGAAGAGATTCAGTCGCATATCGATAACCTGCAGCAGATGCAGACACTTCTTGCCGGGTTGCTCCTGACGCCAGAGCATGATATTCACAATTACATTGAATCTTTCCGGATCAACAAGGAAGATGGCAATTCATAAGATAACCCTTTAATCAATAAACACCTTCATAGATCATCCCTGACGCGTTTGGCGTGAGAGATATCTTTGAAGGTGTCTTTTATGTTTCCGGCTCTGCATAACGATTCAAGCAATTTAAAACAGGCCTGCTTCGCGCAGGAAATGGTCCACAATTTCTGTCTGATACTTGATCCGGTCTGATCGGTTCAGACTCCAGCAGGTCTCCACGGTAACCGAGCGGGCTTGAAGCAGGCGAGCTGCGGCTGTTCGTGCTGAACCGGGCAACTCGTGTTGCTTCAGATTGAAGTGCCTGTCACGAATGGGAATCGACCGATTCATTCGCCCTATAATTCGTTTGCATAACGGAACAGCCTTGCTGCCCGGATTGGTAATCAGAGTTTGTCCTAGTACCCGTGAGCTGCGTTGGGATAATCCATTGGCTTCATGCAGGTCCAGCCACCAGGTAGGTCCATATTGACGAGCAAGCCGAAAGACAGCGGAAGCAAGCGGATGTTTGGCTTTGCCAGAAATATGCCGCGGGAAGGTGCGATTTAAATCAGGTTTTCCTCGGCTTTTGTTTCGATAAGCCTTCTGATTCACTCGTGGAATAATAATGAGGAGTCCACGAGCCACGTGTCGACGCCCTGCCATGCAGTCATTAGCCAGCTTCTGCGCAGCGGCCATGCTCGCGGTTTCATTTCCGTGAACTCCCGATGTAATCATGATAACGGGTCCTGGCTTCGTGCCTCGAACGAGGTAATAGGGAGTGGCGTGTGCACAGGATGCAGCAAGTGTGTGTTTGGTAACAAGCATGACACATCACCTCCGCTATTACAGTACGTTATGTCCTTCCCGTATGTAACGGCATTTGAACAGGCCTTCATCCAGTTCTGAATAAAATAGGCCAGTCAGTACACTCGATGAATAATATCCTCGAAATCCGGTTCTTTCATCTCGACATCCTCAATCTCGCCCCATTGTTCGAGCTGTTTCAGAATGTCCATTGTGCTCCACTCTTTTCGATTTACCTCGACATTGACGATCTGGCCCTCTGCCCCTGTGATCTGAATCCCGGATGATATAACATCCGGGATATGATACGAACCGCGATACGTAACTCGAATAATCGTTGGCAGACCGATGGTGTCCCGCAGAGAGGGGATGGAACCGTCATACGTAAGTTGACCGTGATTGATCACCATCACCCGACTGCATAGCTGCTCAATGTCGTCCATGTCATGGGTGGTCAGCAAAATCGTTTTGCCAAACTCTTCATTTAATGTACGAAGAAATTGACGAATGTTCCGCTTTGCGTTCACATCCAATCCAATCGTCGGTTCATCGAGAAAAAGCAGTTCCGGGTCATGCAGCATGGAAGCTGCCAGATCGGCACGCATCCGCTGTCCAAGCGAGAGCTTGCGGACAGGCGTAGCCCAGAACGATTCCAGATCCAGCAGCTCGGCGAACTGGGCTAATCGTTTCGTTTTGTCCTCCGCACGAACTCCGTACATCTCGGCCAGAATATCATACGAATCCTTCACGGGCAGGTCCCACCAGAGCTGGCTGCGCTGTCCGAACACAACACCGAGACGTCCAACCGTGCGGCGTCTTTCCTGGTGTGGATTCATACCACCGAGCAACACCTCACCCGAGGTCGGATGAAGGATGCCCGTCAGCATTTTGATCGTGGTGGATTTGCCAGCCCCATTGGGGCCGATATATCCAACAAATTCTCCTTTGCCAATATCAAAGCTAATGTCTCGAACCGCTTCCTTGGACAGATACTCACGTGAAAACAAGGTGCGAAGCCCGGAGAACCGGCCCTCGCGAACCACAGGGGTTTTGAATTCCTTTTGCAGATGCCGCGCTGTAATCATAGTCATGACGATATTCTCCTCCTTAGCTACCTGTACTTTGATATTTGGTTAAACCGAATTTCCAGAAACGCAGACTTGCGGCCAGACTCAGGAAGGCTACAACAATAATGGCACCAAGAACCCACGCACCTAGTTCGCCGCGAAGCAAATAAAGTGACGGAACATAGTTAACGAAACCCACCGGGATTACGGTCAGCAGAATGCCAGACATCCATTTGGGATACAACGTCAGCGGATATTGGGCAGCCGTACGCGCCGCATCCTCGGTGATCGTCTGCAATTCCTCAATGCGTGTGGTCCAGAATCCAAGCGTTGCCGTGGCAAGCCCAATCGAAAAAAGAATGATGGCACCGGTCAAGATGACGAGCAGTGAGAAGGGGATGACAGTCCAGCTGATCTGTCCGCTATGCATCATGCCTGCCAGAGACCAACAGAGAATAAAACCGCCTTGTAACACTTCACCAGCCATGATCCGGAAATTTTGTGGCAGTAAGGCCAGCAACACGGGCATCGGACGGGTTAACAGTTGATCGAGTTCGCCGCCGACCAGATACTTTTCCAGATGATGCACTTCGTTGCCAAACGTTCGATACAGTGTCTTGGATAGGGTCATGATCGCGAAGAGGTAACCAATTTCATGAAGGGACCAGCCTTTAATGGCTCCGAATTTGTGCAGCACCAGAGCAACCATCAGAAACTCGGAGATTTGAATCAATGCGGCCAGAACGGAGGCCATGACAAAATTGAACTTGTATTGCATCCGACTGCGGATGCTTGTTCGAATGAGCATTTTATATAAAGTGAGCCAGGAAGTTGTTTTCATCCGCCCTGCACCTCCACTTTACGGCGCAATACCTGGGTGATCGCCAGACAGACGAATGTCATGAGGACGCACCAAATCAAGGTTCCCCATAACAAGGAGCCATTTTCATAACCCAGATAGATTCGGGTCGGGACATAGAGCAGGAAAGGATAGGGAGATAACCAGGCAATTCGTTCAAGCCAGTCTGGCAGCCATTCCAGCGGAATGAAGAAACCAGCAAGCAGATTCATCATGGCGTGATTGCCCCAATGCAGCCAGGAGGACTCCGTAGTCCACATCGCGGTGGCGCCAATAATGTAATTCATACAGATGGATAAATAGGATGCGCCGGCAAGACCAATTGCGGCAAATAGCAGGGTTGAAGCTTCTGAGGGCCATTGCAGAGAAAATACGATGGAGAAGAGCAAGTAAATCGGAATGCTTTTGTACACGAACTGGTAGGCAATCTGCCCCCATTCACGTGCCATCAGGTGGGTGAACAGATGAACCGGCCTCATGAGATCAAGCGCGATCTGCCCTGTCCTGACCGTGAGTGGAATACCAAGTCCATTGGTGAGAAAACCCGAGATCCAGAGAGAGGATTGCGTAAACGCAATGTAACTGATCATCCCCTGTGTCCCGTATTCTCCGAGAGAATGATCGGCCCCGATGCCAATCCAGAGACAGGCATACATGTAACCGAACATGGCGCTTGCCAGGTTATGTACCATGTGGGCCCCGCGGTATTGCAGGTTCCGGGAGTAGGCTTTGGAAGCCAGAGTGAAATAAAGCATGTGACACCTCCGATAAGTTGGTTGAACGGCGGTTCCGTTCACTTCAGTCAAGGCGAAAAAGAGAGAAGGACAACAGCATACCAATATATTCCTTCACAGGCAAGACATTTTTTTGGCATATACCGGAAGAAATGAGGCTGTTCAACAATGCGCCACAAGACAGTGGTTTGTCCGTTCCTTTATAATTGGGGGGCAAAGACGCAAACGTTTACAATATGAACTATTCAAATTTTAAATAATCCGCCGGGCATGTGCCTGACGATTGAGGATACAGCTTCAACAATCCGGCAAGAGAGAAGGTTGGAATGAGTAAAATTGCATGGGTCACGGACAGTACGAGCACACTCGATCCGCTATTTGCTGAGCAGAATCATGTGTACATCGTACCTCTTCGGATCGTTTTTGGAGAGGAATGTTATCGGGAGACAGAAGACATCTCGTCGGAATTATTCTATGAGAAACTTGATGGGGCTTCACGCGCAAGCAGCTCACAGCCGCCGATTGGTGAATTTATAGAACTGTATGAGTCGTTGAAAGGTAAGTACGATGAGATCATTACCATTCATTGCTCCACTGCGCTTAGCGGTACGCTGCACACATCGATGCAGGCTGCCGAAATCGCAGGTGTGACGGTTACCGCCATTGATTCCAGAGCAGGGGCTTATCCGCTGCGGGAGATGATTTTGCAAGGATTGGAATGGCAGAAGCAAGGCCAGACAGCATCCGAAATCAAACTTCACATCGAACAGATGATTAATAACATGTCCTTTTACCTCATTCCGGCCAGTCTTCAGCATCTACACCGCAGTGGGCGTGTGTCGGGGACCCAGCTTATTCTTAGCCAATTGTTGAAAATTCATCTGCTGCTTCGATTCGAAGAGGGCAAAGTGGTTGTGAATGAGAAAATTCGTACGTTCAAACGGGCCAAACAGCGCATGCTGGATGTGCTCAAGGTGGATATGGGGAAAGTGAAGCATGTATGTATCATGCATGCGAACAATCAGGAAGAAGCCGTTACAATCAAACAGCAGATTGCAGATTTGCTTCCCCGCTTGAAGACGGAAATTATGCCTTTTATCCCTGTGGTCGGAATTCATGCAGGTGCGGGCACGATTGGACTGTGCTGGATACGAAGCGAGACGGTATAAGGTTGTAAATGAGACCTGGCAGGAGGTTCACTTTGAAACATGAAGTGGCGAATCTGCCGGGTTTTTCGTATTTCATTGCCAATTGATGCAAACTGTGAGGTAATAAAGGAAAACGTTCAAGTTGGAGGGAATCTCGTGTCAAGTTATCGCTTGCTGCTTGTTGAAGATGATCGCTCAATTAGTGAAATGGTCGGTCCTTATTTGGAAAAAGAGGGCTATGACGTCTCTTATGCATATGACGGACTGGAGGCGGAACGTCAATTCAGCCAATCACCGTCAGGCTATGACTTGGTCATTCTCGATCTGATGCTGCCACACAAAAATGGGATGGAAGTGCTCCAGACCATCCGTGCCACCAGTCTGGTGCCAGTGCTCATCCTGTCTGCTAAGGACGGAGAGGTGGACAAAGCCCTCGGCCTGGGATTCGGCGCTGATGATTACTTGAGCAAACCATTCTCGCTGATCGAGCTGACAGCTCGGATCAAGGCGGCTATTCGTCGTGCCAACTATACCGCACAGCCTGCAACGGAAACTACTCCAAAGGCAATGCGCATTCACATTGGCGGACTTGTGGTTGATACGGAAACGTATGAGGTTGAGCGTGATGGCATACCTGTAAAGCTTACTTCCAAGGAATTTGGCATTCTCAAAATGTTTATCACTCACCCTGGCAAAGTATTTACCAAGGCTCAAATCTACGCTTCTGTCTGGAATGATCATTATTATGGCGACGAAAATATCATTAATGTTCATATGCGTCGTCTGCGCGAGAAGCTGGAAGTTGACCCCTCCAACCCCCGGTATATTAAAACATTGTGGGGTATCGGCTATAAGCTGGAGGTGGACCCGGCGTGACGTTGATCTTGGCCTTTTCTACCGGGATATTGGCTCTTATCGTCATTCTATTAAGCGTAAGGCTGCATAAACGTAGTACCCATCTAACTTACATACATGAGAAATTGACCTCTATTATAGATAAGAACACATTTGAACGCCTGCTCGTCTTTAACAGTGACCCCCAGATAAGCCAGCTCCTTAAGGACATGAATCAGCTGCTGGATCATGCACATCGGGCTGAGGCGGGTTATGCCAATCAGGAGAAGGAGATGCGCAACATGCTCTCCAATATCTCACATGATCTGAAGACGCCGCTTACGGTTGTGCTTGGTTATAGTGAAACGCTGCTGCATAGCACTTCCCTAACCGATCAGGAACGCGTAATCATGACTGGCAAAATCCAGGATAAAGCGCAGGAGGTGCTGCGTCTGATTCATTCCTTTTTTGACCTGGCAAAGCTGGAGTCGGGGGATAACGAGCTTGCTCTGACCAGGGTCAATATAAGCGAATTGTGTCGCTTGAAGATGATCTCTTTTTATGACATGTTAACGAATCTAGGTCTGCAAGTGGAGCTGTCCATTCCGGAAAGCGATGTCTTTGTGAAAGGCAATGAGGAAGCACTGGACCGTGTGCTGGATAATTTGATCACCAATGCCATGAAATATGGAGCAGATGGCAAGGTGCTTGGCCTTTCACTGGAGTATTCAATAGGCGAACAAGTAACACTTAGCATCTGGGATCGAGGCAAGGGCATTCCTGAACAGGAGCACAGCCGTGTATTTGAACGTATGTATACGCTGGAGGATTCCCGTAATCGTCTCTATCAGGGAAGTGGTCTGGGTCTGACCATTACGAAGCGGCTAGTGGAGCGGATGGGTGGAAGTATTGAGTTGCATAGCGTACCTTTTGTACGAACTGTATTTTCGGTTTCTTTGAAACCTTGTTAGGCGCAATTTATACCTTTCACGATAAGCTTAAGGTTTTTGTAAGATTTGATTAATAAAAAAGAAGACTTTTCTCTTTACAATACAGATATAAGAACTCGTCAGGGACGAACGTAAAGGAGAATAAAGAACATGACCTATATTGCGCGGACCATAGGTGTGACTAAGACGTATGCAGGGGCAGAGGTTGTATCGAACGTCAATATGAGTATCAAGCAAGGGGAGATTTACGGGTTTCTTGGTCCGAATGGTGCGGGGAAAACGACGATGATGAAGATGCTCACCAACCTCGTGAAGCCGACTGTAGGCGAGATTGAATTGTTTGGAGAAAAGCTCACGCCTACTTCTTATGAATTGCTGAAACGAATGGGCAGCATCATTGAATATCCTTTTTTCTACGATAATCTGTCCGCCAAGGAAAATCTGGATCTCCATTGTGAATACATGGGGTTTCATAACAAAAAGGTCATTAACGACATGATTGAAAATGTAGGTCTCAAGGATACTGGCAAGAAGCCTGTTCGTGACTTTTCTCTGGGGATGAAACAGCGTCTAGGCATCGCTCGTGCGCTGATCACAACACCGGAACTGCTCATTCTGGATGAACCGATTAACGGGCTCGATCCCGTAGGCATCAAGGAGATGCGCGATTTGTTCAAACGTCTCAGCTCCCAGTATCGCATTACCTTGTTGATCTCCAGCCATATCCTCGGGGAAATTGAGCAGGTTGCAGACACCGTTGGGGTCATTCGAAATGGGCGTCTGGTTGAAGAAGTATCCATGGACAGCATTCGTGGGAGCCACAGCGAGTACATTGAGCTGCAAACATTGGACCCACGTAAAGCGACCTATGTGATGGAACATCAGCTAGGGTTGAAAAATTATAAAATGATCGATGACCATACCGTACGTATCTATGATCCAGGCATTGCTCCATCGGAATTGACAGGCAAGCTGATCGGGCATGGCGTTGAGATTGAATCCATTTTCAAACGTGCTCATTCATTGGAAGAACACTTCATGAGCTTAATGAAAGGGGATGGGGACGTTGCTTAAACTGATCCAGCTGGAACTGCGCAAACATCGGTTTGCTCGAAATTTCAGAACGGCAGGAATCGCCAATCTCGTCCTTATCCTGTTTCTCATCATGATAGGATTCACCGACCAAGGGGCAGAAGATTATACTTTTGCTGATTACCATGTCTCCTTCATGTTAATAGATACGTTCGCCAGAGCCGTATTTATCATCTTGGGCGGTGCGCTGATAGCGAAACTGATTATTAGTGAGTATCGAAATAAAACGATGAACGTCATGTTTACCTATCCGATCAAGCGCCAGAAAATCATTGCTGCCAAGTTGATTATCATCTTTATTTTTACCTTTATGATGATTTTGTTTACCGATCTGCTGATGGGAGCCTTGCTGGTTATCACAAACCAATTCTACTCCTTCATTCCCGACACGTTGACGATGAGTGATGCACTGGTACTGCTGCTGAAGTACACGATTAGTTCCTTGTCCGCTGCGGCCATGGCTCTGATCCCTCTATTCTTCGGAATGCGCAAACATTCGGTCACGACCACACTGGTATCATCCATTCTGCTTGTACTTGTGGTGTGTTCCGGATTTAATGGACCTTCTGTGTCAATTAACTCTATCGTCTTCATTCCATTAACACTGGGGGCGATCGGACTGTGGATTGCTTCGCTGTCCATGATTCGTCTGGAGACAAAAGATGTGAACTGATTCCTTTGGAAACCATACTCCGTATGGCTTCACATGCCATTGACATCTGCTCGTACAAGGGATAGGATAATGTCAACTGAAGGACGAAGGAGAATGCAACTACCATGACGATTCCAAAAACATTAACAATCGCTGGTTCGGATACGAGCGGCGGTGCTGGGATTCAAGCAGATTTGAAAACTTTCCAGGAGCTTGGTGTGTATGGCATGACTGTGCTGACTACTGTTGTGGCTATGGAGCCTGATACGTGGGATCACCAGGTCTTTCCTGTAGAATTAAATGTAGTCGAAGCTCAACTGCGCACCGTTTTGGATGGTATCGGCTTTGATGCAATGAAGACGGGCATGCTGGGTTCTGTAGACATCATTGAATTGGTTGCGAAGCACATCCGCCGGAGCGGACTGCCACAGATCGTTATCGATCCGGTAATGGTCTGCAAAGGTACGGACGAAGTGCTGCAACCTGAGAATACAGAAGCAATGATCGAATTCCTGTTGCCGGGTGCTGATCTGGTTACCCCGAATCTGTTTGAAGCATCGCAGCTCGCGAAAAGTGGACTGATCCGCTCCAAGGAGCAGATGGAAGCTGCAGCAGCTGTCATTCACGATCATGGGGCGAAACATGTCCTGATCAAGGACAGAGGCGTTATTAACCCGGGTAAAGCAATGGATCTTCTCTATGACGGAACGAACTACGAATGGTTTGAAGCCGATGTTGTTGGCTCCGGATATACACATGGTGCAGGCTGCACCACATCTGCGGCAATTACCGCAGGTTTGGCGCGCGGTCTTACTGTGAAAGAGGCTGTTCGTGAAGGTAAAGCCTTCGTGACCAAAGCGATTGCTGGCGGATTCCCGCTAAACCGCTTTGTTGGCCCAACGTTACATGTAGCACACCGACTGGAGAATCAACGCTAAGCGGTGCGCACATGTAGTGTGTAATCGCGGAGAAAAAACGTGGTTTCAGCCGGAAGTAGCTGTCAATGAGCAGGGGTTTGCTCGTTGACGGCTTCTTTTTTGTGCAAAAACGTATGGGATTTAGTAACTTTTGGTATATATTAATCGTATATAAGATGGAGTTCATTCCAGAACATGGCTGGACACACGGACGACACACGGAATCGTTATGTTAACAACAGAATGCTAAAAGGAGAGTCGGCCATGGTCAGAACAGTGCTTCTGGTGGAAGACGAAAGCCGCATTCGTGAGATTGTGGCCGATTATTTCATAAAAGAACAATGGAACGTTATTGAAGCAGAACATGGGGTAGAGGCGCTGGAATTGCTGGCACTGCATGAAGTAGATCTAGTCATTCTGGATGTGCTTATGCCGGAAATGGATGGATGGACCCTATGTGGGCATATTCGTTCCCAGTCGACCGTACCTATTATAATGCTGACTGCCCGATCGGAAGATGATGACAAGATTCATGGCTTCCAGCTCGGCGTGGATGATTATGTTACGAAGCCATTCAGTCCTCGTGTACTGGTGGCACGTGCAGAGACATTAATGAAGCGAGTAGAGGGTGCCGTTAGCAAGGAGCAGAGTGTGATCCGGTTTGGATGTGCCACAATTGATCCCTGGGCGCGGCGGCTTGAGAAGGATGGAATCGAAGTGGAGCTTGCTCCCAAAGAATATGACCTGCTGCTGTATTTAACTCGCAATCAGGGAATTGTACTGTCCCGTGATGCCATACTTAATCGGGTATGGGGATATGATTTTGAGGGCGATTCGCGTGTGGTGGATACCCATATCAAAAAGCTTCGCAGCAAACTTGGGGATGAAGCCAAGTGTATCCGAACCGTTATCGGTACGGGTTATCGATTCGAGGCCGAGGCATGAGACGTAACGGTGTAACGATGAAACTGTTTCTGGTCATGGCCGGGTTTCTGCTTCTTCTATATGGAACAACGGTGATCGCCCAACTCGTCTGGTTCCCGGACTTTTACCAGCATCAGAAGATCAGCAGCATTAAGAAAAAATTGACGAAATTCGAACAACAATATTCCACTGGACATTGGAACGATGTGCAGCTGGCCAAGGAAACCGGGAAATTCATGCGGCAGAATCAGTCGCATCTAGTCATCCTGACGAATACAGGTAAGCTGGTCAATGACCCATTCCACATCGTGCTTCTGCAAGAGGATGGCAAGCAGGTAAATATATCGCTGTCGTTGTTTATCAACAGCGAGAACGCAGGATGGCTTGCTTCACACTTGAAGTATGGTCAGCAATTGACCGTTACAGGCTCAGCAAGTGGAATGAATGATCCTATGGTTTATCCACTCAGGATAAAGGATCAGAGCTCCGTGGTCAGTGGAACGGAAGATTTTCAGGAGTTAACAGAGCCGGTAGAAGAATGGTCAGGAACATTGAAGGACGTTGTTCTTCCCAACCTGGGGACGTGGAGCCAGAGACAGGGTCTGCTCGTGCAGGCGCTGGATAGCCGCTTCCCACTATCTACGGAAGACCAGCTCAGTCTCGCCAACGGAAAAATGATTAATGAGGAATGGACCGATAGCTGGAGTGGTGTACGAAATGTGCTTACGATTGCTCCGGTGCACAGCTCGGGACCCCAGCAACAGCTCATTTTTTCCCTGACGTCCCTGCAGGAGATGAGGGAGGCGAGTGAAGCTACACAACTATTTTATGCGTATTTTGGTATTGCTGCATTTGTGCTGATTGTGTTCCTTTCACTGCTTCTGTCCCGAATTGTCACCAAGCCATTACTTGCCCTGAACCATGTTGCCAAAAAGATGTCCACCCTTGATTTCACAGTGAAATCGCCCATCCGCCGCAATGACGAGATTGGCAGTCTGTCCAACAGTCTCAACGCGCTGTCGACGACATTGGGTCAGACTTTGGAAGAACTAAGGCAGGCGAACAGTCAGATGCGTACCGATATGGAGATGAAGCAGCGGATTGAACAGCGTCAACGAGAGTTTTTTGCCGATGCATCCCATGAGCTCAAAACGCCTATCAGCATTATCAAAGGGTACTCCGAAGGGTTGAAAGATGGAGTCAGTGAGAGCAAACGTGAGCGTTACATCGAGATCATTGCCGATGAAGCGGTCAAAATGGAAACGATGGTCGAAGAGATGCTGGATCTGGTACGGTTGGAATCCCAAGCGATTAAGCTGAACACCGATGCAGTGGCTCTTGGAGATATGATTGAAGATATTGCCGGACGTCTGGGTCCACAACTGAAGGAAAAGGAACTGGAGGTTGTACTGGTCTCCACCACAGAGCAGACCGTTGAGGGAGACCGCAGCAAGTTGGAGCAAGTCTTCTACAATATGATGATGAATGCTATACGTCATGCAGTTCCTAAGACCGATATTATGATTGAGATCAGCAGGCCGGAAGGGCAGGTTCGAATCTCCATCGAGAATCAGGGTGAGCAGATTTCGGAAGCGGAGCGGCAGTACATCTGGGAAAGATTCTACCGCGTGGAACGCTCGCGTAATCGCAAAATGGGGGGGACCGGGCTTGGCCTGGCCATCGCGAAGCAAATTCTCGATTTGCATGGATGCAGTTATGACGTGGAAAACACGCCGGACGGAGTCCGTTTTTATATTATTTTTCCTAATGCTTAGTACGAAGGGGAGTCAAGTCTATGAAATCTTTACCGTCCATTCTAACGTTGGGCAACTTAACTTCAGGCATGCTAGCTGTCATTATGGCTATTCATGGTGAGTTTGCGCTGGCCGTGACGATGATCTGGGTAGCCATGTTCTTTGATCTGTTCGACGGGTTTGCAGCCCGCAAGCTGCATTGCGAGGGGGAATTCGGCAAAGCGCTGGATTCATTGGCTGATGTTGTTTCGTTCGGGACCGCACCCGTGTTGATCCTATATTTGAACTCCATGAATGAGGTAAGTGCACTGGGTATGGCGCTGACAGCATTATTCCCGGTTTGTGGTGCATTGCGTCTTGCCCGTTACAATTGCCAGAAGACAGCAAGCCATGGTTTTGTGGGTATGCCGATTACGTTTGCAGGCGGTCTTATGTCCTTTTTCGCGCTCTGGAGTCCTTATTTTACTCATGGTGTAGCCTATCTTGTCATTATCGTATTATCCGGTCTAATGGTTAGCCAAATCCGATTCCCGTCTCTAAAACAAGTGCTAGCCCCCCATGAGAAGGATATTGTGGAACCGAAATAAGGAGCGAGTCAGTATGGAATTTGCAAGAGAATTTATTGGTCAATATGGTTATTTCGCAATTTACGGACTGCTGGCTCTTGGCGTGATTGGCATGCCTATTCCGGATGAGGTGATGATGACCTTTGTCGGTTATCTCGCCTCCATCTCGGTGCTGAATTATTCGGTGTCCATCGTTGTCAGTTTTGGTGGAGCGTTTACTGGAGGTCTTCTGAGTTACACGATTGGCAAGAAGGCTGGCCGGCCACTGGTTGAGAAGTATGGTAAATGGGTCGGGGTCAACGCCAAACGGCTGGGCAGGGTGGAGTCCTGGTTTTTGAAATACGGGTACTGGTCCATCATACTGGGCTACTTCATTCCAGGCATTCGTCATCTGATGTGCTGCTTCTCCGGGATCAGCCGTATGGCTATCGGACGATACGTCCTTTTCTCCAGCATTGGGGCATTTATATGGTGTGTTGTGTTTATATCGATCGGCTTTTATGTAGGTGTGTTAACTTAAAATGGGACAGCCTGTTATGAACTGGCGAGGATAAAGACCTCTTGTTAATGGAGTGGTCTTTTTTTGTTTGTGTTTAATAAACTCCCTTGAAAAATGAAAAGCCCACCGCAATATGCACGGTGAGCTGATAATAAATTTGGCTTCACCCATTCAAATGGGATTCCTCAATGCCTTTTTCAACCTGTGGCTCCCCTTTTTTGCGTGCAAAGGTGATTTTGAGTAAAGGTGGCGTAACCAGGGTTGTAACGATAACCATGATGACCACACTGGTGAAGTACTCAGGGTCGAGTAATCCGGAAGCAAGTCCAGTGGAAGCAATAATGAGAGCAACTTCCCCTCGGGAAATCATGCCTGCACCGATGGCGAGGGAGGATGAGCGATCAAATCCGGTCAAACGCGCACCTGCTCCTCCGCCCAGAAGCTTGGTTACAATGGCGATGAGACTGATGACGATAATGAACCAGATCTGTGAGCCCACGCCGTCAAAAGTCACGTTCAAACCGATGCTTACAAAGAATACCGGAACAAAAATCCCGTACGCGATCGGTTCAAGTTTCGTTTCGACCTCATGTTTGAAGTTCGTTTGAGAGATGGCGATACCTGCCGCAAAAGCTCCTATAATGCCTGCAACACCCATCCATTCTGCAAAGTACGAAAAGCCAAAACAGATGATTAATCCGGCTGTAATAACGGTCTCCGTGACCTTCAGCGGTGCCATCCACTTCATAATGCGTGGAACAAGGAACCAGCTGGCAGCGATAATAACAACAAAGAATAACAGCTTCTTGCCAATGAGCAGAGGGATTGAAGTATCGGTTGCCCCTGTTCCGAGCAAACTCATCATGACAGCGAGGATGACAACAACCAGTACATCATCGACGACAGCGGCTCCAAGAATTGTTGTACCCTCACGAGAGCTGAGCTGATTCATGTCTTTTAACGTTTGAACTGAGATGCTGACCGAAGTGGCACAGAACAGAAGTCCAAAGAACAAAGCGTGTGTCTGCGACATGCCGAACGCAGCGGCAGCTCCATAACCTCCGATGAATGGTAAAATGATACCACCCACGGCAACTGCAAAGGCTGCCTTCCAATTTTTCTTCAATTGCTCCAGATCCGTTTCGAGTCCAGCAATGAACATGAGCAGTAATACCCCAATTTCGGACATATAGTGGATGAAATCATCCGGTTGTACCCAGCCGAGCAGGGCAGGTCCAAGAATAACACCGACGATCAATTTGCCCAATACCGATGGTTGACCGAGTCTTACCGATAAATCTCCAGCCAACTTGGTGAAAATAAGAATGAGTGCGAGTACCAAAATAAATTCCATAGTTGTTCTCCCTTCCAGTAATAGCGTTTATAGGGTAACCAGCCCAAGGGAAGATCATTCCAGCCTTAAAAACAGAAAAAGGCATAAAACGGCGTATGTCAAGCGTGCCGCTTTATGCCTTAAAAAAGACAAGGAGGGCCCTTGGTGACAGGCTCCTCCAGTTCAACGCGTATGTGATTAATTACATTAATTATACCATGAATACAGGGTGGGGTAAACCAGTGATGGTGGGCTTTTAATGAAAATGGCCTGAAGGGGGCACTTTAAAGGTATCTGACGAGGCTTTTTGTTCAGAGTGTTGTCACTTAACAGTCGAGAAATGGCAAGATATAATGAGATAGAACATAGAAGTTAGGATATGAGGAGGATTTTTCATTGGGCAAACAGGACAAAGGGGACCCGAACATTCAATCCAATCAGATTGCCCCGACCAGTAATAAAAATTTTGCAGGTCTCATTATTACCATTTCCATTATCGCCAATGTCATTATTTTATTGTTGTTCTTTGCACCGTCGATCGGATACAAAGGCGATGTAGCCTTTGACATTACAGTGTTGCCGCGGTTTAACGCCGTGTTCAACAGCTTCACCTTTATCTTCCTGCTTGCGGCCCTGATTGCCATTATCAAGCGGAATGTGAAATTGCACAAACGTTTCATCCTTGCTGCATTTTCAACGACCCTTTTATTTCTCGTTACGTATCTGTCGTTCCACTATTTGTCTCCGGAAACGTCCAAATACGGCGGGGAAGGCATCATTCGTTCCATCTATTTCTTCATTCTGATCACACACAGCATCCTGGCAGCCATTATTGTGCCGCTGGCTCTGTTCACTCTGGTATGGGGCTGGACGAATCAGTTGAAGAAACACCGTAAAATTGCTCGCTGGACGATGCCAATCTGGCTCTACGTGAGTTCAACGGGTGTAGTTGTATATCTGATGATGGCACCGTACTATTAATAATTTCACATATCATGGGCATATCCGGCTCGCCTTGCGGGTAATGGTTTCATGGAAGGAGGATTCACGCTTATGTACAGAGTCGTATTAATTCGCCATGGACAGAGTATGTGGAACGTGGAGAACCGTTTTACCGGTTGGACGGATGTGGATCTGACGACCGATGGATACGGAGAAGCGCGCAAAGCGGGAAAGATCCTGAAAGAACAGGGTTTTGATTTTGACTACGCTTATGCTTCAGTCCTCAAACGCTCCATTCGAACACTGGATATTGCACTTGATGAAATGGACCGGATGTGGATTCCGATCACGAAGACGTGGAAACTGAACGAACGTCACTATGGTGCACTGCAGGGATTGAATAAACAGCAGACTGCGCTGAAGTACGGTGAGGATCAGGTGAAGGAGTGGAGACGCTCCGTTAGCGTATCTCCCCCAGCACTGGACGAAACTGATGATCGTTATGTTCAGGATCAGGACAAGTATCAACGGCTGGGCTGCACCATCCCGCGTACCGAGAACTTGATGGATACATCGAAGCGGGTGCTGGAGTATTGGAATGCGGAGATCAAACCGGTAGTGTCAGCGGGCAAAAGGGTACTCATCTCCGCGCACGGCAATACGCTCCGTTCACTCGTCATGCATCTGGACCAAATGTCCGAAGCGGACGTAATGGCGCTTAATATCCCGACAGGCATTCCACTGGTCTATGAACTGGATGAAGATCTTCATCCGATCGGGCATTTCTACTTGACTGCGGATGGCTCCACGTACAAACATGAGGAAATGACTCATGTCGCACCGCCGTCCGATTGATCGGACGATTGTTATGACCAAGCAGATTATGCAGTAGTAACAATGATCTCGACTTATACATCACGTTTGAAGATGGCTCCTGAATTTTCATTTTCAGGGGCCATCTCTTTTACGCTGTAATAAGCCATTCTCTAATTTAAGGCATCGCATCTGACGTTTCGTTTTTCTCCCACAGGGTAATCTCAAGCAAGAGACGATGTACATTAATCCTGAAGGAGGAACAACATATGTCTAAAAAAAGTGGAATTATTGTAACAGCCATTGGAGCAGGCGTGACTTACTTGATGAGGAATAAAGAAGCAAGGGATAAGCTGTTCAGTACGGTATCAGGACTGATGAAAAACTCTAGTCCATCTTCAAAACCGTCTTATGGAAGCAAAAAAGGTTCACGTGTGATTTAAAATAGATTTTGGCATAGAGTCAATTAGCATGAGAAGCCCGGAGCTGGTATGGTCCCGGGTTTTTGTGTGCGCTCATATGTCATATGCGATTTTTGCCAGCAAGAATGGTACAATGGAAACTTGCAGAACGTATGGAAGGGGATGTACAACATATGAAGAAAAATCGTCTGGGTTCATCCGAACTCTTGGTTGGTGAAATTGGGCTAGGCTGTATGTCGCTTGGAACCGAAGTGAAACCTGCCGTAGCCTTGATTCATGAAGCATTGGATCGTGGCGCTAATCTTCTGGATACCGCTGACCTGTATGATGCAGGATTAAACGAAGAAATCGTGGGCCAGGCTATCCAGGGACGCCGGGAGAAGGTCATTGTGGCAACCAAGGTTGGTAATCGTCGCATACCGGGAAAAGAAGGCTGGTCATGGGACCCGTCTAAAGCTTATATCAAACAGGCTGTACGAGACAGCCTGAAACGGCTGCAGACAGATTATATCGATCTGTATCAACTGCATGGTGGCACTCTGGATGATCCAATTGAAGAGACGATCGAAGCCTTTGAGGAACTGAAGCAGGAAGGTCTTATCCGGTATTACGGCATATCCTCCATCCGGCCTAATGTGATTCGTGAATATGTGCAGAGAGCTTCCATTGTCAGCGTGATGAATCAATACAGCGTTGCGGATCGCCGAGCCGAAGAGGAAGTATTGCCTTTATTGGAGCATAAGGGCATTAGCGTTATCGCTCGTGGACCTGTGGCAAGTGGGGTTCTCGCCGATTCTGGTGCTGCCAAGGCAGATAAGGGTTATTTGGATTATACTCCTGAGGAGTTGCACATCATACGAGAAGGCCTGAGCCGTTTGGTTACAGACAATCGCAGCATGGCTCAAACGGCCATTCGTTATGCTTTGGCGCATCCGGCTGTTGCCGCTGTCGTGCCAGGTGCCAGTTCGAGAGAGCAGTTGTTGCATAATATCGCTGCTTCGGAATCTGCACCACTTACGGCTGCGGAGATTAACGAAATACGGGAGCTGAGTCCCGTTAATCTCTACAAGCAGCACCGTTAAACGTTGGCAGCCTATTTTCAATTGTAACTATACGAGGTACAATGAAGGTCAACCATAAAGAATCAAATAAGGGAGAGAAGACATATGGAAAGAATTCAAAGTGAACAACAATATCGCGATACAATTAATTCTGACGGAATGACCGTCATTAAATTTGATACAACCTGGTGTCCGGATTGCAAAAACCTGGATCGCTTTATCGGGGACGTTATCGACCAGCATGCGGATAAAACCTTCTATGCCCTCGATGCAGAAGAGTTCCTGCCGTTTGCTGAAGAGAACGGTGTACGCGGCATTCCAAGCCTGCTCGTATTCCAGAACGGCAAGAAAATTGCACATCTGCACAGCAAATGGGCAAAAACGCCTGCTCAAATCTCGGAGTACCTGCAAACTTTGGAGTCCAAGGTATAACCATAATCAGTTCGTTTAGTTCGCAGTAGTTATATGAAACGCCTCCTATCGCTGATAGGGGGTGTTTTTGCTGTGGGGAAGGGGTGTAAAGGCCGAAATGAAAATCCGCTTGTTGAAAAGGTTGTGTGAAATTAAAAATGGCAACCTGGTTCCGAAAGGAACAGGTCGCCAATGGCTTTTTTGTTACATGACTTGAAGATAGGGTTACATCATTAAAATGATAAAGAATACGGCTGCCAGCACGAAGCGATACACTGCAAAGACGGTCAGACTCAGTTTTTTCAAAATAGACAGGAACGTCTTAATGGCAAGCATGGCTACGATAAATGCGGCAATGAATCCAATCGCGAAGATCGGGAAATCGCTGGTATTCAGATGATCGATACTTTTGTATAGATCATATCCTGTGGCTCCAATCATAATCGGCACAGAGACCAGGAATGTAAATTCTGCTGCGGCAACTCGGCTTACCCCTGCGAACAGTCCACCGGAGATCGTCGAACCGGAACGGGAGAAGCCTGGCCATAATGCGAGAATTTGAAAAAGACCCACTACAAATGCCTGTTTATACGTAATATCGTCTACATCATGGGTTGTAATGCGCTCGCTGCGGTGGCTCCAACGTTCAGCGATAATCATCAGAATACCACCAATAACAAGACTGTACAGCACCGTTTGTGCTCCAAACAGATGCGCCTTGATCCAGTCCCGGAATACAAGTCCAATGACTACGGCAGGAACCATCGCCAAAAAGATATGTATGAGGTTCAGGCGGGAGGTGTAGCTCCTTTTGCCTCCGGTGAAGCGGAACATATCAATGAATTTGTTCCAGTACAGCACAACGACAGCTAGTACAGCTCCGAGTTGCACAACCACCTCAAACGTTTTGACTGACTCGTTGTCCTCCGATAATCCCAGCAAGTGGGCAGTCAGAATCATGTGTCCGGTTGAGGACACGGGCAAAAACTCAGTCAAACCTTCGATGATGCCCATAATAATCGATGATATAAAGTCCAATTCTCTTCCTCCTTGAAATGCAGATGACAGCTTATAGGCTGTCCTGCGTGACAATGCCTGCTCATTAGAACAAGGCTATCATCTATTATGATCACAAATGCGCCCAACTTCAACTTATGCTCTAAATGAATTGTTTAAAACCATATTGACAAAAACCTAGTTATCCAATAGGATATACATTAACTGACTGACTGATCAATCGGGAGGATAGGCAAATGTCTAAAAAAAATCATTTGGAACCCGGAGAAGAACGCCGGGACCAAATTATACGCATAGCGATGGAGCGTTTTGCGACCCAGGGCTACCATCAGACGAAAATTTCCGATATTGTCCGGGAAGCCGGCGTCGCGCAAGGCACTTTTTACTGGCACTTTAAAAGTAAGGAGGCCATTGCGTCGGAAATTGTACTGACCGGCAGGGAGAAGCTGCTTGAAGCGATCGGACAAGGCTACCGCAAGGATGCCGGATCGGTTGAGGATATGGTGAGAGCTTCGGAACGGCTGTTTACCGACTTATTCTCCTTTGCAGCGGACAATCGTTATTTTATGGAGTTGTTGCTTAAAGGCATCGTGTCCGAGGATTCAGTACGGCGTCTGGTCGAGGAGACACGTAATGCAGTGGAACAAGCATTTCGCCACAACATGCAACGGGCCATTGAGCTGGGCATGCTGCCGGAATCCATGGATGTACCGCTTCGCGCTGCGCTGCTGGTTAGCATGATTGAAGGCATGATTACGCGCTGGCTGTTTGGCTCGGAGGAGTTGCACAGCAAGTTTTCATCAATGACAGCAACAAAGCTCGCAGCTGAGGCGGCAAGCTTTGAATTTTATGGACTGCTCGGCACATAAAAGTGTGCTGGCCCTGGAGCTTTATTTTCAACAACTGGATTAAATATTCACATGATTAAGCCAGCAGCAGGGAATAATGGGTACAACTGCAGTTTAGGAAGACAGGAAACAGAAAAATTTCAACAAGACATGACTACATGGATGAGAGGAAGTTAATGACATGAATAAAACATATGGAATGAAATCTCGCAAAGGCTGGACTTTAACAGCCCTGCTGCTAATGACCGTGCTGGTACTCAGCGCTTGTGGCAGTAAAACTACGGACAATGGAAGCAGCAATGGAGCACAGGCGAACAATGAACTGGAGCAGATCAAGTCTGCTGGCGTCATCAAAGTGGGCATGATGGGCACGTACGCTCCATACAACTTCCTGAACGATAAGAAAGAAATGGACGGCTACGATGCAGATATCGCACGTGAGGTTGCGAAGCGTCTTGGAGTTAAGGTGGAATTTGTATCCCAGGAGTTCTCCGGCCTGACACCAAGTCTGCAAGCCAAAAAGCTGGATGCCATTATCAGCCAGATGACCATTACTGATGATCGTAAGAAAGTACTGGATTTCAGTGATCCGTATATCACGAACCAAGTTAAAATCATTGTCAAAGAAGACAATAACGATATTACCAAGCTGGAAGATTTCAAAGGTAAAACGATTGGCGTAGGTCTGGGTACGAATGATGAAACGTATCTGCGTAATGAAGTGCTGCCGAAAGTGGGCGACTTCACGATTAAAACCTATGACGATGTTATCTCTTCACTTAAAGACCTGAATGCTGGACGGATTGATGCCACAATCAACAACATGTATGCGCTGAAACCCATTGTGGATGCCAACGGACTGAAAATCAAAGCCGTAGGTGAACCGATTAAGAGTGACCAGGCAGGTATTGCTGTGCGCAAAGACAATCCGGAACTCGTAGCAGCACTGAATGATGCACTGAAAGGCATGAAGGATGACGGTACGTACAATACCATCTTCAAAAAATGGTTCGGTGAAGAGCCTGCGCAATAATGAACCGGCAGGGCGAAGGGAAGTTTGATCCATGGAATTGGTATTTGAGAATATCCCCTTCTTTCTGAAGGGGGCATATTACACGCTGTATGTAACTGTGATTTCAATGTTTTTTGCTTTTATCATCGGGTTGCTCGTCGCTATCGCGCGTCTGAAAGGACCGATGTGGCTTAGAATGATCGCCCGTTTCTACGTATCCATCATGCGGGGAACCCCGCTGTTGGTGCAATTATTCGTTATTTATTATGGGCTGGTCGATTATGGCGTAACCTTGGGCTCGCTCACCGCAGCCTGTCTCGGGCTTAGTCTGAATGCGGGTGCATTTCTGTCGGAGACGTTTCGCGGAGCCATTCAGGCGGTACCGAAAGGGCAGACGGAAGCTGCATACGCAACGGGGATGACCCCGGCTCAAGCGATGAGACGGATTATCTTCCCGCAGGCTGTGCGCATTGCCATCCCGCCGATGGGTAACACCTTTATTGGCATGCTGAAGGAAACATCACTTGTGGCGGCGATCGGTGTTACCGAGTTATTGCGGTCAGCACAATTGCTTGTATCACAATATGCGGTGAATATGCCGTTTTATCTGGCGATTGGCGTAATCTATTGGATTATGAGTATCGGCTTCTCGGCCATTCTGGAACAAGTGGAGCGCCGGCTTGCCCGGGCTTACTGATAGGAGGGGAGAACCGGTGATTACAACAACAGGATTGACCAAACGTTTTGGAAAAAATGAAGTTCTCACAAATATAGATCTGCATGTCGATGCAAAAGATATTGTTGTTCTGCTGGGGCCCAGTGGATCAGGCAAAAGTACCTTACTACGCTGCCTAAACGGACTGGAAGAGTTATCTGGAGGACAGATTGAAGTGAACGGTGTTGTGGTTAACAGCGCAGATCCGCTGCGAGTCCAGCGTGCCCGGGTACTGGAGATTCGTCGCCAGACCGGCATGGTCTTCCAGCAGTTCAATCTGTATCCGCACAAGACAGTGCTTGGCAATGTGATGGAAGGTCTCGTGACTGTGAAAAAAATCAAGCGGGACGAAGCGGCCGAACGCGGCCGGATTCTGCTGGATCGGGTCGGTCTGTCGGACAAGCAGGATGCATATCCATCCCGTTTGTCTGGTGGACAGCAGCAGCGCGTAGCGATTGCCCGCGCACTTGCCATGGAGCCTGAGGTGATGCTGTTTGACGAGCCTACCTCAGCCCTTGATCCCGAACTGGTGGGAGAAGTGCTCTCCGTTATGAAGGAGTTGGCACAGGAAGGCATGACGATGCTGGTCGTTACGCATGAGTTGAAGTTCGCCCGGAATGTGGCTAACAAAATCGTCTTTATGGCGGATGGATCAATTGTGGAAGAAGCGAGTCCACAGGCCTTTTTTGAACACCCAACTCAAGAGCGGACACGCAGATTTTTGCAGCAAATTACTGAATTCTAAGAAAGAAGGATAAACATCATGAATGTAACAACGGTATGGAAAGGCAAACGCGCATTTACTTCCGAAGGACCCTCTGGCTACGCGGTTGGCATGGATGCCACAGCAGCCTATGGTGGTGACAGCAAGGGTGCTACACCCATGGAATTGTTACTGGCAGGTCTCGGAGGTTGTATGGGGATCGATATCACGATGATTCTGGACGCTTTCCTGGACAAAATTACTGGCATTGAGATTGAAGCACAGGGTACACGTAGTGAAGGTATGCCGAAAGGATTTACTTCCATTGACCTGATCTTCAAGGTGGACGGCGATATCCCGGATTACCGGATCTGGAAAGCCATCCAAATGGCTGAAGAGAAGTATTGTGCAGTTTCCGCTTCGCTTAGCGCTGATATTCATCCCATGCTGATTCTGAATGGGGTAGACACACCCCGTCCGTAACGGGACGGACATGGTTAAAGTATACAATGAAGAGGCACTTCCAATCATGGGAGTGCCTTTTTGATTGTTCTAACATTTCGACCATTAGGAAGTAAGGTCACGCTGGATGTTGAGCAAGGTCCCAGACACCCATAATTTCGGTGATAGCCTGATCAAGCGTTGCAAAAGGGATACCGTCCCGGGCTTGTGTAGAGATACCTTGCATAAAAGTATCAAATACGGTGGTCAGCATTGCCACATTCGTGGAGGCAGGCAGTTGGCCGATTTCCACAGCGCGCTGGATGCAAGCCTGCAGGCGGTTGCGAGTCAGCTTTCTTTTCTCGGCGGTTATGTCACGGATATGATTGTTTTTGGAAGAACATGTGCTGGCTGACAGCACAATTAAACAGCCAGATGGATGTGCGCTGTCTGTTTGCATTTTGGCGGTACTTCTTAAAGTTGTTTCAATCGCTTCTCTTGGAGATAGCGTAAGATCTGAGAAGCTTTCCGTAACGCGTCCAAATGAACCCATATATCGTTCTACCGCTTCTTTATAAAGAGCTTCTTTGGATTCAAAGGCTGCATAGAAGCTGGCTGCTGAAATATCCCCCATGACCGCTCGAAGTTGAAGCAATGAGGTGGCTTCAAATCCTTGTTCCCAAAAGAGCATCATTGCCTGCAACAGGGCTTCATCCCGATCAAAAATGCGCGGACGTCCGGTTCTTGCCATTAGAGATTCCCCCTCGTTTTTCTTAATTATATACTAATCGATCCAAAAGTCGTTGACAAGGTAGGAGAGGGTGGATAATATAAAGAATGATCGATCCATAATTCGATTCTATGTCCTATATTATCTAAAAAGGAGCTGCACAGATGTCCGATAAATCTTCTCAACGTTTCCCATGGTTGGGGCTACTGGCCTTGGCGATGGCTGGTTTTATAGCTATTATGACTGAAACTCTTCCCGCGGGGTTGCTGCCGCAAATCAAGGAAGGGCTGCAGGTCTCTGAGGCAGGGGCAGGGCAGCTTGTCACCTTTTATGCAGTAGGTTCTCTGATTGCCGCCATACCTTTGGCCGTGCTGACAAGGGGCTGGCGACGCCGTCCGCTTTTACTTCTAGCGATTATCGGTTTTCTGGTCTTCAACACGATTACAGCCCTCTCTTCAAACTATGTACTGACCCTTGTCGCTCGGTTTTTTGCCGGTGTTGCAGCCGGTGTCTCCTGGGGCCTGATTGGCAGTTATGCACTACGGATGGTGCCTGATCATCTCAAAGGCAGGGGCATGGCTGTTGCGATGATCGGTACACCGATTGCCTTATCATTCGGTGTTCCTGCAGGTACATTGCTGGGTTCCTTTATGGGCTGGCGCTCGGTATTCTGGCTTATGTCGCTGCTGGCGTTTGTATTGATCTTCTGGGTGCTCTGGAAAGTACCCGATTATCCGGGGCAGTCTGCTGATCAGCGCATTTCTTCAATAAAGGTACTGCTGACTCCTGGCGTAATTCCCATTCTGGCTGTCGTTCTGGCCTGGATGCTTGCTCATAATATTTTGTACACCTATATTGCCCCTTTCCTCGCCGATGTCGGTCTGGAATCAAAGGTTGGACTTATGTTACTTGTATTTGGCCTGATGGCATTGGTGGGCATCTGGATTACAGGTATTCTTATTGATCGTTGGTTGCGTATGCTGGTTCTCATCAGTCTTGCGGGCTTTGCCCTGATCTCTCTGGTATTGGGTCTTTGGAGCGAGCACATTGCCGTTGTATTTAGTTCAGTTGCGCTCTGGGGTCTAACTTTTGGCGGTGCGGCTACACTGTTGCAGACCGCCCTTGCCCAAGCTGCCGGGGAGCAGGGTGTGGATATCGTTATGCCAATTAATACGACCGTTTGGAATCTCGCTATTGCTATTGGTGGATTGGCGGGAGGTGTGCTTCTGAATCAATGGGGAGCCTCGTCCTTTACCTGGGCCATCCTGTTCCTATCACTTGTAGCTCTGGTTGTTGCGCTGCGTGCCAAAGGACACGGTTTCCGCTCAGCACGCAGCCGCTAAGCCATCTGTTTTTCTTCTTACATTAGAAATAGTTATACAAACTTCATGTTTGTTTTTCACTCAGCATACAGCCTTTTTTTGAAGCCCTCTTGTAGGGCTTTTGCTGTTATGTGGTATGATGAATTGGAAGGGCAGGCGTAATATGTACTGACCTTTATATGTAAGCGCTTATAAGCGACGGAAGGTGCAGATATGTTTAAAAGGCTCATACGAACATCCAACAATCTTAAATTAAAGCATAAATTGCTCATATCCTATGTACTAGTCGTCATGATTCCGGTACTGATTATTGGCCTGGCTGTAACCGGATACTTTCGGAAGCAGGCGCTGGATAATGCCATTGGACAGACGATTAACAACGTGGACAAAGTCAAAAGTCAGACCACCACATTGCTGCGTGTGCCTACGGATATTTCCAACATTCTGATGTTCAATAATGATTTGAAAGAAATTGTGAACAAACAATACCAAAGTGTTGTGGAGCTGACCTCGGCTTACCTCGCATACAAAGATTTTCAGGAATACAAGCGTCTGTACCGCGAGGTTGCGGGCATCCGGTTTTACTCCACCAATCCGACGCTGATCAACAATCTGGAGTTCATTCCTGTGGACAAGCAGACCGAGGAGAGCTACTGGTACCAGAAGGCACTGAAAACGACGAGCATCGGCTGGTTTTATATTCCTGACAAGGGAGATAATCCGGTGCACAAGCTAAGTCTGGTGCGCAAAGTGCCTTTTGCCGAATATCGGACCGAGGGTGTGCTGATGATTGTAATCAATCAGGATGAGCTGAATGGATTATTACGTCAGGAACCGTTCGAGACGTTGATTACGGACGAACAGGGTTATGTGGTTGCGGCCAAAAATACCGAACTAGTGGGCAAGACGCTGGACGAGCTTGATTTTGGTGTAGATCTACAAAATCAGACCAAAGGCACAATTGAAGCAGATTTTCGGGGGGAGCCATCCAATATTGTCATTGATGAGCTGCGCCCTGGATCGAGCATGAACAGCCTGAAGATCATTTCGGTTTTTGCCACCAAAAATATTGTCAAAGACGCCAATACCATTAGCATGATCGGTATGCTCTTCATTACGCTTGTGCTGGTCATTGCATTGTTGCTTGTATATATCATTTCATTTCTCACATCGAACCGATTGTTACGCCTTAGCAAACATCTGAATAAGCTCGCACTGGGTGATCTGAACGTCACCTCCCGCATTGACGGGAATGATGAGATTGGGCAACTGTCGAGGCAGTTCAATTACATGGTGAAGAGCATTAATGAACTGATGACTCAGGTGGTGGAGGCAACGGAACAGAACAATCAATTGGAAATCGCACAGAAAGAGATTAAACTGAAAATGATGGCCAGCCAGATCAATCCTCATTTTTTGTTTAATGCACTGGAGTCGATCCGCATGAAAGCCCATATCAAAGGCGAGGCGGAGATTGCCAATATTGTCAGGCTGCTAGGCAAACTGATGCGCAAGAGTCTTGAGATTGGCAGCGGCAAAACGACGTTCAGAGCCGAACTGGAGATGGTACGTTCTTATCTGGAAATTCAGAAATTCCGTTACGGCGACCGGCTTGCTTTCCAGATCCATATCGATCCGGAGGTGGAGAAGATGTACATTCCTCCTTTGATCATTCAGCCTCTGGTTGAGAATGCGATTGTGCATGGTTTGGAAAATAAAGAGGGCACGGTCCGTGTGAATATAAATATTCGTTTGGTGGAGGATGTCGTTCAGGTGCGTGTCGATGATGATGGGGCAGGCATTACGCCGGAGCGTCTGGCTGAAGTGATGCAGTTCATCTGTGGACCGGAAGAACAGGAGAAGAGCCGGATTGGCATGCGTAACGTACATCAACGTTTAACGTTGACCTACGGTGAGCCATACGGATTACAGATTAAGAGTGTGTACGGGGAAGGAACAGAGGTTTCTTTCACCTTGCCAGTAGGAGGAGACCAGCATGTATAAAGTGTTATTGGTAGATGATGAACCTAGCATACGTGAAGGACTGACAACGATCATTGATTGGGAAAAATACGGCTTTCAGGTGATTGGTACAGCTGCCAGCGGGCGTGAGGCCATCACCCGCTTCGAAGAGCTGGAACCGGACCTGACGATCATCGATATTCGCATGCCCGGCATGACCGGGCTGGATGTGATTGAAGAAGTGCGGCAGCACCATCCGGAGTCGCACTTTTTGATCCTGAGTGGGTACGCGGATTTTGATTATGCCAAGAAAGCCATCAGTTTTGGCGTGGATGGGTATCTGCTCAAACCGGTGGATGAAGAGGAGATTATCAGTGAGCTGGAGCGGATCTCTGTGATGCTGACAAGGGAGCGTCTGACACTGGCCCGCCATGCTGGTGAGGATACAGCCTACCGGGAGCACCAGATTGAAGCATTGCTTTTTGATAGCCTGGAAGGTACAGAAACGATGGAAGCAAATGCTCTAGGATTGAATTGGTCGCAGTATCAGGTTGTGCTGCTGGAGATGCATGCTGAACCTGATTTACAGCGTGGTAGTGTGGTGAAACGCAGACTGGCGGAAGCTTTTGACCAGAAAGATCGGGGCATTGTGTTTTCGTTCCATTCCGGACTGGGACTGTTATGTAAAGAGCCTATTTTGACTGTCCAATCTGCCCAGAGTTTATATGATGAGTTGGAAGGGCTGCTGGGAGAATGGAATATTCACATGTACGCGGCAGCAGGTCAACCTGTAAACTCCACAGCAGACATCGCACATTCCTATAATCAGGCCAACGGCGTATTGGGCGGACGTTTCCTGTTCGCGGAACAACGTATTATGTTATGGAACGAAGGCGAGAAGAGCAAAAGTGCTTCTGGGCCGGTTATTGCGCTGGATGAAGTTAGTGGTGAACCGGATGAAGCAGAATTGGCGGACAAGCTGTATTATGCGCTCGACATTCGGAGTAGCGAGTCCGTGATGCGTGTGCTGACCGAGATCGAGGAACGTCTGATCCCCCATCATCAGACAGAACAGGCGATTAAGACGGCGTTCTCCCAAGTGTTTTCATTGGCTATTAACAAACTTGCGGCAACGAATCAGCATATGCAATCTATTATGCAGGAGCATTCCGTTCTAATTACGGAGGTCTACCATCAATTAACGTTACTGGATCTCAAAGTAATGGCTGCTCAACACCTGAACCGGCTTATTCAGCGCATGGGTGGAGGAAGCAAGGATACGGTACTGAAACAGATGATTGAATTTATCCGTCGTAATCCCGGCGAAAATCTCAAGCTGGAGGTACTCGCTGAGGTATTTAACTACAATAGCAGTTATCTGGGCAAGCTGTTCAAAAATCATACCGGAGAATATTTCAATGCATTTCTCGATAAGGTCCGAATGGAGAAGGCGAAGGAACTGCTCGATGAAGGCTTAAAGGTGCACCAGGTTGCCGCGAGGGTGGGGTATGCCAACGTGGATTACTTCCACGGCAAATTCAAGAAGTATGTAGGGGAATCGCCTTCCGCATACAAACATGCTAGAGAGCTTGCTAGATCACAGCCCAAAGATTCTTCAGGAGAGCCAGAACGGGAGTAGCCCATGTTTCAGAGGATGGTACTTCTGGAGTTTGGTATTTCTCCTGATTAGGTAAAAAACGTTTTCGAACTAATAGTCTATTTGAAGGACCCTGGAGGTCCTTTTTCTTTTTAGTTTTACATGAAGTAAACGATTTCTATAAAACGTTTTCGATCATTACCAATTTCAAATTAAATTCTCTTGTAATTTCAATAATTATTAATAGATAGCGTCATTATCACTAATTTTATAGATATAATATCGGATTTTATAAGGGGATATCTAATTTTCATATGATTTTCTCTAAAATCCAGATGGTATTTTGAAAACGCTCTATCAGGTATGATTATTTTATAAATCAGAGGAGGGGGAACGGAGATGGAAACGCTAACAGAAAAATCCGCTTCCGCGAAAAAAAGCAGTGACCCCAATCCGCCAACACAAAAACGGCGGAACAGAGTTTGGGACAGTATGAAACAGCAAAAGTATCTCTATCTCATGTCATTGCCATTCGTAGCTTGGGTTTTTGTATTTAACTATCTGCCACTATGGGGATGGACGATGGCTTTCCAAAACTATAAACCGGCCAGATCGTTCGGTGATCAACAGTGGGTTGGTTTTAAACACTTTGCAGAGCTATTCAGCGATGATCGCTTCTATCTGGTACTTCGAAATACGCTTGCAATGAGCTTGATGGGACTGGTTATCGGTTTTATCGTGCCGATTTTCTTTGCGATTCTCTTGAATGAGATGAAAGGCATGTTCTTCAAGCGCGCCGTGCAAACGGTATCATATCTGCCTCACTTTGTATCCTGGGTCGTAGTGGCAGGGATTATTACCAAGATGCTCTCCACCGATGGCGGGATTATCAATGACCTTTTGGTAAACCTAAACATTATCGATCAGCCGATCCAATTCATGGCTAAGGGGAACCTATTCTGGTACATTGTAACCGCTTCAGATATGTGGAAGGAAACCGGCTGGAATGCGATCATCTATCTGGCGGCCATTACCGGTATTGACCAGGAGCTTTATGAAGCTTCCCGTGTAGACGGAGCGAACCGCTGGAGACAAATGTGGCATATCACGTTGCCAGGCATTCGGACTACGATCTCTGTACTGTTCATCATGTCCATCGGTCATCTGATCAGTATCGGTTTCGAGAAGCAATTTTTGCTGCAAAACAGTCTAGTGCTAGACTACTCGGAAGTGCTTGATCTATACGCGCTCAATTATGGTTTGAATATGGGACGATTCTCGTATGGTACAGCCATAGGCATATTCAACTCCGTTGTCAGTATCATCCTTCTGTTTACAGCGAACGGATTGTTCAAAAAATTCACCAAAGAAAGCATCATGTAGGGAGGGGACGACATTATGGCGAACAAAGCATTCAATGCTACTCGGGGCGATAAGCTGTTCGATATTTTCAACATCCTCGCGATGACCCTGGTGCTGATTGTAACACTGTATCCATTCCTGAACGTACTGGCTATCTCACTCAATAACTCGACAGATACCGTACGTGGTGGAATTTACTTGTGGCCTCGTGATTTCACATTGCAAAACTACAAAACGATCTTCCAATACGATGGATTGCTGCAAGGTTTGCAGGTATCCATTCTACGTACAATTGTAGGTACCGTGCTCGGTTTGATCAGTTCCTCAATGATCGCATTTACACTGAGTCGTCCTGACTTTAAGTTGAGAAAGTTTGTTTCTACTGCACTTGCACTCACGATGTATTTCTCCGGTGGTCTGATTCCGGTGTACATCCTGATGCGTGACCTGAACCTGATCGGTACATTCTGGGTATATGTATTGCCAGGTATGATCAGTGCGTTTAACGTGTTCATTATCCGTTCCTTCATTGATGGTCTGCCGTATGCATTGCAGGAATCAGCCAAGCTGGATGGTGCGAATGACTTTAAGATCTATTACAAAATCATTTTGCCGCTCTGTAAACCGGTACTTGCAACCATCGCGTTGTTCCTGGCTGTAGGCCAGTGGAATGCTTGGTTCGATACGTACCTGTATAATGGTTCGAAGGCGCATCTGACCACGCTCCAGTACGAGCTGATGAAAGTACTGCAAAGTACACAGCAAGGCTCGGGAGCCGGACGTAACGCCAATGACATGGCACAGCAGATGACACAGATTTCACCGGAATCCATCAAAATGGCGATCACGATCGTTGTTACGGTTCCAATCCTGATTGTGTATCCATTCCTGCAAAAGTATTTTGTTGGTGGTATGACATTGGGTGCAGTAAAAGCTTAAGCAAGTTTGTACAGGCCGCCACATAGATAGAGTGGCCGTATAATAAAAGAAGCATCAGAATGCCCGAAGCGCAGCCATTTGGCCTGCGCTTCACCGTATAGGGCTGCGGAGTGGCATTCATGAAGCTATAGACAGGGACAAAAAAGTCCCGGATAGACAGACATATGAAACGGGAGGATTACCATTATGGCAAGAAACAAAATGAAGATTGCACTGGCTCCAGTGCTTGCGATGTCTTTGCTCGCAGGTTGCGGTGGAGGAAACAGCGGCGAAACGTCGTTTAAGGACACTAGCGGTGATACGTCTCCGATTACTTTTGACTTTTTTAGCGTCGATCCCAGTCCGAACTGGAACGGTATGAAGGATGAAGTGGGCAAGGTCCTTACAGAGAAAACAGGAGTAACCCTTAACGGTGAGTTTGCCGTCAGTGGTGGTCAGGATAAAGTGTCCTTAATGGCAGCAAGCGGAGACTATCCGGATATCGTGTCACCCAAAGGAGAGCTAAGCAAGCTCGTGGATGCTGGGGCAATGGTCGATCTGACCGATCTGATCGAGCAATATGCTCCCAATCTGAAGAAGCTGTATGGTAATTACATGGACCGGCTGAAATATAGCAACGAAGATCAAGGAATTTATGTACTGCCTACGTATTATGCGGTAGACCAGAAGTATTTTGATGCAGGCGGCGGATTTGGGATTCAGCAGCGTGTATTGAAAGAGCTGGGATACCCTGAAGTGCGTACACTGCAGGATTATGAAAATGTATTGAAGGCATATAAGGAGAAACATCCAACGATTGACGGTCAACCAACGATTCCGTTATCCCTGGACGCAGATGACTGGAGAATCATGATTACGGTAACGAATCCGGCCTTCCAGGCAACAGGTGCTCCGGATGACGGCGAGTACTATATTGATCCTGAGACATATGAGGCAAGTCTGCATTACAAACGTCCGGAAGAGAAAGAGTATTTCCGTTGGTTGAACCATATGTACGCAGAAGGACTGCTTGATCAGGACAGCTTCGTACAGAAAACAGATCAATACAAATCCAAAATTGCAAGTGGACGTGTTCTGGGCGTCATAGACCAGGATTGGGGTTATTCCGATGCGGAAAACGCATTGAAAGCAGCGGGCAAAGATGAAGCGACCTATTCACACTTCCCGGTAACTCTGTCTAAAGATATCAAGGATCATTCCTTCCAGGACCCTGGTTTTGTATCTGGATGGGGTGTAGGGATTACAACATCTAATCCGGACCCGGTTCGTACAATTAAATTCTTTGATTACCTAGCTTCTGAGGAAGGCCAAGTGTTGATGAACTGGGGTATTGAAGGTGAGCAGTACGAAGTGAAAGATGGCAAACGTGTGATTCCGGCCGATATTCAGGACCAAAAAACGAATAATGCTGCCGTATTCCAGAAAGAAACAGGTATTGGCCTCTATACCAATATGTCTGGTCACTATGGAGATGGTGTCAAGGATTCAACGGATAACTATTACACAACGAATTTCCCTGAACAGATTGTAGCGGCGTATTCCGATGCAGAGAAAGAGACACTCAAAGCATACGGCGCAACAACGTGGAAAGATCTATTCCCAAGTGAAGATGAGTTCCCGGTTAAACCATGGGGAGCAGCGTACAATATGCCAACTCCAGGTGACTCGGATTACAACGTTATTTTCCAAAAAACACAGGATATTATCCGTAAACGGATTCCTGAAGCGATCCTCAGTTCCCCTGAACAATTCGATGCCATTTATGATGGGATGATTGCCGAGCTGAATAAAGCCGGAGCAGAGGACATGGAAAAACAATACACTGAGCTGGTACAAAGCCGTGTTCAATTGTGGAGCGGTGAAGAGAGCAAGTAATGCTTTTCAGCAGAATAGTTTTTTCGAAAAAAGGGCCCAGGAAACTGGGTTCTTTTTTATACCTAAAACGTTTTCCAAAAAACGTTTTCAATTTTGTGAATTCACTATTGACAAGGACTTTTAGAGGGATTATTATTCAAATATGAAAGCACTTTCATTAGTGATTTATCAAGGCATGTACATGAATCTCTTCAGTCAAAGGGAGTACGGATTAGTTCCTCAAATTACTGGATAGAGTGAGTGTTTTTCACTTCATTTTAGAAAACGCTTTTTATGTTATAAAATCAAACCTTTTACAATGAGAATCACCCAATTACGGTATGTGCAGGTCAGCCTGTTCTACAATAGATAGCTTCATTTTATCCATAAGGGGGATTACACATGAAGGGCAAAACACCAAAAACATTCGCAATGCTTCTGTTAGCCAGCGCTCTTGCCATTACAGCAGGATGCAGTGGTAGCGGAGGAGGAACTACGGCTTCAGAAACACCAACGGACACAGGGGATACGACCAGTCCAATCACCTTCACGTTCTTTGGTGCTGACGCAAGTCCAAACTGGAACAACATGAAGGACGCAGTCGGCCAAGAAATTACGAAACAAACAGGTGTTACAATTGAAGCTGAGTATGATGTGAATAATGGTGGCGACCAAAAGATACCTTTGATGGCTGCCAGCGGTGAATACCCTGATATTATCTATCCTAAAGGTAACTTGTCTAAACTTGTGGATGCAGACGCGATGCTTGACCTGACAGATCTGATTGACAAATACGCACCTAACCTGAAGAAAATCTATGGGGACCAGATGAACCGTCTGAAATACAGTTTGGAAGATCAGTCTATTTACACGATCCCAACGAACATGGGTGTAGATAATGTTGCGTTTGATGCTACAGGCGGATTCGAGATTCAGCAAAAGGTATTGAAAGAACTCGGCTACCCAGAAGTGAAAACGCTTGAGGATTACGAGAAAGTTCTGAAAGAATATTATGCAAAACATCCAACACTTGACGGACAGCCAACCATTCCGCTGACGCTGAATGCAGATGACTGGAAGATTATGATTACGGTAACGAATCCAGCCTTCCAGGCAACAGGTGGACCGGATGACGGTGAATATTATATTAACCCTGAAACATATGAAGCGGTGTTGCACTATAAACGTCCAGAGGAGAAAGAATACTTCCGCTGGTTGAACAAAATGTACAATGAAGGCATTCTCGACAAAGATACATTTGTGCAGAAGGACGATCAATACAAATCCAAAATCGCAAGCGGTCGGGTACTGGGGCTGATTGACCAGGAATGGAACTATGGTGAAGCTGAGAATGCTTTGAAATCAGTTAAAAATGGCGAGAATACCTACGCTCACTTCTCTGTATCCCTCAACAAGGATATTGTGGATCATACGTTCCAACCAACCGGATTCGATGGATATGGCATCGGAATTTCCAAAACTGCAAAAGACCCTGTACGTATTATCAAATTCATGGATTGGCTCGCTTCGGATGAAGGCCAGGTGCTGAGAAACTGGGGGATTGAAGGCGAACAATACAAAGTGGAAAATGGCCAACGTATCATTCCTGAGGATGTACAGGACCGCAAGACCAATGACAACTCGGCGTTTACCAAAGAAACAGGAGTCGGTATGTATAACATCTTCAGCGCAAGATATGGCGATGGTGTCAAAGATTCCACAGGCAATTACTACACAACGAACTTCCCTGAGCAGATCCAAGCAGGTTATACTGCGGCAGAGAAGGAAACATTGAAAGCTTATGGCATTACAACGTGGAAAGATTTCTATCCTTCTGAAGACGACTTGAAGCTGAAAGATTGGGGCGCAGCATATAACATGCCTGTACCTTCGGATACGGATTATAACGTAACGTTCCAGAAAACGCAGGACATTATCCGTAAACGTATTCCTGAAGCCATCCTTGCCAAACCTGAGAAATTCGACCAAGTGTATGATGATCTCCTGGCTGAACTTGATAAAGCAGGGGCGGTAGATATGGAGAAACAATATACCGTTTGGATCAAGGAACGTGTATCTCTCTGGACAGGTAAAGACGTGAAATAATACTGAAAATAAGGCATGATAAACGATCATTTTCAAAGCAAAATGGGTCCCCTAAAAGGGGCCTTTTTTGTTGTTGACGAAAGGGGGAGGATAGCATATAATCGTTAATGTAAGCACTTTCAGTAAGCGTTTTTAATTATTTTTCGAAAACGTTTTATGTAAGTTAATAAGAGAGATTTCATGGGTTTAGATTTTGATAAAAAGAGTGCAAATTTAATTTTTAGTAAGCGCATACAGAAATGCGTCTTATAACGGTATCCTCAGGCTTAAAGCCTGTTATACAGATAAAACCTTCATAAATAATAGGGGGACTAGACAATGAGAGGCAAAATGAAAGGCAATACACCCAAGACGTTTGCAATGTTGATGCTCGCAAGTGCAATGCTGGTTACAGCTGGCTGCGGAAATTCGGGAAGTAAAGAAGCCTCAGAGTCCAGTGGAACCGAACCGGTTACTTTCACATTCTTTGGTGCGGATGCGAGTCCAACCTGGAACAAGATGCAGGATGCAGTCGGTAAAGAGATTACCAAGCAAACAGGCGTTACGATTGAAGCTGAGTATGATGTAAACAATGGTGGAGACCAGAAAATTGCACTTATGGCGGCTAGCGGTGAGTACCCTGATATTGTTTTTCCAAAAGGTAACTTGTCTAAACTAGTAGATGCAGGGGCAATGCTTGACCTGACGGATCTGATTGAGGAGCATGCTCCAAACCTGAAAAAAATATATGGGGACCAGATGAACCGGCTGAAATACAGTTCGGAAGATCAGGCCATTTATACAATCCCAACGAATATGGGTGTTGATAATGTTGCGTTTGACGCAACAGGCGGATTTGAAATTCAGCAAAAAGTACTTAAAGAGCTCGGATACCCTGAAGTGAAAACACTTGAGGATTACGAGAATGTATTGAAAGAATATGTGAAAAAACACCCAACGATTGACGGTCAGCCGACCATTCCATTGACGCTGAATGCAGATGATTGGAAGATTATGATTACAGTAACGAACCCGGCCTTCCAAGCAACTGGAGCACCCGATGATGGAGAATATTATATCAACCCTGAAACATATGAAGCGATGTTGCACTACAAACGTCCAGAGGAGAAAGAATACTTCCGCTGGTTGAACAAAATGTACAATGAAGGACTGCTGGACAAAGATACATTTGTCCAAAAAGATGACCAATATAAATCCAAAATCGCAAGTGGTCGCGTACTCGGTCTGATTGACCAGGAGTGGAATTATCAAGAAGCAGAAAATGCACTCAAATCAGCGGGCAAAGATGACAGCACATATGCTCACTTCTCTGTATCCCTGAACAAGGACATTGTGGACCATACATTCCAGCCAACCGGATTTGACGGATATGGCATCGGGATTACAACTTCTGCCAAAGATCCGGTTCGTATTATCAAATTCATGGACTGGCTCGCTTCGGACGAAGGTCAAGTTTTGAGAAACTGGGGCATTGAAGGTCAACACTACAATGTAGAGGATGGTCAACGGGTGATTCCTCAAGATATTCAGGATCGTAAAACCAATGACAACTCCAACTTCACCAAAGAAACAGGAATCGGTATGTATAGCGTGTTTAGTGCGAGATACGGTGATGGCGTGAAAGATTCCACGGATAACTTTTACACAACGAACTTCCCAGAGCAGATCCAGGCTGGTTATACTGCCGCAGAGAAAGAAACGTTGAAAGCATATGGCATTACAACATGGAAAGAATTCTATCCTTCTGAAGATGATTTGCAACTGAAAGACTGGGGCGCAGCATACAACATGCCTGTACCATCAGGTACAGATTATGAGGTAACGTTCCGAAAAACACAGGATATCGTGCGCAAACGTATTCCTGAAGCTGTTCTGACTACAGCTGCGAACTTTGATAAAGTATACGATGATTTCCTCGCCGAGTTGGACAAAGCTGGCGCAGTTGAAATGGAGAAACAGTACACTGTTTGGGTTAAGGATCGTGTTTCCCTGTGGACAGGTAAAGACGTTAAATAACTTATGTTTTAATTGAATAGGCAAATATACAAAAAAGGCCCTGAGCAAGGGTCTTTTTTGCTGTCCATGTGATGTTTAACATTGACGCAAATTTCGAAATCAAATATAATTTTCTTACTGTAAGCACTTTCAGATAAACGACAATTTAGCCTTGTAGGTAAGCGGATTGCGATCAAGTAAAACAGTATTTATATTGGTTATTTAGTTATACCGAAAACGTTTTAGTAATGAATGAAAAATAGCTGATTAGGAACAGGAGTTATCTATGTCCCCATTTAATGAGAGAACAAAAGAAAATCGTCTGTGGTATCGTCAGCCTGCTACTCGCTGGGAAGAGGCGTTGCCTATCGGTAATGGTCGCCTTGGCGGTATGGTATACGGCGGAGCATCGGATGAACAAATCCAGCTAAATGAAGATACATTGTGGTCCGGATTTCCACGCGACACCATTCAGTACAGCAGTCAGCGGTATCTGAAACAGACCCGTGAACTGATTATGTCCGGGCAATATAGCGAAGCTGAACAATTGCTGAACCGCGAAATGCTGGGACGTGATGTGGAAGCTTATCAGCCGATGGGCCACTTTAAGTTGCAGCACGATGAACTGGATGGGATCCCGTACGATGAATTTGAGCGGGAGCTTGATCTCCATACCGGCATTGCAACGACGAAGTATTCATATAAAGCCATTCGTTATGTACGTGAAGTATACGCCAGTGCAACAGATGATCTCATGATCTGTACCATCACTGCTGATCGTATGGGCTCTGTAAACGTCAGTGTTTCGTTGGACAGTCCACATCCTTATAATGTTCAGGCTTCGGGCGATGCACTTACTTTGTTCAGTCGCTGTCCAAGTCATGTTGAATCGAATTATTTCAGGGATCATCCGGAGTCTGTCATCTACGAAGAAGATCGTGGAACGGCTTATGCTATGCGACTGGCCGCGACTGCGACGGGCAAGAATGCCGAAGTAACGGTTATGGACGGAAGACTTCATATTCAGGGAGCTGACCAGGTTATTTTTTATCTGACAGCGGCGACCGCCTTTGAAAGCTATGATGTGGCGCCTGTTAAGGATGGTGTGCATCTGGATCAGGAGTGTAGGGAGGTAATCACTAAAGCGATGGCTCATGGCATGAAGGCTCTTCGGGAGCGACATGTCCTGGATCATGGGACTTTATTTTCAAGAGTATCTATTGATCTCGGCGCTTCAGCCAATGAAGAATTGCCTACAGATGAGCGACTGCAAGCGTACCAGGCTGGAGCCAATGATCCTGGCCTGGAGGCACTCTATTTTCAATATGGTAGATATTTGTTAATGGGTAGTTCACGTGAAGGGAGCCAGCCAGCTAATCTGCAGGGAATTTGGAATCATCAGGTGGAGCCGCCCTGGCACAGTGATTACACGATTAATATCAATACCGAGATGAATTACTGGCCGGCAGAAGTATGCAACCTGAGTGAATGCCATGAGCCGCTGTTTGGCTTGTTGGAGGATCTAAGCGATACCGGGAGAAGAACGGCACGTATTTTGTACGGAGCACGTGGCTGGACAGCCCATCATAATGTAGATATTTGGAGGACATCCACGCCTACAGGCGGAGACGCAAGTTGGGCGTTCTGGCCAATGGGCGGCGTGTGGCTGACTTCACATCTATGGGAGCATTATCTGTTTACCCGTGATCAACAATTTCTCGCGGAACGCGCGTATCCAATCATGAAGGAAGCGGCACTCTTCTGTCTGGACTGGTTGGTGGAGGGACCAGACGGATATCTGGTTACGGCTCCATCGACCTCTCCGGAGAACAAGTTCCTGACTGAGGAAGGAGAGGCTCGCAGCATCTCCATGGCTTCGACGATGGATATGACATTGATTCGTGAGTTGTTCGATCGGTGCATTGAAGCAACGGAGCAGCTGGATGTGGATCAGCAGCTGGCGAAGGAGTGGAGCGAAGCACGCAGCAAGCTCTATCCATTCAAGATCGGAAGCGAGGGGCAGCTGCAGGAATGGTTTAAGGATTTTGCCGAATCCGAACCAGGGCATCGTCACGTCTCCCATCTGTATGGTCTGTATCCGGGGGAGCAGATCAACCGACTGGATACGCCAGAACTGGTGGAAGCAGCACGAGTGTCACTTGAACGTCGCATCTCACAAGGTGGCGGGCATACAGGTTGGAGCTGTGCTTGGTTGATCAATCTGTATGCGAGGCTGCTGGATAGCAAGCTGGCACATCAATTTGTCCGTACATTGTTGGCTCGATCCACGCATCCTAATCTGTTCGATGATCATCCGCCGTTCCAGATCGATGGCAACTTTGGTGGCACTGCCGGTATTGCCGAGATGCTATTACAAAGCCACTTGGGCGAATTACATCTGCTGCCAGCGCTGCCTGAGTACTGGGCCAGTGGCAGTGTGAAAGGGCTTCGGGCACGAGGTGCATACACAGTGGCAATCGCGTGGGCAGATGGCAGACTCTCAAGCGCCGAAATTAAGGCTGATCACGCTGGTTCGATAACCATTCGGAGTGCATACCCAATGCGTGTGGAAGGAAACGATCAGCCTAAGGCGCAGTTAACACCTCAGGGTGATTATGTAGTGATTTTAACCATGACCGCAGGACAGACGATCCGCGTGTCATCATGAGACGGAGGAGTAGACGATGACGATTTTTAAATTTCCACAAGATTTCCGCTGGGGAACAGCAACAGCTTCCTATCAAATAGAAGGTGCAGCGCAGGAAGGCGGACGCGGGGTATCCATCTGGGATACGTTTGCCCGTACACCCGGCAAAGTATTCAATGGAGATAATGGTGATGTCGCATGTGACAGTTACCACCGCTATGAGGAAGACATCGAGCTGATGAAAAAGCTTGGGATCAACACCTACCGATTCTCGATCGCCTGGCCGCGTATTATTCCTGATGGAGATGGCGAGATCAATCGGGAAGGATTGGACTTCTATCATCGATTCGTAGATAAGTTGCTTGAAGCGGGAATCGAACCTTTCTGTACGCTGTATCATTGGGACCTGCCTCAGACGCTGGAGGATATCGGAGGTTGGGGCAATCGTAGGACGGTGGATGCATTTGTAAAATATGCTGAGGTCATCTTTAAGGAGTTTTCCGGTAAAATTAATTTCTGGCTGACTTTCAATGAACCATGGTGTATTGCTTTTCTGTCCAACTTGCTCGGCATTCATGCACCAGGAAATAAGGACCTGCAAACATCCATTAATGTTGCTCACGGACTGCTGGTTGCTCACGGTAAAGCCGTTCAGTCGTTCCGTCGCTTGGGTACAACAGGACAGATTGGTATTGCACCCAATGTATGCTGGGCTGAGCCTTACAGCAAATCTCCAGAAGATCAGGCAGCCTGCGACCGTTCCATTGCACTGAATACCGATTGGTTCCTAGACCCGATCTACAAAGGATCGTATCCACAATTTATGGTGGACTGGTTCGCTGAAGCTGGAGCTACCGTACCAATTCAGGAAGGTGATATGGAAATCATCTCGCAACCCATTGATCTGTTGGGCATTAACTATTACACCATGGGAATCAATCGTTTCAATCCAGAGGCGGGTGCATTGCAATCCGAAGAGGTCGATATGGGACTTACTAAGACAGATATTGGCTGGCCTGTGGAATCACGCGGACTGTATGAGTTCATGCATTACTTGCAAAAATACGGAAATGTGGATGTCTACATCACAGAAAATGGTGCATGCATCAATGATGATTTGGAAAATGGCAAAATCAATGATGATCGCCGGATTGCATACTATGAGCAGCATTTGGCCCAAATTCATCGGATTATCAACGACGGAATCAACCTGAAAGGCTACATGGCTTGGTCTTTGATGGATAACTTTGAGTGGGCGGAAGGATACCGCATGCGCTTTGGTCTTGTGCATGTAGATTACCGTTCATTGGTCAGAACACCTAAAGAAAGCTATTACTGGTATCAAAATGTGATCAAAAATAATTGGTTGGAAACGCGAATTTAAGCTTTAATTTCAATATTCCAGGAAGAAGTGCTCAGAACCTGACATAACTAAGTAATTACGTTATTTCAATTGTTAAATACAGGGACATACATGTTTATTCAGAATAAAGACGGTGGTTCGGTAATCCGAATCAACGTCTTTTTTAGTGTTTTATTTTCAGCCATGACTCACATGTTCATGAAGGTTTCATAAGGTCTAAGCTGTTTCATGTTATGAGGAGAGCGTTTTTGGGTTATAAGAAGTAAGAAGAAGTGATCTGGTGCTTGTCAACAGTTAAAATACAAATAAAGTGTCCAAATTGCGAAATAAATTTGAACATTTGTTGACTAAAAATCATACTGATGTGGTATATTGGTATAAGGAAAGCACTTACAAAAAGGGAAAAGGAAGTGTTTACTATGGCATCGAAGACAGCAATGGTAAGCCAATTGGAACGCAAAGATAAAAATATGCGGCGTGCAGTGCTAACGATGACAGTTCTGGCTTGGATTGCCCTCATTACGGGAGTAGTCATGTGCCTGATCAACCTGAATGATTTTAATGATCGTAACCTCGGATTAATGGTGGGTATCGGTTTCTTGGTTGGCAGTGTATTTATTTACGTTATTGCCAAATCGATTGGACTTGTTCATACACGCCGGGAAGACGAAGGCGCCGATTAAATAATCTTGCGTTAATTCGTTCATAATAAGACTGGATGAGCACCCGGAATCCCAGTCAATAAAGCCCTTTGCGGATTCGTTGATACTGTTCAACGGGACTGCAAAGGGTTTTATTTTGTGACTTGAAGTGTAAAGATTACAATGAGGAAATATCAAGTATGCAAGTGATTTGTGAGAAAAAATTCACACATTTAAGGTGTAAAATCGACAAATTTGTTAACATGAACAAAAAAGTTGCTCATTTCTGATATCTTTAGAAGGAAGAGAGTAGTATACTGTTTTTTCAGTATGAGCGAATTTAAGGAGAGGGGATCAAGATGAACAAGAAACCTAGGTCGCTAATTCGGATAATCATTCCGGTTGTCCTGACGTTGGTTACAATTGCATTGATTGTCTGGCCAATGCTGGCAGGCGGGCAGTACGTTGTTCTGGATCCGAAAGGGCCTGTTGGCGCTTCGCAGAGAGATTTGATTGTCATTTCGACAATTCTGTGTGCAGTCGTTATTGTGCCTGTATTGATTTTGTCTGCTGTAATTGTATGGCGTTACCGCGACAAACCGGACAATAAATCTGCTTATGAGCCTAACTGGGCTCATAGCACTAAAGCGGAGGCTATCTGGTGGACCGTTCCGATTATTATTATTGGGTTGCTGGCGGTTGTAACAATCCGCTACACCTATGATCTGGAACCTTCGAAGCCATTGGCTTCTGAGAAAGCACCGGTGACCATTCAAGTATCTTCACTGGACTGGAAATGGTTGTTTATGTATCCGGAGCAAGGTATTGCAACGGTCAACACGTTGAATATCCCGGCAGACCGGCCCGTAAAATTTGAGCTCACCGCGGATTCACCGATGAACTCGTTCTGGATTCCGCAGCTTGGTGGACAGATTTATACAATGTCGGGTATGGCGATGACCTTGTACTTGCAAGCTGATCATGAAGGTCAATATTGGGGTTCAGGTGCCAACTTTACCGGGGAACACTTCGCCCAAATGCGTTTTGACGTCAATGCTACATCGGAGGAAGACTTCGACAAATGGGTGACTGAAGTGAAACAACAATCCCAACCGCTGACGCAAGAAACGTATAAAACACTGGCGGAACCGGGAACAAGCAATGTAGCTTATTATTCTTCCTTCCCTGAAGGACTGTTCCAAGACATCGTGACCAAGTATGTTATTGACGGTCAAAGCGCTCACAGCAAGCACGGTGAAGCTTCAGGTGCCAAAGAGATTACTACGCAAGACGTGGACAAGAGTGCTAACTAAAGATTCGAAAGGAGGCCCCCAATGTTAGAGAGACTTAAGGAGTTTGCATCGGAGTTTTTCGTTACCGGTGATCCGCTGATTTATGGTGCGGACGTGGCGATCGGAATTACGATGATTACCATCGTAGCGGTGTTGACTTATTTCAAAAAATGGGGCTGGCTCTGGCGTAACTGGTTAACTACCGTCGATCACAAAAAGATCGGTATTATGTATATTATTGCTTCCATTATCATGCTTTTCCGTGGTGGTGTGGATGCACTGATGATGCGTCTTCAGCTAGCTATGCCTAACATGGATTTCTTACATCCTGAGCATTATAATCAGGTCTTTACGACTCATGGTACGATCATGATCTTGTTCATGGCGATGCCGTTTATGTTCGGTTTATTTAATGTTATTGTACCGCTTCAAATAGGGGCAAGGGACGTTGCGTTCCCATTCCTTAATGCACTAAGCTTCTGGTTATTCTTCCTGGGAGCAATGCTGTTCAACCTGTCCTTCGTTATCGGTGGTTCACCGGACGCAGGTTGGCTCAGTTATCCGCCTTTATCGGAGCTATCGCATAGCCCGGGGGTGGGACAAAACTTCTATATATGGGGTATTCAGATTTCGGGTATCGGTTCCCTGGCTACCGGTATCAACTTCCTGGTTACCATCATTAAAATGCGTGCGCCAGGCATGAAATGGATGAAAATGCCGATGTTTACATGGTCGGTATTCTCCACTTGTATTATCATTCTGTTTGCATTCCCAATCTTGACAGTGACACTTGCATTGCTCTTCCTCGACAGGTTTGCGGGGGCGCATTTCTTCACACTTGATCTGGGCGGTAATCCGATGATGTATATCAACTTGATCTGGATGTGGGGTCACCCTGAGGTATATATCGTTGTCTTGCCGGCATTCGGTGTGTTCTCCGAGATTGTAAGTACATTCTCGAAGAAAAAATTGTTTGGTTACAAATCAATGGTATTTGCGATGCTGATCATTAGCTTCCTGTCCTTCTTTACATGGGCGCATCACTTCTTCACGATGGGTTCGGGAGCAGACGTTAATGCATTCTTCGCCGTAACCACGATGTTGATAGCCATACCAACAGGGGTTAAAATCTTTAACTGGCTGTTTACCATGTTCCGGGGAAGGATACGCATGGATACCCCGATGCTATGGACACTTGCATTTATTCCATGCTTTATCGTCGGAGGTATGACGGGGGTTATGTTATCCGTTGCACCTGCTGACTTCCAGTTCCACAACAGTTACTTCCTGATTGCCCACTTCCACCAAGTATTGATCGGTGGTGTAGTATTCGGATACTTTGCAGGTCTGTACTACTGGTGGCCTAAAATGTTTGGATTCCAACTGCCAGAAAAACTGGGTAAATGGGCTTTCTGGACTTGGAATATCGGTTTCTATGTCTGCTTCATGCCGCAGTACGCTGTCGGTTTGATGGGTATGACACGTCGTCTGAGCACCTATGGCTGGGATACCGGCTGGTGGGAACTGAACTTTGTATCCACAATCGGGGCTTTCCTGATGGGTGTCGGATTCTTGTTCCAGGTAGCACAAATCGCAGACGGCATTCGGAAATACAAAACACTCAAAGCATCTGGCGACCCTTGGGGTGGTCGTACGCTCGAGTGGTCGATTCCTTCACCTGCTCCTGAATATAACTTCGCCATTACACCGCGCGGAGATGATATTGATGAGTGGTGGGAAGAGAAAGAACGTCGTGCCAAAGGCATCTATCCACCTGAACAGCCGCTTGAGCCGATTCATATGCCTAAAAATTCCGCGATTCCGTTCATCATGTCTATATGCTGGTTCGTTGCCGGTTTCGGCTTTGTATTCGGATGGCTGTGGATGGCGATTCTTGGACTCGCTGGCGTAGGGATTTGCATGATCGCTCGTTCATTCTCATACGATACGGATTATTATATTCCGGTTGACGAAATTAAGCGTACCGAAGCGTCGTTAAGGGGGTCGGTATAAATGGCTCAAGCAGCCGCGAAGCACGGTCATGACCATGCACATGATCATGACCATGGTCACCATGACCCGCAAGAATTGAAAATACTCGGATTCTGGTTCTTCCTGATTTCCGACGTTATCCTGTTCTCCGTGTTGTTCGCAACCTTTATTGTGTTGCGTGACAATTCGGCGGGCGGACCTGTATTGTCTGAACTGATCAAAATGCCTGGCGTTATTGCCGAGACATTTATCTTGCTCACAAGTTCATTCACAAGTGGACTTGCGGTTCTTGCCATGAATCAGGGCAAGGTGAAGCAATTGATCAGCTGGCTGGCAGTTACAGCTGTTCTGGGTGCGAGCTTTATCGCCCTGGAAGTAACGGAGTTTATTGAGTTGATTCATGAAGGGTTCAGTTATACAACGAGTGCAGCTTCTGGTGCATTCTTCACCCTTGTGGGAACTCACGGACTTCACGTATCGCTCGGTCTGATCTGGATGATCGGATTGATGCTTCAACTGAAAAAACGTGGAATTACCGATGTTACTCGCGGTAAAATCAACGTAATCAGCTTGTACTGGCACTTCTTGGACGTCGTCTGGATTTTCCTCCTGTCGATCGTCTATCTGATGGGGGTGATGTAGATGGCAGAGCATAACTCACATGAATCCCATGGCCACGAACAGCATGGTTCACTCAAGTCCTATGTCATCGGCTTCATTCTGTCCGTTGTCCTGACCATTGTCCCTTTGGTAGTGGTTCTGAATGACATGATGGGCAGAACAGCAACACTGAGTGTCGTTCTGGTAACAGCAGCACTTCAGTTTGTGGTTCAACTCTTCTTCTTCATGCATATCCGTGAATCGGAGAAGCCGCGTTGGAATGTAATGGCTTTGATCTTTGGTCTGTTGATCATGATGACCATCGTTATTGGTTCCATCTGGATCATGTTGAACAATACAGTTGCACATTAAGTTTTATAGGTTCAGGGATCTCCCGACTTTATTTAAAAGTCGGGAGATCTTTTTTTTATCCTTTTTACATCCTGAATGCGGGCAGAATAAGGGAAGGGACGCATGAGATACAAAAAGTCGAAAATATTGTCGAAAAAAGTTCTTGATTTTTTTTCTTGAATCCGTATACTCAGAAATATAAGTAATCCGAAACGTTTTGGAGGAAAGCAATTGGCTACAATCAAAGACATATCACAAATGACGGGATTTTCGATTACGACCGTATCCAGAGCTCTGAATGGGTACTCGGACGTCAGCGATAGTACGCGCAAACTGATTAAAGAAGCCGCCGAAACCCTGAACTATAGTCCAAATGGTCTAGCGAGAGGCCTGGTCATGAAGGAAACCAAAACGCTGGGGTTGCTCGTATCAGGCATGACGTACAAAAACATCGATAACAACTTTGTTTTCGAAGTGCTTTGCGGTATTAATGATAGCGCTGCCAATTCGGATTATGATCTGATTTTGTTCAGCACAAATACAGCGAAGCAAAAGATGAAAACGTACACACAGCTGTGCAGGGAACGAAAGGTGGATGGTGTCATTCTTCAGGGTGTGAAGACGGATGATCCGTATTTGCAGGAAGTATTGGATAGTGACATTCCTTGTGTATTGATTGATATCCCCATTCACAGTGAGTATGTTGGTTTTGTATCAACGAATCACAAACAAAGTGCACAGACTGCTGTAGAGCACCTTATTGGTTTGGGTCATCGGCAGATTGCCATGGTGAACGGGTACCCCGAGGCTTTTGTATCCAAAGAGCGTTATGAAGGATATTCCGATGCAATGCGAAATGCAGGGTTGAGCTTGAAGCCTGAATGGATCGTAAACGGGAATTTCACGGAAGAGGAAGCACAGCAACAAGCTTCTGAATTGTTGAAGACATATCCGGAAATTACCGCAGTCTTTTGCGCAAGCGACATGATGGCTTTGGGTGTAATGAAGGCTGCGAATGAAATAGGCATCTCTATACCGGATGAATTATCTGTAGTAGGATTTGACGACATTCCAACAGCCGCTTATTTTCAACCACCACTCACCACCATCGGCCAGAACATGTATCAGTTGGGACATGAAGCTGCAAACCTGTTGATGGGCATGCTGAGATCGGAAGACAGTCCCAAATTTAATATTTTGCAAAATGAATTGGTTTTGAGATCCTCGACAGCCAAACCAGGTCGCTGAGTTTAGCTGAGAAACGGTTCGCAAGGGGTTGCAAAATGAACGAGATGAAGAGAGCACCGAAATGTTTTATTAAATCCGAAACGTTTCGGTATTATTTTCGCTCAAATCCAAAACGTTTCGGATACAACATAAGATAGACATAGGGGGAATACAAATTGCTGAAATACGATGCAGGACAAGGAGAATGGAGTAACTGGCTGGTAACTGAAACCGGGTTTGATCCGGCTCATCAAGGGAAAGGCGAAGCTGTGCTCTCACTTGGAAACGGCTACATGGGACTTCGCTCCGCAACGGACGAGAATTATGTTGGACAAGTGCGGAACTGGTTCGTAGCAGGAACCTTCAATAAGTTTGATGAGCATGAAGTAACAGAACTCCCTAATGCAGCGGATGTAACGGAACTTTCAATCACCCTGAATGGGGAAACCTTCAGCTTGGAAAAAGGAAGAACGATCAGCTACAGTCGTCAACTCAATCTCAAGAACGGTGAGCTGACCCGTAACGTGGTATGGCAGAGCCCAACTGGAGAAAGCTTCGAACTTCAATTCCGTCGCTTTGTTTCCTTGAGCAACCATCATTTGGTTGGTTCATCCGTAAGTATCAAGCCACTGGATGGTCAGGCACGTGTTCACATTGCGTCTGGTATTAACGGACAATGGACGAACTCGGGTGCGCAGCATTTCACGGAAGGCGAAAAACGGATATTTGAAAAGACTTATATTCAAATGACGTCAACGACGACACAATCGGCTGTTGATTTTGTAACCAATACGGTGCACCACTGGCAGCTGAATGGTGAAAAGGTTGAGCCGGAATTGCGTCAAACGATGGGACGCCGCAAGGTTGGCATCGAAGGCACAGTAACCGTGGAAGCCGGACAAGCGGTAACACTGGAAAAAATCTCGAATGTGCATACCAGCCGCGATCTGGTTTACAACAACGGTGGGTATTCACTGGAGCAAATGCGTGAATCGGCGCTGACGGAGCTGAAGCAAGAGTCGCAAAAAGGGTATGATCAGCTGTTTCATGAAAGCGCTAACGCCTGGGCGGATACCTGGTCCACATACAACATTGAAGTGGACAGCACAAGCGGATATGACCAGCTTGCTATCCGTTTCGCCATCTATCATCTCGTCATTATGACACCTGCTCATGATAATCGTATGGGTATCGGGGCGAAAGGATTAAGTGGTGAAGGGTACAAGGGACATTCCTTTTGGGATACGGAAATCTTCATCCTGCCTTTCTTCATCTACAGCAATCCCAAGATCGCAAGATCCTTGCTGGAATATCGATATCAGGGGTTGGATGGAGCTAGAAGCAAGGCCAAGGAGAACGGATTCGAAGGGGCCATGTATCCGTGGGAAGCAGCCTGGATCGAAGATGGCGAAGTTACACCGGTATGGGGAGATGTAGATATCGTAACTGGAGAACAGACGAAGATCTGGTCCGGCTTCATTGAACAGCATATTACCTCTGACATCGCTTATGCCGTTTGGCATTACGTCCAGTCTACAGGCGATGAGGCGTTCATGGATCAATATGGCTACGAGATCATTTTTGATACAGCAACGTTCTGGGCCAGCCGTCTGGAGTGGGATGAGGCCAAGGGCCGCTATCACATCAATGAGGTTGTTGGACCGGATGAATATAAGGAACATGTGGACAACAATGCATTCACCAATCATATGGCTCACTTCAATATGGAACTGGCCATTCAATATTATGAAAAGCTTGAGCAGGAAAAACCTGAATTACTCAAGGCATTGTCTGGGAAGCTTGACCTGACATCAGCTCGAAAAACATGGAACAAGCTGGATCAAATGTATCTGCCAGGGCCAAATGAACAAGGACTTATTCCACAAGATGATACCTACTTGCAGAAGAAAGTCATTGATCTTACCCCTTATAAAAATCAGACGAAAGTCGCCAGCATCTTCAATGATTACAACCTGGATCAGGTTGGTGAAATGCAAATTTCGAAGCAGGCTGACATCATGATGCTGTTCTTCCTGCTTGAGAATAAATTTGAACCCGCTATCAAACGTGCGAACTATGACTACTATGAGGAAAAAACATTGCATGATTCCTCATTGTCGCTGTCAACGCACAGTATCCTTGCCAGTGACTTCGGTAATCGTCCGCTCGCTTATGATCTGTTCCGCCGGGCGTCCGAGATTGATCTGGGACCGCATATGCACTCTTCGGATGCAGGCATCCACTCAGCTTCTCTGGGCGGAATATGGGAATGTGTCGTGATGGGATTTGCCGGAGTTCGCATGTTGGATGGCCAGCTTCATCTCGATCCGAAGCTGCCAGAGTCCTGGAGCAGTCTGAAATTCCCGCTTTACTGGCAAAACCAGCTGTTGCATATCACAATCACGTCCGAGGGTATTCTAATCGAGAGTGATGCAGAGGAAGAAATTTCTCTCCTTCTGTCCGGTCAGCAAGTTACTCTCAGCAAACGGTTTCAAACCTTGGTTTAATATAAATCCATGTGGAGGTCATTCAAATGAAAAAAGGGTCCGCAAGTTTGGTCATGATGCTGATTTTGGTATTAGTGTTATCCGCGTGTTCTTCAGGTGGAAGCAACAGCGCGGAAGGCGGAAAAGGAGAAAAAGTAAAACTCACCTTCTCCGTATGGGGAGATGTCAACTCCGGTGCGGATGAAGTGAAGCTTGCGGAAGAGTTCAATGCTGCACACCCGGATATCGAAGTGAAGTTTGAGCCTATTCCAAGTGAAGGTTATGGAACAAAACTCACTACATCTCTGGCAGCAGGTCAGGCACCAGACGTATTCCTGGTTGGTGAAGGCGACTACTACAAATACGTTGATAAAGGTGTAATTGAGCCACTCGACGATTATTTGAGCAAAGACACTGCCTTTAATCTGGATATTTTCCAAAAGGATCTCATTGAAAATATGAAAATCGAAGGCAAACAATACTACTTGCCTAAAGATTTCAACCCACTTGCACTTTGGTACAACAAACGCATGTTTGATGAAGCGGGAATCCCTTATCCAACAGATGAATGGACTTGGGATGACATGATTGCAACTGCACAGAAACTGACTAAAAAAGATGGAAAAAAATATACTCAATTCGGATTCAACGCAGGCAAATGGGAATATCCGATTTATACGTACCTGTGGGATAACGGTACAGACATCGCGAATGAGGATGGAACAGCTGCGGAAGGCTACATGAACAGTGAAAAAACGATAGCGGCAATGGATAAATATGTATCCTGGTCTCAAGGAGATAGCCGTGTATCCCCGACGCCACTGGATTCCGAGACACTTGGCGGAGATTCATCGATGTTCATGACAGACAAGCTCGCCATGATGATTACAGGTCGTTGGATCAAAGGTGATCTCGACAAATCGGATGTTCAATATGGTTCTGCACTGATTCCACAAAATACGGACGGTACTCGTTCAAGCATTATCGCAAGTGCAGGTTGGGCGATCAACGCAGCCGGTAAAAATAAAGAAGCGGCTTATGAACTGGTGAAATGGCTCTCGGGTACAGATGCACAGAAGCTTCGTTCTGCGAACGGTAAAGTACTGCCAGCGACTGTGAAAGAACTGGACGAAGTCAAAGCCAAAGAAGTAGCAGACAAACCGGTCATCGAAATGATGGATTATGCTAAAAAACCGGTTACCATGCGTTCTACAAACGGACCTGTGTTTGTTGAAGAATTCACCAAGGCGCTGGAAAAAGTGCTGCTTGGCAAACAGGATGTCAAAGGCGCTCTGGATGAAGCTGCGAAGAACGTTGACAGCAAAATCAAGTAAAAACCATGCGGGTGAGTCGGCGGCCATGCTGATTCACCCTCTTCATCAAGGAGGCTGCTATGCGTAATTCTAAATCCGAGCGTGCCGGGTATTGGTTCATATTGCCCTGGCTTATAGGCTTGTTGCTCTTTACCATTGGTCCAATGTTATTCTCCCTGCTGCTGGCATTTAGTAAATGGGATATTATCACCGGCGTACAATCGATCGAATGGGTCGGTCTGGATAACTTCAAAACGATGTTTCATGATGAGCTTTTCTATCAATCGTTGAAAGTTACCTTTATCTTCGCTCTGGTATCCGTACCACTATATCAAGTGGCATCACTGCTTATCGCCTTGCTGCTGAATATGCGGAACAGAGGCATGAAATTTTTCCGATTGATCTATTTCATGCCATCCGTCATTCCAGCTGTAGCGGCATCAATGATGTGGATTATGATTTTCAATCCGGAATACGGCATTCTGAACCGGGCGCTTGCCTTTTTCGGCGTACAGGGGCCAGCTTGGCTTCAAGATCCGAGCTATGCGCTGGGCGCACTGATTGTCATGGGTTTGTGGGGCGTCGGCAATACGATCATCATTTATTTGTCCGGCTTGCAGGGCGTTCCTGAAGAGCTGTATGAAGCTGCCAATCTGGATGGCGCGGGACCGTTTCAACGGTTTTTCAACATTACATTACCTATGATTTCCCCAACGGTGTTCTTCAACGTAATTATGGGTATCATCGGTGGATTCCAGTATTTTACACAAGCATTTGTTATGACCAACGGGGGACCGCTTAACTCGACCTTGTTCTATAACTTGTATCTGTACAATAAAGCTTTTACCGATTTTGAAATGGGTTATGCTTCGGCATTGTCCTGGGTATTGTTCATCATCATTCTGGCGTTTACGTTGCTGGTCATCCGCAGCTCTTCGATGTGGGTCTATTACCAGGGCGATAACGAAAAGGATTGAGAGGAGGACAAATGATGAATCAAGCAACGACACGGAAACCGGTCTACTCGAAACTATTCTCTATGCTCATGCTTATCGCTGGTGCAGCCGTCGTGCTGATCCCACTGTTATGGACGTTTGCAACGTCTCTTAAAACACCTGCCGAGGTGTTCAAAGATGATTTTTTCCCGGCTGTATGGATGTGGTCTAACTATAAAAATGCCGTCTTGGCCATCCCGTTTTTTACATTTTTGAAAAATACGCTGATTATTCTGATTCCGGTATTAGTCGGTACCGTATTCTCGTCTGCCCTATGTGCGTATGGTTTCGCCCGGTTTAACTTCCGCGGCAAACGCACGCTGTTCCTGGTGCTATTGGCGACGATGATGCTGCCTTCGCAGGTAACGATGATCCCGATGTTCATCATGTTCAAGGAAATCGGCTGGGTTGATACATTTTTACCACTCATTATCCCTGCATTCTTCGGGGGCGGAGCGTTTAACATCTTCCTGATTCGCCAGTTCATGCGCGGTATTCCGCGTGATCTCGATGAGTCTGCTTTTGTAGACGGAGCCAATAAAATGCAGATTTTCACTAAAATCATGCTGCCGCTTTCCATGCCGCCACTGATTGCCGTATCGATCTTTACCTTTATGGGCGTATGGAATGACTTCCAGGGACCACTCATTTATCTGAACTCCAGTGAGAAGTATACGCTGGCTCTCGGATTGTCCATGTTCAAAGGGTTGTATAACGTGGAATGGAACATGCTAATGGCTGCAACGATGCTGATTATGCTTCCGCCACTCCTTGTATTCTTTGTTGCACAAAAATACTTTATTGAAGGCATTTCCATCTCTTCTGCAATCAAGGGCTAATCGTCCGTATGAATAGAAGAGATGAGCGGTGAGCCAAACCGCAGAGGAGGACTATCATGGCCACATTAACAAGCAGACATCCTTTTAATTTGTATTATAACGCAGGTGAATATGTAAAGATTTGCGGTACCCAGGACGGATACTTTCCCGACTTTGGGCATCATATGGCTAACGAAATGGGCGGTGTATGGCTGCATCCGATCAAGCTGCTGGACGGCTTCTGGCTGAAGGTAACCGATCTGGATCGCAACATTGCGGTATGGGCAAGGGCAGACGGATTCACAAGTGAATCCTGGGGCGGAAGCCGGTTCGATTATGATCACGGATTGAGCCACATTCCGGTATCCATTGAACGCAACCAGTTTGCCCCCGATTATGAAAAAGGCATGGTCGCAGAATATGAGATCAGCGCTTACGGCAAAGGAACAACCCGGCTCAAGCTGGAGCTGCTGTCACGTACCGATCTCCGTCCAGTGTGGTATTCCGATGAGATCGGAATTATCCCAGGAGCGGGTGAAACGGCAGAAGCTATTTCTTCGCGCAAAGTCATCGTCAAAGATGATGCCCAAGACTGGTATGCCATGATTGGAAGTGATCTGCCTGGAACGGTAATGACGGTTGGTCCTGAGATTTACGGACCAGAACTGACGGCAGGCAAGGGCACAGGCATTTCTTTTGTAACCGAATGCACGCTGGAGGAGAAGGATGTGTTCCGCTTCCGGTTATTTGTTGCCGGTTCGGAGTCGTCCCGTGAAGCCTGTGAGCAGACTTATGCAGTCATCGAACGTGACTACGTCAGCTTGAAAGAGCAGAAGCAGCAACTCTACGACAAGTTGGATCAGCGCGCAGTGCTGACCATTGAAGGCGAGGATGAGCTGAACGAGCAATTTGCCTGGGTGAAGCGCAATAATCAGTGGCTGGTGCAACAAGTAGACGGCATTGGTCGTGGATTGACGGCAGGTGGACCCATATATCCGTGGTGGTTCGGCTGTGACAGTACGTATGCGCTTCAGGGTGTGCTTGCTACGGGAGACCATCAACTGGTGCGGGATACGCTGAATTTGTTGCTGGAGAAATCCAAGGAAGCAAACGGTAATGGACGTTTTGTGCATGAAGTGACCACGATAGGAGCCGTGTCTAATCGCGGCAACACGCAGGAGACGGCACACTATATCGCCTTTGTATGGGAAATGTTCCTGTGGACCGGAGATGATGCACTTCTGCGCGAGCATTATGACTATTGTGTTCAGGGAATCGACTGGCTGCTGGGTGAGATGGACCCGGACGGAGACCTGTTCCCTTCTGGTTACGGCATCATCGAGATTGCCGGATTGAATATGGAACTGATTGATAGTGCCGTATATACAGCCAAGGCTCTTCAGGCGCTGGAGCACATGAGTCTCTATTTGGGTGAAACGAAGCGGCATCAGACATATCAAAAACTGGCTGAAAGAGCGGTACGCGCAGTGAATGATGTGTATTGGTCTGAAAAAGACAGCCTCTATGCGGATGCCGTTGCACCTGTTTCTGATATTGTGCCCAAGGTGGATTACATGGTTTCTCTCGCTGAAAAGCAAGGGATCACAGACTACCGGGAGTACGTGGAAGGATTGCTTGCCGATGCAGGTGAGGATCAGAAAGATCGCGGTTGGTTGCTGAACAAAAACTGGGTCATTGTCACTCCAATGGAAGCAGGAATTGCCGATCAGGACAAAGCACAGCGTGCTCTGGAAGCGATGCGAAATCGCGACTTCATTGGTGAATACGGTACTTATCTTGCTGCCATTTACCAACAGGGCACGATGACAATCTCTACCGGAGCACATGCGGTTGCAGAAGCGGCGTACGGGCATCCGGATCACGCACTGGATTTACTGCGTCGGATGGGGAAAAGCTTCTCACGTGTAGTGCCAGGTTCTTTCTCGGAGATGTCTCCGGACTACGGCTGTGTAGTGCAGGCGTGGACCATCTATGCACTGGCTGTACCGGTCGTACGACATTTCTTCGGCGTTCAACCGGAAGCACAGCATCGCCGTTTAACCTTATCACCTAATATGCCGCAGGCATGGGATAACAAAACATGCAGTCTGGAGCATCTGATGGTAGGCGATGCAGAGTTCGATATCCATTTTGAATCCCGTGAGGGCAAACGTTATGCGAGCATTTCCAACGCATCGGGCTGGACGGTTGTTCTGGACTGGAAGGGCGAGAAACGGGAAAGCAACGAGAAACGAATTGAATGGCAACTAGAGCAATAACATGGGGAGGAACGGGGAAATGAAAGGGAACGGAGCACTTCAAGCCGTTATTTTTGATTTGGATGGTGTCATTACCGACACGGCGGAGTACCATTATGTAGCGTGGAAGAAGCTGGGGGAATCGCTGGATATTCCGTTTGATCGGGAGTTCAACGAGCAGTTAAAGGGCATTAGCCGCGGGGAGTCGCTGGCGCGCATTTTACGTCTGGGTGGCAAGGAAGAGACATTTTCGGCTGAGGAAAAGGAAGAATTCGCACAGCGTAAAAACGAACATTATGTCTCGTTGCTGGACTCGTTGACACCGGAGCATACCTACCCTGGAATTCGGGAATTGCTGCTTGAGCTGCAAGCCTCCGGCATTCCTGCGGTGATCGCCTCGGCCAGCAAAAATGCTCCTCAAATTCTGAAGGCGCTGGAGTTGGACTCGCTGTTCCGCTATGTGGTACATCCGGATTCCGTACCAAACGGTAAGCCAGCACCTGATCTGTTCCTGCGTGGAGCAGAAGAAGTGGGTGCTCACATTAAGGCCTGCATCGGCATCGAGGATGCGCAGGCGGGTATTGAGGCCATCAAATCCGCAGGCATGATCGCCGTGGGTATTGGTGAAGAAGCTGTACTTAAAGGTTCCGGAGCGGACGTGGTGCTGAAAGATACTACACAGCTCACGCTGTCCTTCCTGGAGCGTACGTTGCAGGAGCACAGCCATTAAGCAGAAAAGGGGAGATGCAGCATGAACCGGGCATGGTGGAAAGAAGCCGTGGTATATCAGGTCTACTGGCGGAGCTTCCTGGATGCGAATGGAGACGGCATCGGGGATTTGGAGGGCTTGATGCTCAAGCTGGACTATATCAAAAGTCTGGGTATTGATGTCATCTGGCTTAATCCCATCTATGAATCGCCGGATAAAGATAACGGATATGACATAGCGGATTATTATCGCATCATGGCGAAAGCCGGAACGATGGAGCAGTTCAAGCAATTGCTGGACAAGGTACATGAACTGGGCATGAAGCTCATTATGGATCTGGTGGTCAATCATACATCAGAGCAGCATGCATGGTTCGAAGAATCACGTTCATCTGTCGATAATCCGAAACGCGACTGGTATATATGGAAGCCAGGGAAACCGGATGGCCCGCCGAACAACTGGCGATCCTATTTTGAACCTTCAACGTGGACTTACGACGAGCGGACGGGAGAGTATTATTTCCACTCCTTTGCCAAGGAGCAGCCTGATCTGAATTGGGAAAACCCCGAGCTGCGTGAGGAGATTTACCGGATGATGCGTTTCTGGCTGGATCAGGGCATTGACGGCTTCCGCATGGATGTAATTAATCTGCTCGCCAAGCTGGAAGGTTTCCCGGATGCGGAGCACCCGGAGAACATTGATTATCTGGGCAATAATCCAGGCATTCATGAATATTTGCAGGAAATGAACCGGGAGGTTCTCCAGCATTACGACATCATGACTGTAGGAGAAATTCCGTTTGTCACACCAGAGGATGGCCTTCTGTATGTGGGGGATAACCGGAAAGAGTTGCATACGTTATTCCATTTCCAGGTGGCGGATGACATGCCTACTTGGGATCTGAAACGGTACAAGGAAATTCAGGAGAGCTGGTATGAAGCTTTCCGACATGAAGGTTGGAACTCCCAGTTCCTGAACAATCATGATCACACCCGACAGGTTTCAAGGTACGGGAATGATGGACAATACCGTGTGCAATCCGCCAAACAACTGGCGACCATGATTCATACCCTTCCGGGAACACCGTATGTATTCCAGGGAGAGGAGATCGGCATGACGGGTGTCCGGTTCTCTTCCATTGATGAATATCACGATATTGCAATGAAGAACAAATATAAGGAAGAAATCGGTAAAGGCCGTGCGCCAGATGAAGTGCTCCACAGTCTTCAGCCGCTGAGCCGGGATAATTCCCGCACGCCGATGCAGTGGGACAGCAGCAAGCACGCCGGGTTTACCGAAGGGCAGCCGTGGATGAAGGTGAATCCCAACTATGAAGAGATTAATGTGGAGCGGGATTTGGCTGCGCAGGACTCCATATTTGCATATTACCAGCAGCTGATTGCCCTGCGTAAAACACACGCGGTTATGGTCTATGGAGATTATCATGACCAATCGGCAGGGGAAGAGCATGTATATGCATATAGCCGCAGTCTGGATGGAGAGACATGGCTTGTCATTCTCAATCACTCGGACCGGGAGCAGTCCTACCGTCTGCCTGCTTCATTCGCTGATCGAGCTACGAATGCCCGCTTGATCATTGGCAATCTGGATCGGTCAACCTCCGATGAGCTTAGAGAAGACCATCTTCGTTTGCGTCCTTATGAGGCGCTCATTTACTCCTTGTAATACATCGCAAGATCACCAGAGCCTGGCGGGGATTTTCCCGTCGGGTTCTTTTTTTATAAAAAAAGGTACACAAAAGATACATAATGAACTAAAATGAACTTATATGAACATTATCTGACTAACGAAAGGAATGGATTAATGATGCAAAACCGTTATGCTGCACACCCAAATGAAGTGAAAAACTATGATACCTCCCGTCTGCGCGAGGAATTTCTGATGGAGCAATTGTTTGCCACAGATGAGTTGGTAACAGTTTACTCTCATGTAGATCGTTATATTGTAGGAACGGCTGTACCTCAAAGCAAGGATATCGCACTTGAAGTAAATCTGAAGGATATCGGAACGAACTTTTTCCTAGAGCGTCGTGAAATCGGTATCATTAATGTTGGAGGCCATGGAACCGTGACAGCTGACGGTCAAGGCTACGAGATTGGTGCGAAAGAATGCCTGTACATCGGCAGAGGTGTAAAAGAAGTCGTGTTTAAGAGCAGCGGCAAGGATCAGCCGGCTCAGTTTTATTTTGTATCCACACCGGCTCACCACACATATCCAACAGTAAAAGCAACGCAAGAACAAGCTCAGCCGAACCACCTCGGCAGCATCGAAAGCTCGAATGAACGGACGATCTATCGCTATATCCATCAGGGAGAAGGCGGGATTCAGAGCTGTCAGCTGGTGATGGGCATTACGGAACTCGACAAGGGCAACATGTGGAATACGATGCCTGCACATACCCACAACCGCCGTTCCGAAGTATACTTGTATTTCAACCTGCCGGAAGATGGCGTCGTATTCCATATGATGGGCGAGCCAAATGAAACACGGCATCTGGTTGTACGTGACCGTCAGGCCATCATCTCTCCTAGCTGGTCTATCCACAGTGGTGTCGGTACGAGCAGCTATACCTTCTGCTGGGCAATGGCTGGTGAAAACCAGACGTTCGAGGATATGGACGGCGTGGCGATGAAGGACCTGAAATAGGCGCGTAAATTCCAAAGAAACAGGAAGTTGATCTGTGATGAATCCATTGAAAAGACATGAAAAAATTATGGAGGCTCTGCTGGAGCGGCAGGAAGTCACCGTGAGTGATCTGAGTGAACTGCTGCAGGTGACGGGCAAGACCGTACGGGAGGATCTCGATAAGCTGGAAGGTATGGGGTTGCTCGTACGTGTCCACGGGGGGGCGATGCTGGCTCAGAACGACCAGTACGGCATCCTCACGAGTCGTGGGGCTACGGAAAAGCATCATTCGGAGAAAACGGAGATTGCCGAGCGAGCCCTTGCGTATATCCGACCAGGAGATATTGTTGCGCTGGATGGCGGGAGCACTACGTTGGAGATGGCGAAGAGATTGGACAATCAGCCCATTACGGTGGTTACCAATGATCTGTTCATTATTGCTGAGCTGACCAAAAAGGAGCAGGTGCGACTGGTTGTGCCCGGTGGGGCAAGAGTCCGCAATATGCTGGTGGGAGACGATACGGCGGCCTTCATTTCCGGTCTCAACATTCATAAAGCGTTTATCTCCACGACGGCACTTCATCCGGAATTTGGACTTTCCATATATACAGGAGATCTGGTGCCACTAAAAAAAGCAATGATCTCTGCTTCTCAGCAGGTCTATGGCGTCGTGGATCATTATAAATTCGGACAATTTGCCCTTCGGACCTTTGCACACTGTTCGGAGCTGGACTGTATCATCAGCGATAGTCGCTTGGATGAGGAGACAGCAGCCCTATACAGACAAAATGGCATCGAAGTGGATTATCAGAGCTGACCTTCAGTTCCACAGTGGATACGTGACTGCCGAGACTGAAGACACGGTTTGCAACCCAATAACCATGCGGAGGAATCATTTATGAATCCATTTGATTTAAGCGGACAAGTTGCACTTGTCACTGGTACGTCAGGAGGACTGGGGCAAGGAATGGCGATTGGCCTTGCTGAAGCCGGCGCGGATGTTGTGCTGGTTTCCTACTCCAATCCATCGAAAACAGCGCGTGCTATTGAGGCTCTCGGACGTAAAGCGTATGTGATTGAAGCTGATTTGAGCCGTGAGGACGAATTGACCGGGGTGTTTGAAAAGGCATTAGCCTTTCAAGGGAGAATTGATATTCTGGTCAACAATGCAGGAATTATTCGTCGCACACCTGCAGCCGATCACGGTCAACAGGACTGGCATGATGTCATTGGTCTTAACCTGAACACGGTATTTTTCCTGAGCCAGTTGGCTGGCAGACATATGATTGAACGGGGAAGTGGCAAGATCATTAACATTGCATCCATGCTATCTTATCAGGGTGGAATTAATGTACCGGGATACACAGCCAGTAAACATGGGGTAGCCGGTTTAACGAAAGCACTCGCGAATGAATGGGCAGGCAAAGGTGTTCAAATCAACGGGATTGCACCAGGCTATATGGAAACAGACAATACAACTCAGATTCGCGCCGATGAAAATCGGTACCGTGACATCACGGCACGGATTCCGGCTGGACGCTGGGGAACACCTGAGGATCTGAAAGGTCCGGTTGTTTTCCTGGCATCGGCGGCTTCGGATTATTTGAATGGTCACGTACTGAATGTGGATGGCGGCTGGATGGCTCGTTAACGCTGTCAGCGATCGATGCAAAGGAGGCAATGACATGAAACTTGGTATTCTTGCGCATACGTTTGGTAAACAGCCTACAGCACAGCTTGCACAGACCATCGCAGATAACGGATTTAATTCGGTCCAGCTGGCATTAGCCAAGGCCTTGTCGGATGTGGACTCGGCCAACGGCAAGCTGAGCCCTGGACTTGCGAATGAGATCGCAGATCAATTTGCACAGCGCGGAGTCAAGATTGCGGTACTAGGTTGCTACATTAACCCGATTGATCCTGATCCTGTGGCTCGTCGTGCAGACATTGAACGATTCAAGGAGCATCTGCGTTATGCCCGGGATTTCGGTTGCAGCATGGTGGCAACGGAGACAGGGGGCCTGGATACGTATCGCGACACTCATCCGGATGCATATGAAGAAAAGGCATGGACGGTGCTGCGGGAGACGGTAGAGGAACTGGCGGAAGAGGCGGAAAAGTGGGGCGTTCATGCGGCGATTGAGCCAGTATCTACCCATACGCTTCATACACGTGAACATATGATCCGTCTGTTTGAAGAAATTCCTTCATCCAATCTGGGCATGCTGTTCGATCCTTGTAATCTGATTAAACAGCCTCATGTGGCTGACCAGTCTGCATTCCTGCGTGAAGTGATGGAAACGCTGTATCAGCGTATCATTGTCATTCATGCCAAAGATGTGGCTTTCAATGCGCAGGGTGAAAAGTTCAATCCGGTGCCGGGTGAGGGCATTCTGGATTATCCGTTATTTTTTGAACTATTGAAGACCTATAAACCACACATCGATATTTCACTAGAAGGGGTAACGGCGGAAGAAGCTGTCCCAGCGGCCAAGCATTTACGTGAGATATGGAGTGGCGTTCGGGTATAAACGGTATAAATTCGCGCAGAAGTTCAGCAGGTGATGGTTGAAAAAAATCCGAAAAACCTTTGCGGGAGCAAAGGTTTTTTTGGTGTAGCAGTCTTACTGATACATATTTAATATTTCTCATCGGAAAAATCGGAAATATTTCTTTTCAAAAGCGACATCTTGTGAGAGAATATGGAAAACATACGCCACCATGTCATGACATCTAGGGATTTGCCAAACGTATAAGTTAAGGGAGGAAACAGATTTATGTCAAACGAACGTGAGCTTTCATTTGAAACATTGGCAATTCATGCCGGCCAGGAGATTGATCCGACCACCCATGCACGTGCAGTACCGTTGTACCAAACAACATCCTACGGATTCCGTGATACGGAGCATGCAGCCAATCTGTTTGGATTGAAAGAGTTTGGCAATATCTATACACGTCTGATGAATCCGACCACGGATGTGTTCGAACAACGTATTGCTGCACTTGAGGGAGGCGCTGGTGCACTGGCTACGGCTTCCGGTCAGGCAGCGATTACGTTCTCCCTCTTAAACATCGCAGGTGCGGGAGATGAGATTGTTTCCGCAGCGAGTCTGTATGGAGGAACGTACAATCTGTTCTCAACCACACTACCGAAACTTGGCTTAGATGTAAAGTTTGTAGATTCCAGTGATCCTGAAAATTTCCGGGCGGCGATTACGGACAAAACCAAAGCATTGTACGCTGAAACGATTGGTAATCCGCAAGGCAACGTACTGGACATTGAAGCTGTGGCAGCTATCGCCCATGAACATGGCATTCCTTTGATTGTAGACAATACATTCCCAAGTCCGTATCTGCTTCGTCCAATCGAACATGGAGCTGATATTGTCGTTCATTCGGCTACCAAATTTATTGGCGGTCACGGTACTTCCATTGGTGGAGTTATTGTGGACAGCGGCAAATTCGACTGGAAAGCGAGTGGCAAGTTCCCGGGACTGACAGAACCGGATTCCAGCTATCATGGTGTCGTATATACAGAAGCGGTTGGACCGATTGCTTATATTATCAAAGCTCGTGTACAATTGCTGCGTGACTTTGGTGCTACGATCTCACCTTTCAATTCATGGTTGCTCATTCAAGGGCTGGAGACACTGCATCTGCGTGTAGAACGTCATAGCAGCAACGCACTGGCTTTGGCGCAATATCTGGAGAAACATGAGGATGTGGAATGGGTAAGCTACGCAGGTTTGCCGAGTCACCCTTCCTATGAACTGGCACAGAAGTATTTGCCGAAAGGCCAGGGAGCCATTCTGACCTTTGGTATCAAAGGCGGAGTGGATGCAGGACGTAAACTGATTGAAAATGTGAAGCTGTTCTCTCACCTTGCCAACGTAGGTGACTCCAAGTCACTGATCATTCATCCGGCAAGTACGACGCATCAACAGCTGACAGAAGATGAGCAGACTGCAGCCGGAGTTAATCCTGAGCTGATTCGTCTATCTGTGGGTACAGAGAATATTCAGGATATCCTCTACGATCTGGAGCAAGCCATTAAGGCTAGCCAGCAATCAAGCGTTAGTGTTTAATTCATAACGTGAATAAATTAAATTCATACGAGCCGCTTGTCCTTATGGACGAGTGGTTTTTTTAATTTTACACCGGCTAAGGTGAAAAACCCATTTACAAATGCAAAGCACAGGCATATAATGAATCAAAAGTTGTATTTGGTAAAAATAATTGCATAAGTACAAAAATGATTATCATTCTCATTCAAAATGATTTGAAAATCATTCGACAACCATTCAATAACCATGCTGCTGCGGGATTCCCGCAGCAGCATGTGTCATTTTTAGGGTATTAACAATGGCTCTCATTCTCAATACGACTTCAATACACGGGACATGGATGCAGCAAAATGCACTCCACAACCCGACATTCAGAAAGGATTGTGATTCATATGCAAGCGATACACCAACCCATTCAAACCCAAGCAAAAGCTGAACAGCGTTCAGCCAATACACCTGGCCCAGGCCGAGGGCGCAAACCAGACTTTCGGGCTATGCTGCGCAACAAGGAAATGCAAGCTGCTCTGGGCAGTGGACTTTTGATGCTTATTGCCTGGGCGACGGCATCATGGTCTAACCCGTTATCCGTACTTCTATATATTGTTGCTTATGCCATAGGTGGATGGACTAAAGCCAAAGAAGGCATAGAGACACTGGTCAAGGATCGTGATCTCGATGTGAATCTGCTCATGATTGCAGCATCGTTGGGAGCGGCAGCCATTGGCTACTGGAATGAAGGCGCCATGCTGATCTTTATTTTCGCGTTAAGTGGTGCACTGGAAAGCTATGCAACGGAGCGCAGTCACAAGGATATTTCATCACTGCTGGCGCTCAAACCGGAAACGGCGCTGCGTATTGAGGACGGTAAAATGAATCGTGTATCCATCGATGATTTGCAGCCGGGGGATCTGTTGCTGGTGAAGCCGGGCGAACTGGTTCCGGCGGATGGTGTTGTGTACCGAGGCAGCTCTTTTATCAATCAGGCCTCGATTACAGGAGAATCCTTACCCGTAGACAAAATTGCTGGTGACGAAGTATTTGCAGGTACTGTGAACGGCGAAGGTGCCCTATATGTGGAGGTGACCAAATCCGCTGAAGGATCGTTGTTTGGCAAAATCATTAAACTGGTGGAAGAAGCGCAGACGGAAGTGCCGGATTCCCAACGCTTTATTGAGCGATTCGAGGGAATATACGCCCGTATTGTTGTCGCCGTAACGGTGCTGGTTATTGTGGCAACACCGCTATTGCTTGGTTGGACGTGGAATGAGGCGTTTTACAAAGCAATGGTCTTTCTGGTTGTAGCTTCACCTTGTGCCCTGGTTTCTTCCATTATGCCGGTCATGTTATCAGCGATGTCCAGCAGTGCACGTCGCGGTATTCTTTTCAAAGGTGGCGCTCATGTGGAGAACATGGCCCAGACCCGGGTGGTTGCTTTTGATAAAACAGGAACATTGACGATGGGTACACCACAGGTGACCGATATTATAACGGCAGACGGATATGACCGTACACAGTTGTTGGGAGCGGTAGCTGCCATTGAGAACCTTTCGATGCACCCACTGGCTCGGGCTATTGTGGAGCAGGCAAGCAAGGAGGACATCAACCTCCCGATTGCTGAACAGGTTCAAGCTCTGACGGGCTGGGGGATTGAAGGGAAAGTAGACGGCGTTCTCTGGAAAATTGGGAAAACGGATGAGTTGGATACGCATCATATCACTGAGGTAAATAACGCAAATGATACAGAGAAGCAATTTATTGCTTCTAATATGGACGATCTTGCTGTGTGGTATGGCATACGTGCCCAACTTGAGGGAGAAGGCAAAACCGTGTCTGCCATAACAGCGAACGGGCAAATGGCCGGATTGATCGCGATGAGGGACACCGTGCGCCCACAAGCGGTTGCAGCGGTGAAAATGCTGGAAGCGATGGGTGTGAAAGTGGCTATGCTGACAGGTGATCGTCCCGAATCGGCAGCAGTGATCGCCCGTGAGACAGGTGTAAGCCTGGTATACGCAGGTTTGTTACCCGAAGATAAAGTGAAGCAGGTGCATCTGCTTCGCGAACAGTACGGGCAAGTGTTGATGGTTGGGGATGGTGTGAATGATGCGCCTGCACTTGCAGCGGCAACGGTTGGCATGGGCATGGGTGTATCAGGCAGTGGCACTGCACTGGAAGTAGCGGATGTTGTACTGATGAATGATAATATTGAAGAAATCGCCTGGGTAATCAGGCAGGCACGTCGGGCGCAGCGGACGGTGAAGCAGAATATGTTTTTTGCCATCACGGTAATTCTGGCTCTAATCGCGGGTAACTTCTTACAAGATGTTGCATTACCATTGGGTGTGGTAGGCCATGAAGGCAGCACGATCCTGGTTATTCTGAATGGACTAAGACTCCTGCGATAACGATATCCAATTAAAAAAAACGGCGTTTGAACCTTGGGTCAGCGGGTAATGAATCGAAGAGACGATTCCAGAGGAAGGTTCTACATGGAATATGACTAAGGGAACGTTGTTATTGAAACATTACCATGCAGTGCGGCAATCTGCCGCTGCAACGACATGACAATAAAGGGAGCTGTGAAATATGGGACGTTACGTACAAGTGGAACCGAATGTGAGTGTATTTGTTGAAGATATTGGCCAAGGAACACCGGTTGTCTTTTTGCACGGCTGGCCAGTTAATTATAAAATGTTTGAATATCAATTAAATGTACTGCCTAATCACGGCATTCGTGCCATTGCCATAGATTTCAGAGGGTATGGCAAGTCGGACGCACCGTCCACAGGCTATGACTACGACCGGATGGCGGACGATGTTCGTGCTGTGATTGATGATCTAGAGTTGAGTGACGTGGTACTTGCAGGTTTCTCCATGGGTGGAGCGATTGCCGTGCATTATATGGCCCGCCATGCGGGACATGGTGTATCCAAGCTAGCGCTATTGTCAGCGGCGGCACCGGTGTTCACGCAGCGTGAGGGTTATCCGTATGGCCTGACTGCAGCGCAGCTTACCGAGCAGATTATTGAGCCGATCTTCGTTGATCGTCCGAAGCTGCTGGAGACGTTTGGCGGCATGTTTTTCGCGAAGCAGCATAGCCAGCCGTTTATGGATTGGTTCCATGCACTCGGTATGGAGGCCTCGTCTTACAGTACGATTAATAGTGCGATTGCCCTGCGGGATGAGGATTTGCGAGGTGACCTGAGTTCGATTCAGGTACCTACAGCCATTTTGCACGGGAAGAAGGATGAGATATGCCCGTTTGAGTTCGCCGAGGAGATGCACAAAGGCATTGCCGGTTCTCAATTGATTGCTTTTGAAGAGAGCGGTCACGGGGCGTTCTATGATGAATTGGAAAAATTCAATGCCGAACTGATTCGATTTATCAAATCCGGATTGTGATCGTCCAACGACCTTTACAGATCATTTCAACTATTTCATTGAATCTTCATTTGTGAACAAAAAAAGAACCTGGAAGTTCAGCGAGCCGCTGTGCTTTCAGGTTTTTTGCCGTCCATTCTTGTGTTCATGTGAGGACTTTCCTATGTTCTTTCTATTAAAAGAGTTCAGTCAGGCCAATCATCGTGATCAGTCCAAGCAAAAAGGAAACCGTTGCCGCCCGTGCATTGCCGTCGCCGTGGCTTTCGGGAATCAATTCCTTGTACACGATGAACATCATCGCACCCGCTGCAAAGGCAAGACCGTAAGGGACCAGACCGGAGACCAGACTACTGAGTGTGTAACCAATCATGGCTGTAACAATTTCAACTGCACCCGTCAGCGTGGCGATACCGAGCGCCTTGAAGCGACCGATGTTCTGATTGACGAGGAAGAGGGCGACCAGGAATCCTTCCGGCGCATTCTGCAATCCAATGGAAAAGGCAATCAGATTGCCAAGTCCTGCGTCACTGCTCGCGTAGCTGACACCTACCGATAGCCCTTCGGGCAGGTTATGCATGGTGATGGCTGCAATGATCATGAAGGCTTTGGCTTCAATTTTGAAAGGCATCTTCTCGGGATTTTCCAGATCCACATGGGGAATCTTCATCTCCAGCACAAGCAGAACCATGCTGCCCAGCATGATACCAAGGGCAAGTACAAACAGATTGGATTGCCCGAGTGCTTCCGGTATGAGATTGTACACCGAGGCAGAGGTCATGATGCCTGCTGCGTAGGCAAGCAAAATATCACGCAGACGGTGGGTTACTTTGCGCATAAATAGAATAGGTATGGCCCCAAGGCCGGTAGACATGGCTGAGATAAAGCTGCCAATGAGTGCATCGTTCATGCTTCCATTTTCCCTCCTGATGAAGACTTCTTCATAATCGCTGCCGAGCATTGACACCGTACATAAAAGAGATCATAATGAACAACAGATTAGAATGATTATAAATTAGAATTCCGTTTCTGCATAGGTTAATTGTCATAACGGGCAGGTCATGTGGACATGATGTAGGCTTTCGTTCTAGTGTATGCAAAAGCCTTTGCTTTTGATGCCGGAGAGCCTGACCTTTTTGCAGAACCCGGGGGAGGAACTATACATGTATAAATCAATTATTATTGGAACAGGCCCTGCAGGGCTGACAGCAGCAATCTATTTGGCACGTGCCAACTTGAGCCCACTCGTTATTGAAGGACCGCAACCTGGTGGTCAATTGACAACAACAACAGAAGTAGAGAACTTCCCAGGTTTCCCTGACGGCATTATGGGTCCTGAACTGATGGACAATATGCGCAAACAAGCAGAACGTTTCGGTGCAGAATTCCGTACAGGCTGGGTAAACAACATCGATATGAGCGAGCGTCCATTCAAAATTCAGGTTGAAGGTATGGGTGAACTCGTATCCGAAACCTTGATCCTGTCTACAGGCGCATCTGCTAAATACCTCGGTATTCCTGGAGAAGAAACGAATGTAGGCCGTGGCGTCAGCACTTGTGCGACATGTGACGGATTCTTCTTCCGCAACAAAGAAATCATCGTTATTGGCGGTGGCGACTCCGCGCTGGAGGAAGCGAGCTTCCTGTCCCGTTTCGGTTCCAAAGTGACCTTGGTACACCGTCGTGAAGAACTACGTGGTTCCAAAATCATGCAGGATCGTGCACGCAGCAATGAGAAAGTGGAAATGGCATTGAACCGTACCCCTCTTGAAGTGCTGGCTGGCGACAACGGCGTAACTGGATTGAAAGTACTAAACAACGAAACAGGTACAGAAGAAATCATTCCTGCTAGCGGTGTATTCGTTGCAATTGGTCACACACCAAACACTGGATTCCTGGGCGGACAGATCACAACCGACGAACACGGTTATATTCTGACTACACCGGGCACATCCGAAACCAATATCCCAGGCGTGTTCGCTTGTGGTGATGTACAGGATACCCGTTACAAACAAGCGATCACAGCTGCAGGTAGTGGATGTATGGCTGCGATGGATACAGAGAAATATATTGAGAGCTTGGAGCACAGCGCAGTAGTTCTGTAAGGGAAGAGCTGTTTTGATCAATAGATTATTCTATAAAATAACAATATGAGGTGAATAAACATGGAAAACGTAATTGTATACACATCAACCAACTGCCCAAACTGCAAATCGGTAAAAAGCTTCTTGGCTGACAAAGGCATCTCTTATGAAGAGCGTAACATCGAGACAAGCGATGAGTTCGCACAACAAGTATGGGATATGGGCGTACGTGCCGTACCTCTGACTGTTATTGGTGAACACCGTATTCTGGGTATGAACAAGACTCAATTCGCCAAAGCGCTGGACGCTTAATTTACCCTGTATAGGGTAAGTTCAAGTCAAATGCAGCTATTCCGGTTCGCGCGAGCCGTTTGAATATATATTGGAGAAGCCTTAGTCCGAATCAGGACTGAGGCTTCTTTAAATTGCAATATGAAAAATCCCCTTTCACAGCTACAACAGAGCACATGTTTCATGAACTCTTTTGTGGATGTAAAAAGGGATTTGACGTTAAAATCAAACATATTTTATCTAAAAAAATATACTCATAAAGGTCTGAAATACTACATACACCAGTACGCCTGACAGCATGTACATGAAACCAGCCTTCTTTTTGCTCTGAAACAATCGAAGTATGCCAAGGCTGAACAGCGGCGCAAGCACGATCAGGAACAGGAGTACGGTGACAAACATTTGCGCCGAGATATCTGAAGTATCCACGTAGGTCACGAATTTTCACTCCGTTTCGTCATCGGAATTAACACGGCGACATTCATGCCGCCATGACAAAAATCACATAACCCTATTATACCTCTGGATTTCTTTAACAAAAAGGGAGGAAATGGGGCAAAATGATGTCAATTTTCAGCGGTTATTAGACGGACACTCTTATTTTACCTAGAAATTGGGAAATTGCTGAGTAAGCGGCACCCACACGTGTGGACCGACTGCCCAGAGCAGCCCATTCAATCTGCAAACTGCGGCGGTGATAGGGCAACGTACGCTCCTCCACCACTTGTTTTAGCGCCGTTTCAATCCATGGTCCTGCTTCAGAAAGAGGGCCGCCGATAATGATGCGCTCAGGATTAAAACTGTTGACGATATTGGTGATGCCAACCCCCAGTTTGCGGCCGATTTCCTGGTATAATTTCAATACATCTTCATGGCCTTGCTGTGCATAATCAATCAATTCCCGTGTAGTATGTGCTGGCAAAAGCAATTGATGATCCGGGTGCTCATAAGCTTTCTCCGAAGCATATAACTCCCAGCAGCCACGATTGCCACAGGAGCAAGGTCTGCCCTCTGCTTCAATGGACATATGGCCTGTTTCTCCGGCATATCCCCAGGCACCTTTGTACAGCTCGCCATCCACCATAATGCCTGAACCAATCCCGATGCCTGCACTAATATAGATCAGATGACGTACACCGATACCCGCACCAAAATTCAATTCTCCATGTGCACCTGCATTCGCTTCATTGTCGATCGTGACAGGTAACTCGAATACTTCTTCCAGCATGGCACGCAGGGGAACCTTCTCCCACCCCAAGTTGGGTGCAAACAGCACCGTCCCTTCCTCGTCCACCATACCCGGCACCCCGATTCCAATGCCAATTACCCCGTGAGGGGAGGGAGGGGCTGCCTGAATCAGATGTTCTGCCGCAAGTTTCAGCTGTTCAAATACAGAGGAGACATCATGTTGTTCCAGCTTCACGGCGTACTCTGTGATGATATGACCTTCAAGATCGGTAAGCACACCCTTTAAGTGGGTCACGCTGAGTTCCAAACCTACGGCATATCCCGATGTACCGCGAAATAGCAACATCAGAGGTTTACGTCCACCGCTGGATTCCCCAGGGCCAATTTCCTGCAAGAGTTCATCATTGATCAGATCGGCAACCAGATTGGATACCGTTGCTTTGTTCAGCCCTGTAATCTCGGATACCCGTGCACGGGAGAGGGGGGCATGACGCCGAATCGTATCGAGGACGATCGACTTGTTTATTTTTTTGACCAGCATCTGGTCTCCGGTAATTTTCATATCCATAAGGCACTCCTATTCTTCTATAAAAGGGTTCAGACCCACAATCCGTAAACAAGCTATTCGACTATTATAGCGTAAACAAACGTGCGAAAAACATTTTTATTTTTACTTTGTTTAACCAATAGACAAAGTATAACCGATGTGTTAGGATAACGTTGTAAACGATTACTTTCAAAACTATTGAGGAGGCATTTTACATGGCCTATTTTGAATCCGTTAATAAAATTTCATTCGAAGGTAAAGATTCCACGAATCCATTTGCTTTTAAACATTATAATCCGGAAGAAGTTGTAGCCGGCAAATCGATGGAAGAGCACTTCCGTTTCGGCATGGCTTATTGGCATACATTAACAGCGGGTGGTAGTGACCCGTTTGGTGCGGAGACTGCTGTTCGTTCTTGGGATAAATACTCCGGTCTGGACCTCGCGAAAGTACGTGTGGAAGCAGCATTTGAATTTTTGGAAAAAATGAATCTCCCGTTCTTCTGTTTCCACGATGTGGACATCGCACCAGAAGGCAACAGCCTGCGTGAGTTCTACAGCAACATCGATACGATCGTTGACCTGATTGAAGGTCACATGAAATCCAGCGGCAAAAAACTGCTTTGGAATACAGCAAACATGTTCTCCAACCCACGCTTCATGTTTGGTGCAGCTTCCACTTGCAACGCAGATGTGTACGCTCATGCTGCAGCGCAAATCAAAAAAGGTCTGGAAGTGGGTAAACGTCTGGGCGCAGAAAACTATGTGTTCTGGGGCGGTCGTGAAGGTTATGACACATTGCTCAACACAGACATGCAACTGGAACAAGACAACATTGCCCGTATGTTCCACATGGCAGTAGACTACGCGAAGGAAATTGGCTTCGATGCACAATTCCTGATCGAGCCTAAACCGAAAGAGCCAACGAAGCACCAATACGACTATGATGCAGCAACATCCATTGCATTCCTGCAAAAATACGGTTTGGACAAACACTTCAAACTGAACCTGGAAGCTAATCATGCTACACTGGCTGGTCACACATTCGATCACGAGATCCGTGTTGCCCGCACAAACGGCATGCTCGGTTCCCTCGATGCCAACCAAGGCGACATGCTGATCGGTTGGGATACGGATGAGTTCCCGGTTGATATGTACGATGCTACATTGACAATGTACGAAGTATTGAAAAACGGCGGTATCGGCCGTGGTGGTGTGAACTTCGACGCCAAAGTCCGTCGTGGTTCCTTCGAAGCAGACGATCTGTTCCTGGCACACATCGCTGGTATGGATACGTATGCTAAAGGTCTGAAAGTAGCAGCGAAATTGATTGAAGATGGTGTATTCGATGACTTCATCGAAAAACGTTACAGCAGCTTCAGCGAAGGTATCGGTGCAGATGTGGTTGCAGGTAAAGCAACACTGGCTTCCCTTGCAGAGTACGCGCTGAACAACGAAAGCCCACGCAAAAACCAATCCGGACGTCAGGAATTGCTGAGAGCAAAACTCAACCAATACATTCTGGCTGACTAATAGCGGATTTCACTTGTGCAAGGTATGGCATGTAACCATGCCTGCCCTGTACAAGCTTGTACCACGGAACGCCTGAACAAGCATGACATTCGGACCGTTCCCGACTTTCCCCTGGGAAGGCGGGGGCGGTTTTTTGATCCTTGAACCGAATGAGTTTCTTGTGCATTATGGTTTGCGTGTCCACTACTAATGACAGATATAGGTCGTAGGCACGATTTTAGCTACAGAAACGAGTACGTTTTACTCGTTTCATATCCATGTGTGTCCATGATTAAGCATGCAGAACGGAGTGAGCAGAAAGGACCCGGAGGAAGCGAAGCGGTCGCATTTATCCCCGGATTTCTCCCATGTAAAAGGGATGAAGGAAATCCGGGGGTAACGGCGATCCAAGGGTTTTCTGATCACGGAGTGACTCTCATGTAAACTTGGATTCTTCGTGGATATAACCTGAGATAAACGAGAGGAGTTAACCCATGAGTTACGTAATTGGTGTCGATCTGGGAACAAGTGCAGTTAAAACGGTGCTGGTTAACCGTGAAGGGAAAGTGGCGTTTGAAGCTTCCGAGGCTTATCCGCTGTACCAACCCAAAGCTGGATACAGTGAGCAGAACCCGGAAGATTGGGTAGAGCAGACGATTGTATCGCTGCGCAAATTGCTGGAGGTGTCCGGCGTACATCCTTCGGAAATCGAAGGACTGAGCTTCTCCGGACAGATGCATGGATTGGTGCTGGTGGATGCCGAAGGTAAACCGCTGCGCAATGCCATTCTGTGGAACGATACACGGACAACAGCGCAGTGCCGCCGCATTGAGAAGGTGCTGGATAGCAAATTGTTAAGTATTGCCCGTAACCGTGCACTCGAAGGTTTTACCCTGCCCAAAATCCTGTGGGTACAGGAAAACGAGCCGGAATCGCTGCAACAGGCAGCTCTGTTCCTGTTGCCGAAGGACTATGTGCGGTATCGCCTGACAGGTGATTATGCGATGGACTATTCGGATGCAGCAGGCACATTGCTGCTAGACGTTGCAGGCAAGCAGTGGAGCAAGGAAATCGCGGAAGCTTTTGAACTGCCAGTATCCTTGTGTCCACGCCTTGTGGAGTCATTTGAGGAAGTGGGCACATTGCTGCCTGAGATTGCGGATCAAACCGGACTTGCAGCCGCAACCAAAGTATATGCAGGCGGTGCGGACAATGCATGCGGAGCCATTGGCGCAGGCATTCTGAGTGAAGGACAGACGATGTGCAGCATCGGAACGTCCGGGGTAGTGCTTTCTTATGAAGAGCGTAAAGATCTCGATTTCGAAGGCAAAGTGCACTTTTTTAACCATGGCGAGAAAGAGGCCTTCTATATTATGGGAGTAACCCTTGCGGCAGGATACAGCCTGTCCTGGTTCAAGGATACTTTTGCAGCAGACAAATCATTTGATGTGCTCTTGCAGGACATTGATGCGATTCCAGCGGGAAGCAACGGGTTGCTGTTCACCCCTTATATCGTCGGCGAGCGTACACCGCACCCGGATGCAAACATTCGTGGCAGCTTTATCGGCATGGATGCCGGACATAAGCTGGAGCATTTTGGACGTGCTGTGATGGAGGGCATTACGTTCTCACTGCGTGAGTCCATCGATATTCTGCGTAACGCTGGCAAAACAGTGAATGAAGTTATTTCCATTGGTGGCGGCGCCAAAAATGAAGCCTGGCTGCAAATGCAGGCCGATGTCTTCAATGCAACCATTGTGAAATTGGAAAGTGAACAGGGCCCAGCAATGGGCGCGGCAATGCTGGCGGCTTATGGCTGTGGCTGGTTCCCATCCTTGCAGGAATGTGCAGCAGCATTCATTCGTCCTGCCAAATCCTATGTGCCTAACCCGGAAACGGTTAAGGTGTATGACGGACTGTTTGCACTGTATCAGGATGTGTACGGGCAAACACGCAGCTTGAATGATCGTCTGGCAGCGTATCGTTGATTATTCAACCTCATCTATATTGAGATCTCAATAGGTCATTAACTATTAAACCAATGAAATATTCCATTAAGGAGGTACCTGCGAAAGCGGGTGCCTTTTTTGTCGTTGTTCATGAAAGAAGGGCATATCATATTTCAAGATTCCTAAACGTCATGAAAGGTTTCCCTGCCAGACATAACCCTGTTCCAGACGTGCATAGATTAGATATTGAGGTTAATAGAGGTTCAGCCAATTAATCATTCATATCACATCAATTATTACGCGTGACAGACTCAGCCTGGAGGTGGGGAGTTGGAAGATCGTGAAGCAACCACGAGGCCGCATGTCACCTTGTCCATGATTGTTCGCAATGAGGAGCACAGGTATCTCAGACAGGCGTTGGAGACTCACCGGCCGTGGATTGATCGTGCGGTGATCATTGACGACGGAAGTACAGACCATACCGTCGCTTTATGCCAGGAAATGCTGGAGGGAATCCCGCTTACGTTGATTGTGAATCCGGCCTCCCTATTTGCAGATGAGGTGAGTTTACGCAAGCAGCAGTGGGAGACAACAGTGGCTACAGGACCGGAATGGATCTTGAACCTGGACGCGGATGAAATTCTGACAACGGATTTTGGTATTGTACGGAATCAACTGTTGGGTGGAACGGAGGACGCCATTTATTTCAGGTTGTTTGATATGTGGAGTGATACACATTACCGGGAAGACCAATACTGGCAGGCTCATGCGTATTATCGGCCATTTCTGGTCCGATACCGACCGGAATGGAGCTATGAGTGGAAGGAAACCCCGCAGCACTGCGGCCGTTTTCCGCTAACGATTCAGCATTTTGCCTATGGATGTCACTCCCCTCGAGTGAAGCACTATGGTTGGGCGCGTGCAGAGGACCGGATTCGTAAATACGAGCGTTATCAAGCACTGGACCCGGATGCGAGATATGGCTGGAAGGAACAGTACGAATCCATTTTGGATGCAGATCCAATACTTCTGGAATGGTCGGAATAAGGGAAGGAGGACAATAGAGTTGAAGAAGGAAAAAGAAAAAGGTAAAGAAGAGCCAAAGGAAAAGATTCTTATCGCAAGCCCTGTTCGGCAGACGGCTGCGGTACTCCGTGAATTTCTCCAGTCCTTGGAATCGCTTGAGAGAACGACGGTAACGACAGACTATCTGTTTGTGGACGACAACGAAGAAGAAGCGGCATCCAATATGCTCCAGGAGTTTGTACTTCGGCATGAAGGCAACCTTTTGGATGCGAATGTAGATGAAACAGATGCCAATCAGGGAAAAGGAATTTACAACAAGGACGAGGGTGGGCACTATTGGCGTGACGAACAGATCTGGCGGGTAGCCGGACTGAAAAATCGTATTTTGGCATATGCCCGTGACCAGAAGTACGATGCCGTGTTCTTGATTGATTCCGATCTCGTCCTGCATCCACGGACATTGGAACAGCTCGTATCGAACAGGAAGGAGATCATCTCCAATATCTTCTGGACTCGATGGCAGCCGGGCACAAGGGAAATGCCACAAGTCTGGTTGCAGGATGAGTACGCCCTGTTTCGCAAGGGAGGCAAACGCAATACAGGGGAGGAAGCAGAGGACGAAGGTACACAGACGGATGCATTCCTGAGGCAATTGCGTACCCCGGGTTGTTATGAAGTGGGTGGACTTGGGGCGTGTACCCTTATTCGCAGGAACGTATTGGAGTCCGGAGTTTCCTATGACCAGATTCCGAATGTATCTTTCTGGGGAGAAGATCGCCATTTTTGCATCCGTGCTCAGGCACTGGGGTTCCGTTTATACGTAGATACACATTTTCCGGCCTATCACATCTACCGACTATCGGAATTGCCCGGAGTAGCTGCTTTTAATCGCAGAGCCATACGCGGAGAAGAATCGATCAGTATTTCGCTGTGTATGATTGTGAAAAATGAAGAAGCTTCCCTCTCCAGATGTCTGGACTCGGTTAATGGGATCGCTGACGAGATTGTAATTGTAGATACGGGTTCGACGGACCAGACCCGTCAGATCGCAGCTCGTTATACGGAACGTATCATTGATTTTGAATGGGTGGATGATTTTGCGGCAGCACGGAACTTTGCTTTTGAACAGGCAACAAGTGAATATATACTATGGCTGGATGCAGATGATGTGTTTGAACCGGATGACCGGGTGAAGCTCATTGAACTGAAGCGCTCCCTGGACCCTGCTGTGGATAGTGTGACGATGGATTATCATCTGTCCTTTACGGCGGAGGGGAAGGTGGCATATAGTCTGAGGCGGAACCGACTGGTGCGCAGGGATCGGAATTATCGCTGGATTGGTGCCGTGCATGAATATTTGGAAGTGGCCGGTCATCTGCTGCATAGTGACGTGGCAGTCACGCATAAGAAAGATAAGGAATACACGGATCGCAATCTAAAGATATATCGCAAACGCGAACAGGCAGGGGAGGAATTCTCTCCGCGTGATTTATATTATTTTGGCAATGAATTGAAAGACCACGGGCATCTTGAAGATGCGGTGCAGTACTATGGAAAATTTCTGGACACCGGGCTGGGATGGGTGGAGGATCAGATCGCAGCATGCCAGAAAATAGCTGATTGCGAGGTATCACTTGAACGTTCGGAAAAGGAAGTCTCGGCATTGTTGAGATCCTTTGCCTTTGATTTGCCGAGGGCAGAGATCTGCTGCCGATTGGGTGGATATTTTGCTGACCGTGCCGATTACCGCAAAGCCTTATACTGGTATGAACAGGCGACCCGCGCCGTACGCCCGACCGATCCAATGGTAGTATTGAACGAAGCTGCATGGACATGGATGCCGCATTTACAATTGTGTGTGTGTTATGACCGGATGGGCAATCGGGCAAAAGCCAAAGAGCACAATGACATTGCTTTGATGTACCATCCGACACATCCCAGCATGTTGTATAATGATAAGTATTTTAAGGATCTGGAGAAGGATAATAACGTGCTGGAAAATGCTTAGAGCAAACCTCTCTAATGGAATAAAGTGGATGAATAATCCCTTTCTCCATGGAGAGGTTTTTGTGTTCTTATTTAACTTTATACCGGAGACATTGGTGCACACACTCTCACAAGAAATTGGATCAAATGATTTCATCCAGGGGACGATATGCTTTACAATAGTGACTAACGGAAAAGCGGTGATAACGAATACTTGTCTTCGGCTGCCGAATCTATGAAACAAGGGGAAGTTGGCATGAATCTGACGGAAGTATTATTGGAATCGAGACTGGTGGCTATTGTTCGTGGTATTAGCCGTGAATCTGCTCAGGCAGCAGGGCAGGGAATGACATGGTGGAATCCGACTGATGGAAGTGACGCTGAACACACCTGGGGCACACGATATTATTGCAGACTGGCGTGCAAGGCATGAGGGTAAGGCTTATATCGGGGCGGGCACGGTACTCAATGTGCAGATGGCCAAAGAAGCCGTCGCAGCGGGTGCTCAATTTCTCGTGTCTCCGAATGTCGATCTGTCTGTTATTGAATATGCTGTAGAACATGGAGTGGAGATCTGGCCCGGTGCGATGACGCCAACGGAGATTGTGGCTGCCTATGAAGCAGGAGCAAGAGTGGTGAAGCTGTTCCCAATGGCAAGTCTGGGTATTCCGTATTTACGTGAAATTAAGGCTCCACTGAATCATATTCCACTGCTTGCAACAGGAGGAGCCACACTGGATAACATTGCAGATTATTATGCAGCGGGTGCGGCGGCAGTGGGGCTTGGAAGTGCACTTTTGCCACGAGAAGCACTTGCAGCAGGGAATGATGAGCAGATTGCCGCTTGCACACGTGCATTTGTGGAAATAGCGAAACTCGAGGGTTGAACCAGGAAACCAACAGAAGTGGACCAGACACATCGGGGTATATATAAGGAGAGCTTCTGTACCATTAGATAATATAAGAAGTGATGTGGATTAACGTCCTGTTAACCTTGCTGTCTTATGATGGAGTTAGGCCAGAAAACGGAGAGGAGTGACACCAGTGAAAGCTAAAACGATGATTGGCGGGATGATTGCTGTTGCCGCGGTAACTGCGGGTGGTTTATGGAAGGCAGCGGTGAATAGTCAGACCCCCAAAAAGATTCCGATTACGCTCACACCGCCCATGCCATTTGAGGATATAACCTTTGAGAGTGGAGGCGGGCGAGTGCATGGCTGGTTCATTCCGGCTGGAGCTCATATCCTGAAGCCTTGGCCTTTGGTTATTATTGCACATGGATGGGGCTCCAACCGATCACGTGTCCTCCGTTATGCTCGTCCCATTTGGGAAGCAGGTTATGCGCTCTTTATGTACGATGTTCGAAGCCATGGAGCCAGTGATCCAGTTAAAGCGGCTTCAGCTTACCTGTTCCGCGACGATTTGCTATCAGCATTGCAATATACGTCCTCACGGCCGGAAATTGATCCTGCTGCAATCGGTGTGCTTGGGCACTCCTTGGGCGGGCTAGGCACGATCCTCGCTGTGACGGAGGGCATTCCTGTATCAGCGGTGATCACGGACTCCATGCCATCCCAATTCGAGGTTATCGTAAGTTCCGAGCTGAGACGGCGACGTCTGCCTCTGTTTCCGCTGGCCCAGCTGATTCCGCGAATCTGGTTCTGGCGGCTTGGTGAATCTCTGAAAACGTATCGCCAGCGCGATCCAGTTATGCTGCTGAACGAACGGCGCAAAGGCATGCAGCTGCCGATGCTTATGGTGCATTCCAAAGGTGATAACTTTATTCCACCAAGCGAACTTGAATATTTTATGTCCAAAGCGGATCCGCCCGTGGAGCATCTATGGGTCAATAGCGGTGGCCATAGCTGTTCAGAAGAAGATCCCGCGTTCTGGAATACGGTGATTCCATTTTTGAAAACTCATGTACAGGTGCAGGCTCAGTCCAATGAATCTGTTATACCGAACGTTAATATAGAGAAAATTCAGCCCACTTGATGCTCAGGCTGATCGTCGAAACGCCAACCCAGTTGGCGTTTTTTTGCTGTTTCTATAAAATATGCAGAAATTCACATTTGTAAAATTGTTGGGAAAATGACGATTAAAAAGGAAGCTTATGGTATCATAGAATAGACTGGCAATATTCATGCGAGGTTATTTTGCATGCATCCTTGTATGAAATTGAAGGGAGAGGTCCAGATTTGAGTTTTGATTGGAATTTTAATGTGCGATTCAAAATGTTTACAGCCAAAGCGGCTACAGCAGCCATGGCAACTTTGCTTCTGGCATCACAGACACCAGGGTTTGCAGGCAGCGCGTCGGCAGCGACAGCGGAACAGGTAACAGAATCCGCAGCGGGGGAAACGGAACAACCACTTGGATTAACAGACAACGAGGTGCCTGAAGGAGCCAAAATCTCCTCCAAGCAAGCCAGCGAGAATATACTGAAATTATTTCCATTGTTAAAAAAGGCGACGATTTCATCTGTACGATTCGATTCACCGAACTCTTACCCACCACCGGATTACAAGGCGTGGGAGATTGGCTTTCAAATTGTCGAAGGAAATCATACGATGGGATTCAGCGCAACGGTACATGCGGGCACGGGGGAAGTGCTAAGCGTACATTTGCCTTCTGAATTACTGGATAAGCAGTCTACTGCTTCTGATGTCAAATTGACCAAAGACGAGGCTGAGAAGTATGCAGAGGCATTACTATTCAAAGCTATTCCCGGATTGAAAGAAAATGAGTATGCTTCTCTTGGAGATGTGTATCAATTCACTGCACAGCAATCTTTGTTTGGCAGAACGGAATATCGATATGGTTACCAACTCAAGCATGAAGGTTTGTTGTCTGAGGCAGAGACGATCTACATAAGTGTGGATGAAAGTGGCCTGGTGACAGGCTATTCAAGAAGTACAACCGGAGCTGAATATCCTTCATCGAAGTCGGCAGCATCGGAAGAGAAGGCCAGTCAACGATTTGAGGAGCAATTTGATGTACAGCTCGCTTATATCTCGAATGATCGTCTATCCTCGCTCAAAGGACAAAAGTATTATCTTGGTTATATGCCGAGGAATTCCAGCATGGTTCCGCTGGATGCTAATACACTGGAGCCGATTAACGCGATTACTGGAAAAGCTATTGGTGATGAAGATTCTTTACAGCAGAATAAACCTTTAAAAGGAAGTGTAGCTCCTTTTGTCGCAGCGAACGGCCAGAAATTAAATGCACAACAGGCTGAGAACATCATTAAAAAGAACTTTGATATTCCGAAAGGTTACAAGTTGGAGCATAGTCAGTTAAGCAAAGGTGAGTATGCGAGTCCTAACAATCAAGTCTGGAGCCTGAGCTGGAGCAATCGAAATGCGAATGTATCCTACATGTTCATGCGAGATATTTCAGCACAGGTAGATGCGCTTACTGGACAGATTTACAGTTACAGCTTGTATCAACGGGTGGAGCCGGGCACAGCGCAGGAGAAACCAGCGGATGAAAATGAGACTAAGTCCGTAACCCGGACACAAGCCGAGAAGCTTGCAATCAATAAGGTGATTGCATTGGTTCCGAGTGCATCAGAACAATTCCGATTGTCCAGCGTGCTTGAATTTGAAGGTGCACGTACATTTATGTTCCAGCGCTACATGAACGGAATTGCGATTATGGATGATACAGTACAAGTACAAGTTCTGAAGGATGGAGACATCAACGAATTTTATACAAGGATTGCTGCAACGCCTGAACAGTTGCCTGGAAACACCAAACCAGCCATCAGTTATGAAAAGGCAAAGGCGACCTATCTGGAAGCATTCAAGTTAACACTGGCTTACTCCCGCTACGGTGGTTATGCCATGAGTACAGGTCAGGTCGTTCCCTCGGGTGTAAACCTGGTTTACCAGCCTACACGAAATGGAAATTCGATTTCCGCCAGTTATGAAGTACTTGATGCTAACACTGGGGAATGGAAGTTTTTATACGGTACTGGAAGTGCCACAGCGAATGTTGAACCTAGTGATATTTCGGGTCATGTGGCGGAGGCTTCGCTTCGGAATATGACTCAACATGCCGTAATTCACTCAGATGAGCAGGGACGTGTATTCCCAGACCGGGTCATCACGAAGGGTGATTGGTTTACCTATCTGGCAAGAGCGGTTAACCCGAATATGGATATGTATTACAGTGGAAACGGGAGTGAGAAGCTATATGCTGACATTACCCCGGAGAGCCCTTATTACCAAGCTGTGCGGACATTGATCGATCAGCGCTGGTTAGCGGGTGCTGATTCTGAAACGAAGCTAAATCCAGAAGAGGAGATGACTCGTGAAGAGTTGGCAGTATTGCTCGTGCGCATTTTGCGCTATGAGAAACTGGCCGGATTCTACACATTGCCATCGGATCTTCCCAACCTGGCAGATGCCAGTGCAGTCAACAACAAGGGAGCGGTCTCCCTCAGCATCAAGCTGGGATTGTTGCCTTCGATTGAAGGACGATTCATGCCTGCACGCAAAGTGACGGTTGCCGAGGCGGCTCAGGTATTGGAACGTCTGGCCAAGCTTCAGGGCAAGACGGATACCTTTATGAGCGGCAATCGTTTATATTGATTGGAGTTTGTTGCATAAATGCCCGGAAGAGTCATATGATGAGGATAACGGGTAGGTTAGGGTGTTTTGCTGAAGACAGGGGGACCTTCTACGGAGGGTCTCTTTTGATGCTTTTCGACAAAACTAGAAGCCTGCCGTCAATCCCTTTTGTGATACAATGAGGCATGAGAACTTTGCAAAGAGAGGTGGTATCCTTTCATGGGCAAGCACGGAAAACGAGTGATAACCCTGCTATTGGCTGGTTGTCTTGTTGCTGTGGCACTGCCACATGCAGTCGATCTGGATCAGCTGTACGCGGCGTCGGGAACATCGGACATATCCACGAATACGGATCTGCGCGAGACGTTGCTGAATGCGATGTCCCAGCGTACGGAGGAACTTATTTTTACATACAAAGGCAATGTGAAAGGCCTCAAAAAACAGTTGCAGAGCTCCATTGACGAAGCAATGACCAGTGATCCTTATATTCAATATACCGTTAAAAGCTATGCATTTAACTATAAAGGCTCCAATGTATCCGCAGAGGTACATGTGAAGCTGGCCTATCGGGAAACGAAGCAGCAGACCGACTACGTGAACCGCAAGGTGACCAACGTGCTCAAAGAGATTATCGTGCCTGGCATGACGAATCATGAGAAAGTTAAAGTCATTCATGACTGGATTGTACTTAACCTTTCCTACGATACATCCTTGCAGAAATATACTGCATACGATGGACTTGTTACCGGCAGTACCGTATGTCAGGGATATTCATTGCTGGCTTATCGCATGCTGGAGCAGGTGGGTATAGAGAACCGGATTGTGGAAGGAACGGCTGGTGAGCAATTACACGCCTGGAATCTCGTCAAGCTGGATGGCAAGTGGTACCATATGGATACGACGTGGGATGATCCTACTCCTGACCGTAAGGGCAAGGTAAGTCACAATTATTATTTGCTCAGTGATGATGAGATGGCACGTGACCATGTATGGACAGCTAAAGGCAAGTATCCTGCTGCCTCTGCTCCCTATCGTGAAGCTTTGCAAACTTTGGTGAAGGCGGGAGGTAGCAAGGCAAACGCGTACCAGAAGCTGTATCATACACTGGAATACTCGCTCTACGACGAAAGTGATGCGATTAGTGGTCATTCCGCGCTGAAAACTAAAGTTCAGAGTGTGCTCAAGGATGGCGGAACCTCGCTGACTTTCAGATACAAGGGTACTGAAACGGGACTAGTAGAGGATTTGCAGGATCTGTATCAGCTTGGCATGAAGTCGATATCGTATTACGTGTCCAACATGGAGGATACCGTGGATCTGCGTGTGAAAATTACCTGGACCATGTGACATCAAACTTTGTATGAATGATTATAATAGGACACACCTTATGGTGAACAAGGACGCTCATGAATGAGCGTTCTTTTTTTGCTTGAGTGATAGCTATCTCGAAACTTGGACGAACCAAAAAGGCAACCTTCTCTCCATCGGAAGAAGGTTGCCTGTGCAATATCGTTATTCGTTTGTTGTTGTAAAATCACATTCCTGTAATGGTACAACTTTTGTTTTCTTAATAAATTTATAACCCAGCCATAAGATCAGGAACAGCGGAACGCTCAAGTAAGCGACGAGGGCTCCGCTCCAATCGATCTGATCACCCGTGAACGCCTGATAGTTCTGTCCAATAATGACGATGATACATAACACAAAAGCAAAGATCGGACCAAATGGGAACCAGCGTGCACGGTAGGGCAGATCGTTCAAATCCCGACCTTGGGCCACATACGCACGGCGGAAGCGATAATGGCTGATGGCAATGCCGAGCCAGGTGATAAAGCCACACATACCGGATGCATTAAGCAGCCAGGTGTATACAATGCCATCACCGAAAAGGGAGGCTAGAAAGGCGAGCATACCTACCGCTGTGGTCAAGAGCAGGGCGTTCATTGGAATGCCCTTTTTGTTCAGCCGACCCAAGAAGCGAGGCGCTTTGCCATCCCGGGCAAGAGCATACAGAACACGACTTGAAGCATACATGCCTGAATTCCCGGCAGACAGTACAGAGGTCAGAATAACGGCATTCATGACGGAAGCAGCAATGGCCAGACCGGCTTTTTCAAAGACAAGAGTAAACGGACTAACTCCGATGTTGTTCAGATCACCTTTAAGCAGATTCGGATGTGTGTAAGGAATGATCAGACTGATGACTGTAATTGCCAGAATGTAGAAGATCAGAATACGCCAGAACACTTGCCGAATAGCACGCGGGACATTTTCACGCGGATTTTCGCTCTCACCGGCTGCTACGCCAATGAGCTCCGTTCCCTGGAATGAGAACCCGGCAGCCATAAATACACCGAGAACCGCAAAGAATCCGCCATGGAATGGGGCGTCTCCTATAGTAAAGTTACTGAATCCAACCGCTTCTCCGCCGATAATGCCGAAGATCATGAGCACACCAACGGTAAGGAAGATGATCACTGTAGCGACTTTGATAATGGCAAACCAGTATTCCGACTCTCCGTACCCTTTAACAGACAGTACATTTAGGGCAAAGATTAATACGAGGAACAACAGACTCCACAACATGGATGAACTGTCAGGAAACCAGTATTTGATGAGTACGGTTGCTGCAGCGAGTTCTGCTGCAATGGTGACGGCCCAGTTGTACCAGAAGTTCCAACCCATGGCGAACCCGAGGGCAGGATCGACGAAGCGGGCCGCATACGTATTGAATGAACCGGAGTCAGGCATGAAGGTAGCCAGCTCTCCGAGACTGGTCATAAGAAAGAAGACCATGATGCCGACGGCAACGTAAGCAATCAGTGCACCGCCGGGGCCTGCATTGGAAATAGCGGTTCCGCTTGCGAGGAACAGTCCTGTACCAATGGATCCACCGAGTGCAATCATGGTCATATGCCTTGCGCGTAGTCCTTTTTTCAGGGTAGGTCCTGTGTTAGTTTGGTTGTTGCGGTCTTGCATGGAAACACTCCTTCTTTCAGCGTACTAATGGGTTCAGAACAATGGAAATAACCAAAAGACCGCAGGCATTAGCCTGCGGTCTTTATTATCAATCGTCCGCACCTCGTCCCAGATGTTTAAGATAGCTCAACACAGAAGAAATCATACCCTCCGAGGAAGGCATCATACATCTGTGACAGTTCTGCACCTTTCGGCAACAGCCCCAGCCGCGCTGGACAACGTAAGGAACCGTCCTGCGAGCTTCGGCGGGTGCACCTTTCGGCTGAATTCATAAGCGGCTCCTTAGCGCCTCCTTCAGCGTACTGATCGCACCCGCGACCTCTACCTCATCATCATGGATGAGGTGTATCTATTGTCTATGAAATTATAAATCACAGAACGTAACACTCAATGTCCTGTTTAGTAAACAGACAATCAGTATAACCCCCATGGTATTCCAGTGCAATAACAATTGTTGGATATGAATCGAAAGGACTATTCCGACGTCTTGTTACGCCCAGCCATCTGCTGCCATACGGTTCCAGCTGCCTGTTCCCCGGATTCAATCCGTTCCAGTGCCATTTTGGCTTGCAGGCTGACTTCAAACTCAGGATCTTCGGCTGCCTTCCGCAGAGCTTGCTCTGCTTCTTCGGTTCCCACTTCGTACAGGAAGCGGGCCGCACGCCAGCGTACAAGCTTGCTCTTGTCGGATAACGTAGCTGTCATGGCTGCCGTTGCTGCAGAATCACCGATATCGGAGAGGGTATCTCCGGCAGTTCGACGTACAGCAGGCGAACTATCCTGCAGAGCTTCGTACAGCAATTCCATCGCTTCCGGTGTACGGATATCACCAAGATATACAACAGCCAGCCGGCGTATCTGCATTTTATTGTCATGGAGTGCATGAGCAACGAGTGGCAGCCGTTCTGCTGTAGGTTCCATGCCATCAAATGCAGCATAGCGAACATTCCAGTCCTCATTATGCAGAGCCTCTTCAAGCTCGGCACCATCCAGCTGGCGGCGACGTTCCACGAATTCTTCGGCATTGGAGCCGTGCTCAATGGCTTGTTGAATCACGCGTTCCAGACGCTCAGGCGGATATGCTGCTTCCAGCTCCTGTTCAACTTCTCTTGCGATTTCAGGCAATTCACCGTAGCGAACGCCATAGTCACTCAGTTTCCGTTCCTTGATCAGCGTTGCACTGGCGACTTCAGTAACGGCTTTGACGAATCGATCCGAGAGCGAAATGCGCTCTTCCTTGGCGCCGGCTTTGACCCGAATTTGCATCGGTACACCTCTGAAAAATTGAACGAATACCTGTGCTTCACCGAAGTGCTCGCCAGAGGCATCTTCAGATTCAATCCAGTCCAGATCAATTCCCTGTTGGCCAAGACGGCTTTGGACTTCGCCAAGTATGACGGACCAATCCGCATTTCCCTTGCGGTCAAGAGCTACGAAGTCGGTCGTGTGGAATACACTTTTTACTCCGGGAATATGAAGCATCTGGCGAATAAACGCCGGAGCAGACCGTTCGTTATCCAGTGTATATGTTCTGCGGATCCCGTCCTCCAGACGTTCGTCCAGATGCAGCATCATCGTATTGGGACTGGGTGTTGGTTCAATGGAAACAATATTCATCGGTTCATAACCTCCTGTACCGGATTCATTCTTAAAGTTCCCGCAATGGACACGGGCATATCCCTATTTTACATGAATTGCCGCAAACTGCGAAATGGGTAATGAACCTTACACAGTTTGTTAAGACGTACGAAGATAGTTAACACTTCTTTTATGTTCACACACGAACATTTTTAAATGAAGATTGGCACAATAAGAAGAGAGAATGAACTGGAGGTTATACCTATGGAACCCATTACCGTACTTTCGGACGGAAGTCGTGGTATTGATTATGACAATATGATTGAATTGTTGAATGAATGGATAACAGACGAGCAGAGGGAGCCCGCAATGAAGAGAGAAAAGAACGTAAATAACGAGGAGGGGGAGGAATGGGGCACAGCTCACTATTGTATTGTGGATTATCAGGACGCTGGGCAAGCCGTATCAGCAGCGAATGCCATTCGGGCATTTATGCCTCAGATTCCTTTGCTGGTGATTACGGATTTTCAATCGTTGATTCGCAAGCGCCATTTGCAGCTTATTACGGGTACGGGCCTGATAAAGATGATCCTCTGGCAAGAGGAAGAACCAGATCGGCTGATCATGGAAATCCAGCGGTTGCTGCATTCTTTTGCATACAAAACAAAAACAGCTCAGCCCTCAACCCAGTCGATTAGACGATGACAGAGAGAGGACATGAGCCATTATTTCATTTCGGCGTGTACTAAATGACGTATTTATATCCCGTTCCCCAAACCGTCTTGATATACCTTGGATTTTTGGGGTCGGGTTCAATTTTTTTACGCAGGCTGGAGATGTGCACATCGATTGTACGGTCCAGATATGCCCGTTCTGAGCCTTTAATACGATCCATGAGTTCATTGCGGGTGAACACTTTGCCGGGATTTCGGTACAATTCCTTCATAATTTCAAACTCAATATGAGTGACCTCAATTTCAAGGCCATCCACAAACAAAGTTCTTCTGTACTCATTCACACTGACATGTCCGACAATTTCAGCCGGTTTGTCCTCTTTTATCGGCTTGTCCGGGTAGGAGATGGCCGATCTGCGCAATAATGCCTTAATTCGTGCGTCAAGCTCTTTTAGACTAAAGGGTTTACAAAGAAAATCATCCGCACCATTGTGCAATGCTCGGAGCCGATCATTCAGCATGGTGCTGGCTGAGATCATTAATATGGGTACAGTCGAGTGTTGGCGAAACGCATCAACCAGATCATTACCGTCTGTTTCAGGCAGCATCAAGTCAGTCACTACAATATCGGGCTGGAATCGTGGGAAAAGTTGAAGTGCTTCGCGTGCATGATGGACCCGTTCAGTTATGTAACCCTCCTCCTCAAGAAAGAAAGCAATCATGTCGGCCAGATTTTTCTCATCTTCTATAAGAAGAACTTTGATAGACATTGAGGTCACACTCCTGATGAAATGAATTTGTTAAGAAACTTCTTAGAAAAAGCCGTAATATGTGTGGAAATGCTGCAAATTTTTTAATGTTTGTATTCCAGAATATAGGATGCATATGTAGTAAGTTCTATAGGGTTTCAGCTAAACTTCAGTATTTTACCATGAATGCAGCTCAATTGCCGATCATTCAAAATTTTCCAAAGCTACATCGAGTAGTTATTACAGTATAATGTATCAGAACGGTTTGAGGGAAATAAAGTAGATCTTACGAGCTTTAATCCATAGGAGGTACCAACGTTGTTGTTGAATGCAAACATAGAAATCAGTCATAAGGCCAGCTGCCTATGGACTACATAAAGGTAAATAAGGTGTTGGAGTGGATGGTAATCAAACTCCGTATTCCGTGGTTGGGTACGGCCATCCTAATTATCCTTGGTACGCTGGGAACGATATTTCCGCTGACTCTGTTTTATGGGGTACAGCTGTTGTTCGGCACAGCCGCAACTTTTATTGCCTTGCGCTTACATGGAGCCATATACGGATTCACTTCTTTGATAGCAATCTGTACCTTGGGTGTATTATTCGGGGGTCTAGTCCCAAATAGTTTTTTTATGATTGGCGCTCATACTATTGAATTAATCTGGATGCTGGGATGGCAGATCCGATGGAAGAATGGAAGTGTCATGAAGGCCAATGCTGCATTCTGGGTCGTGATGTTATTGCCAGTGACCTTTTATGGATATTTCATGATGAGCATGAATCTTGAAGAATTAAAGTATGGATATATGCATGTTGCTGTGACTAGCATGGTGAATGCACTAATTGCAGGTATTGTGGTGGACTTCTGGATTACCAATGGCGAGCTGAAGTCGAAACGGACAGGAACCATTCCGCTCACACGGATTGCTTTTAAATACGTCGTAGCTTTTGTAGTCGTTGTCTCTCTTGTTCTGTTATCGGCCGATAGCCGAAGACAGCTAGGTCAGATCAATGACACCATTGTATCTAATCTAAAACATGCTGCGAATGCTGTGATCAAGGATTTAAATGATCGATATCTAACCCAAGAGAACATGCATCAAAGTATGGAGCGTTATCATCATCTACTGGGTGTGAATGTCATCATTCTTGACCCAAATGATAAGGTCATTGCTTCTGGGCTGGATACGCTCCAAGTGGGAGAATACCTGGATATCAACAAATATCGTGTTCTCAAGCCAGGCGAGAACAGCATACTATTTCATTCCGGGGATGCTTATTATAGTGATGTACTTACTCACTGGAAACAGGCATCGTTCATGTACGAAGCAGATATGACTACAAGCACTCCATATCGAGTATTTGTTGAGACCAACTCAGCCAATTATTACACTCGGATTGAGGCGATCTACTTGACCACACTTCAATCTCTGTTCATCATTTTTGTGGCTTCCATGATTGTCGCCGCTCCTCTCAGCCGAAAAGTAATAAGTCCATTGAAGCGTCTTACACGCATGACTGGTTCTCTTCCGAGGCTGTTATTTCGTAATGGGGAGATGGAATGGCCAACCAGCCATGTAACAGAAGTACAGATACTGATTGGTAATTTGCGCAAAATGGCTGATGTGCTTCTAGAGCAATTCGAACAGATTCGTCAGGACAAGCTCACTCTGGAGGACAGGGTTAGAGAGCGAACCAAAGAACTGAAGAATAGTGAGGAGATCAAACGCGCTATTATTGATTCATCCATCGATGCCATTATTGCTGTAGATTCAAACGGACTGATTATCGAGTTTAATCCCGAAGCCGAAAGAATGTTTGGTCTGAAACGAGAAGAAGTTGTTTTCGAGAAGGAGGCCCCTTCCCTTTTTCAAGGAGCGAGCTGTATGGAAATCAAAGAAATGCTGGAGAGATTCGAATATATCCGGGGTAAACGGCATGTCATTGTCGAAGAGATTTCAGGTATTCGTTGGGATGGTTCGGTTTTTCCGATTGAGTATAAAATTGTAGAAATTCAATTGGGCAATAACGAAACGCTGTATAACTTGTTTATCAAGGATATTACCGAGCGCACAAGGGCTGAAGAAGATCGTGTGCGTCATGCGCTGGCTCTGGAGAAGCTGAATGCGGAGCTGTTTCATGAAAAAGTTGCCATTCAGGAACAGCGTGACATCAGCGAGCATTTCATTGAATCCGTTCGGGAAGGTCTGGTCATGTCAGATCGTTCCGGCACCATCACAATAGTGAATAGAAGAATGGAAGAAATGTTTGGCCTCGGAGATTTTTCGGGCAGATCGATCGAAGATTTAGCCAATGCCATTGATACCCTGGTGTTAACCGCCGATTTCAATTTGGTTGAGCAGACTCGTGCTTTTCTGAACGGAGAACTGGCCTTTGTGGAGACTGAATTTATATTCAATGATGTGGAAAAGAGTGTATTTTCCCTGTACATGAAGCAAATGGATGTTCCCGGTAAAAACCATGGATTTCTCCTGGTATTCCGTGATCGTACGGAGGAAGAACGCCTGAATCGGATGAAAAACGAACTGATCAGCGTGGTGTCCCATGAGCTTCGGACCCCTGTAGCAACCATTATGGGCTATGTGGAATTAATGATGATGTATGATCTTCCCGCCTCACAGCGTCAGGACTTCATGGAGACCATTTCTTCGGAAGGCGCACGGCTGAGTAGTCTGCTGGATGATGTACTTGATATTCAACGTCTGGACAATGAAGGCATGACCTATCATAAGACGTATGTACCGTTGCTTGAGTTGGTTGAGGGTGTTGCTGAGCAATGGAATATGCAATCCATTCAGCGCATTTATGTACATGCGTTTAATGGAGACTTTTTTGCTTACGCGGACCAGAATCGGATGGTTCAGTTGCTGCATAATTTGGTAGGTAATGCAGTCAAGTACTCACCTGGAGCAGACCGAATTGATATTACGTTGTGGGAAGAAAAAGAATGGTTATGCATCGATGTACGTGATTATGGAATAGGTATTCCAGAGAACGTGCAGGACCTGCTATTTACGAAGTTTTATCGTGTGGACAATTCGGATCATCGTCAGATTGGCGGGACTGGACTGGGGCTTTACATTTCGCGCAAAATTGTAGAGGACCACCAGGGAACGCTTACCTTTATATCCGCGCCGCACAAAGGAAGCACGTTCAAGGTTCGATTGCCTAAGCAAGACGAACTTTTGTAAGGCAAGAGAAGCCTTTATCTAATAGGATGCTTTTATCCTGAAATAGATAAAGGCTTTTTTTGTTTTTCAAAATTTCCCGGATAAAAAAACAACTTCTTTTGCAAACTGTCTATAGAGCCATAATTTGCATGCCATGCAAAAGGAGGACGGCAGGTCTATGTTCCGTAAACAAGAGAAAACCCTTATTATCGTCTGCCTGGTCGCAGCCGTGATCGTGCTGTATGCCGTTGTCAAAAGTATTATCCGGATCATGAGTTATTGAGGCATATCGTCACACAGGCGGTATGAAGTCGTACATAACGATTATGTGAAAGAGGAGTGTAACCCATGTCATCCCTGGATCCTGTTCTGCTCAGCCGGATGCTGACCGGTCTTACCCTGTTTGTGCACATCATTTTTGCTTCCATCGGTGTAGGCGTTCCACTCATGATCGCCTTGGCTGAATGGCGCGGACTGCGCACCAATGATATCCATTACACCTTGCTGGCGCGCAGATGGGCGCGAGGTTTCGTTATTACCGTTGCAGTTGGTGTAGTTACAGGCACCTCAATTGGTTTACAGCTCAGCCTGCTGTGGCCGATGTTTATGCGAGTAGCGGGGCAGGCGATTGCCTTGCCGCTGTTTATGGAGACGTTCGCCTTTTTTATAGAGGCCATCTTTCTTGGAATCTACCTCTACACATGGGACCGTTTCAAAAAGAAATATACCCATATGCTGCTGTTGATTCCGGTGGCTCTAGGATCCTCTGCCTCCGCGATATTCATTACAACGGTGAATTCTTTCATGAACCAGCCTCAGGGGTTTACCCTGATTAATGGCATCATGAAGGACATCCATCCCATTGCTGCGATGCTGAATCCGGCTACCCCGACCAAGGTATCTCACGTGCTCGCCTCGTCATACACATTGAGTGCGGGTATATTGGCAGGCATCGCTGCATTCAGCTTGCTTCGGGGTCGGGATCATGTGTATTACAAAAAGGCGCTTAAGCTCACTACGGTATGCGCGCTCGTATTTGCGGTCAGCACCGTCATGATCGGAGATTCTTCCGGTAAATTTCTGGCGAAATACCAGCCGGAGAAGCTGGCCGCCGCAGAGTGGCATTTCAAAACGATGACGAAGGCGCCACTGGTCTATGGGGGTATCCTTGACGAGAACAATGAAGTGAAATACGCCATTGAGATCCCCTATGCACTCAGCATACTGGCGGGAAACAGACCGGACACGGAAGTGAAGGGGCTCGAAGAATTTCCGGCTGATCTGAGGCCGCCGTTGTCCATTCACTATATGTTTGACCTGAAAGTAACGACCGGCGTGATCATTCTGCTGATTCCGGTGCTTTATGTGTTCCGACGCTGGCTGCCGGGGCGCAAGCCTTATCCCAAATGGCTCTTGCTCGGCATCGTCCTGCTTGGACCCCTGGCCATGATTGCCATTGAGCTGGGCTGGATGTTCGCCGAGGTCGGCAGACAGCCGTGGATATTGCGCGGTTACATGAAGGTATCGGAAGCAGCAACAACATCGTCCTCCGTGGGCTGGATGCTGGTTCTGTTTATTCTGCTGTACCTGATCCTTTGCTTTTCAGCGATTCGGGTACTCAGCAAGCTGTTCCGTAACAAGGAAGCAGAGAAGGAACTGGAGTCTCTTGGTCTGGAAGGAGGGATCGTGCATTGAGCTTTGAAATTGCAGGCATCGCGATCTTGTGGACGTTTCTGTTTGGATATCTGATCGTGGCTTCGATTGATTTTGGGGCCGGATTTTTCAGCTTTTACAGCATATTAACCGGACACGAGAACAAAATCCATAACATTATTCAGCGCTATCTCTCACCCGTGTGGGAAGTGACGAATGTGTTTCTGATCTTTTTTGTTGTTGGTCTGGTCGGATTTTATCCGGATAGCGCTTTTTATTATGGGACAGCGCTGCTTGTTCCAGGTTCATTAGCGATTGTGCTGCTTGCGATCCGGGGCGTGTACTACGCCTATAATACCTATGGGAACAATGGTCAGAACAGCCGGATTTACATGGCATTGTATGGAGCGACGGGATTGCTGATTCCGGCGGTGTTTTCCACCATTTTGGCGATATCCGAAGGTGGAATTATTGAGCAGGTGGGAGATCAGGTACTTTTTCGCTGGCGTGAGTTTTTGACGAATCCGTATACCTGGTCTGTTGTATTACTTGCACTGGTAAGTGTGCTCTATATCTCAGCGATGTTTCTTTCCTACTATGCCAAGCGGGCGGAGGATGAGACAGCGTTTGAAGTTCTTCGGGAGTATGCACTCTTATGGAGTCTGCCTACGATTTTTGCCAGCTTTCTGGCATTTTTACAGATTAACAAACAGAATCCCGCACACTTTGAGCAGATGTTAAATATCTCATGGATGTTTATCGCATCTTTTATCTGTTTTGTGATCGCCGTCTCGCTGGTATGGAAACGTAAATATTTGGGCTGGTGTTTTATCGCCGTGATGCTGCAGTTCGCCTTTGCCTGGTACGGCTATGGGCGCTCGCATCTTCCATACATTCTGTATCCGTACATTAATATTTTCGACAGCTTTACGAACAAGACGATGGGTATTGCGCTCATTACGGCGTTCAGCCTGGGACTGCTGGTGCTCATTCCTTCACTCGTGCTCATTATGAAGCTGTTTCTGTTTGATGCCAATTATGTGCGAGGTAATGCTGGCAAAAAGAAAGGATGAGTCCGTTCATGCTTCCCAACAAGCTGTTCATCATGCTTCCACGGTTACTTCTCAGCTCTGACGAGGGAGTGAGGGGGATTCCCGGTATAACGGGATTAAGTTTTTTTGAGACCTTTACGATTATGTACGCCCCGCCACTGATTATCGTGGCTGCAATTGCGTTTTTGTTCGTCTACTTGGCGAAGTGCAAAAATCCAAAGGATTGATTCGTTGGTACGTACTTTCCAATTCGGGGTAATCTTTTGTTAAGATACGAGGAAGGGAGGAGGGCCCTTTCATGCCGAAAATCCGTTATAACAACATTGATAATGTAAGTACGGACAAAACGCTGAAGGAATTCAAGCAATGGAGGGAGCAACGGCGCAGCAAAGTTAAGGATTATTCCTACACCGTGCCCAAGCACCCACCTGAACTGGATTATCTGCACGCCAACCGGGCTGAAACCACGATTACCTGGATTGGTCATTCCACGTTTTTCATTCAATATCATGGACTAAACATCGTGACAGACCCGGTCTGGGCGGAAAAAATGGGGTTTCAGCGCAGACTCGGTGCCCCTGGCATTCCGATTCAGGATATTCCGCCTCTGGATGTCATTTTGATCTCGCATTCACACTATGATCATTTGCATCTCGCATCGCTGCGGAAGTTGGTCACAGCCAAGACACTGCTCATCGTTCCCGATGGTCTCAAGCGCAAAATGGTGCGCAAAGGTTTCCATCGGTGTCATGAGATGAAGTGGTGGGAACATATTACGCTTGGCGGGGTCAAAATAACCTTTGTACCCGCGCAGCACTGGACACGCCGAACCCTATTTGATACCAACACGTCCCATTGGGGCGGTTATGTATTGGAACAAAATCAACCGGCAGTCATTCCGTCGGAGGAGAGTGCCGCGACGAGCGAAGGACATGGTCATGAAATTTCCCGAGCAGCAGGAACGGATGAGTCAATAGAGGCATCGGCTGATCAATCTTCTGGCGGTCCGCCAATCATTTATTTTGTAGGGGATACAGGATACTTTCAGGGATTCAAAACGATTGGAGAACGCTTCGACATCGGTGTTACCCTGATGCCAATCGGTGCGTACGACCCGGAATGGTTCATGACATCCCAGCATGTGACGCCGGAAGAAGCGTTGCAGGGATTTGTAGAAACGGGTTCCCAGCTTATGGTTCCCATGCATTATGGAACATTTAAGTTAGCGGATGACACACCTAAGGAAGCGCTGGATCGAATGGAAGTTGAACGAGAACGACTTGGAATCAACGCAGAGCGCATTCGGGTGCTCGGACATGGGGAAACATTGCGTATTCGACACGAAGAAAGCAAACAGGACTAACAAAAGTGATCCAAATATGCTAATGTAAGGATATATCCGCATGAATAAACGATTACCAAATCTTTAACGAGTAAAAAGCGGCCAATTTTCGAATTTGCCGCTTTTTTGTGTTATAATATGGTGCCAGAATAGGCATCGGGATATTGAATCCAAGATTAATGCAAGTTGCTATTCATGCAGTATGCAGATTAATAAATAAAGGATGGTAATGCTTAATGATCAGTACAAGCGGCATCACGCTTCGCTACGGAAAACGTGCACTCTTTGAAGATGTGAATATCAAATTCACACCAGGCAACTGTTACGGCCTGATCGGCGCCAATGGAGCCGGCAAATCAACATTTTTGAAAATTTTGTCCGGTGAAATCGAATCGAACTCGGGAGAGGTGCACATCACCCCGGGCGAACGCATGGCCGTATTGAAGCAAAACCACTTCGAATATGATGAATATCAAGTGCTCGAAACGGTAATTATGGGCCACAGTCGCCTCTATGCCATTATGAAAGAGAAAGATACGCTGTATGCCAAAGCGGACTTCACTGAAGAAGACGGCCTGCGTGCCGGAGAGCTTGAAGGCGAGTTTGCTGAGCTGAACGGTTGGGATGCTGAGCCGGATGCAGCGGCACTCTTGATCGGTCTGGGTATCGATCGTGATATGCATGAGAAGAAAATGGTTGAACTGAGCGGTAACGAAAAAGTTCGTGTCCTACTTGCACAAGCCTTGTTTGGTCGTCCAAACAACCTGTTGCTCGATGAGCCTACCAACCACTTGGATCTCGAATCCATTCAATGGCTGGAAAACTTCCTCATGGACTATGAAGGTACCGTTATTGTAGTATCCCATGACCGTCACTTCCTGAACAAAGTATGTACACACATTGCAGATATCGATTTCGGTAAAATCCAGCTGTACGTAGGTAACTACGATTTCTGGTATGAATCTAGCCAATTGGCACTTGCTTTGCAACGTGATGCTAATAAGAAAAAAGAAGAGAAGATTAAAGACTTGCAAGCCTTTATTCAACGCTTCTCGGCGAATGCTTCCAAATCGAAGCAAGCGACCTCCCGGAAGAAACAACTCGACAAAATCACGTTGGATGATCTTCGTCCATCGAACCGGAAATATCCGTTTATCAACTTCAAGCCTGAGCGTGAAGCGGGTAAACAATTGTTGACCGTTGACCGTATCAACAAAACAATTGATGGTGTGAATATGCTGAATGATCTCAGCTTTGTGGTGAATAAAGGGGATAAGATTGCCTTTGTTGGCCCGAACGGTAATGCCAAATCATTGTTGTTTGATATCCTTATGGGTGAAACAGAAGCGGATAGTGGTGAATACACTTGGGGTATTACTACAACTCAAGCTTATTTCCCGAAAGACAACTCCAAATATTTTGACGGCGTAGATATGAGTCTCGTGGATTGGCTTCGTCAATATTCCAAAGATCAGGATGAAACGTACCTGCGTGGATTCTTGGGTCGTATGTTGTTCTCAGGCGAGGAATCCCTGAAAAAAGCAAGTGTACTCTCCGGGGGCGAGAAAGTTCGTTGTATGCTGGCGAAAATGATGCAAACAGGCGCTAACGCTCTGATTCTAGATGAGCCAACGAACCACTTGGATCTGGAGTCCATTACCGCACTGAACAACGGTATGATTGATTTTGACGGCACCATGCTGTTTACATCCCATGACCATCAGTTCATTCAAACCATCGCTAACCGGATTATTGAAATCACGCCAAACGGCGTTATTGATCGCCAAATGAGCTATGATGAGTACCTGGAAAGTGACGAAATTAAAGAATTGCGTAACAAAATGTATCCGGTAGAAGCTTAAGATAAGCTATTCTGTCTACATTGAGTATGGTTAACGTAGTTAACCATACGTTTTTATAAAAGATAAAAAGAACCGCAAGCTCTCCAGAGGAGGCTTGCGGTTCTTTTTTGGTCATACAGGGTGACCCTGTAACCATAGAAACATCTCATACAAGAGCTTCTTGCGGTCTAGGATCCGCCAGTACGGCGGCGCTGATTGTTAGGCTTTTTGTTGTTTTGGCTCTTCATTGCTTTAGGGCCGCCTTCAAAATAGGCACTGGATTGGTTACCCGTGTTTGCCTGTTCTTTCTTCTGTGCCAGTTTCTGGCGTATGGCATCCTGCAAACTGACCTTTTTCGGTTCGTTATTATCGCTCATCGTTATTTCCCTCCCGGTCTTACAGTAAGCCGTCCAAATTGGACGGGATGTACTCATTTTATACGTTTTACAAAAGCCCCACAAGGGCAACCTGATAAAATGCTGAAAACCTTCACTTTTTTGACTGAGCCAACATTTTTTCTCTTCACCTACAGCCCTGCGGTCTGGCAACTTTGTTTCGGCTTCCCTACAGCAATGCAGCTTGGCAACACTGTTTCTATAGACCCACACAGTACGCATTTGGTAACATGGAACAACCGTAATACGAAACGTTAAAGGAGTGTCGCCCGGTTTGAACGCCTACGAAGAAATACGCAAAGGAGAGCGCGGGGCTTGGGTCAGTATTGTGGCCTATCTGGTCTTGTCTGCTTTTAAATTGATCTGCGGATATTTGTTTGCTTCCAGCGCTTTGCTGGCGGATGGTTTTAATAACCTTACAGATATTGTTGCGTCGGTTGCTGTATTGATCGGACTTCGCATATCCCAGAAGCCACCTGATTCCGATCATGCCTATGGTCACTTTAGAGCGGAAACAGTCGCTGCCCTAATTGCTTCATTTATTATGGCCATGGTTGGCCTGCAGGTATTGGTTGAAGCAGTTCGTTCCTGGTATGAAGGAAACTTTGTAGCACCAAATCTGTGGTCAGCAGCAGTTGCCGTTGTCTGTGCGCTGGTAATGCTGGGCGTATATCGTTACAATCATCGTCTTGCCAAACAAATTAACAGTCAGGCCCTGATGGCTGCGGCCAAAGATAATCGTTCGGATGCCTGGGTCAGCATAGGGGCTGCGATCGGGATCATCGGTGCACAATTTGGCCTTCCTTGGTTGGACAAAGTAGCTGCAATTGCTGTAGGTCTGTTGATTTGTAAAACAGCTTGGGAGATTTTCCGTGATTCAACACATCGTCTGACAGACGGATTTGATCAGAAAGAACTGACAGACCTAAGATCCTCTGTGGCGCGGGTTCCTGGTGTAGAAATGATCAAGGACGTGAAGGCGCGTGTGCACGGCAGTCATGTACTGGTGGATGTGGTTATTGAGGTGGATGGAGGACTGAGCCTGATCGAAGGTCATCAGATCTGTGACCGGGTCGAAGAGCGCTTGAAACGTTCACATAACATTATGCATGTACATGTGCATGTGGAGCCGAAGATGGAAGAAGGAACGACGGAAAGTCCTTGAAATGGGTAGGGACAAACCGGAAATAAGCGCATTTTCAAATGAAAAGAGGACAGCCGCTGCCTGCGTGCTGTCCTCTTTACTTATCGTTAGAACGATTATACGATACTATTGAATAGCAACATGGATCCAAGCTTTACCTTTCCATGTATACACTTGTACCCATTGACCACCATCGAATCCATCTACAACTTCACCTGTCGTATCGATGACTTGGGAACCCAGTGCACCGATTGGTTTGCCATTAGGTGCATCATAGAACCATGTGCGCTCCAACAGGTTGAGCAGCATTGTAGGGACCAGAACCTCATCTCCTGCTTTCACAACAGGCTCATCAAAGATTTTGTCATCCTTTGTTGAAGTTGTTGTTTCAGTAGTCGTTGAAGTACCTTCTGTACCCGTTGTGTCTACTGTTGTGCCAGTTACGGTCTCAGCTGTGCCTTCTACAGTGTCTACAGCAGGTTTGTTCACTTCAACAGCTGGCGTTGTTGTGGTTGTAGGAGTTCCTGTTTCTGGATCTACCGTTCCGGTAACCGCTTCCTCAGCACCTGCGGCAGCAGCCATGGATCCCATCAAAGTCAGAGCAGCGGCAAAACTTACGATTTTTTTCATTTGTTTTTCCTCCTCGGTTAGGTATGTAGTTTGTTGTCCTGTGTTAAAAGTAACCAAGCAAGCTCACTTGTGAATCACAAATTATAACAATATTTTCTTGGATTCTCCAGTGTCAACTGGAGCATATGTGGGTATAAGGAGAGCCTGTAAATATCATACTTCGGTGGGAGAAAACCGGGTTGGCTATGTCATAATGGTCCTGTTTTTATGATGTAATCGGGGAGAAGCGATGAATAGACCAGAAGGGAGCGTAATACATAATAGAGAGAAGTCGTAATGTGCTTGGGGAAGAATTGTTGCAAAAAAAGATATTATGAACGCACAAAAGCCTACCGGCTTTTGCAAGCGCGATAGGCTTTTGTATGTATCGAGTGCTGTTCATAATTGGGAAGCCCTATTCATCGCATTCGACTGCGTCCCGTAATCAGGGAGATGACGAACAGTACAACAAAGATGAAGAAGAGTACTTTGGCAATCGAAGCAGCTGCTTCAACAATACCGAAGAATCCGAAAATACCTGCAACAAGAGCAATAATTAGAAATAGTACCGACCATTTCAACATGTGTATCATCCTTTCGTTTATAGAACTTGGTAGCGAGAAGTGTTCGTCTCACTGCCGTGTGTAGTTGTTCTTTAACCGAGGCCTTTAGGGTTGAAACATTGCGATATTTTACCAGGAGAAGTTGTTTTTACAGTTCATATCCTATTTGTTTCGCCTCGGAATGGGTCGGGTAACTAAGCAATAACAAAACCGATTTATACTGGAAAGTGAGGTTCTTTTATGATCTATCAAATTAGTGTGGCTTTAATTGCAATTGCATTTGCAGTACTTGTATTCTTTTTAATTCGTACCTTGAAGTCCGCTCAGGGTTCACTCGACAATGTGTCACAGACACTGCAGGAAGTTCAGAAGACCATTGATGAGCTTAGTTATGAAGTTAAACAGACGGTAAGGCATGCCAATGATATTACAGTTGATGTGCAGCACAAAATGAAACAAATTGATCCCGTTATGGAATCTGTACAGAATCTGGGTGAAGTGCTGAACGAAGTGACGGAAGCAGCAAAGCAGGTGTCATCCACTTTGATGGCCAAGTTTCAGACGAAACGCAGCAGCACTGAACAGAACAAACGTTCAGAAGTAGCGAATGTAGTACAGACGCCGCCTGCTACACCGACAGATCGGACACTGCAATCCTATGAAGCTACATATCATGATGATGCCAAAGGCGGAAAAGGCTGGCTGAAATATGTGGATGTAGCCGCTAATGTATGGCAACGTATGCGGAAATAGCATGACCGTTTTGTAATGAATAGAAGTCTTCAGAGCGGTGATGAACCTGATGAAAGGGTGAGAATCATGATGAAACTACTGCTTGTTATGTTTAGCGTAATTTCTCCCTTTTCCGTTCAACCGGCAGCGGTACCCGCTGCTCATGATATGCAATGGACGGTAGTGGAAGAGGAGACACCAGAGATCATTCTGGCTGCTGATCGATCCGGACCTGTCCAGCACTTTCGGACTCTGAATGACATTTCTCTGGATGACAGCATAAATGATATTTTAGCCAATAAAGGCAAACCGGTTCATAAGGAACTTGATCCATACCTGGGTTGCCCTGAGTATCAATTCAAAGATGTAACGGTTGGGCTCTGCGAAGATACAGGAGTGGTCAATTATGTGCATATTGATGCTTCCGAGAAACGTCTGAAGCTTAATCAGGAATGGATTGATATGAATATTGAGGCCATTCGAGATGTTTTGGGTAAGCCGTATTATGTAGCAGAGGATGGAGAAGTATTTCTTCGAGGAAGTCAGGCGCTGAAAGTATATATGAAGCCAGGCTCCAATTATATTGAAGGAATAGACCTCTTTGATGAATCGGTTTCCTAGGATTGGTTAATCCAGAAACGTTTCAAGCCGATATTGTATGGTTATATACTAAGTAGCTCGATAAAGAAGAATAATCAGAGGAGAGTGGAAACGATGAATTCAACCAATGCGCAAGCTTATGCAAAAGTGGTAGAAAACGGAGTCCAAGCGGTAGAAGCGGTGAAAGAATTGCAGATTACCGGATACCTTGCTGATCATATCTTCGTTCTAGCCCATGAAAAGGATCGTACAGATCGGATTGCCGATACGGCAGATGCCAAAGAGATTGGCATCAAGGAGGAAGGCGTATTTGATTCCTTGGCGAATCTGTTCCGCTCCCGCGGTGATGAACTCCGGGCCAAAATTGTTTCGATGGGCTTCACCGAAGCTGAGGCAGATTTTTACGAGAGTGAACTCGATAAAGGCAAAGTACTTGTGATTGCCAAAAAGAAAGAATAGCTTAGCCGATACAAACACGTAAGCTGGAGCCTTCTGAGAATGGACAAGCTTCAGAACCAAGTATTTTGCATCATTCAAAAGAGCTTTCAAGTTGATGACGCAGAATGCTTATCCAAAAACATAGATAAGGAATGGGGATATCCCCATTCCTTATCTATGTTTTTGCAAGTTTGGAAGCGGGATCAGGACGCAGCAAAAACAGGGTAACAAGCGGGTGAATTCTCCTGCGATGGTGCCATTTACTGATAGAAGTTTTTTGATAATACGATTATAGTTATACTAGGAATTATTATGTCTACCGCTGTGTTGTATGCGAAATTTGTATAATTAAGGTTGTTAGATGACCTGATAAGAATCGACAAACCCGGACGCCACAGATAAGGAGATAGAAATGAGAATACTTATTGTTGACGACAATCCGACGAATGTCATTATCATTCGAGAAATTCTGAAAAAAGAAAACTATCGTGACATTGTAACGGCAAGTTCTGCCATGGAGATGTTTGAAGTCCTTGGGATAGGTGGGGAAAACAATGAACTTCGTCCCAAGCCGTCGGATATTGACCTGATTTTGCTAGATATGATGATGCCAGAGATGGATGGAATCGAAGCATGCAGTATTGTGCAGAAATTTGAAAATCTCAAGGATATACCCATTATTATGGTAACCGCGATCGGAGATTCCAAGAAATTGGCCGAGGCGCTGGATGCAGGTGCATCCGATTATGTTACCAAACCTATTAACAAAGTCGAACTGATGGCTAGAATCCGTCTTGCGCTTCGTCTGAAACAAGAGAAGGATTGGCATAAAGAGCGGGATCAGCGGATTCAGGATGAACTGAAACTTGCGGCTATGGTACAGAATGCTGTGTTAAGCCCTGCTATTGAAGATCCATTGTTCCACGTTAATGCAATTTACAAACCTTCGTTTGAACTTGCGGGTGATCTGTATTCGTGGTATCCGCTTGGTGAAGGCAGATATGGAGTCCTATTGCTGGATATGATGGGGCATGGGATATCTTCATCCCTATTTACCATGTTCATTGCTTCCGTGCTGAAAGACACCGTTACAACGTATGTAGACCCGGAGAAGGTTATTCAGGAACTGAATCGTCGCTTTAATCAGTTGCATCTGGAAAAACAGCTGGTGCAGTACTATTTTACAGCGATATATCTGGTCGTAGATACACGAATGAAGCGAATTGATTATGTTAACGCAGGTCACCCGCCAGCACTCTTTTTCCGCCAGGACGGAAGTGTGACAACGCTTGACAGCGTCTGCTGTCCTGTAGGCCTGTTCGACAAGATGGATATTGAACCACAGACCATTCACTATGAAGGCGAGGGGCATATCGCCCTTTATACGGATGGTTTGACTGAAGCCGTCCAGGGTGATCAGGAAATGCAGCAGGCATTTTTGAAGGAAAAACTGGCGGGTTCCCATCAGTGGGATGAAGCGGCCATGCAGGCGTTGTTCTTCGATGATGAGATTCCGCAGGAGCGGGATGATGATAAATGTTTGGTATGGATTACCTTAAATAAAGGGGTCGAAGCTGAATGAAGATCAGAAATAAACTGCTGATTGGCTTTACAGCTCTGATGGCCATTATGATTGTGCTTACGTTTGTGAGTTACGAACGGCTGAACAGCAGCAATAAACAGATCGATCAGATGTATCAGGAGCGATACCTCAAAGTCAGATATACTTCTGCTGCACGTGGAGAGGTCAATGATATAGCCAAAGTGCTGGCTAACTTGTTGCTGAATCCCAACAATTCGATAAGTGCTGCAGACGGCGATTTGAAGGAGATGCAGAAAAAAGGCGAAGGCTACCTTGAGGAAGTGCGGGATCGGGCGGACAGCGCACCAGAGCATCAACTGGTGGATCGTGTGAATACGGCCTGGGAAGCTTATAATGCTTATGCTAAAAGACAGGTCAGTTTGATGTCTCAGAATCGGGCAGAGGATGCCAATAACTACCGGAACTCAATCGGTTTGGCAGTGCAAAAGGAAGCTGTAGACAGCCTGAATGCCCTATCCCGTTATCAAGACCAGGAGATAGATACCGAGATTAAGGATGCGAACGCAGCCTATATGCGCGCGGTACAGATTACAGTAGCCATCATGATTGCCGGATTACTACTCGCGTTGGGTGTCATTATGTGGGTGCTGCCAAGTATTACACGCGGTCTGAATACCGTGTCCATGATGATTACCAGTTTTGGCAAAGGGCGTTATCGAACCATTCGCCGCATACAGGTGAAGTCTACCGACGAGATTGGTCAGATTGCCAGTGTGTTCAAGGATGTATCCAATGATTTGGAAGAAAAACTGGAAGTCGAGAAAGCTTATTTACAAGCACAGCAAGATCAGAATTGGATGAGTTCGAACATTGCTAGAGTTCCAGAATTGTTGCGGGGTATAGGGTCGATTCGTCAGATCTCGCAGATGTTTATCAGCGAATTTACACCTGTGCTTGGAGCTCAACTAGGTGTCGTATACCTGATCGATGAAGAGAAACATCCAGACGAACTGAGACGTTATGGGGCTTATGCGTTTGAAGAAAATGAAGATGTTGGCAAAGAGGTTTACCGTATCGGCGAGGGGTTAATTGGTCAAGCCGCATTGGATATGACACCAATTATTCTGGAAAAAACTCCAGAGGATTATGTGAACATCGGGTCAGCAACGGGATCATCGCGTGCTTCTGGTGTGATGATCTATCCTGTCGTATTTGAGGATGAACTGATTGGCGTTGTCGAACTGGCTTCGTTTGAAGGGTTCACGAATCTGCATACACAGTTGTTCTCACAACTGATTATGAATTTGGGCGTTATTCTTAACAACGTTCGTCGTCGTTTGCGGGTGGAGGAATTGCTGCGTGAATCCCAGGCGCTCACTGAGGAATTGCAGGTGCAATCCGAAGAGCTACAGACACAGCAAGAGGAGCTGCGCCGTTCGAATGAGAATCTGGAAGAACAGACGGGAGCTCTCAAACGTTCTGAAGAGCTGTTACAGCGTCAACAGGAAGAATTGGAGCACTTCAATACTGAGCTGATTGCCAAGACTCGTGCACTGGAAGAACAGGTACGTGAAGTGGAAGAGAAGAACGACGAGATTGAGAAAACCAAAACTCAGTTGGAACAGCAAGCCATGCAATTGTCGATGACGAGTAAGTACAAGTCAGAATTTTTGGCAAATATGTCGCATGAATTGCGCACACCACTTAACAGTCTTCTGATCCTGTCCCAATTGTTATCCGAGAATAAGGATGGAAACCTGAGTGTTAAACAGCAGGAATATGCCCAGACGATCTATATGTCCGGTGCGGATTTGCTGAAAATGATTGATGAAATTTTGGATCTGTCCAAGGTGGATGCGGGCAAAATGGATATCAATTATGAGACGGTGCGCATGGAAGAACTGACCAGCTTTGTTCAACAAAATTTTGGCCCAATGGCGAACAAAAAAGAACTCAACCTGAACATTGAGTTCGACAGCAATTTGCCGGAATGGGTATATACCGACAGCCACCGCGTCAAACAGATTTTACGGAATCTGTTGTCGAACGCGTTCAAGTTTACGAACCGTGGATCTGTAAGCCTGATTGGGCGGAAGATGAAAATGGAAGAGCTTCCTGGATACCTGAATACGAACCAGGAATACGTAGGCTTCACCGTGAATGACACCGGCATCGGAATTCCATCGGACAAGACGGATCTGATCTTTGAAGCATTCCAGCAGGTAGACGGTACAACCAGCCGCAAATATGGCGGCACGGGCCTGGGATTGTCCATAAGTCGCGAACTTGCCCGCCTGCTTGGCGGTGCTATTCAGGTAGAGTCTTCCGAAGGTGTGGGCAGTAGCTTTACCTTGTTCCTGCCGGATAATCACGAAGAGGAGGTTCAGGTGGACGACTCGGCAAGAGAAGCTGCTGCTGCTTCTGAGATTGAAAGCTTCGGAAGAGAATCACATACGATGCGTTCAGGCAGACAGACCTTGCTGACACCTGATACGGAAAGCATTTCAATTATGGAGCTGCCTCAATCCGACTCCCCTGTACCTGTACAATTGGAGGATGATCAGGAAAACCTCTTGGAAGGTGACAAGATTCTCCTCATTATTGAGGACGATGTGAATTTTGCGCACATTTTGATGGATATGGCGAGAGGCAGAGGATTTAAGGCTATTGTGGCGCTTCAGGGAGACATAGGACTCGAAATGGCCCGTCAATATTTGCCGGATGCGATTATCCTCGATATCCAGTTGCCTGTGATGGATGGCTGGGCGATTCTGGGTGAGTTGAAAAGCAGCTCGGCGACACGTCATATCCCGGTACATGTCATCTCAGTTATTGATGATATGAAACAAGGTTTGATGATGGGAGCCATTGCTTATCTGAAAAAACCTTCCAGTAAAGATTCGCTGGATAAAGCTTTCTCGCATATCGAATCCTATACAGAGAATCAATTGAAACGCCTATTGATTGTGGAAGATGATGAAATACAGCGGAAAGCCATCATTGAACTGATTGGCCACGATGATGTTGCAATCACAGCAGTGTCCACTGGCAGTGAGGCCTTGAATGAATTGCACAGTCAACGCTATGATTGCATGGTTCTGGACTTGATGCTGACAGATATGACCGGATTCGAGCTGCTTGACCAGATTCGGGACGATCAGTACTTGAATGATCTTCCGATCATTATTTATACAGGCAAAGAGCTGGACAGCAAAGAAGAGATGAAGCTTCGCAAATATGCGGAGTCCATTATCATCAAAGACGTGAAGTCACCTGAACGTCTGCTTGATGAGACGACCTTGTTCTTGCACCGGGTAGAAGCTAACCTGCCGGAAGACAAGCGTCGAATTCTGCAGAAGCTGCATAATAAGGAAACCTTGTTTGAAGGCAAGAAAATATTGCTAGTGGATGACGACATCCGTAATGTATTTGCCCTTTCAAGCGTGCTTGAAGGCTATCGCATGGATGTGACATTTGCGGAGAACGGCCGTGAAGCTCTGGAGATTCTGGATAAGAACCCGGAGATCGATCTAGTATTAATGGATATGATGATGCCGGAGATGGACGGTTATGAGGCCATGACACGGATCAGACAGATACCGAAGTTCGAAAAATTGCCAATTATCGCCTTAACCGCAAAAGCCATGAAAGAGGATCGTGGCAAGTGTATCGAGGCTGGAGCGTCCGATTATGTAAAAAAACCGATCCAAACGGATCAATTGTTATCCCTAATGCGGGTATGGCTGTATTCGTAACCCGATAGTTTGGGTAATGAAGGACAATACATCTATTACGCAAGTAACAAATGAAGAAGTGGAGAGAAGATATGACACCGTGGGAACCTACCGAGGCGGAGGCAGAATCGATCCGCATGCCGCAAGATGAAGAGCGTGAACTGATCGAGATCGAGTTGCTATTGGAAGGTATGCACCGTTTATATGGATATGATTTCAGGAACTACGCGTTACCGTCGTTAAGACGTAGAATCTGGCATTATGTACATGCCGAAGGACTAAAGACCATTTCAGGTTTACAGGAAAAAGTGCTTCATGACCGTTCTGCATTTGATCGTTTTGTACAGAATCTGTCCATCCCTGTAACAGAAATGTTTCGTGATCCAACCTTGTTTCGGTTCTTCCGGGAACAGATTATTCCTGTACTGAGGACTTATCCATACATCCGGATATGGCATGCTGGCTGTTCTACAGGAGAGGAAGTCTATTCCATGGCGATTATGCTGCATGAGGAAGGACTATACGACAAGGCAAGAATATACGCAACAGATATGAATGATCGCTCATTGCAGCAGGCCAAGGAAGGCGTATATGGCATTGAGAAAATGAAATTATATACTACAAATTATCTGGAAGCCGGGGGCACCCGCGCTTTCTCGGAGTATTACACTGCGAAATATAATTCCGTTATATTTCATCCTTATTTACGGAAAAATATTATTTTTGCCGAACATAATTTGGCAACAGACCGGTCATTTAACGAGTTTAATGTGATTTTTTGCCGCAATGTCATGATTTATTTCAATGATGAATTGCGAAACCATGTGCACGGACTTTTTCATGAAAGTTTGAGCCACTTCGGCATCCTTGTTCTGGGATCTAAAGAATCGATACATTTTACGGAATTCAGCGATGCCTACGAGCCGTTAGACCGGACGGAAAAAATATACCGGAAGATTAAATAGGGGGTTAAGCTTAGTCATGGGGCTCAATGAACCAATCCACATATTATTGGTAGATGACCGCCCCGAGAACCTGCTCGCTCTCGAAGCGGTTCTGGAATCGGAACAGTACAAGCTCGTCAAGGCAACCTCCGGGGAAGAGGCACTTCGCTGTTTGCTGAAAGACGAATTTGCGGTCATTGTGCTGGATGTGCAGATGCCTGGGATGGACGGAATTGAGACGGCAAAGTTAATCAAGGCGCGTGACAAGTCCAAGGACGTGCCGATTATTTTCATCTCTGCAAATAGCAGAGAGGCAGAGCACTTATTTGCAGGTTATTCCGCAGGAGCCATTGATTATATGGTCAAGCCGTTTATCCCTCAAATTTTGAAATCCAAAATCGAGGGCTTTGTAGAAATGTTTATCACGAATAAACGTTTGAAAACACAGACGATGCTGCTGCATCAGAAGACGCAGGAACTGGAGAAAATGAACCAGCAGCTCGTTCAGGCCAAAGAGGAAGCGGAAATTGCTGCAAATGCGAAGACCGAGTTCCTTGCCATGATGAGTCATGAGATTCGTACGCCGATGAATGGCGTTATCGGTATGGTTGATCTGTTGATGGAAACGGATCTGAAGGAAGATCAGAAGGAATACGCGGACATTGTACGTCGTAGTGCCGATGCACTCGTTACGGTGATTAACGATATCCTCGATTTCACCAAGATGGAATCCGGCAAAATGGAGCTGGAAGAGCATCCGTTCGAACTTGTGTCCTGTATACGTGAAGTACTGAGACTCTTCGCGGTTGAAGCTGGCAAAAAGAATATTGAGCTGGAATATTTCCTGGAAGATTCGGTACCCGAACTGATCTATGGAGATATGGCAAGGCTGCGCCAGGTTTTGTTGAATCTGATTGCCAATGCCATCAAGTTCACGGACCACGGTGGCGTGTATCTGATCGTATCCGTTAATGAAGAAAAAGACGGGCGAATGACGCTGGAGTTTGCTGTAAAAGATACAGGAATAGGCATAGCACCAGACAAAGTAGATCGTCTGTTCCAGCCGTTTTCCCAACTGGACACATCCATGACGCGTAAGTATGGTGGAACGGGTCTGGGGCTGGCTATATGCAAAACGCTCGTTGAAATGATGGGTGGAAAGATATATCTGGATACGTCAGAGCTGCGTGGGGCTACGTTTGTATTTACCATTCAAGCGCAGCGGTATGTTGAGACTGAGCTGACGACAGGTATGGGGGAAGATCAGCTTACGGACATTAAAAAAAATTATGAAATGCATCCAAGCGTATTAATCGTCGATGATCATCCTATTAATCAGAAACTAATGTCTATTATGCTGGGCAAGCTTGGACTCGTCGCAGATATCGCCGAAGATGGCAAGAAGGCGCTGGAGATGGTTTTAGCGAACCGCAATTATGATTATATATTTATGGATTTGCAAATGCCCGTGATGGATGGATTGGAGTGTACACGCAGAATTCGTGAGAGCCTTCCTCAAGACCAGCAGCCGGTTATTGTAGCGATGACCGCCAATGTCATGGATGGTATTCAGCAGCGATGTTCCACTGTAGGTATGGACGATTACATCAGTAAACCTGTGAAAATGGGCAATGTGAAACAGAAGTTGTCCCGATTTCAGGAAGAAAGACAAGGGTTCAAATCCAACGCATCGGCCATAAATCAGGCGAATTGAAATATTTGCTAATTCGATTACTGTTTCATATGTGCTGTAGATGGGTTATTAGGTAAAGAAACCATTGATCAGGAGAGAGATGTCTAATGAATACAAATAAAAATGAAAAATTCAATGTAAGAACAGAAACACTTGATGGCGTGTGCACGGTGTATCTGACTGGCGAACTGGATTTGTCGGTTGCTCCTGAATTCCGTTTAGTGATGGAGCCGCTTGTGGACAACAAGGAACAAGATTTGATTATTAACATGCAAGACTTGAAGTACATCGATAGTACAGGGATTGGTATCCTGTTATCTGTTCTGAAAGCACGGCATGGAATGGAAGCTCGCTTTGAAGTACAGGAAGTTCCTGCGCAAATTCAGAAACTTTTTGATATGACGGGTATTGCCAAATTCTTTGTCTCACAGAAGAATTCCCAATAGGAAAGGATCGAAAAAGGAATGAATGCAGAAGTTCAAAGAGTCACCCTTAATTTACCGGCGACAGCTGATTACGTTGATATTGTAAGACTCAATCTTTATGGTGTTGCGTCCAAAATGGGATTTTCTTATGAGGACATTGAGGATATGAAGGTTGCTGTATCCGAGGCCTGTAATAACTCTGTACTGTATGCTTACTCACACGAAGGCGGCATGGTTGAGGTTGTGTTCGAAGTGGATAATGACACGCTGGCTATTACCGTCAAAGATGAAGGAGCCAGCTTCGAGAACATTAACCCGGCGGTATCCCGTGCAGGCCTTCATGACAAAGAACTGACAGATGCCCAAATCGGTGGACTTGGATTTTACCTGATGCAAGCTCTGATGGACGATGTCAGTGTGGAAAGTGAGACGGGCAAAGGTACGAAAGTAGTACTCGTAAAACGTCTTGCAAGAAGTGAGGAGAAAGTATGAATGAAAAAGTGACTCCCCCAGAGTCCATGTCTGAAGCAATAGGTTTGATCTGGGAATACCAGCAAACCCAGGATAACGAAATTGCAACAGTTCTTATCCGCAAATATGAACCGATGGTGAAGATGGCAGCAGGTAAAATTGCGCGGAACCGCCCCGATCTGTATGAGGATTTGTATCAGACCGGGCAGATGGCCCTAATTCGTTTGCTTAAGCAATACGATATTAATCTGGGTATTCCGTTTGAACCTTATGCCATGAAGAGCATGATCGGTCATATGAAGAATTATTTAAGGGACAAGTCCTGGTATATTCAGGTGCCCCGTAGAATTAAGGAAAAGGGAGCACTTGTCCAACATGCCATTGATGAATTGACAGTGAAGCTGGAGCGTTCACCAGGTGTGAACGAGATTGCTGAATACCTGGATTTAACCCCTGAGGAAACCATCGAAGTCTTGGCTGGTCGGGAATGTTATCACTATGTGTCACTGGATTCTCCACTATCACAGGATGAGAGTGCAGCCACTTTGGGCGAACTAATCAGTTCTGATGTGAATGACTTCGATTCGGTTGAGAAGCGGATGGACTTGCAGCAGGCATTGGGACAATTGAAGGAACAGGAACAAAAAGTGCTTATTTTGGCATTTCAGGATGGTCAGTCGCAGCGGGCAATTGCTCAGAAATTGGGAGTATCCCAAATGAGTGTATCTCGTATCCAGAAGCGAGCCACTGAGAAATTAAAACAGATTATGTCGAATGCTTCATTATTATGAGATGTAGATCGGTGACGATATTGAGCACGGCATAGAGAAGGACACGTGATTCCAATGGAATGCATACGTGTCCTTTTTTTGGGATCAATGATTTTCTAATGAACAGTATGAATGCAGGAGTGGATGTTTGTGATTGTGGATAAAGTCAAGCTGGAAGCGCGTCGGGACAAACTTACCTACTCAGACCATTGGGAATGGTGGGATTGGGTTGCACCTGATCAGGAGAGTATGGCTGATGCCTTGGAGGAACTAACGAACGCATTTCCAGAAATGCAGTATTGGCTTCGCAAAATACCGGAGGTAGAGTCCAACTACCTGTCCGTCCGCTTCATGAACGGCACGGAGCCCGTGATATTCGGGTCATTATTATATGCGGTCAAGAATGAAAGAAACGATCCACGTAAAGATAATCAGATGTTTTTCTATGTGGATCAAGAAAGACTGGTTACCTTGAATGTAGATGATAATACCAGAGGTATTATGAATACAGGTGAACGTGCAGCCATGTTACAACAGTGCAGTGAAGCAAGGGACGGCATGTTTGTGCTCTTTCGCGCGATATTGCATTATTACCATGTGGGTATGGACCATTTTGAGATGAACCTGAGGGATTTGGAGCGGACGATGGAATCCCGCAATGCACGCACGTTGATGGATCAGATTCTTGCGGCTAGATTTGAGCTGCTGTATTGGAGTAACCTGTTCATTCCGTATTCCGAATTGATGGCTGCTGCCAGGGAAGCCTACCTAGATGAATTGAAAGAGAATCGCTTTTTCCAGCAGCTCCAGCACCGGATCGAACGGATGGAGCGTTTGTTCAAACATTATGAGACAGAGATTGATACATTGATCTCCATCGATAATGCCATTTCAGGGGTGCGGGGCAATGAGATTATGAAGACACTGACCCTTGTAACCTCGGTATTCACGCCCGCAACGGCTGCAGGAGCCATATGGGGAATGAACTTCGAGAATCTGCCTTGGATCGACAAAACATGGGGTGTTGTACTCGTCCTTGCGCTTATAATCATTAGCATGATCGGCATGTATGTATGGATGATGATGAAGGGCTGGACAGGGGATCTGCTCAAAGTGAAGTCTTCCCAGCCGTCGGCCAAAGAAACAGAGAAGCATGCCAAGGGCAAACGAAGGCGATGACTTTGTCAGCCTCACCCTGTGCCTTTTATTTTTTATAATCTTCAATATATCCCAGTAAGTCAGCAATATATTGTCCTACAATTGGCATGTTCACGAATTGACTGAGAATAAAAGCGAGCAGACCAAGAACGACGAAGGTCCCTACCGTCAAACCCAAACCACGTGCCATACCAGCGGTGAAGTTGGTAATGATACGTTTTTTGGGACTGCTGTAGTTTTCGATAATATCCTTGATTTGAGATTTTTCCAAACTGTCTGCAATCTGATCCAGCCGAGTATTCAGACGTTTGACCTCATGTCGCAATTCAAAAGGGTGTTCTGTTGTATCATACTGTTGTGCGGGTTTTCCTCCGGTTATGGGCGTATTGCCGTTCATTGTGACTTTACTCATGTTCTTCCTCCTTTAATCTCGCCGTGGATAAAAAATAGCCAGCTGGAATACAGCTGGCTATTGGTCACTCGATCCAAAGCCTTACAGGCTGGTCGAGTTCAATTCTTTACGTGCATCTTCCTTCGCTTCTACAGAAGCGGTAGCCACTTCGTCCGACGCTTTGGATGCTTCATTCGCTACATCAGCGGAAGCTTTTCTTACGGAGTCCATAACGTCATTACGGCCTTGGTTTACCGTTTTTGCAATATCAGAAGTTTTGGAAGAGACCGTTTTAGCCAGTTCGGAAGCTTTATCACCGACAACCGCTGCAACTTCTTTTGTGCGATCTGTAACGATCCCCACTTTCTCGGAAAGGTCATCACGCAATTCGCGTCCTGGTTTAGGGGCAAAGAGTAGTGCTGCAGCTGCTCCCAGCAAACCTCCGATGAAAATACCTTTGGCGAAAGTGGAACCGCTTTGTACAGGATATTGTTCTTCTGCTTTATTCATGTCAAATCACTCCTTCTTCAAATTTAAGAAACGAATACGAAACAACGAACACCTTGTTGCACCGATCAGGCAGCCTGTCTGAACAGTCTGGACACAAGCCCCAGCAAAAAGACAAAGACTGCTGTTCCAATGATAGCAGGAATTACGGCAAAGTTACCGATGACCGGTCCCCAGTTACCAAGCAAGAGTGCTCCCAGCCAGGCTCCGGCAAATCCGGCAACCATTGCACCAATAATTCCTCCAGGCATGTTATGACCGGCAAGTGCATCACCGATTACACCGATAATGACTGCCATCACAACGCTGATAATAATACCCCACATAACAACCGCCTCCTTTGTACTTGATGTAGGATGGTGTCTGTTCGCGTTTGCTTACTTCGTATATAAACGCCGTGCTTCCAGGTGAAACAATCAATGTAGGGAGATCTATACTGGAAATTATAGGATAGTACAATTCAGACGGAACGTTGAATCCCTTTAATCATACAGAAGATCCAAGCCAGTCCTGCAGCAAATCCGGTGAAAACGTCGGTTGGAAAATGTACACCCAGCATGATGCGGCTGAGGCCGACCAGAAATATAAATGTGATTCCGCAAATGACAGGCAGTGCAACTCCAGACATACGTTGATGTCGTTCAATCGCCCAGATGACAAAGAGCATGCCATAAAACCCCATCGAGATCATCGCATGACCACTTGGAAAACTATATCCATGAACAACCAGCAGATGTTCCAGCTCAGGTCTACTACGCCTGAATATTTCCTTCAATAAGGTGTTGAGAATCCACATCATGGCAAAACTGCTGAGTAACGCATAACCATATATGAGGAAACGGGGACGACGCTGCCACAAGAAAAGAATTGAAAAACCGATAGCTGCCATGGCAGAAAGTCTGAAAGAACCGAGCGCAGTAATGAATGAAATGAAAGGCAACAGATGAAGACGTGAATCTGAGTTCAGATAAAATAACTGCTGGATCCTGTCATCCAATGAAAGGATAACATCGTTACCCAGCAACGCTCCCAGAGCCGCCAGCAAGAAGACGACCGAAACGCTGGCTATAATTCCGACACCAGCCCAGTTGAGCAGTGGACGTACTGAAGTTTTGCGAGCTAACCCGGAAGTGGGTAATTGCGTTTTGCGCAGCATAAATAAGTATCTCCTTCAGTAATGGTAGTAGGTAGATAAAGATTGATAAAGGATTACCCGAAATGTCTGTCGAAAAAACTGTAAAAACGTCGCTTTTGTACTATACTATTTAAGATATCCCATGCGGCGTCGTGACGCAAAGCAGAGATGAATTCGGGAGTATAAAGGAGAGAACTCGCATGGAGAGTGCCCTGTTAATTAAAGAATACCGTGCGGGCGTTATGGAATGCGCCCATTACGGACACATAAGCATTACGGATGAGAACGGCAATGTTGTATATTCAGCCGGAGATCCGCATTTTAGAGCGTTTACCCGTTCATCTGCCAAGCCCTTTCAGGCCATTCCGGGAATTCGTGCTGGTATTGCTGGGCATTACGGTCTGACAGCTCAGGAGATTGCCATTATGTCTTCCTCACACCGTTCGGAGCCGATGCATATTCAGGTGTTGGAGCAGATAGAAAGCAAAATAGGGTTGGGTGAAGAGTGCTTGATTTGCGCACCGAGTTACCCCCTCAATGAAGAAAGCCGAAATCAATGGCTACGATCTCAAGGAGAGAAGCGTCGTATTCTCCACAACTGCTCCGGTAAACATCTGGGCGTTCTCGCATACACTCAGATGAAACAGGCCGATTTGGGAAGTTATGCAGAACCAGAACATCCGGTACAGCGTGAAATTCTTGAGACCATGGCCTATATGGCAGGGATTGAACAGAAAGAGATTAAACTTGGGACGGATGGCTGCGGCTTTCCGGTATTTTCGTTGCCGTTATCGGCTTTGTCGAACGCATATCTGAAGCTGGCTTGCCCGGATCTGATCGAGGACCCATCTACACGTTCGGCGGTAGAGACCATTACTGGAGCCATGAACGAATATCCGTTAATGGTAGGAGGAACGCAGCGTGTGGATTCCGTGCTGCTTGAAGACAGCAACATTGTAGCCAAAGGTGGCTTCAAGGGTGTATTTGGTTTTGCCCTGAGAAAGGAACGCCTCGGAATTACGTTCAAAGTGCTTGATGGTTCGGAAGAAGAATGGGCCTATATTGCCCAATCCATTCTGGAGCAGATTGGCTACAGCAATCGAAAAACCATCGAACGACTGGCAGAAGTATATCCACCTGACATTCGGAACGACGCAGGTAAAGTCGTAGGGCGGGCAGAGAGCGTATTCAAGCTTCACTCACCTGAAGAAGAAAGCGTATAACCATATGCAAGGGGCGTGATTAGAATTCCCGGACCACGGGTAAAGATGACATACCAACTGGTATTGATCTATAGAATTCTAAATATACACGCAAGAACTGCTGCGACAGTGCGGCAGCTCTAAACCCTTGGAGGTGGATGAACATGATTAAAGTAGTGACATCGGAAGAAAGGCACACGTCGGATCGAGGTTGGATACACAGTGAATTCAGCTTTTCCTTTGCGGACTATGATGATCCAAGCAATGCCCATTTTGGTTGTCTTCTGGCTCATAATGACAACACACTGATGCCGCAGGAAGGCTTTAAGCGACATCCACATCATGACTTGGAGATTGTTAGTTATGTCATATCAGGTACGTTGAAACATACGGATAGCATGGGAACGGAGCAATTGTTGGAACCGGGAACAGTTCAGGTCATGAGTGCGGGCACCGGCGTAGAGCATTCAGAGACTAACCCGTCAGAGGATGAACCGGTACGCTTTCTACAGATGTGGTTCCTGCCATCCCAGCGCATGTTGAAGCCCTCGTATACTAATCGTCGTGTAGAGGCTCAGGAGCATCTGAACCGTCTTTGTCCGATTGTATCGGGGCAAGGGGGAGAAGGAGCCGAGGGAGCATTGCCTATTTCACAGGATGTAACTTGTTATCTATCCCATCTGGAATCCGGTCAAAAATTAATGTACCCTCAACATGAAGATAGGCGTACACATCTCTTCCTGATTAGTGGCCATATCGAGATTGTATGTTCAGACGGCAATTTCAATCTCAAGCCGGGTGATGCTGCACGAATCCGCAAAAGCTGTGATCTGCAAATTACAGGTACAGGCAGCGAGACGGCTGAATTTGTATTGGTGGATTTGCCTTGACGAAAAAAACAAACGCAAGAGGACCTGTCTCCACTGTGATGTGGAGAACAGGTCCTTTTTGTACGGCTTGTTGTAGCTGCCTTCGTAAAAGAGTCTCTCAAAGTTTGCTGGGCGATGCCGCCCTAGGATTTGCGGAGATTGCCCAGTTCGGAAGCGACAGCTTCCACTTCAGAGATACTCAGATGTTCTTTGCTTAGGACCATTTCATACAGGTCAAACAAATCTTCATACTTCGCAAGTGGGAAAGACGAAGCCTGCATGGCAGCTCCACTGGCCATCCGCAACTTCGTTTTGATTGCTTCAATCATATATTCCATGTTGGCTGCGCTTGCTTGCGTTAAATCCATCGTTATGTCCATCCCTTCCGTATCGGAAACTGTTGTCATTGTATCATGATTGGACAGGCTCAGGCCAATGCTTTTGCGACGAAATCAAGCATCGGGTAAAATGAGGAATATAACAATAGAGACTCAGGCAGGAAGTACATGTGTATAAGGAGGTAAGAGATTGGCCGTATATAAGCGGGAATTGGTTCGTCATCAAAGTAGGGAAGCCCGCCGCAATGTGCAGGGAGAAGACTTGGTATTATTTTTCAAGCACATCTATAAGCTTCATTCACCGGATGAAATCACCTTTGTCTGTATCGGGACGGACCGTTCCACCGGAGATGCTCTGGGCCCACTGACAGGCAGTCTACTGCAGGAGTATGGAGTGAATCACGTTGTAGGAACTCTAGCTTCTCCTTGTGATGCGGATACACTGGAGAAGAGGCTGGCGCTTGTCCCGTCACATCATGCCATCATCGCCATTGATGCTTGTCTGGGTCCAAAACAGGCAACAGGTACATACTATCTCGCAGAACACCCACTGATTCCGGCAAAATCGGTTGGAGGCAAGCTGCCGCCAGTTGGTCATTATAGCGTGGCTGCTGTAGTGAATGCTAATGGACCGAGACCTTATTCCATTCTACAGATGACCTCGCTTCATTTCGTTATGGGCATGTCCAGATCGATTGCAGAGGCGGTCGCCGAAGCAGTGAAATACAGATAAACGTTTCATTAATGATATGCAGGCTTAATAATATACAACTTGAATTAATTTAATTCGCGCAGAGAGAGGGATTTATATGGAAAAAGTGATGTGTGACGGAACGACGATTTGTTATGCCGAACAGGGTAAGGGAGAAGCACTCATTTTGCTCCACGGATACTGCGGCAGTTCATCCTACTGGGATGAAGTGGTGCCTGAGCTTGCACGCAGCTATCGTTGCATCGTACCCGATCTGCGTGGACACGGCAAAACGGACGCACCTGTAGGTAGTTATACCATTGATCAGATGGGCAATGACGTATTGCAATTAATGGACGAGCTAAAGGTGGACAAGGCTTTCCTACTCGGTCACTCCATGGGCGGATATATCGCACTTTCTATCGCACAGCGCCACCCAGAACGATTGAATGCCTTCGGCTTGATTCATTCCACAGCCTATCCGGATAGTGAAGAAGGCAAAGAAAAACGCCTTCGTGCAGTATCCACCATTCAGACGGAAGGCATTGTTCACTTTGTAGATGGGCTGGTTCCTGGTTTGTTTGCACAAGAACATGTGGAATCGCTATCGACGCAAGTGACTCGTGTGAAGGAAATTGGATACCAGACTGCACCACAAGGGGCAACTGGAGCTGCACTGGCTATGCGGGAACGACCGGACCGTCGTGATGTATTGTCCGCTACACCGCTTCCTGTCCTGCTGGTTGCCGGAGAGAAGGATGCCGTCATTCCGCCGGAACGTACATTCACAAGTGACAAACCACATATTACACAAGCCGTGATTGCTGGAGCAGGACATATGAGCATGTATGAAGCTCCGGAAGAATTAATTCAGGTCATTAAACAATTTTTGACGGGATTATCGAAATAATAATGGAACATGAATAGAGTATCGGATGATTTCGCCTCCTTGGCGGAGCGTCGGTATTTTGCTAAACCCCTGCAACGTTCGCTCAAGAACGGCAGGGGTTTTATTTGTTCAGGGCCAGAGCATAGGACGAGCCATAGACCATGTTTTGGCTTTTTGTCATGGCATGAATTAAAATGATGAGAATGGATCATGCAAGTGAAACTGGAATGTACACGATCGAATGATGAGGGGGCACATAGCATGTTCAGGAAAGATTATCTGCTCCGCATGATGGAGGAAATGACAGAAGCGATCGGCAAAGTATTTACACTTAAACAACAGCGAAAACACACGGAGGCTCTATCCGAGCTGGACGAGCTGCTGCGTAGGCAGTTTGGACTGAATTTATCTCTGCTGAACTCACTGCCGGCCGAGGATGTCATTGAAATGTTCCGTTTTCGCGGCGTCATTGAAGTGGACAATCTGCAACAAGCCGCCAGGCTGATCGAAGAAGAGGCGTACATTTATAATGAAAAGGCCAAAGTAGAGGGCATAGATGACCAGGAAAAAATGGAGTCGGAGAATGAAGCACTTATTCGTCTGATGAGATCACTTCATTTTTACCTGTACGCACTGAATAATGGGGCTAATCCGAAGCTGCTGGATGCACCAGATCGTGTGGAGGGAATATTGGAGCAGACGAAACAATACGAACTTCCGGCACGAACGGAAAAGCAGCTTGCCCTGTATCGTGAACAGCAGGGGCGTTATGATCAGGCTGAGAATAGCTGGTACAGACTGCTGCAGGTAGATGACAGCCATCCCATTCAGTATCGGGGTGAGGTACAGGCTTTCTATGAAAGGTTAAGACAACTGGGAGATGAGCAATTGCAACAAGGTGGTTTGCCTCGTGAGGAAGTGGAAGAGGGGCTTGCCGAGCTGAACCGTTAAACCGATGAATAGGCCCGTTAACTTGGAGAGGGAACGGAATTGTGTTATGGTAACGGTTGACCAAACCAAACCGAAAGTGAGATGTACCCCCGTGGATTCATTGCGAAAGCTTATACAAGACATCTTTGAACAGAATTCGCTGATTACAGCGACCTGGAGCCAGCTGCGCAGACGGGACAATGTCTCGTATACGAAAGTGCAAGTCAAGCCGGTAACGCTCAAGAATCAGCTTCATTATCAATTCGCATTTCATTATACCAACAAAGTGCTGCACGAGAATTTGACTCCGGATGAAGCGGCAGAGCGCATGACTTTGCTATGCGAAGAGACGTTTCGTCAAGGACTGCTCTGTACTACAGACGCAGACTATCAAATTTTGATCAGCAAAAAATATAAAGTGTCCATCTTGACCAAGTCGCCTTCCAAGACTGCGGTGGACCTCTCGCATAATCGCAAAAAGCAATATGTGCTGGAAGATGGAGTTCCCGTTTCGTTCCTGGTCGAGCTGGGGATTATGAGCGAGGAAGGCCGCGTTTTGGCTCGCAAGTACGACAAGTTCAGACAGATCAACCGTTTCCTCGAAATGGTTCAGGACGTCATCCCGCATCTGCCGGAGGGCCGTCCACTTACCATTGTTGATTTTGGTTGCGGGAAGTCTTATCTCACCTTTGCTTTATATCACTATTTGTCCGTACAGCAGCGCAGATCGCTTAAAATTATTGGCCTCGACTTAAAAGCCGATGTTATTGAACACTGCAACGATCTGGCAAACAAATTGCATTACGGTGACCTGAAGTTCCTCGTTGGAGACATCGCTGACTATGACGAGTTGAATGAAGTGGATATGGTTGTAACGCTGCATGCCTGTGATACAGCAACCGATGCTGCTTTGGAGAAAGCCGTTCGTTGGGGCGCTTCGGTCATTCTGTCTGTACCGTGCTGTCAGCACGAGCTATTTGACCAGATTGATTCCAACGTGATGAACCCGTTGTTGTCACACGGTATTCTGAAGGAACGTTTCTCCGCTTTGGCAACCGATGCCATTCGGGCCAAGCTGCTCGATCTGATGGGATACAAAACGCAGCTGCTTGAATTTATCGACATGGAGCATACGCCGAAAAATATTTTAATCCGTGCCGTACGAGGGCAGGCTGGACAGACTGCTGACATGTGGAACGAATATACCGCATTCCGTGATTTCATTCACGCAGATCCTTATTTGGAGCGGGCTTGTGCGGACTTGCTCCCAGGTGGCGGCAAGCTGAAAGAAGCTGCGCCGAACCATGGGGCAGATGCGAGCCAGGAGAATTCAAATGGGGAATCCATCAAAGATGCCAGTCACTGTGATCACTGTTGAATGTGAATGTCTATGGAACAATGAAGAGTGATGCATAATGTTTGATGGCAGATGGCAAGAAGGATGATACATGATTGAGTTGCTTGTTCCTTTGAGACGATGCAGTTCGTCTGCCATCGCCGATGACGGGACATACTGATAAGAGGGTCCCGTGAAAATATATATAATGTGCCAAAGGCATGTAATCAGGCAGAAGACCCTAATGGGGCTTCTGTCTTTTTTTGTTTGAAATTAATTAAGAAGAATACGGAGACTGGAGAAAGGAGAGGGACGTATGAAGGGAGGGGAATCAGATGAGAAAGCCAAGTGGGGTTCAGAATCGGCATTAACGGCAGTTCTTGGTTTACTTGCAGTGGTTTTACTGTTGACAGGATGTCTATGTAGGGGATTGTTTTATGCTACGGACGTATATCCTCTGGTACTGATGGCATCAGGAAGTGTACTTATTTGGTTTGTTTTGTTCATTATGTGCTTCAATGCACCGAAGACGAGAGGGCAGTTAGGGATTGCTCAGTGGTTGGATTACCTCAAACGACTATATGAGGCGATTATGCAGTATGCTCACTTCCGCTGGATGCTTTGGCCCCTGGCAATAGCAGTCTGGTTTGGCCTGCATGTATGGATGGGCTCTGTCAGCGTACAGGGAAGTTTGGATGAGATGCTGCGCTGGAGCCTTCTGGCGATATTTGCGTTGCTAACCGTCATACTGGCATCACGCGCGAACGGAACGCGTTGGTTTGCCTGTGGCTGGCAATTGGCAGGCGGCCTGTTTGTTCTAAGCGGAGTGCTAGCCGCGTGCGGTGTGCTGCCGATGCCTTATGGGGTCATGCGAACCGCTGACCCCGAGATCAGCTCCGCTGGAGCCCGGCTCGGCGGATTGCTGCAGTACCCTAATGCGTACGGTGCCATTGTTGGCATGTACGCATTGGAGCGGCTGGCTGCCGCCGCGCGAGCCATAGCCCGGCCGTTGTCGGCCGGGCGGCTCATCGCGGCAGCACTGCCGCTCATGCCTGCGCATGCTGCGCTCCTGCTGAGCGAGTCGCGCGGCGCTTGGCTGGCGACCGGCTGCGCCGCGGTCGCCGCCTTCGCTTTGCAGCGGCGCGGTGCCCGCCTGCCGCTGCTGCTGGCCACAGCCGCGCCCTTGGCGTGCGCGGCCTGGCTCTACCGCCAGCTGGCTGCGGCCCAGCTGGCGCCTGCACCCGTGCCCGGCCTGCTGGCACTGGCCGGAGCATGGGCAGCTGCGCTGCTCGGCACGCTGCTGCTGTGCCGTTTGTGGCATAGCGGCGCTCGTGCGCGCGCCGCTGCCCTCACGGCCACAGTGCTGGCGGGAATCGCCGCCACCACTGTGGCCGTGGCCTCCACAGCCGACCGCATGGCGGCTGGTGTCGGCACAGGGCTGTCCCGCCTTCAGATGTGGCGGGACGCCCTGAAGCTCTGGACCGAGGCCGCATGGCTGGGCCACGGGGGAGAGACATGGCGCAACATGTTTCGCGCCATCCAATCCTCGCCTTATGTCGGAGGCGAGGTCCACAACGGCTTCCTCGATCTGGCCCTCGACACAGGCGTGATCGGGTTGCTGCTCATCGCCGGATGGTTCTTTTCCACCCTGCGAACGATGTGGAGGCATGCACCGCAGCTGCTGCCTTCGGTTATTGTTTTTGTCCTCCATGGCGCTATGGACTTTGACTGGAGCTTCACCTTCAATTGGATGCTGTTCATTTGGCTTGGGGGCTGGGCCCTCTCGTCGTCAACTCTTCAGGAATCCGTGGCTGACAAAAAACGGTCTCGTTTTCTCCGTCCGTTAAGCCCGTGGCCTCAAGGGATATTAACCGGACTGTTCGTCATGTTTTGGCTTGGCGGCACAGTCTGGCTTGCTGGACAACAAGTGGCGGCAGAACAACAATATCGTTTAGCCATGTCAAAAAATACAGGAAGTGCTGAACAAAAGGTGCTGCTTACTGCGGCGTACAAGTTCAACCCCTACAGACCGGATATCGCCATCTCCCTGTCCCGTACGCTTCCAGCGAAAAAGGCTGACTCCATATTGGTGCAGAGCTTGTCCTTTTCCCCTGTTTCACCCCAACTCTACGGAGAGCTGGGGCGGTTAGCCGCTCAATCGGGTAGAGGAGAGTCGGCCGGGAACTATTTTGAACAAGGCCTGGCCCAGAATCGTTTTGACGCGTCCAGCCAGTCCCAAGCCCTGTATTGGATGGAACAGGCATCACGGAGGGAACTGGCGTCAGGGTATGCTGAACGAGGAAGGCAGACCGCTGCTGCTGGAGTAAGGATATATGAACGTTACAGACAACTGGCAGAAAAAGTAGCATCAGAGAAGGATAGAAATGATCGGCGTTTTGAGCTTGGAGAAGACGCATTACGTTACGGGGATAATCTGCGCCTCCTTGCTTTTGATCCAATTGCTTCAGAGGTGACCAGAAAGATTCCCTGAATATCTGACCTCATCCAACGCTAAAAGAGAACGAGATCCATGAAAACAATGATTCAACTTGTAACGGCATGAACGATCTCGCATGGATCCAACGAAAGTATTGGCTTACGCCTCAGTTCGGGTTATTCAAAATCGAACAAAATGCTGCACCATAAGCTGTTCGTCTACCTGTTCATTGCTCCCAACCTACAAGCGATATCCGCCAAACGCATTCTTAAAGGCAGCTTGCAGCGGTTCTACCTCTACACCCCATAGAGTCGCAATCTCTAAGCTGACATCCGCGTTCCACCATTCGCATAATTTTTTGCGATTATCCCGATTTTCTCCGATCCAGAGCAGATTGGCGATGACCTTCCCATAATACAATTCTTCCGCCTGCTTCATCAGCTCTGGGGAGATATATACCTTTAGCTTTTTGGCTGTTCGATACAGCTCTTTGCTGCATGCTCTTCGGATACCGCGGGCAGAAGGCAGTTTCTGGCCTGGGGTGTTATGTTTGACCGGGGGAGTACCGGGTGCTGATTTGAATGACATCTTCTCACGCTCCTCTCCCGATACCATATGCAAACGCCTGCCTGCGGGACACTATCCCAGACGGGTGAAGTAGCAACAGCTACAGGCCTGTGATAAAATAGGGACGAACATCCATGGTGCGGAAGGGCACTGCCAATCAGGATGAAGAAAGAGGGTCGAGATGGACGTTATTCATAACATTGTCAATCAATTATTCGATTGGATTCAGAGTCTTGGATACTTTGGAATTATGCTTGGACTAATGCTTGAAGTTATTCCGAGTGAAATTGTACTGGCATATGGAGGTTTTCTCGTTTCACAAGGCCATATTAATTTTTTCGGTGCATTGATTTTTGGTACCGTGGGCGGTGTCATAGCCCAGCTATTTATTTACTGGATTGGCCGTTATGGCGGAAGACCTGTACTTGAACGCTACGGAAAATACATACTGATCCAGAAAAAGCACATCGACCATTCCGAAGAGTGGTTCCGCAAGTATGGGACAGGGGTCATTTTCACGGCGCGTTTTGTTCCGGTCGTAAGACATGCCATATCGATTCCTGCCGGTATATCCAAAATGCATACGGGTCGATTTATTTTGCTGACAACCCTCGCTGTTATACCGTGGTCTGCATTGTTTATATATTTAGGGATGATACTTGGAGATCAATGGCAACATATCAACGAGAAAGCGGCACCTTATATTATGCCGATTCTGCTCGTTGCTCTCGCACTTATGATTGTTTATGTACTTATTAAATGGATGAATGCTCGTAAAAAGAAGGGAAGTGTCTAGTTATGGGAAAACCAAACTTGTCTCACAAATTCGGTAAAGGTCTGCCACCGAAAGATTTCATTGAAAGCATGACGAAGAACCAAAGTGAGTTTCAGGCAAACTATGACAGCTTTGTATGGCCAAGTGAGGATGATCGTGAATTTTTCGAAAGCCTGAATCACCGCGATGATTTGCGTGTGTTAATTTTGGCTGCTGACTGGTGTGGAGACGTGGTACGCAATGTTCCGGTCGTGTTCCAGGCGCTGGAAATCTCCGGCATTCCGACAGAAGTTCTTATTTTGGAAAATCACCCTGAAGTGATGGATGAGTTCCTTACGATGGGCGGACGCTCTGTTCCTGTCGTTATTTTTGCAGATACGGGCGGACATGTACTGGGTCAATGGGGACCTCGTCCGCAACATGTGCAGGAAGTTATGGTTGAATTCAAACGTCTCAACCCGGACCGTGAAGCAGCAGATTATCAGGATAATTTGGCTGTAGCACGTCAAGAGATTGGTAAACGTTATGGGGAAGGAACGGAGTCAAATGCAGCTATTATTCGTGAGTTGCGTGAACTGATTTCGGGTTACTGAGCCGATATGCTTAACATTCGTACATTTTCTTTGGGACCGCTCCAGACCAATGCGTATCTGTTGCAGGGTGATGATCCAGGTAAAGCCGTAATCATTGACCCTGGAATGAATCCGGGCTCATTACTCAAAGCTATTCAGGACCTGGAGATCGAAGCGATCCTGCTTACTCACGCGCATTTTGATCATATGGGCGGCGTGGATGAAATTCGCAAATTGAAAGGCTGTCCCGTTTATTTGCATGACTTGGAGAGTGATTGGCTTACGACGCCGAAATTGAATGGTTCTTTGAACTGGCCGCAGGCTACCCCGCCGCTTTCGACAGATCCAGCTGAATATGCCTTGGACGAAGGGCAGACTCTGAACTTTATTGGTCATACGTTCAAAGTGTACCATACACCGGGACACTCCCCAGGCAGTGTAAGTCTGCTGTGTGGTGACGATCTGTTTGCTGGTGATGTTCTGTTCCGTATGGGTGTAGGCAGAACGGATCTGACCGGAGGTCGTGAACGGGATCTGATTGATTCCATCCAGAACAAGTTATACACCTTCGCGGATGAGGTCAAAGTGTATCCAGGTCATGGTCCCAAAACGACAATCGGATATGAGAAGAAGAACAATCCTTACGTGTCTGCAAGATGATCCGACAATTTATGTGAAGAAAGTCTGGACAAGTGACAACTTTTTCATTAGAATAGCAATTAGTTGTTACAAGCGTTAAAGCACCATCTAACTGAAGCAATACAAAGAAACACCCTAACTTGCGAAGCACGCAGACTGTGGTCTATACCCGGTTTGCGTTCTTTTTTTGTTTTCAGCCACTTTTTTATCAAAGTTACATCCGTTTAACCCTACATACAGATCGTTGACAAGTATCTACAGAAGATCGTCTAATGAGAGCGAGGAATTAGAAGTGGAGAAAAAGCGAGTGATTCAGTTTGGACAACGTGCCGAGAACCTGATCATCGAAGAAAACCGTCTAGCAATGGAAAGTGGCAGAATAGAAGCAGTTACCCAGCGTCCTCAACTACATAACTACATGAATAATGAGATGAATCCAATCAAGGATCAACAGCAAAATATATGGAGGAGTCGTTTATTAAGCAGTGGAGCCCGCAACCAACCGTGGTTCGACAAACTGCAAGATTACCGAAATGAAGTCTGATTGCCCGGGAAATTGTCGGCTTCAGATTTTTTTTGGATTGAATTGAACGTTTCTGCAGAGCCTGTCGTAATAACATAAGACTGAGCGGAGAGCAGGTGATGATGCAGATGGAGGCAGCCGAACTGGAAGAGGTACAGAGAGCGATACAGGGGGATGACAGTGCACTGGCAGAACTACTGCAGCGTCACTACGCCTTTGTGTATAAGTATCTTGTCAAAGTAACGATGGACCCCAACGTTGCTGAGGAGACGGTGCAGGATACGATGATTCGATGTATGGAAAATATTTATAGATACGATGGCTCGTCTGCCTTTTCGTCATGGATGATTACGATTGCCACCCGTATATATATCGACAAGTCCAGGCACAGACGAAGAGAACAGATTTGGCTGGAAGCCATTCGTAATCAGGCTGTACGGAAATTGCGGTGGCAATTTGAGAGCCGGAATGAAGAATGGACAGATGTTATGGATGCTATGACAAGGTTAACCCCAGAACATCGTATTGCCGTCCTGCTGAAGCATTATTATGGTTATGGCTATGATGAAATCGGTGAAATGCTGGGTATTCCATCCGGAACGGCGAAGTCTCGAACTGCCTATGGCCTTCGTCAATTGAGAAAGGAGCTGGGTTGAGCATGAGCAGATCTGAGGAACAGGATGAACAAGAGATTCTGAAGCGGATGCAACAACAGATGAGAGTGCTCGATGATGCATATGAGCCTGTAAACATTCCTTCATTAGCCTCCATTGAAGCCCAAGTCAAGGAACGAAAACAAATGAGACGACGAGCCAATCGGATCGAAATGATTTTGTTCTGGATTGTGGGATTGTTCATTATCGCTTTTGGTGCCTTATTGTTCCATTCGGCTCCAGCTCTATATTTGGGTATCCAGGCGATTAGCTTGTGCGCAGCGATTGCCGTGGGAGTAATCTGGTCAGGGAGACGCCGGAAGGAGACTCGTCATGAATGATCTGCATTATTCTTTAAATGAGATTCCTCTCATATGGCTTATTCTGATTGCCGTTCTTTTGCTAATACAGGGAACATGGATCTTTCAGGATGCACGCAGACGTGGCCGTTTCCCCTGGTTATGGGGATTGTGGGGCATTACCGGATTCCCAACACCTTTGATCATATATTGGTTCATTGTGGTGCGAGCAGATCGCAGACCCCCTAAGCAAACGTCGGACAAACCATAGAGTTCACGGGTTGGAAAAAAGATTTTGCACAAATGTTTTGTTTAATTCTAGTAATCGTAGACAGCGCTATTCTTTTCTAGTAGACTATACAAATAATAAAAAGATAGACTACCAGGAGGTTAGACGATGCTGCGATTAGGAGAGAAGGTTGTCATCGTCGCGGATGCGTTTGAGCAGAATCTTCCTGTGGGGGAATATGGTTTCATCATCGCTTATGACCGGAATCCGGACAATGCGTTCGATTACGTGCTTCGAGTGCCGCAGGTGAATCGGAACTTTTTTGTTCCATCCGGCGACGTCGATCTAGAAGAGGTTCTGCTGAAGCAGGAAGCTGAGCGGGTCGAGCGAGAAGCGTTGATAGATTACGCCCTTGCGACACACAATGAGAAACTGTTTCATCATCTGATGAACGGAGATTTTCAAGCTGTGGAAGAGGAAGAGGAAACCGCGAACGATGTTATGTCCCAGGCGGATTTTATAAAGCAGGTTAACCTGCGTGCATGGATTTAGAATTTTAAGAGTCGGCTGATGCCGGCTCTTTTTTGATTAGACTGGAACATATGAACGTTGAAGCTCCTCATTATCCTGGTTAACGCGTAAAAATTCAGTTAATAGGTTTTGAAATTCGCATTAAAGGAAGACTCCCCTGATGTGGTGTTATTTTGCATATTCGGTAACTCGGGTCATTTGCATTGAATTGTCGAACTATCTCACCTATAATGAAAAAAGTTATCTTGGGACTTTAGCCCGTTAAACGGACGATTCGTTTTCGGCGGTTTCAGGAATTAGAACGAATGAAGGAGGCATCCGGAAATGAGTATTTCGAATAATGACGTTCAGCATGTGGCCAAGCTGGCCCGGCTTAATTTGACTGCTGAAGAAGAGCAGACCCTGACAGGGCAGCTGAACGCGATTTTAAAATATGCTGAGAAGCTGAATGAACTGGATACAGAGAACATTGAGCCTACCACTCACGTGCTGCACGTCAGCAATGTGATGCGTGAAGATGAGACGAAAGAAAGTCTGTCGATTGAACAGGTCATGCGCAATGCACCAGATGAAGAAGACGGGCAATTCAAAGTGCCTGCTGTAATGGAATAACGGATAACCGGAAGGAGGACGAATTACGTGAGTTTATTTGAACAATCGTTGCCGGAGATACATAACAAGCTGCACGCCAAGGAGCTGTCGGTCAGCGATCTGGTGAATCAGGCATATCAGAACATTGGTGAACGGGATGAAAAGGTTAAGGCTTATCTGGCGCTGGATGAAGAACAAGCACGTGCACGTGCACGTCAACTGGATGATCGTCTCGTCAGCGGTGAGGAGAAAGGTTTGCTTTTCGGTCTGCCAGTCGGCATTAAGGACAACATCGTTACGAACGGACTGCGCACAACATGTGGCAGCCAGTTTCTGCGCAATTTCGACCCGGTGTATGATGCAACCGTTGTCGAGAAGCTGAAAGCAGCGGATACCGTGACGATCGGGAAGTTGAACATGGACGAATTCGCCATGGGCGGCTCCAATGAAAATTCAAGTTTCTACCCTGTACGTAACCCTTGGGCACTCGATCGTGTTCCAGGCGGCTCCAGTGGTGGATCTGCTGCGGCTGTTGCGGCAGGAGAAGCTTATTTCACATTGGGATCAGATACAGGGGGCTCCATCAGACAGCCTGCATCCTATTGCGGCGTTGTTGGTTTGAAACCGACCTACGGACTCGTTTCCCGCTTTGGTCTGGTTGCATTCGCATCTTCCCTGGATCAAATTGGTCCTTTGACGAAAAATGTCGAGGATTCTGCCTATGTGTTGCAAGCCATTGCTGGTTATGACGCCAAAGATTCGACATCCGCGAAAGTGGATATCCCGGATTACCTGAGCGGACTGACAGGGGATGTCAAAGGACTTCGTATTGCTGTTCCGAAGGAATACATTGGTGAAGGCGTTGATCCTCAAGTTAAAGAAACCGTCCTGTCTGCCCTGAAAGTCCTCGAAGGACTCGGTGCAACATGGGAAGAAGTATCGCTTCCGCATACCGAATATGCGGTGGCTACGTATTATCTGCTCGCTTCCTCAGAGGCTTCTTCGAACCTGGCTCGTTTCGACGGCGTGCGTTATGGTGTTCGTGCAGACAATCCGGAAAACTTGCTGGATTTGTACCACCAGTCCCGTAGTCAAGGTTTTGGTCCTGAAGTGAAACGACGCATCATGCTTGGAACCTATGCACTCAGCTCGGGTTACTACGATGCGTATTATTTGAAAGCTCAGAAAGTGCGTACGTTGATCAAACAGGATTTCGACGACGTATTTGCCAAATATGATGTCATCATTGGACCAACTGCGCCAACAACGGCATTCAAACTTGGTTCCCAAGTCGATGACCCACTTACGATGTATCTCAACGACATTCTGACTATCCCTGTCAGCCTGGCTGGTGTACCTGCAGTCAGCATCCCTTGCGGATTCTCGGATGGACTGCCTGTTGGCATGCAGATTATCGGTAAAGCTTTTGATGAAACGACCGTACTGCGCGTAGCGCATGCGTTTGAACAAAATACGGAATTCCACAAGCAGCGTCCGCAGCTGTAGACTGCCCGGAACGGAGGAATATAGAAATGTCCGCATCTAAATATGAAACGGTCGTTGGACTTGAAGTCCATGTCGAGTTGCATACAAACTCCAAAATCTTTTGCGGCTGCTCCACTGCCTTTGGAGCTCCGCCAAATACACATACTTGTCCGGTCTGTCTCGGACACCCAGGCGTATTGCCTGTATTGAATCGCCAGGCTGTAGATTACGCGATGAAAGCAGCCATGGCCCTTAACTGCACTGTTGCTGATGTCAGCAAGTTTGACCGCAAAAACTACTTCTATCCCGATTCTCCGAAAGCATATCAGATCTCACAATTCGATCAACCGATCGGTGAGAATGGCTGGATCGATATTGAAGTCAACGGTGAAACGAAGCGAATCGGCATTACGCGTCTTCATCTGGAAGAAGATGCAGGGAAGCTTACCCACGTGGACGGCGGCTATGCTTCATTGGTCGATTTCAACCGTGTTGGTACGCCGCTCGTGGAGATTGTCTCTGAGCCGGAGATTTCTTCTCCGGAGGAAGCTCGTGCATATCTGGAGAAATTGCGTGCCATCATGCAGTACTGTGATGTATCCGACGTGAAGATGGAAGAAGGCTCACTGCGTTGTGATGCCAACATTAGTTTGCGTCCGCATGGACAAGAGAAGCTGGGAACGAGAGCCGAACTGAAAAACATGAACTCCTTCCGTGGCGTTCAGCGTGGTCTGGAGTATGAACAATTTCGCCAAGCGGAAATTTTGGACGACGGCGGCGAAGTGGTTCAGGAAACTCGTCGCTGGGATGAGGCTCAAGGGAAAACACTGTCGATGCGTGGTAAAGAGCAAGCGCATGACTATCGTTATTTCCCAGACCCGGACTTGGTGAAGCTGCATATCGATGCAGCCTGGAAAGAACGGATCAGAGCTTCCATACCGGAGCTTCCGGACGAGCGTAAAGCCCGTTATACCGCTGATTATGGACTGCCTAATTATGATGCGGAGGTTATTACCTCTTCCAAAGCGGTCGCTGATCTTTTTGAAGATAGTCTGAAATACACCAAGGATGCCAAAGCCGTATCCAACTGGATTATGGGTGATTTGCTTGGTTATTTGAATACCAGCAACCTTGAATTGACTCAGGTGCCACTGACTGGCCAAGGTCTGGGTGAGATGATTGGATTGCTTGAAAAAGGTACAATTAACAGTAAAATCGCCAAAACGGTATTTAAGGAAATGCTCGAGAGCGGCAAGCTTCCACAGCAAATTGTTGAAGAAAAAGGTCTGGTCCAGATTAGTGACTCAGGTGCCATTCTCGCGATTGTGGAGCAGGTTGTTGCGAACAACCCGCAATCCGTGGAAGATTACAAGGCTGGTAAGCAGAAGGCCATTGGCTTCCTCGTTGGTCAAGTCATGAAAGAAAGCAAAGGCAAAGCCAATCCGGGACTAGCCAATCAACTGCTTACAGATGTACTGAACCGCTGATCCATCCGGTGAGGCCGGACAGAAAGAGGCTCGTCCCTGTGACAGCCTCTTTTTGTTAGGGCATAAGTTTGATTTTATTGTCCTGGATTCAGTGGACGTACGAAGGAGATGAGGTAGGTTATGAAGATTCAATCTTTGTCATTGAATGATCTGGAGACCGTAGGGCAGCTCTGGCGACTGCAGCATGTAGCTTATCGGCTCGAAGCCGAGATCATCGGGTTCCAGGAAATTCCGCCTTTGATGGATACGATGGAGACACTTCAGAACTGTGGAGAGACTTTTTATGGCTATCTGGACACGGATGGGGAATTGCTTGGTGCGATTGCAGTGGATGAGGAAGAGATCAATACGTTGACGATCACACGCATGATGGTGCACCCTGATCATTTTCGTAAGGGGATTGCTGCTGCTTTGATGACGTATGTGTTTGAACAGTATCCGGATCTTCCGCGTTATATCGTTTCCACAGGAACGTTGAACCAGCCAGCCGTGAAATTGTATACCAAATTCGGTTTTAAGCCCGTGGAGGTTGTACAGATTGCACCTGGAGTGGAATTAACGACATTTCATAAGAATAAAGATTAATGATGTGAACAACTGGAGGAGGAATACCGGCTTTGGGCAATCCCTGGTTAATAGATGAGTGGCACATTTTATTGCGATTATTACTGGCTATGCTGCTTGGAGGGCTTGTAGGCCTGGAGCGGGAGCGTTCCAATCATGCTGCCGGTCTGCGTACCCATATTTTGGTATGTCTTGGATCTGCACTAATCATGATGTTGTCTATTTATGGTTTTAAAGATTTTGCAAATGAATTAAACGTAAGAATTGATCCGGCCCGTCTGGCTACAGCCGTTATTACAGGCGTTGGGTTTCTCGGAGCGGGCACGATTCTTTTTACCGGCAAATCGATTACCGGACTGACAACGGCGGCTTCCATTTGGGTTGTGGCAGCCATCGGACTAGCAACAGGCGCAGGATTCTTTTTTGCCTCCATCGTGTCAACCGTCTTGGTATTACTTAATCTCTGGGTATTCAACAAGTTGGAGCTTAGGTATATACGAGGAAACAAACTGCATGTCGTTACACTTCATACTTTGTCTGAGCCCGGTTTTCTGGAACAGGTATCTTCTTTTATGGAGCAGGAGAAGATCAAAATCCGTAAAATAACGGTGAATGAACAGGATTTGGCTTATGCTGAAATGATATCGGTTGAACGCAAAATTGAAATTGTGCTGCATGTCTACATGCCACATGAATTGAGTGCAGTGCATCTCGTATCCAAGTTAAGACAGTGGGAACATGTAACGAAAGTGTCAGTCGAATAATTGAATTAAACCCTCTGAGGCCTTTAGTGCCGGAGGGTTTTTGCTCATAACCATATTTCTTCCAGTTACTCTCCCGGCTCTTTAGGGTACTATCTAACCAAATGCATGAAGAGCGGGAACATCAGCCCGGAAGAAAGGAGTCGTTTATGAAACGGAAACGTCAGTCGAACAACACTTCCAGCGGAACGCGCGGAAAACCTGTCCGAAATCGAACTCACAAGTTTATTGCCGGGTTACTAAGTGCGGTTATTCCGGGTCTGGGCCATATTTATCTCCGATTATACATGAGAGGTCTGACTTTCATGATGCTTGTACTACTGGACCTGTCAGCACTCTTGTACTTCTCAACCATTGGAATACAGATCAATGTACCATTGCTTATCCTGTTGGCGTTGTTTATTCCGGTGATTTACTTTTACAATGTATTCGACGTATTGCAATCTGCGGACTGGGTGATGATGCGCAGGAGAAGAGCGGTTACCCACAATAGCTCGGACAAGCCCATTCCTAATGAACGTTCTGCAGGGGAAGCCATGATGGTGTGGGAAAGAGGCATTTCGTTTGGATTGCTCCTGATTGTAGGGGGATCGCTGCTGGTATTGTTCTTTCGTAAACCACGTTGGTTTAAAGAGTTAATCGCTGTGTATGGCGGATACACTTTTGCTGTTCTGATGATCGCAGGAGGACTAATCCTTTTCGGACGGGAAATCTGGGTCATGCTTCGCAAGAAGAAAATCTAGTGTGAACTATTCAAGGAGGGATAGCCATGAACCGTAAAGTCCGGGTCGGCCGCTATACGGCTGCCGCCTTACTCGTAGCTGTCGGTGTGCTGTTGATTTTGGATAAACGGTGGGGAACGGACTATGTATATGAGATGGTCGATTGGTGGCCCCTCTTGCTCGTTGTGTTAGGTGTAGAATACATACTGTTGTTCTTAGTGACACGTCGAAGAGGGAATGCAGGTTCAGACAACCAAGGTGAGAAAATTAAAATGCGCTTCAGACCCGATGCGAAGGGTATCCTGACGTCCCTTGTCCTGACGGCTTCTGTATTTATCGTTTCTGAGCAGGATCATTATATGCATTTGTGGAACAGGGTGAGTCTTAATCTCGGAGCGGCATCCATGGACTATAGTCAGGCAGCAGGATATATGGAAGATAAGGGCACGATTCGGGTGCCTGTAGGTATGGATACATCGGACCTTGTTGTTGAGGGAGTGAACGGGGATATCTCGATACAGCGGGGGGATACGGAAGAGATTGAAGTGCGCACGGTAGTTTGGGTGGATCAGACAACTGAAGTACAAGCCAAAGCAGTGGCGGACGCTTCTTTTGTTGAGGCAGACGGGACAAAAGTGATTCATATCAAGACTACAGGCAAAACGTATGGAGAGAACGAGAAAACACAGCCGCGGATGAATATCACCATAACGATCCCGGATGATCGTCGTTTCAATCTCGATATTCGGACGTCCAATGGAGCCATATTGTTGAATCGTCCGGAAGCCATTAGTACCATTTTGGCCGAGACCGGAAATGGACGGATAAGAATTACGAATGCCGTAGGTGATATTTCCGGTAAAACGCTGAATGGTGATGTCGTTGTGGCAAATGCGATCGGAAATGTGGACTTGAACAGTAATCGTGGGGACATGAAGGCCCGTGGGGTTTCTGGAAATGTGAATCTGACTACACAAGTCGGAAGTATTAACATCACGGACTCCGTCGGAGAGATCACAGCGGATACACGAAACGGAAATATCAATGTAGACGGCGCAAGTTTGGCAGTTAAAGCTCAATCCCTCAATGGCAGTATAAGTATTGTATCCGCCAAAGTAGGCGGTGACTGGGACATTTATAGCGCTGTAGGAGCTATTAACATTCTGCTTCCGGAGCGGGGGGATTATAGCCTCAGTGGTTCCAGCAGTTATGGAGATCTGCAAACGGATCTGCCGTTTAAAGTGAAGAATAAAACGATTGAGGGCCAGCTTGGTGAAGGAGAGTATACGGTTAAAGTTGAGGGGAACAGCAACCTCACGATTGATCGTAATCCTGCAGTGCCTCCTGTTGGAACGAATTCACTGGATTCGGAAGATACAGACGATAACTTGGAACAAATGACCGAAGACGGACAGAATTCCCAAGGCGAAACGTCCGAAGTTCCCTGACTGGCGCGTTGACAATAAACTTGCAATCGCCGTACAATAAATATAAACTGGCAAGGTTACACGGCAGGAAAATGTAATGTCGTTGTTCCAGCCGAGGATCAACTCTGAATGAAGAGAACATGTGATCATACATTCTGTCTCTGCAGAGTAATGAAAGGTAAGGCGGTGGGTTTTATGGCAACACGTGTCCAACATGCGTTGGAGCATCTGAAAACGACCGGTGTCCGTATTACACCCCAGCGTCATGCCATATTGAACTATCTGATGGAATCCATGGGGCATCCGACAGCCGATGAAATTTACCGTGCGCTTGAACCCCAGTTTCCCAGTATGAGCGTGGCGACTGTATATAACAATTTGAAGATGTTTCTGGAAGCGGGCATGGTCCGGGAGTTGACATACGGGGATAACTCAAGTCGCTTCGATGCCAATGTGACGGATCATTACCATGTTATCTGTGATAAATGCGGCAAGATTGAAGATTTTAGTTATCCTTCGCTAAAAAGCGTGGAGCTCCAGGCGGAGTCAAGTACAGGATTTGAAGTACATGGTCACCGATTGGAAGTATATGGTGTTTGTAAAAGTTGCAGGGATTAAGAGAGATGAATTACAATATAAACGTGCAGAATTCAGTTTGGATTCTTCACGTTTTTTGTTTTTAGGACGATAGAATGTATATAGTCTTCAGCAGTTTAGCTATTTCATGATTCAGCATGATTAACGGAGGTAGACGTTTGAGTAGAAAAAGCAGATATACACGTCAGAAGCGCCGCTCGTTCTGGCCTGGATTTTTGGCTGCCTGTGTTGTTGCAGGCGGTGCTTATTGGCTAATAACGAATGTTTGGCTTAATCAGATTCACGAAGACCCCGACTGGATTGGTATGAATCAACCTATTTTTGTAGACGGACAATTGATGGATGGCGAGGCTTCAGGAACGGGAGATCAGCTTAAATTGCCCGTATCGGTGCTGCAAGAGGCGATCGATTCCGGAATACGTTATGAAGCAGACACAGGAGATATCATTATTGCAACACCGCAGCGAGTACTCCATATGAAGGAAGGCAGTACGAAAGCGGAACTTAATCATCGAGATTATCCCATGACGGTTAAACCGGAGGTGGTTGGGGGAGAAGCTTATATTCCGCTCAAACCATTGAAAGAAGTATATGGGATAGCTATACAGGAAGATGTTACAACGGGTGCCGTTCTGCTGATGCGTGGAGGTGACACGATTCAGTATGCGGAGATTAATACATTGTCTTCCAAGGCAGACAAAACGGTTCCTTTGTACAAACGCGGGGGAGAATCTTCTCCCATCATCGCCGATATGGAGCAGGACGCACGAGTAAGGGTATGGCAGTCAGGTGATGACCAGAGCTTTGTTCAGTTGGATAATGGTTATGCCGGTTATGTGGCTAATAAGTATGTCACTCTTACGGAGAAAAAGGAACTGGACAAGCCTAAATTTACCCTGACTGCGGCGGAGAAAAAGTGGCAGAATAAACCGGTCAACCTGGTTTGGGAAGCCGTATACAACCGACAGCCTGATGTGTCTTCGATTGGCAAGATGCCTGGAGTTAATGTGGTAAGCCCCACATGGTTCCATATTACAGATGGACAAGGCAACGTAAAAAGTAAAGGGGATAAAGCATACGTCAACTGGGCTCATCATTCCGGCATGGAAGTATGGGGCTTGATGGATAACAGCTTTGATCCGGATGTTACGAAAGAAGCCGTGGCCTCATATGAGACACGTACGCGTATTATAGAGCAGATGCTAGAGTATGCACAGACGTATCATTTGGACGGCATTAACATTGACTTTGAGAATGTCTATACAGACGATGGACCGAATATCACTCAATTTGTCCGCGAAATCAAAGCAATGGCGCGCATTCATGGTTTGATGCTCTCGGTTGATGTGACGCCGAAATCGAACAGTGAGATGTGGTCTGCTTTTCTGGATCGTCGCTCGTTAGGCTCTTTTGCCGATTATATTGTCGTTATGGCGTATGACGAGCACTGGGCTGCGAGTCCAAAGGCCGGTTCGGTTGCCTCGCTTCCTTGGACCGAGTCTTCTATGAGAAAGATCCTGGAAGAGGATGAAGTACCATCGAACAAATTGATTATGGCTGTGCCGCTATATACTCGAATCTGGACGGAAGAGACCAATGATCAAGGAGAAGTGAAAGTGTCCTCCAAAGCGGTAGGCATGAGCACCGTCGCAGACCTGATCAAGGAAAAGAAACTCAAACCTGTTCTGGATAAACAAAGCGGACAGAATTATGTGGAATATTCCGAGGATGGGGCCACTAAGAAAATCTGGATAGAAGATGCCGTTTCGCTTCAGGCACGTGTTGATTTGGTTGCTTCGTTGAAATTGGGTGGAGTAGCTGCATGGAATCGAAGCTTCGCCGATGCATCAGCATGGGAGACGCTAAAACAGGCAGGGTATTCGAAATAAACATGAAATAGCTCTCTTTGAACTTATATAAAGTCTTTTCTGAAATTCAAAAAAAGGTCCGGTGAAGATACCGGGCCTTTTTTCTGTCTCTGGGCTTTGATGAAAAGAACATCTAGCTGTTGGAACTCATGCCATGATCTGTGTCGGAAGGGGATGGAGGTGTGGAATGCGCTTTCAGTTGTGAACTGGTAGTATTGGCCTGATTAGGGTCCAGGGTAAGGATGGTGTGACAGAACATACAACGATCCGTCTTGCCGAGCATTTTGGTTAACTTGCCACATTCCGGACAGTCCACTTGTACTGCGCTTGTGGAAAGCATACCAGCCCAGAAATAAATGGCCAGACTAGCCATCATGGCGATCAGGCCGATGACGAGTCCCACAGCGGCAAATACTTTGCCTGCGTGTCCCCAGAACACAATTCCGGCAGTTCCCAGTACCATTAGGCCCATGCCTAGCATGGTAAGCAGTAGTCCCCAAGTGCGAAAAGCATTAATTTTTGCTGATTTAAAAATCATGAAAAATGCTCCTATCGTATGAGTAGTATCGGACCTGGATAAGAAGGAAACTTCAGCCTACATGTAGAATTACATTATAACTGACTTGGCGCTTATCTGCCATGAATTGTATGGAGGGAATCGTGGAACTAAAGAACCTTGCTTTTTTGTCCGAACAGTCGGAAGAGACAGGGGCAGTTGGGGCTATCGCTTATTCCCACCCGGGAGAGCGATTCCACGGCTCCCTAATCCAGGATTTTGAATTGCTCGTACTTGTTGTTCATAATACCGACCAGTTGATATCCAAGGTTGGACACTACAAATATGGTGATCTTCGTTATCAAATAATCTATGTCAGCCGTCATGAGCTGCAGAGCAGTGTAATCACGGGGGATAACAATAACATCATGCAGTGCCTAATTGAAGGTGAGATCATCTGGGAAGCGGATAACGCCTTGAGTGATTTGCGAGAGGAACTATCTGCTTTTGGAACCGAACTGCGTGAGCAAAAGCTGCTACATGAATTCGCCAGTTTTTTGAGAATGTATGTGGAAGCCAAACGTTACATTCAAGAGGGCCATGTTGTTGATGCCTATTACAATGTACTTGAGGCTCTGGGGAACTGGGCAAGAATTGTACTTATTGAACAGGGGATCTACCCAGATCATGCGGTCTGGACACATGTGCAGAGTTTGGATCGTGCTTTGTGGAAGCTCTATCAGGAGCTTACAGTAAGTTCAGAGACTCTGGAACAGAGAGTTGAGCTTGTGCTGCTTGCTTGTGAATTCTCAGTGATGTCCAAAATGAGCGATTGCTCTGGATTGCTTCTGCGTGTGCTGGGAAGTAGAAGGGAGCCGTGGGGTATGGATGAACTTGTCCATCACCCACAGTTGAGATTTGTACGGGAGGATTTGCCGCTCATCCTTCGTAAGCTGGTGTTTCGTTCTATAGTAAAAGAATCGGCAGGATGGCCATCCTTTATAGGAGGAGATGGGCGGGAAATCCGCTATTGGATTGAGGCGTAGTTACTCGTGAAGCCTGACGTTATATGGATTATAAAGTGGGAGGGGAAACCTTCCTTTTTTGTTTGTTTAATAATTTATAAAAAGAGGTTGACTCTTATTCAGGAAATATGATACATTATATTTCGTTCCTCAAACGAGCTTATCGTCAACAAATGATAAATTCTGCATAGGAATTAGTGAAGAACGGAAGCTTCAAAAAAAGAAATTAAAAAAAGTTCTTGACGAAAACAAACGAAATGTGATACATTATTTAAGTCGCCGCCGAAAACATGGTTGAGACGAAAAAGAGTAACACAAATCGAGTTTGATCTTTGAAAACTGAACAACGAGTGAGTAACGATCTTGCTTGCAAGATC